>JAGDZR010000004.1:0-186002 GCA_049115695.1 Cyclobacteriaceae bacterium | reverse complement strand
AACTACTTCTGGCTTATATTTTCTGTGGGCATAAGACTAACAATTGCGGCAAAATATCAACGTCATGCGAAGGAGGTACGGCTGCTGATTGACCCTTTACGTCATTGCGAGGGAGCTTTTGGGCGACCGAAGCAATCTTGTGCTTTTAGGTATAAGATTACTTCGTCCCACTCGCAATGACGCCTAAAACATATATTCAGCTTATATTTAAGCATGCCTAACACCGCTCACCAACACACCTCAACGTCGCGCAAGCTAGCAGCTGTTTTATTCAGTGACATTGTCGGTTATACTGCGCTGATGGGCAAAGACTCAGCAAAGGCATTGGAGTTGGTGCGTATCAGTAAGGACATCCAAAAGCCACTCGTTGAAAAGCACAATGGCAAATGGCTCAAAGAAATGGGCGATGGAGCCATGGCACAATTTGGATCGGCATTGGATGCGGTACAATGTGCCATTGAGATCCAGGCACAAGCAAGAGCGAAACTCGACGCAAAACTTAGAATTGGAATTCACCTTGGAGACATTACGGTTGAAGGAGACGATATCTATGGAGATGGGGTGAATGTCGCTTCTCGTATAGAATCGATCGCCGATCCTGGGGGAATCTACCTGTCAGAATCCGTGATGAAGGCTGTGCGAGGAAGTACCATTGAAGCCATTGATCTTGGAGAGCAAAGCTTGAAGAACGTCGATTATCCGGTTAAGATATATGCGGTACGGGGTGTTGGTTTACCCTTCCCGGTTGGGAGAAAAGAAGTGAAAAAGAACCTTTCCAGGCGCTACTATACAGTGTTGATTGCAATTTTCATGGGAGTGATAGGTGTTGCGATGTTCTATTACTCTCAGCAGACAAGAAATATTGAAGTCTCAGACAAATCCATCGCAGTACTGCCCTTTAAAAACTTAAGCTCTAGTCAAGAAAATCAATATTTTGCTGATGGAATGATGGAAGATATTCTCAATCATCTTGCCAGAATTGAAGAACTAAAAGTGATCTCACGAACTTCATCAGATCGATATCGTGATCGCGTTGATAAATCACTTATTGAAATAGCAGAAGAGTTGGGTATCGCCTTTATTTTGGAGGGAAGTGTGAGACGAAATAATAATCAAGTTCGTATAATAGTTCAACTCATTGATGCCAGGAAGGATGAACAACTTTGGTCAGAGGATTATGATCGTCAACTGACTGATATTTTTGCCATTCAATCGGAAATATCCCAGCGCATTGCAGCTATATTGAATGCCAAAATCAATCCAGAAGTTCATCTGGAAATTGAAGGAAAACCAACTGAAAATCTCACATCCTATGACCATTTGTTAAGAGGTCGTGAAGCTATGATTAAATTCGACAACAGCAGGGTCGAGGATGACTTTTATGAAGGTGAAAACAACTTCCGAAAAGCAATATTGTTGGATTCTGGCATGGCCATGGCATATATTAACCTTGCAGGTGCTTTTCTTGTGCGACATGCTGTGTTGGGACATGAAAAGTATTATCTCGATACTGCCATGAACATGGTAGATCGGGCATTTGCGCTTGATTCTAGCCTTTTTGACGCATTTAAATTAAAGGCAGATCTGTATAAACAAATGGGGATGAATGCCGAGATGAAAGAAATGAGTTTGATGGCCATTTCGCTTAATCCCAATAGTGCTCAGGCATATGATGAAATGGCTAATCTTGCGAGAATAGAAGATCGAGTTGAAGAAGGACTGATTTATGCCATAAAAGCACTTGAACTTGATCCCATTAATCCGAATAGATTGCATGATGTTGCAAGGGGGTTAGAGCAACTTGGCTATTTGGAAGATGCGATCAAAACTTATGAAAAGCTCCTGACTTATACCCCAAAAGCATATTGGGTGATTTTTGAGGAGGCATCCACTTATGCTCTCACTGGGAAATTGAATAAGGCAATAGCATTGATGGAGAGTCTTGGCGCTAACAATCCTAAGGACCCATTTTATCTCCATAGAACTGCTGAGCTCTATGCATGGGCAGAAAAATATGAACAGGCAAGATCGCTATATGAAAAGTATATTTCAAGAGTGGAAGCTCCTGGGTTTAACCAATCAGATGGCATGCCGCCTTACCGTGGACGCTATGCTTTTGTCTTGTGGCAATTGGGGGACACTGTTGAGGCCAAAGCATTGTTTGAAAAGCAGATTGAAATTTCAAAAGGTCTATTGAAGGATGATAAAATCACTGGATTTAATGAGGCGTATGACCTAGCCGGCATTTATGCTACAATGGGTAATGTAGAACAAGCGGAGTATTGGATTAATCAATTGAAAGACGAAGATCATAATTGGGCGCATTGGGCTAACGGTGATCCTTATTTTAATAACGTAAGAAATACTCCTGCATATCAAAAGAAGATGAAGAACTGGATGAATGCGAGAGAAGCCTCAAGAAAACGATTTAATCTTCTTGGAGAGGGTGAAGCTTTGTCGAGGATGCTAAGTAGGTAATGATAAATTGCCATCATGTGAATTCGTTACTGCAGGCTTCATTTTGGGCAGCAGCAACGATGTAGCAGTTTCATTCAGACTAGAATTCTTCACTTCTTTCGAAATGACGCCCAAAACATATATTCAGTTTTTACGCCGTAGTTGGTGTTATCACCAACTACTTTTAGCTTATATTTTCTGTGGGCATAAAGACTAACAATTGCGGCAAAATATCAACGTCATGAGGAGGTACGGCTGAATCATTGTGTTGATTAATCCTTTACGTCATTGCGAGGGAGCTTTTGGGCGACCGAAGCAATCTTGTGCTTTAAGGTCTAAGATTGCTTCGTTCCACTCGCAATGACGCCTAAAACATATATTCAGCTTATATTTAAGCATGCCTAACACCACTCGCCAATTAGCAGCAGTACTCTTTTCCGACATTGTCGGTTATACTGCGCTGATGGGCAAAGACTCAGCAAAGGCATTGGAGCTGGTGCGTATCAGTAAGGACATCCAAAAGCCACTCGTTGAAAAGCACAATGGCAAATGGCTCAAAGAAATGGGCGATGGAGCCATGGCACAATTTGGTTCGGCCCTTGATGCCGTGAATTGTGCGATTGAGATCCAGGCTGAGGCTCGAGCAAAACTGGATGCGAAGCTCCGTATTGGTATTCACCTCGGAGATATTACAGTAGAAGGACAAGATATTTATGGCGATGGGGTGAACGTGGCGTCTCGTATAGAATCATTGGCTGATCCCGGGGGTATTTGTATATCTCATTCAGTTCGAAGGGCCATAAAGGGAGAAGATATTTCAACAATTGATTTAGGAAATAAGGAACTCAAAAATGTAGATGAACCTGTTCAGGTTTTTGCTGTGCAGGGTGTTGGCCTACCAATACCATTAACAAAAAGTAAAAAGGGAATAAATAGAAATCAATCAGTTTTGATTTCCGCATTGGCAGTGATCATAGTTGCCGGGATCTATGTGATAGGAAGTAAATGGACTTCATTTGACCCCCAAAACCAGTCAAAAATTAAACTTTCTTTAGATAAGTCCATTGCCGTGATGCCATTTAATAATGAAAGCTCAGATGAGGAAAATCAATACTTCGTCAATGGAATGATGGAGGATATTCGAAATAACCTGGCTAAGATTTCAGATTTAAGAGTGATTTCGAAAACATCTACGGAGAAGTACAGAGGCACAATACTTACCTCTAATGAAATAGGGAAAGAGCTTTCAATCAGTTATTTACTCGAAGGATCAGTACAGAAAATAGGCACACACGTAAAAATTCATGCGCAGTTGATCTCGACAGCTAACGATGATCATATCTGGCAGGACACTTATGTTAGAGATATCGCTGATGTCCGGGAAGTGTTTGCGATACAAAGTCAGATTGCGGAAACCATAGCGTCAGAATTAAGCATAGTAGTTAAGCCAGAGGAAAGTCGGCTAATTGCCAATTTACCTACAGCCAGCGCTGAAGCGTATGATTTATATTTAAAAGGTCGTGAACATGCCAGATTGTACAGTCAATCGCTTGATTCGGAAGAATTCGACAAAGCAATTGAGTTATTTCATCAGGCGGTATCTCTGGATGCGAACTTTGCAGTGGTCTATGCAGAAGCCGCTGGAGTACTAAGACAAAAGGAGAGACGATCGGAGGATTTCTTCGAGGAGCAATACCTTGATACCGTCCTATTTCTTTGCAATCAAGCCATCTCCTTAAACCCCAATCTGGCAGAAGCTTATTTTCAAAGATTCGGTTATCATTTTACCCGCGGTAATATACAAGATGCTCAAATAGACCTGGTGAAGGCGCTTGAACTGAACACAAATAGCGCTATCGGAAATCGGTATATGGCTTTGTTAGTACAGGATGTGCAAACTAGTTTTTCATATTTGAGGAAGGCAGAAAGTCTTGAGATGGGCGAAGATAGAAGAGAGCTGTTGATTGATATCGGAAGGCAGTATGGTAATTATGGCCTTTACGAGAAAGCAGAGGCATACCTCTTAAAGAGTTTGAACTTAGGTCAAAGCATTTTTGCAAGCAGGTATCTTTGTTGGTTCAATGTTGTTCAAGGAAACTTTGAGCAAGCCTATCTTTATGCAAAGGCATTGAAATCATATAATCCAGACATATATTCTACCAATATTAGATTGGCAATAAGTCTGGATTATTTAGGTCGATTTAAGGAAGCCGAACCTTATTGGGAAATTGGGATACAAATGATGCAGGCAGAAAATGAAAATTTGCTCAATGAAACTCACCGTTACGCCTATCACCTATGGAATATGGGTGAAAAAGATAGCGCATTGATAGAGTTTGGGCGTCAGGAGCAATTTTGCAAACAAATGATAGAAAAGGAAAGGTATGGTGGATCAGCCTATTATGACCTGGCAAGTATATATGCCTTTCTTGGAGAAAAGGAAAAAGCTTTGCAAAATCTTGAATTATCCAATGACTCGCAGAGATCACTAATGAATGATTTTGTACAAGTGGACCCGCTTTTTGATGCCATCCGAGGAGAAGATAGGTTCAAAGCAATTGTGACAAGAGGTCGTGAGCAACTACTGAAAAATCAACAGCTCATCCTGGAAATGGAGAAAAGCAATTAGCCTGTCGGTAGGTAGTATTTGACAATGACCTTCAAGACTAATATTTAGTTTTTACGCCGTAGTTGGTGTTGTCACCAACTACTTCTGGCTCATATTTTTTGTGGGCATAAGACCAACAATTGCGGCAAAATATCAACTTCATGCGAAGGAGGTACGGCTGCTGATTAACCCTTTACGTCATTGCGAGGGAGCTTTTGGGCGACCGAAGCAATCTTGTTCTTTTAGATCTAAGATTGTTTCATTCCACTCGCAATGACGTCCAAGACCTATATTCAGTTTATATTTAAGCATGCCTAACACCACTCGCCAACACGCCTCAACGTCGCGCAGGCCAGCTGCCATAATCATTTTCGAGATAGTGAGCTAAATCGCATTGATTGGAGAAACATAACAAGAGGTGTTAAAGCTCACGATTTAAAAAAATGAGACTAGACCAAATGATTAATTTATTGACCATCCACTATCTTTAAGCCATGTCCGAAACAACTAGCCACAACATCACCTTGACTCAACCATACTTCGCCAATGCGTAAACTAGCAGCCATCATGTTTACGGATATAGTTGGTTATACAGCTTTGATGGGTAAAAACTCGGAGCAGGCACTCCAGTTGGTACAAGTAAACATTGACCTGCAAAAGCCATTAGTTGAAAAGCATCATGGTACTTGGCTGAAGGAGATTGGTGATGGGGTATTGGTACAATTTGACACAGCACTTGATGCAGTTCAATGTGCCATAGCTATTCAGAAAGCGGCCAGGGCAGAGCTGGATGCAAAGCTGAGGATAGGCGTTCATTTGGGAGATGTGACCATCAAAGATGAAGATGTCTTTGGCGATGGCGTGAACATCGCTTCACGATTGGAAGCCATGTGCGATCCAGGAGGGGTATATATCTCTCAGTCCGTCGATAGGGCTATAAAAGGGAATGGCATAATGGTGGTCGATTTGGGTAACCATCAATTGAAAAACGTTGATGATCCGATTCAAATCTTCGCGATTCAGGGAGTTGGTTTGCCTGTGCCAAACAAACGAAATGCGATAAAGTCTGCTAGAAATAGCAAACTGATAATAGCGGGATTGGTGACCATCATTGCGATAGTGATACTTGTTTTTTATCCCAATCTCATCAAGGAAGAGAGTAGTGATGTTGATAACCCTGAGCGTCAGAATAGGCCTATTTACGATAAATCAATTGCGATTCTTCCATTTGAAAACCTGAGTAACGATGCGGAACAGGAGTATTTTGCTGATGGAATGGCTGAAATGATTCGGACACAGCTTTCTAAACTAGAGGAGCTGAAGGTCACCTCTATGCGGTCCGTCATGCAGTACAAAAAATCGCCGAAAACCATTCCGCAAATTGGCGATGAATTGAGGGTGTCCTATGTGCTGGAAGGCAGTGTTTTTCGGGCAGGAGATCGCATACGTGTAAATGCCCAGCTGATCCAAACCAACATCGATGATCACTTGTGGGCTGAGTATTTTGAAGGGAGTGTGGATGATATGTTTGATTTTCAAAATCAGATAGCCCAGGAAGTTTCCGATGCACTGAGTGTGAAGCTCATTGTGAACGAAACAGCCGTGGATACGAAAGTGCAAGAACTTATTCTTCAAGCCAACCATCATATCAATAAGTTGTATGAACATCAAAATTCTGATTATCTGAACTTAGCGGAAGACGTGTTTAACCGGGCATTGGATATAGAAGAAACAAATGCTGATGTTTTAGCAGGTTTAGGAAGGTTGGCCATGCTCAAAGCGGATTACGGGCAAGGAAGGAATTGGATAGACACTGCTCATATGTATGCTAATAAGGCGCTGGTAGTAGATCCACTCAATTCAGAAGCAAATTCTATTATAGGATGGTACTACTTGGATATAAATCAGCTTGACAAAGCAGAAGAATTATTACTTATCACCTTGGATAAAGATCCAAATAATTCGGAAGCCATGTCCTTTCTGAGCTCAGTGTATGGCGTCATGGGTAAAAACGAAGAACGCATTAAATATGGCTTCAATGCCATGCGATTGGATCCTAACAACTCGAATCTGGGACTAAACAATTTAGCCAATATGGGTTGGAATTTTATGATGGTGGGATTGGACAGTATTGCTGAGGAATTATTTAAACAGCATCTGAGACAAAACCCAGAAGATCATTTCGTTCATATCAATTTGGTTTGGCTCTATGCTGAACGAAGAGATGTAAATGCTATGCGAGATGAAATAAGGCAGTTTAACGATAAGGCAAACTTGAATGCAGTTGATGATCTAAATACACTTGATGGTTATGCATTTTCAAATTTTCAGGCTGGTCAATATGACATGGCAAAAAAGATGTATGAGCGAATATATGAGCTTACACGAGATGATTTTGAGGAACTGGGTAGCAGGCATCATGTGTGGAGGCATAGAGCGGCCATTATATTGGGAAAGGAAGGAAAGCTGGACTCTGCAAGAATCCTAATGGATGAGCACATTAATTACCTGCTTAGCTCAAACGCATTAAGAGCCAACAATATTTATGACCTGGCTGGTGCTTATGCCTGGTTGGGAGATCGAGAAAGTGCCTATAAGTGGTTGGAACAGATGGAATACACCGATTTTATTACAACATTGATGCAATCTGATGTTTTAATGGATTCCCTTAGAGGAGAACCTCGTTTTGAGGCGTTGATCAGTGAATTCAACTATAAGCGATCTCAATCTGCAGCTACATTGGAAAACATTATTGCTGGAGAAGAAATGCGAACTTTGTTGAAGTAAAGGATTTTACGTTCTCTTACGCCATAGTTCGTGTTATCACCAACTACTTCTGGCTCATATTTTTTGTGGGCATAGGACCAACAATTGCGGCAAAATATCAACGTCATGCGAAGGAGGTACGGCTGAAGCATTGTGCTGTTTAACCGCTTTACGTCATTGCGAGGGAGCTTTTGGGCGACAGAAGCAATCTTGCGCTAAGGTCTAAGATTGCTTCGTTCCACTCGCAATGACGTCCAAGACCTATATTCAGTTTTTACGCAGTAGTTGGTGTTATCACCAACTACTTCTGGCTTATATTTTTTGTGGGCATAAGACCAACAATTGCGCCAAAATATCAACGTCATGCAAAGGAGGTACTGCTGAAGCATTGTGCTGATTAACCCTTTACTACATTGCAAGGGAGCTTTTGGGCGACTGAAGCAATCTTGTGCTTTTAGGTCTAAGATTGCTTCGTTCCACTCGCAATGACGTCCAAGACCTATATTCAGTTTATATTTAAGCATGTCCAAAACCACTCGCCAACACACCTCAACGTCGCGCAGGCTAGCCGCCATCCTCGTTCGGTCACTGCGATCAAATGGATCGGGCATCCTGTATAGAATTAATACGTATATTTACTAAACATACGTGCTATGAAGACAAAGCTTACACTCACCATTCGAAAGGAGATCATAGAAAAAGCCAAGAGAATTGCAAAAAGGCGAAGAGTTTCGGTTTCTCAGTTATTTGAGGAGGCATTTCAGTCTGAAGAAGAGATCAAAATAAAGACCAAAGAACAATTATCTGCTACGCAACTCTTGAACAAATTGGCAAATGCTAAGCCTGTTGAGCAACATGAACTTGGTGACAAAGAACTTTATCGAAGACATTTGGGGAGCAAATATGCCTAGAATATTCCTCGATACGGATATTGCGCTAGATATCATCACACAGAGAAACCCACACAACATTGATTCCAATAGCATTCTTAGACTGTCGAGTCAGTCATTGGTCTCCCTAGTGTTATCTGAAAGTTGTGTGCCGAACCTGATCTACATAGCTACGGAATCTTATAAAATTGATGGAGCCTATGATTTAATAATCGATTTAGTGAATTCATGCCAATTAGTTTCATCTGGAAAGAAGTCTATTCTGGCTGCCCTTAAATCTGACTTTATTGACAAGGAGGATGCTGTTCAGTATTATACTGCACTGCAACATGATATTGACTATTTTATCACAAGAAATAAAAAGGATTACGAGAAGTTTGTAAAGGAAGTACCAGTATTTACCCCATCCGAATTTCTTACCACGGTCCGTAAGTCTCACCCTGACAAACTAGATTTTTAACCCATAACTAACACTACTCTCTCAAACTGCCGCTATCCTGATTTGTTCACTGCAAGTTGGTCCGTCAGTAAACAGATTCGCAATGACGTCCAAGACCTATATTCAGTTTATATTTAAGCATGCCTAACACCACTCGCCAATTAGCAGCAGTACTCTTTTCCGACATTGTCGGTTATACTGCGCTGATGGGCAAAGACTCAGCAAAAGCATTGGAGCTGGTGCGTATCAGTAAGGACATCCAAAAACCACTTGTTGAAAAACACAATGGTAAGTGGCTCAAAGAAATGGGTGATGGAGCGATGGCACAGTTTGGTTCGGCATTGGATGCGGTACAATGTGCCATTGAGATTCAGGCACAAGCAAGAGCGAAACTCGATGCGAAGCTCCGTATTGGTATTCACCTCGGAGACATTACGGTGGAAGGAGATGATATCTATGGTGATGGGGTGAACGTGGCGTCTCGTATTGAATCATTAGCTGATCCTGGAGGTATTTGTATATCCGAATCTGTTGAAAAAGCGATCCGGGGACAGTCGATAACGACAGTTAATCTAGGAACATTTGAGTTGAAAAATGTGGATTATCCGGTACAGGCCTACGCCATCAAAAGCGAAGGCTTGCCGATTCCAATTCGTAAGCTTCCAAAGAAAAAACAGATTCAGAAGAGAGCATCGATCATTGCCGGCCTGGCTGTTGGTTTAACAACACTGATTTACTTTTTTGGGTCAAGCCTGTTCATTGGCAGCAGCACCAAGTCTGCAACGCAATATGACTGTGATGTGGCGGTCATGTACCTCGACAACATGACTGACAATGAAAAATATGCGGATCAGCTAGTACATCTCATTCATACCAACCTTGCGGATCAGGAAGATCTAAAGGTGGCCAGTCGCCAATGGATTTATGATGCCACCAAAGAAATCAGCGGTGAAGCCCGCAATCCCAATAGAAATGAAGCCACAGAAGTGGCCAGGGAGATTGGCGCCAGGACCATGCTGGTTGGTACTGTCATCCAGCAAAATAATGATGTACAGGTTCAAGTTGAGCTAGTGGATGTTCAGACAGGTGATATTTTGGGTTCTGAACGCGTCAATGGTCAAATGGCCTCCATTTTCACACTGGCTGATCTGATCAGTAATCAGATCAATGCGCCTCTTCAGATAGAATCCGATTACAATATTGCTGAAATCACAACTACCAATTATGATGCGTTTGAGAGCTACTATGCCGGGATGAATGAGATGTGGAACTACCGCTTTGGATCAGCCCGTGACCATTTCAAAAGTGCCATTGAGCAGGATTCGACTTTCGCACTGGCATGGATGCAATATGCCCTGACAAGTGATATTTATTCAGGGATCAATATTCACTCAGACATACAACCTCAAATTGAATTGATCGAACAGGCGCTATCGCTTTCTAAGCGACTTCCCAGGAAAGAAAGGCTCTACGTAGATGCCATGTACGCCACTTTCACAGGAGATAAGCCGGCCCTCTACGATATTTTTACCGAAATATATGCCATTGACCAGGATGATCGATTCTGTTTCGCCTTGCTTGGCGCGCTTCAATCCGACAAACAGCTCAACCTACATGATTCACTTTTGGTCCTCTTTCTGGATCGAAATCCGAATTCTGGTTTTGAGGTAAACAGCTTGGCCTACCGATTGGCTGCTAAAGGTGATCATGAAAAAGCACGACGAGCGCTTCGAAAATACATCGAGTTGGAACCACAAAACTTTAATCCATGGCACAGCGCATGGGAGGTATGTATGATTATTGGAGATCTGGAATCTGCCCTCAAATACGCTGACACACTGGCAACCAAATTTCCTGCAAGTAGGCGATGGAGAGGACTAAGCCGCTTCTATGGCAATATGCCAAAAAGCGCTTTGGAAGAGAGTGATGGTATGAATGAGTTGAGTGAATTCCATAGTATGGAGTCTTTTACCATGGTGCACAACTCATATGTGCTACAGGGAAAATTTGAACAGGCACTGGAAGTGATCTCCGAACAATTCGAGATGCAATCATTTAATAAACCGTCAGATGTTCTATCCCTTCAAATGCAAAGCGCCAAAACACTGATTTGGATGAAAAATTATGGGAAAGCCAAGAGCAGGTTGGAGCAGGTGATTCGGGACGACAGGGCACTACCAGACTCGGTTTATAGTCCAATGGAATTTCTGGGGCAATTCTTTCTGGGTATCCTGGCAGCACGTCAGGGTGATGAAAATGCGCTGCACTCCCAGATTGAAATTTTGGAAACCATGCTGAGTGAAGGAAAGGCCGATTTCCGATTTGAATACTATCCCGTCATACTTCAGGGCGAACTCGCCTTGCTGCAAAACAATCTTGAGACCTTGAACAAGGTATTGACAGATTCAAAGTTGCAAGTCATGTATCGATCTCTTTACATAAAGCGGCTTGAATATTTATATCATTGGAAAAACGGCAATTTTCAGGGCGCTATCGACATACTTACGCGCTACTACCGGCATGTTGGTAGTGCCCGTTGGATCTATGGTGGAGATCAAAACTTCTATGCGGTTGAGTTGGCATTCTCACCTTATTGGCTTGGAAGAATATTGGAAGATGCAGGAAGGTTGGGAGAGGCTTCCGCACAATATCAAATCTTCCTTGCGAACTTCGTGGATGCCGATCCTGGTATCATTGAAAAGAAAGATGCTATGCGCAGAATGAATGAATTGCAATAGAGCCGAGGGTAGCATTTATTTGTCTTCGACCCAACAATACCCAATGATTATACCAGCGGTAGCCAATCATTCGCTTTTCTTTGGAAGTCTCTGTATATTAAGACGATGAAGAGTATATCCTCACTCTTTTTGTTGATACTTTGTTTTAGTCGCACTGTTTTTGCTCAGGGTGAAGTCTATGTTATTGATTCCAGTTTGTTTAGTGCAGGCCAGATTACGGCCTTAGATGACACAGGGCATTGGGTTTTTCATACTGGGAATGATCCGGCCTGGGCCGATCCTGCTTATAACACGAGTAATTGGGAAGCATTGTCACCTGGGGATATTCATCGTGAAATGGCCGGAGAATCAGGACTAATGGAAGGGTGGTTTCGAATTCGAATTAAGCTTGACTCGGGTATTGAAAAACAGGAAATAGGGTTGATACAGGGTGCCTGGGCCGCCACTGATTTGTTCATTGACGGTAGACATATAGTATCTTTTGGCAATACGGGACTATTTGGAGGATCGTACAGTGGAAACATTCGTGATCTAATTCATCCTATACTGCTCGATTTAAAAGTAGGTCAGGAGCATGTCCTGGCATTGCATGTGGTTGATGAGGTTTATCCCCTCTATGGCAAATTGAAGTCAGAGATAGAAGTTGACTATGGATTTTTGAATCTGGTCAGCGAAAAATATGAACAAACTTTTATCGGAAATCAGGCAGAGAATGTCATGTGGCAATCAAGCCTGGCCAGTATTTCCGGTGTTTTGTTGATCCTATTCTGGCTTATCTATTCATTCAATCCCAAAGAGATACATTTTCTGTTCCTGGCAGTTGCCATCACTGCGCATACAATCGGTTTGTTACCTAATCTGCTTGATCAAACCAGCAGCATTTCATTTGAAAGGCAGCAGTTGTATGACTACATGGGGACCTATCTTTTCATTAGCGTAACGATTCTTTACCCATTGACATTGGGCCAGATTTTCAAAAATAAAGTGGCCAAAGCGCACTGGATAGTGGCTGGAGCAGGATTCATTAGTTACAACTTGATTCAACTCAATGTAATTACTTTGGATTTTCAAATAGCACTGATTACCGTTACACTCTTTGTTACTGGTATTGGCTTCTCAGTATATTATTTGATTACCTCCTGGAAGACACTTGAGGGAGCCAAATGGGCGATCGTAGCAGGGATGCTTGCACCTATGCTTTTGTTGATCTTAATGTTGATCCTGGTGTTTTTTGAGAAGATCATTATCGGCAATCTGAGCTCTTTCGCTGTAGGTCGGGTATTCATTTTTGGGTTCTTTCTGGCATTGCCTTTGTCCTTACTGGTTTATGTCAGTCTATGGTTCAGGCAGATGATAGCGGAGGTAAAGGCTAAATCTCAGCGATTGATCAAGGCGGTAGAAGAGAGAAGGAGTCTAATTGCTGGGCAAAATGCCATGCTGGAGGAGGAAGTGAGCGAAAGGACCTTCGAGCTCAACAGGTCGTTGGAGCAATTAAAGTCCACACAATCACAACTGGTATATGCCGAAAAGATGGCGTCACTGGGAGAGCTTACCGCCGGGATCGCACATGAAATCCAGAATCCACTCAACTTTGTCAACAACTTTTCTGAAGTCAACCGGGAGATGATTGAAGATTTGAAGGAAGCAGTCGCTAGTAATGATCAAGCCGAAATAGATGCCATTCTCAAGGACCTGGCAGACAATGAATTAAAGGTGACGGAGCATGGGAAGCGAGCAGAGGGAATTGTGAAATCTATGCTCCAGCACTCACGAACGAGTTCCGGACAGAAGGAGCTTACAGATATCAATGCATTATGTGAAGAGTATTTGCGACTTGCCTATCACGGCCTTAGAGCCAAAGACAAGTCAAGCTTAAAGGACAAGACCAATGCCGAGTTCAAAACAGCACTTGCTGAAGATTTACCTAAAGTTGAGGTAGTTCCGCAGGACATTGGGCGTGTGATTCTCAATATGCTCAATAATGCCTTCCATGCCGTAAAGGCAGCAGACCGCCCATTAGTTACGATTACGACAAAACATGAGCGAAACCAATGTGTCATCATCGTCTCGGACAATGGACCAGGTATCCCGGCGGATATCCGGGATAAAATATTTCAACCATTTTTCACCACCAAGCCAACCGGTGAGGGTACAGGATTGGGTTTGAGCCTGAGCTTTGACATTGTGACCAAAGGGCATGGAGGAAAGCTTGATGTGGAAACTGAAGTAGGTAAGGGGACTAAATTTATAATCGAATTACCCAAAACAAATCAATTATGAAAATTCTAGTAGTGGACGATGAAACGGACGTGAAACCGCTTTTTGAACAGCGATTCCGCAAGGAGATCAAATCAGGGGATTATGAATTCGTTTTTACTTATTCGGGAGAAGGTGCCATCAATTATTTGAATGAGCATCTTCATGAAGCCGTGTTGATCTTGTCCGATATCAACATGCCTGGTATGAGTGGGTTGGAACTGCTCGGGAAAATTAAGCGAGAGTTCAAAGTCCCACCCCCGGTGGTCATGATGATTACAGCATATGGCGATGAGGACAATTTCAACCAGGCTAAATCGTTGGGAGCAGACGATTTTTTAACAAAGCCAATTGAGTTTAATCTGTTGAAAGAAAAACTGAAGCATATTGCAATATGACCAAGATATTAGTTGTGGATGATGAGCCGGATTTGGAAGTGCTCATTAAACAAAAATTTCGGAAAGAAATTCGCAGTAAGCAGTATGAGTTTGTATTTGCTGAAAATGGACGGCACGCACTGAGTCAACTTGATGAACATGCAGATGTTGCAGTGGTGCTCAGTGATATCAACATGCCTGAAATGGATGGTCTCACCCTGCTGTCCAAGATAAATGAACGTCAGTTGCTCCTAAAATCGGTGATTGTCTCAGCCTATGGAGATATGCAAAACATACGTACGGCAATGAATGCCGGTGCGTTTGATTTCATAACCAAGCCCATTGACTTTCTGGATTTGTCGATCACAGTGAATAAAACGATCGATCATGTGAGTCAGCTACAGCGGACCATGAAGGCGCTCAAGGAAAATGATATTTTGAAAATGTATGTAGACTCAACTGTGCTCAACTTTATGGAGACACGTGAGTTTGAACAGGCAATAGCAGCCAATGAGAGCGTAGAAGGGACTGTAGCGTTTGTCGATATAGCTGGTTTCACTACGATTAGCGAAAGGCAGTCTCCTGATGCAGTGGTTGAATTGCTCAACGATTATTTTGATTGCATGGTCAAGGCGATTTTGGCTCAGCAAGGGACAGTTGATAAGTTTATTGGTGATGCGGTGATGGCCGTTTTTACTGGTGAATATCACCTGGATCGTGCTGTAGATGCATGCCTGACGATAAGAGATCAAATCAAAAGTTTACCCGAAAAAAATGGATTTCAACCGTCAGTTTCTATTGGGGTTAATAGCGGTGAGATGATTTCAGGCAACATAGGTTCTGCCGAGTTAAAGAGGTTGGACTTTACAGTCATCGGAGATACGGTCAATGTGGCATCAAGACTTCAGGCTGTGGCAGATGAGGGGCAAATATTAATCAATGCATCATGCTTTGATCAAATCAAAGAATCATTTAACTGTAAGTTGGTTGGGGAGAAAAAGCTACGCAATAAGGCTGAGGAACAGATGGTCTATGAAGTGATTGATTAACTAGCAAACGGAGCATTGGAAACCAAAATAAAATTTTACGGGACGCGCGGTTCAGTACCGGTTTGCGAACCCCAGTTTCAAGAGTTTGGGGGAAATACTACCTGCATTGGTTTTGTTCATCACAACAGAATGGGTATTCTGGATGCGGGTACTGGGATTCGAGCTGCGGGAAGAGATATTTTAGCAAGCAAAGTGCTGCAACGAAATATTACTGTAGCCTTTACCCATTTTCATTGGGATCATATCCAAGGTTTACCATTTTTTCAACCAGCTTATATGGAAGATCGAAATATCAATCTTTTGTATTTGGGTCGAGGAGAAAAAACCAACAATCTGGAGAAGGCGATTACTCAGCAAATGAGTGGTGACTATTTTCCAATCGGAATGGATCGGATGAAGGCGAAATTTAATTTCATGATGATCCAGGATAACGTGATGCCTAATTTTTACAGCACAAGAACATCAACAATGGACTTGAATCACCCAGGTGGGTGCTTGGGCTATCGGATTGAGGTTGACGGTAAGGTGATTGTCTTTTGCACAGATGTAGAGCATGGTGACCAAATAGATCACCGGGTAGTGAAGTTTGCGAAGGATGCTGATCTTTTGATTCATGACGCCCAGTATACAACCAAGGAGTTGGCTGTGCACCGGGGATGGGGACATAGTAGCTATGAGCAGGCCATTGAGGTAGCTGAGCTTGCCGATGTTAAACAGTTGATTATGACGCATCATGACCCTGACCATGATGATGCATTTTTACGCAAAATGGAAACAGAGTGTCAGCAAAGAATGAATAATTGTTCATTGGCTAGAGAAGGCATGGAAATCATTGTGTAACCTTTGGTCATTTTTTTTGTTACCTTTTGTTATTTCTACGTATAATTGATTCAGTCATAAAACTCAATTGCATGATCAAATTAAACAACCTTGATAAATTTATTGAATCGAAGTATCAACGGATTTTCATTCTCAAAGGATTAGATCTGTTAATCGAACAAGGTGAATTTGTCAGTATAATGGGCCCTTCAGGTTCAGGTAAGTCTACATTACTCAATATCATCGGCATGTTGGATCGTCCTTCTGCTGGTGAGTATTACTTTTTGGATGAGCCAGTTCATCTCTTTAAAGAACGAAAAACATCCAAACTACATAAAGAATACATCGGTTTTATATTTCAAGCATATCACCTGATCGACGAACTCACTGTGTATGAAAACATTGAAACGCCATTGCTATACAGAGGCGTAAAGCGTAAGGAACGGGAGAGTATGGTTGCCGAAATGTTGGATCGCTTCAATATGGTAGCCAAGAAGGACCTATTTCCTGAACAGCTCTCTGGAGGTCAGCAGCAATTGGTAGGAGTAGCAAGAGCAATAATTGGAAAACCTAAGCTGCTACTGGCTGATGAACCAACTGGGAACCTACATTCAGAACAAGGGGAGGAAATCATGGAGATTTTCCAACAGCTCAACAAAGAAGGCATGACCATTATTCAGGTAACACATTCTGAGAAGAACGCAGAGTATGGATCCAGAGTCATTCGATTGGAAGATGGGATGCTGAAGCAAAAATGAATTAAGGCTGCCAGAAATTAAGTCATGGCAGCCTTTGATTTTTTATTGACCCGTTTCAAAGTCATCAGCACTTACATGCCCGTCTGCTAGTACGGTATTTTTCATGTTTGAGCTGTTCACTTCGATGGGATCGAGTAAGATTGACTTTACTTTGATGCCTGCAATTTCCATGACCTTGTCTTTAGTATCCTTTCCATTTGCAAGTGCCACGGCCTTTTCTGCTGCCAGTTTAGCCATTGGTGCTATTGGTTTGTAAACCGTCATGTTCTGATAACCCTTCATGATGTTTTGGAGAGCACCAAGGTCTGCATCCTGTCCTGTGAGGAATACTTCTTTTAGGACTTCAACATCATTCACGGCAGAAGCTACTGCCATGGCAATACCGTCATTAGCAGCGAGAATAGCACTAACATCTTCCATGTCATCAAATACATCCAGAATGGATACGAAAGCATTGACTTCACCCCAGTCATCTAAAACGATATCGTCTTTGATCGTGATTTTGCCCTTTTTAACAAGCGGATCAAGGACACTTAATTGACCTTCCCGAAACTTAATGGCATTGTGATCTGAGACGGGTCCATTGATCAAAATAAATTTACCAGATGCATTTTCATCTACCGCTGATTGTGCCTGAAGTGCTCCAACCTTCACATTATCATAAGAAAGATACATATCCAGGTTGGCGTTCGTAATCATCCGGTCATAGGCAAGCGTTGGAATTCCATTCTCCTCAGCCAGGTCAACAATTGCGCTTGCTTCTTTACCATCTACCGCCACAATGACAAAGACTTTCACACCTTCATCAATCAATTCCTGTGCTTGTGCAAGTTGTGTTGCATGATTGCCCTTGGCAAGCTTCGTAATCACTTCTCCACCGAGCATGTCTACATGATCAGTAAAATGTTTTGTATCCTTTTGCCAACGATCATCGACATAGCTGTCCATTAAAAAACCAATTTTTTGTGCTTGTGTGGATACACAAAAGCAAAGGAGAATGACAAGCATTACCCCGTTCTTCAACATTCTTAATAACATAGCTCAATAGGTTATTTGATGGTTATAAGTTAAACTAATTCTTGATAAAATACCAAAAAATATATGTTAGCAGGAATGGAGGTGTAATGAACCCATGAGTATGGAGGGAGGACCATAATATTATGCTAGAATGAGGATGCTTCTGCCTTCAATTTCTGAGCGTGCTCTTCACCCAAATAGCGATCAATTAGATAATGACCCAGATAAATAAGTGGCGTCAGTAGAATGGCCACAACGAACTTATAGATGTAATTGATTGAGCCTACGGACATAAGCTGCGCAAATGACCACCTGCTTTCTGTGGGTGCCAGCAAATAGAAGGCAATACCAAGCACTACGAAGCTATCTATCAATTGACTAATGAGTGTTGAACCTGTGGCCCTCAACCACACCATTTTACCTCTTGTTAACCGTTTTAGCTTTTGAAAGACAAGCACATCCATGATTTGACCGATGAGGAATGCGGTTAAAGAACCAATGATTATGCCAAGACCCTGGGTGAAGATTTTATTGAAGGCGAAATTGATATTAAATGGTTGTCCGGCAGCATCTGTGCTATTGACCTCTAACCAGAAGTCAGCCGGAGCGAGCAATGTGATCAAATAGATGACTAAAAAAGCGTACGAAATAAGACCTGCAGCAATGAAGCTAATTTTTTTGACCCCTTTCTTTCCAAAATACTCATTAATGATATCTGTTGTCAGGAATACAACAGGCCATATCACTGCACCGGCAGTAAGGTTAAAGTCCAGGACTATACCTCCGAAGAATTCTATCCCAACAGGATTAAAACCCATGGATTTTTCAGCGGAGAAAATCTTCACACCAATCATTTCTGCGAGGAGGGCATTGGTAATGAAAATGCCGGAAAGTATGACAAAGAGGTTTTGTTTTTTACTAACAAGGCTCATGACGCAATCATCTTGACATCAAATATCAGTCCTTCAATCGCCAAGGATGTTTGTGCAAAAGCTGTTTTGGCTTCAGCGAGTACAGGGTTTAGGTCCCTGTACCGTGTGGAGAAGTGTCCAATCAACAGTTGCCTCACTTCAGCCTCCGTTGCTATTTGCCCAGCCTGATACGCAGTAGTATGGTAGGTGTTTTCAGCTCGGTCGCGCATGTCTTCCATGAAAGTGGCTTCATGGTATAGAATGTCTGCACCTTTTATTTGCTCAATCACTGATGCACGATACTTTGTATCACTGCAATATGCATAGCTAAATGGTTTTTGAGGAGGGAGTGTGACATCCTCATTTCTATATTTTACCAAACCTTCAGCGTCCAGGATGTCTTCTCCGTTTTTTAAGGCATTGATCTGGTGAGGCGCGAGTTTTTCAGGTAGGATTTTTTGATTGATGCGTCTTCTCTTGGGTTTTTCCTTGATCAGATATCCCGAACAAGGGACCCGATGATCCAAAGGGATGGTATGGATGGTCATCTTCGGGTGATCAATCACCAACTCAGCTGAGTCTGGTACCCACTCTCTGAAATCTACATGAAAGTTGAAATGAGTTTCAGAATGTCGCAGCTGAAGTTTAATAATATCGGAAAGTCCCGGGGGACCAATCAATGTAACCGTTTTCTGACGGCCATAAAGATGCATGGTAGACAGGAGTCCCATCAATCCGTAATAGTGGTCACCATGAAGATGACTAATGAGAATGGTGTCGATCCTGGAAATCTTGACTCCAAATCTTTTACACTGTATCTGTGTTCCTTCCCCGCAATCAATCATGATGTATTGATCCTGCACCTGTACAATTTGTGAAGTATGGTGCCGGTTGTGGGCAAAAGAGGCAGAATTGGAGCCAAGTATTTTGACGGAGATAGACAAAGGCTATTCTCCTCCTTCTTTCAAATTGTTTTCAAGGTCATTAAGCATTACAGCATCAACAGCCTCTTCCTGAGTAGGCAGTATGTCTAAAACCTTATCCAACTGACTGATCGAGATTAACTTGGCAACATGCTCTTGCATTTGGCAAAGGATGAATGAACCTGTTTCCCCAAAGAGTCGGTTGCCTACCAACAAAGCACTTAGCCCTGAAGAATCAGAATATTTCACATCGGATAAATTCATGATAACATGCTTGAATCCCTCAGCTTGTAATGTGACAAACTCTGACTTAAGCTCTGGAGCAACAGTAGTGTCAAGTTTCTCTTCGTGCAACTGTATTGTAACGTAGTTGTCTTTTTTATCAGCAGTGTATTTCATAATCTATTGAATTGTCTTAAGAATATTCTCCTCTATACGTTTGAGTATATTTTCTTGTTCGGATTTAATAAAACTTTCGCCCGTGATTTTTTCGTAAAGCTCAATATATCGATCTGATACCGAATTTATAAATTCCGGTGACATCTCTGGAACGGTTTGTCCCTCCAATCCTTGAAAACCATTTTCCATTAACCACTTTCGGACAAACTCTTTACTCAGTTGTCTTTGCGGTTCATTTTTAGCCTGTAGCGCTGAATACGTGTCGGCATAGAAATAGCGTGATGAATCTGGCGTGTGTATCTCATCGATCAGGAAAATTTGATTTCCAATTTTACCAAATTCATATTTGGTATCAACCAGGATCAAACCCTGTTTGGCTGCCATTTCGGTTCCACGTTGAAATAATGCTCGTGTATGGTTTTCAAGCTGGATATAATTGGCTTCATTGACGATCCCCTGTGCGAGTATTTCATCCCTTGAAATATCTTCGTCGTGACCTTCAGCTGCCTTGGTAGTAGGTGTAATGATGGGTTCAGGAAGTTTGTCATTTTCTTTCAATCCATCTGGAAGCGCACAACCGCAGATTTCCCTTTTACCACTTTTATACTCTCTCCAGGCATGACCTGCCAGGTAGTCACGGATCACCATTTCCACTTTGAATGGATCACAGTTTTTGCCGAATGTTACGTTGGGATCGGGAACGCTTTCTACCCAATTGGGAACTATGTCAGCAGTGGCATCCAGGAATTTTGCAGCAATTTGGTTAAGTACTTGTCCCTTAAACGGAATAGGATGTGGCAGTACCACATCAAAAGCTGAGATCCGGTCTGAGGCAATCATAGCTAGCTTTTCACCAAAATGATATACCTCACGTACTTTGCCAGTGTATTTCCCTGTTTGGCCGGGAAACGTAAAATCAGTGTTTTTAATACCGCTTTGCATAGGCGGCAAATATAGTAGTTTCGGACTTTCTACTGACGGGTTAATTTCTCCTTCTTTTGAAGAATACCAGACTGGTATATCTCTTTCGTTATTGGAATCTCTTTTTCAGAATAGTAGATCCACTCACCCGTCCGTTTATTGTTGATGTATCTTCCTTCGTACTCCTTATTCCCATTTTTATAGAAATGCGTGAAGGGACCATGTAGTCTGTTTATTTTGTAGGTAGCAAATTCCTTTGGTTTTCCATTGTCATAATAGGCTTTCCAATTCCCGGTTTTCATTCCTCTCAGGTAAAGTTCTTCAGCCACTATTGAGTTGCCTGACTTAACCATGCGCTTACCATCCAATTTGCCGAGCACATACTGTTCTTCGAGTTGTACTCTTCCTTTTTCGTCATAATAGACCCACTTACCGGATGGCAGTTCATTTTCAATGAATTTTTCAGCTATTAATCTTTCTCTTTCGTCATATTCTAAAACGGTAGCTGAAAGCCCGGTTTTCGCATAGACAGATTTCTTTTTTAGCTTGCCATTGGCGTGATATTCGAAGTTATCACCGATGAATTTTCCATTGTTGTACTGAAAGGTGGCCTTTGGAGTGCCATCCTCGTAATAGGTCAGAAATGGACCGGTAAGTGCTCCCTCTTCATAGTTGCCATGAGAAGCCAATTGCTCATTTTCATAATATCGTTTGACATATCCGGATCGCTTACCCTGTAGGTTCAATACCTCCATTTCAAGTTTCCCTGACGGGTAATAAGTCTTGTAAAAGCCATTGAGTAAACCATTGGAATACTCGGCCTCCAATTGAACGATTCCTGTGGGATAATACTGTTTGGTCAGCCCATTCGGTTTACCGTTTTTGTAGGTGACTTCCTCCAGTTTACTACCATTGTCGAAATAGGTTGTGACCAATCCCTCAGGCAATCCGTTATTGAATGAGGTGGTTCCTTTGAGTTGTCCGTTGCGGTGGTATAGGTTGATGTCCCCTACAATCGTATCATTGGCAAAATTGGCTGTTTGTAACACAGAACCATCTGGATTATAAACAGTTGTCTCACCTTCTCTAAGACCGAGCTTGTAAGTGGTTTTGCGCTGGATCACTCCATCTGAGTAGTAGTTGATAAACTCGCCATCTCGTTTTCCGAGTTCATAGTTTCCAGCTATAATGATTTCTCCTTTTTGATTGTACTTGGTATACATTCCATGTAGTAGTATGGTGTCTTTTTGGATGATACCATATTCTTCTTTCACATAACGTCTATAGTCATCATAATAAGTGCGAATCGTCCGCTGCGAGATAGCAGAACTGATGGCAATGACGGAGAACAAAATGATGAGCAGATATCGCATATAGCAAAACTATTACACTTAATATATTAGACAATAAGAATGACCCTTTGTGTCAACGAGCATAATCGAAATTGATTGTTTGGGGAATATTTTTCATTTGAGAAAAGCGTTGAGCACAACAGAAATAGTGACACAATCGTTTTTTACCAGTTGGTATAATTCATTTTTGGACAATGTGAACATTTATTGAATTTGTAAATTCTTAGATTACCCGTTTTTTAAACTTTTACGACATGAAAACATTTTTAAACTTATCAATTTACGTACAGTGCATGCTTGCACTGATTGGCACTACAAACGCCCAAGATGGCGTATTAATTTTTGAGGCTGAAAAATTTGATAGTCAGGAACTCAATGAAATCAGAAGCTGGGAGATTATCAAGAAGGGTGACAAAGACCAAAAACAGGCTGCTGCCACGGCGAGTAAGGGCAAATACGTCCAACTGCTGCCGGATACACGAGTAACACATGACGACAAGTTAATTCCCGGAGAAAACTTCATGAACACTGCGGGTAAGATGTGTGTCTTGAATTATAAAGTAAAAATTGATGAGCCAGGAAAATACTATGTGTGGGTTCGGGCTTTTTCGACTGGCCCTGAGGACAATGGCATCCACGTTGGATTAGATGGTGAGTGGCCTGATTCAGGCAATAGAATGCAGTGGTGTGAAGGCAAACATGAATGGACCTGGGCAAGTAAACAAAGAACTAAAGAAGTTCATTGTGGTGTTGAAGAATTGATCTATATCGAAATCAGAGAGGCGGGGGAGCATACTGTTTCCTTTAGCATGAGAGAAGATGGATTTGCCTTTGATCAATGGGCATTGACAAAAGAATATGTTACTCCGGAGTAGAAAATATTGAAATTGGGTGTGAGTTTGAGTTTCAATCTCATATTCACACCCTCACCTTTACATTGGCGCTATATCTTCTCAATGACAATAGCAGAAGCTCCACCTCCGCCGTTGCAGATTCCCGCTACACCTATTGATCCGTTATTTTGATCAAGTACAGCATTGAGCGTACACATGATACGTGCGCCTGATGCACCAAGGGGATGGCCTAGGGCAACTGCTCCACCATTTACATTCACAGTTGCCGGATCTAATGCCAGTTCGCGGTTGTTGGCGATCGCGACTGTTGAGAATGCTTCATTGATTTCCCAAAAGTCAACATCCTTTTGTTCAATCCCAGCCCTTTTTAACGCAATAGGAATGGCGAGAGAGGGAGCTGTGGTGAACCACAAAGGATCTTGTGCTGCATCTCCAAATCCGAGTATTTTCGCTATTGGTTTAATGCCCAATTCTTCTGCCTTGGATTTACTGCAGAGTATCATGGCTGCTGCTCCATCGTTGATCGTAGATGCGTTGGCCGCAGTTACTGTCCCTTCCTTTGAGAAAACAGGTCTTAGTGATGGGATCTTTTCAAACCTCACGTTTCTGAATTCTTCGTCTTCGTTCATGATTACAGGATCACCTTTTCGCTGTGGAATAGCTATTGGCACTATTTCTTCACTGAATTTACCTGCTTCGGAAGCACTGGCAGTTCTTTTATAGGAATTGATTGCATATTCATCCTGCTCCTCACGAGAGATATTCATCTCACGTGCGGTATTGTCGGCACAATTGCCCATGGCAAACTGGTTATATACTTCCCAGAGTCCATCATGTTGCAATCCATCGATCAATTGTCCGTGACCATATTTGTATCCATAACGTGCCTTCGGGATATAGTAGGGGATGTTGGACATGCTTTCCATGCCACCCGCCACTACAACATCATTATGTCCAAGCATGATTGACTGAGCTCCCAGCATGGCCGATTTCATTCCCGACGCACAAACTTTGTTGACAGTTGTGCACGGGACATTTTGTCCAATTCCGGCACCTATTGCTGCCTGTCGCGCAGGGGCCTGACCCAATCCGGCGCTCACTACATTTCCATAGAATACTTCATCGACCTGGACTGATTCGATGTTAGCTTTTTTGAGGGCTCCTTTGATGGCTTCTGAGCCTAGTTCTGTTGCGGTAAAACCGGCCAATGATCCGCCAAAACTGCCAATAGGGGTGCGGACAGCTGATAAAATATATACTTCTTCCATTTAGAAAAGTGGGATTAACGTTGTCGGGCAAATATAAGGGTTGAGGTGTTCGGTTGCTATTACCAATCAGGTTTTCCGCTCTTAGGTCGCTCTGTTGCCTTGCGTTTTTGTTGCTGCAGATATTGCACTTCAGCATTACGCATGGCTTCAAGAATCATTTGTGCTTTCTCTTCGCTGATGTTCATTTCCTCGAGCTTTTCTTTCGTACTCATTTCCTGATCCTTCTGCTCTTCACTTTGTTCCTCAGATTGCTCTTGCTGCTCTTCTTGCTGCTGCTCTTCTTCGCCTTCTTGTTCTTCACCTTCCTGATCCTGCTGTTGTTGCTCTTGCTCTTGCTGTTCCTGCTGCTGTTCTTCTTCGCTTTGATCACCTTGATCCTGTTGATCTTGCTGCTCCTGATCTTCGTTTTGCTGCTCCTCTTCCTTATTTTGATCGTCTTTATTTTCCTGATCCTGATTTTCCTGCTGCTGTTGTTCTTGCTCCTTGATCAACTTTTGGACCACCTCATAGTCGTATCGGGCGTCAATATTATTGGGGTTTGCTTTTAAGGATGCTTTCAGGTAATGTTTGGCTTGCTGCAATGTCTGAGGGCTCTTGGACATCACACCGAGCTGTTGATAGGCTACTGACTTCAGCTCATTATTAGGGGACATGGAGGCCTGAGAGTAATACGATCGGGCATTGGCTGTGTCATTGAGCTGATAATAGGAGTGTGCCAGATTGAGGATTATCTCATCTTCTTCTACATTCATACTATCCATTAAATACTTGTAACGGCTGATAGCCGCTTCATATTCACCAGCGATAAATGACTTTTCAGCTTCCTTCTTGTAGGAATTGATCCTTGCAATGTCTTTTGGGTTGCTGGTAACCAGCATAGTAAGTAAGAGCAATAGTTTTATCATATTCTCAATACTCTAATCGTGATCAATATATCAAGTAATATCAAGACCAGTGCCAAACCCAGGAAGTAATAGTATTTATTGGCTTTGGCATCAACCTGTTTAGAATCTCTGAGTTCACCCTCAATCAGATTGATCGTATTGATCATTCGACTGACATCATTGTTTTTAGAGTTGATTTCAAAGTACTTACCTCCTGTGTCACTTGCCAGTTTCTTCAACGAACTGGCGTTCAATTTGGATACAACTTCTTCGCCTTGTCGATCGGTTTTGAAGCCTCGATGTGTTCTGATTTTGCTCCCGCGACTTGTACCTACACCCAGCGCAAATAGTTTGATGCCGGATGATTCTATTTTCTCGGCCATTTCCTCTGTGTCATCTCCAAAATCTTCACCATCGCTAATGAGAATAATGATCTTGGACTTTTCTTCACCACCATCTTCTTTATCAACGAGTTTGTCAAGTGCCATTTCGAGTGGAGGGGCAAAATCTGTTCCAGTATTGGGGACCAGTGAAGTGTTCATGGTTTGAAGGAACAAATTAAGAGCATTGTTGTCATAGGTAAGTGGACACTGCATAAATGCCTCGTTACTGAACATGATGATTCCTTTGCGATCACTGTTAAAGGCTTCTATGATATTTTTTAATTCGAATTTCACCTTTGCCAATCTATTAGGCTGAATGTCATGGGCATTCATTGATTGAGAAAGATCAATACAGAAGAAGATGTCTTTACCTACGGATTTGATCTCTCGAGTAGCATCTCCAAACGAAGGTCCGAGCAATGCAATAATGATGAGTACGAAATAGGCAGAACGAAGCAGAAACTTCCATATAATGCTCCTGACGGGAGATTCTAAGATGCGTGCAGCCCGTACCATTCTCACTGCATACGAGAGGTAGAATATTGAGAACAAAAGAATTGTGATGTACTCGAAAGCACCCAGCGAATCAGCCCATATCATAATTGGTTGCCAAAAATAGATAACCCATGCTTGATGGCAAATGAAGAACGCTTTATTTAACGAAAATTAAGGAAGTAATTCATTGAGATATTTTTCTGAGGGGTCATTGAATTTTGAGTTGAAATACTATATTTGCAGTCCTTTTGCAGAAGGGTATGGAAATATGGGGTCATAAGGATCCTAAAAGTTGATTTCAACTAATCCACGGAGAGGTGGGTGAGTGGCTGAAACCACATGTTTGCTAAACATGCGTGCGGGAAACCGTACCGGGGGTTCGAATCCCCCTCTCTCCGCAAGTGCGGAATCTGCTGAAAGGCCGGATTTTGTGTTCATGGCCATCCTTTTGATGGCAGTGAACTCATAGCTCAACTGGATAACAGGGAAAGGAGCACCTGTCCTATCCAGGAACGGCTCCTAAGCAGGGGGTTCGGGGCGGTTCGCCGTTGCGATCGAGTCCTGTGTAATTGAATTGTTAATCTGACCTGTGAGCAGGGGCTGATTAATTTATGCTAGCAATAGCAAATGCACTCATAGCTCAACTGGATAGAGCACCTGCCTTCTAAGCAGGGGGTTCGGGGTTCGAGTCCCTGTGGGTGTACAGCACGAAAAGCAGTTATCAGAAATGGTGACTGCTTTTTTTGTATCGGCTAATTAGTGAATATCACTTGATCCTCCTTCTTCACCTTGACCCACAATTTATAGCTTATGATCATTGAGTGATATAGTTAGATCCTGGGAGTAAATATTTTTGTTTGTTAAGTTCGGTGCGTGTTCAACTCCCTGATTTTGACTATGTTGATTTTCAAACTTTAGATTTATTTATGATCAAGACTTTCATGATCACATTTGCTGGGTTGCTGTGTATTCAATCAATGGCCCAAATTCCTTTACCTGAAAACTTACCCCAAGGGTACCCGAGGATCCATATCTCACCGAATGAAAAAAAGGACCTGGAGCAAACCATAAAAAAGGAAACATGGGCGCAGGAAGTGCTCGATGGGATACATGCAAGAATTGACGAACATGTTGAGCGCCATGTTGATGATCCGGAGTGGATGGTTTCAAGACTTATGATGTATTGGAAAACTAAAGCTACCAACGTGTACATCAACGGAGTTTACTATTCACATGCGGATGGGGAGGCACCTGTTCCGACCGTTCGATTTACCGGATCCAGAGATTACACCACCAATTATGCTATGCCCGATTTAGCTGACATCAAGCCTTATATGGACGATGTGCGTGGGCTTTATCTGCGCAATAAAAGCAAGGAAGGAAGGCCACTCGAGTGGGTAGAGCAGTCGAAAACCGGCGGACTGATTCATAGACATAATCAAAAAATTATTGGTTTCGCACGTGATGCGGCCTTTTTGTACTGGTTGGAGGGTGATGAGCGCTATGCGAGGTTCGCTTATGATATATTCAATACTTACATGATGGGGATGTATTATCGAAGTGAACCTATCGATATGCTGAATGGTCATATCCAGACATTAGTTGGTCTCACCTGCTTTCAGGTTATTCACGAAGGTACGTTGACGAGCATTGCAGAATTGTATGATTTCTTACATCAATATGTCGAGGAGAATTATGCTGGTAATATTGATAAATACGAGGCAACCATCACGAAATGGATTGACTTGAATATTAAAAATGGAGTTCCTCAAAACAATTGGAATCTTCATCAAGCCAAAATCATACTTAAAGCCGCTATGGTGTTGCAGGACAATCAATATTACGATGATGAAAAGGGGCGGGAGTATTTTATCGACTATATTTTGAATAAAACTTCAGCACGTCAGTGGTCATTAACCAAATTCATGGATTATGGTTACGACCATAGAAATGGTGTATGGGCCGAATGCCCTGGATATTCATTTGGTGTGACAAAAGATTTGACTCATTTCATCAATGATTTTGATAACACATTTGATCACAATCTATTTCCATATATGCCCGTCATGAATAAGGCGGTCAAGGTGCTACCGCAGTACCTGTTTCCTAATGGTCAAACAGTCGCATTTGGTGATACCTATTACGGTCCACTCAGCACTCAAGCAATGAGTGATTTGATTAGAAGTGCCCAGAAAAATGGGAATGAGGAACTAGAACAAGAGTTTACAGAGATGTACCTACTTTTCTCAGAAAACAATGGATCTTCTGACAGAAGTGGAAGTACCAGACCTGATATTTCATCCTTTTTTGCAAGCAAACCACTTCAGCTAAATCCAAAATATAGGACAGGCAAAAGAGAAAATTACATCACTCAAACTTTTTACGCTCCTAATGTAAGTTGGCATGTTCAGCGTATCGGGGAGGGAAAGAACGGCATGATGGTTTCACTAAATGGTTCGCTGGGGAATCATATGCATGCCAATGGTATTAACATGGAACTCTATGGTAAAGGTTTTGTGCAAGGAGCCGATCCAGGCAAAGGGGCAGGTTACCTACAACCAATTTATTTGGAATACTATTCGCAGTTTCCAGCCCACAATACCGTGATGGTGGATGGAGCATCTTCGTATACGGAAATGCTCAGCAATCATGCTTTTGATTTATTGGGGGAGTACCCTAAATCAGAAACCAAAACGGGGTTTTATCCTAACATCACTTATTCAGATGTGTATTTCCTGGAGCCAGAAACCAGAAGTGATCAAAGTCGATTGGTTAGTACTGTCAAAACAGGAGCAACGACAGGTTATTATGTAGATATTTTCCGATCAAAAAAACAGCGTGAAGGTGACAAATTTCACGACTACTATTATCACAACCTGGGACAGAGCATGCAGGTGATGGACCCCACTGGCAAACCGCTTGATTTGACTCTTAGTGAGGAGATGGGTTTTGCCGGGGGCCATCTGTATGCATTGGACTATATGTGGGATAAAAGATCTATTAAAACCAATGAAGACTATCAGGTGGAATGGAAAATCGATATGCCTGATGGTCAGGAGGATAT
Organism: Cyclobacteriaceae bacterium; assembly: GCA_049115695.1. Taxonomy (GTDB): domain Bacteria; phylum Bacteroidota; class Bacteroidia; order Cytophagales; family Cyclobacteriaceae; genus JAGDZR01. The sequence goes on along the minus strand of JAGDZR010000004.1, from coordinate 156,374 downwards.
ACTGATGAATCTTTGGATGAAAGGTACAGATGGGCGAGAAGTATTCTCTATCAAATCACCACCGAACAAAGCTTTTAGAGGAGATCATGGATTGCCCTATGAGGTGGACAAGTCACCTTACTTGACCCTTACGGCCAGACAACATGGTGAAGCATGGGAACATCCGTTTGTTTCGATTTATGAGCCATTTACTTCAAGTGAAGGAAAAAGCATAGCTAGTATTACTGGTATCGAGGATGAGAATGGGAATAGAGATTTTGTAGGAGTAAAAGTGGTGAGTAAGTCGAGTAGAGAAGACCTGATATTTTCTAGCTATGGTGGTTCAGTGGCAAAGTTTGAAGACATTACCACTAATGCTACCTATTCTCTAGTTAGTCAGGAAGAGAACGGAGATTTGGTCTTGTTTATGGGGAATGGAGGGCAACTGGTCAAAGGGAAAATAGCCATCAATGCAGCGGAAAAAGGGAATGTGGTGCTCGAGCGAATTGGAACAAAGTACTTTTTGCATAATGAAGTACCTGTGTTGATTGATTTAGGACAGGGTGGTCGGCAATTTGATGCTGGTGAATATCGTGAAGTGGTATTCTAAAAGGTAAGCATAGAAACTACCAAACCCCTGAGTTTGGCATTAGTAGAGAGAGCAGACGGTGGATTTCCACCGGCTGATTTTTTAATTTTAAAGAATGAGAACTATAAGAATTAGCACCATAATCCTTGGTTTAAGTGTTATGCTTTTTTCATGTGAGGAAACGCAAAAACAGCCAAACTTTCTATTTGTTTTGGTCGATGATCAATCACCTTTAGACCTTCAGGTTTATGACCCTAATTCCATCCTGGAAACCCCGACGATTGGCAAACTTGCTCAGGAAGGGATGGTCTTTGAGAGTGCTCGTCATATGGGTTCAATGAACGGAGCTGTATGTACTCCTTCCAGGCACATGATTATGACCGGCCGCCCCCTTTGGCATTTACCTCCCAGTGCGCAATTTCAAAAGCTAACAGATTTTCATCCATTGGATACTATGACCATCGGAGCGGTATTTAATCGGGCGGGATACAAAACAATGAGGACATGTAAAAAAGGTAATTCTTACCCAGGTGCTAATCGACAATTTACATTAGTGAATGATGCTACTAAGCGAAAAGGGACCGAAGAAGGTGGAAGTGCATGGCATTCAAAACAAGTATTGGATTATTTGTCAACAAGAGAAGCTTCCAAGGAAGAGGATCCCTTCTTTATCTATTTTGGTTTTTCTCATCCACATGATCCAAGAAACGGTACACCATCACTGTTAGACAAATATGGAGCTACCAATCACAGAGATACGGTGACTTATCCGCAGGAAAACCCGAAACAACCACAATTGCACGAAAACTATCTGCCAGCTCATCCCTTTTATCATGGACATCCGACACTGAGAGATGAGGAACGAGTGAGTGGTGTTTGGAAACGCCGAGATACCTCAACTGTTCGGAATGAATTGGGGCGAGAGTATGCCTGCTCAGAAAATATTGACATCCAGCTAGAGAAAGTGCTGAAAAAGCTGGAGGAAATGGGAGAGTTGGACAATACCTATACCATTTATACCTCAGATCATGGCATGTCCATAGGAAGGCACGGACTGATGGGCAAGCAAAATCTTTACGAACATACCTGGCGAGTGCCTTTTATCGTGAAGGGCCCTGGAATTGCCGCAGGTAAAAGAGTTGAAGGAAATATCTTCTTGTTCGATATACTTCCGACTGTTTGTGATTTGGCAGGAATTGAGATACCCGAAACTGTTGAGGGAACAAGCTTTAAACCTGTTTTGATGGGAGAAAAAGAAGTCATTCGTGACGTGCAGTATGGGGTATACTGTGGTGGTACAAAACCTGGTATGCGGACTGTCCGCAAGGGAGACTGGAAGCTCATCAAATATGACATGATGGATGGTGAAGTGCGTGAAACACAGCTTTTCAATCTAGCAGAGAATCCGCATGAATACCTTGCCGAACATCAGAAATCGAGGAAAATGGAAACCAACCTGGCAACAGATCCAGATTATGCCGACAAGCTAAGTGAGATGGAGGTATTACTCCATGAACAAATGAAAATACATAACGACCCTTACACGCTTTGGGATCAACCAACAGAAGAATGAAAGCAAACCGCTTAATACTATTTCTGGTTTTAACAGCAGCCCTCTTTTCTTGCAATGAGCAGGAGCAGAAACCAAATATTGTCGTTTTCCTTTGCGATGACCTTGGCTATGGTGATTTAGGAGCATATGGTCACGCGATCATCGAAACACCTAATCTGGATGCTATGGCTGCCAAGGGCATGCGTTTTACAGATTTCTATTCAGCCGCACCAGTTTGTTCGCCATCGCGTGTCGGGCTTTTGACGGGCAGAAGTCCCAATCGAGCGGGAGTATATGACTTTATTCCGGGATACCGCAAACAAGAGGACTTGAGACATATGGTCCACCTGCAAGAATATGAAATTACCATTCCTGCATTGCTTAAATCAGCTGGATATGCTACCTGTTTATCTGGTAAATGGCACTGTAACTCCAGGTTCAACAATGAAGCACAACCACAGCCGAACGATTTCGGTTTTGAGCATTGGTTTGCTACACATAACAATTCAGCACCAAGTCATGAGAATCCGAAAAATTTTGTCAGAAATGGAAAAGTGGTTGGTGAGATTCAGGGATATAGTTCTCAAATTGTAGTGGACGAAGCGATCAGCTGGTTGGATCAGAAACAAGATGACCGACCTTTCTACCTCCAGGTGACCTTTCATGAACCCCATGAGCCTATTGCTTCACCTAAAGAACTGGTTGACAAGTATTTACCGAAATCAGACACCTTGCCGGAAGCCATGTATTATGCCAATGTCGAGAATGTTGACATTGCTGTTGGTAGAATGATGACCTATCTTGAAGAAAATGGACATGATAATACGTTGATCATATTTACATCAGATAATGGACCGGAGACATTGAATAGGTATCAGCGGGCCTGGAGATCTTATGGCACTCCGGGAGACCTGAAGGGTATGAAGTTATGGACAACAGAAGCAGGTTTTCGTGTCCCAGGAATCATGTATTGGAAAGGGAAAACAGAGAGCACAACATCTGATGCTGTTGTTTCCTCACTTGACTTTCTGCCTACATTTTGTGAATTGGCTGGAGTGGAGTTGCCCGATGTTACATTAGATGGTGAATCAGTCACGTCCCTTTTTAACAATCGCACATTCAATAGAACAAAACCACTTACATGGGGGTTTTACAACGCACTGAACGAGCACCAGGTGGCCATGCGAGATGGCGACTGGAAAATCTTGGCCAGACTTAGAAATGACACAACTTATGTCCCCATGATCAATAACCTTTATCATGGAAATGAAGCACTTGTTAAGGAAAGTGATCTGGTAGACTATGAGTTATACAACCTAAAAGATGATAGGGGCGAGGCGAACGAGCTTTCTGAATCAAACCGCGAAGAATTCATGCGAATGAAGCGTCTACTTCAACAAGAATATGCGAGTTTGCTGGAAGGGAGCCATATTTGGAGCGAATAGAAATCAAGCCAAATGAGTAGTACAAAGCAAAGGATGTGGGCGCTAGGCCTGATGATCGGTATAGGTTTGTTGGTTGCATGTCAGCAAACTGAAGAACAATCACGACCTAAGAATGTATTGCTGATCTGCATCGATGACCTGCGTCCCGAATTGAAATCATTTGGTGCAGATTACATCAAGTCCCCTAATATTGATCAATTGGCTGGAATGGGCAGGGCATTTCACCGACATTATGTAAATGCCCCAAGTTGCGGCCCATCCAGGTTTGCAATGTTGACTGGTAGGTATGGATTGGAATATAGACTGCACTCCAATCAATCGCTTTTTTCCAGAGCTAAAAGCATATCAGCCAATCCCGACAGTATTCCTCCAAGCATGCCAGAATGGTTTCGCCAAAATGGATATACTACGGTATCTGTGGGTAAGGTTTCTCATCACCCGGGAGGTAGAGGAGGAGATCGTTGGGATAGTGACTCGATTCCTGAATTGCCTGGTGCGTGGGATAAACATATCATGCCATCTGGAGATTGGAAAGACCCAAGAGGTGCCATGCACGGATTGGCCAACGGTAAGGCTCGTTCACCAGAGTTTCGTGATGTGATCGAAGCTTTTGATGGTCCTGACACATCTTATCCCGATGGATTGATTGCGGAAGAAGGTTTGAGACAATTGGAAGAGTTGGTGGAATCAGATCAACCATTTTTTCTGGCTGTCGGGTTGATCAAGCCACACTTACCATTTGGTGTTCCAAAGAAATACCTGGATTTATACGAAGGGGTTACGATTCCTGAGATTAAACACCCGGAAAAACCGGAGGAAACAACTACATGGCACGGATCAGGGGAGTTTATGCGACAGTATGAGCGGTGGGGTAAGGACCCTAGAGAAGATACTGTGTTTGCGCTGGAGCTAAAGAAGTATTATGCTGCTTGCGTGAGCTATGCTGATAAACATGTAGGTGACATTCTAAATAAACTCAAAGAAACGGGTGCCGACCAAAACACCATTGTTGTGCTTTGGGGAGATCATGGCTGGCACTTGGGAGAACATGCTATTTGGGGAAAACACAGCCTGTTTGAAGAGTCACTTTTGTCACCACTAATTATTTATGATCCAGGTATGAAATCTCAAGGGCAGAAGAGCATGGCTGTTGTAGAAACTGTTGACATGTTTCCTACACTCATTGACCTCACACAATTACCTAAAACGGGTTTTACCGAAGGCGTTTCATTGGTGCCGCAAATGGAAGATCCTAATGCGCCTGGTCATGCTGCTGCAGGATTTAGGGCAAAATTCACAACGCTAAGAACAGCCACACATCGGTTTATTCAACATGAATCAGGAGCTGTTGAATTGTACGATCATCGGACATCCGAAAAGGAGACCCTCAATATTGCAGATGAAAATCCTGAATTGGTGCAAAAGCTTAAACAGGAGCTTCAGCAGAAGATGGGGCCACTTGCTTTTGAGTGGGAGCCGGGTGAACGATAGGAGCAGACTTTAAGTCCTGGTTCATAATTGATACACTTGAATTCATAATTAATAGGCGTATATCCTTCGTGATAATACTTTTACCATGAAGTGAATCATTATGAAGATTAGAGAAGACTATGTAATCAAAATAGCATGGGTGGCCATTGTTATTTGCATCTCATTTTTATTGTCATCTTGCAATGAAACCGTCAGGGTATATGACGCTCCAGAAGGAATTGAACTTTCGGATGCATTTGAAGTAGAAGTACAAGGCTTAAAAGTGCCAGTGTACAACTTTAAAATTGCTGCACGTGAACCTATTCCCAGACTGAATCATTCGAGAAAGGAATTTGGACTTGCATCATTTGCTTCCTTTGATATGAAGGAGAAGATTGAGGTTATTGTGAGATATTCTGATGAAGTTACCTCTGTGAAGGTCCTTCCCACCTCCTATGGAATTGTGCCTGTTATTGACGGAAAAGATATTTTCATCCCAATTGATAAACCGGCTAATCTAACAGTAGAAGTAAACGGTGATTGGTATGAGTCTTTGCACATATTTGCCAACCCATTTGAAGAGAACATCCCTGATTCAGATGATCCAAATGTGATTTATTTTGGGCCAGGTGTGCACAACGTGAATAGTGTTTCAGTTGGAGATAATACCACAGTCTATGTAGCCGGAGGTGCTTACCTCAAGGCTGGATCCAGCGTTGATGAAGAAGAAGTTGAATTGAGGGGTAGGAAAAGGAATCCCCCAACCTTCTTTTTGGAAGGGAATAACATTACCATAAGGGGAAGGGGAATTATTGATCAGTCTGCCATTCCAAGGTCTAAAAGACGCTATACGATTTTTGCTCAAAAATCTAACCAGGTAAAAATCGAAGGGGTGATCATCCGTGACCCAAGTCACTGGACTATTCCACTGCAAGCTTCTGACAACATTCATGTGGATAACATCAAAATATTAGGCTGGCGCGGGAACTCAGATGGGGTTGATATTTCCAATAGTCGTGATGTGTTGGTGGAAAATTGTTTTATGCGTACGCTGGATGATGCCGTGGTGATCAAGTCATTTGATGGTAGAGGAGAAGTCAAAAATATACATACACTTAAATGTGTGGTTTGGAATGAGTTGGCTCATGCATTGAGCATAGGTGCGGAAATACGTGAAGACGTTACCAATGTGTTATTCGAAGATTGTGATGTGATTCATGATGTGGGCCGAGAGACTGCTCTTCGGGTTTATCACTGTGATGATGCCATGATCAGAGATGTGACTTTTCTAAACATTAGAGTTGAGGAGGCACGTCGATTGATCTCATGCTGGATTGGCAAGACACGTTGGACTGAGAGCGAAGAGAGAGGTAATGTGCGCAACGTGATTTTCAAAGATATCATTGCTACTTCAGCACCTATTGATACAACATTGACTGGATTTCAGGATGGTTCCGATTGGAAACCATACATCATCCGTGACCATGCGAGTATGCTGCTAACAGGGTTTGATGAAACGCATACCATTGAAGGCGTCTCTTTTGAGAATGTCCTCCTTGATGGTAAACCTGTGGTGGCTGAACAGGTGAAATTGAATGAGTTTGTCAAGGATGTCCAGTTCAATTGATTATGTGCTAATAGCTTTATGAATGTTTCTACACAATATCAATTCGTATGATTAGAACAATATTGATCCAAATTATGATTGTGGCACTTTTTGCGTGCAAGCCTCAAAAAAGAGTGCTCAATTTGTCCGATGACATAAAGGTCCAGGCTGAACTAATACATAGTGATGACTTCACAGATGGTATTGATAATTGGCAACCGGAGCAGATGCCGGGAGGAAAGGTCTATCATAAGGATGGCAAATTGGAAGTCAATGATAAGGCAGGATGTACTGTCTGGTTCAAGCAAAAGCTAAGCGGACCCATTATGATTGAGTATGATGCTTTTATAATCAAAGATGGAGGAGAGTTTGATCGTGTCTCCGATCTCAATTGTTTTTGGATGGCAACTGATAGTGATAATCCTGATAACCTCCTCGCAAAAGGCGTATTTAGAAGTGGAAGATTTCCCAATTATGACTCACTGAGTCTTTACTATACGGGAATGGGCGGGCATGATAATTCAAAAACACGCTTTAGAAAATATACAGGCAATGGACAGAAACCACTTTTACCAGAGCATGACCTCACGGAGGAGCAATACCTGATTACTCCTAATACAGTCAAGAAGATACGTTTGATTGCCTATGAAGGAGTGATACAGTATTATCGAAACGATGAACTGCTTTTTGACTTCAGAGATGATGATCCGTATACGGAAGGCCATTTTGGCTTGCGCACAGTGCATAATCATATGACGCTGGACAATTTTAAGGTGTATCGGTTGAGCAAAATTGAGGAATAGCTATGGAAAGGAAACATCAGATTGTTAAAGTTGTTTCAGTTGTGTTCGCCATCGGCATTGTAGTATTAGCAACAGCATTCAGTCAAGGGGATGTGAAATCGTCAAAACCCAATGTTATTCTGATACTGGTAGATGATCAGGGCTATGGGGACATAGCGGCACATGGCAATCCATGGATTCAGACACCCAATATTGATAAACTTCATTCAGTAAGCACCAGGCTTACTGACTATCATGTAAGCCCAACTTGTGCCCCAACGAGAGCTGCCCTCATGACTGGACATCACAATTTGAGAACAGGTGTGTTCTTTACCATTTTGGGTCGATCGCTGATTCTGGAAAGAGAAAAGACCATGGCCCAGGCTTTCAAGGAAAACGGATATAGCACAGCAATTTTTGGTAAATGGCATCTTGGTGATAACTATCCTTTCCGACCCCAGGACAAAGGATTTGATGAAGTGCTGGTTCACAACGGAGGGGGTGTAGGTCAGACGATGGATTATTGGGACAATGACTACTTCGATGATATGTATATGCACAATGGCAAACTGGAACAGTTTGAAGGGTATTGCACCGATGTGTGGTTTGAGAATGCGAAGAAGTACATTGAATCGAAAAAAGACGAACCTTTCTTTTGCTATCTGGCCACCAATGCTGCACACTCACCCTATTGGGTAGAGGACAAATACTACAAGCAGTATGAAGGCAATGACAGCATTCATCACAAGCCATTCTATGGCATGATCGCCAATATTGATGAGAATATCGGGAAGTTGACGGATTACCTGCAGTCTTCAGGGTTAATGGACAATACCATCATCATTTTTACCTCGGACAATGGCTCAGCTCAAGGGGCAAAAATTGACAAGTCAGAAAACAACTGGGACGGTCCTGTGGTGAAAGGCTACAATTCAGGTATGCGAGGGGTCAAAGCGAGTATGTATGAAGGCGGTCACAGAGTTCCTTTTTTCATACATTGGAAGAATGGAGGTATCAACGTCGGGAAAGATGTTGGGCAACTAACGGCACATTACGATGTGTTTCCCACTTTGGCGGAACTGTGTGATCTAAAGATCGATCCTTCCATCAAGTTTGATGGTCAGAGCCTTGTACCATTGATGATTGGACAAACAGCAGATTTTGAAGACAGGATGGTTTTCGTGAATACTCAATTTTCGGCAACTCAGGTTCCATGGAAGCGGAGCACTTTGATGCACAAAAACTGGCGATTGGTGGAGAGCGAGAAGCTGTATGACCTCAAAACAGACCCTGGACAAATGAACGATGTTGCGGAGCAGTATCCTGAGAAAGTCAAGGAGTACAATGCCGCATATGATAAATGGTGGGAAGAAATCTCTCCAACATTTGAGGAGAAACCATACTTTATTATAGGTCATGAGCGAGAGAATCCGATGACCTTGTTTTGCCATGACTGGCATTCGGATGAATTCACGCCCTGGGCACAAAGGCACATCAGATCAGGACATGTGAATAATGGTTTCTGGAGAGTGAAAGTAGCGGAAGCCGGCAAGTATAGATTAAAACTTCGTCGATGGCCGGAAGAAACAGGCCTTGCATTAAATGCCGAAGCACCCATTCGTCCAGCATTAGATGGTACAAGCATGAGTGCGAGTAAGATTGGGAAGGCCTTAAATATCAAGCATGCCCGATTGAAAATTCAGGATGTTGAACTGGTTCAGGATGTTGTCGGATCAGAGGAATACATAGCGTTTACTGTAGAGCTTGACAAAGGAGAATCTCACCTTCAAACCTGGTTTACCCTTGATGATCAGACAGAGATTGGGGCATATTATGTGAATATTGAGAAATTGTGAAAAGTTACAAATCACAATTAATCCTCAAGACACTTATATTGGTGTCAATCACCTGCTTCTCTCAGTCAAAACCAAATATCGTCATCATCTATACGGACGATCAAGGTTATGGTGATGTGAGTGCTCTCAATCCAGGTGCCAAGTTCCAAACACCCTACATGGATCGAATAGCCAACGAAGGGATTGTATTTACAGATGGGCATAGTAGTGATGCGGTATGTACCCCTTCACGATACACTTTGTTGACAGGTCGCTACAGTTGGAGGACTGCACTTAAAAAAGGAGTTTTGAGAGCAGATGGTCCTTGCCTAATCGAAAAAGGCAGAATGACCATCGCTTCACTGCTCAAAGAAAATGGCTACAATACTGCCATGGTGGGCAAGTGGCACCTTCAGATGGAGTTTGAAGGTACGGTCAAAGGAGGAAGAGATTGGTCAAAGCCATTTACTGAAGGCCCAACAGCGCATGGATTTGATTATTTCTTCGGAATTCCCGCTTCAATGAATTATGGTGTTTTGACCTACCTGGAAAATGAAAGGGTTTTGGAGCCACCCACATTATGGACCAAAAAGAAAAATAATCCGAATCCGCTCACCTACCGAGGTGACATTAGGCCAAAGGATTACCGCATGACACCTCCGTTTGATACAGTGCGTGGTGAGCGTGGTGCTTGGGTTGAAGCAGCACCCTCTTTCAATGATGAGTTGGTGCTGGAAACGCTTGCCGCAAAAGCGGTCGAATACATCAATCAATCAGCCGCCGAGGCGAAAAGTGGGAAGCCATTTTTCCTCTACATGCCACTGACAAGTCCACATTTACCGCATTGCACACATCCTGATTTTCAAGGGCGCACCAACTGTGGAAACTACGGTGATTTCATGGAAGAAACGGATTACCGTGTAGGTCAGGTTTTGGATGCACTGGATGAAAATGGTTTGACAGATAACACACTTGTGATATTCTCTTCGGACAATGGGGCGGAGACCAATTATGTATATCAGCGTGATACCTATGGTCACTTCAGTTCACTACATTTTAAGGGTGGCAAAAGAGACATCTATGAAGGAGGTCACCGCGTACCTTTCCTGATGCGGTGGCCAAATGGGATTGAAGCCGGAATTGAAGCGGATATCCCCGTTTGCCAGTCTGATTATTTAGCAACCATCGCAGAAATTGTAGGAGCCAAGTTTCCTGACTATGCAGGAGAAGACAGCTATTCGTTATTGCCGATTTTAAAGGGTGAAAAATATACTTCAGAATTAAGAGGGCCTGTTATTCATCATTCTGCTTCAGGTCATTTTGCCATTCGAAAGGGCAAATGGAAACTGAACTTATTACGTGGTGCTGGTGGTTGGTTAGCCCCAGAGGAAGTCGAGCCGGAGAGTGAAGAAGCCATCTATGAGTTATATGATTTGGAAACCGATCCGGGAGAAACAACCAACCGTTATTTCGATGAACCAGAAATTGTAAAAAGCCTCAAAGAAGAGCTTGAACAAATAATAAAAAACGGAAGATCAACTCCAGGCGAACCACAAGATTTTGTGAAGGAGCATTGGCCACAGGTTGATTGGATAGAGTTTGAAAAATGATAAGCAGCAAATGAAAAAAGTATTCGTATATCTGAGTTTGATCTTTTTTGTAAGAGGACCTGGAATGGCTCAAGGGTTAAAGCCTTCCTTGGATTTTGATAGAAGCAAGCCTACGGCCATTACCTACAAGGTCATAGATTCGGTCTCTTTGGATCTAACTTTCAGATATCCAACCGATTTTAACAAAACGAAGGATTATCCGACCATCATTTTCTTTTTTGGAGGGGGGTGGAACGGAGGAAGCATCAAACAATTTGAACCGCATGCGGAGTACTTTGCCTCCAGAGGTATGGTAACTGTATTAGCAGATTATCGGGTGAATAGCCGACATGGCACCACTCCATATGAATCTGTGGCAGATGCTAAATCTGCTGTGCGCTTTCTAAGATCTCATGCAAAAGCACTTAATATCAAACCTGATCAGATTGTTGCCTCAGGCGGTTCAGCAGGTGGACACCTTGCAGCAGCCACAACCACACTTCCTGGTCTGGATGAATCTGATGAAGACTTGTCTGTTAGTGCAAAGGCCAATGCTGCGGTCTTGTTCAATCCCGTGTTTGACAATGGATCCGATGGGTTTGAGCATGAACGAATGGGCGATAGATGGAAGGAAATTTCTCCGGCCCACAATATCCGTCAAGGCACTCCACCAACGATCGTTTTTCTGGGGACTAATGATCACCTGATACCAGTGTCTATTGCTGAGGGATACAGGGATAAAATGGAAAAAGTTGGAGCGAGATGTGATTTGTTTTTGTATGAAGGTGAAGGTCACGGCTTCTTCAATCAATCCAAAAAGGGAGGGTTGTATTACTATGAAACAGTTAAAGAAGCCGACCGATTTCTGAATGATCTAGGGTTCATAGATGGACCGTCCACTATTAAAAAGCGCTTGGATATTTCATCTTATCTAAAATTGGGTGATGAAGATGTTATTTACCCAAATGATAAGCAATTGGAAATACTAAGACCGTTTTTTCCAGAAGCATCATTTCAACCTGCTCCTCCCATCACTGATCGCAATTATTGGAGTACAATTGGCTCCACACCTTCAGGTAATGAATACCTGGAAAATGCTATTGCTGAAATCGAAATTGCACCTGAGGTACCCATTGCAGATTCCATTTATCGTGTAGCCAACCTTCACGGTAATCGTGGAATCTACAAGCCAAGGTATTACCGGACAATGACTCGACTGGAGCACTTCATGCTGGCAGAGTGCATCGAAAATGAAGGTCGTTTTCTTCCTCAAATTGAGACATATATCAAAGCCATTCTAAGTATGAAATCCTGGCTGCACCCCAATCATGACAATGAGGATAATGACGTGCTGGAGGGAAGGAGCATGGCGATCGATCTAGGTTCGCGTCGATTCGGATCGGACCTTGCTCTCGCAGAGGTGCTTTTAGGAGAGAAGCTGTCCACAAACATAAGAGAAGAGATTGCAAGCAAATTGCAAGAACGAATTATTGATGGCTATCTGCAGTCCACAAGCGGAAAGGTCAAAACCCACCTGAACTGGTACCGTGGAACGAGCAACTGGAATTCGGTTTGTACGAGTGGGGCTGTATTTGTAGCCATCAGTACCTCAAAGGATTACAATGAGCGTCTAGCTGCAGTAGGAACGGCACTGAACAGCATGAGAAACTACATGCGAGGGTTTGGTGACGATGGTTATTGCTCAGAAGGAGCCGGCTATTGGAATTATGGATTTGGTCATTACCTCTACCTCGCACAAACACTGTACGACTACACGGATGGTGCCATTAATCTGTTTGAGTTTGATAATCCCGAAAAAGTGGAAAATGTAGCCAACTTTCCGTTTAGATATCAAATTACTGAGAATGTATGCGCACCATTTGCTGATGGTAGTTCCTCAGTTTTTGATGATGGTGGATTTGCTAGTAAGATGGTGGTCAATAAGTTTGGAGTAACCATGCCTCCACTTCGTGAAAGAAAAAATGTGCGACATGATTCTTTTTCCGCTGTTTACCAGCTGATTGAATGGGATTATATGAAGGCTGATATGGATAAAGGCAAAACGGAGAAAGTAGACTCAGAACTTCCAGGGTATACCTACTTTGATAAGTTCGGTATGGTGATTTCACGTGGCAATCAGCAGGTTCCATTGTCGATAGCGATAAAGGGAGGTCATAATCATGAAAACCACAACCACATGGATGTGGGTACCTATAATGTAGTATTGGGTAAGGACATTATGACTGGAGACATTGGTGCACCGTCATATAGGGCAGGGGCTTTTTTGGACACTAATCCGGCGCGGAGTTCTTGGGGACATCCAGTGCCTCGGATTGACAACACGCTTCAATCCAAAGGAGAAGAGTTTAGAGCCGAAATTACTTCCACTGAATTTACAGAAAACATGGACAAAGTGATCATGGACATCAAGGGAGCCTATGAAATCCCTGCATTGAAATCCTTGGTCAGGACCATGGAAAATGATAAATCCGGTGAAGGTGAGATCAGCATAACTGATGAGTTTTCTTTGACTGATCCCGTGGATTTTGGCATTGCAATCATGACTTTGACTGAGTATGAAATTGTGGATGCCAACACGGTCATTCTGAAGACGGAGAATCAAACATTGAAAGCAGAAGTTTCTAGTCCTGATGGTGAATTGGTCATCAAAGATGAATTGGTACCGGTTGAACACTTGAGAGAAGGAGCACCTGCCTATCGAATAGGTGTGGACTTTAACCAGCCAATTGCAAAAGGGTTGCTGACAGTTAAATACACTCCAATTTTATCAAATTAAGTTGAAAATCGATTATGAACATGAACATTACATTTGTCCTTTCTGGGTTGTTCCTAATTACGATTTCAGCTACAGCTCAAAACAATATCTATGATCGACTAGGGACCGCCCCCGTTGGTGGTGGACTGGAAATGGAAGATTACTGGGTATGGGGCAGTTCCGTGATCAAAGGTGATGATGGCAAATATCACATGTATGCTTCAAGATGGCCCAAATACCTAAAGTTTCATCCAGGCTGGATGATTGCGTCTGAGATAGTACATGCTGTTTCTGACACACCTGAAGGACCGTATGAATTCGTAGATGTTGCGCTTGGTGCCAGAGGTGCACAGTATTGGGATGGCAGGTCGTGCCACAATCCGAAAATTGTCAAGTATGAGGATACATACATTTTGTACCATATGGGTTCGACCCATCCCTTTGAAGACGTGACGGTAGATAATGCCAGTGAATTGACCCTGTCAAGTAAATGGTGTATTGCAGGGCGTTGGAGGAAACGAGTGGGTATGGCAACATCAAAGAGCCCGTATGGCCCATGGAAAAGATTGGACGCTCCAATTCTTGATGTGAAACCCAATTCATTTTATAGTTTTCTAACCTCCAATCCGTCTCCATTAATCAAAGAAGATGGGTCAGTTGTGTTGCTTTTCAAGGGTAGAAGTTATCGAGAAGATGAACTTACACATACAGGTCAATTTATTGGTGTAGCCACTGCCCTTACATATGATGGTGAGTATACGGTAGTTGGTGAAGAGCCTGTTTTTTCGTCTGACAAGTTTGGAGAAGTAGAGGATCCGCACTTATGGAGTGATGCGGGTGGTTATCACATGATTGCTAAGGACATGACTGGTGATATTTTGGGAGAACAATATCATCATGGGGGTGTGTTAGCCCATTCATCGGATGGCATTAATTGGGTGCTGGATGAAAATCCATTGGCTTATACACGAGAAGTGAAATGGGAGAATGGTGAAACCGTCAAACAGGGTCAATTGGAAAGGCCTTTTGTTTTGGTTGAAGAAGGCCATCCCACACACATATTCTTTGCGACCATGGATGGTCCTGGTGGATTTGGTAATGGCACCAAAACCTGGAATATGGTGATCAAACTTTCTAACTAAAATTAATATTTCAAGACATGAAAGCCATCACGAATCTATTTACCGTATGGACCATCGGATTGTTGATGTTGTCTGCTTGTAAAAGTGAATCCCCTGATGATCAATCTGGAGTTATTGAATTGAATTCGTTAAAAGAATTCAAGCAATACATCGACAAGGACCATGTGAAAATCAAGCTTGCTGCGGGTAATTATCAAATTGATGATGCCAACAGTATAAGGTTTATCCAGATCACCGGGAATGACTCGTACTACGACTTGCAAGGAGTACGATTTATGGTTGATACCAAGCTGTTTAGTCGAGAAGACTTGGCCAAGAGTGACGATGGTAATAGCATGTATTGCGCTATAGAAATAACAGGTAACCAAGTAACCCTTGAAGGCTTGTACATTGAAACTTATGGTGGACAACCAGGAAGGCAGAGCAAAAACAAGGTTTTTAATATTGCAGGCGAGAATGTCACACTGAAGGACGTAGAAGTGCGTACAGCAGGTTCCAGTCCCTGGGGCTATGGTTCTTTGTATGGCCTTGGAGGAGGAGATGTTCGAAAAATGAATGGTATTCGTGTTGGGTATCCTGCCAAAAATGTGAAATTAATTGGTTGCAAGGTGCATATGCGGGCGATGGGCCATGCCATATTTCTACAAGGAGCTGAGAATACCTTGATTGAGGATTGTCATGTAGACGGATTACTAAAAACCACTGATGCAATTCTCGCAGAAATATCGGGTTATGCTTTCGATAAAAACTTTTTTGCAAGAAAGGGAGGGTATGTGGAAGGTACTTTGATTGGCGATGACGGTAAGATTTTACCTGGAGAGATCATCTCATTGAGCGAAGACGGCATAAGAATGTATCCTGAGTATAATGGACATAAAACGATTAATACAACGGTTAAAAACTGTACAGTATCTAATATGAGACGAGGCATATGTACAGGTTTAAGCACCTCCGGAGACAAAGTGATTAATTGCATGGTAAGAGATTGCATAGCTACCGGTTATAATGTCGGGAATGGTGATACACTTATCAATTGCAGTGCGGATGCCCGGTATGCAGAAGCTTTTGGTATTCCCTATACGAATGCGAAAGATGCCTTTGTAGAAATGAACATTTTGGATAGTAGAAACGGACTGGCGAACGAGCTACTGGCCAAAATAAATGGAACAGGTCATAAAGTAATTGTCAAGACAGCAAAGCCCGAGTTTATTCCTGACTTTATGAGGATCAAACTGGCAAGTTGGCAAGGGTATGGTGGCTATAATAAGAAAGCCGGCGTGAAGGCTATCAATATTAAACTAGATAATCAGACAGAATGTACAGTAGTGGCGTATCCGGGGGTAAAAAAAGGAAAAATATCGAGTAAGGGTGTAGTGAAATATGAGGAGATACAAGATAAGCGCTTAATATTATGATCGGTTAATGCAGCAAGCAGTTAATGAGTATATGCTGAGGTGAATCAATAGTTATCCGCTCAGACCTAATAGTTATATGCGATGGTTGAAGATTTCTGGCATTTTGCATACCTGAAGTAAATTAGATAAACGAGTAAATATGGAAGTAAAATCAGGATGTAAGCATTTAATAGGATGGTTATTTATCAAATTATTGGACCTGAGTGATTTCTTAAAGTTTAGACATTTCAAGATGAAAGAGTCTATCACCATGATGTTACTGACTGTTGGTCTTTTGACAGGTAGCTGTCAGCAACAACCAATGCAACTCTATGTTTCACCTTCAGGCAGTGATGTCAATACTGGTACTGTAGCATTACCATTTGCAACTGTTCATGCAGCGTTGATAAAGGCTTCTGAACTTAAAGCCGATGATGCGAAAAAGGAAGTGTCC
Source organism: Cyclobacteriaceae bacterium (assembly GCA_049115695.1). GTDB lineage: Bacteria > Bacteroidota > Bacteroidia > Cytophagales > Cyclobacteriaceae > JAGDZR01. The sequence continues at coordinate 139,761 of JAGDZR010000004.1, read as the reverse complement.
ATCAATATTGGGGCCGGTGAATACCACACCTCTGAACCTATTGTGATTGACTCAAAATTAAGTGGACTGAGCATTATTGGTGATTCGAGTGCCTCGGTTACTTTCAAAGGATCCAAGTCATTGAAGTTGCAATGGGAACTCTGGGATGAGCAAATCTATGTTGCTGATGTTTCGCTTAACCTTGTTTTTGATGGATTGATTGTCAATAATCAACTACAAACATTAGCTCGATACCCTAATTATGATGAGAATGGTGGACAATGGCAGGGACATGCGGCTGATGCCATTTCACCTGAACGTTTGGCCTCTTGGCAAAAGCCAGAAGGGGTAATTTTCCATGCGATGCATCGTGGCAGATGGGGCGGTATGCACTATGAGATCAAGGGGATAGATGAATCTGGAAATGCGATTTTGGAAGGAGGTTATCAAAACAATCGACCATCTCCTCCACATGAGACGTATCGAATGGTGGAGAATGTATTAGAAGAGCTGGACAGTCCTGGTGAGTGGTATTTGGACAAGGATGACCTAAAGCTGTATTATTGGCCTGGTGAGCGACTAGATCTAAAGACAACACAATTTGAAGGAGTAGTGCTGGAAAACTTCATCACTATCAAGGGAGATGAGCAAAATCCTGTGAAGGACATTGCGATTTCCGGAATCAAATTCGAATATTCGAAAAGAACAATTTTGAATGATTATGAGCAATTATTGAGAAGTGACTGGTCAATTTTCAGAGGTGGTGCCATTTTTATTGAAGGTGCCGAAAATTGTGTAATTGAGCAATGCGAGTTTACCAATCTGGGAGGAAATGTGATCATGGTCAGTGGATACAATCGTAATGTCAATATTCAAACTAACCATATCCATGATTGTGGTGCGAGTGCTATCAGTATTGTAGGTGAAGCTTCGGCAGTGAGATCACCGTCCTTCACATACCGTGAGTTTGTTTCCCTTGAGCAAATGGATACTGTGAGGGGCCCAAAAAGCAATACTTATCCCAAAGATTGCAAGGCAGATGGCAACCTGATTTATCGTGTTGGGCGAATAGAAAAACAGACTGCTGGTGTGCAAATTGCCATGGCCATGAATATCACGGTCAGTCGAAACAGTATCTACGATGTACCTCGTGCTGGTATCAACATTGGGGATGGTACCTGGGGTGGTCATGTGCTCGAATACAATGATGTGTTCAATACCGTTTTGGAGACAGGGGATCATGGTTCATTCAACTCCTGGGGACGAGACCGCTTTTGGCATCCGAACAGACAATACATGGACAGCCTAACATTAGCTAATCCTGATATGCCTTATTGGGATGCTATAAATACCACAATCATTCGAAACAATCGCTTTCGATGTGATCATGGCTGGGACATAGACCTGGATGATGGATCGTCCAATTACCATATTTACAATAACCTGTGTTTGAATGGAGGCATAAAGCTCAGAGAGGGTTTTTCCAGGACAGTCGAAAATAATGTTACGATCAATAACTCCATTCATCCCCATGTCTGGTTTGAACAGAGTGAAGATGTGATCAAACACAATGTGCTGGCAGATACTTATCAGGACGTGAGATTATCAGGTTGGGGTAAAGAACTCGATTTCAATCTCTTCCCCAATGAAGCAAGTATGCTTAAGCCTCAGCTATATGATCGGGATATGAATAGTAGATATGGTGACCCTGTGTTCAAGGACCCAAGCAATCTTAACTATACGGTAACCGCTGAATCACCTGCACTGGAACTTGGTTTTAATAATTTCCCCATGGATCAATTCGGAGTTGTAAATCCATTTTATAAATCAATCGCCAAAACACCAGAAGTTCCTGTGATTAAGGATCAAACAGCAATTGATGACGGTCAGGAAGTGGCTTGGCTGAGAAACAAGATCAAAAGTGTAGCCAGTGCACAGGAACAGTCTGCTTATGGTCTGAATGCTGCTGAAGGTGTGATCATTGTTAGTGTGTGGCATGGAAGCTCAGCCGCTCAGGGAGATGGTATCAAAAAAGGAGACGTTATTCTCACAGTAGAAGGTGAGAAAGTGAAGGATGTTGTTGCATTTCTGACTATCACAAAGAAATTCCAGAATGCTGGGAAGATAAATGTGGTTGTCATGCGAAATCAGCAACCGCATGACCTTCAAGTCAATATCAAATAATCAAAATGAGAAGATTTGACAGAAAACCCTGTATTGTGTGGGTGTGTTTCAGTAAGAATGTCGGTTCCACAGAGGCCAAAAAGTTATTTCTAACGGGAGCCATGTTAGGTTGAGCACCTCACGAAAAGTCATCACGTGTTTATGCCAAGAATAATTGAAAGTGCAACTGCATTTTGTACATGACACATAATTTATCTCACCAGAATCATGTGTTATACCTATAATCCCCATTTGGTGCGATCTTGCTTCTATTAAATCAAAGGAAATAGAGAATTAATGATACGTATTAAGGGAATTAGTTTGGTGCTGGTAGCACTTTTGATGTTACAGAACTGTCAGCAAAAGCAAGTTAAAAAGGTCAGCTTAACCACAGATGAAAGAATGGAGTGGTGGCGAGATGCAGGCTTTGGCATGTTTATCCACTGGGGTCTTTATTCGATTCCCGGCGGTATTCACAATGGAGATACCGTAAGAGGAAATGCTGAGTGGATCATGGATAAGCTAGATATACCCGTAAAGGAGTATGAAAAGTTTGCTGGACAGTTCAATCCCGTAAAATTCGATGCAGATGAATGGGTATCCATTGCCAAGAATGCAGGCATGAAATACATAGTGATCACTTCTAAGCATCATGATGGATTTTGCCTGTGGGACTCTGAGGTGACAGATTATGACATCATGGATGCTTCGCCATTCAAAAGAGATATCATTGGCGAGTTGGCCGAAGCATGTAAGAAAGCAGATATTAAGTTTTGCTTCTACCACTCTATCGTTGATTGGCACCATCCTCAGGCACAAGCACCTTTATTTCCCAATTACAATGCCGGTCAGAAGGATCAGTCAATATCTAATCCTGATTTTCCAGAATATTATGAAAACTATTTCAAACGTCAGGTCAATGAATTGCTCACCAAGTATGGAGACATAGGTGTGGTATGGTTCGATGGAGATTGGATTCCGGACTACACAACTGAGATGGGTAAGGAGATGTTCCAATTGATCATGGACAAGCAACCACAAACCATTGTCAATAACCGTGTAGATAAAGGCCGAATGGGTATGTCGGGAATGGACAAAGCCGGAAACTTTGCCGGAGACTTTGGTACGCCAGAAAAGGAAATTCCAGATATGGGCATTGATGGCAAGGACTGGGAATCATGTCTGACGATGAACAATACATGGGGTTTTAAATCAACAGACCATAAGTGGAAAAGTAAGGAAAGACTCATTCAGAATTTAATAGAGATTGTTTCAAAAGGAGGAAACCTACTTCTCAATGTAGGGCCAACTTCAGAAGGGCTTATTCCTTCCCCTAGTGTTGAAAGACTAGCTGCCATGGGCGAATGGCTGAAAGTAAACGGTGAGGCGATTTATGGTGCAAAAGCAAGCCCGGTTGCTAAGCCCGATTGGGGTAGATACACTACCAAAGATGGAGTTGTTTATGCCCATGTATTTGATTGGCCAGAAGATGGTGTGTTGGAAGTTGACCCATCAATCAACATTGAAAGTGCTTCTTTGATTTCAAACACTAGTTTGGATATTCAGGTGAATGAATCCTCGATCGTTTTACCGGAAAATCCAAATGAAGTTGGAGCTAGTGTTTTCAAAATAACCAAGCTCTAACGTATCTAATTAGACTAAAAATAATCTTCTTCATACAATTTGTTTCATATTCAGCATTATCGGTCATTAGACTGGTAGTGCTGTTTTTTGCCTCCGATTGATTCGTTCTTTCTCCCTTGACTGTTCGCTTATGAAATTGGAAAATATAACCGAAGCACTATGAATGTATCCTTTATTAGAAGCCCATCTCAATGGAAGCTATTCCTAGTTGCTTTATTGACCAGCCAGATTGCCTTCGCTCATCTTTCAACGATTTCCAAATCCGCAAAAGCAGGTGAAGTTATTGAGTACTCATTTGAATTGATTAATGATCAGGATGAAGATTTGACCATTGAATTGGACATTCAAAAACCCAGATTATTGGCAAGCGAGTACTCCTTGAACCTAAAGTCTGTGGTTTTACGGCCAGGAGAAACTTACACAGGAACACTCTCCGTTCGGGTAAGTAGCCGACTTGCCAAAGGTGCAAAAGAGAAAGCTACTTTAAGGGCATTCAGCAACGACAGTACGGTTGTTAAGTCCTGGGAATTTATCACTGTGAGAGCCAAACCACATCCCTATTTGCTGGTAACAAATGAGGTGCTGGAAGAAGCAAAAGAAAAAATCGCTAATCACCAGTGGGCCAAAGACAATTTTGAAGCGCTGAGGGAGGAAGCCAAAGAATTCAAGATTCCTGAAAGAAAAGTTGTGACTAAACCCAGGAATACCAGAGTTTGGGATAGCTTCAATTACAAGTCCAATACCTCAGAAAAGGTGTTTGAAAAGACACTAGTCTGGAAATTAACCGGAGATACTGTTCTACGAAACGAGGTAATACAGTTCGTTCGTGAAATATGTGATGGAGATAAAGGATATGTTTCTGTCGGGGCAGCTACCACAGGAGTACAGGTACATGAAGGTAATTTTTTCCTATACCTGGCAGCCATTTGTGATGTCTTATATGGTGAGGATATTCTCACTGAAGTAGACAGGATCAGTATTGATAAAACCTTTCGTCATTTTATCGAATTGCAAGGTGAGGATATGGTAGGAGAGGCTATTATGAATCATGAAGCGAGTGCCCTGACAGGTTCGATCTTTGCAGCACTCTTCATGGAAGATATGGCCACACTTGATCACATTATGGAAGCAGAAGGTGGACTGATTGATCAATTGACAAAAGGGACTATGCCAGATGGTTGGTGGTTTGAAAGTACCGTAAACTATAGCTATTTGGTGGTAGAGAGATTTACACTCCTGGCGCAAGCTTTTGAAAATTATGGATGGGACTTCTATAATCGTCGCTTCCCCGTGAGATACAAAAGCAAGGATTTCGATAATGCGAAAGAGGGCTACACGGGCATGAAATTTGATATCTGGGGACCAATAGACAAGAACACCATTGGTCTGGAAGAAATGTACACTGGGCACATCCCTATGATGGATGAACAAGCCTATGTTGTTTCCAGCAACGATTCAAAAGCAACACGTCCACATACCTTTTATGAGTTGGCCTATCGACAATTTCCAAAAGCATCAATTGCATGGGTGCTCAATCATTCTAGTAGAAAGGATTGGGAAGCATTGTTGTATGGTGTGCCAGAGATTCCAAAGGCTGCAGACCCACGGTCTGAATCAGCCTTTTCTCCCAATGTTGGGATCACAGCCCTGCGCTCACAAACGCCGGAAAGAAATGCCTCACAGCAGATACAAGCTTACGTGAAATACGGTACCCATGGTGGTTGGCATGGGCATTTTGATAGGACAGGGTTGTTGGCACTTGATCGAAATGGACACAGGTATTTCGGGACGGAAATGACCTGGTTCGGCTATGGTAATCCTGGCTATAAAGAATGTGTGCAAACATCAGCCACACACAATATGGTGGTGGTGGATGAGCTGCAGCAGGAGGCTGTTCCTTCCGAACAGATCCTATTTTATGCCGGAGACTTGTTTCAAACTAGCGTAGTACAGACCAATGCACGATGGCGAGAAATCCCTACATGGAACATTGATAAGTTTCCACCCTGGGACGACAAAGAGTTTGACCCTGACTTCAAACCAATACTTCAAAGAAGGCTGACAGTCGTAACGGATGATTATGTTGTTGTCGCGGATTATCTGAGTTCAGTACAAAAACATACCTACGACTGGTTGCTTCACCCAATAGGTATTGAGGGCATAGAAGGAGCCATTCCAACTGGGGAAAAGCTGGATTCACTGAGTACAGTTAATGAATCGCCTTACAAGTACTTTTCAAATGCACAATGGCACAAAATGAAAAAAGGAGCAGTTGCCCACTTCGACGATGATGGCAACAAGCTAGATATCTATACCCTTTGGCCAAAAAAGGCAGATGTGTTGCTCGCACATTATCCCAACGCAGGGAGACATCAGGACATCCGAAATAACCCTGATCGAAGAACCTATGGAGTACGGCTGGAAGGCAATAATGCGGTTTTTGTTCATGTATTAGAACCTTTCAAAGAGAAACCAATGATCAAGGAAATCACTGCTTCAACGGAGGAGGAACTGACAGTTCAGTTGAACGATGGAAGGACACAAACGATTAACCTGATCAACTTGAAGGGAGATGGAAGTGACATCCGAGTTCAAATTAAAGAAACTGAAGTCGGAGCAGTGTCCAGAACAGAAAGTACAGAAAATTAATGAGCACCTTGTGAAACTTAGACAAATAAAAAAAGCAATCATTTCTTCAATTGACCATTTATGAAAAACGCATTAGTACTTATTGTTTGCCTTATTTTAATCAGTTGCGAAGGTGATGCTATAGCCCCAATTGAGGTGGCGTCACCAAATGGGAAAAACAGTTTTATTCTGTTTCCAGAAGGGAGTGAAGGGGTTTCTTTTTCTGTACTGAGAGAAGAAAAGACCATTATCCAATTCTCGAAAATAAGTCTGCTTTCAAAGGACATTAATTTCAACAGTGATTTCAAAGTAATTAATGTGGTTGAAGTTTCTAGAAAAAGTGAATGGGAAACTCACTTTGGAGAATTAAGCACCGTTCCAGACAACTACAATGAGACAACAGTGTCATTGGCAAGTCCTGAGGCCAAACTAAATCTGATCATTAGGGCCTATGATGAAGGAGTAGCGTTTTCTTATGAAGTCCTGGCGCAAAATGGATTGAAATCAATCAGTCTGGATGATGAATTGATAAGTTACAGGTTTGATAAAGACTATGAGGTATGGTCTACTCCCGAACGCCAACGAGGACGACTTACCGCCCAGGGTGAGTATCAAAAGATTCCTTTGAGTCAATTGAAATCAGGAGCAGAGCGTCCGTTGCTCATTGAATATAGGGATGACTTGAAAATTGCGCTGGCCGAAGCGAAACTGGTAGACTATGCACGGTTGAGTTTCAATGCTGATCCAAATCAACCTTTGTCAATTCTTTCCAGCCTTGACGGTAAGCTTCAGGACGTAAAACAAGATACCATTACCGGTGCTCTGAAAAGTGGAAGGAGTCAGGTGGATAAAGTGAAAATGGAATTGCCATTTCAATCACCTTGGCGGGTGATAATGATTGGAAATAGTTATGGTGAGCTTTTGGAGAAAAACTACCTGATTCAAAATCTCAATGATCCGAGCGTCATTGAAGATGATTCTTGGATTCTGCCAGGAAAAGTACTGAGAGAGACTACACTGACAACAGAGGGTGGATTGAGTGCAATTGATTTTGTGGCTTCTCACAACATGCAGTACGTCCATTTTGATGCTGGTTGGTACGGCAATGAGATGGATGATAATTCTGATGCAACCACCCAGACACTAGATCCGAAACGATCAAAAGGCCCATTTGATTTGGAAACAATTACGGCTTATGCCAAAGAAAAAGGTGTAAAAGTGATGTTGTATGTCAACAGGCGTTCACTTGAAAAGCAGTTGGATGATTTGCTGCCTCTCTTCAAAGAATGGGGAATAGCGGGTATCAAATATGGTTTTGTACGTGTTGGTGATCAGGATGCCACCGCCTGGCTTCATAATGCCATCAAAAGGACCGCAGAATATGAAATGATTGTTGATGTGCATGATGAATACCGTCCCACTGGGTTTTCGAGAACCTATCCCAATTTTCTTACGCAAGAAGGAATAGCCGGAGATGAAACAACAGTAACCAATGAGCATACCTTGATTACCATGTTCACCAGAATGCTAGCTGGAGCTGCCGACAACACAGTGTGCTATTACAACAAGCGAGTGGAAACGATGGGCTCACACGCTTCCCAATTAGCGAAAACAGTTTGCTTGTTTAGTCCGATGCAGTTCTTGTATTGGTACGATCGGGCACCCGCCGCTCCGGAAAAGCTTGATGGTCTCTGGGGAGATACCAAAACAATCGGCAATGAACCCGAACTGGAGTTTTTCAACAATGTGCCAACTACCTGGGATGAAACCAGCGTATTGGTAGCTGAAATAGGAAAGATAGGAGTGATTGCTCGTCGCAAAGAATCGGATTGGTTTATTGGTGGTATCAACGGGCCTGAAGAAAGAAACGTAAAGGTTGATTTATCCTTTTTGATGGAGGGTAAAAAATATAGAGGCAAGTTGTACACAGATGATGACACTGTGGAGACGAGGACCAGAGTGAAAATTGAGGAAGTAGTGCTTGACAGCAAAAGCAAAATGGACTTGAATGTTTTAGCTAATAATGGTTTTGCCATGCAACTAACTCCAGTGAACGAGTAACAACAGACCCTTGAGAAAGATCGCATTCATATCCTTATTACTTGTCACAACACTAGCTTCAGCCGCTCAAACACCTGAGCCTATTGCTTCTGATAATTTCAGTACTTTGAATTGGATCATCCTGATCGTTTTCCTACTGGGTACAACGCTCCTGGGTGAATTACTAAAAGGTAATGGAGAGGGGCTGGATGACTTTTTCAAAGGAGGAAACAAATTACCCTGGTGGTCGGTTTCTCTTTCCCTGATTGCTACTAAAACCAGCGTGGCGACCTTTATCGCGGTTCCTGCTTTTGTGTTTTCGATGCAGGGAGATTTGACCTACCTGCAAATGACAATTGGTTTTGCCCTGGGCAATGTATTGTTCGTCTTTGTATTGCTTAGGGAATATTATCAGGAGAACGTCTATAGTCCATACGAGTTTATCCAAAAGCGATTGGGTATCCAGGTAAGCCAATTGTCACGTACCTTCTTCATGGTGGGAGCGACGATGAGTCAGGGAGTGCGACTCCTTGGTACGGCGCTTGTGCTTAGTGTGATTACAGGACAGGACACCATTGTGTGCATACTGATCATTGCAGCCTTCGCTGTTATTTGGTCTTATATAGGGGGAATTACCACTGTGATCTGGACGGATGCCATTCAGTTTGTGATTTTCATATTTGGGGCACTTTTCGCATTGTTTTTTGCCCTGGATGGCATTCCAGGCGGATTGGGTGAAATGATGTCGATTGCTGATCAAAAATCAAAGTTGGCACTACTCGACTTGTCATTGGATCCACATAAAACATATACCCTCTGGGTGGGTGTATTGGGTTGCACTTTTTTTGAATTTGGGATGAATGCAGTAGACCAGGTAGTCACACAACGGGCATTGACCTGCAAGAACCTTAAAGAAGCTCAAAAGGCTGTCGGATTTTCGGTCATTGGTGTGATTACTACCTGGATCATGGCTTTTGTAGGCATTGAGTTGGTGGCCTACTATCACATCAATCCACTTTCACCTGACATGGCTGCAGCTGTGCAACAAGAGCCAGACAAGATATTTCCGTACTACGTGGTAAATGAATTACCAAATGGTATTTCGGGTTTGATCATCGCGGCGATGTTCGCGGCAGGTATTTCTACGTTGGACTCAGCGCTCACGGCGTTATCACAAACGAGTGTCATGGGAGTAGGCGGATTGCTATTTCCGAAGCTGAAAACCATGGAAGAGAAAAAAGTAGTGCGCATTGCTCGCTTCACCATTATTGGATGGGGGATGATATTGGCATTGTTGGCCTATGGATTTAGTTTTCTTCAGGATCAAGGACTTCTGGCACTCGGATTTAAGGTCCCGGGGTATGTTTATGGATCCTTGATTGGTATTGCTTTTCTGGCTCTTTTCAGAAAGGGTACTTTCATTGGCATCCTTACCGGGTCAGTGATGGCAATAGTATCCATTGTCTGGATGCATGTGGAAGGCATCAGCTTCTTCTGGTGGTTTCCAGTGGGGGCATTAATGGTAATTGCTGTAGCACTGCTGTTTGATTCATTTATAAAACAAAAAGCATGAAATCATTTGATACAAAACTGATCGGAGCATATGATGTAATTGTAGTGGGCGGTGGTGTCTCTGGAAGTCATGCGGCTATTGCAGCGGGCAAGACAGGAGCGAAAACGTTGTTGATAGAACAGTTTGGATTTTTAGGAGGGACACTCACGGCCATGGGAGTGGGTCCTATGATGACGTTTCATAATCGCGCAGGGAGGCAATTGGTGTTTGGAACTGCCAATGAGATGGTCGATCGCCTGGTGGAAAAAGGGGCAAGCCCCGGACACATATTGGATGGTACTGGCTACTGTTCTACCGTGACTCCTTTTGATGCTGAAATGCTCAAGGTTGTATTGGAAGATATGGTAATAGAAGCAGGTGTAGAAATACTGTATCATACCCGATTAATTGATGCATCGGTTGAAGGAGATCAAATAGCATCAATTATTATCCATAATAGAGGAGGGATTCAAGAAGTAAGAGGTAAACAATTTGTAGATGCCAGTGGAGATAGTGAGCTGGTGAAATTGTCTGGCGTGCCCTTTACCGAAGGCAGAGCGGAAGACAACAAATCCCAGCCGATGACAATGAATGTGAAAGTTGGAAATGTAGACACCCAGACTTTGAGAAAGTACATTAGCGAAAACTGGGATCAGTTTGACGATAATATCAGAAACGAAGGGAAGGCAGCTATTCTCAATAAGACCCAGCGCATTTCACTTTGGGGCTTCTATGATTTGTGGGAACAAGCCAAGGCCAAAGGAGAAGTAACCATTCCAAGAGACAATGTCCTCTTTTTTGAAACGAACACAGAAGGGGAGTTCATCTTCAATACATCCAGAATTCTGGGGCTCAACCCATTGAATCCATTTGACATTAGCAAGGCTGAAACTTTGGGTAGAAAACAATGCCTTGAGATTTATGCATTCCTGCAGCAATATGTTCCAGGGTTTGAAAACGCTACTTTGGTAAGCACCGCACCACATGTGGGTATTCGTGAATCGAGACATCCACATGCCCGGTACGTAATGACAACCAATGACCTGGTCAATGAAAGGAAGTTTGAAAAGCCCATTGCAGTAGGTGGTTATCCCATTGATATTCATTCACCTGATGGAGGAACCACCGATTCAGTTCACTTGAGAGAAGCAGGGATGTATTACATACCGGTGGAGTCTTTGTTGACCAGGGAGGTGCACAATCTTGTTTTAGCTGGTAGAGCTATAGGAGCAGATCATCATGCAAGTGCTGCTGTACGCGTCACTCCGATTGCCATGTCTATTGGTCAGGGAGCAGGAACACTTGCTGGCTTGGCGGCTATAGATAACATTGATCCGGAAGCAGTTGATTATGGCAAACTAGCAACTGTTTTAAAAGAGAACAAAGCTTATCTGGGAGAGTGATTCATACAATTCCTCATATAATCCTTTTAATGTTCACGGGAATGACTGGTTCCCTGCAGGCGCAGGTGATTAATGCTGGTATTGGAGGAAATACAACAGTCGATCTATTGGAAAGAGTGGAGGTTGATGTATTGAGCCAAAATCCGGACTTGGTGATCCTTATGGCAGGGACCAATGATATGCTGAATTCCAAGAAGATGATCTCCTTTAAGTCATATCAGGAAAATCTGGGAGCATTGATCTCTACCATCCGTGGAGGTGGCGCGGAAGTACTCTTAATGAGCCCTCCCCCGGTCGATAGTGCATACTTGTTTATGCGACATGATCGGGCACTTTTTGAACAAGTCCCAAACGCTAAGTTAGACACTGTGAAAACCATTGTGGAATCTTTACAACATCAAGAAGGAATTTATTTCCTGGACCTTAATGATCGATTCAAAGCGTTGAATCTTCCCAACCATAACAAAGATCTTTTCATCAAAAATGCCTGGAATAGCGGTAAACAAGACGGTGTGCATCCGACGGCACTTGGCTATCACTTCATAGCAGCCAATGTGTTCCAATTTTTGAAGGATCATCAGCTACTTGATCAATACGATAAGATCATCTGTTTTGGTGATTCCATTACCTATGGAGGAGGTTTGGAGAGTAGCTATCCTGCTGTATTACAGGAGTTGCTAAATCATCCTGAATGACTTTGGTTTAATGACCAAAACATCGATTTCCACAATTACGCTAATCTCAATTCCGATTTGAAGGACCCCAATAGTAAATGCCACCGGAATAAATCCAGCGGCATTAGAAGTATGAACTAATTGTATGAAGAAGAGTTCGTCTTTATCAGGGCATATCAGCTATTAGCCAACACGGAGTTGACGACTGGTATACCATCCTGAAGTTTCTTGTATCTAAGCAATGCTTCGATATAGTAATAATCCGCATAGATGATGGAAGCGTCTATTTCAGTGCCCCCTGGATGATGCCCTGTACAGTGCTTAAGAAATGCGGAATTTTCATCTCTGCTTTGATAATTATTTGATAGCTCGGTGATCATGGCGGTTGCCTGATCGATGTAGTTCTGTTTTACATCTGAATCAGTGGTATAGCCAGCCAGCTCGAACAGTGCTGAAGACACTATTGCGGCTGCTGATGCATCTCTTGGGATATTTGGAATATCAGGATGATCAAAGTCCCAGTAAGGAATCAGGTCTTTTGGCAACCGGTCCAGGTAGATTTTTGTGATCTTGTGAGCAAAATCAAGGTATTTCTTTTCGCTGGTTTCACGATACATCATCGTATAGCCGTAGATCGCCCAGGCCTGACCTCTGGCCCACATAGTCTCATCGGCATAACCTTGATGCGTAACTCCCCGGAGTTTGTTTCCTGTGATGGTATCATACACGAGGACGTGATAAGCCGAATAGTCTTCTCTAAAGTGATTATCCATAGTGGTATCAGCATGGGCCATTGCCACATTATATAGACTCTTGGTGCCCCCATTATTAGCAGACCAGGTGAGCAATTCCAGATTCATTAGGTTATCTATGATTGTATTATGAGGGTATTCTGATTTTCTGGGCCAGGATAGTATAGTGCCAACTGTGGGGTTGAACAATGTCGCGAGCGTATCAGCTGTCTTTAATACCATGTCCTTGTATTTGTTTTGCTGAGTCAGGCGATAGCCGTTTCCAGCACTATTGAATACCTGAAATCCCAAATCATGATCGTAAGCTGGTTGCACGGAAAGTGGCTTCAAATACTCAGTAAACCTATCGGCCTCATTTAACCATTTGTCTTCACCTGTATACTCGTATACATACCACAATACACCAGGCCAGAATCCACTTGTCCAATCTTTATAATCGACCATGGTCCAATCTTTTTTACCGTTTAAGACGTTTCTTGGAATGGTTCCAGATTCAGGCACTTGGGCCAGTGTTTTTTCCACTTGTGCAGCGCAATAGTCTAGCTGTTGATCTACATCAAATATTTGCTTAGTTTCAGGAGAAACAAGCGTCTTTCTGGGTTGACAGCCGATGATACTGATGGCAAAAAGGCCCGCAAATAAATACTTGGTCATAAACTCAAAGTGTTCTCAAAACAAATGTTAGGTCATTCAAAGCTCCCATGAATCATCTCGTACACATAGTCCATAAGGACCAAAAGAATTGATTAATGAAATCTTGTATTAATGAAATCAATTGTAAGTTCTGCTTTTCATATACCCTCTCATATGAATTATGACTCAATAGTGATAACTCATGATTCATCCCTCAATTCGACACTGTATTCCTTGATTTTTGACACAGGAATTACAAAAAATGAGACAATATTTCCAGTAACTTTATAAGATGAATAGGTATGAATGAGATGAAGAAGATAGGATTTGCCTTTTGTTTTTATGCAATTTGTCTGCTGAGCACCCAGGCACAGTTCACTAATCTGAAGTTTGAAAACTTCTCAACAGAGGAGGGGCTTTCAAGCAGCACATGTTTAGATGTATTTCAGGACAGTGAGGGATATATATGGATCGGAACAATCGACGGATTAAGTAAGTTTGATGGCTATACCATCGAAATATTCAGACCAAATCCTAATGACCCCAATTCACTCAGCAATAATCGCGTAAATGCAATTGCAGAAGATGGAAATGGAAACCTATGGATTGGTACAAAAAACGGACTGAACATCTTCAACAAGTCGCAAGGTGTTTTTTATCAGGTAGACCTTGGACCCACTGCAATCTCTGCTAGTTATGTGATCAATGATATTGCCTACAATCCAAAGCACAATTCAATCTGGATTGCCACGAAAAATGGCGTATTCAGATCAATCCTGGATGAGTACGATGGTGAAGGCTATTATGGGCTCAACTTCACGCATTATTTCAATGTAAATGGACAGGATGAATCTATTGACAACAACGATGTTTCCAGGATAGCCGTTGAGGTTGACGGAAACGTCTGGCTTTCCACAAGAGGTGATCATATCAATCAATTCAATTTTGATCATAGCAATTTCATTCGTTATGACCGGAGATCAGAAAATTTGAGTCAGTTGGATTACATACCCATAGCCTTGATGGTAGATAGAGATGGGAATGTATGGAGTGGCAGTAGTCTTTCACAATTAATCATCCTTCGCAAGGATGGAGAGTTTGAAAGGCTTGAACTTGACTTAGGTAAAATTGGGATTTATGACATCTTCCAGGACGATGATGGGTATATCTGGATTTCAACCTCAAGCCAGGGAATCTATGTCCTCGATAGCAAAGGAAATATGGTGGCACATATTGTGAATGACAAAGGAGACCCGTTTTCAATACCTAACAATCAACCATCCAAAATTATTCAAGACAAGAGAGGAATTATTTGGATTGGAACTTATAACAAAGGAGTAGTGAAGTTGGATCAATCTAAATCTGCTTTTGGACATTATTTTTATAAAGAAGGCATGGCTTCAGGGTTAAGCACAAGAATCGGACAGGCAGTACTTCAGGATAAAAATGGAAGAATTTGGATTGGCGCTGATGGTGGTGGGTTGAATCTATTCAATGAAGAAAACGGAACCTTCAACCACTTCAGGCATGACCCTCATGATCCCAATACCCTGAGTACGGATAAAATTCTATACATGGAATCAAGCTATGATGGTTCTATTTGGATTTGTACCTGGGATGGAGGACTAAATCGGTTTTATCCCGATGGTAAGCAAAATATCCGGTACCTGTACGATAGTGAGAACCCTCATTCGATTGGACAAAATACAGTTTGGTGTGCTCAGGAGGATAAATATCGTAATCTATGGTTAGGAACTCAGGAGGCAGGGCTTAATATATTTAATTCGGCAACCAACTCTTTCGAACATCATATAAGAGATGTCAATGATTCATCAAGTTTGATGAGTGATTTTGTGTTTATGATCTTTATAGATTCTCAGGACCGAGTGCTCATCGGAACTGACCTGGGACTCTGTTGGGTAAGTGTGGATGACTATTATCAGCTGAAAGACGAGAAGTTGTCCTTTAACCGATTGAATATTCCAAATATTTCAAGAGGTCAGATCAACTACATTACCGAGGATCACAATCATCATATCTGGATTGGCTCTGATTTAGGGTTACATCATCTCGATGAAAAACTGAATTATGTCAAAAGCTATTCGGTCAATGATGGATTACCAAATAATCTGGTTATTGGAATTGAAGAGGGAAGCGACAATGAATATTGGATAACTACTAAAAGTGGAATTTCTCATCTAACATTAAGTAATGAGCAGTTTGTGAATTACAACGTCAATGATGGTTTGCAAGGTGCAGAATTTCAGAGTAAATCTATCACAAGGCTTCAGGACGGTCGCATTTTGGCAGGAGGAATCAACGGGTTCAATCTGTTTCACCCGAATGCTGTTGAGGAAGAGGCTATCCAGGTGAATCCTCAAATCACCAAACTTAAACTGCTCAACGAGTCAATTTTCACGGGTGAAAGCTATAATGGTAGAGTAGTGTTGGAAAAACCATTGTCTGAATCAGCCGAAATACAATTGAATCACGATGAGGGGTATATCACTTTGGAATTTGCAGCATTGTACATGAAGAATCCACAGAAGATCAAGTATGCCCACAAAATGCATGGCATTGATCAGGAGTTTGTGCTTAATGCCAGTAGAATAGCAAATTATTCAGGACTACAACCGGGGGATTATACCTTTGAAGTGAAGGCTTCTCTGCATGAAGATTGGGACCATGCCAATAGTGCGAGTTTGTCTTTTAAAATCCTGCCTCCACCATGGAAGACCTGGTGGGCATATCTCATATATATAGCGCTGACTTCATTAATTGCCTGGACTGTAGTGAAATATTATGGTAAGCTGATTCGTGAGGAGCGTGAGCATGAGTTGGATCAGATGAAGCTCAAGTTCTTTGTTAATGTGTCTCACGAATTCAGAACTCCTTTGACACTCATATTAAATCCAGTGGACAAGATATTGTCTGCATTTGAGGATCAGGAGGCTGTAAAGAGTAACGCCTTGACCATTCAACGAAGCGCGCGGAAATTACTGAACCTGGTCAATCAATTATTGGATTTCAGAAAGATGGATCTCGGAAAAGCTCCGTTGGATCCGGTAAAAGGCGATTTGGGTAGCTTTATTAAGGATATGTGCAAACTCTTCGAAGATTTTGCAGAGCATAAGCAAATCATTTTTGATTATTCAGCAATTGAGGTATCCACATTTGTATGGTTTGATCCTGATAAAATGGAAAAAATCTTCAACAATCTACTATCCAACGCGCTGAAGTACACCTCCGCTGGAGGAGAAATTAAGGTATTGCTTTCTAGAGAGCAATCAAGCACTGGCAAGTTCAGCGAATTAATGCAAATAGTAGTAGCAGATACCGGAATTGGGTTAAAAAAGGAGCAGCAGGATGCTATTTTTGACAGGTTCTTTCATTTAGACAATTCAAAAACCGGAACCGGAATTGGTCTCAACTTCACCAAGAGTCTGGTAGAGCAGCATGATGGAATTATTGAGGTGGAAAGTGAATTTAATAAAGGTAGCAAGTTCATCGTGAAGTTGCCTATCGATAGTCAGAATGTGAGAAATGCCTTACAGTCGAATAAGGAGATGCGTAAAACAATCAGGGATTTTGATGCCACGAGCATAGGTTCATTGGAGTACGAGCTCTCCATGGTCAGCGACGAAAGTAAGGAAGAGATGATTGTCCCTGTCAACGGATCACAGCAAACAGTACTCATTGTTGAAGACAACAAGGAACTAAGAGTGCACCTTAAGAATGAGTTGAACGGATATTTTAGGATAAAAGAGGCGTCTGATGGGCAGGAAGGACTTGAAAAGGCATTGAAATATTATCCGGACATTATCATAAGTGATGTGATGATGCCGAAAATGAATGGATTCGAAATGTGCCAG
This sequence comes from Cyclobacteriaceae bacterium, assembly GCA_049115695.1. Taxonomy (GTDB): domain Bacteria; phylum Bacteroidota; class Bacteroidia; order Cytophagales; family Cyclobacteriaceae; genus JAGDZR01. The sequence goes on along the minus strand of JAGDZR010000004.1, from coordinate 122,421 downwards.
ACGCTCAAATCACAATTAGACTCATGTCACATCCCTATCATTTTACTGACAGCCAAGAGCCTGGAAGAAGACCGAATAGAGGGATACAATTACGGGGCTGATGCATATTTACCAAAACCGTTCAATATTCAGGTGCTAAGAGCTCGAATTCAAAATCTTTTGGAGATTCGAAGAAAGTTGAGAGAGAAGTTTATGTCTCAATCAAGTTTGCTACCATCAAGTGAGATTACCACCAACACATTGGACGAGAAGTTTTTGGATGATGCCACCAATATTATTCTTGAACATGTAAGTGATTCAGATTTTGGATTAGAAATGTTGATCAATGAGATAGGCGTTAGCCGATCACATTTCTATCGCAAGATCAGTTCGTTGACAGGGCAAAATCCCAGTAACTTCATCAGGACTATTCGGCTAAAGTATGCTGCTGATCTTTTGAGAAACAGAACAGGATCCATCAAGGAAATCGCCTATAAATCAGGTTTTAATTCAACTGCGTATTTTTCCAAAACCTTTCGGGAACTTTTCGGGACTACACCTAATGAGTTTGCTGAGTCCGAATCAGAGAAAGTGGCATAGGGTTTAGCTATTTGCTTACATCTATTACTTCCAAGATCATTGCACTATTATTTTTATAAAATGCCCGTATATGCGGTTCAAAGACTGTTTTGTGAGATTTTGGGCGATGTGTTATCATCATTGATTGATGAATTATATTCTTCCATAGTGGTCAGTTCTATCATTGTTTCATGAATTCCTGAAAAGGGTTCACATGAATGTTATTCTTTAAACCAAAAACATGTATGATTATGAATGAACACAAAAAATCAATGGTCTTATTGTCCTTCAAACTTCAGTTCAAATGATCATTTCGCTGTTATAAAGCGAATGTCAGAAGAGGACACATTTAGCTAACTAAACTATGAAAAACAATAAGACTAATACAGGATTCAATTTGCTTAAAGCAAGCACATTGATGATGGTGCTAATACTGCTGTCAAGTCTGTCAGTATTTGCGCAGAATCAGATCTCAGGGAATGTCCTTGATGAAACAGGAGCAGGACTTCCTGGGGCGACTATACTGGAAAAAGGGACTACAAATGGAACCACCACGGATATAGATGGAAAATACACGTTATCCACAACTACTGATAATGCGACCCTGGTCGTATCATTTGTAGGTTATAAGAGCTTTGAAACCGCTGTTAACGCCAGAGCTGTAGTTGACGTGCAAATGGAGTTGGATCTAAACGCGTTGGAGGAAGTTGTAGTGGTTGGGTATGGAACGCAGAGGAAAGCAACTCTGACCGGCTCTGTTGCTCAGGTAAAGGGAGATGATGTAATCAGATCAAAGCCTACGTCAAATGCGGCATTAGCACTGCAAGGTGAAATGCCAGGAGTGGTGATTACAAGGACCACAGCTCGTCCGGGCAATGAAGATCTTGATATTAAGATAAGGGGTGACATTTCTGTAAATAATGTTTCACCTCTTATCATTCTAGATGGTTTGGTGATTCCTGAATCTCAGTTTTCTACCATTAATCAGAATGACATTGAATCAATTTCAGTGCTGAAAGATGCTTCGGCAGCCATCTATGGAACAAGAGCATCAGGTGGAGTTATTTTGATTACCACCAAAAAAGGACAAGTGGGAAAACCAAGATTTGAGTACAATTCACAGTACCAGATCAATACGCCTGGGCAAGTTCCGTTATCAAATCTTACGGAGTGGGCAACCATGTGGCTGGAAGCAGGAAACAATGATGCCATCGACTATGTTGACGCCAATGGTGATCCTCAAACAGCTCAGCCAACTCATAGATTTTATACGGCTGAAGAATTTGAGCAGATAATTGATGGTACCTGGCCAATGGCTCCAGAACCTTCATTAGCGTTTGGAACATTAACACTCCGAACCGCTGATGTGAATCAGCTTGAGGAGATATATGGAAACACCTGGTCGAAAAGACACAATATTGCTGTTTCAGGAGGAACTGAGAAGGTGAACTATCGTACATCTTTGGGTTTTAATGATGAGCGATCTCCTTTAGATGTGGCTTATGACGGAGCTAAAAGAATCAATTTCCGAACTAATTTATCTTATGAGGTAAATGATTTGATTAACACAGCTTTTACAGTTTCATTTGATCGCAGAAATATCTCTGTACCTAATCAGGGAATCGGTGAAGGTGTACAAGATCCTAGTTTTTTTCCTTTGCTAAACCCTCAGGGACAATACTATGATGAGTTTGGGGGGCACAATGTGCTGGCGAAACTTCAGGCTGGCGGTAGAAATTCAACGATAGATCAAATTCTACGTCTAGGAGGAAGAGTAAATCTCGACCTGGATAAATATGTCCAAGGTCTCTCCTTTAGCTATGATGCAAGTTTCAGCATTGCCAACAGAGATGAGAACCAAAGAAAAACGTCTTACAACGTTTACACCTGGGAAGGAGATGAACTGGGGAGAATAAGAAGTACACTGGCCAATTCCTACTCCAAGTTCTATGTAACTGATAGGAATACGCAGATGCACACTTTGACCGGTAACTATACCAAATCTATTGATAATCACAATTTCGGTGTAACGGTGGTTTCACAAGGTCAGTTGGACCAGGAAGTAAGAAACTACTTTGGTAGAACCAATTTTGCTACTGATGAACTAAACCATCTCAATCTAGGAGATGTCACTACTGTTGAAGCTGGAGGGGACGAAAGACGCGATGGACCTGGCAGACCTTGGTTCCGTACAGGAGCAGAAAATGTAGGTATTTTATCTTATGTAGGTCGTATCAACTATGATTATGGAGGTATTTATCTATTGGAAGCACTCGCCAGAAGAGATGGATCCTCAAGACTGCACCCGGATTTTCGCTGGAGTAATTTTTACGGTGTTTCTGGTGGTGTGAACATAGCAGAAATGTCATTTTTAGCATCAAGTGCTGTGAATGTGTTAAAGCTAAGAGCCTCGTGGGGGCAAACAGGTTCTACTGCAGGTATCAGCGCCTATGACTACTTCTCTGGTATTACTACAGGAACAGCAGTTTTTGGAACCTCAGCAGGTTTTGCTAACACAGCCAGAATTAACGGAATATCTACTTTAGATAGAACTTGGGAACGTGTATCTACAACCAATTTTGCAGTGGACTTTGGAGTGTTTGAAAATCGATTAAGTGGTACTGCAGAATACTTTATTCGTAAGAATGATGATATGCTCATCAGAGTTACCTATCCAAGCGTATTGGGAGCCAATGCTCCATTGACCAATAGTGGAAGTTTTACCACAAAAGGGTGGGAATTAGCCTTAAATTGGAGAGATCAGATAGGTGCTGTGAAATACAACCTTGGATATATGTTATGGGACGCAGTGAGTGAAGTGACTAGTTTGGAAGGAGCTGTAGCGATTGAAAGAGGAGTCAATGATCCGATTGAAGGAAAACCGCTTAATGCAATCTATACTTATGAAACCGATGGTATTATGACCACAGAGGAAGAAGTATTGGCCTACTATCAGGAATATGGATTCGAGGCAGGAGATCAAAATACGATGAAAGCCGGAACAGATATTCCTGCCTATAACGGACCAAGCCGTTTGGTGCCTGGTACAGTAAGACGTGTGGATGTAAATGGAGATGGGTTGATCAACGAAGATGATCTCTCTTACTTCGGAGATCAAAATCCTCATATGAGCATGGGGCTGAGAACAGGACTTTCATGGAAAGGTCTTGAGCTGAATATGTTCTTCCAAGGTGTTGCAGATCAAACCATTCTTAGAGGGGGTGCATTCGCTTATCCTTATGCCAATTGGTGGAGAAATCAGAACAACGCATTTGTGGAAAATACATGGAATCCTGACAGAACAGATGCTGACTTTCCTATGGTGTTCTTCAATGGAGACAGAAAGAATTGGAACTTTAGAGGAAATGATATCAATGTTGTTCAGGCAGCTTATGTAAGAGCCAAACTCATTTCAGTTGGATATACACTTCCTGGCGAACTTGTTTCAAAAATAGGACTAGGTAATGTACGCGTGTCCGCTACCGGTAATGATTTGTTTGTGATTTCTAATGTGAAAGACAAATTGGATCCGGAATCACCTTCAGGAGTAAGTCAGGGAAGTACAAATCCATTTGCTTCATCGTACATATTTGGGTTGGATATTTCATTTTAAATGAAGGCTAATAATTTAACAATTATGAAAAAAATACAGATAAAAATATTAGGTCTCCTGTTTGTTTTGCTGGGATCGGTAAGTTCTTGTGAGTTCCTGGATCAGGAACCGCTGGATGAGGTGACGGAGGTAATCTATTTCCAAAACACCGGTCACTTTGAGAATGCTGCCAATTTTCTATACACCAGGTTTGGATTTGAGGATGGTGATGGAGGGACTGATCTGTCCAATAACGTGACCGATGGATCGGGTAACTATTCGTGGGGACAAACAGTGTCGGATCCCGAGGACGAAACCTGGGATGATAACTATGAGCAACTTCGAGCGGTAAATCAGTTAATTCAGAAAGCGTCAGAATATGAAGGAGATGCTTCGGAAATTACCACCTATGTTGCAACTGCACACTGGTTTAGAGCCTGGCATTACAACAAACTGCTGAGACGGTTTGGTGGAGTACCACTCATTTTGATTGCCCCAAATGCAGGTTCTGAGGAGCTCTATGCAGCAAGAAACAGCCGATATGAAGTAGTAGCACAAATGTTAAGCGATTTGGACGTTGCAATTGCCGGACTTCCGGATGGAGCCGATGTGCAAGGTGCCAATAAGGGTAAACTTTCCGTGGAGGCAGCCAGAGCGTTTAAGGCTCGAATACTGCTTTATGAAGCTACATGGGAACGGTATGTAGGTGATGTTACCGATGGTGATGGCACCACATTGGGAGCTGGTAGTGCAAAACCTGCGGGCTATCCTAGTGTTGAAGCTATGTTGACAGAAGCAATTTCATTGTCGGAGGCTGTAATGAACGTATCCGGGCCTGGTAATACATTCGAACTGTGGGACCACAGTGATGATGCAGATCTGGGACAAGACAATATGCGATATTTGTTTTGTATCGAGGATGGATTAGGTAATCCGATGGGATATACAAAGGCGGATATTAAGGAATACATTTTGGAAACAGTTTATGATGTTGATGTCCGGGGAAAACCGGGTAATGACTCTCATGCCAAGCCTTATGGAGCGTCCAGAAAGTTAATGGATATGTATCCATGTACTGATGGTCTCCCAATACAGCATTCTCCTTTATTCCAGGGATATGGTACGCTTTCTTCAGAATTTCAGAATAGAGATCACCGTGTCAATCTGACTTCCAAGGTTCCACTTACTTATTATTGGGGTAGAGGCTCTACCGGGGCGAATTATGGTAGCCCGATTCCTGAAGATCCTGAATACCTGTATGTACCACCGTTAAACAGTACAGCGGTACGAAACAATAGCTATCAGGGACGTAAATTTGTAACTGAGAATCCTGCCCTCGAGGAAGGTAATATGAATTACCCGCTTATTCGATTAGCAGAGGTTTATCTCATTTTTGCAGAAGCAATGGTTGAGTTAAACGGTTCAATTTCAGATGCTGATTTGGACAGATCTATCAATTTGATTAGAGCGAGAGCAAATGTGGGGCCATTGACAAATGCAATAGTGAACACTTATGCTGACCTGTCAATGCTGGGTGAAATTCGACGTGAAAGGGCCATCGAGTTGTTCGGTGAGAACTTCCGTATGGATGATCTGAAGAGATGGCATATTGCCGCCGAGGAGATTAATGCTGGCGTTTATTTGGATCATATCACCGGAACCGAAATGGAAACAGCTATTGACCCTAGAGATAATTCACCTATTTGGGAGGAAACATTGTATGCGCTGACTACTAGTGAAATCACTACGTCAAGTTATGCCGGATTTCCAACCGTACCAGTAGGAGTTGCTATACTGGAGGGCGCGGGCACTCGTAATTTCACGATTAGAAATTATCTGGACGCGATCCCTTCAACTCAGGTAACACTTAATCCGGCATTGGTTCAAAACCCTGGTTGGTAATTTTTAAAACTGATTATTGATGGGTGAGGTGTCTTATTGATACCTCACCCTTTTACATATTGGTGCCTTATATAAATGGGGTAGGTCACAAAATGCAATGAATATCAGCCTAGGTTGTAATCAATTGCCACCCCGTCCAAATTTTCGAACTCCTTTTGATATCTTGACATTCACATATTACAAGTAACAAATACATTTTGAAAAATAGCAATCAAAATCTTTGGGCGTTCACTGCCTCGCTAGCCGGTTTCCTGTTTGGATTTGATACGGTCGTAATATCAGGGGCCAACCTACCGATTAAAGAGCTTTGGAATACGAGCCCATTATTTCATGGCACTTTTATCATGTCGATGGCATTGTGGGGAACTGTGGTAGGTTCTCTCTTGGGTAGCATTCCGAGTCAGCGACTAGGAAGAAAGAAAACATTGATTTGGATTGGGGCCTTGTACTTCATTTCAGCCATAGGCTCAGGGCTTGCGCCAGATCCTTATACCTTCTCTTTCTTTAGGTTTATAGGTGGGCTCGGTGTAGGGGCTTCCACAGTAGCAGGACCTATGTATATTTCTGAGATTTCCACTCCCAGGAATAGGGGCAAACTGGTTGCTTTGTATCAATTCAACATTGTACTCGGTATCCTCATTGCCTTCTTTTCCAATTATTTATTGAAGGGGTTTGATGGAGCTAACGATTGGCGGTGGATGCTCGGTGTAGAGGGAATACCAGCGGCTATATATTTTGCTGCTGTCTGGTTTGTACCAAAAAGCCCGAGATGGCTCATGACTGTAAAACATGATGAAGAGAGTGCCAGAGAGGTGTTGGTGAAAATGAATGTTGGAGATGTGGATGAAGAAATTCGTCAGATAAATGACGCAGAACAGCACGAAGAGCAAAACAAGGAGCCATTCCTTGATAAGTACAAAAAACCAATCATGTTGGCATTTTTGATTGCTTTTTTCAATCAGCTATCGGGCATCAATTTTGTCTTGTACTATGCTCCTGAGATATTGGAGATGGCAGGATTGGCCTCAAGAGAGTCATTGTTCAATTCAATAGCAATTGGTGGAATTAACCTAGTATTCACATTTGCTGGTTTGTATCTGATCGATAAAACAGGAAGGCGGCAATTACTCATCATTGGATCCATTGGGTATATCATCAGCCTAACGATGATCGCCATTTCATTTTATGCAGGTCTCGGTTCCACTATTCTACTTGCTTCCATTATGGCATTTATTGCTTCCCATGCGATAGGCCAGGGGGCAGTAATTTGGGTGTTCATTGCCGAAATATTCCCTAATCATGTTAGGGCTGCAGGAACTTCGTTGGGCACAGGTACTCACTGGGTATTTGCTGCTATCATTACTTTGTTGGGGCCTGTTGTAATTGGTCTTTTTCAAGAAAACCCATGGCCGATATTTGTGATTTTTGCAGGTATGATGGTCTTCCAATTACTCTTTGCTTTGTTTATGATGCCCGAAACAAAAGGAGTGTCTCTGGAGGACATCCAAAAGAAGTTGGGTTTATAGGTCAATGAAACAAAACAGTATTTTCAGTGATGATCGCATTGTGGTCACATTGGATGCCGGGGGTACCAATTTTGTTTTCTCGGCATTAATGGGGGGTAGCACAATCACGGACCCTGTAAGTACCCCTTCTAATGCACATGACCTTGAGCTATGTTTAACAACCCTCAAAGAAGGCTTTCAGCAAGTCTTTGATCAGCTATTGGAAAAACCTGTAGCAATCAGTTTTGCTTTTCCGGGACCAGCAGATTATCGAAATGGAGTTATTGGCGATTTGGTAAATCTACCTGGATTCATGGGGGGTGTGCCATTAAAGGGAATTTTGGAAAATGAATTTGATCTCCCGGTTTTTATCAATAATGATGGGGACCTGTTTGCGCTGGGTGAAGCAATTGGCGGTCTCTTACAAGAAATTAATCACACGCTCGAAAAGCTCGGTAAACCAAAGCGCTACCATAACCTTGTGGGACTTACACTTGGTACAGGACTCGGAGGTGGGCTTGTAAGAAATGATGAGATCGCATTTGGGGACAATGCAATAGCTGGAGAGGTAGGCTTGTTAAGCAGCAGGTATCGACCCGATGTTTCTGCCGAAGATGTAGTGAGCACAAGGGCCGTTCAAAACAGCTATCAGCAGTTGAGTGGTACGACTGAACGACTGATGCCAAAGGACATTTATGATATTGCCATGCGAAAGCAACATGGTAACCACGAAGCGGCCATTCAGGCTTTCGTCAATTTTGGCAAGTCATTGGGAGATATTATTGCCAATCTGGTGACCATCACGGACAGCTGTGTTGTCATAGGCGGTGGACTGACTGGGGCCAAAGATCTTTTCATGCCAGCAGTAATGGAGCAGTTACATCTCAATTACATTATTACAAATGGTCCTAATGCTCCTCGCACTAATCAGAAAGTATACAATCTTGACAATGATCAACAGATTCAGGAGTTTTTTGAAAATGCCACCCAACAAGTACTCATCCCGGGAACAGATAAATACGTGGATTATTTCTCCAAGCCTAAATTAGCAATAGCAACGAGTAGACTAGGAGCGAGTAGCGCAATTTCGCTAGGAGCTTATGCCTATGCCCTTGATCAGTTTGATTAAGCTGTTGATAGCATATACTGAGATCTGTGAATCCGATTTAGGTGTGTTCCGATTGATAAGAACTCCTGCCTGAAAACATGTCATCTGATGTAATTAAATTGAGCCCGAGCGGTTTTAGTGAGATATTGATCTGACCTTTTTTTAGATTAGGAGATCGAATCAATCATACCAAGTTAAAATGCGCAATCAAATTCAACGGTCAAAGGCGTTCCATTCAGGTGTTCTTCTTTTAATAATGCAATTATTGATTGCTTTTGCCTGTCAGCAATCTCCAGATCAGCAATATGCAGATGAGAATTGGGCCAGTTACTTAGGAGATAAATCTGTTTCTCACTATTCTACACTTGAACAAATAACACGTGAGAATGTGTCCCAACTTAAAATGGCATGGACCTACGACGGTGGAGACGCAAGTCCACAGAATCGCTCGCAGATCCAATGTAATCCACTGATCATTGATGGTATTTTATATGGCACTTCAGCAAGCCTCAAATTACATGCATTGAATGCCGCAACGGGGGAATTGATCTGGCAGTTTGATCCCAACAAAGATGCGGAAGTCGCCAGTGGAGTGAACAGAGGCGTAGTTTTTTGGCAAGGTGAAAAAGAACAAAGATTGTATTATGCGGCAGGGGAATTCTTGTTTGCCATTGACCCAGCAAGTGGAGATTTGATTACTTCTTTCGGAGATGAGGGCAGGATTAATCTAAAAGCCGGCTATAGTGAAAATGCTGATGATCAGTATTTCACAGCCACTTCACCTGGTATCATTTATGAAAACCTGTACATCATGGGAGGACGGCTTACGGAAGGCAATGGCAGTCTGCCGGGTCATATACGTGCCTATGACTTATTCACAGGAGAGATACAATGGGTATTTCATACCATACCACATCCGGGAGAACTAGGCTATGAAACATGGCCGGAAGATGCGTACAAGCGAGTGGGTGGAGCCAACAACTGGGCAGGTCTTAGCCTGGATGAGACCAGAGGTATTGTCTATGTGCCAACCGGTTCTGCATCTTTCGATTTCTTTGGAGGGGATAGGGAAGGCGCCAACCTATTTGCCAATAGTATAATAGCCCTGGACGCCAAAACAGGTCAAAGAATCTGGCATTACCAGACAGTGCACCATGACATCTGGGACAGGGATCTTCCTGCACCACCCAATTTGGTCACCATAGAGAAAGATGGAGAACTCATTGATGCATTGGCACAGATTACAAAATCGGGACATTTGTTTGTACTCAACCGCGAAACAGGAGAGCCACTTTACCCCATCGAAGAGGTTGCCATTAATCAAAACACTGTTGAAGGTGAATACATTTGGCCGACTCAGCCCATCCCAACTACTTATCCGACATTTTCACGCGATAATCTAACAGAAGACGACCTTGCCATACGGTCTCCGGAAGCAAAAGCAAGAGCCAAAGAAATATGGAACAAGAGCATTAAAGGGGCACAGTTTTTAGCTCCTTCCTTAGCTGGGACGATTTGCTTTCCCGGATTTGATGGAGGAGGAGAATGGGGTGGAGCAGGGCTTGATCCAGCCACCAATACTTTATATGTCAATTCAAACGAAGTGTCCTGGGAATTAAAGCTCAATCAAAACAAAATTACATCTCCAGGTCAGGGACTTTATAGTGCCAATTGTCAGCACTGTCATGGTTCAGAGTTGCAGGGTTCTGATATGTTTGGAAAAGTACCAGCATTGGTGGATGTGAAGAACAGACTGTCGCAAGAAGCGATGAAGCAAATGATCAGGACTGGAAAAGGTGTCATGCCGGCTTTTCGACAATTCACTGATGAAGAGATAGGGAGCCTTGTTGACTTTCTCAGCGGGACAGAAGTACAGAAGGAAGATGTACGAAACAAAGACTGGCCACATCCCTATTTTTTTAATGGGTACAAACGTCAGTATGCAGGTGATCGATTGCCTATTATCAAGCCACCATGGGGGCAGCTGACAGCAATAGACCTGAACGAAGCAAAAATCAAGTGGCAAATCCCGCTGGGAAACATTGATTCTCTGGATATTCCTGGTCATCCGATCACAGGTACTGAAAACTATGGTGGCCCTGTTGTTACCGCAGGAGGTCTGTTGTTTATCGCGGCAAGCGCAGATAACAAGTTCAGGGCATTTGATAAGGACACAGGAGTGCAACTTTGGGAAGTGACCCTGCCGACTTCAGGTTTCGCAACTCCATCCACTTATTCAGTTGATGGCAAACAGTATGTAGTTGTTGCCTGTGGAGGTGGTAAGTTGGAAGCAAAATCTGGCGATATGTATGTGGCATTTACATTGTAGTGCTTATACCTTAAATGGATTTGAGAACATAGGGTTGATCAGGCAAGAGTAGCTTGTGTTTGCTAGTTTCAAATTGAATGTTGTATTCATTAATTTATTGCTTGCGCTAATAGTTCAATACTATGTCAAATGACAGAAGAAAATTTATCAAATCAGCTGCATTAGCAGCGAGTGTTTCGTTTCCTGGATTAGCAAATCCCTTTGATCGGCAAGGATCTGCCCAACCAACACCTGGGGTTGATTAACATTTCGCACTACCTGGCTCAGCTGATTTTATGGATGTGTTACTGGATAAGGAGTTTCAGTATGGAACCAAATAAATACTGGCAGGTAAGCTTTTTGATTTTATTGAACATATCCACCTGGTCTAAGTCTTCAGGTTGAGTGCAGGTCCACTACGAGAATCTGAAGAAGTTATACTGTTGACTGAATTGAAAAATGTTAATAAATCGTTACTTTGTAAGAAAGAGAATTGAAATGCCAGATATTAAAGTAGAGCTACATCAAATGATCGATCAGATTGGAGATGACAAGGTTTTGGAAGCCGTTTACACTTTGCTGTCTAACCAGGCAGTTGCTTATACCACAGGTGGGACACCCCTCAATCAGACAGCTTATGAAGCTATGATAGATGAAGGAGAAGAAGATATCAATAAAGGTAGCGTCTTAAGTCACGAAGAAGTAAAAGCGCACTTTAAGCGGAAAATGAATGGATGATCATAAGGTGATCTGGTCAGGCAGATCCCTCAAGGATTTGGGTCGAGCTCATGACGTATTGGCTGAAAATTCCATACGTGCAGCCAATGAAACAGTTGAAACCATTCTAGATAGAATCACTCAATTAAATGAATTTCCTGAATCAGGGCCTCTAGAACCAAGTTTAGCGCATCGAAAGAAAGAACATCGCTACTTGGTATGTGGTCATCATAAGATTATTTATAGAATAGAAAATAAGATCTATTTATTGTTCGAGTCTTTGACACAAGACAACATCCTGGAAAATTGAAGTAATACGCACTACCCCAGAAGATTTGTCGACTTTCTGCATGTATTAACTATCCTCAGGGTCACCCTTTCAGGACTTTGAGATTGTTGAGCTGCGTTGAACCTCTCAGTTCTATTGAGCTACCCCAAAGGGTTAAGGTACTATTGATATATTTAATCATATGAATATTAGGTTACAGCTTGTTGTTTCGCTTGTGATGTTACTGTCTAGCTTACTAACCGCACAGGACAAAGCAGCAGTGCTAATTGTTGATGGTTTCAGTAATCATGACTGGAAGCAAACCACAAAAGTGGTGAAGACCATTCTGGAGCGAAGCGGCTTGTTTGAAGTTGCTGTTTCAACAGTCCCGGCAGACACAACATTGTCTGAGACCTGGAACCCTCAATTCCATCTTTATGATGTGGTGATTCAAAACACCAACAACATTAACAATAAGTCTATGAGATGGCCCGCCAGAGTAGAGCAATCTCTGGAAGCATTCGTTTTAAAGGGAGGTGGGTTGTATATTCTGCATTCAGCCAATAACGCATTTGAGCACTGGGATGCCTACAATGTGATGATTGGACTGGGATGGAGGTCTGCGGATTTTGGTAAAGCGCTTCAGATTGATGAGGAAAAGGGAATTGTTGAAATACCTTCGGGGCAGGGCAAGTCCACCTATCATGGACCAAGGCATGATCAGGTCATTAAGATTTTGAGCGAGCACCCCATTAATGAGGGTTTTCCGTCTGCATGGAAAACCCCAGATGTAGAACTGTACAAATTCGCTAGAGGACCAGCGAAGGACTTAACAGTTTTGTCATACTCGATCGAACAGGAAACAGGTCTCAGCTGGCCTGTTGAGTGGGTGGTCAAATATGGGGAAGGTGACGTTTACACCAGTTCAATGGGGCATTTATGGAAAGGCATGATTTATCCTGTTGGTTATCGATGTGTTGGATTTCAAACAACATTGATCCGTGCTGTTGAGTGGCTTGCAACAGGTAAAACGACCTATCCCATTCCTGAAAATTTTCCATCATCAGCTACCGTTAGTCTGGTGAGTGATGACTTGGAAGAATGAAGAAAGGTAATGACTCAAGTGAACTGAAATGGGCGCTTATAATTCTTATGTGAGAATGTAATGGAGGGGGTGAGAATTCCCCCTTTGTTATGAACTTATTCTATCTTCAATTAGCTTAATACTGGACTGACTCACACCATAATCCTTGGCTAGTCTAGTCCATTGACGTAGTGCGTTCCTGGTTTTTTCAATGATCTCATGGACATGCTTTTTATCAATTTTAGCATTAGTGCCCAGCTTAATAAGATGATCCACCGTAGGTTTTTTTCCTTCACCCAAAACCATTGTGCTTTGTTCTCCTCTAGGGCCTGATGAAAAAGTGAGATCATATGCTGGAGAGAGCTTCCATTCGCCTTGATCATTCATGAGGAATGAGAAGTTCTTACCGTGATCATCCCGGTTGTGCGATAAGACATTGAAGACTGATAAGTGAAACATTTTTGCTACTTCTCTGACATCTTTTGTAAGGACTTCTGTCAGGGCAAGTAGGTTTTCATAGTCCAATGAAGGGGTTCTAAAATCCGAATGGAGTAATCCACTTGCGGTGTGCATATGAAGTCTCTTCCCTTTATTTCTATCAAATCGCTTCGTGGCGAAATAACCGGCACCCTTTTTTGCGGGGAATAAGTGAATGTCAGCCATTTCAACTCCAGCTTCAATAGCCATTAAGCCATATACATATTCAATAGCTCCGGCATCAGGCCCATCATAAGCATTGGCAAATTTGACCAACCAATGTTCATAACGATCCGGAAGTGTGTGACTACCATGAATCAAATGTTTGCGGCTCTTCTCAATACCGATTAAAGCTTTTGGTCTTGCTCCAGCGGAAGAGCCATTTAGATTCATTAATTCTTGTAACACATCTTCAGCTTCTCCATCCAATACGGCTTTTGTTTGATCAGCAAGTTCATCAAGTCCTATTGTGTGGTTGTTATTTTCTTCGCTTTGGTCTGGCTCATAGATTAATGCTCCAAGCCCTGCCTTACCTACATACGCCAGTCTATCTAGTGATGAAAATTCGCTGGGAAGTAAGTTCTTACCTCTTAGAATCCGATCTAATAGTAATCGCCCCCAGCCATCCGGAAGGCTGTCATTGAAAACGCCAGGAACTCCTTCAAATAGAAATGAATCAAAGGATGACAGGCCTGGTTCCAGTGGTAATTTGAAGGGTGAAATGTTCAAATCAAGATTTAGAAAGCTGCTATCATACTCAAAATATACTTTATTGTCTCTGCTAGCTAATCGACCTACAGGTATGGTTGCTGCGCCAAAGTCCAAGCTGACTTTAATTTGGTCCAATGAAGTGTGATTACTCATTTATGCCGCCCTCTTTGACGTGATTTAGTTTTTGTATTCTTTATGACTTCATCAATGGACGAAAACTCTTTCTGACTTGGTTCCAAGGCCTGGATCACATTATCCAGCCGATCAAACACCATTACTATTTTTAGGAAAGATTCTAAAGAAATGAGTCCTTTTTGTTCGAATTTGCGCAAAGTTGGAAGACTCACGCCTGATCGGTTGGCAAGCCCTTCCTGTGTAAGGCCTTTGTTTAAGCGTAGATCACGAATATGGTTGGCTATTTTCTCTTGAGCTATTGATGTTGTTGTAAGTGATATCATTGTGTTAATTATAATAATATAGCTAATATAACTAATAGTATAGTGTTAATTATGGCTAAGAGTTTCATTTTGCACGTCATACCAAGACCTGAGCGTTTATATCCATTTTATTGTGGGTGAAGGTCAACAATGTTTTTAATAACCTTACTCACCTTGGAGGCAAACGATGGATAGCGTATCAACATCCACAAGTTATTTTTCAATATTTTGACGAACGAACAGGTGAGTTGGTTTATGTAGAATTAGTAAGTACCAAAAGATGATCAAACTAGTACAATTACAACACCCACAAGAGGGTAGAAAAGTGGCAAGAGTTATGGATAATGAACTTTGCTTGCTGAAAGATTGCAGTTCAATATATGCATTGGCTCTGGCAGCTATTGAAGGATCTAAATCAATAGAATCGTTAGTAGCTGATGGCTTGATTGAAAGTTATTTAGAATATAATCCGATTTACAATGGAGATTCGAAATGGAAGCTATTACCAAGCTTTGATCATCCGCAAGACTCTTTGAAGTGCATGTTAAGTGGCACTGGACTTACACATAAAGCCAGCGCTGAAAACAGACAAGCCATGCATGACAAAGCGGATGAGGAGTTAACCGATAGCATGAAAATGTACCAGCTTGGAGTTAAAGGTGGACAGCCAACTGAAGGAAGCATCGGTGTACAGCCGGAATGGTTCTATAAAGGTAATGGCTCTCAACTTCGTGGACATCTGGACAAATTGGAAGTTCCGAGTTATGCGATGGACGGTGGCGAGGAACCAGAGATCGCAGGAGTTTATGTGTGTGATGCAAATGGAAAACCCTTTAGAATCGGATTCACAACTGCCAATGAGTTTTCAGATCATATAATGGAGAAACAAAATTACTTGTATTTGGCTCCTTCTAAAATCAGACACTGTGCTATTGGACCTGAACTAGTCGTTGGAGCTGCATTCGAGGACCTGTCAGGTAAAGTGGCTGTCTATCGTGATGGAAAAGAAGTTTGGTCACAAAATATCAAAAGTGGTGAAAGCAACATGGCACACAACTTGAGAAATCTCGAATACCATCATTTCAAGTATGACAATCATTGCCAGCCTGAATTAGCACATGTTCATTTTTTCGGGGCAGATGCTTTTAGTTTTGGTGTCCAGATTGCTTTAAAGGATGGTGATCAAATGGTGGTGAATTGGCAAGGATTTGGGAGAAGTCTTATCAATTTCATTTCTATTTCGTCTGAAAGTGAAACATCCGTAGATGTTGGCGTTTTGTGATATTGGATTATGAGTAAGTAGTTGTTGAATTTCTACCTGCTAGCAGATTCTGCAACCAGAAATAGCTAATTAATTACGATCTTTTTAATTTGAAATATGAAGTACACTCTCATCATTGTAGCAGCTACTATTGTTTTATGTTGTACTTCTCCTAGAGAAGAGATTCAATCAAGTTCCAATCTCAGTGATCAACCCAACATCATACTGATTGTTGCCGATGATCATGGTATGGATGATACTGGAGCTTATGGCAATACGGCGATTAGCACACCAAACCTCGATTATCTGGCCTCAGAAGGCGTAAGATATAACAGAGCCTATGCTACAGCTCCGTCCTGCACAGCAAGCCGGTCAGTGATACTTACGGGATTATACAATCATTTAAACGGCTTGTACGGGCATGCGCACAGCTACCACCACTTCCAGTCATTTGATTTCATGAAGAGTCTTCCTATTTACCTGGAAGAGCTGGGGGGGTATGCCACAGCAAGAATTGGTAAGTATCACGTTGCGCCAGCAGAAGTTTTTCGTTTTCAAAAGACGCTTCAGGCCAATGGTAGAAACCCGGTCGCTATGGCTGACACTGCTGCTAGATTCATGAATGAAACCGAAAATCCGTTCTTTTTGTACTTCTGCACTCAAGATCCACATCGAGGAGGTGGGATCAACGAAAATAACCCTCTAGGACCTGACCGGTTTGGGAATAAGGATGAAGGGTATTCAGGTGTTGAAGCGTATAGTATTGATCCGGAAGACGTTATCGTACCATGGTATTTACCTGACCTGCCTGAAACCAGGGCAGAGCTTGTTGAGTACTATAAATCAGTCAACAGAGTGGATCAGGGGATTGGTCGGTTGATCAGTCACTTAAAGGAAGCAGGGAAATGGGATAACACCATTCTCCTTTATATTTCTGATAATGGCATTGCCTTTCAGGGTGCCAAAACCAATATTTATGAGCCAGGGGTTAGGCTGCCACTTATCGTCAAAGGTTTGGGTAGCGATAATAAAGGAACTGTAAGTAATGCTATGGTCAATTGGACAGATCTTACGCCTACTATTCTGGATTTTGCAGGAATATTATCTGAGGCCGAAAATGAGCTCAAAGCAGGTTTCCAGGGTTTCAGTAATTATGTGCCTGAAACAGATTTTGAAGTAATTGACCAATTTCATGGCTATTCTTTTAAACAAACTTTGAAAGGTGAAGAGGGTCGGAGAGCAGAGAATTATGCTTCTCATACCTTTCATGAAATCACGATGTACTATCCCATGAGGTCTATCACCACTGATCGGTACAAGTTGATATGGAATATTGCCAGTGCCTTGCCTTATCCTCATGCAACTGACCTATGGGCATCTGCAACCTGGCAGGGGGCATTGAGGAATCCAGAAGTTCCATATGGTACTAAGACTATTGAGTCCTATACCTATCGCCCCAAGTTTCAACTGTATGACCTAAAGGAAGATCCGCAGGAATCCGTCAATTTGGTGAATAGTCCGGGCCATCATGAAACGTTAAGGGCACTACAAGAAAAATTAAGAGCCTTTCAGTTAAAGACCAATGACCCGTGGATTATCAAGTGGGATCATGAATAGTGGAGGTAGTTTTTTGCAGACAAAGTGCTTAAACTGACTATCTCCCATGTTTGAGTGTGTGCAGGTTGAGGATGGTACGATTGAGGTAGTAGCAAAATCTCCGAATTTGTCAGCAGTTTCATGATTCACGCAATTCTAGTTGCGTGCAATTAATGTTTGATC
Organism: Cyclobacteriaceae bacterium; assembly: GCA_049115695.1. Taxonomy (GTDB): domain Bacteria; phylum Bacteroidota; class Bacteroidia; order Cytophagales; family Cyclobacteriaceae; genus JAGDZR01. The sequence continues at coordinate 104,714 of JAGDZR010000004.1, read as the reverse complement.
TTTCACCAATCTAATGGCGGAAAACTGCAGCGGGGTAAATAGGGTCTGCTGAAAAAGTCTCAGGTACGTCAGATGCAATCAGGCGAATTGATGATGTATTGTTATACCTCGAAAATAAGCCTGGGAAGCAGGTGGCGTGCTTGAGACTAGGCTTCAAAAATGCAGTTTGCATTTTTGAAGATGCATGGGAAATCGCATACCTGTCCAAAAAACCTTGCACGTGCTGATTAACTCTAGCTCAGCGAATCTTGTTTTGAAGCTCTGGAATAACGAAAAACTGCGAAAAAACCGTTTTTCAGCAGATCCTAAATAGATTACCACATAATACCCCATTATGAGTTGTTTATTGAACTAGTTCAAACTTTTTGAACAACACACTGTCCAACTTGCCGATTCAATTTTCACGAAATATGAATCGACTTTTCTTAGCATCCATCATTTTATTTTCAGGTCTGTTTTCAAGCGTATCGGCACAGGAAATTGGGGCTTATGCCTTTACAAGAACACCAAAGCTGATGAACTACAATTTTGGTAGCAAGCAGGTGAGTTATAGTCACGGTGTTTCGGCAGGGTTAGGCCTGTATCGCAAAAACAGCTTTATTGAATTGGCAACTTTTGTTTTCGAAGGAAATACGTATGGATATTACACATTCTTCGGATCAACGTTGAAAAATACAGACTTAGGTAATGCCTTTAGCATTAAAACTAATTGGTTTGGAGAAATTACAAGTCTGCCCTCACAAGGGGAAATCATCGATCCCACATGGATATATACTACCGGGATGTGCCTTTTACCGAATGTTCAAATACAAAAGTTCAATATTGGAATAGCCTTGTGTTCGGGGTTGGCATATCAGAGTCAGTCTTTGAATTTCAACAATCGGTTTATTTTGAACCTTTCTTATGGCCTGACCAGAAACTGATGGTGATCTAATAATGATTTCGACATTGTATTACAGTGATAATTGCTTCATCTACTTTATATACAATTCGATGTTCTCCGGTTATTCTTCTTGACCAATAACCACTTAGGTTTTCCTTTAAGGGTTCAGGTTTCCCGATCCCATGATGCGGATCCCTAAGAATTTCCTTTAGCAGGTTATTGATTCTTTTTAATGTCTTCTTATCATTCGATTGCCACCATAAATAATCATCCCATGCATTTGGCGTGAAATTCAAGTTCATTTAACCATATTATCGAGTTCATCAATGGACTTTGAAATAACATTGCCAGCCTCATAATCTGTAATGCTTTGGTGTAATCTTTCTGCATTTGCCCGACTGCTTAATAAATGAAGGGTTTCTTTTAAGCTTTCATAATCAGCTCGTGGAATAATTACAACTTCTTCGGAATTCTTTCTTGTGACAAATAAGGGAATTCTGTCTCCCAAAACTTTGTCAAGCATTGACTTAAGATTGGCTCTAAAACTAGAATATGATATTGATTCCATTTTCCAAATGTACAATATTATTGTACTTGTACAAATAACCTGTACATATCATTTGATGAACCGTCGTGATCCCTACCTTTCCTCAAATGTGAAATTGTCAAACACCACCTTTCCTTTCCTCTCCAACATAAAGTTTTAGCGCGTTGTATTACTCGGCATAGAATCTATAAACAGTCTTGCTGGTATACGTTTCATCAGGACTGAGGCTTGTTCCAGGAAAGTCTGGCTGATTCGGAGAGTCAGGATAATGTTGTGTCTCCAAACATAATCCGCTTCTGAAATCATAAGTAACATTGTTTTTTCCCTGCAGGGTCCCGTCGAGAAAATTGCCTGAATAAAATTGGATGCCAGGTTCTGTGGTTAAAATATCCATTTTTCGACCGCTGACAGGATCATGCAACGTTCCAGCATTGTTTAACTCGTTTTGACCTGTTTCCAGTACCCAGCAATGATCATATCCCAATCCAAATGTGAGTTGCTCGTTTTCCTGTTCAATATCTCGACCTATCTTTTTAGCCATAGTAAAATCAAATGGTGTACCGTTCACGGCTCTCAATTCTCCTGTTGGAATCAACGTACTATCCACAGGGAGAAAGCGAGGCGCATTAAGTAACAATTCATGATCCAGGATGCCGGACTTCATTGCTGTTAAGTTGAAATAGGTGTGCTGGGTCAGGTTAACAACAGTTGTTTTGTCGGTTGTAGCCTGGTAGTCAATACTCAGACTATTATCATTGGTGAGCGAATAAGTCACTCTTACATTAAGTGTACCTGGATATCCCATTTCACCATCTCTACTCACATATGTTAGAACAATACCGGCTGAGTTTTCAGTTTCGAAAGTCTCACCAGTCCAGACTACCTTGTCGTATCCCTTGTCTCCACCATGTAAACTATTCGGTCCATTGTTGGTCGGAAGCTGATATGCTACTCCATCAAGGGTAAATTTTCCATTGGCAATTCGGTTTCCATATCGACCTATGATGGCCCCAAAAAACGGATTTTCTGCTACATATGATTCCAACTTGTCATATCCTAGCACAACATCTTCATATTTACCTGATCGATCAGGAGCTGTTAGCCTGGTGATAATGCCTCCGTAAGTGATCACTTCCATTTCCATTCCATTCACGTTACTTATTGTGAAAGCATCGATTGGTGTACCATCTGTAAGTTGACCATACTTACTGGTTTTGACACGTGTTGCACTTTCCTCCTTGCTGTCGTTAGTGGCACAGGAGAAAGAGAGGAGTACGAATAGTAGCGAAAGCAATCTGAAGTCGATAAGCATGTTTTACACTGTTTAAAGAGAAAAAGTATAGAAGCACCATTGAAAACGCTTCACTTTTTGAGTTGAAAATGAACTTATTTAATAAGTGTCTAAAATACACTTTTATTTTCTGTTAATCCGTTATTTTCAAGCTGTCAGAACATAGAATCAATAAGTTTTTAAAAATGACTAATCATTTTTAAAACTATAAGTATCACTATTTCGTGATCAATACATAGCTAGTTTGGGAAATTCAAAGTAAAAGTCACCAAAAATGAATAAGCCACCTAAAGTATTGTATGTCGATGACGAGCATATCAACCTTGTATTTTTTGAAAGTATCTTCTCAAACTTCTTTGATGTTTCACTTGCAAGTTCAGGAAATGAAGCACTGGAGATGCTGAAAAAAGAGCAGTTTGATATTGTATTTGTTGACATGAACATGCCAGAAATGAATGGACTTGAGCTCATTGATCTGTCTGTTGATATGAGGTTGAACCCTCGATTTATCATGATCTCAGCGTATTCTTTGACGAATGAGATCCATTCATATCTTGAGGATGAGCGTTTGGAGGCATTCGTTCAAAAGCCTTACAGCCCGCCGCAATTATTAAATGTAGTAGGATGAATAACATGTCACATTATTGATTCACGCATACTGGATCCCCCATCCTCTGTAGCAATTCTATAAGCGAATCACTTCATAGTGTCAGAATAATAATGACCAGACACACTAAATAATGTTTATCATTTCATCCCGAGCACATAATTTAGCATCATGGCGGCAGATGATTATTTTATAAGTTGTGATTGGGGAACGACCAATTTTAGATTGAGAGTTGTTGAATCACTTTCACTAAGGGTACTTAAAGAACACAAAACCAATCATGGGGTTAAATCGATTTTTGGACAATTCCATCAACAACATGAATTGTCTCAGTACCAATATTTCGAAGCGTATTTAGTTGGGCAAATACAACAATTGCCACAAGAGTTTCATCACCTACCCATTGTTGCTGCAGGAATGTCATCTTCGAGTATCGGGCTTAAAGAGTTACCGTATAGCAATTTTCCATTTGATCAAGGAGGAGAAAGCATACTACATGAACAATTACAGTTAAAAAATGGATCAAGTTTAGTACTAATCTCTGGAGTGAAAGAGGGAAATAATGTCATTCGTGGAGAGGAGGTCCAGGCAATTGGACTTTCAGAAAATTTAAAGGATCAAAGCGTACTTGTTTTACCAGGCACACACTGTAAGCACTTGAAGTTTGACAATTCACAGTTTGTAGGTTTTAATAACTTCATGACAGGAGAGTTGTTTTCATTACTTACCCAAAATAGCATATTATCCAACTCCACTGCAAAGTCGGCACTGACTGATGCTTTAACATCCACTTTTCAGGCAGGTGTGAAGTTTGGAGCTGAACTTGGATTAACGTCCAATTTGTTAGAGTTAAGAGGACGGGATTTGATGGGTGATGCAACTAAGGAAGAGAATTACTATTTCCTTAGTGGCATGTTGATAGGAGATGAGTTGAATTATCTCAAACGTTCGAATGATCCGGTCGTTTTGGCTTCTGGTGAGCCCACTTTTACCCTTTACAGGTTGGCACTTGAGGAGCTTGTTGAAGGTAAGCGGGTTACTTGCTTGGGTGAAATGGAAATCGAACGAGCATTACTTGCAGGTCAAAGAAAAATTATGAACCGAGTATGGGAGGGTTAGCTTTGGTTGATACTAAAACTCCCACCTTACGAATGGACCATAGTTGTCCCTGAATGCCTTATTTCCTCCAAATCGATCCAGGTTTGCCCCAGCGCCAAAATTGAAAGATTTCTTCCTAAGGCCTGCTCGCAAATACAGATAGCTTCGGGCATGAGAAGCCTCTCCAAAACTATGAATATATAGTAGCTGCCCTCGGGTATAAAGCTGCCAATCACTTCTGAGAGTGGGCTTAAATTCGTATACCCCAAAGAATGAGGTGTCATGTGCTCCATTTATTGCATAACTCAGCGTTGTAACCGACAATATTTTCTTTGAGGCATAATTATGCTGAAAACCCGCGAGTGGAGACAGTCCACCAACCGAATTGATGCTCGACCCTACCATCAATGCAAAGCCCTTGTTCAGGTCGTAGGTAAACTGATGTAGCATGGTAAAATTGTTGTCGACATCTGTTAGGCTATAGGTGGAGGTATAGGTGATCATACCGAAGTAGTTGAAGTCCGTTTGATTGAAATTTCGTTTGACCAGAGACATAAAGTAAAGGTCATTGTGTCCAATGAGAGTTTCAATGGGGATGGGTGGATCAGGAGACTGAGCATTGATCAGTGAGTAGTTGAAAACTATACTGACAAACCAAATAAACTTCGGTCCTATAAATTTGAAATTGTGCATATGTCGCAATCAACCACAGGTTGGTGGTGAAAGATCACTAATATAAGACAAGAAGGTTAGATGAAAATCATCAACAAGGCCAATAAGATTCCTCCTGCGGTGAAGTACAGTCCTTTTTTAAATACACCGGTACCTGGAATAAACATCCAAAATGAACTGATTACGAAAAACAAAAGGGAAGCACCAAAGAAAATGTTAAGATAAAACAGTGTGCTCTCAGTGGTGGCCTTGTGCATATGGGTTATTTTATCCAATATATAAGGTAACTCCATGGTGTAATACTCCGCCTCACCAGTTTTGGTGTTGTAAAAACCGGTTTCAAATATCATCAAATCCCCCTCCATGGCTTTGGACTTAAATCCTCGTATTCTTAGTTCCTGTCCAAGTTCCCCCTCAGATAAACCTGGTGTTAAAGTTTTCCTAACTTCATTTTGGACTTTAAAAGCATTTGTATTTCTGAAAATAAGCGTGATGCCACTTAAAGCATAAATTGCCATAATACCTGCAAGGAAAAATCCCAAATACCTGTGATAGGTGCGCATTGTGTTGCGCGTGTTGTTACCCATGTTTTAAATTTGATTAGTACAGCTAATTACAATCCCTCATCAGGATTGGTGTGTAAATATATTCTCTATTGAAAATATGTTTCGAATTATTTAGTCAATAATAGTCCCATCATTTTTATTCCACCAACCAGCTCCAATTGTCAGACATTCTGCTTCCAGAAATGTGAATTGAACTTTACAGAAGTCAATTTTCCGGGAATGACGGATTGTTGCTTCCCCACCAATCAATCCAACGTTTATGATCTACACTTTCATAGGGGCTCACAGATACGTCAGTGTTAGCCAAAGTGTCTGCGAGCATAAACGCTTCTACGAATGCCTCCACATCGGGATACTGACTTTCGGGCAACTGACAATGTCCATGACCGTCAACGATAGAAAACCCAAATCGATCAGCTATTCCAAATGCTTTCCAAACTTCATGTGCGGCACGACTGGATACATAGCCAGATTCTTCTGCCAGCCATTCGTAATCAGGATTGCCGAGTACCAGTAGTGCCCGAGGGGCTACCATTGCCATCAATTCATGATGATCATGAGGTAATTTGTTCACGTCATTGACAAAGACGCTCATGTCTTCAATGAACCATTTATAATTCGTTGCGCCAAGCGTCTCGACTTTTCCAAGCGTTTCTGAAACACGCCATGCAGCAGCGCCACCTCCCCCTGGTTCCTGTGCAATAGTAAGGGCAATTCGCTCATCAAAAGCACCTGCGAACAACGCCATCTTACCAGCAAAGGAACAACCTGAAATACCGAGATGTGCCAAATCTATGGGTAACTTATCAGCAACCAATTCTAATCCATCGATCAACCTGCTCACACCCCATGACCAAGCCTTGTAAGCACCAATGTAAGTGTGGTCTGGAAATAAATTATTAATTGGTTCATTACCTCTGGTTTGTGTATGAGCCATCACATTCCGGAAATCGAAGGTGATTTGAGCAATGTTGCGGCTGGTAAATATCTCTGATGGCAGGCTTCCTGAACCACGACCTATTCCAATAAGTGCAGGAAAAGGACCATCTCCGGCTGGCAGTGCTACCCTGGAGGTAAGTGTCAAAGTTTGTTCGTTTCTCGTAATGTTTACTGTCAATACGCTATCAACGAAATCTGCTGTGATTTCATCAATATCCGTTGGCAAACTACCAATTTCATACTGCTCAATTTCTGACTTAATTTCAGCTCTTCGGCAGGACCAATCATTAAAGTCGGCCACTCTACCAGAACCGTCTGACCATAGAAAAGGATCCGTGAGTGGATCCGTAACCGACAGTTCCTCAAAAGCAGGTAAAATTGGTGCCGAACAATCAACTCCCGTATGTTCTACCTCATAGACCAATGGAATGTCCTGTGCATTGGTGAGTAGCGTAAAGAGAAATAGGCAAGTGAGCAATGATTCTTTGTCCATCATATTATTGAGTTTGTACGCAATCGGTTGCATAAATATAATTCAATAATATCGAAATAGATAATAAGGGTAAAGCAGTGTCCTCCGGATAGCATCCGGAGAAATACCGAAACCAATCTATTCTACGAAATCTAACTTGTAAGCCTCAGGATGAGAAATGGTTACACCTTCTTTCGGTTCCAAGCTGGAGTGATGACTGATAATCATGCCGTTTTGTATGACAAATGAAAAGCGGAGATTGTTGCTATGCTCAAATCCCTGAGATTTCCATTTCATTTTGTACTGTCCACTGTCGACTTTTAGGCCGTTTACATTGTTTGTAGAGACATGGAATGGGATCACTTCCAATTCGTCTTTGATGAACAGGTCTCTGTATAGGTCCTTAATTTGATCCTTGTTATGCCGTACTCTGGTAGAAAACGCCGGTATCATCATGGCATCATCCGCATATAACCTGGATAGTGTTTCAAGATCGTGCGCATTGATAGCAGACATCCATTTATCCAAAACGGGAACAACGGGTTCCTGAATATGGTCCTCAAGTTCCATGGCAGTTCGATCACCTTCCAAACTGAAAGTATCAATGAAAGCAGCATACACCTCAGCATTGGTTTTGCCAACGCGTTTCATGAAAATAAACTGGATAACCGCATGAACAAATAAAAGAAGAAGTAATCCTTCGAAAATGCCTAGTTCAAAGACTAAAAGCCCGCAAATACCGGCCATTATAAGTGCATATCGACCTTCAGTGCGAACATGTGCAATATTGGCAATCATTTTGTAACCCGAGTAAACCATAATGATGCCAAGCGCATATTCGGGAAGATGCTCCAGTATAACAGGAAAGATTACAACCATCGATATCACAAGTGCTGTAAATACATTTGACAATTTGGTTACGGCACCCGCGACGGTATTGGTTGTACTCTTAGCCAGCCCGTCCAGGTTAGTCATCCCTCCAAAAAAGGTTGCACCCATGTTGGCGATCCATATGGCCAGCATGCTGTTGTTGGAATCTGTTTTCCTTTTCAGAGGATCCATTTTTTCAATGGCCACATTACTCATAACCTGCTCGATCACATCGATTGTACCTAACATCATGGCGAATCCAAACATTTTCAGCCCAAGGATCAGCATTTCTGGTTGTGACATTTGACTGAAATGGGGGAGTGGCAAGGCTAATTGAAAAGGCACTGTATCAATGGTGATACGGGGTAGAGGCATATAGAAGCTCAGCCCGAAGCTTGTGACCATAATGACAAAATAGGGAAGGGCAGGCATCTTTTGTTTGTAATACTTAAACAATAAAACAAAAGAGATAAATGAAACCAGGCTAAGGGCTAAAACAACTTCGCGCTCATAGTTAAGCCAGACCGCTGTTTCATGCTCTATATCGTATAGGAAGGGTAAGAACTTCAATGCAATTTTTAACCCGACTCCAGCCAGCAACCCCTCAACCAAATAATGTGGAACGATTCTAAGAATGTAGCGTTCCAGGCTGTATTTCCAAACAATAGCCTGGAACAAAGCTGTCAACATAATTACAAATGGCATGTTTTCCATACCGAATGTGTTAACCCCTAATGCCAATGCAGGAGCAAGTCCTGCGGCAACACCCGGCATCCCGGTGTAGTTACCTGGTTTGAATAAGTAGGTAATGAAACTGATGATGCCAGCAAAAATGACCGTATACAATCCAGTCATGACAGGATATTCGGACATTAGGCAGATACCAACGGTCAGTGGGACGGCCATTACACCTGCTACTGTGCCTGCCAGTGCATCCCTTCTGATATTTTGAAATGAATAATTTAGACGTTCTTTAATCATGATAAATACGTGAATACAAATTGGAAATAGATGGCCTGAATGATCATTCAGGTTTGAGAAATGCATCTCATTAGAGATGTACTATGTTCTATTAGCCAATGTGTATGCGCAATGCACAATACATGATAAAGAGTGGAATGTTTACAGCTAAAAGCTTGTAAATATTGGGTTGCTGAATATCTGTAGATTCAAGCAATCCATTTAGTCGATTTTGATACTGCGATGGGAGAAATCCGGATGAACCAATCGAGACGTATTTGAACCCGCTTTTTTTCGAATCCTCTGCTTCACTGACCTCATCTATTTCGATTTCACGACCCTCAATGTTCTCTTCCTTATCCAATAAAAGGAAGGATGTGTCATTGTAAGTCATGACCGCAAAGAGCAGTAATGCGATAAAACGGAATATGTCCTTTTGCCGGATCATAAACGCAAATAAATTGTAAATGCGAACAATTTAATAGAACATTAGCGTGATAGTAATGTGATAGAAGTTACATTTAACGATAGAAAGTCATCGACAACAATGAAAATCAATCTTAAGAAATTCGATTTTGAGAGTGGTAAAATCTTATCATCTCTTTCTGAGGCAGATGGTAAACTCATTGCTGAAAAATCAGAATCGCTACATTTCAAAAAAGGAAAATTGATATTTTATGAAAATGGAATTCCCACCGGTGCGTTTTTGATTAAAAAGGGTAGGGCCAAGATTTTCAAAACTGGATTGGACGGTAAGGATCAAATATTCTACATCTACAATGAAGGCGATCTACTAGGCTATCATGCGCTGTTGTGTGACGAAAATTATGAGGATTCTTGTGAGGCCTTAGAGGATTGTGACGTAGCATTCATTAGCAGATCAAATTTTGAATGGTTGTCAGAAAAGATGCCGCGTCTGAAGCGTTTGTTGATTCAGAACATGAGTCACGAATTTGGAGTGCTGGTCAATATCATCACCGTGCTGGCGCAAAAATCGTTACGGGAGCGCCTGGCATTGTTTCTTCTGATTTTAAATAACAAATACCATAACGAACAAATACGTCTTCCAAGAGAAGACCTTGCCAACCTGATAGGCACAGCCAGAGAAAGCCTGGGAAGACTGCTTAAGGATTTTAGAGAAGAGCAGCTCATTGAAATTCAGGGAAGAGCAATTAAATGCCTGGATGTTGAGAAACTACTTAAGATTGCAAGTTCGGAGTACTATTGATAAATCAGTTATAAATGAATCATTTTATCAATTCAATCATGCTTTGATATGCTCACACTTAACTTATACTTATTGGAAGAATTCAATCGTTCAATGCAGTTCAAAATCAATCGAATTGCCAGTCGATTGGGGCAATGTTAATTTATTAACCGAAGCACTTCTGAGTTTTACTGCACTGTGAAATTGGTTTCATACTTCGATTCATCCGTAACACCGGGCCAGTTGTCCGTTCTAAAGGGACTGGCAGGAAACCCCTCTGCATTATAGAGATTGACATCATCTGGATTAGCTGCCCAACCATATCTTACTGCAACGGGATTGGTCACTTGATCACTTTGGATGATAACTTTATCACCTTCTATTTTAGCCTTCGCCCAGTAAAACTGTTTGTCTGCACCGGCTATTGCAAATCCTTTGAGATAGCCATATTTATCAGGACATGACAAACCACTTCCCACATGATCAAATGACAACTCGATCTGATTGTCTATCACTTTGTGTGATTGGTAAATGGGGCCACTGTATACCAATTCTGTTTTGCCATAATCACGATTCAATGCGATGGCCGCAAGTCGTTTGCCGACATCCTTCTTATTGCGTGGATGGATATCATTAGCCTCGCCTATATCAATAATAACCGCCATTCCAGTGTTAGACAGTTCGAGTGTTTGTAGTTGAGCTTCCCTCAATTCAGCCCAACCATGCTCTTGAGGTGTATTTGATGGTGCCAAAAAATTGGCCAACTGCACGAAGTAGAAGGGTAGATCAGGCTGACCCCAAGCTACTTCAGGTACGAGTAAAAATAACTGCGTGCTTATCTGAATTCAAGCTAACTGGTCCAACTCAGAGCCGCAGCAGCGCCCAACGTATAATGCAGTTTCCTTGATTGATTATGTGGATGATAAAACTACTAAAGATGGCTAGTCTGATCATTAATTAAAAAGGTCATTATGTTTATCCCAATACTATCTTATTAATTCGATTATCAATCAATATGCACTCCTGATTTTAAGGCGTTCAACAGTCCTTGGTCTTTGATGGTACCTGTATGTCTATCGATCATACCACCTGTATCCCAGTAATATGGCAACAAGCCATTGGCAATCGAGGTTTGAACAACATATTTATTGAAATATTCGACTGACCGGTCATGAAACTCTTGTTCTGGGATGTTTTGACGTTTGTAGGCACCAAACTCACCTAGAATGACAGGGATTCCCTTGTGCACAAACTGACTTTGCATGCGTGCAAACTGTGCTTCCATATAGCCTTCTTCACCCCAATCAGCATTCCGCGAAGGATTCTCGGTTGAGTGATTGTTTTCTCCCCAATAATAGAACACTTTTCCCCATGAGGCATCTTCTTCCATGAGGCAAAACTGATAGGGGGAGTAGTAGTGCACCTCTGCCATCAGCTTGTTGTCTACTATGTCGGTAGGAATTATGTTCATAAGTTCAGCTGTTTTATCAATGTCGGTAGAAGGTCCCTGAAAAACGAGAACCCGATGACTGTTTTTGCCTCCAGTAGATCTGACGGCATCAATAAAGGTTTGATGATAGCTCATCAAAACGGCCATCCCACTTTCATTTTCTACGTTTGGCTCATTGGTACCAGCAAAGATCAAGCGTTCGTCAAAATCCCGAAGATGAGTCGCAATTTGTTCCCAATAGGCTTTTTGCTTGGCATTGTTATGCTCTGCTGCATCAGGGGTGACATTATTTTCCAACCAGCCACCGTCCCAATGGACATTGAGTATTACATACAAATCATTGTCGATGCAGTATTGGACCACTGTCTTTACCCGATCCAGCCAGGATTGATCTATTTCGCCTGTTTTTTGATCTGCATATTGATCCCAAGAAGCTGGTAGTCGAATGGACTCAAACCCAAGTTGTTTCATTGTTTTAATCAAATCAGCTGAGATTTGAGGATTACCCCAGGCTGTTTCTCCACCCATTGCCTCAAGTGTATTGCCAATGTTAATTCCTAATTTGATTTTCGCCGCGATTTCAACTGCAGTACTGCTCATACCCGTATCGTCAGCCGGTAGGGGGTCCGTATTGTAGCTGGGATAGTATTCTCCTATCTGGTCAGCGGCAATACCATATGTTTGTGCATAATCGGCACTCAGGAAAATAGAGTCTGCTCTTGGTTCACTACTCAAGTTGGCTGTAGCCGTGATGCTGACATCTGTCGTACCTGACCCACCATTTGATGGTGAAAAACTCAGCCAATCCGCTGAACTGCCAATGCTCCATTCAGGAGCTTCTGTAATCACCTCAATGGTTTTGCTATTACCTCCTTTTTTGAATTGGAGTGACACAAAGTTTGATTTCAAAGCATATAGAAAATCAGCAGCTTCCTGACTAATTGTAATATCGACAGGTTCTGCTGTTTCTGTGATGATAGTAATCACTTCCGAGCGTGGTTCTATTGACTTAGAATCTATACTAATCGTTATGGTAGCTGATGATTCAGTGCCATTCGTTTGATCAAGATGAATCCAATCAGCAGGGTTTTGAATGCGCCAGCTGGGAGCATCAGTTTGTAAAATGAAAGTTGCACTTCCTCCGTCACTTTCAAAACTGAAACTGTCTCTGCTAATGGCCAACATGCCATCAAGTCCTGCATTGCAGTTAAGGAGCAGTAGTAAAAAGGACATAACTATCCCGTGTCGAAATTTTCTGATTTCAATTTTCATTTCACCTCATGTTGTGCAATCGATCGATTGCTGATTCTCAATTAATTATTCAAAAGAAAAGCCTGGTTGGTACTTTGCTTCATCTGTAAGACCCTTCCAACTATCGGTTCGAAACGGACTAGCTGGTAGTCCTTCTTTGTTGTATAAGTTGACGTCATCTGGATTGGCAGCCCATCCATACCTGACCGCTACTGGTTCAGCAACCTGGTCACTGTAGACAACTACCTTATCGTCTTTAATCTTTGCTTTGGCCCAATAAAACTGTTGATCAGCTCCGGCTATAGCAAACCCTTTGAGGTAGCCATACTTGTCTTTAATTTCAAGTCCTGTACCAATGTGATCAAACGACAGGATCACCTGATTACTTGCTATTTGGTGTGATTTGTATAGGGGCCCTGAAAATACCAGGTCTTCTTTTCCATAATCCTTGTTAAGGGCGATCTTAGCCAATCGTTTGCCTACATCGAGTTTATTTCTTGGGTGGATATCATTCTCTTCTCCAATATCAATGATTACCGCCATTCCCGTGTTAGGCGTATTGAGGGTTTGTAGCTGAGCTTCCCGTAGTTCTGCCCAGCCATGCTCCTGTGGCTTGTCGGGAGGAGCCATGAAGTTGGCTAACTGCACATAGTAAAAGGGTAGATCAGGTTGTTCCCAGGCACTTCTCCAGCTCTCAATCATAGCAGGAAAACTTGTTGCATATTGTTTACTACGACCTGCATTACTTTCTCCCTGGTACCAAATGGCTCCTTTTATGTTGTAATTCAATAAAGGATGGATCATGGCATTGTAGAGTAGGGTGGGCATAGCATTCGGACCAATACTGCTGTTAAGCTTGCCAGTACCAATTTTCCTTTGCCATTCTCCTGCTAAACTGTATTCATCCACTGCAGTTTTTATATACAGCTTTTCTGGAGAGCCCCATAATCCACCACCACCTCCTGTGTCGTCTACGCGAACCACAATCTTATTGGTGCCTGTTTTGAGCACACCTTCTGGTATCTGGTAAACGCGATCTTTGTCGTACATGTTAGTTGTCTCTCCAATCAGATGCCCATTTATGAATGTTTTGTCTGAGTCGTCAATAGGTCCCAGCGAGAGCTGTACCTTCTCCTGAATGTCCTCATCAGTAAGTTCAAAACTTTTTGCATACCAAACTACTCCATCAAAATTGGGTAGTCCGTTTGTCTCCCAAAGACCGGGAACTGTAGTAGTAGTCCAGGAAGCTATGTCGGCATCTTTCCATTCAAACTGACCTGATTGATTACCCGCATCAGCTGCTGGTATTTCGCCAATCTGTTGCTTCAGTTTTTCAAACCCTTTTTGAATTTGCAGCTCGATATCATCTGCTTTATCCAAAATTTCAACAGAAGACTTGAAATCTGAATAGTCCTTGAGCTTTGACAAAGGAGTCCAGGTCTCTACATGAGTTCCTCCCCAGGAAGAATGTAAAATGCCAATGGGCACATCTACTGCGTTACGCAAGTGCTGAGCAAAGTAATATCCAACAGCTGTAAAATTTCCAGCAGTTTCCCGTGAACATACTTCCCAATTGGTTTTCTGAATATCATCCAAAGGTTTGAACGATGTGTTTTTTGGGACGTAGACATGCCGAATCAGCTGATCATTGGCCATGGAGATGGCTTCTTCAGCGTTTTGAGTATTCCATAGCGGCCACTCCATATTGGACTGACCAGATGCTAACCAGACATCTCCGATGAGAATATCGCTATAGCTTATGGTTTCTTTTTTACTTTGAATGATCAATGGGTGCGGGCCTCCCGCACTCATTGACTTCAGGTTTACTTGCCATTTTCCTTGTTCATCTGCTTTTGTTTTTGCCGACTGACTGCCCAGTTTGACAGCAACGTTGCTTGCCGGATCGGCATTTCCCCATACCGTAATTTCCTGATCTCGCTGAATCACCATATGATCACTGAAGATGTTCGGAAGTGTTAATTGTGCATATGCAGCTTGTAGTATTAATGCAAGGCAAAGGGTCAATATCGTCCGGTTTTTCATGACTATTTTTCTTTAATGGTCAATAATACGATTGATTTGCTTGGCATGTTAATGTCGATGCTTGATTTTGATTTTTTGAAACCCTTAAACGATTCCAAGTTGACCGCTTCTTCCTTACCAAAATCATTCATTGCATTCATTTCATCGCCGGTTATAATTTGACCGCTGATTGTACCCAATTTACTCAATCCTTTAAAGCTGATGGTGGTGTTGATGTCCTTATCCGGGTCCAGATTAGACAATGTGATGTTGATATCCCCATTTTTGCTTTTGGATGCTGATGTGGTGATTGCAGGTATTTCTTCATCATCCTCTACAGCAAAAGTCTGAGCCGTCACATCCGTAGGCAATAACAATGCGTCCTGATGAACCTTGTACATCTTGAAGGCATAGTAGGAAGGTGTTTTCACCATGAACTCATCCTTTGTAAGGATCATTGCCTGCAATACATTGACTGTTTGTGCGATGTTGGCCATTTTGATGCGATCAGCATGATTGTTGAAAATATTGAATCCGACAGAGGCGAGTAGTGCATCCCTCAAAGTGTTCTGCTGGTAGAGGAATGCCGGGTTGGTACCTGGCTCTACGTCATACCAGCTGCCCCATTCATCGGCAATCAAGGCTACATTATTTTCAGGATCTACTTCGTCCATGATAGCAATGTGCTCCTCTAAATTTTCCTCCATAGCCATCGTATGCTTCATGGTTTTGAACCACTCTGATTTGTCAAAGTCCGTGGCGGATCCTTTTTTACTCCAATTATGCACGATGGTGTAATAATGGTAGGACATTCCCTGAGCCAGATCCATGTTGTTTTTAACACCCTCCATAAAGGTTCGTGTCCAATCAAGGTCATGCCAAAGACCACCGCTGGCAATCTTATAATCCGCTTTGCAATAGGTGCTGTAGCGCTTAAACACATCCGTATAATAGGCTGCATCCATGTTGCCACCACAACCCCAGTTTTCATTACCAATGCCCCAAAATTTTACGTCCCATGGCTCTTCTCTTCCATTGTCTTTACGCATTTGAGTGATGTAACTATCGTTATCAGAAGTTACATACTCAATCCATTCGTAAACGTCCTTCACCGTTCCGCTTGCAATGTTTACAGCGATGTATGGTTCCGTGTCCAACATTTCACACAATTCCAGAAATTCATGTGTTCCAAAAGAGTTGTCCTCTGTAACATCACCCCAAAATGCGTTGACTGTTTTTGGACGTTGTTCTTTCGGCCCAATGCCATGTCGCCAGTGATATTGTTCTGCAAAACATCCTCCAGGCCACCTCAAGACAGGAATATCCAGTTCCTTGAGGGCATCAACTACATCGAGTCTTATGCCATTTTGATTTGGAATGTTCGAATCCTCGCCAACGTAGATTCCCCCATAAATGCACCTGCCCAGATGCTCAGCAAAGTGACCATAGATGTGCTTGCTAATGGTGTCTTTGGCTGATGTCAGGTCCACCACAATTTTGTTCTCCTGTGCGCTTGACCCAAGCGCGAGAATACTTAATAATACTAATCCAATCTGTTTCATATTGTCAAGATAGTGGTTGTGACACGAAGAATCAATTTATAAATGTAAATTTGACATTATCAAACAATTCACTTTTTGAAACTTCATAATCATTGCCTTCTTTCACGACATTGATTTCTTGAAGTCGCTCTTGTCCCGGTAAGAATAATTTGCTACTGGCACTTTCTCCGTATGCTTTCAGCTGTATTTTGGTCCAGTCGATATTTCTGGTTGATTGGGCAAGGTCGACATGTGGGATAACACACCCAGACTTTGCTAAAACAATAATGGGAATCTCTCCCACCGAGATGTGGTGCCATCCGCCTTCATACGACTTTCCGGTTTGATAGTCTATCCAGGTTCCTGGAGGAAGGTACACATCTCTACTTGTCACCTCTTCGAACAAGGGAGCCACTAGCATATCTGACCCAAATAAGTATTGGTTATCGACCAGCCATGAACCCGGGTCATCAGGGAACTCTACAAAAAGTGCTCTCAACATTGGCAGTCCATTCTCAGATGCATGCTTAGCTTGAGAGTAGATATATGGTAGCAACCTGTATCTCATGTTGTCCGCCTTTCGGAATGCATCCATGAAATCTTCGCCGTATTCCCATGGTTCGGTAGGAGGGTTGCCGTGACTTCTGACATGACTAGTGAGCATGCCAAAAGGTGTCCATCGGCGGTAGACATCTTCAGGAGTGGCCGTGACAAAGCCACCAATGTCATGCGACCAAAAGGTAAATCCTGACAATCCAATTGACAATCCACCTCTCAGTGTCGCCGACATAGCACTGTTGGTGGTAGCAGGATCACCGCCCCAGTGAACAGGGTATCGCTGACTACCAGCCCATGTGCTTCTTGCCCAAATAAATGGGTAGCCTGTAATGTCTTTGGTAATGTCGGCAACCGCTTTGTTGTACCTCAGTGGGTACATGTTATGCTCATAAAATCCGGTTTTTCCATTGGAGTAGATGCCATTTGCAGGGGCGGCTTCTCCGAAATCTACTTTGATCACACCAACGCCAAGATTCATAAGCCCGGCGATTTTGTCCTGATACCATTTTACGGCATCAGGATTGGTGAAATCTGGCATGGCATCTTCAACGGGAATATTTCCTTTTCGATCTCTAATGACCAAATTACCTTCAACCAGCTCATCATAGAGGGCGTTTTCCGGAGTGAAATAAGGTAACTGCCAAAGACTAATTTTGAAGCCGTCTTTGTCAAAATCTTCGATCATTTTCTTTGGGTTTGGAAAACGATCAGTTGGAAACTTGTAATCATTTCTCCAGTCTACACCAAACCAGCCAGTGTCAAAGTGGATGACATCTGAAGGGATTTTATTCTTTCTCAACTTTCTGGCTACTTCTTTCCCATCAGCTTCAGAGAAATATGTTATACGACTCATCCAGAATCCGAATGACCAAACTGGCGGCATTGATGCCTTTCCCGTTATGTCAGTATATGCATCTAAAATGTCTTTGGGTTCTCCCAAAAAGATGAAAAGGTCCAATTCATCATCTCCGATCATCATGCTATTAACCGGACTGTAGTATTTGCCAAAATCGCATGTGATCGCAGAGGAATGGTGCATAAATACCCCATAACCTCTACTACTCAGGTAGAAAGGAATAGGCTTGTACATGGTTTCATTTTGTACACCGTTGGCATCATCGGTCCAGAGAACTACCTTGTTTCCTCTTTTATCGAATTCTGCGAATGATTCACCACATCCAAATATTTTTTCATCAGGAGAGAGGGAAAAAACAGCGTTCATACTGCGTGAATAATCTTCTGCTCGCCTAATGTATCCAAAAGGGGCCGTAGGAGTAAAAGTGTTATTTACATCAGACTTATGAACCGTACTGGTAAGTAGTTTGCCATCGGCATCATAGATGTACACATGCCAGGGCTTTTCAGTAATGACAATCCTCCCATTCTCACTGACATATTCATGCCCCATATCGGATTTGCTGTATTTCCAGGAGGATCGATCTTCAGTTACAACCCCATCAACTAGCATCAAAGAAGATTCCTCTTTGCTAAGTTGGGGGCCTGAAGTGGTGCGAATTCTAACAGTTCTCGAGTCAATCAGCTCAACACTAAAGGGATGCTCGGGTGAAGCAGCATATTCAGTTCCTGGAAATTCATTGGGTTGTGCAGGATCTAATGCAGAAAGCATATTGTTGAAGGCTTGCTTGGTGGCGAGATTATACCTTAAATATTTGACCGTTCCCTTGCCGGTTGCAGGGTCGAAAGCCGTCAATTCATCTGCCAGGTAGTGGGTATTTCTAAAATCCCAGTAGTCAGGACTAATGTCAATGGGTTCATTGAGCATTTTGGTTGCTTGCAATTGGCCAACACCCGGAAGAAGGAGTGCCGTAATTGCCAAACATGTGAGCAGGTACTTAATGCTGTTTTCTACTTGTACAAATTGGTTGATCATTGTGATAAGGTTATAAGCTTAATCTCTTGACTGAATTGTAATATTTTGGTTCCAAAAGCCAGAGGAAGCTGTCAATTGGATAGTTCCGCTAGTTTTTGATGATTGAACAATGACAAGACATTTGCCATTGAAGGCTTTCATTTTATTGCCCTTAAGTGACAAATGACTCGTTGGGTCTCCATTATCAACGCCAACAATTTTCCCTTCTCCGTCAATTGAAAACTCAATGAGGTCATTGGCCGTGGGAACATAGACACCCGCTTTGTCCATCACTTCTACAGTGATAAAGGATAGATCATTTCCATTTGCCTCAATAATTGTTCTGTCAGCTGATAATTTGAGTTTCGCAGGATCTCCGGCAGTTTCAATGATTTGTTGGAGTACAATTTGTCCTTTTTTTCTGGAAATCGCTTTTAGCTCACCAGGCTCGTATTTTACGCGCCACATGGCATGTAATACCTCTTGGGTGGATTTTTTGACTCCTTGAGAATTGCCATTAATGAATAGTTCGACTTCATCAGCGTTATGATAGGCCCATACATCTAGAGAATCCCGATCGGTCCAATTCCAATGTGGAAATAGATGCAACACATCTTTATCGGTCCACTGACTTTGATACAGATAGTAGGAGTCTTTTGGAAATCCCGCAAGATCGACTATTCCAAAGTATGAACTTCGAGATGGCCATGAGTAGGGTGTTGGTTCGCCTAAATAGTCGAACCCTGTCCAAATAAACATACCTGACATGAAATCATTATTCTCAATGATTGGTAAGGTTTCTTCATGAGTTGATCCCCAAGGAGGACTCACCTGGTCATATGCACTCACAGTATTACCCTGATTTCCCTGGTCAAATGGGATATCCCAACGAATGGGCCATCGCATGATGGTATCGGATTTTTTATCATAATAACCTCTTGTTGCCAGGGTAGATCCTGTTTCTGTGGCTATGAATGGTGTATTTCGAAATGACTCTTTATGAGTGGTATACATGTTGTGATGATAGTTATATCCTATCAAGTCCAGTGCTTGAGATGCGGCAATAGAATTAGTTGGAGTAGGAGGATTCATTGCGGCAGTAATGGGCCTGGAGGGATCCAATCTTTTCACAATCCCAGCTAATTTTTTGGCAATTTCAGTTCCTTCTGGCGACCATTGATCTAATATTTCATTGCCAATGCTCCAAATAAAGACACTCGGGTGATTGCGATCTCTTAAGATATGATCTGTTAAATCCTGCTCATGCCAATCATCCCAATAAAAAGCATAGTCATGTGGACTTTTGTTTTTACTCCAGATGTCAAATGTTTCATTCATTACAATGATGCCCATTTGATCACATAAATCCAGAAATTCAGGAGCAGGAGGGTTGTGGGCTGTTCTTATGGCATTGATACCCATATTTTTCATGATCTCAATCTGGCGTTCTATTGCTCTATGGTTGATAGCAGTACCTAGCGCACCTAAGTCATGATGCAAACAAACACCTCGTATTTTTAATGGTTGTCCATTAAGTATGAGGCCTTTGTTATTATCAAATTCAAAGTCCCGAATGCCGAATTTTGTCTCGTATGTATCTGTCACGTTTCCCTTTACAACAACCTTGCTTAACAGGGTGTAAAGATTGGGTGAATTGGTACCCCAAAGTTTGGGATTGGTTATTTCGATTCGTTGATCAACCGTAAGCGTTTCCTGGCCTTCTGCTGTGATGTCCTTACTTTTTGACAATACAGTTGAGCCATCTTGATCGATGATTTCACTGATTAGGGTTATGGTAGTATTAGCATTGGTTACAATTTTCGTTGCTACTTGAACAACGGCCTTTTTTGAAGTTATTTCTGGGGTGGTGACGAAGGTTCCCCATTGAGGAATATAGGTTGATGTTGTATAGATCAATCTGGTGTTGCGATATATTCCGGATCCGGAATACCACCGGGAGTTGGGTTGTTGTGAATTATCGACTTTTACTGCGATGACGTTTTCTTTGCCGCATTGAATGTACGGGGTAATGTCATATTCCATAGAGGCATAGCCAAAAGGTCGTTCCCCAAGTAGGTTCCCATTGATCCAAACCTGGCTATTCATATATATTCCATCAAATTGGATGAATGCCTTTTTCTCAGTGAGACTTAGGTCAGGGATGAAGGTTTTTCTGTACCATCCAATACCTCCAGGTAAAGCTCCTCCACCAGGTGTGGCAGGATGATGTGGAGAGAATTCCCCTTCAATACTCCAATCGTGTGGTAGATCCAAGGTTCTCCATTCGGAATGATTCAGAGCTGGATCATGACCTTCAGAAATCTCTCCTAAGTGAAATGACCAATTATCATTGAAATCCTGAACAAGCCTTGAAGGTTCGGATTGTCCACAAGAGTACATACCAACGATCAGAATGATCAGTATTGTTACGAGGGTAGAATTGAATTTCATTAAGGAGGTCAAAAAACCCACCCGACAAATTGCCGGATGGGCATGTATAATGAAGAAAAGTTTATTGTTTAACCAGATGAACCGCTGATGACTCGTTTTTGTCACCATTTTTCTGCCCTATCCATAGGCCAGTTTCACCAGGTATATCAAGAATTGATACTTCTTTGCCTGACATACCAATCCATACTAGTTGGAATTCAGAGGTCAATTCTGTGTCAAATGTAATTTTACCATTCGATACGGAGTAGGTATTATCAATGCCTGCCAATGTACAAGACCCATCTGCATTGAAAGTGTACTCAAAAGCGTCATTGGCTGTGAACAGAGAATCAGTATTACCAGCTCCCCATCCTGCTAATGTAGTAGCCATTTCTTCTCTTGTGCTCCATCCGTTTAGTCTGGACGCATCTATTGTTGATCCCTGGTTTCCGACACCTGTCCAACCGATCCAGTCCTGCGCAATAGCATCGTATTTCCAGGTACCCACTAGACTACTTGCATCGAAATCTGCATCTATTGGCTCCTCATATGTGAAGGTTTCTGGTTCAGGGTAGTCGTATCCAACTACCACAAAGTTGTAAACATGTGTCCATGGAGAATCATTTCCTCCTTCAAAGGATCTTTTAATGCCAACCTGCATGGCAGAATCTGATAGTGTGAATATTCTTACGTTGACAAGATCTTCATCAAGAAATTGTCCTTCATTTACTCGGCCTGTATCAATGGGGAAGGTTACACCCGCAAGGGTCATTTTTAGTGTAGCGGTATCAAAAGTAAAGGAGCCGTCTGCGGTTTCACCAAATTTGCTGGTAGATACGATACCTGAAGTTCCATCGAAAGTGATCGTTCCATAGTTCAATGCTGCCATCAACCAGGTGTTGTCACTGTATTTAGGAGACCAATTAAAGAAACCTTCCATCTCTGTGCCATCTACATTTACTGGAAAATTCTCTTCAAGAATGTCCCAGGCCCAATAAGGGTTTCCATCTGCACCACTGTAGTAAAGAGGCCCATCGAAATGGACACTTTTTGCATCTTCATCCAGATCCATTCGCCAGGTTTTAGTCTCATTAGCACCGCCAGATAGTGATTTCCAATAACCAGCGTTTAGGAAGCTCAAATCATCTTGCGCAATTTCAATATCGAAACTTGCTGATGACTGAATTTCACCACTTCCCAGGCTGCTACATGTGAATGTATAGATTCCCATGTTAGGTAGGTTAACTACCACTGTGCCATCTGCAAACTGATAATCTACTTCATCAACTGTCACCCAAACATTTCCAGTAATAGTCGTTGTAAATGTTACATTGTTTCCGTCTACTGTATAACTGAAGTTATCATTTAGCACAGGAAGAAATTCATTAACCGGTTCGTCATCTGGATTACATGAAACCAATAGTAGAATAGGTAAGGTTATGGCCAAACTAAGCCATAACCGAAGGTTCTCTTTTTTCATAATATTACATTTTGGTATTTAAGATTTATTTTAAAGCTTTCAATTCACCATCCCGGATTTTGAACAAGCGTTCCATTTGATAGTGTTATTTGGTTAGAAGGGATTTGGAACAAACCTCTAGTTGTAACCAGGTTGTTCCCATCGATTTCTTTGGTGACAATTACACCTCCTGACATGACTGTTCCAAGAAAACTTACCTGTTCTGCCGCATAAGTCAGTGTGTTGTCATATCGGAGTAGATCCCAATATCTAAGCCCTTCAAAGGCAAATTCCAATTTGCGTTCTTCGAAAATTATGTCTTTGTCTATTGCTGTAACGGGTAAAACACCAGCTCTTTCCCTTACTTGATTAACATATGAGAGTGCATTTGCACTGCCAAGTTCGGCTGCCATCAATAGCACATCAGCGTACCGAATACTGAAGTAATCTTGAAATTGACTTATCATGAAGCTCACCCCACCCAGCACATCTTGTGCAATACTCTGTCCGACCGCATTGGCGGTGGGTGTATACTTTTTGGTGAAGTAGCCGGTGTATTCTTTAACATCATTGATTTGTCCATAATCAATTCGCTCTTCATCTATTGCCATGATCGAAGCTGCTCTTCTTGTATCATTGGGATCCCAATTGGCATAAACTTCAGGTAATACTGTACACGCTCCCCATCCATTTCCATATCCATATTGTCCCCAACTTTGATTTCTGAGTCCATTCATGACCATCCAATGATTACCATCTGAATTGCCACCCCAATCGGAAGAGTAGGTGTACTTGATGGAGAAAATTACCTCAGAGTTGTTTTCACCGGCATAGGTGCTGGCTGAAATAGAGTCCCCTCGCTGTGCTGCTTCGTATGATGCTGCAGCGGGCCAGAGGTCACCGAAATTATCTACCAAACTAAAACCACCATTGAGAATGACGTCTTCGACATAGCCAAGTGCATCCTGCTGGCTGACAAGTCCAACTAAATCAGCTTGTCCATAATAGCCGGTGTAGTACAGGTACACACGAGTGAGCAATGATGCTGCTGCCCACTTGTTGGCATGCCCATGATCAACCTCAGGAATGGCAGGGTATGGAGTATCTGAAAGATTACTCACTGCAAATAGTAAATCATTTGCAATCAAAGTGTAGGTGGCATCTGGATCCGATTGAGGAATATTTTCTTTTGTAGGCTCCTCTAACAAAGGAACTCTTTCAAACATCCTGGCGAGATCGAAATACAAGAATCCTCTCAAAAACCTTGCTTCTCCTTCAATTTGATCGCGTACCTGTTCGTTTCCGTCCCAGTTTACCTGATCTAGTCTACCTATCAGTGTGTTTATTCTGAAAATTGCTGCATAATAAGCAGACCAGGTACCTTCAAACATGTTGATATCTCCAGGAGATTTGCTCTGGTCAAACTCATCTATCATCAGATAATTGTCTCCATCTCCGGCTCCTGTACCTCCGAAGGCCAGGTCTGCCATCACTGTCGCGGCAATCGGAAGAGCTACTCCATTAGACCAAATACGCTGGAGCCCATCATAGCATCCAACCAAGGCAGTTTGTGCTTCCTCGGGAGTAGAGTAGTAGTTTCCAATCGTAATACCTGTAATCTGTTCTGTGTCAAGGAAGTCTTCACAGGAAAACGAGATTGTAAATGACAATGCAACTAATATGTATGATGTTTTTTTCATTGCTGTACAGATTAGAATTTGAATGATGTACCTATTAAGATGCTTCTGGGGTTAGGATAGAACCCAAGGTCCACGCCAGATGAAAATTTGTCCTGAATGCCATTGTCAAAACCATATCCCACATCCGGATCCATGCCACTGTATTTGGTCAATGTGGCCAGGTTGTTGACCGCTAGATAAAATCTAAGCTGGTTGATATTCTTGTTCCGAACTATTTCAGTTAGGTCATAGCCGAGTGTGAGATTGGCAATCCTTAAAAAGTTTCCGTTTTCAATGAATAGATCGGAGAAATGATAATAATTGGTGTTGCTATTGGTTACTCTTGGAATTCGCTCAGAGGTACCTTCTCCAGACCACCTATCAAGAATAGCGGTTGTATAGTTGGCGAACTTATTGGAATGATCCCTGTATGATTGGACAATTTGGTGACCAAATGCACCATAGGTGTTGATAGAAAAGTCAAAACCACGAAAATCTGCGGAAAAATTGAGACCAATGGAGGCAATTGGGTTTGGATTTCCCAATTGAACCTTGTCCAGGTCATTGAGCGCACCGTCATCATTTTGATCAATAAATTTGACATCACCAGGTTTTGCGTTTGGTTGTATCAACTGACCATCTGAAGTAGTATGTGCATCTACATCTGCAGAGTTTTGAAAGAGTCCATCTGTTTCCATGCCCCAGAAATAACCAATTGGAAAGCCCGATTGTGCTCGATAGAACTCTGAGGAGTTGGCATAAAGTGTATTGCTCGCACCATGGATAATTCCGTCTTCGGTTGGTACTTCTTTTACCAAATTCTTATTGACGCTTCCATTGGCGTTGATTTTGTAGCTTAGATCCCCTTTGTATGCTGAGTAGGAGAGTTCTAGTTCTATACCCGAATTTTCAATAAGCCCTCCGTTGATTACAGGAGGATTTGCACCTGCTGTTGCCAGTACTGGAGCTGTAATTAGCCAGTCTTTGGTAGATTTCTTGTAAAAATCCAGTGTCACAAGCACACTTCCACCTATAAATCTGGTATCTATTCCTACATTGATTTGCTCAGAAGTTTCCCATTGAAGCGCTTCAAAAGCCAAGCGACTGGGATAAGCACCTGGTGTATTTACACCCTCTTCGGACCCAAAAGCGTAGGTCGCATTACTAAAGGAAATAGGTGCCAAGTACTGAAAAGCGGGAATGTTTTGGTTGCCGTTTTGCCCCCAACTAGCTCTTAGCTTTAAGAAATCAATCCATGAAATACCTTGTAAAAATTGTTCGTCTGATAATACCCATCCTCCTGACAGAGAAGGGAAGAATCCCCAGCGATTGCCCTCAGCGAATCGGGAAGATCCGTCAGCCCTCACAGTAGCGTTGAACAGGTATTTATCTTTAATGAAATACTGAATTCTGGAGAAAAATGAAAGGATTTTTTCTTCGTCAAATGGGGCGCCACTAAGGGATATTAAATTGATTTCCTGATTGGTGGTGTTAGAGAGATATGCCTTATTGAACTCAGGGAATATTACATCCGCGTTGGCACCAGAGATGTAAGAACCTTTGAAGATTCTACTAGACATCCCGAGCATGATATTGAACTGATTGTCGTTTTGAAGCAGATTATACTCAGCCCAATTGTCATATTGGATTGCGCTTCCTCGATTCATGCTTTGGTTGGCACTTGACTTGGCACGTATGGCATAAACTGAAAGCTGATAAATAGGAGAGTAGGATCTATACTCACCGTTGAAAAGGTCATATCCAAAAGACGAATGAAACTTCAGGTTGTCAATGGGCGAAAAATCGGCATAGACATTACCAAATAGTTTTTGATTGTTTTGCTTATTCTGATTATTAAGCAACATATTGGCATATGGACTACTTTCAGTGTTGTTCCAATAAGTAGCACCGTTTTGATCCGTAATGGTGTCAGCAGTATTGAAATATCGCCCGTAATCATTATTTATGGGGAGGAGTGGGCTGGTATTAAAGGCTCCTCTTAGACTGTTG
This sequence comes from Cyclobacteriaceae bacterium, assembly GCA_049115695.1. Lineage (GTDB taxonomy): Bacteria > Bacteroidota > Bacteroidia > Cytophagales > Cyclobacteriaceae > JAGDZR01. The sequence continues at coordinate 78,332 of JAGDZR010000004.1, read as the reverse complement.
TCGTATTGGTTGCCGACTCGGATGCCATTTTTATTGGAATAGCTAAATGTGGCATTATTTCCAATGACCAATTTGTCATCAAACAGTTTATTTTCAAGTGTTAGCCTGGCATTGTATCGTTCATAATATGATTGCTCCTTGCCCCCTACAATTCCTTCTTGATCAGTATAAGAAAATGACATTGAAAAAGTTGTATTGTCGTTTCCTCCAGTAATGCCAGCTGCATAGTTCTGCATAACAGCATTTGGTGAAAACATCTCCGAAAGCCAATCTGTATTTGCGGCACCAGATGATGTGTAAGCTGGTAAATTGGACAGGTCGAAGGGTAGTCCGGCAACAGTTCCTCCTGAATTGAGATGCTGCTCATTCATGATAATAGCATATTCTTTGCTATCGAGCATCTTTAATTCTTTGGGGCTGTTTTGAATGCCGTAGTATGAGTCGAATGAAACCTGAGTTTTACCACTTTTTCCTTTTTTAGTGGTCACCAGTATTACACCATTTGCTGCTCTGGATCCATAGATGGCTGCTGATGCTGCATCTTTAAGGACATCAATTGAGACGATATCTGAGTTGTTGAGATAGCTAATATCTCCGGTAGCTACTCCATCTACAATGTAAAGAGGTCCGGCATTACCTGTTGTGCCAAGTCCCCTTATGTTTACACGCAAACCTTCACCTGGTTGACCCGAAGATGATCTAATGTTAACACCGGCAGCCTGACCCTGAAGGGCTTGTAGTGCCCTGGTAGTGTTTCTCTTGACTAGTTGATCACCCTTTACTTGTGCTGTGGCTGCAGTGACTACTTTTTTCTGCTGTGTTCCGTAACCTATGACAACCACTTCTTCAAGGGCTTGAACATCGGCCTCAAGTGCCACCTCAATGTAGGAGCGATTATTTACAGAAACTTCCTGAGTAATAAAACCAACGAATGAAATCACCAGGACTGGATTTTCCACTCCATATACATCGATAGAAAAGTTTCCATCAATGTCAGAAATGGCACCTCGATTCGTGTCTTTAAGTAGAATCGTAGCACCAGGAATGGATTCGTTCCCGTCAATGAAAACGACTTTTCCAGTTATGTTTTGTGCGAATGTGGAAAAGGAACAGATCAGTATGAGTAGCAGGGTCAAAAAGAATGGACGCTTGAACCCTATTCGATCCAGGTAATGCTTCTTCATGTTCTATAATAGTTTAGATGCCTGGCGATTGCCTGAGGTCAGGAAAATCACTTTGACAATGCTAGAGAAGAGGCCTCTGTAATCGGGTTATGATTTGTGCTGGATAGGGTACATAAATGTTAGATACGTCCTAAAAATGTTCAAAAGAGGAGGTTTTGTAAGATTTAGAGCGTTTTTCAAAGAGCGTATCAACCCGCTTTATTGATTAACTCAGAAGGATATACTTTGTAGAAACTCTTGAAGTAGCGACTAAACAGCTTTGGATTATTATAACCCACTTCATAGGCTACCTGTGCTACATTCATTTGACTTTTTTCGAGTAGTTCCTTTGCCCGCTTCATTCTCATGTTACGAATAAAATCAATTGGTGTTTGTCCGGTAATCTGTAGCATTTTTTGGTATAAGTGCCCTCGGCTGTAGCCAAGCTCATGTCCCAATCTTTCTACGCTGAACTCTGAGTTGGACATATGCTGTTCGATGAGATCAATGGCTTTTTGCAAAAAAACCTCATCTTGCGAAATGACTTGTACCTCTTTAGGGGCAATAGACTTTTTTCGCTCTGTATCCAGGATTTGATCATGAAATTTAAGGGCACTATTAATCGAACTTACCAGTATTCGGAAGTTAAATGGTTTGGTTATGAAGTCCAGCGCTCCAGCTTCAAGACCTTCCAGTCGATGTTCATCCGATTGCTGAGCAGTCAACAGAACCAAAGGAATATCAGCAGTTCTGGGGTCTGATTTTACCTTTCTGCAAAGATCTAATCCATTCATGATGGGCATCATAATATCAGAAATGATGATGTCGGGATGATGATCACAAATCTGCTTCCAGGCTTGTTTGCCATTTTGAGCTTCCAACACATTGTAGTAGGTTTTTAGATTGTCTTTTAAGTAAAACCTAAAATCCGAATTGTCCTCGACCAGCATGATGGTTTGCTTGTTGCTATCGATAAGATCAGGTAGAAAGTTAGATGCTTGATCCAGGATAGGGTTGGTGTCTTGGGTGTTATCTATTTGCTCAAATGGAAAGTGTATGGAGAAGTTGGTGCCTTGATTCGGCTCACTTTCCAGTTCGATTTTTCCTCCATGCAATTCAATAAATTCTTTCGTAATGGAAAGTCCAATTCCAGTTCCGTTATTGATCATGTGATCCATGTTGTCGGCCTGAATAAACCTTTCGAAAATGCGATCTTGTTCTTTTTGAGATATACCGATACCCGTATCCGTTACAGATATTGTTACCCCGGTATTAGGTGATTTTTCCAGATCAATAGCGATTTTTCCATCTGCAGGAGTGAATTTAAAGGCATTTGAGATTAGGTTAAACAGGATTTTATCCATTTTGTCCTTATCAAAGGAGGTGTAAAACTGAGTAAGCTCTGATTCAAAGCTCAATTCCACATTGGTCTCCTTTGAGAGATCCATGAATGACTCCATCACATCCTTGATAAACTTAATCAAATCTCCGACCGATGCTGAAAGTTTATGTTGTTGAACCTCCATTTTTCGGAAGTCAAGCAACTGATTGACGAGTCTCAGTAGTCTTTTGGCATTTCGTTGAATAATCAGAAAATCTGTTTTTTTACCCGGACTATCTGTTTCTATCAGATATTCGATAGGAGAGATGATCAGCGAAAGGGGTGTTCTGAACTCGTGGCTGACATTGGTGAAAAACTTGATCTTAAGGAGATCTAGTTCGTGTCGCCGTTTCGCGTCCAGTTTATCATTCTCAATCTTTGCTTTTTCTCGCTCTCTAATAATGATCAATTCCCTTATTAAAAACAGGCCCCCAATAATGAAGAAGATATAGGTGGCATAAGCCCATTTGGACCTCCACCAGGGAGGGTGTATCAGTATTTGAACAGAGACATCTTCGTTGTTCCAGGTGTTGTATTTGTTTGCAGCTCGAACTCGGAAAGTGTATTCTCCATAATCAAGGTTGGTATAGTTGGCTCTACGCACAGGTGTAGGGATCCAGTTTTCATTAAAACCCTCCAACTGATATTCATATTTATTTTTATCAGCCTGATCAAATGTGAGTGCTGCAAATTCAAAAGTGAAGGAGTTTTGATCGTGATTTAGCGTAACTCGATCAGTCTCAGTAATAGATTTATGAAGGATGATATTGTTGTTGATTGGAGTATTTGGTTCAATGCGCTGATTGTTAACAGAAAAAGAAGAAAGGACGAGTTTGGGAGGGATATCTGTTGATTGAATTTCATTTGGATCGAAATAGTTAAATCCATTTTGCCCGCCGAAAACCAACTTTCCATTGCGTGTTCTGATAGTGGCATTTTGAATAAAAGTTTCGCTTTGCAAACCATCAGACTGATCAAAAGTGAGCAGAGATAGTTGGGCATTCTCGACCTTGACCCTGGAAATACCTTTTGAAGTACTGATCCAAAGATTCCCCTGGTCGTCATCGACCATGCTCATGATCAGACTTGAGGCAAGCCCATCTGAATCTCTAAATACTTTAAAATCGTCAGTTGCTGGTTGATAGAGATTGAGGCCATCCAGTGTCCCTACCCAAAGTTGATTATCAGCATCCACAAGAAGGGCAATTACACTGTTATTGCTCAGAGAGGAGGACAGGTTATCAGAAGCCAGATAATGTTTAAACGATTGTTGGGAAGGGTCATGCCGTGTCAACCCAACACCTGTTGCTATCCAAATGTGGCCATTGTGATCTTCCACAATGTCTGTAACATAATTGACGCTGAGGTGTTCCGGTTGATGATAGTTGGTGAATTGATGTGTTTGGGTATTATATTTATCTAATCCTCTCTGAAGCGTTCCAAGCCAAATGTTGTGTTGTGAGTCTTCATATATTCTCCAGATATTATTGTCGGAAACTGAATTTTCATTTGGATTTGTGGTGAAATTCTGAATTTTCTGGTCGCGAAATCGATAAAGTCCTTCAAGGTATGTGCCAATCCAAAGCATGTTGTCCTGAGTATAGCACATGTCTACCACTACATTAGAACCCAATTTACTTTCGTCGGAAAGGTCAATTCCAGCTGGTCGAATGTGTTGATCAATGATGTCAAATTTGAGCACTCCTCTACCATTGGTTCCTAGCAATAAATTACCATCTGCATCTTCTACAATTGAGGAGATATCGTTAAAAGCCGGATCGTCACTATCATATTTGAAATGGTCGAAACTCCCAACTCGTTCATTGTAGAGGCTTATTCCATTTTTGTTTTTGCCTACCCAAATCAGCCCACTTTTAGACCTATAGATGGTCGTAATGCTGTTGTGGTTGAGGCTCCTTGGATTATTGGGTTCATAGGAGACGGATGTAATATTCCATGTTGATTTGTCTATTAGCGTAATACCTCCATGATCAGTTCCTACCCAGATCTGTCTATCTCCATCTTCTAAAACCTGTCGGACAATACTGCTTTTGATTGTGGTTGCATCAAAATACCGGGTCTTGCCATTGCTGGTGTTAAGGTAATACAAGCCGTAAGGTTCCTCATCTGCTACGGCCCAGATATCCTGGTCAGAATCAATAAAAAGCGTAGAGAAGCTCATGTCTGGTTTTACTTTCGAGAGATCAAACTTGCGTCGGATCATTTTGATGAATGGATCAATTACTTCGATCAGACCTGCTCGGTGAAGCACCCACAAGTTCCCCTGATCATCTTCACTTACATCTGAAATTAGGTTAGATCCGATTTTTATCAAGGCCGTGTCAGAGGAGTTGATTCGATAGGTATTAGTTTGATCTGTCATGATCAACCCATGATTTTCGTCTATAAACCAGGTTTGATGCAAACGGTCGACGATGATTTTATTAAGCTGATTTCCTTGAATCTGAAGACGTTCCAACCAACTAGAGGTAGCAATAAATTGTTCCAGACCTGGATCATAGATGGATAGGCCATTGGCGGTATTGAACCAAATTTGCTGGTTAGGTCCCTCATTGATCCAAAAGATCGTATTACTGGCCAGGGAGTTCGGTTGATTATCCTGGTGATAGAATTTCTCGAAAGTGTAACCGTCATATCGATTTAGTCCGGAAAGAGTACCAATCCAAACAAATCCATATTGATCTTCATAGAAAGAATTAACCTGATTATGAGATAACCCTGATTCCGTGGAAATGTGGTGAAAACTGATTTTAGCAGTCTGTGCCCATAGATGAGTAGCACCAAGCAGGCCAAAAAGTAAACAGAGATATGCAATCAACTGCCGCATGATCAAATATCCTCAAATGCACCATATTTAGTAATCATTTTACAGAGATTTAAATGCATATGTTTTACCAGCTTGGGTGTTTAGGTCATACAAATAATAGGTTTTTATCGAGGGGCATGCCAGTTGGATGTCATTGTTCTGGATAGGTTGGGTGAGTGGATTTGATAGCAAAAAAGTATTTGGACACTTTCCATTAGCAGTTTTGAGCGCTTTTGATTCAAGGGGCCATTCGGATCGTATGCGGCAAATGCCTCCCAAATTTGATGTAATGGCACCACCGTTCAGGTTACCATTCTCCCAGGTCAAGCTGACTTCAAAACCTCCCCGTGTTTTAAGTCCTCTTACTGATCCATTTGCCCATCGTCCCGGAAGTGCTGGTAGCAAATGTACAGCTCCGGCATGTGACTGGACCAACATCTCGGCGATTCCGGCTGTAGCGCCAAAATTCCCATCAATCTGGAAGGGAGGATGCGCATCAAACATATTACCATATAGGCCAGGCCTTTCCCAGTCTACTGAATCGGGATCAGCTGTTTTGAGGAGATTGTGTAGGATTTTATAGGCATGATCTCCATCAAGCATACGGGCCCACTGATTGATTTTCCATCCCATAGACCAGCCAGTAGCCTCATCTCCTCTTTTTAGTAAGGAATTTTTAGCACTTTCAAATAACTGAGGTGTGTCCCATGGATTGATCTGATTGCCTGGATGAACTCCGATCAGATGAGAGATGTGTCTGTGATGTGGATCTTTTTCCCGATAGGGTTGATCCCATTCCTGAAGGATTCCTTCTGCATCTATTTTTAATGGTCTCAATTGTGCAAGCACCTCTTCAATTTTTTCTACAAGATCAAAATGTGAATTGGTAATGCGTAGTGCAGATTTTGTTTGTGACAGTACCTGGTGAGTGAGTGACAGATCCATGGCTACACCTTTTGTGAGACTAACTACTTTACCTGTTTCACTGTAAAACTGGTTTTCAGGAGAAGTGCCGAGAGCAGTTTCTAGATAACCACCCTCACTTCGTTCTAACAAACCCATTGCAAATCTGGACGCACCTGTAAACTCGGGAATGTAGGATGCCAGAAATGCAGAATCGCCTGTAAACTGATAATGTTCGTAAATGTGAGTCATCAGCCACAGTCCACCCATGGTCCAATTGGTCCACATGGGGTCTCCATCGACAGGACCAGTATGCGCCCAAAGATCTGTATTGTGATGTGCAACCCAACCGTCCAGATTGTAGTTGATGCTTGCGGTTTTCGTGCCATTCACAGCCATGTCTTTGATCAGCTTATGTAAAGGATCAGCCGTCTCCGCCAGGTTGGTAATGTGTGCTGGCCAATAGTTCATCTCGGTGTTGATGTTGATGGTGTAATTAGATCGCCATGGTGGGTAGATGTATTTAGACCATATTCCCTGAAGATGAGCTGGTTGACTGCCTGGTCGAGAGCTGGACAACAGTAGATATCTGCCATAGTTGAAGAGCAGCTCTATCAGCTTTGGGTCTTGATTTTGATGGAAGTTTTCAATCCTTTGATCTGTTTGAGCTATGTCTTGTTGGGGCACTTTTCCTATAGTCAGCTTAACTCGATCGTATAATTCAGTATAGTCCTGATGGTGCCTTTTTAGGAGTTCTTCAACCGAGTAGTCCAAGGCAGTCTCCATCTTGTTTTTCGCTAATTTGGCTGGATCTTTTCCCTCATAACCTGGAGATTTAAATCTCCCGTTGAAACTAGTGCCGCAACTAAGGAGTAAGGTAACCTTATCAGCTCCTGTCACAACGATACTCGTGTCGGTATGATATTTTTCCCCTCCATCTGGGATGACTTTTAGCCATACCTCTGCTTCCATACCTTCTCGGTTCCATGATGAATCATTCCATGCTTTGCATCGGATTTTAAGCAGATCCTCTTCATGCCACTTTCGATTGAGAACTATGCTTGAGAAATAGGTCTCAAAGTTTACTCCGTTATTAGTTGATTTGAGCTCTATCACAATAATATCATCTGGATAACTTGCAAATGCTCTACGCCAATGTTGCGAGTTGCTTTGAGTATGTTGCTGTGTGTAGACCGCTTTAGAAATATCCAATTGGCGACTGTATTGGGATGTATGGGAGTCCTCATCAGTCTGAAAATTCAGATGCAGATCCGCTAGCGGTTGGTAGGGTTCTGTTTGTTTGCCATGCATATGCCTCACCAGGCTATCTGCCAGATCATGGTTATTGGCTGCCAATGCTTCTTTAACCAGAGGAAAATACTCTGCGGAATTGGGATTGTTCCAGTTGGATGGGCCCCCTCTCCAAAAGGTATCATGGTTCAACTTAATGATCTCGTGATCAGTGCGACCATAAATCATTGCTCCGAAGCTGCCATTTCCGATGGGAAGAGCATCTGTCCATTTATCTGCGGGTTGATCATATTCCAACACAGATGACGACTGATCATTTGAAATGCTTTTATCGTAACATCCAAATTGAAGCCCGGTAAGGAGTAGACATATTAGCTTAATTGAAGTGGACATAGTTGTATTTTGTCAGCAGCAACTAATGTCCTACAATTTGACTTTACAATCACAAAAACCTTACAAATGGATACCTTATTTCGAGCATAATTATCCCTGCGAACTACTGTTGAGGACAGAAGCGCTTCCTAAGATTGCCTCATCTATTTATACTGTTGAACCCGATCGTCAGCAATAACTCCGCTCCAGTTAAGGCCATAGGCAAAATCATAGCTATTACCTTCAGTATCCGTATAGGCAGTCATGTCTCTGGGTACATCTTCAAATTGTTTTTCAACGGTGATCATATCAGCAGGCATTTGAAAGGGGAGCAAACCACTTGGTTCATTTTTTCCAGAAATAATATCCATAAGCGCTTGATCCTGGACCCCCATATGGATCAGAATTCCTGAAGCGCTATTCTCTATTTCGGAGAATACCATTGGTTTTGACACGTTCACTACCACGATGACCGGTTTGTCACCCATTTGGGATTTGGTGTCGTTCACTAAATCCATGTCTGTCACATTGCGCGTCGTGATGGATTTTGATCGATAGCTGCGATTCGTGAAGTCCTCCAACGGGCTTCCACCTGCCAGACTTGTTTCTCTTGCTTCAGTAGCTGTGTAAGGTTGATATTGCAAACTGATGGGCAAATAACCGTTACCTCCATTTTCCACATCAGCTGCATCATAGCCAACACCACCATCCGGGCTCTGGATTCCTACTAAAGCAAAATCAGCCTGATCTGGACTGTCAACAACTTCAAAATATTTGGAAACCACGTCCATGTTAAATGGCGTTTCAGTTCTTTCCGGACTTATCATTCCCCACCAGTTGACACTTGGGGCAATATATCGTTGTGGAATGAAAACTTTTTGCTTTTCGGTCATTGGTAGTGCATCAGCTTGATTTTTCAACATGACAATTGAGCGTAGCTGAGCATCATAACCTGCTTTCATGAATTGTGGTTTCCCAACAGTAGCTTTGGTGGTGGCAATATCCAGATAAGGATTTTCAAAAAGTCCAATCCTGAAGATATTGAGCAATAATCTCACCGCAGATTTTTCAAAACGCTTGCGCATTTGTTCTTCACCGATCTTTGCTACCCCAAGTTGGTAAGCCTCCAATACAGGTTTCATGTCATTGTTTCCTCCGAATTGATCCATACCAGCTTCAATGGCTTTTAGATGTCGTTCAGCTATGCTTAACTGTTCTACACCCCACGGCTTTCCTTGGAATTTACCAATTGACGATACGTCATTGGTAATTCCCCAATCTGTACAAAGTACACCTTCGTATTGATACTTACCTCTCAGCACATCTGTGATCAGGTATTGATTATAGCCATTGGCAACTGATTCACCATGTCCATCTGATATGGTGTAGTAGGGCATTACTGCAGAAGCCATTTTGGTAGCACCTGTTAACTTAAAAGCCCCTTCAGTAAAAGGTTGCATATGATCTTCGATATTATTGCCTGGATATACGGCATAGGCGCCATATCCAAAATGGCCATCTCTTCCTCCTTCTTCTGGTCCACCACCAGGCCAATGTTTGACCATTGCATTTACGCTTTCAAATCCCCAACCTGCCTCATCTGTTGATTGAAATCCATCAACATATGCTCTCGCCAGATCGGTAGCCAAATCCGGATCTTCACCCATTGTTCCGTCAAATCGGCTCCAGCGAGGTTCGGTTGCCAGATCTATCTGAGGTGATAATGCTGTTCCTATTCCCAAGGCACGATATTCAATCGAAGCGATTTTACCGAATTGCTGCATCAATGAGGGGTCAAAGGAAGCTGCAATACCAAGTGTGCCTGGCCACATTGAAATACTCCCGCCGGCACCTTCATTGTATTCAGCATATGAGTCACTACCATGTCTTGGGTCAGAGCTCGTATTGACAGGAATTCCCAAACCAATAGCTTCAACATGTGCTTGTGCATTGTTATTCCACTGTGCAGCAACTTCCGGAGATTCAACTCGAGTGATAAGCACATGTCTGAGGTTATCATCAGTTAAAAATTTCTTTTGGTCATCAGAAAGATCGCCAGGTAAAGCTCCACTTTCTTTGAAAGGCTTACCTCCATAGTTCGAGGCACGCCTTCCTCCTGATGGTATTGCCTGATGTGCGCTATAGAGCATTAAACCTGCTATTTGCTCTATGGACATTTGAGTGGCCAGGTCTGCAGCTCTCTCTTCTGGAGATTTACGCCAGTCCTCATAACCATCCAGCTGTCCATTTTTATTAAGATCTTTGAAGGCTAACCTGTCGACGGTAAGCAATGCAACACCAGATTCAGTGGTATAACCCAATGTGCTGCCCTGGTCGTTGTTGACTAATACGTACCCTTCCTTCTGTTCAGTAGTATACTTCTCAGCGCAACTAGCGAGCATTAGCACAATTGATAGTGACCAAATTGTAAGTCGGGTGATCTGATATAATGGAGTCATGATGTTAATTTTTATGAAGCTATAGCAATATTCAAAAATTAGAAGCTCAATGCAAACCTTTGAGTCACAGTATTCTCTATTATTCAACACATCGCAAACTTTCAGATTTTGCTGTAACCGGATGGTGAAACATCAAACAAAAAGATACCTTAATGTATTCATTTGGTACCCGTAAATGAGGTGTCGATCAATGAACTTGTAAACGTAAAACTTCAGCTTGTAAAGAAAACAATCGATACAAGCATCAGATGTAAAGAACCCCTTTTATCAGGGCTCTTTTCAATATCATTTTTACACTTAGCTGAGGCTTTTCTCACAGAAGGCCAGACACTTCTGCACCTCTTTGATTGCATCTGAACCGTCTGGGATTTTATATTCTAACTCAATCGTTGCGGGAAACTTATATTGCTCTTGCTTGATGAGCTTCAGAATAGCCGGGATCGGGGTATCGCCTGTTCCCCACAATACATTCCCCTTGCCATTGTCTGGTGTCTGGCGATCCTTCAAGTGAGTACTTGCGATGCGGTCATTGTATTTTTTTAGTAACTCAAGCGGTTGCTCATTGCCTGCAGCAATATAATGGCCCATATCAGGGTTGATCGCGTTGTATGGTGATTGCTTCAACGCTGTATCCCAGAATGTTGGGGTTTGCTGCTCATGTCCGTGATAAGCTACTTTGATTTTATGCTGCTTCGCCATTTGCCCCAACTTAAGTGTATGAGCATCATCACTAGGGTGCTCTAAAGTGACATGCGAAGCACCTAGTGCTTTAGCAGCTTTCAATCCATAATTGATTTCTGCATCGGTATTATTCTTGCCAAAGGCTGAAGGCTTGAATCCATAAATTTTCACCCCAGCATCGTTATACATCTTCCTGAACTTCTCAAATGCATCCATCGAAACGCTGGTGCGCCATTCGGCAACTTCTTTGCCATAGGCATCCATAGTGGCACGCATTTCTTTCATTTCCTTTTCTTCATCTGCTGTCAACTCCCCGTTTCTTTGTTTTCTCATCAGCCCATAGAATGCCCGGCGGTTAAAATCCGACTGAGGCATCCCCGCAAAGCTCTCGGCCGGTCCACCCATCAATTCGACCGCACTAATACCACAATCCTTGATGTATTGCAGTGTGGCTTCCGCACTCTGATCTTCCATGCTCCTGAAAGAGTAGGTGATCACGCCAATTTGCACCCCATTGATGACCGAATAGGGCTTATTGAAATGTTTAAGAATAGCTGGTGCACCTTTTAATGATGATGCACTGCCCAATAACAAGCCCCCTGCTATGGCTGAAGAGTTGGTCAAAAATTTACGTCGATTTTGTTTGCTGCTCATATCGTTTGGGATTTATTTAGATCACTTGGTTTAATTAGAAAACTGGAAGCCACGAACTTGTAGTAGCATTTGTCCAGGACTTGCATTCGGATTTTTACCTACAAAATAGAGATCATGATTGCCAGATACATTTTCTATGGGCAATGGGAATTTGGGCTGTGACATTGCCCTGACTGTTCTGAAATTAGGTCTTGGGCCTTTTTGTCCCCCTGCTTCCCACTCAGCAACGAGTCGCTGCAATTCCGCACGAAAATCAATTTCTACTGGTTCGATAGCTCCTGTAGTAGCCAACAGTGGACCATCAGGACTATCTATATGGATTTCAATTTCACCTCCAGCACCATCAACTCTCGTTGGGTTTTCAGCCATCACGATTATCTCTTTGATGCCTGTCATGTCAATCTGATTGAATCCTACATATCCAAGATGCTCGGCAATATAAAATGAACGTCCGGGAGTAGTAAGTAATTCTGTTCCTTTTGCCATGTCGTAATTCTCCGCATTGATGAATGGGTTTCTAAGGGCAATGATTTTTTCTGAAGTGATCGATGGTAATCCTTTAGAACCCTTATCCGCATAAGCTACGCGCAGGAGGTAACTACCCTTGTCATTGTGCTTTGAAGGAATATTTGTAGTAAAGGCACCAGATAATGGTATTACTTTTGGTCCAAGCTGAGGATCATTAAGTCCCATAATATAGTCAACAATCTGAGCAGCCTGTTCCTCAGTGATATCGGGATGTGCACTCATGCCATGCTCACCCCAGACACCTACACCTCCATTGATAATCTTTGCACCCAGACCGGCTTGGCCTTCAGGATCATTTTTGTACCGTTTTGCTACATCTATGTAACTCGGACCAATTGATTTGACATCCAACTTGTGACATGAAAAGCAATCACTTTCTTCAATCAGGGTTTTACCACGTGAAAACGATATCCATTCATCGGTGCTTACATGATTTTGCGCAATTTCTATCGGATCAAATCCCTCTGGCGCATAATCAAAATTGATCGCAATATCCGCCTTTGCGATTGTGCCATCAGCTGAATTGCCATCTTCTTTATCCGTAACCGAAATGGCATATTTGATCTCATTTCCAGCGAAAAAGAAAGATTGATTGCCTTCGGAAATACCAAGATCAACAACCGGAGGCTCGTTACCAGCAAGCACCTCAAGCGATTGTTGGTTACTATTTCCTGCTTCATCTGTTACTTTCAATTGCACTTTATATAGACCGGGCTCACTCAATGTAAGCGAAGTAGCAGGTTCTTCAATCATTTGATTGAACCCATTGTCAGAAGTAATTGACCAACTATAATTCAGTTTATCATTGTCATAATCCAGTGTGCCCTCCGAGGAGAAATTCACAACGAGCGGCACATCACCTGCAGACTTGTCAACTGATGCCTTGACCACCGGCTCTCGGTTACCTCCATTGTATCGCACTCTTTTAATCAAGGCATTGTCATTGCCTTGAAACCAGGCAGACCCATATTCTAGCACATACAAATCTCCATCCGGACTAAACTGCATGTCAATGGCACTGATGAATTTTTCATTGGGTAGGAATGGTTCCATTTCCACAAAGTCACCATTTTGATCCATTGTGACAGCCATGATCCATCCGCGCATGAATTCGACGATCAACCATTTGCCTTCATAGTAGCTTGGAAACCTTTTTTCTGATTCAGGGAAGTCAGCTTTCCTGAATACTGGTCCGCCTGTAGCGCTGCGTCCAGCACTACCCATCAATGGAAACTTCTCCGAAAAGGAGTAGGGATACCAAAGCATAGCAGGTTGAGGAGGAGGGAGCTTGGTTAGTCCGGTGTTATTGACTGATTCATTGAGTGGATTGTTTACATCAAATAAGGAGCCTACAGAGTCGGTCTCATGATCATAATCAGCATAAGGAATATTATCACCTATGAAATATGGCCATCCAAAAAAGCCCGGTCCCTTGGCCTGATTGAATTCGTCATATCCCCTTGGACCTCTCTCGCTCTCGTCTGAAGCGTCCGGACCCACTTCTCCCCAATAGATATAACCTGTTTCAGAATCCCAGCTCACTCGCCATGGATTTCTGTGTCCCATTGTATAGATCTCAGGACGAGTTTTGTCAGTACCCGGAGGGAATAGGTTGCCTGCTGCAATAGTGTATGAACCATCAGCCTCTGGGTGTATTCTTAAGATCTTGCCTCTCAAATCATTGGTGTTGCCACCTGTTCTTTGATCATCATTATTCTTTTGGCCGGGACGTTCATCGAGGTTTGAAGTACCTGCCCTTGGATTAACGGTGTTGTTTCCTGTGGTAATGAACAAATTGCCTTTGTTGTCCCAGGTCATACCTCCACCGGTGTGGCAACATTCTTCTCGCTGAACAGGGTATTCCAACACTACTGTTTTGGTGTCTTCGTAGAGGATTCCCTTCTTGAGCTCATATCTTGCCAGCACATGCTTGGGTTCATCAGGATCAGCAAACAATAAATAAACCCAATTATTGGTCATATAATTAGGATCAGCAGTCACACCAATCAGTCCTTCCTCGGCTGGTCTTGAACGCCCTTCCTTGTTCGTATAAAAGGTGTTGACCGATATCTCACCAACTTTCTGAACATATTGGTTTTTGATGTTAAAATGCTTGATGCCACCTTTTCTTTCAACAATCAAAATTTCATTGTTGTTGAGAAAAGTAAAGGCCATTGGCTCGTCAAAATCATTCGGTTGAGTTAGAACTGAAGTTGTGAATCGATTGATATCTGGCTTTTGATTATCATCCATTTCGGCAGGATTGCTACATGAGACAAACCCTACTATCAGGGCAGATGTGAACCAGCTCTGGATCCTTCTGAATGTGCTAAGTATGTTCTTCAACATTAGTAGTTAATCGTATAATTATGATCAGATTATGAAAAGGAAATTGTCTCAATTTAAGACAATAAGGTAAATATTCACTTCTTGATTGTTATCAACGGCAATTATTGAACTATTAAACGCTCGAAATGTTACTTAGTTTTCCTTAAAGCTATAGAGGTAAGGTGCTTTATGAGCGCCACCTGTATATTGCTTTTCGTGCCTTTGCAGAATGTCAAGGCTAAGCATTTTTCTTTGGAAGGTTGTCCTCCTTAGTTCTTCTCCTAAAATGGCTTCATGAAGTCGCTGCAGCTGTTTCATGGTGAATTTCAGCGGCAGAAGATTGTTGCCGATGGGTTTGGTGTATAAACGTGAACGGAGAGCGGCCAGTGCGGTTGATACAATTTCCTGGTGATCCAACATAAGTTCTGGCAATTGATCAATGTCGTACCAGCCAATTGAGTCAGACAAGTGATCTGCTCGTGGTGTTACCTTTTCATAATCAATCAAGGCATAGAATGCGATGGAAATGAAACGGTCCAACATCCATTCAAAGGTTTTAAGATCGCTATTGTTTGCTTTTAATATTGCCTTCATTACCTCCGGCTGATGTCTCTTCGTACTGCCAAAGGCATGAAATTGTTCCAGATAAATGTCAGCTAATCCAGTTCGTTCCTTCAGACCCCTCTGAACGGCATCATCCAATGGTTCATTGTGCCTGACAAAACCTCCCGGCAGGGCAAAGAATCCCGTATTATGATATTCCATAATAAGGATTTTCAGTTGATCGCCCGAAAAGCCAAATATTACCGAATCGTAAGCAACATGGGTTAAATATTGGTCGATCTTGTTATTGTTCATTTCAGGCCCGAATCTAATTAAATTGATCAATTTCAACAGAACCATGAGCCAAATCAGTTATTGATGTTAGTTATTATCAACATCTTTCTATATTATTGTCACGAAAAGAGACAATATATTTCGACAGGCGGTCATACCTGGACAAACTGGAGAATTTATTTAGGAGAGTTTGCTCCAATGTTATTAAATAGTGAATGATACATTGAACGATGAAGACAAAACTGACAATACTCGCTCTGTCTATGGGATTATCTCTGATGATAGTTGCTCAAAAAAGAGATGCTTTTGCTGTGCAGGTTAAAATAAATAACGGTCTCATTGAAGGGAATTATGATACCAATGATGGTATTCAAACCTACTTGGGCGTTCCATTTGCCAAGCCACCAGTCGGTGAGCTGAGATGGAAAGCGCCACAACCCTTAGACAATTGGGAAGGTGTAAAACAAGCAAAGGATTTTGGTCCGCGACCTATGCAGAGAGTCATTTGGGGGGATATGAATTCTCGTTCAAATGGAGTAAGTGAGGATTGTCTTTATTTGAATGTATGGACTCCAGCAAAACGCAATACGAAGGACTTACCTGTATTGCTGTATTACTATGGGGGAGGTAATGTTGCGGGAGATGGTGCTGAACCGCGGTATGATGGAGAAAGTATGGCCAAGAAGGGAATCGTTGTAGTGACGGCTAATTATCGACTAAATATTTTCGGTTTTCTGGCACATCCGGATTTAACATCTGAAGCATCCTACAAGGCTTCTGGCAATTATGGAGCGCTGGATCAGGCGGCAGCCTTGAAGTGGGTAGAAGAGAATATTCAGGCTTTTGGAGGGGATCCAAATAAGATCACTATCGCAGGTGAGTCAGCCGGATCAATTGCAGTAAGTATGCAAATGTCATCACCATTGTCAAAAGATAGGTTGGCAGGAGCAATAGGTGAGAGTGGAGCTGGTATCAACCCAACCATGGCACCAGTAACCTTAGCTGAGGCGGAAAAGATTGGAGTCGAGTTTGTGGAAAAATCCGGTTACACTTTTGAAACGTTTCGAGCGCTCACTTCGAGAGACATTTATGAAATTTATAACGAATCTGGAAGGTTTGGTTTTCCCATGGCGATTGATGGCTACTTTTTACCGAAATCTTTACCTGAGATATTTGAAGCAGGTGAACAGGCCCAGATTCCACTCTTACTTGGTTGGAATTCGGCCGAGATCCCCGGATACGCTTTTACGCAAGGGCCCTACACGGAAGAAGGCTATATCGCCAAAGTCAAGGAGGCTTTTCCTGATGATCATCAAAAGGTATTGAAGCTTTACCCTTATGGTACAGCTGAGGAGTTAGAGTGGTCGGCAACAAGTCTTGCGAGCGATCGATTTATTGTATACAGCACCTGGAAATGGTTTGATCTTCATCGCAAAAACAGTAATCAAAATGTATACCGCTATTTATTTAGTAAACTAAGACCACCAATGGTGGACAAGAACAAGGTAGCTGGATTAGCAGGCGGAACCTCTTCCGGGCCTCCGGCACCTCCTGCGATCGGCGCGCCACATGCATGTGAGATTGAGTACTGCATGGGTAATTTGCATTTAATCAAAGATTTTGCCTGGACAGCCGATGATTATAAGGTATCAGCGACCATGCAGGATTTCTTTGCAAACTTCATCAAAACAGGTGACCCCAATGGCGAAAACTTACCTGAATGGCCTGCTGCAGAACCATCTGATAAGACACCTATGATCATGGTAATTGATGTGGAAAGCAAGGCAGTTGAGGCTGAAAAGGACGCTCGATATGAGTTTTTGGATAAAATATACCTGAAGGAGTAATCTGCGTACAGTTTTGATAACTTCTCCACCTGTGGCATCCAGCAGCTTTAATTCCAGCTCGCCAATGCCTTTGTTTTCAATTTTCACCAACCCAACTGTTGGATTGGGATAGACCTGAATACTGGCAAATTCTAGTAAACCGAGTTCATCAGCATTGGATCCTATGTCCGAGCCAGATTGCCCCATCCAATTGGTCAATTGGAACAGCTTAATGTACTTTGACTGCACATGACCGATCTCGCTTGAATAACCATCACTATCTTGAGCACTTAGTTTATGAGATCAATATGAAAAAAAGACATTTACTTACCATAGGAGTGCTATTCATTGTATTTATATGCCGTGCACAGAGCATCTCATTTAACAATCCATTGGTGGAACAAAGAGCAGATCCCTGGGTGTACAAGGCAAAATCTGGTGTCTACTATTACACAGCCACAGTTCCAGCGTATGATCGCGTGATACTTCGAAGAGCAGGAACTATTGACGGGCTAGCTAATGCTCCGGAAAAGGTGATTTGGAGCAAACATGAAGCCGGGACAATGGCCAATCACATATGGGCGCCAGAATTGCATCGGATAGATGATGTTTGGTACATATATTTCGCAGCAGGGCATTCAGAGGACAAATGGAAAATTAGGATGTGGGTGCTTTCCAACACTTCCGAAGATCCATTTGATGGAGACTGGAATGAGGAAGGTCAGGTACAAACTAAAACTGACGGTTTTGCGTTGGATGCTACCACTTTCGAACATGCTGGCAAACGATACCTGATTTGGGCTGAAAGTGTGTTGGATGGGGAGGGGGGTACTGGTTTGGTACTTTCTGAATTTGAACATCCCACTCAATTGGTGGGGCCTGAGGTTATACTCACCAAACCTGAATATGAATGGGAGCGACAAAAGTATAATGTGAATGAGGGACCAGCTGTGATCAAAAGGAACGGAAAGATTTTTGTAACATATTCGGCCAGTGCAACCAATCATAACTACTGTATTGGACTTCTATGGATAGACGAACAAGCAGATTTACTCAATCCAGCGAACTGGAATAAAGCACCATCTCCGGTTTTTCACTCTAATGCTCAACACAATCGGTTTGGACCCGGACATAATTCATTCACTGTCGCTGAAGACGGAGAATCTTCAGTCATGGTCTATCACGCTCGAGATTATGAATCAATTCAAGGGCACGAACTTGATGATCCAAATCGGGCTACCTATGCAAGAGAGGTGAATTGGACTATATCCGGGTTTCCGGATTTCAGGCAACATTCAAAAGATTAGCTTCAAAAAAACCTCTCCACGAAAAGTGGAGAGGGTCAATCATCTATGCTGAAGCGATTGAATTAATAGTCCATATTGTTTGACGAACCTTCTTTGAGGTCGTTGTTATCAGCAGATCTTCTTTTTCGCTTCGGTTGACTCGCCGATAGTTTACCGATTCGATAGCTGAAGTTGATTTTGAAATTGGTGTTGTACATGTAATTGGTGCTGTTCTGCTCAATGAATGCTGAAGAAATATTGGATGTCATTGTCATTGGAGAGGTGAGAAAGTTCTCTGCTCCAATTCCGAAACTACCTTTATCGTCAGCGAATGACTTGTTGAGGCTCAAACTGTATACATAGAAACCAGTACGATAACCTTGTAATTCAACGTTTTTACCTCTGAAGAAACTGAATAGTTGGAATGACCATTGGTCAGTGAATTTGTAGCTGCCAAATATTCGGCCACTCATCACAAAGCCTTGATTTGAAGCATTGTAGATGGGATCAGGAACGTTATTGGTCATCATTGCGTAGTAGCCATCGAGTCCTCCATTCAACATTACTTTTTTACCGATTCGCACGCTTGTAAACAAACTCAATCCATAGGCATCTTCATTACCAATATTCTGATATCCTGTATAAACTGTGTCACCCTGGGTTTCACGTACTGCCTGGATAGAACCTTGTGTATTTCTCATAAAGGCAGTTACGTTGATAGATATGCCATTTTTAAATGTACTGTAAGCCAACTCGTAGTTATTAGTGTATTCCGGATTAAGGGTTGGATTACCTTGTGTCACATTGAGTGGGTTGGCTGCCTGGATATTGGGGTTTAGAAATTGAAGTGATGGACGCTGAATACGTCGATTGTAAGCAGCCTTTATGGTTTTGCCCATGCCAAGTTTTCTAGACAGGTTGATACTTGGCACCAGGATACCATAACTAGGGATATCTAAAGCCACTTCATCTGCAAATACTGCGTCAATGGTCGTGTGCTCATACCTTAGTCCTGATTTGACAGAGTAGTCCTTGAGGAAGTCGGCTGTATAAGATAGATAACCCGCAGTGATATTCTGATTGTAATCAAACTGATTAGAAAGTTGTGCACTTGATATTTCTACATAAGGGTCATTTCCCATTCCAAACAAGTATTGGTAATCAGAATTGACTACTCGATTGATGTTTTTAGCACCTATTTCAAAGATTTGATGTTCACCAATTGGTTCGACGTAATCTATCTGTACTGTCGATTCATTGTTGTAACTGTCGTTCAGGTTTTTGATACGACTGATGATTTCCTCACTATCATTAAGTGACTCAGTCTCAAAATCATTGTTGCGATCGTTTTGGCTATAGAGCCCAAGAATGCTTAGCTCTTTACCTTTTTTCTCAAATGTTCGGATATAGTTAAGGTTCACGTCAATCTGGTTGGAGAGGTTAGCCATTGAAACATCCTGGATATTGCTGGCTATCAAGTTGTTTGCCTGGTAGGTCTCGGAGAGGCGGTTGTCTTGTGAATTCTTGAAATTGAACATTCCGAAGTTGGCAGAAGATCCTACCCAGTTGTACTTGTTGATTTCGTAATCCCATCCAAGGTTATATCGCCCGAACATCATGTTGTTGACCGTGCTGGCTGTCTGATTTGTAGTCGAGAGCACATTGCCATTAGCATCTTTCAGCATTTGACTATTTTCAAAATCGCCTCGAATATTGTACCCTGCACGGCCGAAACCTCCACCAGTGAGTCCCATTCTACCTTTTCGCAATGAGGCATTAAGCCCAAGGTTGGATCCTCTAAGACCTGCGCTACTTCTCAAATTCAATGATCCTCCTTGTAGATTGTTTTTCTTAGTAATGATATTGATGATACCACTTGTACCTTCAGCATCATATCGCGCTGATGGAGAAGTGATTACTTCCACTGATTTGATCTGGTCAGCAGGGATTTGCTTCAGCGCATCACCAATGCTGCTTGCTGTAATGGTAGATGGTCTGTTGTCAATCAGCACTGTAATGTTTCTACTGCCTCGAAGAGATACATTACCGTCCAGGTCTACTGTAAGCATCGGAACACGTCTAAGTACGTCAACTGCATCTCCACCGACTGTTGTTTTGTCTTGTTCGGCGTTGTAAATCATCCGATCTACTTTTTCTTCAATCAATTCTCGCTCACCTGTCACCACCACTTCATCCAATTCCTTCGCTGAGCTACCCATTGACACCTCTCCTAAGTCTATTGATTCGCCTTTACCAGTGAATATCAGACCGCTTTTATCCATTGATTCATAGCCGATGAAGGAAATATTGGCTGTGTATGTTCCGCTAGGGATGGACTTCAGTGAAAACTGACCATTTTCATCAGCGATCGTACCATCCTTAGTTTGACCTGCTTCATCTACCAGGGCAATTGTTGCAAAAGGAATCGGTTCACCTGTTGCTTCATCTATCAAAGTTCCAGATAGTTTGCCATATCCGACTTCCTGAACTGCAGGCATCATGGGTCTTGATTGAGCAACTTGAGCATCGGAACCACTTAGTTTTTTCAGCTGAATCTCGCCCATAGGATTTTTTATGATGATTTGATTATCATTTGTTAACTCACCGGTATGAGAAACTGTCATTTCTCCAAAGCTGAGGTCGAAACTGAATTTTTTATCATCTACAGATCCATTTTTGATATCGGTAGTGCCCATTCGGCTATTCACCGTTCCTTGCAGTTGATTGTCAACTACTTTGAGTTGATAATTAATTTCGACTTTACCGGCAGGACCCGCTTCCATCTCGCCGCTCCAATTTCCATCAATTGGGTTTTGAGCGACCAGTGAGAAGCTTGTCAGGAATATTAATATGAGGGTAAGAATTTTAGTAGTCATGATGCCTGAGTGTTAAATTATCGTGCAATGTTCATTATTGTTTCAGTCATAATCACGCTTTTCAGAGAAGGAGGATTGCACTATTAGACCACCAGGGTTTGTTTGTCTGCGAAAACCGCTTTTTGACCGATGAAATCTCACATTATGCTTACAGAGACATTTCGTAGATGGTTTTCGCCAGTTGGTAGATGTTAAGACAGAAATGGCAGATTATTGCGTGTAGGTGACCATTGTGAACCGTAGATTTGAGTACATCTCGTCAGTAGAACCATGAATACCATGAAAATTTCAGTTCAGGAAATGCTGTTGACAACCATCATCTGGTTGCTGTTGGTATTGCTCTCGCCTCTTGCCTTTCCATTTGATCTTCCAACGGAGTTCTGGATCAAACAATCTGCTTTTGGCCTTTTGCTGTCAGCCATCTACTTTATCAATGCACGCTTCATTGCCCCTAAGCTCCTGAGCGCGGGTGGTATTGTGAGATTTGTAATTTACTTGCTAGTACTATTACTGTTAGGGCAGGTACTCATGAAATTGACAGAGTACTTTTTGAATCTTCCCGAACTGATGCATCAGGCCATCCGACCCAATCATGAGTACAAACCCAGAAGTTGGTTTAGGATTGATTTTTTCGAATTGTTATTCACACTTCCGGCTATAGGGGTTTCGAGTATTGTGTTTTTGGTGAAAAAAAACCAGGAGGATACGCTCAAACGCAACGAACTCGAAAAGGAAAAAATCAGCAACGAATTGTCATTTTTAAAAACACAGATCAACCCTCATTTTTACTTCAATACACTCAATAGTATCTACGCATTGGCAGACCTTAACATTGAGGATGCGAAGGAATCTATCCACACCTTGTCCTCCATGATGAGACATGTATTGTACAAGGCACAGCAGGATTTGACAAAACTTCAGGACGAAATCAATTTTATCGAGAACTATGTGAGTCTTATGAAATTGCGAATGTCAAAGAAGGTTAAAGTGAATTTCGCCAGACCTCAGCAAGAAGTCAATGAACTGGTCGCTCCGATGATGTTTTTGCCCTTTGTGGAGAATGCATTCAAACACGGAGTGAGTAATCAAGCTGATTCATTTATTAATATTGAAGTTGCTGTTGAGCAGGACAGTGTACGAATGCTTGTGGAGAATTCAGTATTTGACAGATCATCATTAAGTTTGGACGAAGGAGGAATTGGCATTCAGAACACCAGGCGAAGGCTGGACCTGATCTATCCAGGAAAACATCAATTAGATATCAAGGAGCTGGAGAACAAATATATTGTGGAGCTTAAGCTTCAATTAAGATGAAACTGAACTGTGTTTGTGTAGACGATGAGCCCCTTGCATTAGGATTAGTAGAGCAATTCATCGGGCAAACAGATTTTCTCCATTTGGTGGGTGCTTTTGATAATCCGCTTGAGGCGTTAAAGGTCTTGCAGCATGAGCAAATTGATTTGATATTTTTGGATATTCAGATGAATGATCTAACAGGTATCGATCTTGCTAAAATTCTTGACGGGAAAGAACACAAACCTCTGATTATTTTCACGACTGCTTTTGATCAGTTCGCAATAGAGGGATACAAACTGGATGCCATTGATTATCTACTCAAACCCTTTAATTATCAAGAATTCCTGAAAGCCGCTACTAAAGCCCAGCAGTACAGGCAACTCCAAAAAGGGAATGAGGTCCAGGGCGCCCGTGATTACTTATTTCTCAAAGTCGAGTATCAACTGATCAAAGTACGATATGACGATATTCTATTTATTGAAGGGTTGAAAGATTACGTGAGGGTGCATCTTAAAGAGGGTAAGCCCATTCTGTCACTTACCAGCCTAAAATCTCTTGAAGACAAACTGCCTGCCAGTAAGTTTTATAGAATTCACCGATCTCATATCGTATCATTGGACAAAGTTGATGCGATTACTAAAAACAGTTTAGAAATAGGAGATAAGATGCTCACCATTTCAGAAAACTATCGGGAGAGTTTTCACAAAGCAATTGGCAGTGGATACTAGGTTATTCCTTCCAGTCATCTGTTCTAAAGGGTGAGGCAGGTAAGCCCTCCTTGTTGTACAGATTGACCTTATCTGGATTGTCGGCCCATCCATATCGCACTGCTAGCGGTCGTTTCACATCCGGGTGCCAGACTTCAATCTTGTCACCCACTATTTTTGCATTCGCCCAAACAAATGCTTTATTCTCACCAGCGATTGCAAAGCCATTGAGTTGATCACCCTTTACTGTCAGACCACCACCTACATGATCGAAGGTTAAGATCATTTTTTCCTGATTGGTATTCCCAGAAACATATAAGGGACCTGAATAGGTGATATCCTGATCATATGCCTTATTGAGTGCGCCCAGGGCCAGACGCTTGCCCACGTCCTTTTTGTTTAATGGGTGAATGTCATTCCACTCACCTAGATCAATCCCCACAACCAATGCGGTATTTGGTTCTTTTAGAGACAGAAGCTGTGATTCCCGTAAAATGGCCCAATTGCTGGGTTGTGGATTTTGCCGGGCCGCCATGAAGTTAACAAGCTGTACCGTTATGAAAGGAAAGTCATCTTGCTCAAAATGCAGGCGCCAGTCCTTGATTAAGTCTGAAAGTAAATCACGGTATTCGTAAGCTTGCTTTGAGTTGTTGGCATTCGATTCGCCCTGGTACCAAATGGCTCCTTTAATGTTGAGGTTAAGTAGTGGAGATATCATGGCATTGAATAGTCCTCCTGGTTTCCATCTAATGAACGTTGGTCCAGCAAGAGGAGGCATGCTCGTCCCAAACTTATATTTCCATTTTCCGCTCAGATCTATTTTCTGATCTGGAAATCTGATTTCATAGGCTTTATCTGCTATAAATCCACCTTTCCCACTATTGTTAATGACCCTAACCACTATTGAGTTGGTGCCTTTTTTCAATACCCCATCAGGAATTTTGTACCTGCGAGGAGGATACTGATAAGTGGTTCTGCCCACGAATGTGCCGTTGACAAATACAGAGTCAGCATCCACAATTCTGCCCATCTCCAGGTCAGCGGGTCCTACTTGATCCGATTCAAATTCTCGGCGAAACCAAACTACACCGTTTGCCAGTTCATTATTCACATCTGACCAATAGCCAGGAATTGACATTGAGGGCCAGCTATTATCATCGTAGTTTGCTTCTGTCCATGATGGAACGCTTTTCCGCCCCAGGTCTTTCATGGAAGATTGTTGGTACCAGTTGTAGGATCGAGATTGATCTGACCGACGAATAGAATCGATAAATGCATCATTTTGAAATTGGCGCATTTCGGATAGATAATGTGGGTATTTTTGGAGTGCTTTTTCACTCATCCAGGCTTGTGCAGGAGAGCCTCCTAATGCCGCATTGATCAACCCAATAGGTACATCTAGTGCCTTGTTCAAAGAATCAGCAAAGAAATACCCTACTGCTGTAAAGGAGCGTATTGTGCTCGGATGCGCTGATACCCATGATCCGCCAGACAGTGTGTCCTGACGTACTTTAAAATTGAATCGGTCTGGCACCTCAAATTGTCTGATATTGGTGTTTGCCGATTCGGTGATTTCCCTTTGATAGATAGGGCTGGTTCTTTGCATGGTCAGTTCCATATTAGATTGACCGCTGCATAGCCATACATCGCCCATCAATATATCATTGATCACTACCTCAGAAGACCCTTCAATTTGCATGACATATGGGCCACCAGCCGGGTAGGATTTAAGGTCAACACTCCAGTAACCATTTTCATTTGTAGTGGCTGAAAATTGCGCCCCTTGAAAAGTGATGTTTATCTTTTGTTTAGGACTGTCCCAGCCCCAAATGGTAAGTTTAGCATCTCGTTGTAGAATGACCCCATCGCTGATCAATTTAGGTAATTTAAGTTGTGCATTGACCAAATTGAATATGAGTGCTGCACAAAGCGTGACAATGTATTTACGTTTCATTCTGACTGAATTATAATTCGCTGAGTCGATTTTAAAGCTCCATTCACAAATACCTTCGCAAGATAAACACCAGGCATCAATGGGGTTTCTAACCGATTGTAAGCTATTTGGGTTAATGGTAGCACTTTTTTTCCCTGCAGGTTGAATAGCTGTATGGACATATCGGCTTGTTCTCCAGTAATAAAGATATTACCATCCGAAATAGGATTGGGATAGATTTTCGGAATTGATTCGACGTTTGGAGTTTCCAGGAGCATGGTGCCGGTTGTTGTGAAATAAACATATTGTCTCAGCCATCTCAAGGCAGGTCTCTCCGTGCCAACTGAGTTGATGAGATATGCCTTTTGCTCTGTTCGCCACATACCTGGTCGCCATCCCCATAAGGTAATACCCTTGACATCTGGGTGCTCCCAAAGTGCAGGAAAGACTTTTCGATATCTTGAAAGCTGGTTTTCATCGGTGTTGCCATCAATGTCCAGCTCAGTTACAAATAAGGGTAGTCCCGCAGATGCAAGGGCATTTAAATTGCTGGTAATAGTGACAGGATCCAGGTCGTTAACCGTGAAGGCATGACCCTGTACGCCTAGCTGATCAATAAGTTCTCTCTCAATTAATAATCGAACAATTCTCAAGTATTTGTTGATATTTTCATTACTGCCCAATATGCCATAATCATTGAGAATAAGTTTGGCATTTGGAAAATAGGTTCGAGCTAGTTCAAATGACGAAATAATCCAGTCCCATCCCGTTTCACCGCTACCTCCAAGTGCTGCTGCATATGATGGTGGAGCATGCAATGGTTCATTCACAACCTCCACAATGTCAATATCAGGATAGCGGGCGGATAACTCACTGAACCACTCAATGATTTCTTCAAGTTGCTCTTCGGTACTCAACTCATCTATCCACTCGGGTTGTTGTGACCCCCAAATCATGACATGTTGTTTGAAAGGAAATCCGTTATCTCTGGCCAGTGCATAAGCAGCATCCATCGTGCCCCAACGCATATAGTCTCGTGTGCCTTCTACAGATCCCCATTTGCCACCATTTTCAGGTGTTACCTGATTCCAGTACTGGGTATAATCAGTTTGTTGGCTCGAACTATATACATTACCCAAAAATTTATCATTTCCTGTTGCTAAAGGATCCTGAGAAGTTGCATTGAAAGCTACTGCGAGCAGCAATACAGCCATCACGTGTCGATGAAAAGACGATATTGGCTTAAGAAGTTTTAGTATTTTACTCATTGACATTCATGTCTAGCAAGGCCTTCAAAGCCAGCTTTGCTTGTTTATTCCTGTCAAAGAGGAGAGGATAGTTAGTTCTGTCAGGAATCGGATACCCATTTTTCCATGTCATCCCATCATGAATCCCCCAAAATGTTACGCGATCGATTTTGTCTCTTTTTTCGTAAAATATTTCAAAAACTTCCTGGTATCGATCCGCCAGTTGTTGCGCTACTTCACTAGGTAGTCCATCGGGATATGGATCCAGAAATTCCTTGAACTCTTCTAGTTGAAATTGTGGGTGCATCATGCCTGTGCCTATGATTTGCCCTTCCTTAGTAAGGGGCAGTACATCAATGTCAAGTTCAGTGATCATCACTTTTACGCCAAGACTCGCAAAGGTGTCAATGGCTGCTTCGATGTATTCATTCTTTGGAAAGTTGAGGCCCCAATGTGCCTGAATGCCTACTCCATCAATCCTAATGCCATTTTGCTGAAGCATTCGGACCATTCGAGCAATTCCATCTCTTTTGGCAGGTCTCCATGCATTAAAGTCATTGTAGTAGAGTTCTGTGTCTGGCGCATATTCACTTGCATATTTGAATGACTGCCTGACCAGTAGGTCTCCATCACCCATTCCATTTACCCAGGTGGTAGGTCTATATGAACCATCATTGTCAATTACCTCGTTGACTACATCCCAGGCATGCACACGACCAGCATATCTGCCAGCAATAGTTTTAATATGGTCATGTAGTCGTTGGTCCTGAAGTTCCGGAGTATTGGGATTTCCTGCTTCATCTTTAAAAAACCAATCAGGGGTTTGGTTGTGCCAGACTAATGTATGCCCAACCAAAAACATATTGTTTTGAGTTGCAAAATCTACTAATTGATCGGCAGGTTCAAAGTTGTATTCACCAGGTTGTGGATTAATGGGACCTGCTTTCATGACGTTTTCAGGCGTGATGGTGTTGAAATGCTGCCTGGCAATGATTGCAGATTCCGGATCAGTCCCCGCTACAATACTTTGATTGAGTGCTGTTCCGATCTTAAATGCACCTTCGAATTTGTCCTTTAGACTGGTCTCTACTGAGACTGTTTCTTTTGTATTAGGTGTTGGTTGAGTGTTGCAACTAATCAATCCTGTTATGAGCAACATCAAGCCAATAGCGGTTAGATTTCTAAAGCGTTTGAAGTCGTTAATTATTTTATTATATGAAAGCATATTTCGGTTCTTGAAGGAGTGGTGTGATACAAATAAAGAGAAAATGGAGCATGAACGCAACCGATTGCATTCATGCTTAGTGTTGATCATTCTTAATGAGGAAGAATTCTTGGCAACTAATCTAATCCCGGGTAGGGATTGATTGTCTTGATAAAGCCCTTATCATCGTACTCGATTTCCGTGACCTTGATACAGCGCAGATGCGTCACACCTTCTGATAAGGTACTGTCGTGATAGAACAAATACCATTTGCTGTCAAACTCCACAATCGAGTGGTGAGTCGTCCATCCCACAACGGGTGTCATGATTTTACCTCCATACGTAAAAGGTCCGTATGGATTATCCCCGATTGCATAGCACAAGTAGTGTGTATCACCTGTTGAGTAGGAGAGGTAATACTTACCATTGTATTGATGTACCCATGGACCCTCAAAGTATCGGCGTTCATTGTCTCCCGCCAACAGAGGATTGCCATCCTCATCCAGAATTTTGATCTCAAATGGCTCCTCTGCAAACTCTTTCATGTCATCTGACAGCTTAGCTATTCTGGGACCAAAGGCTGGCTGATCATCTGGCAGAAGGTCATTTGAGTCGCCATATGCATTGTTTCGATACTTCTGGAGTTGTCCACCCCAGAGACCACCCCAGTAGATGTAGAAGTCGCCATCTCCATTGTCCAATACAGCAGGATCGATTGAGTAGCTTCCTTTCATTGCCTCAGGTTCGGCCTTGAAAGGTCCGGTAGGTGAATCGCCAATGGCTACACCTAGTTTAAACCTTCCATCATGGGCTCTTGCAGGAAAGTAGAAATAGTATTGATCACCTTTCTTCGCAATGTCAGGGGCCCACATTTGGCGTTCTGCCCATGGAACATCATCAATATCCAGTGCTACGCCATGATCTTTTGCGGCTTGATCATTTGGCCCGTTCATTGAGTAAACATGATAATCGCGCATTCCAAAATGATCCCCATTGTCGTTGAAGGGAATGCCGGCATCTATATCATGAGATGGATAGATGTAAATTTTCCCATCAAAGACATGAGCTGAAGGATCAGCAGAGAATACTTCCGTTACCAACGGTTGGGAAATGGCAGCTTTGTTAATATCTGCCATAGGTATATTGTCGAATTTGTCTGACATGATAGATATAGATTTTAAGCTCTTCTTTCTTTTAGGTCATTTTCAATTTGAACTTCCATTTTCTTGTTGATTTCGTAGAAAAACAACAACGCGATACATAGGAAGAAAGGTATGGAAGGATATATGCTTACCAACATTCTGGTACCTGCAATAGCGGAATCTGGTTGCCCGGTGAAATCGGCACCTATGGCTTCAACAGGAACATAATTGTAAAGTCCGAGGATGGAGGTTAATAACGCACTCCCCGTGCTGAGTCCACCCTTTAGGCCGACCATCATGGCTGAAAAAATGATGGCAGTTGCTCGTCTGTTATTTTTCCATTCTGAGTAATCTGCCACATCGGCAATCATTGCCCAAAGTAATGGAATGGTAAGGCCATAGAAGAAACCATGTAAAATTTGAGATCCAAACATAAGCCCTACGGCATCTTTCGGAAAGAAGATAAAGAACAGTATAAAGAGTGTTGATGCAAATAAGGCACTGCTAAATACATCTCTTTTTCCGTACTTATCAGCAAGCCCCTTTGAGAGGGTAATACCAACAATCATGAAAATAATGCCTCCTGCGTTAAACAGGCCAAATCCTGCTGATACTGGATCATCTCCGAAAAAGTCAAAGCCAATTGACGCTAGCCCTAATAAAAGAGGCTCCAGGAATTGTGCCAATGCATTTCGGTCAACATAATTCTCGAAATAATAGACATATGACCCACCCTTCATAGCAAGTGTGATGAAGATTAAAAATGTGGTCGACAAAATGATGACCCAAGGCTTGTTGCGCATCAAATCTTTAAGATCATCCAGGACACTTGATGTTTGCTCCTTTTTGGGGATAATTCGTTCTTTAGTAGTGAAGAAAGTAATGAGCAGCATTACAGTGCCGAAGATTGCCAGGTAGGTCATCAATTTTTCAATACCTACTGCTTTGTCTCCATCACCTACTTTCAGAATGAGTGGATACATAAACACCTGAACAAAAAACTGTGCGAACATTACCGCCACGAATCGATAGGAGGAGACGCTATTACGCTCCTTCATATCTCCCGTGATCACACCACTGAGTGCTGAATATGGCAAATTATTGGCTGCATATAAAAGCAATAAAAGTGTGTAGGTAATCGTAGCATAGATAACCTTGCCCTTATATGCAAAGTCCGGTGTACTGAACGCTAGAAGTGATACAACGCCGAGTGGCACAGCTGTCAAGAGAATCCAGGGACGAAACTTACCCCATCTACTTCGTGTCCGATCTGCAATGGCTCCAATTAGAGGATTAAAGGCAAACGCAGCGATTAATCCAACTGAGAGAATGATGATGGATGAATCAGCTGTATTGAGGCCATAAATATCCGTGTAGAAATAGGCCAGGTACGTAACCAAGGTCTGGAACACCAGATTGGCTGCCAGGTCTCCGAGACTGTAGCCAATTTTCTCTCCAACGGAGAGTTTCTGAGAAGATGTACTCATGGCTATTCCGTTTCCGGGATATCAATGATCTTATTATAAGCGAGTTTTGGATCAAATTCCCGATCAAAAACGAGGCAGTAGTTCGTTCTACCACGAGCTGGCCAGTTATTTTTCCAAGATTGTCCATCATGCACGCCCCAGAAGGTTACTCTGCTGATCTTATCTCGATGTTTGTAAAACAATTCGAATAGGTCCTGGTAACGCTGAGCATGAACCTCATTGATCGAATCTGGTAATCCATCGACATAAGGGTTTGCTTCTTTGTTGGTTTCAAAACTATCGCTGATGTTGGCCCCTTGAATGTTTCGCGGGTTTGGTAACACATCAATGTCTAATTCCGTGATCATTACTTTAAGTCCTGCATTCGCGACTTTCAATATGCTGGCTTCAATTTCTTCGATAGAGGGCCCATTGATTCCCCAATGACCTTGCATGCCAATACCATCAATTCTCAGGCCTCTTGCTTTGATCCTCTTAGCCAGTTCAACGGCTCCTTCTACTTTTGCAGCCTGATTCATGCTGTAGTCATTGTAGTAGAGCTCCATATTCGGGTCTACTTCATTAGCATATTGAAATGCTTTGTGAATGAACTCCTCACCTGCAATCTGATAGTATTTGGAGTTGCGTAGTGTTCCATCTCCGTTGAGCGCTTCGTTTACCACGTCCCATCCATGGATCTTGCCTTTGTATCGACCTGCAACCTGATTGATGTGATCCTTCATTCTCGCATAAAGCACCGTGGTATCCACCATTTCTCCCTGGTCATCTAAGAATACCCAGTCAGGGACCTGGCTGTGCCAAATCAGGGTATGTCCAATCATCTGTTGACCATTGGACTGAGCCAAGGCCACCAAATCATCAGCTAATTTGAAGTTAAAGGAGTCAGGTTGTGGATGAATTCTTTCCCATTTCATACAGTTTTCTGGTGTCAGGGAACTGAACTCTCGCTTGATCAATGCACTTTCTTTTTCATTTGTTTTATCGATTTGCGCTTTGCCGAGCGCCGCTCCGATTTCAAATGATGTAGAAAATGAACTCCTAAGTGTAGGAGGAGTTTTTTGTTCAGTTGGTTTTTCTTGCCCACAACTGAATAGTGATGCCATTACAACGCACCAAATAAATTGCCGATTCATAAGTAAGATGTTTTTTGTAAATCCATTGGAAAATTAAACAAAACCTAGACGCATACAGCGCCCATCTCTTATTTTGTTAATTGACGCTGTAAAATAACCATTTATACTAAGCGAAGCAATCGGTTGCGTAATTGTTTATATTTGTTGACTCCAAATAACCAAAGAATAGTCAATGAAGCATGTAGGTCCTGTGGTTTTACTCATAGCATTGTTTGCTTGTCAGACTCACACCAATTCTAATGATCACCTGTTTACTTCCATTCCAGCGGAAATTTCTAACATAAAGTTTGAGAATGAGGTAGCTGAATCAGCTGACTTTAATGTGCTCAATTACTATTACGCATACAATGGAGGTGGTGTCGCCATTGGAGATATCAACAATGATGGATTGCTGGACATTTTCTTCACGTCCAATCAAAAATCGAATAAGCTTTACCTGAATAAGGGAGATTTTAAGTTCGAAGATATTTCGGGTAGTGCCAGAATAAGTGACCCTAGCGGATGGACGACTGGCGTCAATATGATCGATATCAACAATGATGGATGGCTAGATATTTATGTTTGTAAATCGGCCTCTCTGCAGCAGCCCAAACTCCGTGAGAATATCCTTTTCATCAATCAAAAGGACGGAACATTCAGAAATGAAGCGAAGGAATGGGGAATTGATGATAATGGATTTTCAATTCAATCTTATTTTTTCGATTACGACAAAGATGGGGATCTGGACATGTTTCTGATCAATCATAGGGTTGATTTCTTGAACTCGGTGAACCTGGATCATATGATCAATGACGATCAATTCTTTCCAGAAACATCGGATCATTTGTATAGAAATGATGGAGACAAATTCACTGATGTTACGCCTGATATTGGGTTAGTCAACAAGGACTTTAGTTTGAGTGCCTCAATTGGGGATTTCAATAATGATGGCTGGTACGATATCTATGTGGCCAATGATTTTATCAATCCGGACAAACTCTATATCAATAATCAGGATGGCACATTTACCAATGAGCTAAATAAGTGGATGAATCATATCTCATATAGCAGTATGGGTTCAGATATGGCTGATATCAATAATGATTTGTTGCCGGACCTGTTAGTGCTCGATATGTCAGCAGAGGATCACTCAAGAGGTAAGCAAAATATGCCGAGTATGAATACCAGCGGCTTTGCGGACATTGTAGAGGCAGGATATCATTATCCGTATATGTCTAATACGCTCAGTCTTAACCGGGGAAATGGGCATTTCAGTGATATTGCACAATTGGCAGGGATTGCCAAAACAGATTGGAGTTGGGCGCCCCTCATTGCTGATTTTGACAATGATGGTTTTAAAGATGTTTTCATCACCAATGGTATCAAAAGGGAAATTGCCAATCAGGATTTTGGACTGTTTCTGGACTCGCTTGAGCATAATGGTGGCAACCTTTCAATAGGGCAGGTTTTGAACAGAATGCCCTCTGAAAAGTTACAGAACTATGTATTTCAAAATAACGGTGATTTGAGTTTCTCAAAAAGCACTGATGTATGGGGAATGAATCAATTACAAAATACGAATGGTGCAGCATATGGTGACTTAGACAATGATGGCGATCTTGATCTTGTTTTAAATAACATGGGAGATCAAGCAAGTATCTACCAAAACAATTCAGCAAACAATTACCTCTCAATTCGGCTAATTGGTGATGAGCACAATGTAAACGGGATTGGCTCAAAAGTCACTATTTGGACTGATCAGGGGACTTAATATCAGGAAGTGTTTCTTTCGAGAGGTTATCAATCATCTGTACCTAACCAGTTGAGTTTCGGTGTTGCTCAGGAGCAAGGGGTTAAGAAAATCCAGGTGATCTGGCCTGATGGAAAGGTATCGATACAGGAGAATGTGAAGGCAAATAATCTGGTCATACTGAAGTATGCCGAGGCTAAAGAGAAAACTGAGGGATCTATCAAAAGGGATTCATTTTTTGAGGAGGTAGATCCTTCAGCGTTGAATTTAGGATACAAACACAATGAGAATGAGTTCAATGACTTTTCGCTCCAGGTATTGTTGCCGCAAAAGCAATCTCAA
Source organism: Cyclobacteriaceae bacterium (assembly GCA_049115695.1). GTDB lineage: Bacteria > Bacteroidota > Bacteroidia > Cytophagales > Cyclobacteriaceae > JAGDZR01. The sequence continues at coordinate 44,740 of JAGDZR010000004.1, read as the reverse complement.
CAAGGCCCTGCGATAGAAGTAGGTGATTTGAATGGAGATGGGTTAACTGATATTTTTCTGGCAGGAGGGAAGGATCAACCCGCAGAAGTTTACCTTCAAAAAAGCGGAAGGAATTTTGAAAAAACTGATCAATGGCTCCTTGAAGGAGATAGCAAGTTTGAAGATAATGGTGCGCATTTGTTTGATGCAGATAATGATGGTGATTTAGACCTTTATGTAACCAGTGGAGGTTACGAATTGGAAGAAACAAGCGATCTGCTGCTTGATCGATTGTATCTGAATGATGGAACTGGAAAATTCACAAAAAGAGGTAAACTGCCATCCATTGTGAGTGCATCAAAATCGGTTGTTTCACTTGATTATGATGCTGATGGTGATCTTGATCTCATCGTAGGAGCTCATGTCGTTCCGGGGAAATACCCATTGGCAGCCAAATCCTTTGTACTAGAGAATGTTCAGGGTGTCTTCACAGATGTCACTGAGTCGGTTTCTATTGGTTTGCAAGATGTGGGAATTGTGAATGACATGGTTATGACAGACTTTGATGGTGACAATGATAGTGATCTGATTGTTGTGGGAGAGTGGATGCCAATCACCCTTTTGGAGAATCGAAATGGACAATTGGTAAAACGCAATGACACTACCCTCAGCAACATGTCAGGTTGGTGGAATACTATCTCAGCAATTGATTTTGATTTGGACGGTGATGAAGATTATTTCATAGGAAATCTGGGAGGTAACAATAAGTTTCATCCATCCAAAGAGAGTCCCTTACATATTTTTGGAAATAACCTTGATGAAGATGGGAAGTACGATATGCTTTTGAGCAAGCAGTACAACGGCAACCTTGTCCCAATAAGAGGTAAGGAGTGTTCTACAGAACAAAATCCGTTTGTAAGTGATAAAATTACGAGCTACAAGGAATTTGCAGCGTCATCACTGATGGATATTTACGGGGAAGAAACGCTAATGGCCTCATTTCACAAAACTGCGAATGAGTTCAGATCTGTTTATCTTGAAAACAAGGGAGCTGGTGAATTCAGTATGAAATATCTACCTAATCAAGCGCAACTTGGGCCGATCAGGTCATTTGCTTTTGTAGATGTTAACAAAGACGGTCATTTGGATGTATTAGGAGTTGGTGCCATTCACGAAGCGGAGGTGGAGACGGTGAGATATGATGGAAATGTGGGGTTTGTGCTTCTTGGAGATTCAAAAGGAGGGATGAGATCTCATAGTGATCCCAATTTCTACAATGATTTAAACGCTCGAGACATGGAAGTGCTAATGATTGGAAACAAGCAATTTGTAGTTGTTGCTAACAATGATGCTGAATTGAAAGTATTTCAGCTGAATTGAACCTAGTGATGTTGATGTCCATGATCACCTTTTTTAAAAGGTGTGGTGGGTAGCTGAAGTGCTTCGATTGCCCCACCCTCTGTTATTCTAACCGTCTGATTCATTGATACATCGGTAAACTCAGATGTGGGTTTGGAAAGGTGAGGCCATCTAATCTCAATGTGTTTGATTGTTTTAGCAGACCCAATACCAATTTCTGCCAAGGTACTGTTCCCGCCAAAACTCGCTCCAATTCCGACAGTGTGGTATATTTTCCTTTCTTCCCCTGATTCCTCAATTGTCAAGATAATTTTAGCTCCAATTGCTGATCGATTACTCAAAGTTCCCTGAAGTAATATATTGATCCAATTGTTTTCATTGCCTAACGGATTTTCAAAAAGCAAATTTCTATAGACGTCACCTTCATATGCTCCCCCCATTACAGCATAGATGTCCTGATCGCCATCCATGTCGATATCCCCAAAGCCAATTGCATGACCTTTCTGAACATGACCAAAACCTCCGCTGTAGGTCACATCTTCAAATTTTGTACCTGCCACATTTCTGTACATCCGATTAGGGACGATGGAGAAGTAATCAGGATCACCGGTAGCCAAATAAAAATCTAAGAACCCGTCATTATCCAGGTCTCCAAAATTACAACCCATAGTAGCTGCTGACTCAGATAGATTCATTTGGATAGACACCTCATTAAATGTGCCATCTCCATTGTTGTGATAGAGCATGGGGTGGTTGCCGATTTTATGCTGGACCACATTTTCCATGAACATTGGAGCAGGTAGCACTCCCGGAGTGGAGTATCCGGAAACGAAGATATCTTCATAGCCATCGTTATCATAGTCGAATATCCAGGTGGGAAAACTGGCAATTGGATAACTAACATTGGCCTTGGGCCCGGCTGTCTCAAACCTAGGCTTGCCAGCGGTCATCGAATTATTGATCAGCAGAACATTTGGGCCATCATAGTCGGATAAGTAGATATCCGGATAGCCATCATTGTTGACGTCACCGCTAGAGATTCCTTTATAATAACCGGTTTCGTTGATATTGGCTTTAAATGAGATGTTCTGAAATGTCCCATCCCCCTGATTGTGGAATAATTCGCAATGACTATTTTGATAGTCATCCCATTCATTGGCGATGAACAAATCCAGGTGACCATCTAAATCCACATCCAGCCATTCGGCTGTTTGAGTGGGATGTTCGGAATAAATGCCCGACTCGACAGTCACATCGGTGAAGGTGCCATTTCCGTTGTTTTTCATCAAGGAGTTAGGTATTCGACCGTTGACAGATAGCCATGCGCCTCGAAGTATTAGAAAGTCCATGTTACCATCGTTGTTGTAATCTGCATGACGGAGATTGAGCCCCCCGGTTACACCATTTAGACCCGCCAAGGCTGTTTTGTCTATAAATCCTCCCTGCTTGTCATTCTCAAAGTATTTGATTTGATCATAGAATCCCCATGAAGAAGCAATGATGTCAAGGTAGCCGTCACCATTGAAATCATCCATACTCAAACCACCAGATCGATTATTCTCATCAACCCCGACATGCATAGCAATGTCTTTGAATGGAGGAAAATCGGAGGAATTGAAATAGGAAGGGGGAATTAGGTAAGCCTCTGGTACGTTGTTAGGGTACTCACCTAAAGTCATATAAGCAACGTTGATTAAATATTGGCAGTCCAGGTCTGTAGGTCTTATGGTAAGAACCTCCTTAAGTAACTCAATGGCTTTTTCAGAGCCTTCCCGTTGAATGTGTTGTGCCTTAGCGCTGAAGGGCATTATGCAAGACTCCTCATTGTGATTGAGTAGGCAGTTCTCTTGTTCACCTAATCTCATGAAAGCCACGGCTAATTGCTTCAAGGTCAAATACCGGGCCTCTCCGGTGGAGCTGTTATTTGTTTTACCAATAGCCGACAGCAATTCTTCAAGTGCATCTATGGCTTCCCGGGTTCTCCCTGCGTTGAGCAATTCAGTGCCGTATGAGAATAACAGCATGTATCGCTCATTGCCTCGTATTCGAGCCAATTCGGATTTCATCAGTGGTATTTTCTTCGAGCTTAATATGTAAGGGGCATAAGTTAGATCGATTCTATTTACAGCTTCACGGACTTTTGATATCATATCCAGCGTTTCCGTTGGTAATCGTTCCTTTTCTGTATGACTGATGGCATTGGAAGAGTATTTATCGGAGGGCTGATTGCAATCCTGTAGAAATAATAGAAGAAAAAAAGGCACAATCAGTATTCTCAGTTCCGCGCTTAGCACCCTGGCATATTTACTCCTCATTGATATGAATTTAGATAATGATCAATTATACGAATAAAATTGCTAGATAATAAGGTAATTAATGCAATCGATTGATAATCACTGATGTGGTGTTAATTGAGTAGTGGCATAATTTACTTCGTGCGTTTTAGGGTCAAAAGTAGCTATATTCTAAACATTGTATCATTCTGAACAAGCTAGGTGATCTAAATATCAGGCCCTTCTTCATATCTGTAAATATATAAACACACAATCGGTTGTATTAATATGTTGGTTTTATACCTTGGCTAAAAAGCGGTTTTAATGGTCAAAATACTAGATTATAAAGTGTAAATATTACATTATTTTATAATTTGTTAATATTATGTAAGCAATCGGTTGCGTAATCTAAAAATTTTACATACGTTTACTGCTCATTTAAAGTTTAAAATCCGACGGGGTGTGTCGCTTTAGGTGAATAATACATATAGAACTATTCTTTTAACTAAGTCAACTATGAAGAGAACCTTACAGATTAGTGCGCTTTTGTTCGCGTGTTTGCTTACGGGCAGATTGTACGCTCAGGAGCGTGGTGTATCAGGTGCTGTAACAGGCCCTGAAGGAGAGGGTTTACCAGGAGTTACCGTTCAAGTGAAAGGAACAACTTCCGGTACAATCACAGACATTGATGGGGGGTACAATCTTACCGTGCCATCAGATGAATCCGTTCTTGTTTATTCCTTTATTGGATTGGAGAAACAAGAAATAACTGTTGGTGGCAGGTCAGTCATCGATGTGCAAATGAGTCCAGATTCCGAAGTGCTGGAAGAAATTGTCGTGGTGGGTTATGGTACCCAGCAAAGAGAGGCAGTTACTGGTTCGGTGGTTTCGATTGAAGGTAAAGACATCAGGTCGATTCCTGCAGCGAATATTTCCACTTCCCTACAGGGACGATTACCTGGAGTTCAAATCAGTCAGACAAGTTCTGAACCCGGGACTACCATGCAGATTAGAATTAGAGGGGTGAGATCATTAACCGCTAGCAATGATCCGCTAATCGTATTAAATGGAATTCCATTCCCTGGGAATTTAAATGATATCGACCCTAATGATATCGAAAGCGTGGACATCCTAAAAGATGCTTCTGCATCAGCCATTTATGGTTCCAGGGGAGCTAATGGCGTTATACTCGTTACTACAAGTAAAGGGAAGAAGGGAGATGCTCCGCGCATTTCTTACAATACTGTCATGGGGATGAAAAAAGCTTTTTCAAGGTACCCTATGATGGATGGCGAGGAATTTGTTCAGTTAAGACAAGATGCTGGAAGGTATACGGAAAGTGGTGAGCCTGGAGGTGTTGTGACTTTTGGAGCAGATGAAAGCGCAACCACAGATACTGACTGGCAAGATCTTTTTTACAAGGATAAGGCATCATTTTCAAGCCATAATATTGGAGTTTCCGGAGGAACATCTTCAGGCAGTTACAACTTCGGAGTAGGATATTTCCATGATGAATCATTGGTACCAACTCAGGCATTTGACAGGTATTCATTAAGGGCTTCTCTTGATCAAAATATTGGTGATTTTATTAATGTTGGTTTTTCAACTAATAGTCTTTACAGCCTTTCGCAAGGCAATCAGGTAGGAGTGGGTTTTGCAAACAGTGCAACACCAATTTCAGATCCATTTAATGCAGACGGTACGACTAAAAGGACCATTTCTCAGATCCTTGATAACAGCTATGTACTCACTGAAGATGTGATTGATGGACTTGGTGGTCTTTGGGTGAGAGAGACGAGAAACCTGGCGAGTTACAATACATTATATGGTGAGATAAACATTCCATGGGTTGAAGGTTTAAAGTTTAAGTCAAATTTAGGGGTAAACTACAGACAAAGAAATGAAGGTTCATTCACAGGAAGAGGTGTAGTCAACTTCAATGCAGAAAATTTGTCTAGTGCAACTGTTGACAACCAGCATACTTATGACTGGACTGCTGAGAACATGATGATATATGATCGCGACTTCAGTGGTCATCACATTAATGTTATCGGGATGTATTCTGCGAGCCAAAGAAAGTATCACCGTTCCAACATGAATGCGCGTGATATTCCTGCTGAAGCCTTCCAATTTTACAACCTTGGAGAAGCAGCGGGTGACATATTGATCAATCCTGGTAATCAAAGGTATGAACTATGGGGATTGTTGTCTTATATGGGACGTGTTCAGTATGAGTACAGAGATAAGTACATGTTGACTGCTACTGTTCGATCTGATGGGTCGTCAAGATTGGCAGACGGGAATAAATGGCATACATATCCAGCTATTTCAGCAGGATGGAACATCGGAAATGAAAACTTCATGAGCGGTGTATCTGCACTGAACAGATTAAAACTACGTGTTGGTTATGGACAGACTGCCAACCAGTCATTGAGCCCATATCAAACTTTGGGTACTTTGTCATCTACACCATACAATCATGGACCTGACGGTTATGTTACTGGCTTTTTTGTAAGTGCATTACCTAATCCAAATGTTGGATGGGAATATTCTGAAACCCTAAATGTTGGAGTAGACTTTGCACTGCTAGACAATAGATTGTCTGGTACAATGGAATACTATGTAACAAACACCAAAGACTTGTTGTTGAATGTGAGTCTACCGGAAACTTCAGGTAGTGACAGAGTGCTACAAAACATTGGAGAGACTCAAAACAAAGGAATTGAGTTGACATTGAATGGTGTGATTGTTGAGGATGCGAACGGCTGGTCTGTTAATGCAGGACTCAACTTTTATAGAAATAAGAACACACTGATGGCGCTGGCTGATGGATCCGAGAGAGATGAAGGAAACTGGTGGTTTGTTGGTCATTCGATCAATGTGATATATGATTATGAGCGAATTGGCATGTGGCAGGAAGGCGATGAGCACATGGATATTCTGGAGCCAGAAGGTCATCCTGGTATGATTAAGGTGCAGTACAATGGTGAGTACAACGAAGATGGAACTCCTGCAAGAGCCATTAACTCTGAAGACAGAGTGCCAATAAGCCAGGATCCTAATTTTCAAGGCGGTTTCAATATTGATGTAGGTTACAAAAACTTTGATTTCTCAATTATTGGAGCCTATCAGGCCGGAGGTATTCTGGTTAGTACGCTTTACGGACCTACTGGTCGTGTGAACCTGATGGATGGTAGAAATGGTAATGTGAAGATTGATTACTGGTCTCCATCAAACACAGACGCAAAGTATCCAGATCCAGGTGGATTTAGAGATGGAGATAACCTAAAATACGCTGGAACTTTGGCTTACTTCGATGCATCTTATATGAAGGTAAGAGCCATGACGCTTGCGTATAACTTTGAGAGTTTAGGTTTCTTGCAAGACGCTGGTTTTGACAAACTCAGACTTTATGTAACGGCACAAAATCCTTTTGTGATGTTCTCTGAGTACAACAAGGAATCGGGTCTGGATCCTGAGACTAACTCTCGAGGACGTGAGAATCAGTCGTACAATACTTACAGAAGTAGAACGCTCGTACAGGCAGCAAATGCACCTCAGACGAGAAACTATTTTGTTGGTCTTAATTTAACTTTTTAAACAGAAGAATAATGAAAAGTAAAGTATTAATAGCATTATCTCTGTTAGGTGCGATGATTTTTGTCGCCTGTTCAGATTTGTTGGACGAAGAGCCAAAAGCAAAATATACACCCGAGTTTTTCGGTACGGAAACTGGTGTATTGGGTGGGATAACTTCTTTATATGCGAATCTTCGCTATATCTATGGTAATCCTTATTACTACAATTCACTGGAAACAGGAACGGATGAATACACATGGGCACAGTCTGCAGATGGCAACTTCTTGAGACACGACTTCAGTGGACAAGCAGAGCTGACTGCCGAAGGAAGTCGATCAGATGTGCTGTGGAACAATTCATACGCGGCGATCAACACTGCTAGTGGTGTCATTCAAAATGCCGTTGAAGTAGGATTGTCTGCTGATTTAACGGCAGAAGCCCGGTTTTTCAGAGCCTGGATGTACTTTGAGTTGGTTAGAAATTTCGGAGGTGTTCCTTTGGATCTTGGTTCGGGAGAACTTGCCTTCAATACATCTGCAGAACGAGGATCTGTCAGAAATACTGTACCTGAGGTTTATACCAGAGCAATCTTTCCTGATTTGTTGACGGCAGTTACAGATTTACCTGAAGCAGGTCGTGTAACTGGAGGAGTAACTCAAAATGTGGCAAGATTGGCACTCGCAAAGGCATATTTGACTTATGCCTGGTGGCTGGAGAATCCAAATAACATTCCTACTTATCCAGAGGCAAGCAGAAATGATCCTGATGGGCTGAGCGCTGCTCAATATTTCCAAATGGCTTATGATGTAGCAGTTGAGGGAATTAACAACCCTGGACCATACGCATTGGAAGAGTACTTTTATGACTTGCATCATGCACCTAACGATAGGAATCCGGAAGAAATGTTTTACGCCGATCGTACAGAAACAAGTGAGTTCTACAATGGAGATGGACTTACATGGGGTGGTGGAGCCAGGGCCAATATGGCCGTATGGATGGTGACATGGAACTACACAGTGATCAGAAGCTCTACAAGTACTGATGGTGCCAATAACCTGGCTACTGTACAAAGAGAAGCAGCCCAAAGTTTTGGACGTCCATGGACACGAATGGCGCCTGTTCAGGGAGTTTTCAAAGAGACTTTTGCTGAGAAAGATTTGGACGCTAGATATGATGGTACGTTCGTTACTTCTTATCGTGGTAACTGGGACAAAAGTTCTAGTAGAGATATCCCTACAGCAATTGGTGCTGATGGCTCTGACATCCAACCTGGAGATGCAGTTTTGAGTTTCCTTGATGAGGATGATGCTGCTATTGACTACAACAGACCTGATGGAAGCTATATCAATGGAGCATCTGTTGGCGCAGGCGTGTTGCCAGATAGATCTGATTATGTAATCGGACCATCAGAATTCAATAGAAGAAGATATCCAGGATTATGGAAACTGGGAACTTATAGAACTGACAATGGTGACGGGCTGGGATCACCAAATGGTGGACTTACTCGTCCATTCAATATATTGAAGTTCTCTGAATTTTACTTTGTTGCTGCCGAAGCTGCCGTTAAGGGAGCTACTACATCTGCTGGGCAATCGGCATATGATTTGATCAATGTTATTCGTGCGAGAGCAGGTAGATGGAGATTTGATAATGGTGATCAAGTTGAGAGAATTGAGGACAATAGTGCTGCTATGGTAGCGGCAACTCCTGCAACCATTGATATTGATTATATCCTCGAAGAACGATCCAGAGAATATTTTGGAGAAGGTTACAGGTGGCATGATTTGGTAAGAACCCAAACATGGGCTGATGTGGCTGCTTCATATGAAATTGGTGGCATTGGGTATGATGATCGTTCAGCAGAGACAGTAGTTAGAACTATTGAACCACATCATTACTTACGTCCAATACCTCAGGGGCAGATAGACGCAATGCAAATCTCGGATGGCGAGAAAGCTGCATATCAGAACCCGGGTTATTGATATCAAAACTTCCCTATTAAGAACTCAAGTTTCAATTGATAAAAGGCCAGGAGATTTTCTTCTGGCCTTTTTGCTTTTCAGCGTTCACGCAGCTCAAAGTATATATCAGAAGTAAGGGGCTTTACATTATCGATATTCATCGAATTAGTTTGAAGGTGCTCAGTATAATGCTCATTTAAATATGGATTTAAGAAGCTGCCAATTGGCATGCAATATCAAACTGTCATTGGGGCGTTGCTTTGACATTTAAAAACTTGATAAGCCGCCAGTTTAAGTGTTCTAGTTCTGCTGCTGGAGCGGGCAAACTCAATTTTATTGGGTCAATAGTAGTAGCACTTCATAAAGACAAACTGTGATCCCTCGTCCTCAATGAATGATCATTGAAATCATTTGTCTTTAAATGAATCAATGCCAAGTTTGAACAACTTGGGTTTCTCTTCATTTCTTACGACCAGTAGGTGAGTTTCTTCGGATATACCTATAGTGCTTATTTGCTTGATTTCGCCCGATACATGAAAACCTGAAGCCATAGCGTTGATCGCTTTAAAACCTCCATTGTCATCATTTAATAAAACGAGACCATAACTGGCATCTAATTTAGAGAATTGCGGTTTGTAAGTGTCGTCATTTCCACCGAGTACAATGTCTTGAAGTCCATCGTTGTTAAGGTCAATACACAATATGTCACAGATACATGATAGTTGGGCCTCCATAGGTAGCGTTTGAATTGTCATCTTTCCATCCCCATCATTTATTGCTACAATGGACTTAAACCAGGAAGCTTCTTTGATTTCGGTATCCAATAGCAACTCAGGGTCGAAAAGCTCTCGCATTCCGCGTGTGGAGTAAGCAGTATGTTTTAAGTTTTTCTTTTTAAGAAAGGGGAGTTGTCCCGCAATTTCTGACTTGGGTGCATAGGGCTTGTCTTTTCCATCAATGTACTTGGTGAGAATTTTTTCGATTGTTTCATTGTTGTCAAAATCTTTGATCCACAATCGAACCGGGGATTCTTTGCTTGCTTGGATCATAGCATTTTCGCCTAGATTGCCAATGATCAAATCAAGATCACCGTCATTGTCCAGATCAGTGGATTCAATACTGTACCACCATCCCGCCAGTGCTTCGAGTCCGGTTTCAAAATGCTGGAATTTACCCTCTTTGAAGGTGAATGCCCGAGGCGCCATCCATTCACCAATCAATATAATCTCATTCCGTGCATCATTATTTAGGTCAACAAAGAGGCCATCTGTAATCATGCCCAGACTATTCAATTCACTGAAATAGGTAGCTGTTACATCAGTAAATCTGCCAGTTCCATCATTTTCCCAAAGAAAACCAGATGGTGTTGGGCCATAGACACCTGCTACACTCTCATTTCCAATCAATAAGTCCTGGTCTCCATCATCATCAAAGTCTAAAGGGATAATAGTAGACGTGTTGTTCGGGTTATTAGGCAAGCTTTCCGATCTCTTATAAATACCAGTTCCATCATTCAAATACAAGCGATCATAACGACTAGTACCAGGTAATGTGGAGATGTTTCCGCCAGATCCAATCATTAAATCCATGTCCCTGTCTCCATCTGCGTCAAAGAATTTCACAGCAGTGTCTTCATATCTGAGGTCAGATGATATGTCACCTGACCTTATTCTCACAAATTCGCCTGCTTTTTGAATGTAGAGTACACCCTCATTGTCGGCCGTGCCACCAATAAACAAATCGTCTAACCCATCGCTATTTACATCTGCAATATCCAGATCAGGTCCGTTTTGAGAGGACATCTTAGCGATGAGTCCTTCATAGAAGAAATCAAAGTAATAATCTTCTTCAAACGATTTGAAATCATTTTCAATTTCAGTGAGTAAGGTGGGTTTTGATTTAGGTGTTGGAGGATCAATGACTCCCTCTTTCAATTGTTCAAATGAATAAGTAGAATCAACAGTTAGATCGTACTTTCTGGTATGTTGACCATTCGGCCATTTGATGTCCAGAGAGTCGACCCGTTCGGATGTACCTAACCCAAGCAGTAGTTTGTAATCCACTGAGGACTGAAAGCCTCGTGATGGAATCAACTCCGCGTAAACTATCTCTGTATCAATATATGCTTTGACTGATGATCCTATGGCAAAAGTGTTGAGCGAATCACCCTTTAGACGAATGCTAATGAAATGGTTAGTTTTTTTTAGGTTGTTTTTGTAAACGAATGCCGGTTGATTGACGTTGTTGACAACCAGGTCCAGATCTCCATCATTGTCGAGATCTCCATAGGCCGAGCCATTGGAAAACGAATTGGTGGCAAACCCGATTTCATTACCAATATCATCAAAATCTAGCTTACCCATGTTTTTGAAATATTTATTGGGAAGTGGATCTGAAGGCATTCTTTCAATCATCTCAAGTGCTCCATTATTCGCCTTGGCAGTGGAAATTCTATTCAATTCATCGTTGGCGAAAAAATCCACAAAGTCCTGATCAGTCATATCTCTTAATACACCATTGCTAATGAACAAGTCTTTGAGGCCATCATTGTCACCATCGAAAAATAGGGCACCCCAACTCCAATCAGATGCAGCAACACCACTGTACCAGGCAATTTCACTAAAGGTGCCATTACCGTTGTTGAGCTGTAAGGTGTTTTGAACGTATTGGCTATGAAATCCTCTGTCTTTTTTGAACAGGTAAGTATTGTAACCTTCAAACATGATGCGCTGTTTGACACGTTCATCTGTTTCAGCTAGCATGTCGGTCACAAATATTTCTGGGAATCCATCGTTGTTGATGTCTGCCATATCTGCCCCCATAGAAGAAAGGCTAATGTGCCCCATGGCGTCCATTATATCTTCTTTGAAGGTGCCATCTCGCTGATTGATGTATAAATAATCTCTTTCATAAAAATCATTTGAGACATAGATGTCAGGGTAATGATCTGCATTCACATCACCTACAGTTATCCCCAAGCCAAACCCAATCAAACTCCCATAAATACCGCTCTCTTTGGAAACATCGATGTATTTACCATTTTCGTTTCGAAGCAACTTATCCCCTCCATCATTAACAGAGTCGGGGAGATGCCAATCTTTAGCGTACAATTCCCGACGATCATTGTAGTTGAGTTGAGTGACGGAAATAAAACTGTTGTTCAAAATATACGCATCAAGGTCTCCATCTAAATCATAGTCAAAGAATGCCGCATGGGTAGAAATACCAGGGTCATTTAATTGGTAAGCAGCAGCGCTTTCAGTAAAGGTCAAATCCTGGTTATTGATAAATAATTCATTCTCTCGGCTTTCGCCACTACTGGTACCAGCATTGGTCACATAAATATCAAGGAAACCGTCCGCATTGATATCTACCATGGTAACACCTGTGCACCAATCCTTTTTGCCTGCCAGGCCTGCCTTGTTGGTTATGTCTTCAAACTGAAAATGACCCTTGTTCAGGAACAGTTTATTAGGGCCCATATTGCCGATAAGGTATATGTCCGCCAAACCATCATTGTTGATGTCTCCAATCCCAACTCCGCCACCATTAAAGAAATTTCTATACGTAAGCACATTGAATTCGTTTGTGGCTGTGATTTCATTGGTGAATCGTATACCGGTTTGCTCATCGTTCATTAACTGAAACTGAGGCGTAGTTGACTCATGGCATGAGCCCAGTATTAATGATGTGGCAATGATTATCCAGTAGAGAGAAATCCGGTAATTAGAACTCATAAGCAAAATGTTATAGCAACCGATTGCGTAATTTACAATATATTTAAATAAGAAACTACTTGCGTATGATTATCAATAATTTGGCCAATTAAATGATATTAGTCAGTGTTAATAGATTTTATCATGCAATAGAGGGAAGCAATTATTTGATATTTTGTTGCGTAATGGGAACGAAATTTTGTGATTTTTAGAAAAAAACAAATAGCAAGAGATTAACTGGGATCGTTAAACTTTGAAATGATTTTTATTTAGTAAAAAGAGCCCTTATATTGGGATTATAATGGATTGATGATCGGGATTCATTTTCATTTAACTCCCCGGTAAACATCAGAAGTGAGACAAAACAATCGATTGCATAGATACATAACATTTTTTGACTAAATAGAATGCCTAAAAATAGAGGAGTAACCATATACGATATTGCCAAACATTTGAAGTTGTCACCTTCATCGGTTTCACGCGCTTTAAAAGACCATCCGAGTATTGGAGCTAAGACCAAGGAGAAAGTCAAAAAGTATGCTGCTAAAATGGGTTATCGACCTAATAATATTGCTGCAAGTCTCCGAAATAACAAGACAGGAACGATTGGAGCCATACTGCCAAGAATGGATCGACCATTTAGTTCATCCTTGATTAGTGGTATAGAGCAGGTCGCCAATGCTGAGAGGTATAATGTCATTTTCTCTCAATCCCATGATAATTATGAAATGGAAGTGAAGAATGCCGGCGCACTATTTGCTTCTCGTGTGGAGGGGTTGATTGTTTCCTTATGCGTAGATACCATTGACTTTTCCCATTTTGCGCAATTTGTCGAACAAGACATTCCTGTTGTGCTTGTAGATCGTGTGACCAATCAGTTGAATTGCGATCTGGTAATGATTGATAATTTCAAGGCTGCCTTCGATGCAACTGAACATTTGATTACGCAGGGATGTAAGCGCATAGCACATGTAACAGGTAAGGCAAGTTCAATGCTTTATTCGAATAGAATCAGGGGTTATAAAGCTGCTCTGGAGAAGTATGGAGTTCAATTCAACGAGGAATATCTCATTCATAATTCGCTCAGTGCAGAAGATGGACATCTTGCAGCTAATCAACTGTTTGGATTGTCAGAGCCACCGGATGGTGTATTTGTGGCTAATGATACCGCTGCAGTGAGCGTTATTCAAAATGCTAAGAGCAAACAGATCAAAGTGCCTGACGAGTTGGCCGTAATCGGATTTAACAATGATCCGGTTTGCATGATCATTGATCCTGCCTTGTCAACCATTGCGCACCCGGCTGTAGATATGGGCAAAATATCTGCGGAACAGGTATTCAAGAAAAAAAGTTTTGATGCAGGAATTGTTGCGCCTGAAAAATTGATTTTGTCAACGGAGCTCATCGTTCGCAGCTCATCGCTTCGTATTTAACCACATGGGATTAGATAGTGCTGTTTGCTGTTATTAGGTATTGTCAACCTTTAATTTAAAGGATCAATACCCGGTCTAAAACAACAGTTAATCTTGTTTTAATAGATGGTCGATATTCAAATGATCAGTTGAAGATAAATAAGTCCGGATCAACTGATCCACCCAAGAACGCATAGCCAGCTATATTGGGATGCAGCCAGTCTTTCGAATATTTTTCCAGCATCCTGGATGGATCTTCTGGATCTCGAATCGTTTGGTCAAAATCAATTACTGCATCGAAGTTTCCTGGCGTCCGAATCCAATCATTTACACTATTGCGCACTTGTTCATTTTCAGCTGAATAATGGCCAGATCCGTTGAAAGGGGTAATGGTTGCTCCGTAAACCTTGATATCCTGATCATGGGCTCCTGCAATGATTGTCTCGTAGGCACTAATAATGGTATCAGCGCTGATGCCAGCATTGATGTCATTTGTGCCATAATACATGATAATCCATTTAATACCTGATTGGCTTAATAGATCATCCTTGTATCTACTAACTCCCGTTGTAGGGTGTGTACCTGAAACGAGCGTGGCGCCAATTCCAAGATTAAGGACACCAACATTAGCCGTTTTAGGATTGGCTAATAATTTTTCTGATAGCTTATCAGGCCATCTGTTTTGCAAGCCCCCATGAAGTCCGTAACCGTCTGTAATTGAATTGCCAATCACTCCTATGCTTGCGGCATGATCGGGTGCCATGACATCAATGCTTTGGATATGGAACCAATGAGCGGTTATCGTTGCTCCCTCAAAATCGGCAGAAGTACTTTGATTACCTTCCAAAATATAGGAGTCAGTTCTCGAAGCAACATGACTGGTAATATCTGCATTTGATTCGACACTTCCATAATGTATGGTAATAGCCAGACGCATACTTGTGTCTAAGTCGAACTCAAAAGGATCAGAGAGGACGGATGAATAGGGGGCCATTGTTACAGCTCCATCGCCATTGAATGAAAGAGGTGTTAAAGTAGCTGCGTCAATTTTTTCTGCCCCTTTCGATACAGCTATATTCACAGCATTCATGGTAGTAGGTGTAGCAGATGTTTTATTGGAAAACTTCATGCGAAGCTTTTTACCACCTATCGATACTCTGATTACTTGCCTTAAGGTGTTATTTTCTAAATACGGGGCAGGAGGGGTATTTCTTGCTTCAGCAGCATATGGGGCACAACTCCAGGTGCCAACCCATTTGGTTTGATAAGTAGGATCAGAAACCTGTGTGCTATTTCCGGGAGTTGGCTCAGTGCAATTCACCAGAAGCACCAAAATGGGTAAGATGAATGCCAGGGAATCGAGTCTGTTGAAATGCTTAATCATTTGGTTAGATCCTTTTTGTTGCGATTTTAATCTTCTGATTCAATGTAAATGCTTTCTTTGGGGCCTAGATAACTAGGTCTTAAGCCACCAGCGTCGATGACGAATTTCTGGAAAACAATGCCCGGATCGATCATCCAGATTTTTAGCGTATGATTTCCCTTAGTAAGGTTATGCTTTGATGAGCTTGTTTTGATATGATCTGCTACAGATTTCATCCACCAGTCCGCATATTCGTAATCTGGTTTTTCCTCATTAGCATTCATATTTAGCACTTGTGGTGCTTCATCATCGATGGATACTGCAAACTTCAATCCATCACTTTTTCTAAAATCTTGAGTAGGAGAGAGGTAGGCGTGCACGGTTATTTCTGCATGATCAAAAAGGGTAAATTCAAACTCCATTTTTGAAGACTTATTGCTAAGTTCCTGCCTTGCCACATTCACAGGTTCAGCTATCATGGATGAATGTGTTCTGCCAAGGTTTGGAACTTCAGTCCAACGAATACCACTAGTTTCTGTTTTTCTCGTGTAATTAGGAGCATTCATCGAGATTACCCCATTATTTTCAATAAAACCTTTGGCAGTGCCCAGGTCGTTTAGGATTGGAACACTGATTGCATGGTCAAGCCCGTCTCCCTGGATGCTTATTTCACCGGTTGTTTGTTCTCTGGGAGCTTTGTCCCAGTCGATTTTAACAGTCACTCTTTCGTCTGTCGAAACCGTTCCTTTGTCCTTTGAAACAATGATCCAATCGTTTTGTGGAGTAATTGTGAATTTCCCAGGTTTACTTCCTCTATTGAATATGTCAATGTAATATTCTTGTTGATTGAATGAGTCAAATGTTTCAAAGCTTCTGCTGAAGCGACCATGTCCTTCTACGCTGAATCCTCCCCATGAAGGAGCACTTCCATGCTCCACGGCAAACCCCAGCAGGGCAGCCGTATCTGGTTCAATATAAGATACAGCAGGCATGATGTTGGCCCTGGGGTGATTCCAGCTAGTGTAGCCAATGTGTGTTTGGGACATCATGTGATTCCATTTGCCATTTTCCAGTTCTACATGAAATTCACGGGTAAGTTGACTGTCCTTTTCAAATAGCTCCTTCGCCTGTTCGGCAAGTAGATTGGCAGAAACTCTTCCTTGATGGGCGTACAAATTGTTTTTGGCAGTAGTGACATACAGTTCATTGAGATTGGCACACATTTCAATAGGAGAACTCACCAATTGATAAAATGCGGACTGATAAGCTTTTGGTAATTGCTCGTAAATGATATTGCTTTTTTCAACGAGTTGGTTGAATTCATCTACGATCCTTTCAGCCTCTCTGTAGTTTTCAAGGCTGTAGGTGTTGGGTTTAAGCATTTCGGGCGTGCAACGCGCATTGTATTTTGTATAAAGGGCAATTAATTCCGCAATTTCATTTGTATAGTGCTCCCCAAATTGCTGCTGCACCCATTTAGTATAGTAATCAGGTAAATCATTGGCTTGAATGGCATCTGGATTCCATGCATAGTCAAGGAAAAAGCTAATAGGAAATTCCATGGGTTTAATGTCTCCGACATTCACCAGCCATAAATCCTTGATGCCATGCTCATATGCGAGATGCATTTGTTCCCATGTACGTTCTATTTGAGTGACATTGTGCCAACGGTAAGAAACAGGAGCACCAACATAGTCAAAGTGGTAATATAGTCCGTATCCGGCTTTGCGGTTCAAGTCTTCTTTTTTAGGCAGTATTCGCAAATTCCCCCAATTATCGTCACAGAATAGCACTATGATGTCATCATCCACTCTCAATCCTTTGTCGTAGTAGTCCTGAACTTCTTTGTATACCGCCCAAACCTGAGGTGTTTCTTCCGCAGGCTTTCCTGTTACATCAGCAATGATTTCTCGTTGATCAGCGATAATGGTTTGCATCAGGTCAATGGCAGTTTCTTCAGTCATGGCTTCATCACCATCACCTCTCATGCCCACTGTCACCACGCTTTCATAGTCTCCCATACGTTCAATTCCTCCCCTCCAGAATCCCTGAAGTTTCTCTTTGTTGGTTTCATAGTTCCAATCCCCATCTCCATAGACATACCATTCATTGTGAGCGCGCATCATTGGTTCATGATGTGTGGTGGCCATTACAACACCAAATTCATCCGCGGTTTTAGCGTTTAAAGGATCATCAACATTGAACATAGAAGGAATCCACATCGCGGGCCACAGGTAATTGGCTTTATTTCTGAGTATCAGCTCAAATATTTTTTCATAACATTCCCTGTTTTGACCACCAAATTTCTCAGTCGACCAGTTTCTAAATGCCGGTGCTTCATCATTAATGAAAATACCCCGGTATTTAATGGCAGGTTCACCGTCGGTGTAAGTTCCCGGAATGACAAACACCTTTTCTTTCTTTGCTACAGGGACATCAGCCCACCAATACCATGGAGAAACACCCATGTTCTCTGAGAGGTCGTAAATACCGTAGATCGTCCCTCGTTTATCACTCCCGGCTATGATTAACCCATTTTCTATTCCAGGGAATGGATCCTTTACGGTTTTGATGATGAATTTTTCCAGCTTACCGGAAAGTTCGTGTTCGTCGATGACCTTTCGTTTAATCAAGTCATCGATCAATGCGCTTGTTCCAATGGTACCGGCAATAATGGTGTACTTTGATTTAGAAATTTCGTCAATCTCAATGGCTGGTTCAATACCTACTACTTTGTTGATGTCTGATTGTAAATCGCCGAATGCTCGGACTACTCCGAGGTAGTCTGTTGAGTTGATGAGTAATGAGCATACCTCTTTGCCATTGCTAATGCGGAAATGACCATTTTTTCCACTTGAGCTTATGTACTCAGAATTTTGTGCAATCGCGCTTGTAAGAAGCATTGCGCCAAACAAAAAAATAAAAGTCTTTCTCATGTCTTAGCCAGGTTTACTTAGTTATTAATCTGGTGTTCGTTAGTTATAGGATAGCGAGTAATACTATTCATATTACATAATCAGTATAAATATACGCAACCGATTGAAATATTACTGAATTAAGTACTAAATAAGTAATAGAGTCAGAAATATTATTAAAACAGTCCAGTATTTCTTCTCTTAATGAGGTATGTATTATCAATATATGATAATATTAAAGCAACCGGTTGCGTTTATGGATTTTATTTACTTTCTTTGCTACATGTTGTTGCAATTAATAAACGCAATGGCGTACTAACACATTAGTTAGAATACTTCTTCATACATACATTTTTTATCTTAAAACGGAGGTTTGGTTTAACCTCACTTTTTTCTGCCGGAAGATTATCTTCCGGCTTTTTTTATTCATCCTGGATGTTGGATCATTGAACTCAATGTGATGGAATCATGGATCAAGCAATATTTTAGTGGGGAGAATGAACTCTATCAAGCTTTCATGAACCAAATATGGGAATTTATTTGCTGCATACTTCCGAATTTTCTTTTGCTTCTCCCGCTTCGACGTACCGAAAAGAAAACGCCGTGCGACGTACCGTCACAAAAGAAAAAGAGATCGGGTTGCGCAGACCAACGCCAAAAATCATTTTGAATAATCGCGTAAATGTCAGAATATCAATTTCTTATATTCAAAATGATTCACACTGGCCTTGGATGATCCACCCGCAGTTCGATACTTTTCATAAGCTTACGATGGTATGGAAATTATTTGGAAGTAAGAATTTGTACTATTTCCATTGTGCCCACAAGTTTTCGGATTGATCCGGAATCATGCTTTGCAGGATGCTTTGCTGCTGCTGTGTGAGGATGACTTTTGAGGTTTCCTCTATTCTAAAATGAGTATCCAACTATACCCCACTGAATGCGCTGAATCCACCATCAACAGGTACCACAACACCCGTTATGAACGAAGAGGAATCGCTGCATAACCAGTCCAAAGTGCTTAATAAATCTTCAGGTTTTCCAAATCGGTTCATAGGTGTGTTTTGTATGATAGTTGTTGCACGTTCAGTCAGGGAGCCATCTTCATGGGTGAGTAGTTTTCTGTTTTGTTCGGTGAGAAAAAAACCTGGAGAAATGGCATTTACCCGAATGTTTACCTTAGCAAAATAGACGGACAGCCACATGGTGAAATTAGAAATACCAGCCTTTGCCGCACTGTAGGCTGGAACTTTTGTGATGGCCTGATTTGCACTCATGCTGCTGATATTGACAATGGAACAACCATTCCTTCCAACCATATCTTTGGCGAATACCTGACTAGGCAGAAGGGTCCCAACAAAATTCAGATCAAAAACATATTTCATCCCTTCCGGATCCAAATCAAAAAAGGTCAAGCCATTATTTTTTGCATCATCAGATTCAAAAAAGGAATGACTTGTTGTTCCTTTAGGGTGGTTCCCACCAGCACCATTTATTAAAATGTCACAGGGCCCCAGTTGTTCGTATACTATGTTATGTGCTCTGATGAGCGCTTCTTTATCCAAAACATCGACTGCTACCGCAATTGCCCTACCGCCTTTCTTTTTAATTTCATCCACCACTTTCTCCGCTTTCGAAAGTGTTCTGTTTAGAACTGCAACTGAAGCCCCTTGCTTGGCCAGATGCTTTGCCATGGCACCACACAAAACTCCTCCACCTCCAGTTATTACGACTGTTTTATTATTAAAATCCACGAGTAAAAAATGATTTAAGATTTAAAAAATGTCAGGGTCTTCGGACCAAATATTAGTCTAACACATCATGGCTAGTCATACTCATATAAAGTAAACCGTTGAATACAGACATCATTTAGGAAGCACCGGATATGTCTTCCTTGATGTGTCTGGTCACCATTCAAATGTTGAAAGACGCTCCATTGACCATCCTCAAAAATTCCTCTTTCAGCTTTTAGTATACCAACATTTGGTTTGCTTTCTTTCAAACTCTGCATGGTTAATGAAACGCCAAACCCAACAACGTAAAATTCATTTTCACCTGAGTGAATGATGATCGCACCAACAGGTGACCATTCTTCAGCCTTAGACGCTGCTTCCCATCCCAAATTGTGTGTATGACCAACCGTAAATTCGTAGTTCCCAAATTGGAATTTGGATTCATTAGTTTCTTTGTCCAATAAAACACCTTCGATTCTACCTTGTCCTTTCAATTGACTAATCAGTGGACTAATCTGATCAATGACATCATATGTTTCACTGAGTTTCGTTTCCTTTTCACTGAAATCCATCCCTGGAACTTGCTGAATGGAAAAGGGAGCAAATCCTAATGCTTCATAATGCCCGATGGCATAAAGTGCTTTTGCAGCAACCGTATTATCAAATCTATGTTCGGGAATAAATAATGGATTGCCTTGTCGTACATATAGGTCATTCCAATGCTTAAATCTCGGTGTATAATAATCAGGGGAATAGAAATCTATCGCCGGTGATGCAGCTTTCCATACATCCAGTAAATGAGGAAGAGGGCCTGCGCTTGGGTATTCTCCCGGTTTTTTGCCAGGTCGATTCAATGCTGCGTTAACAAATGCGGGAATGCCATATGCTTGCTTTCCAGCACCTGCAATTTGGTCAACATACTTTGCGAAATAATAGGCCATAAAGATTTCATCAGTATGTAGCCCCTCACCAAAAACGGTTTCCCAATTGCCTGATTCCTTAAAACCATTGGTCTTCCAGATTTCATAAAACTCAGGATTGAGTTGTGCCTTATTAGCTATTAAATAATTTATCAAAGAAGTTGGAACATCTGATTTAAACGCTTTGTTGGCTATCGCATGATAATCTCTTGCAGAGGGTAACATACCAATTTCGTTTTCGGGTTGCATCATGATCACTGTTTGATGATCGGCATCCACTTCTTTGATATGTTTCATAAGGGCTACATATGCCCGCATGTCTGCTTGTAGATTGTTTTGGGAAAATGGAGTAAGTATTTCCTGACTAATTCCATCTCTGCTCTTAGCTCTTGGAAATCGCTTTTGATCTTGTTTTACCCAAGCTGGGACATGACTTGACATGCTATTCTTCCATGAGGCAAACCATAAAAAAATGATTTTCAATTCTTGCTTGCGTGATTCAAGGATCAGGTCGTCGATTAGTTCGAAATCAAACTGACCTTCTTTTGGCTCTAGTAGTTCCCAATAAACAGGAACCAAAATCGTATTGACATTCAGGGCTTTCATCCTGGGCCAAACGAGTTCCATTGATTTCATTGTACTGGCGGTGCTATTCCCTAATTCTCCACCTAGTATTAAGTGGGGAACTCCATTTACAATCAACTGTTGTCTGTTTCCGGAGACTTGAAGATTTGGCAGCTGGGCTTGCCCATAAAAGGCCGCCAGTATAAAGCATGTAAGTTGTAAAGATCTGATCATCATTTTTTACAATTGAGTCAAGGCAATATTACTCCTGAAAGCAATGCTAACTACAAATGTATATAGATTTACGCAACCGATTGTTTAAATTGAGTCGTTAATAGGTTTTAAAACCACTTGATGAAGCAAATATCAACAGTGATTATTGTCTTTCTGTTAGATTGCAAACATTCCTTAATGCGAACTTAGGAGCAAAGGGAGATGCATAACCAATGGTCTTGGGTATTTTCTTCGTCATGTAGAGAGGTGAAATTCATTAATCCTCAAACCGCTTTCAATGAACAAGACGCTCGCCCTGGGATGATATGGGAAAATGGGATAAAATAATATTGTTATGAATCATTTTCGCAAAACGGTATATGGTCTGGGAATCTATTTGATCGGGACACTATGTTCATGTTCTGACCAAATAGTTGATCGACAAGTTGTCGTTGATAGGCATAACGTGCGCTTAACTGAAATAGATACTTTAGGCTCATTGACGCTGGGTAATGGTCGATTTGCGATGACCATGGATGTGACGGGTTTACAGTCCTTTCCTGAGGCTTATGCAAAGGGTGTCCCACTCGGTACCCAATCGGAATGGGGTTGGCATAGTTTTCCTGGGGGACAGTCATTTGATATCAAAGAGACATTAATGGAAGTCGAATCTCATGATCGACTCGTTCCGTATGCTGTTCAGTGGCCATTGGACTCACCTCAGAGCAAAGCAGCCAACTATATCCGTCAAAACCCCCATCGCATTCATTTGGGTCAGGTTGGGTTCAAGCTACTTAAAGCAGATGGAACTTATTCACAGCTGGATGACCTTAAAGCCATTGAGCAGGAACTGGATATGTGGTCAGGGATATTGAGGAGTAAATTCATGGTTGGTCATGAAATAGTGGAGGTTGAGTCCATGGTACATCCGGACAAGGATGAGTTATTAGTTGCTGTCAAGAGTACGCTATTGAATGAAGGGAGATTAAGTGTATCCGTTAAATTCCCTTTTCCAACTGATAAGTTTTTGGATGAAGGTGTGCTTTTTGATGCAATGGAGGATCAAAGATTGTCACAAGTTCAAGTCGACAATAATCTGGAGATTAAGCGTAAATTGGATGCTACGATTTATTACACCACGTTTCAGTCTGAGGCATCCATTGAGGTCACTAATCAGGCATTTGGCTATTTGATCAGTCCAGACAGCACGAATGATCAATGGATATTCAGTGTCACCTTTTCTCAAGAGAAAATTGCAGCCGCTAAAAAGAACTTTGATCGAGTACGCCAATTAGTGAGTCAGCATCAGAATGACTTCTGGAACAATGGAGCCATGATTGATTTTGGAAGAGTGGAGGATCCACGTGCGTTAGAACTTGAGAGGCGAATGATTCTTTCTCGATATCTCGCAAAAGTTAATTGCGGAGGGAGCACTCCTCCTCAGGAAACAGGACTCACTTACAATTCATGGTACGGTCGTCCGCACATGGAAATGGCCTGGTGGCATAGTGTGCATTTTGCACTTTGGGGGAATTCAGCAGTGCTGGACAATCACATGGATTGGTATTTAAGGAATATGGATGGCGCTAAAAAAATTGCTGAAAGACAAGGATTTAAGGGAGTACGTTGGCAAAAAATGACTGACCCATGGGGAGGTGAAACAGTTTCTTCTGTTGGTTCATATTTGATTTGGCAGCAGCCTCATGTTATCTATTTCGCTGAATTGCTGTATCAATCAAATGCTTCGAAAGAGTTGCTTAACCAATATGCTCAGGTGATCCACGAAACCGCTGATTTCATGGCTGACTTTGCACATAATAACGGGACGCATTTAATACTCGGACCGGGAGTAATACCAGCGCAGGAACGTTTCGATCCAAAAACAACCTATAATCCAACCTTTGAGTTAGCTTATTGGAGATGGGGGCTTGAACATGCTCAACAATGGAGAATCAGACTTGGAGAATCAAGGAATAAAAAATGGGATGATGTATTGGAGCGTTTGGCTGTACTTCCTCAAAAAGACGGACGCTATTTGGCAACAGCCAATAGTCCTGATTCCTATTCAAACCCAAAATATATGACAGATCATCCCAGTGTTTTGGGCGCATTTGGAATGTTACCTAAAACAGAAGGATTAGATGAAGAAATCATGCGCAAAACATTGGATCTCATATGGAGTGATTGGCATTGGGAAGAAACCTGGGGATGGGATTTTCCCATGGTCGCAATGACAGCAACAAGACTAGGAGATACTGAACGTGCCATTCAAAGTTTATTGATGCCCATTACGACCAATACTTTTCTCGTCAATGGTCATAACTACCAGAATGAAAGGTTAAGGGTCTATTTACCAGGGAATGGAGGAGTATTGATTGCGTTGGCATTGATGGTTGAAGAACATAAAAAACATGGAAACGGGTTTCCTTCACACTGGGATGTTAGATACAGTGGCTTTAAACCATTCCTTTGACCAATTCCGAAGTTAATTGAAACAATAAAAAGAATTAATCTGGTTATATTCTGATAAATCTCGATACATTTACGCAACCGGTTGTGTTATGAGTTGATTGCGTCCGGTGATTTATTTGAAATCGAACTGCTGTTCTATTAATAAAGAATTAATTATATGAGACTATCCTTTCAGTTGTTTGCTTGTTTGATCTGCGTACTATCAATGGTTGGTGCCGTTCATGGGCAGAATAGAGATCAACTTTGGTTGAATTACACGCTTGTGTCAGATGAAGATTTGCGAAGTAATTATATAGAAAAAGCCAGCAACGTATTGATAGAGGGAGAGTCGGAGACCATCGATATTATAAGAGACGAGCTTAGCAGAGGAGTTTCGGGGCTTTTGGATAAGGAAGTTTCGTTTGTTAATGAACTCCAACAAAATGCCCTTTTGATTGGTAGCAGACAAAAACTGGAAGAATCCTATGGATTGTCTTTGTCTAATGGATTGGGTGAAGAAGGGTTTCAGCTGGTTACAATGAAGATCAGTGGAAATAATACCACGGTTATTGCAGCCAATACAGATGTGGCGTTGCTGTACGGTACTTATCACTTTTTGAAGTTATTGCAGACCAATCAGTCAATAGCTGAGCTCAATGTAGTGAGCGTTCCTAAAACTAATGTCCGAATGTTGAATCATTGGGACAACCTGGATCGTACCTCCGAAAGAGGTTATGCTGGTTTTTCAATTTGGGATTGGCATAGATTGCCTGGCTATTTGGATTCTAAATACATTGATTATGCGAGAGCCAATGCATCAATCGGAATCAATGGTACAGCTTTGACCAATGTCAACGCCAATGCATTGATATTAACTCCCATGTACCTGGAGAAGGTAAAGGCATTAGCAGACCTATTCAGGCCGTATGGGATTCAGGTTTACCTGACAGCAAGGTTTAGTGCACCTATGGAAATAGGTGGATTGGAAACCGCTGATCCGCTCAACAAGGAGGTACAGCAATGGTGGACAGCAAAAACAGCGGAGATTTATCAATACATTCCTGATTTTGGAGGATACCTGGTCAAAGCCAACTCAGAAGGGCAACCAGGACCGCAGGATTATGAGCGATCTCACGCTGATGGGGCCAACATGCTGGCAGAAGCAGTTGCGCCCTTTGACGGAATCGTGATGTGGCGTGCATTTGTTTATAGCTTCGATGAAACCATTGACAGGGCAAAGCAGGCATATGATGAATTCTTGCCATTAGATGATGAGTTCTTGCCGAATGTCATGGTTCAAATCAAGAATGGTCCAATTGATTTCCAGCCGAGAGAGCCATTTTCTCCACTATTTGGTGCATTGAAATCCACCACTGCCATGATGGAATTTCAGATTACCCAAGAGTATTTGGGACAAGCAACACAATGGGTTTATCTGGGTCCAATGTGGGAAGAGGTGTTACAGGCCGATACATATGCGAAAGGCAAGGGGTCTACTGTTGCGAAGGTGATTGATGGATCATTATATGACAATGAATTGACCGGAATGGCCGGTGTTGCCAATATAGGAACAGATGAAAACTGGACGGGACATCCAATGGCACAGGCAAATTGGTACGCGTATGGGCGCTTTGCATGGGATCCGTATTTGACTTCAAAGGAGATTGCTACCCAATGGGTGAGACAGACATTTAGCAATGATCAGGAAATTGTTGGGCCAGTTGTGGCGAACATGCTGACGTCTCATGAAGCATCTGTTAACTACATGACGCCTTTAGGGCTGGCACATATGATGCTATCGGGACATCACTATGGCCCGGGTCCTTGGATAGACAATCTTCCCCGAGGAGATTGGAATCCGGTGTACTATCATAGAGCTGATGAAGCGGGTATTGGTTTTGATCGTTCCAAAAGCGGAAGTGATGCGACATCTCAATATTTCCCGAAAGTTGCAGGGATGTTTGAGGATCCGAAATTGTGTGATGAAAAGTACCTATTGTGGTTTCACCATATGCCATGGGATACTGAGATGAAGTCTGGAAGAAATCTGTGGGATGAGTTGTGTTTTAAATATCAGGAGGGAATTGGAACCGTCCGTGAGATGCAAGAGAATTGGGATAAACTGGAAGGTAAAATCGATCAGGAAAAATTCAGGAGCGTTCAAATGCTGCTCAAAATCCAGGAAAAGGAGGCCATATGGTGGAAGAATGCTTGCCTGTTGTACTTCCAGACATTTTCAAAACGGCCATTCCCTGAGTTTTTAGAAAAGCCGGATAAGACATTGGAATACTATCAATCATTAAAATTCCCCTATGCTCCGGGAAGGGGATGATCAGCAAATGACTCAACCAATTAAGATGGAACAAACCATGCGGTGGTATGGTCCAAATGATGTGGTCACGCTGAGTGATATTAGGCAGGCGGGTTGTTCAGGGGTAGTAACAGCACTGCACCATATTCCTGTTGGAGATGTCTGGGCTATTGAGGAAATACAGCAAAGAAAACAACAAATAGAGGCCATTGGTCTAACATGGACCGTCATTGAAAGCTTGCCGGTTCATGATGATATCAAGCGGCAATCTGGTGATTATCTTCAGCTAATAGAAAATTACAAACAGAGTCTCCAAAATGTAGCTGCATGCGGTTTGAAAGTAGTAACCTACAATTTCATGCCAGTATTGGATTGGGTAAGAACAAATCCTTTTTATGAGCTTCCTTCAGGAGCAACTGCGCTCTATTTCGAACGACTTTCATTCATTGCATTTGACCTTTTTTTACTGAAAAGACCCAATGCAACAAGTGATTATAGTTCACAGGAAATTGCAGCTGCGGAAGATCATTTTGCTCAAATGCAATCTGATGAACGAGAAAGGCTTTTTAAGGACATCTTGTTGGGATTGCCAGGTAGTGATGAGGCCTTTACGGCAGAATTGGTGCTCAGTGAGTTGAAAAAATATGCAAACATTGATGCATCACAATTAAAAGATCACTTGAGGTTCTTTTTGTCTGAAGTTGTCCCGGTTGCTGAAGAAGCCGGATTGCAGATGGCCATTCATCCTGATGATCCTCCGTATCCAGTCTTAGGTCTTCCTAGAATTGTCAGTACAGAACAAGACCTGAAAGACATTCTATCGTTTGTTGATTTGCCTGCTAATGGGCTTTGCTTTTGTACAGGTTCTTTAGGTGCTCGTCCGGACAATAATATTTTGGAGATGCTGGATCGCTTTGGTGATCATATTCACTTTTTACATCTGCGTAATACCAAAAGAGATGATGAAGGAAATTTCTATGAAGCCAATCACCTGGATGGAGATACTGATATGGTAGCGGTGGTCAGAAAGGTAATTGACCTCATGAAAACAAGAGTAGCTTCAATCCCTATGCGGCCGGATCATGGTCATCAAATGTTGGATGACTTGAGCAAAACTACCTACCCGGGTTACTCAGCCATTGGAAGATTAAAAGGTTTGGCTGAGCTAAGAGGGCTGGAGTATGGATTGATGAATAAACCCTTGATATAAAGCAATTAAGATAATCTTCTACATACATGGTCGGGACGCAATGTTGACCATATTGGGAAGGTCAGTAATCTTGATAATGGGCGACCTATTATGCTGATGTGAATATCACAATGAAAAATATTTTTTTGCTGTTTTAGTAATTAGATAAAAATAACCCGAGTATTTAAGTAACAATACTCAAGTTATTTTTAAGGTAATTCTTTTTCACTTTACTAAGAGATGATTTTTTCGTCTTCTCCAGACTCATTGCGTTTACCAGCATTCTTTTATGCGCTTACAACCTATCGAAGGCTTTCTTTCGTAATTGGAATAGCCTGCATTTGAATGTAGTTGTAATCAATTCCTGCAATTTTGATTTTTTCGGCTACATACGGACTGCCTTTACCATTGGCAATAGCAACAGCTACCTCAGCGGTCATTTTGGCCAGGTCATTACTTGGTTTGTTGACAGAAAAGTGTTGTTTACCTTGCTTAATGAATTCGCGAGACACAGGTCCTCCATCTTGTCCTACAATGATGGGTTGTTTCAAATTTGGAAACATATCCAATGCCTCAATAACGCCAGCCGATATGCGGTCACTTGGGCAAATGATGGCGTCTATTTTCTTGGTGTTGTCTACCAAAAGGTTGCTCATCGCCTGGAAACCTTCCATAGTCGTCCAGTAAGCCAGCGTATGATCATAAATTAAATTCACCCTTTGTGCTTCCAGATAGGGTGCTAGTATGTTCATCACACCTTTTTTTATCAAAGTGGAATTGTAATCTGATGAGGGGCCATTGAACAAGACAACATTTGCCCCTGGCTCAGTGTTCTCGATGATATAAGTGGCCATTTGTTCACCTATTTCTTCCGAATCAAATGAAATGTAGTAGTCTGCTGAACCAAATACTACTCGATCATACAATATCGTGGGTACATTCTTCGATGCTGCATAATCTAGTATTTCACCATTCTTCATTTTATCCGACGCGACAATTACAAGGCATTGGACTTCTTCCTGTTCTACCATTTTCTTCACTTGCTGAAGGTGTAGGCTAGGATCACTGTCACATGATGTAATCAGAACTTCGGCTCCAAGCTTGGTTGCCTGTTGATAAAACGTCGAACTGTCTTCTACCCATCTCACATAGTCAAAGTCGTCCATTGCAAATCCAATTTTTTGGCATGTTGATGTTAGCGCAAATAATGCGAGTGTTCCGAACAAACCAAGCCTTACTATTCTCTTAGAAGTAATCATGTCTAGTATTATTTAAGTTCTTAGGTTCAAACAAAGTAGGTTAACTTGAAATGAGTACGAAAGAACATGTGGTGAGCGGGAATAATACTGAATGAACAAGATTCAAGGTTAATTTGAGTTTTCCAAAACAAGGATCCAATCATTCCCATTGGCTTGATTGCCAGGTGGATCAAAGGCTGTTGGAGTGTCACCGTTGTAAAGATCGATTTGAGTTTTTTGACCATTCCTAGGGTTATACCATGACGCGGTAAATGACGAAAAACGCAGTTTATTGAAGTCAATGCTAATTTCACGTCCATTGTAAGTGTATGTCAGCGCTACTTCTTTTCCAATCAACGAAGGTTGATAGTTGTATCGTTGGCCATTGCTTATGACTAGAGCATTGTCTGGATTTAATTCATGAAATGAATAGCTTGTCATAAGCTCTTTAAGCCAAATCATTTGTTGGGCGCCTGGAGCATTTAATGCTTCTTCCCAGGTTTGGCGAACACCATATGCGGGTTTGGGGTTGTTAGGCTTGTGCATTTGCATAATGGCACTATGACCGTAGGTAAAGCCACAAGCTCCTTCAAACACAGACCAATAGGCGTAGCGCCGCAGGTCACTATCACTCCAGTAAGGTTGACTTGTATCATGAAGTCCCTGAGGGATTCCTTCGTAAGAAGGCTCACCATCCAGGGTGGGTTTAGTTGGTATAAGAGAGTAGTCATTCCTGACATACTTCCAGCTGTCCTCTCCATAAGCCAGTTCAGTGTCGTCCTGATCGTAGCGTCTATGTCCTGATTGAAACATGTTGAAATCCAACCAGTCAGCGTCATGAAACCACATGGATGATTGCGTTCTTCCAAAAGGATGAAAAGTAATCAGGTGGTTAGGATTGTTGATTTTGAGCTGTCTGCCTATTTCATTCCAGATGTGGGTGTTTTGATCACCTCTGGTGTCGCCTCCATTGAGCCAGATGATATGAGGTTGATTGGCATATCTTTTAGACAGCCATTTGGCATACTTGCTGGCTTGTCCAACTTGCACTTTGCCACTTTTCACATTTGAACCCCAAACGGGTACTAATGCCATGTATAATCCTTTCTGTTGTGCCAGGTCTATTACATAGTCAATGTGATCCCAAAAATCATAAGCCAGCGTGTCAGAAAAATCAACTCCGTCTGTGGTATCAGGTAATGCTACATTTCCCTTGATCAGCGCAGAATCACCGTAGAAATTGCTGGCAAAAACATCGTGTATGACCATGGCCTGAATGACATTAAACCCTTTAGCCTTTCGGTCGTCCAAATATATGTTGGCTTCCTCACGATTTAGTCGTGAGAAAATGAGCCAGCCGGTATCACCCAGCCAAAAGAAAGGGGTCTCATTTTCGGTAACAAAATATCTCCCATTATCTGAAATGTCTAGTGAAGAAATGGATGATTCAGGAGGTTGACATCCGAAGAATTGTAGAATTAGACTGAAAAACAAAAGTCTATGCATTGGAGTAGTTAATTATAGCAATCGGTTGCGTAAATTTATGGTTTTGTAAGTAGAAAAACATATCCATTTGATTTGGATGGATATGTGATACAAGTTGGATTTAAACAGTTACAATAATGACAAAATCGGCGGCAACCGAACAAATTACAGGCAGGTCATATCTTGCCGGAACATGGATTTCACCTGAGGGGAAATCCTTTACATCAATTGATCCAAGGACTAAATCTCCTTTTAACTCATTCACATCTTGTGGAATAAAAGAGGTGGAGATGGCAGCTCATGAAGCTATTTCAGCCTATCATGTTTATCGAGCATACGATGGTAAGCAGATTGGTGCATTCCTACATGCCATTGCGGATGAAATTGAAGCTTTGGGAGATATCCTGCTAGAGGTAGGAGACAAAGAGACGGGGTTAGGCATACCTAGATTAACCGGGGAAAGAGGCAGAACTTGTGGTCAAATCAGAGCTTTTGCTGATTTGGTGATTAAGGGAGAATGGGTACAGGCAAGTATCGATACAGCAGACCCTAACAGACAACCTGTACCAAAACCTGATCTTAGGAGAATGATGCGTCCAATTGGGCCTGTTGCAGTATTTGGTGCTTCTAACTTTCCATTTGCGTTTGGAGTTGTAGGAGGAGATACTGCATCGGCATTGGCCGCTGGGAATCCTGTAATTGTAAAAGGGCATTCAGCTCACCCTGGTACATCAGAACTTTTCGCTGTTGCTGTTGAGAAGGCGATAGAAAAGACAGGTGTTCCTAAAGGGGTATTTTCTATGCTACAAGGAGCAAATAGAGAATTGGGAACATCATTGGTGAAGCACCCGGATATTCAAGCAGTAGGATTTACGGGTTCTGTTGGCGGTGGACGAGCGTTAGTAGATTTAGCAGCTAATAGACCTCAACCAATTCCGGTTTATGCAGAAATGGGAAGTATCAATCCCGTTTTCATAGGCCCTGCTACATTGGCGTCTCAGGTTGCTCAAATAGCACCGGCATTAGCGGGTTCTGTATGTCTTGGAACTGGACAGTTTTGCACATCTCCCGGGCTTGTTGTAACAGTCTCAAATGACGATTTCGAAAATCAACTTCAAGAGGCGCTTAATAATAATCCTAAGGGAGTAATGCTCAACCCAAGAATAGCAGATGCTTTGGTTGACGGATTGAGCAGGTTGAAAGATCACCCAAAGGTGACGTGGTTGAATGAACAGGAAATAGAGGAGGGGACAATGACACCTCCGAATTCGGTATTAAAAACCTCTGGTGATGCTTTCTTAGCTGATCACAGCTTATGGGAAGAGGTATTTGGGCCGGTTACACTCATTGTGGATTGCTCAGATGTGAATCAGATGTTGGAAGTGGCTGGTCAATTGGAAGGTAACCTTACAGGAAGTGTACATTCTGATGATGATCCTGCATTGTTGGATCAATTGATCCCGTTACTTGAACAAAAAGTTGGGCGAATTATTTATAACGGGTATCCTACGGGTGTTGAAGTGAACTCGTCACAGCAACACGGTGGACCTTACCCATCATCGTCAGTTGCCAACAGTACAAGTGTTGGGATGGATGCAATTGTAAGATTCTCGAGGTTTGTAGCCTATCAGGAAATTCCAGATGGATCACTACCTAAGCAATTACAAAGTGCCAATCCGTTAGGGATATTTAGAAAAGTCAATGGGACATTAACGCAAGAAGCAATCAAATAAGAAGTTATAAAGGCTCTCAATTTGAGAGCCTTTATAACTTCAACGGGTCAAAATCAATTCAAAGCAGGTTTCTTTTGCAAGGTTTCTCATCAGCACTGAAATACCAAAAGTCTATTTCGGAGTTTCATGAGTGTAATTCACAGTATTCTGCAACTTTCCAAGTTGCGAGATATATTTTCGATTATTATTGTTTCGAACGTAATTTATAGGCCAATTCAGTCTCAAAGGTCTGCCAGAATTGCGTGGATTGGAACGAGGTTTGGTTGGATCTGAAAGAAGATAGTTTCAGGCAAACTGCTATTTCGCTATTATTGTAATCGTCCAATCACAATTCAAATGAATGCTTTTCAGGAAATCCTAAGTTTTGAAATTATCAGCTTTGGTGCATATCGCTTGTCCATTGGAGAGATAATCATTTCTATCGTCATTGCTTTACTCAGCAAGTTGTTGCTATTGATAGTGAAGCGATCACTGGTCAAAAAGAACCTCATTAAGTCCCTGGACAAAGGGCAATCTCTGGCTTACTACCAGATCACCAAGTACCTGATCATCGTCATTGCCATAGCCTTGATTTTGGAAGCAATGGGCATCAAGGTTACATTTCTGCTTGCTGGTTCAGCCGCATTGTTGGTGGGGGTTGGCCTTGGACTTCAACAACTCTTCAATGATCTGGTTAGCGGATTCATCATATTGACGGAACAATCCATTAAGGTGGGAGATATCATAGAAGTGGATGGGATTGTAGCTAAAGTGAAACAGATAGGATTGCGTACTTCTAAGGTAGAAAACAGGCATGGCATTTTCATGATCATCCCCAATTCCAAAATCGTCAATGAAAACGTGACCAACTGGTCTCACAACAATAAAATCACAAGGTTCAGTCTGACAGTAGGGGTAGCATACGGATCGGATGTAGACCTGGTGGCAAAATTGCTGGTGGAGGCAACCAAGGAAAATGAACACGTCGACCAGGACAATCCAGGGATTGCCAGATTCTTGGATTTTGGTGACAGTGCGCTCATTTTTGAACTTTTGTTTTGGAGTGAAAACAGGTTCAGAATAGAAGAAACGAAGAGCCAACTAAGATTTTCGATTGATCGTAAGTTTCGTCAGCATAATGTGCAAATACCGTTCCCTCAAAGGGATTTACACATTAAAACACCTGTAATAGTAGAGTCGGTAAAAACGTAATATTTTGCACCTATTATCTACATGGTACCGGTATATGTGGGCGATGATGGATGCCAGCTTTTAGGATTGTGTCCCTTCATGTACTGTTTTATGGCATATTTTGATTTGGTAATCTGTGCCCGTCAATTATTTTGAATTAAATTGACTTTAGACTACAACTGTGGATAATTAAGAATATGCGTGACGACCAATCATTACAAGAGATAAAATGGCCGGAAGTATTCAGCCTGGCCTTCTTAAATGTAGCCATTGTGATCAGCTGGATAGCGTACCATGAGTATCAACCCGTACTCATCGAGAAATTTGAAATTGCTGATTTAGTCTATTTTCTGGTAGGAGCGAAAGCAATTATATTGGTGATTACGCCCCCTATAGCCGGTCTGGTTGCTGATTATTTTCTCAAGACAAAGGGTAAATACTTTACGGTATTTAGTGTGGGAATTGGATCCACAGCCATGATCTTCATGGTGGTGGCCTCATTGATTGGCGCTGGCCCATCAGAGTTGGTAAACACAATGCTACCCTTTATGATTGTGTTGTGGCTCGTGGCGATGAACCTTTTCATCAGTCCAGCCAACTCCATGATTGACAGTTTTGCGCCAGCGAAGAAAATACCCATTGTTGCAGGATTTCTCTTTCTGATCACTGAGCTTGTTTACGCATTAGAACCTGTTGTAATTGATCTGGTACAGTTTTTTGGGGATACGCTTACTTTTATTGTAGGAGGTGTGCTGATTGCAGGTTCAGGGTTCGTTTTCCATAAAGTATCCTCCAATGAGGTGATGCAGCGCAAACAGGAGATGATCCATCAACAAATAAGCAAGGTAAGCCCAATGGCCTATGTCTCTATTATTGTGATTGGGCTACAACTAGGACTAGGTAAAGCTTTGTTGGTTGAGTACTTTCCCTACTATGTTGGGATATTAGTGCCCGATGCTGCCGCTAGCGCCAACGTTTATGCCTTGGGAATTTTAGCATTTACTGCGGTTTTTGCTTTTGTGTTTAGTTTCATTTCTACTAACATCAATCACACCAATGGATTGCTCGTAGGCTTTGGAATTCTCCTGCTTGGTCTATTTGTTGGATTAATGGCAATGGACTTGTACACACTCATTTTGGCTGCCTCAGTGTTGGGTATTTCGTTTGGTATGCTTAATGTACTAGGTCTGCCATTTGTCTTCAAAAACCTCAACTTAAGACATATTACTTACGGAGTGGGCATTTTCATAGGTGCATCTGAATTGTTCACGGGACTAATTGAGTATTACATCTCATGCCAATAGGGCGAAACCTTAAGAATTCTCTGAGCTACATCCATTTTTTCCTTTTGAAGTAAATACCCATCCCGATTGCCATCAGAACCATCAATCCCCATGCTGCCGGGTAGCCATAGGGATGGGATAATTCAGGCATGTTTTCGAAATTCATACCATAAATACCAGCAATGAATGTTAGGGGAATAAAAATAGTTGCGACCGTGGTTAAAGTCTTCATGGTTTCATTCATGCGATGACTCAACGAGGCAAAATAGATGTTAGAAATTCCTTCCAGTGTTTTCAGCGTTGAATCGATTTCATCCATCGCCTGCATGGTGAGATGATTGAGATCCTCGAAGAATTTTCGAATCTCAGGTCTAATGAGGTTGATTTCACGCCTATTGAGGTTGTGTAACCCTTCCTTGAGTGGTGTCAGGGATTTCTTAATAATTTGAGAAGTTCGTTTGATACTTTCTAATGTTACCAGGGTATCACGCGTTGGGTTATCATATACCTCCTTCTCTACTTTGAGAATGTGATTGTTGATTTCATCAATGGTCTCAAAATAATTTTCGAGGATTGCATCCAGCAATTGAGTAAGCAAGTAATCAACGCCTCTCTTTCGTATAAATCCTAGGTTTTCGGTGAGCCTATTTCGAATGTCATCAAAATGGTCACCCTTTTCTTCCTGAAAGGAAATGATGTATTGCTGAGAAAGGATAAAGGATATTTGCTCAACTTTTAATGTGCCGTCAGGGTTTCTGAGTATCGACTTACTACAGAAAAACAAGTAGTGCTCATGTTGCTCCACTTTAGGGCGTTGTGTGGTATCAAGCACTTTACGTAACGTGAGACGATCCAGTTTGGCAGCTTCGCCAAGCTTCTTGAAGAGTTCAACGTTATGAATGCCATGAAAATTGAGCCAGTAATATTTAGCTGAATCCGGGTCATCAATGAACGAAAACTGCTTGTTTGAGGAGCGTTTTTCACAGTGTTCACTATTATATTCAAATAGCTGGCTTTGAACTTTGTCTGTTTTCTTTTCACCGATGAATTTGAGTTCCCCTTTTGCCTTAGCATCCTTTTTTCGATCGGTGTACAAGTTAGAGGTTAAGCCACCAAGTGATCGTAATCCGTCGAGGATCAACTTATCAGGTCGTGTTAGATCATTTAATCCCATTTCTAAATACTTGTTGAAAGATGAAATTCGTGCCGATCAGTGTTATTCGACAAAAGCATATTCATTTTTTAATCCGATATGTGATTGACTTAGCCTAACTTTTGGCCGGCATTATTGTGGTAAACTAATGAATATTGTATCAAGAAGAATGGATACAATAGAACATCTTAATAACGTATGAGAACTATAGGGCGCATCGATAAAATTGATATACCAGAGTTTGGGTTGGTGAACATTCCTGCGAAGATTGACACAGGAGCTAACCGATCAGCTATTCATTGTTCTGAAATTCATTGTGAGGAAGTAGAGGGCATTGAGGAAATCACATTTCATATTCCACTGGATACCAGTCATGGAATCAATATTTTCCATAGCAAATCATTCTTTAAAAAGAGGATCAGAAGCTCATCAGGGCATCTGGAAGAACGTTATGTGATAAAAACAACAATTGTTTTATTTGGAATGGAAATAGCTACTACCTTTTCACTTACAGACCGCACAGAAATGAAGTATCCAATACTTTTGGGTCGTAAACTTCTGCGATCCAGGTTTATTGTAGATGTCAGTCAGGACAATCTCTCATTTTTAAACAAAACTCAATCATGAAAATTGCGGTGTTATCAAGAAATCCATCACTCTATTCAACATCACGACTTGTTGAAGCAATACAGGCTAGAGGTCATGAAGCCGCGATCATTGATCACTTAAAGTGTGATATCGTGATGCAGGACAATGGCCCACACATTTTCTATCATGGCAAAGAGCTGAGTAATGTTGATGCTATCATCCCTCGTATTGGAGCTTCAGTAACCTTCTATGGTACAGCTGTTGTACGCCAATTTGAAATGATGAAAGTGTTCTCAGCGGTTAGTTCGCTAGCCATCAACCGGAGCAGAGATAAACTCAGAAGCTTACAAATCCTATCTAGCTCTGGTTTGGGAATGCCCCGGACTGCCTTCACAAATTACTCAAGAGAGGAAGATAAAGTCGGCAGGCTAATTGGAAATGCTCCTGTAGTTATCAAATTACTTGAGGGAACACAGGGACTGGGCGTAGTATTGGCGGAATCCAATAAAGCTGCAAAATCAGTCATTGAAGCTTTCGAAGGATTAAAGGCAAGAGTTATTCTTCAGGAGTTTATAGAGGAGTCTGGAGGTGCTGATATTCGTGCGTTTGTAGTGAATGGCGAGGTTGTGGGAGCCATGAAAAGACAGGGGAAAGAAGGTGAGTTTAGATCCAACCTGCATAGAGGAGGTTCGTCTCAGTTGATAAAACTTAAACGAGCGGAAAAATCTGCTGCACTAAAAGCCGCTGAAGCCATGGGATTGAAAGTGGCTGGAGTTGATATGCTTCAGTCAAAGCGTGGGCCGCTAATTTTAGAGGTAAACTCATCTCCCGGCCTTGAAGGAATTGAGAAAGCAACTGGTGTCGATATTGCGGGCAAGATCATCGAATATGTAGAGAAAGGTGTGACTAAAAAACGTAAAAAGATTCAAGCTTAATGAAAGAGTTTGTAATCGCTGGAGAGCGCATTAACCCAGGTGAGGAAAAGCAAATCAATGCTCAGATCTTTAAGTTGCCTACCCGAACAGGGATCGATATCCCGATCATTGTTTCAAGATCACAGGAAGACGGGCCAGTAGTGCTGTTTCTCGCTGGTATTCACGGCGATGAGGTAAACGGTGTGGAGATTGTGCGCCGGTTAATTGTGAAGAAGCACCATCAACCGAAAAAAGGGACTGTGATCTGCATACCCATTGTAAATATTTATGGATTCATCCATGCTTCACGGGAAGTGCCTGATGGAAAAGATATTAACCGAGCTTTCCCAGGCTCCAAAAGTGGCTCAATGGCCAGTCAGCTCGCTTATTTTATAAGAACTGAAATTATACCAAAAGTAGATTTAGTTATTGATTTTCATACTGGAGGAGCACGAATCAATAACTTTCCGCAAATACGTACCGCATATAGCAGCGCTGACAGTTTAGCGCTTGCGAAAATATTTGCAACAAGATTTCTCATTGACTCACCTTTCAGAGAGCGATCTCTACGAAGGGAAGCTGCCAGATTGGCCATTCCATTCTTGCTCTATGAAGGTGGAGAGTCTTCAAGATTGCAAAAGCAAGTCATTGATGAAGGTGTCAATGGATCACTCAGAGTGCTCCATCACCTGGGTATGCTGACAGAAAAGTCAGTCCCTAAATTTGAAACTGTTTTAATTGAAGATTCAACATGGATACGAGCCCGCTCTTCGGGAATATATCATGCGGCAGTACGGGTAGGTGCGAATATAAAAAAGGGCGAAGTGTTAGGATTGATAACTGGTCCTTTTGGGGAATTTGAAGTTCCGATAAAGGGTAGTCGAAATGGATATGCCATTGCAGTTAATAATAACCCTGTAGTGAATAGAGGGGATGCCCTGATTCATATTGGTTTTGAAAAAAAGGTGACATGAAATTAAGAAAAATACTGGTCAAGTAAGCTGTCTGTTCAACCGGGATCGTTTTATGACGCGGTAACAAGTTATATATCCATCAATAAGGTAGATTTGACCATTGTAATGAGTCGACCTGCAAGCAAATGGATGGATTTGTTAATTACACCAGGAGTTAAGAAATTGATGGAGATGACTGATCAACCATTACTATCTATAAGATCAAAATCACAAATGCATTTGTAGCGTACTCAGCGTTATGAACGCTCAAGTTCTTCAATACAATTATTTTATCCACCAGTTTGTTGTCCTGTGACACTTTTGAATAAAGATTCAACAGCAATGATTATTTGTCAGTTAAACAGATAAATGCTATGACTCTCGGGAATTCAGAATGCCTCAAATAGTTTGTCGCACTCATAGTGTTTATCTTCTAAGCCTGAAATAGAAATATATGTTATTAGCCTCCATTCAGAGTGATCCATTGATCTTAAAGTTTGTCCTTATTGCACTAGGGGTGATTTTGATTGGTCTATTGTTGAGAGCCATCAAACAAACGGAGGTCATCATTTACATTACGACTGGTGTAATCCTCGGGCCACATGTCATGGGGTTGGTAGAAGACACAGATCAGATTGCATCTTTAGGGTCAATAGGATTGGTGCTGTTATTGTTCTTTATCGGGATGGAAATATCTCTTTCCAAGCTGATTGCCAATTGGAAAATATCGGTGATAGGAACACTGTTTCAGGTATTATTCAGCATCCTTGGAGTATGGGGGTTAGGATCTTTCCTTGATTGGGGGCTGGTCAGGATCATAACCATTGGATTTGTGTTGAGTTTAAGCAGCACCGCTGTGATTGTCAAACTGTTGCAGGAGTCCGGGGATATCAATAAGCCGATTGGTCAACATGTGTTGGGGATTTTGCTGGTGCAGGATATTCTCATCGTTCCAATGTTGATTTCGCTTTCGTATATGAGCGGAGATGGAGTAGTGCTCATTGATGTAGTCAAGCAAATTGTGGGAGCATTGTTTATTGCAGGTTTGCTTGGATACCTCGTGATCAAAGGCGAGGTAAAACTTCCATTTCACCGGATAATACGGGATAACCATGAGACACAAGTATTTTTGGCATTGGCCATATGTTTTGGTTGCTCTGCGATTACAGGATTCCTTGGACTCTCTACAGCGCTTGGAGCGTTTATTGGAGGTATCGTGATAGCTAGTTCCAAATCCACAAAGTGGTTTCATGACAGTTTGTTTCCACTTAAAGTAATTTTTGTGGCATTGTTTTTTATCTCGGTGGGTATGTTGATCGATCTTAAGTTCCTTTTTGAGAATTTCTTGATTGTAGCAGCACTTGTGGTACTGGTGTTTGTAATCAACAATGTCATCAATAGCCTCATTATGCGTAGTTTTCAGGTAGGCTGGTCAGACAGCCTGTATGGTGGAGCATAGCTATCTCAGGTTGGTGAGTTCAGTATTGTCATTGGAAATTTGGCTTACTTTAATGCTGTAATCACTGATTATGCGTATCAAATCATCATTGCGGTCATTTCAATATCCTTACTACTTAGCCCGATCTGGGTGGGGCTCATCAAGAAATTGACGGCACATTCTCATATTGAAACGGGCAGCAAATTACTCGAATCAGATTGACAATTGAGATATGGCATTATCAATCCTCTTTGTCCTGCCAGACCACTTTTTGCAGGATTACATTATTGGGGATGAGCGCAATACCCCTTTCGGATTCGATTTTAAAGTAGAAAAGCGAAATGTCGATAATTATACCTTCGACCGTGTTATCACCGTCGAGAATTTTAATACTATGACCGATTTTGATTGGGAAAAAGAAGAATAGGATGATTGATGCTGTCAAATTGCTAAGGAGCGACCAGTTGGCAAACAGGGCAACACCCACTACTGTAAATATTGAAGCAAAATAAAGCGACAATCCTTTGAGAGAAATTTCCCACACTGCACCCATTGCAATGATGAAAACCAACCATAAAAGAATGCGTGTCAATTTTAGAATAAATCTTTCTCGATCCTGCGCAATGTGATTTTTGCCTGATTGGATTTGAACCAACTTGAGCAATACTCTCCTTAAAATAATGAAGAGTATCAACAGCCCAATGGAGATGATGAGGGTTAAGTAGTTTTTGGTGGTTAAATCAAATAGTTGCGCAGTAATGTTCATTGCAGCAAAGTTAAAATTGATAAATCAATGAATGCCATATTGGAAAATTGATTTGACTTAATTGTCAAAAATGTGTTTTCTGGAATAGCAAACGTTTGTATTTTGTCTATGAAAAAATAATTCGTAAAAAGCTTGAACCTTGGTTACATTTTTCTCGTATTTTGTATTCATCTGATAAATAATTGAACAAAATCTATAATTAGTCCCGCCGGTTATAATTGATTGTTTGAATTATTATGCTTAAAAACGTATTCGCCCTGTTGGCCGTCTTTGCTGCTGTGCAATTGATGGGTCAAAACCAATCTGTTCTGCTGAATGGCACCTCTGACTACATTTCAATAGCTAATGGAGGTAATATCATTGATGCCAATAAGACAAGTTTCACCATTGAGTTTTGGTACAAATCCCAAGAAGGGACTCTGAATGATACCATCATTGGAATTGGCGATGAATCTAGTGATTTGTTGATGGTGGGCATATCAGCTGCTGGACAAATAGTACTGGATGCTTCCAAAGCAGGGGGTGGGGTGATCACCTCAACCACAGCTTCTATTCCAGTAGATGGTAAATGGCATCACGTGGCGATTGCTTATGGAGGGTCTACTGAGATTTTCGTGGATGGAAGCAGTGTTGAGATGGCCTCTGCTACGTATAATGGTGAAATTATGGATTTATCGACTAAGACCATGACCATTGGTTTTGGCAATGGTGATTACACCAATGGCTGGATTGATGAGGTACGTTTCTGGAGTACTAACAGAGCAAATTTCATAGCAGGGTACGATAGTTTGAGTTTGGTAGGTAATGAAACCAACCTTGTTGCCTATTTCAACTTTGATAAAGACTTTGATAATTACGCTACCTCGAGTGGAGCCGCTTATAAAGGAGTAGCAGTTGGTGAACCCACCATATCATCAGATGCGCCGGATCTGACTTACCCAATAGAAATCAATGTAACTGGAAATGGGATTGATATTCTTGATGGAGACACCTCTCCACGTTTGGAAGATTTTACCGTTTTTGAGTCCTTTGGTATGAATGACAGTTCAGCGACCAGGTCATTCGTAGTTGAGAATAATGGTTACAATGTGTTGAATGTGACTAACGTGACTTCAAGTAATCCATTATTTGATGTCAGTTCAACCGGATTTGAAATCAGTGGAGGATTCACCAACACGCTTACCATTACTTATAATGCCGTCGATACAACCACACAAGCTTCGACTATAACGCTTACGAATACCGATCCTGATGAAAATCCATACACCTTTCGGGTTCAAGCCAAAGCGACAAGCAATGCACTGGATTTTGAGTCTGCCAGTGGTGATTATCTCACTGAGGTTGGAAGCTGGACACCTGCTTCAGCGAATGGATCAGCCATGACCATAGCGGCGTGGGTAAAGCCGGAATATACCAATATGACTGATACACTTTCCATCATCTCAAAAAGAAGGGCGACAAGTGCTGAAAATGGTGTTTTCGAGCTGTTGTTATTACCTAGCCGACATGTGCTTGGTGTTTGGGGGAGTGGAAGCTCCTATGACACTGCGATAAGCACCAATCAGTTTAGCTGGTCAAAATGGAATCATGTAGCGATGGTGAGTGGTGGTGCTGATTTGGTCATGATAGTAAACGGTGTTGCAGGAGATGCAACTCCATTGTCTGGGTCGGTAGATGCTCCTTCGGGATCAAATGTCTTGATAGGAGCTCTTCAGGAAGAGGGTGGCACGATCAAGCATTATTTCGATGGACAAATGGATGAGTTGTCCGTCTGGTCAACTGGCAGGTCTATGGACCAGATTTTGAGCCAGGCAGCTAATGGTATATCAACACCTGGATCACAGGCTGATTTATTGGCCTATTACAAATTTGATCAGGGAGTGCCGGGAGCCAACAATGCCCGAGCAGATCCAATTGATGTGTCTTCAAATGGATTTGGTAGCAATGCGCAAATGACGCTTAATGGAGTTGAGTCGAATTATGTGCTTTCCACTATTCCCACCAGTATAGCCCCGACAATAATTGATCATGCACTATCTCAGGATAATGGCACCTTGACAGTCACTTTTAATCAAGGTGTATATGCCAACAGCAATGCTACCGGAAACCTTACAACCGCTGATTTTAATGTAACGAGCAGTACCGGTGTGACAGGCTATACAGTGACTCATACAGCGGGAAGCAATATAGTCACTGTCAGTGGGATTACCTACAATGATCTATCCGATGGTGATCAAACGATGACGATTCGGCCCGCGGATGACAATTCAGTGTTTGATGCACATGGTGGAAGTCAATTGTCTTCAGATGATTTTGAAATTCCAATGAACGATAACAGACCTGCAGAAATCATCGGTAATTTTTATGAAGGAGGTTATGTTGACGGATACACTTTTACCGTAAGCTTTGACGAAGCGGTCTATGCCAACAATGATGAAACAGGAGGACTACAATCGGCCGATTTCAATGTGACATTGACTTCAGGGAATGCAAGCATCAATACAATTTCGGTAGGTCATACTGCCGGTCAGACCGACGTTGATTTCAACATTGACTTCATTGGTGCTCCGGACGGTTCACAAACCTTGGCAATAGACCCAATAGCCAATAGTGTTTATGACACTGCCGGTAATTCCTCAACGACAGGACAGGCCAACAACTCGTGGCTTTTGTTGGATGACTTGATTCCAACTGGCTACTCTGTCAGTTTCGATACCATATCTCAAGGTTTATCCACATTGGATTTCACTATTCAAAATGGGGAAACGAACAGCAGATATGAATATGAAATATCCAGTGATGGTGGTGGGTCGATTAGTTTAACCAGACAAGACTATACCTCAGATCCATTAACTGTTACAGGGGTTGATATTAGCAGTCTCTCTGAAGGGTTACTCACCATGAAGCTGGTGATGATAGATAGTGCAAACAATAAAGGTGATACTGTCTCAGCGCAAGGGTATTTTGATCAAACTTCACCTATCGGTTACAGTGTAGTAGTGGATACACTTGCATCTGGAGATCAGACAATTGACTTGTCTGTTTCTGGAGGTGAAACAAATAGTAAAGTCAGTTATACCATTACCAGCGATGGTGGAGGTACGTTAAATGCCACAGCTATTGACTTCACTTCTGATCCTACATCAGTCAATAATATTGATATCAGCTCTCTGACCGATGGTCTACTGACTATCAGCGTTAACATGACGGATAGCCTTGGAAACGTTGGGGAAGCCGTGAGCACAAGTAAGTACTTTGATTCAACAGCCCCCTCAGGTTACAGTGTTGCAATCGACACAGTTGCCCATGGTAATCAGACGATCAGCTTTACACTATCAGGTGGAGAAAGTACGAACACAACCTACAGCTACACCATCACCAGTGACAATGGGGGCAGCATTTTACTCAATGATCAGGCATATACTGATCCAACAACTATTGCGGACCTGGATATTTCCAGCCTGTCTGAAGGAGTGCTTACAGTGAGCGTTTCCATGACAGACAGTTTGGGGAATGAAGGAACTGCTGTAACTGCAACAAGCAGTTATGACGGAACAGCACCCTCAGGTTACAGTGTTGCCATTGATACAGTTGCCCATGGTAATCAGACGATCAGTTTCACACTATCAGGAGGAGAAAGTGAGAGCACCACTTACGGTTATACCATCACCAGTGACAATGGTGGCAGTGTCTCGTTAAACGATCAGGCATATACTGATCCAACCATCATTACTGACCTGGATATTTCCAGCCTGTCTGAAGGGGTGTTAACTGTGAGTATTTCCATGACTGACAGTTTGGGGAATGAAGGAACTGCCGTAACTGCAACGAGCAGTTATGATGGCACAGCACCATCGGGTTACAGTGTTGCCATTGATACAGTTGCCCATGGTAATCAGACGATCAGTTTCACACTATCAGGAGGAGAAAGTACAAACACCACCTACAGCTACACCATCACCAGTGACAATGGTGGCAGCATTTTACTCAATGATCAGGCATATTCTGATCCAACCACCATTACGGACCTGGATATTTCCAGCCTGTCTGAAGGAGTGCTTACAGTGAGCGTTTCCATGAC
>JAGDZR010000003.1:0-397724 GCA_049115695.1 Cyclobacteriaceae bacterium | reverse complement strand
ATTGCGCATGAGATCAACAATCCTGTTAATTTCATTCTGGGTAGCATCAATGGGTTGCAAGAAAACCTGGTAGAAATTGAAGCTTATAGTGCTGAGAAGGTGAATTTGTTGCATAAGCTCAAGCAAACGATTTCAAGAAAAAAGCAATTCGCTCGAGAAGAGTTAATTGAGTTT
Source organism: Cyclobacteriaceae bacterium (assembly GCA_049115695.1). Taxonomy (GTDB): domain Bacteria; phylum Bacteroidota; class Bacteroidia; order Cytophagales; family Cyclobacteriaceae; genus JAGDZR01. The sequence goes on along the minus strand of JAGDZR010000003.1, from coordinate 397,550 downwards.
TTGCAGGATGAAGAGAATACAGGGTTGGCAGAATTGTACAATGAAGCCAGGGAAGAGGTGAATCAACTCATTTCATCAATCAGGTATGGCGCTGAACGAACTGCAGAAATCGTCAAAGGGCTCAGGCTTTTTTCTAGGGTGGATGAAGATCATTATATCCATGCTGATCTCACAAAAAGCATTGAAGCGACGCTTGTTTTGCTTAAAGGCAAGCATGGAGGTAGAATTAGAATTAGCAAGCACTATAGCGAGATTCCGTCTGTGGAGTGTTCACTGAGTAAAATTAATCAGGTATTTGTAAATTTATTATCCAACGCCATTCAGGCTATTGAGGATAAAGGCAGCATTGATATTGGCATGAAACTGATGAACGACGACTGGGTACAAATCACGATTAGTGATACAGGAAAAGGAATATCGGAGGAAATACATTCTAAAGTTTTTGACCCATTTTTCACAACACAGGAGGTGGGTTTAGGGACTGGATTGGGATTGTCTATTGCCAAAGGAATTATTGACGATCATTCCGGTAGACTGTATTTTGATTCCAATCATGATAAAGGCACTACCTTTTTTATAGAAATCCCTGTTAACAGGTCTGTCATAAATCAAGAAATGATGCATGAAGCAGATTAGCTATAGCCGTTGTGATGCAGTAAGTCATGTCGACTCAGCTCATATTTTATAATATTATACACTACCAAACTACACGTGCACCTTGTTCATTTAATTCCACAAAATCTGAAGCCCTTATTAACTCAATAGCCTTATCCAGATGCTTGTGTACTATTTCAATAAGCTCCTTTTTAATTCCAGAGTGGTAAATGAACACAACCTTCTCTGGGACTCTTCGACTGACATAGCTTTTGACAAAGTCATCATCCTTGGTAACTACGACGTAGTTTTTGAACAATGAGAAATGTCTGATGCGATCATCCGATATTTTAGTAATGGATGACGTTTTGAGATCATTTATATGAACTGCATAATATCCCCGTTCAAGGAAAAGTCGTGGAATTTCTGGGGGTAGGTTTTCGTCTATGAGGAACTTCATTCTCTTTTGCTAGATTCGCAATTTAAGATGATCGAACATGAAGTATCGAAGATTAACGACAGATGAACTCCATGAGTTGGAGAAGGAGTTTGTTGATTTTTTAGTGGTCAATGGAATTACAGCTGATGAATGGGTAAATCTCAAGGAACAAGCGCCTGATAAAGCTGAACAAATCGTAGATGCATTCAGCGATGTTGTCATGGAGGGAGTACTACGTAAAATAAAATTCATCGACATGATCACTTCTGGTTTCCTTTATTGTTTTCAATGCCTGGAAGACAAGATGGTGCTAGTTGGCTTAGAAAAAGACGCTGATGTTGTGATTGACTTTACTCAACGAGATCAGATTAGTGAAGCATTGGCTAAGAAGCAGAAGGGCATTAAAATATTCACTCAAAATAAAGTGTATACTAAAACGCGAGAAGTGGAGCTATTTGAAATGTTAAGTAAGGGGTGTAATATTTCAGATGGCACTATGTTTAAAACGTTATCATTAGGACTTTGAGTTAACTATTCATGCAAAGAAGAATTTGTGTTATTGGGGCCGGGCCATCGGGAATTACCGCGTTGAAAAATCTTTTGGATGAAGGATTGGATGTACAATGCTTTGATGTCAATGATCGGGTAGGAGGAAACTGGCTTTATTCCGAAGAGGAAAGTCATTCCAGTGTTTTTGAAACTACGCACATTATTAGTTCCAGGTCTTTATCGCAGTATGCAGATTATCCTTTTGATGAATTCGATCCTACAATACCTGATTACCCATCCCATGAGCAACTTGCTGCATATTTTCAAGCATATGCCAAGCGCTTTCGATTGGAAGAGCACATTGCTTTTAGTACCAAAGTGCTATACGCTCATAGGGAGAGTCAGAATAAATGGTTAGTTGAACTAGAAGCCGAAGGAGCCAGGTGGCAGGAAGAATTTACGGATCTCGTAGTTTGTAATGGACATCATTGGAACCCCAGAATACCTAAATATCCGGGTGAATTTTCTGGTGAGTTCATTCATTCTCACGAGTTCAAAAAAGCTGAACCCTTCAGGAACAAGCGGATTCTTGTAATTGGTGGTGGAAACTCTGCCTGTGACGTGGCTGTTGAGACCAGTAGGGTCAGTAATCGTACAGCGATCAGCATGAGGAGGGGGTATCGGATTATTCCAAAGTTTTTCTTTGGGAAACCAACTGATGTTGTCGGCAGTGGGATGAAGTGGCTGCCCATAGGATTGCGTAACAAGCTGAGTGAAATACTACTTAAAATTATGTTGGGGTCAAATGAAAAATATGGACTCCAAAAACCGGATCTTCCTTTTGGCGCTGTTCACCCGACAACCAATGATGAATTATTATATAAAATAAGACATGGAAAAGTTCATCCCAAAGTCGATATAGAAAGGTTTGAGGGTAAAACGATACATTTTGATGATGGGAGTGCAGAAGAATTTGATGTAGTCATTGCATGTACAGGATATAAAATTACTCATCCGTTTCTGGATAAAAACCTTATTGACTACTCAGAAGGAGAAGTGCCGCTCTATTTGAAAATGATGCATCCTGAGTTTTCGGATGTATTCTTTGTTGGGCTTTTTCAGCCGCTTGGGTGTATATGGCCAGGGGCAGAGCTCCAGTCCAAGATCATTGCCCGACAACTAGTAGGCAAATGGGAACGGCCTGAAAATATCAAGGTTTTGGTGGAAAAGGAAGTGAAAAATCCGCATTACAAACAGGTGAAAACACCACGCCACACCATAACGGTTGATTATCATTTGTTTAGAAGAGCATTACTAAAGCAATTACCCAAGAAATGGGTGAGGAAAGGATAGATATTTTAGAATGTTGAATAGATGTCTCCTTTCGTCGACATGACTTGCTCTTATGATGGAATGATCTATCTCTTTTGGTCAACATGACCATTCCTAGAGTGATATGCGGACTTTCTTATTGTGATTTGATTCTATTCTAAATATCACCTGGGGCCTAATTCCGGATATGGAATAATGGATTCAATCAAGAGTGTCACGCCGCTTTTACTCATTAACGTTAAGGTAATGATGATACTGCTTACTACAATTGCCACACCCACATTGTTGTTTTTGATTTCCTCAAATTCATCAATTGGGGTTATTCGCGCATAAAGTGCGGTGCTAATCAGCCCAATCAGAAGACTGGAGATGTAAGCGATACCGATATAAATGAATCCTTGTGAAATGTATTTCCAGGCTAATGTTAAATTTTCATTGGATGTGCTCATCAACCTATAGGAGGAAATCAATGGCTGGATAACACTGCTAACCATATAACCTACAGAGAACATGATGCTGGCTGTAAAAATACTGTAGGCGGTATTGCCGTGTTCAATATCATAATATTTACGACCTACGCGCTTTACGATCATATAGGTAATTGCCAGAATAACAACACCAATACTAAGAGCTGATACTATTTCTAATAACCCAAGGAGTGCAATTCTATAGTTCATATCGCTATTTCCCAATAATCAACCTCATTCACATCTGGAGGCAACATGCCTATAGGCCAGCCGGTATGTGTTGTTTCCCAAAAATAGTATTTCTTGGATTCATGTATCAGGAAATCCCCTGCAGAGGGAATATTCACAGCAATCATGGCATGTTTATACTCTTTACTGACTACAACGAGCGTTTCAAATCCAAATCTGTTTAATAAGCAATACAGCAATACTGATCTGGTATCGCAATCACCATAAAGCGTGTGTAAGAATTCAATGGGTGAAATAATCCCGTATTCAATTCCATCGAGACACGGTTTCCCATTTGTCTCGCTTTCTTCGCAAGGTTCCGTTTGAACATAGCTATAAGGTATGTCCTGAACAAAAGTCACGATCATTTCAGCAAATCGTCTACCTGTAATGCCTTCAATTGCAGCTTGAACGACAAGAGAATCGGCAATGTAATCCAGCCGTTGTTCATTGTTCTCAATGAGTTGTCTGTATAGGTCTCCCCAATATTGAGCAAAAGTGTAGTAATCTTTGGGAAAAGTTATTCGTTCACGGTCAGCTTTGCTTTCCAGGTAAAGGGCGTTGCTGGCATAATAATCCATGCAATATTTTTCATATGCATCGGACCAAGCTCTTGTGTAATTATGGTCAAGTTGTAATGAGTCAACAGAAACCTCATCGATACAGAGTGGAGCGGAGAAATCAACTTTATCGAGGAAAGACGAAACCTTATTAATTAGGACCACAGCCAGAATGAAAAACAAGAATGACTTGAATACGGATTTCATGAGGTGGTAAAATAAAAATGGTCATTCCAAAATACATTGAAATGGCCATCTAATCCTATTAATGCTATATTATTCTTCTGTAATTACCACTTTGTCCATAACATCACCTTGACTGATTTGATCAATTACATCGACTCCTTCTACAACCTTGCCAAAGCAAGTGTGATTGCGATCAAGATGAGCAGTATTATTTCTGCTATGACAAATAAAGAATTGTGACCCTCCTGTATTTCGACCAGCGTGTGCCATAGACAAAACACCTTTGTCATGAAATTGATTGTCGCCATCCAGTTCACAATCAATGTTGTAGCCAGGACCACCGGCACCAGTTCCATCAGGGCATCCTCCTTGAATTACAAAATCAGGAATAACCCTATGAAAGGTCAGCCCGTCATAATATCCTTTTTCAGATAGGTCAATAAAATTCTTAACAGTGTTAGGAGCGTCATTCTCGTAAAACTCGATCTTCATCACTCCCTTTTTCGTATGTATTTCTGCTTTTTTCATTTTGAAAATCAATTTGACTGCAAGGTAACGTGTTTCGATAAAACGAATCTATTTTGAGCTGTTGTTCCTGAAGAAAGTCAGTGTTTTTAACCGAAACTTTTAGTATATTTTTCAAGAATATCCGCTAACAAAAAATCGCTATGACTCCCCTTCAATTTGGACATAGTAAACAGTTTTTGGTCATGAACCGATTTGATTGCCATCAGTACTCAATAACTGCTTCGGACTACAATAAAATAATGGAACTGGTCAATTTTTACCATGAAAGTATGTACTTATTGCCAGACTTTGAAACGATAGAAGTAACAGAAGAACCTGAGCACATTACCAAAAAAATGCGCATTAATGAATTGGTGTTTGTCTAGGTTGCGTTCGGATAATTGTTATTGATGAATTGGACGATATCAGATGGGCTGTTGGTGACGGATATGGTCAAACAGTCCTTTGGCACTTCCAGTGCATCAAATTGAGAATCTACCAGCGCCTCAGGCATGAAATGCTCTTTTCTGGCTTTAATCCTTTCCTTGATAAGTTCTTTAGATGCTTCAAGGTAAACGAATATTACATCCTCAGAAACACTCAAAATATTTCTATAAGCTGATTTCAAAGCTGAGCACGCAATAACGCCACCTGATTCAAGATTGTCTTTAGCCAGTTGAGCTAAGCTTTCAAGCCAGGGAACTCGATCTGTGTCATTCAAAGGTATTCCCTGACTCATTTTGGCAACATTCTCAGTGGGATGAAAATCATCACCATCATAAAATGAGCAACCGCGTGAAGCTGCCAATAAATTTCCAATCGTACTCTTCCCCGAGCAAGTGACACCCATCACAATGAATACTTTTGACATCTAAATTGGCTTTGCGGTTTGATCAAGCATCCAGATCAGTTTACCCTGATTCGGTCGAATGTAGAAAGCCGGATATATTTCGGCATCATGTTGATCATTTAGTATGGTGTCAACCTTTTCTTTCTTTTTTTCTCCTGTGACTAAAAATACAACAGTGGAAGCATTGTTAATTACTGAACCACTTAATGAAACTCTAATTTGTCCACTTGTTGGGTGAGTTGCCGTAACGCATGTATTTGGATCTGTCAAGAGTCTCATTTCATGTGGAAATATTGAGGCTGTGTGTCCATCATCTCCCATGCCCAGTATAATCAAATCAAACTGCGGAATACCATTTTGATGCCTGAGGTTTTTTTCAATTTCCTGACCATATCTAATGGCTTCTCCAGCCGGATCATTTTCGCCAAGTACCCGATGTATATTTTCACTTGGTATTGAGATATGATCAAAGAGATTTTTACTTGTCATTAAATAATTGCTTTCCGAATCACCAGGGGGTACGCACCGTTCATCTCCCCAATAGAAATGAACATTTGACCAGTTTATGGATTGGTTGTAGCTCTCCGCTAAGATCTGAAACAATCGTTTCGGTGTGGACCCACCCGATAAAGCGATGTTGCACCGACCTTTGTTGATAAAGTCCGCAAGAAATTTTGCAAATACCTGGGCTACTTCCTCGCCGGTTGGATACACATTAATCGTTGGACTCATAATTCGCAGAAATTACCATCATCAGTTAAATTTTTACAAGGATATCGCCAGATCATATTTTCACCTTCGACGAGTTCATCGGCATTATCGGGACCCCAGGTGCCGGAAGGGTATCCATATATCGGTATGCTTGGATCATGCTGCCAAGCGTTCAAAATAGGATCTACAAATTCCCATGCAGCCTCCACACTATCCCCTCTGGCAAATAGTGTCGCATCACTTTGCATGCAATCAAGGATGAGTCTCTCATAAGCCTCAGGTACATACGCATTGGCAAGCTCATCATAATGGAAGTCCATGTTAACTTTTTCTACCTCATAACCAGAGCCAGGCACTTTCAATCCAAATTTTAGTAATACCCCTTCATTAGGCTGAATTCTAAAAACAAGCATGTTTTGCGAGTTGACCAGACCACTTTGCTGAAATAGATGGTGATGATTGGGTTTAAAATGAATGACTACCTCTGAGACTCGGGTTGGAAGGCGCTTCCCTGATCTGATATAAAAGGGTACATCCGCCCATCTCCAGTTGTCAATGTAGAATTTCAAGGCGGCATAGGTTTCCGTACGAGATTCGGGATTTACGCCTTCTTCTTCACGATATCCAGGCGCCATTTCGTCCTCTCCCCGGATGTGAGAAGCCATATATTGTCCTCTTATTACATTTTTGTGAATATCCTCTTGAGTTAATGGTCTGAAAGACTGAAACAGTTTGAGCTTTTCATTATGGATAGCAGTGGCTTCCATTTTGCTAGGCGGCTCCATCGCCACCAATGCAACAAGCTGTAGCAAGTGATTTTGAATCATATCTCGCAGAGCACCGGAACCGTCGTAGTACCCACCTCGCTTTTCTACGCCAACACTTTCTGCAGAAGTTATCTCAATACGATGGATATAATTGCGATTCCATAAGGGTTCAAAAATGCTATTCGCAAATCTGGTGACCATTAAGTTTTGGACAGTTTCTTTCCCTAAATAATGGTCGATTCTGTAGATCTGTTCTTCCTTGAAGTACTCCAATAATTGGGCATTAAGTTCTCTAGCGGATACCAGGTCATATCCAAACGGTTTTTCTACAATAAGATTTTTCCATCCATTGTCCTGAGTATTGAGTTGATAACTTGCAAGGTTTTGAGCAATGACAGCATAGAGACTCGGGGGTGTTGAGAGATAGAAAATGATATTTTTTGGGATGTCATGTCCAATTTGAACGGACTCTAGTTTGTCAACCAAAAGTTGGTAGGATGACTGTTCTTTGGTGTTCAATGATTGGTAATGAATCAATTCGGCAAATTCTTCCAACTTCTCATTTGCGATATCTTGCTTATTTAAATGCGGATTATCGATTACAGCCTGCTTACGAAAGGATTCATCAGAATATTCACTTCGACCTATTCCAAGAATGGCATAGTGATCAGGAAGAAATCCCTGACAAAAGAGATTGAAGACTGCTGGGATCAACTTACGTTTTGTAAGGTCTCCCGATGCTCCAAATATGACTAAAACTTGATTTTCCAAAATATTCATAGGTAATTCGCACATTGAAACAATTCAACATTAATCTTGAATTACTTTGTGTGCTCTTAATTGAACCAGCAATTTAGTGATAGATTTGAATTGAATTAAACATTTTTTGTAATTCTCATAAATAGGATTTTGGCATGGAGCAAGGTTATGATTTTGGCTTGGTTGGTCTTGGAGTAATGGGTCGCAATTTCATTTTAAATGTTGCGGATCACGAGTTTTCAGCATTTGGTCTGGATACCGATGAAGCTAAAGTTAATGCACTTAGGGAAGAGGGAGAGGGTAAAAATGTCGATGGCACTACATCGAAAGAGACATTTGTCAAAAAGTTAAGCACTCCTAGAAAGATCATGTTGTTAGTCCCTGCAGGTGGCCCGGTGGATGCTGTAATCAATGATTTGTTACCACTTCTTGATAAAGGTGATCTGATTATTGATGGAGGAAATTCATATTTCCCCGATACGGATAGACGGTTCAAATCCTTACACGAAAAAGGAATTCATTTTATGGGATCAGGTGTTTCAGGAGGAGCGAAAGGAGCAAGGTTTGGTCCAAGTATCATGCCTGGAGGAAACAAGGCAGCCTGGGAAATCATTAAACCTGTTTTTGAAGCCACAGCGGCTAAAGTAGATGGTGAGCCATGTGTTGACTTTATGGGGAATGGCTCAGCTGGGAACTATGTGAAAATGGTTCACAATGGAATAGAATATGGGTTGATGCAGTTAATTTCTGAAGTTTATCAGGTGATGAAAGAGGGACTTGGGCTTTCAAATGAGGCACTACATCAAACATTTGACGGATGGAATAAAGGACGTCTACAATCCTTTTTAGTGGATATCACTACAGATATTTTTGCAAAGAAGGATGATGTGACTGGAGGCGATCTTGTTGACATGATTCTTGACAAGGCCAAGCAGAAAGGCACAGGAAAGTGGACATCTCAAAATGCAATGGACCTTGGAGTATCGATTCCGGCTATCGACAGTGCCGTAGCAATGCGACAATTATCTTCTCAGAAAGACACAAGAATTGAAGCTGAGAAGATTTATGGGAAGCGTTCAATGGGCGATAATGAATTATCTGTCGAAGATGTGGAGTCAGCCTTATTCTTTGCTTATATCGTCACTTATTCACAGGGAATGACGCAGTTGGCCGTCGCATCAAAGGAGTACAATTATGAGTTAGACATGGAGCGTATTTCTAAAATATGGCGTGGAGGATGTATTATTCGTGCAGCATTATTGGAGGATATGCGAAAAGCTTACGATCGAAACGGAGAGCTCAAAAGCTTGTTACTGGATTCAGAATTTTCAGAAAAAGTGAAAGGGGCTGTGGCAGGAGCAAGAAAAGTGCTGCAATATGCCATTTCAAAAGAAATACCTATGATGTCATTGTCTTCTTGTCTCAACTACTTTGATGCATTCAAATCTGGTCGATTACCCTTGAATTTGATTCAAGCGCAGCGTGATCACTTTGGTTCGCATACCTATGAGCGAATTGACAAGGACGGTATTTTTCATACGGAATGGTAGTTATTTGGTGAAATGATGCCTGGCGGCAACAGCTGCTCCAATGATCCCTGCATTGTTTTTCATTGTAGCAGGTACCACTGGGGCTTCCGTGGTAAAATATTCACTGAATTTTTCAAATTTCTTTGAAACGCCCCCTCCAAGAATAAACAGATCCGGCCAAAATAGAGATTCAACCCGTAGAAGGTACTCGTTGAATCTTGAGGCCCATTCACGCCATTTCAGGCTCTCACGCTCTTTGACAGCATTTGATGCATAATGTTCACCATAAATGTCATTGACCATGACAAAACCAAGTTCGGTGTTAGGGTAGAGGATGCCTTCAGTGAATATTGCAGAGCCAATTCCTGTACCTGCAGCCAGCACGATGATTGTCCCCGTGTTACCCTTACCTGCTCCGTGTTTGATTTCGGCATACCCAGCTGCGTCCACATCATTGACCAAATGCGCTTGACAGCCGGTTTTAGCCATAATGAGCTGAGCTGCGTTCAGACCAATCCATTCCTTTGTGATATTCGATGCGGTTTTTACCACGTCATGTTTCATTGCTGCGGGGAATCCACTGCCAATATATCCGTTCCAGTTAAAATGCTCGACTAAGTCGTTTACAGTTTCTACTACTGCTTCGGGAGTAGCTGGTTGTGGAGTTTCAAGTCTATAACGGTCTGTAACTAACTCACCCTTAGAGGTATCCACGATAGCTCCTTTTATACCAGTTCCGCCAATATCAATGCCAAGGATTTCCATAAGTGCATAAGATGTCTTAACAACACTGTAAATGTTATAAATACATCCTATTTTTGAAACAAACTTATTAGATTTAGCCTTGATTAAGGATATAAATCCATAGCAATACCTTACTTTAACCAACGAAAACTCTTACTTGTAAATCATGAAAACACTTGAATCGCATTGGTTCGAAATTTCTGAAATGGCTGCATTGGCTTTTTTAGCCTTCGCCATTATCAATCAAATTTTATATTCCATTCAGTTAGGTTCGAAAAGAGACAGAGCTGATAAATACAAATTTGCATACAGTAATGAGTCTACAGCATGGAGAAGAACTGCAATCCTAATCGCGGCAGCAGCTTTTTTTATGGGATTCAATGTCATTTCGGGATGGCTTGGAATTGCAAAGACGTATATGTTTGTTTTTGTAGGATTCATGAGTTTCATGTTGTCCTTCGTTATTGGATATGCGTTTTGGGCATTTTTAAAATATTATTATCCCAATGTCTTGGAAAAGAAATTGAAGAATATCCGATTTGCTCAATTCAAGTCGCCTAAAAGCGGTAAACCGATGAGGTTACTTAATGAGTTGGAAGAAGATGAATTTCTAACACCTGAAATGGTTGAGAAGGAAGATAATCTGGAAGCTGATTTTGATGTTTGGATTGATGATGACTCAGGAGAAACGGTGATCAAGCAATATGACATTCTGGAGAAAGCGTTGGTATGTCCAAGCTGTAACTTCAGAACATTGAAAGAAACCAGCGAGAACATAATTCAGGAACCTACTGGTACAGAAGCTGGAAAAGCTGAAAGAATGTATAAGTGTTCTTATTGCGGACACGCTGAAATCAAGGAAGTAAAATTACCTAGTTGGGCCGAGAAACACGGTGCTGCCTAAGTGACCAGATAAAAGATTTTAGAAGATGGGATGTGATTTCACATCCCTTTTTTTATGCCTATTTGTTCGGTACTAATAGGGCAGTGATCTATATAATATTGCCAGTCTAGATAAGGGCAATAAAATTATAAGGCCTATTGCTAGTATAAAAATTAACTGAAATAATGATTGGTTTGGCAAATTGTTTATTTGCGTTGACTCCAAACTTCATAAAGCGGCTTTCCTTGACTGCTTTTGCCAGAGTGATGCCATGCACCATCGATAAGCTCATAATCAAACTCCAGAGACATACCTACTCTTGTTTTATCCCTTGAAAAGAATTCGATCGTTTCTGTGTACTTACCGTCGATGGTTGTATAGGTACCGCCTCCGGTCCCCATAAACTGTTTAGTTTCAGTATTGTAAGCAATCCATTGAAATCGGGTTCCTGAGAGTATTTTCATCGTTTTCCTAGGTCCAGAAGTATCTCTTGTTCTGATCTCATCTCCAGATTTTCGACCACTCATCAACCAGGCTCCAGCCAATGCGCCCGGATTTCCGTTATCTACTCTATCCCATATGACATCACTGTCAATCACTTTGAGCTGGTTTCCAGATAGCTCATAATCGAATGAATAGGTGCCTCCAACACGGGAAGTATCACGCGTATCGAATTCGACTGTTTCAGATATGGTATTTCCCTCAAGAGACCAGGAGCCTCCATTGGTACTGATAAAAGTTCCGTCTTTTTTGAATTGGGTCGCTACCTGATGTGATGATGTGATGGTCACCATGCAGATGATCTTTTCACCATTCCCATCTTCGGACTCAAATTTCCAGGCGCCATACAATTCAGAATCAGATTGACCGAAACATAAAATTTGACTTATTGACAAGCCGAGAAGTAAGAATAATTTATTCATAACATTTAGTTGATTTGTAGGAATTGCAAGATAATAACTATATCAAGCTATTTCCATTTAAATCAGTTGTTAAATAGTCGGTCATGACGTCAAAGAATGTCCGCATTGCCTGGTATTCCTTATTTATTTTATCTGGAAAGCTTGCATTTTGTACATCTTTATTGTCGAACGATTTATTTACAATAAAGGATTTGTGCTTGATTAGATCAAGATCAGGATGATCCTTTGGAAATCCTCGAGGTGTTGTTTTTACCTGATCACCTTTCAGTTCACCGAAGTGCTGAATGAAATGCTGAGATTCAATTACTTGCCGAAGTGGATCCGCGTCCAGCTCGAGTTGTTTCCTGATATGTAATAAGTCCTGTGCATTTGGGGCGAAGAAACCGCCAGCGAGAAACGTGTTATTTGGTTCTATATGAAGATAGTACCCACCACGTCTATCATCTCCGGCTCTTTTGAAGCTACCACCCCAGTATGTTTTATAGGGAGATTTATCCTTACTAAATCTAACATCCCTGTAAATACGAAAAACTGACTTTCTGGCACTTCGGTCAACTAGGACATCATGCTCACATAAAAGTGTTTTAACATGGTCTATAAGATCAAGAACTTCCTGATAAGATGCTTCATACTGTTTCTTATTGGCATGAAACCAGTCGCGATCATTGTTTGCTTTGATCGACTGAAGAAATTTGATTGTTTGAATCATTTCCAAATTGAGATAGATCTGGTCAAGATAACATCAAGGTTTGTATGATATGTTCCTCATGGACAAAATCATTCTCTTTTTCTTTCAGTTAAAGTGTAAAATAGGCTAATGTTGCCGTCGCATTAATTCATTGTTACATGATTGTTAATCATGATTGAGAAATTTTTTGAAGGATCCAGCTTCTACAACTTTCCATCTTTTGAGGTAGCATTGTTTTCATTGCTCTTAGCGTTTGTACTGAGTGGTATGATCGCATTTACCTATTTCATTACATTTCGTGGTGAGCAGTTTCCAAATACCTTCTTCCAGGCAATGGTGCTAAGTTCAGTTGTTACAGCCATGATCATGATGGCTGTTGGCAATAATCTGGCTGTTGGATTTGGAATAATTGGAGCCGTAGCAATCATAAGGTTCCGAACACACATTCAGGATCCACGTAATATCATTTTTATGTTTGCCGGAATTTCAGTGGGTATTGCCATGGGAGTTTATGGATATGCAATCGGCATTGCGGGTACTGTTATTTTCTGTATAACAGCTTTTTTGCTTCATTTTTCTAATTTCGGAACAAAGCATAAAACGGTCTATGAAGTAATTTTCTGGTATGAAGATGAAGTGCCGGAAATCGAATCGATTTTGTCAGAAGTTTGTGAAGATTTCAATTTTAGTGCGCGAAAGAGAAATGAGGAAGGTACCAATCGAATCGAATATCTCATAAGTCTAAAGGAAGGAGAGGATCATAATAGCTTATATGATCGTCTAGTTCAACCTGGGATATTCAAGGAAGTAAGAGTAAGTAAACGAAAATCTGGAAATCAGCTCTAAAGAGATGTTCAAGAGATACTTTTTTTTCGTCATATGGTTAGGAATTGGTTTGATCCTATTGGTGGCATCCACCTTATTCAAAGATGGAAGACAAGCGATGGTTGCTCAGGTTGATAGTCAGGTGACAGCTGTTAGCTTTCATAAACCGGTTATGATTTCCAAAATCCATGTCTCACCTGGTCAAGAGGTAACCAAAGGTGATCTATTACTAGAGGTGGAAAGACCTGATTTGGCTTTTGACCTTGAAAAACTTCAAAATGACATTACCAAACTTCAGATTAGAAGAGATGGTGTATATGCAGCATATCGTTTACGAAGAAGTGGTTTGGAGTCCGATTTTCAACAAAAAAGATCTGCACTTGAGGCCAGGAAGGAAATCATGAGTCTGGAATCAAATATTGATAAGGCTGAAATGAAGCAATTCTCCGAAATGACTGGGATTGAAACCAATCTGAGTGCAGATACTATTAGTGCAATGAAAATTGCAATAGTTGAAAAGGAACTCAACGAGCTGACGGAGAACATACAGGCTGAAAAAATTGAGTTGCATAGCAAATTTGAAAAAGACACTTCTTTGCTCAAGGCCGAAGAAGTTATTTTAATTAAGGAGTTGAAGATCCTGAAGGAGGAATCTCTACAATTGAAGCGATATGCCAGTAATAGTGGAACCATTGGTAACGTAAACGTTCAACTAAGTGAATTGGTACCTCCATATAAAACTGTACTTTCCATATATGATTCGCATCCAAGCGTGATAAAAGCTTATCTAAGCGAAAGAAATGTTTCTGACCTAAAGGCTGGAGATCCGGTGATGGTCGAATCTACCAATCGGATGTATGCAGTGGAAGGAGTAATCAAGGAGCTTGGCGCGCGTGTTACTGCATATCCGGAGATGATTAATCCAATGAGGGATGTCAAATCTTACGGTCAGGAGGTATTTGTGAGTATTCCTCCAGATAACAATTTTCTCAATGGAGAAAAGGTTTTTGTTTTCTTGAAGAATGAATAAGTATCTACTACTTGTTAGCCTATTCTGTTGTTTAGCAGCAAAGTCTCAAAAGTCAGCGTCAGACTATCTAAAGCATGCTCATGAAGTAATGAAGGTAAAGAACATTGCTGGGCAAGTCCAATACCTTGAGCAGAATGTGTATAGATCTCCGATTCTACGGGAAATGGAAGTTCGGATTCGAACAAATGACCTTGGCCTTTCGCCCGATGACTATCGATTCAGGTTGGGGATATTGAATCCTGCCGAAATGAAGGCGAATCGAAACTATCATTCCTCTCAGCTTATTTTTGTTAAATCACAGTATTTGAGTGAGTTAAATAAAGAACTTGTTACCAGATACAACCGATTAATATCGTATCGATTTCTTGTCGAGCATGGACAACTATTAAATGAAGTTACCCGTCAACTTGATCAAAAGTTCCAATTGCAAAATAGTCTTTCAGATCTCATGAGACTTGATGAGCTCAAGTTGAAGCTGGAGTTGAGAAGGCAAGGATTGGCATTTGACCTGGAGAGAATTACAGGCCTTTTAGAAGCAGATTCCCTTTACTTCGATTTTGAATGGATCGGATTACCTCAAATGAATTCAGTGATTATGTCATTGGACTCGGCTAACCTATTGAGTGTCACGCTTGCTCAAAACCGGCACGATCTGGCTGAAAAAGATTTTTCGTTAGAGAAAGCTCGATCATGGAGTAATATTGGTTTTGTTCAAGCTGAGTATGATGCGAATTCAGATAATGCTTTTAATGAACAGTTGGGATTTCAAGTAGGTCTAAATATTCCCGTTTTTAATACAGATAGACCAAAACTGCAACGAGAGAAATTGGAGTTGATTGAACGTGAGCAAAGCATTAGTGAGGAAAATGAGGATGTGGGTTTGGAGAAAGACGGTTTTATTCAGACTTTTCAGCGTGCACAAGCCGGATTGAGACTTATTGATAAAGCTTTATTGAAATATCAAAAAGTAATCAGAGAGGTCAATGTTGAAAACATTGAGGATTTTGTTGATTTGATCGATTATGTCACCGAGCTTAAATCTATGAAGCTGAGCTACGAAAAAGACATTATTACTAACTACGTTGATTTGCTTGGATTAATTGGGAAGTTGGCTTCAACACCCCGTGTAAATTATCTCTCTCAAGATCTGCGACCTTTGGATTAATGCTATGGAAGTTGGTGATATACTCGCAAAACTAGTTTCGTTTCCAACCCTTGGTGGACAAAGCAATCTTGAGATTGCAAACTGGATTTTAGGATTTCTGGAACAAAGAGGCGTTGAAGTGCATAGGGCATTCAATGAACAGGGTGATAAGTTGGCCTTGCATTGTCGATTTGGACCGGCTGTTGATGGGGGATTGATCTTATCAGGTCATATGGATGTTGTTCCTGTTGAAGGACAGGACTGGACTCGTGACCCGTTTGAGTTGGTTGAGAAAGACAATTTGTATTTTGGGCGAGGTACTTGCGATATGAAGGGTTTCTTGGCTTGCTGCCTGAGTATGACTGATTCACTTCAATCGGCGAATTTAAAAAAGCCGATATATTTCGCATTTTCGTTTGATGAAGAAATAGGTTGTCAAGGAGCTCCAATGCTCATTGAACATATCAAATCAACCTATAGAGAACGACCTTCCTTTGCTGTAATTGGAGAGCCTACATGTATGGTTCCAACGATTGGTCAAAAGGGTATATGTATCTATGAAACTACCGTAAACGGATCGGCAGGGCATAGTAGTAGAATTAAAACCGAGGTAAGCGCTGTACATGAGGCATCTCGTCTGATCATTTGGTTGGAGGATAAAATGAATGACCTCATCCAAAAAGGCCAAATGGATGATCGTTTCAATCCTGCACATACAAGCATACATGTAGGCATGATCCAGGGAGGTATTGCGCCCAATATTGTAGCAGATACTTGCACATTTACATGGGATGTGCGTACTATCCCCTCAGACAGTCTTGATGGTATTAAGTTAGACTTTGATGAATATTGTAAAGGGCGTGTAAAATTGTTGCGAAACAGGTTTGATGCATTTAATATACGAACGACAGAATTTCATCCTGCAGTCCCGGCACTAGATACATCTGCAAATTCGGAAATTACAACGTTGGTTAAAACTCTGGTTGAGTTTCCAACGGTCAATGCTGTTTCCTATGCAGCTGAAGCAGGACAGTTTTCAGAGGCAGGGTTCCAAAGTATCATTTGTGGACCAGGAGATATTGCACAAGCCCATCGCGCCGATGAATTCGTTGAAATTCCACAACTGGAAAAATGCAGAGCCTTTATCAAAAAACTGAAGGACAATTTTTCCGAATAGACTAATCTTGCTGAAATGTTCAGCTATGTTCAAGAAAATATTCAATACTAATATTGACCAGGCACGTATAAGTTTGGTTATTTTGATCACGCGTGTGGCTTTTGGAGCCATGATGCTAACCCATGGTTATCCCAAATTTCTAAAGGTATTAGATGGAGATTTTAAATTTGGTGATCCGCTAGGCGTTGGGCCTACAACCTCATTGATTTTGGCTGCTCTGGGAGAATTTGTTGGATCTATCATGGTTATTCTAGGTTTAGGTACCAGAGTTGGAGCGTTTCTGCTTTCGGCTACAATGGCAACAGCTACATTCATCACACATGCTGATGATCCCTTCGGCAGGAAGGAAAAAGCGCTCATGTATTTCATTGTATTTGTCGCAATGATGATCAGCGGAGGTGGTAAATATTCACTGGACAGAAAATTGGATTAATCACCACCCAATTCCGTAATCTTCACCATGGTTGCTACTTCCTCCCCACATTGATCCTTGTTTCCAATCGAAATATATGGCATTAATCGGACCAGAAGTTCTATCACTGAATTCTAGTTTATATCCCATTTTACGCAGTTGGGCACGTACATAGTCAGGAGTGTCTTCGTTGATTAATAGTCGACCGGGCTCTGTTTTGTGTTGACCAAACGAACCGCGCATTTGGAAGCTATTGATGTTCGAAGCTTCAGCAGCTTCCTGTACATTCATGTCAAATTCAACCATGTTCAAAAAGAACTGGGTGAGGTTTTGATCCTGAGAGTCTCCTCCCTGCACTGCAAAGGAAATAAACGGTTTACCATCTTTCAATGCCATGGTGGGCGTGAGTGTTGCCCGTGGACGCTTACCCGGTTCAATCACATTGTAGGGGTTCTCAGCTTCATTGAGGACAAAACTTTGTGCTCTTTGACTTAAACCGATTCCAGTATTGCCAGCAATTACCGCTGGTACCCAACCTCCACTTGGAGTTATGGAGACTACCCAGCCTTCCTCATCTGCTGCTTGAATGGATGTAGTTCCAGTATAGTTGGTGGTATTATCTGGAAACTCGCTATTAATATTATATCCGGTTGATTCATCTGCTGGCTTTGGTTCGTTACTCCATTGATCGAGATATTTCAAATATGGGTTATCTCCTTTTTGAAATTTATAAGGATCTCCTGGTTTGATAGTTGGATCATTTTTGTTCCAGTTAATAGTTTTTAAACGAGCTTCCGCATAATCCTTTGAAAGAAGCCCCTCCATTGGTTCTTCTGGTGGAAAATAGGGGTCACCATAGTAAAAATCTCTGTCAGCAAAAGCAAGATTCATTACTTGATAGAGGCTATGAATGTAGTTGACGGAATTGTAGCCCATTCCCTTTACATCAAGCTTTTCGAGCATGTTCAATGATTGTAGCATTACAGGACTTTGTACCCATGAGGTGAGCTTATACACTTCAATCCCTTTATAATCTGTTTTGACTGGTTCTTCAATGTACACCTTCCATTTATCCAGGTCTTTTTTGGTGATTAGACCTCCTTGTTCCTGCACTCCTTTTACAAAGTCATCGGCAATATCTCCTCTGTAGAAACACTCATATGCAGCATAGATGGCGTCCTTACGATTCTTACCATTTTGAAGTGCCTTGCGCTCGGCTTCAACAAGTTTATCAAGCGTTTTGAACAAATCTTCCTGAATAAATAGTTCACCCGCATAGGGTGCTTCACGATCTTCTGATCCAAGATGTGTTAAGAATTGCTTCTTGGAATAAGGCCATTTTTTAATATGATCTTTAGCACCTTCAATTCTTCCAGCTGTCTGTTCTTCAATCGGGTAACCTTTTGCCATCTCCATAGCTGGTGCTAATACTTGTTCGAGGCTCATTGTCCCGTATTCGGCCAGCATCGTCATAAGACCGCCTGGTGTACCTGGTGTAACAGCAGCCAATGGACCAAATTGTGGTGGATAATCATAGCCTTGATCTTTATAGTAAGCGGGAGTAGCACCTGAAGGAGCAACTCCTAGTGCATTTATGCCTATGACTTTACCCGTATTTGGATTATAAATAAGTGCTTGTGTTTCACCGCCCCAGCTCAGAACATCCCACATGGTGCAAGTTGCAGCCAGCATTGCGCAAGACGCGTCTATTGCGTTTCCTCCTTGAGAGAATATCATCGCACCTGCAGTTGCACCGAGTGGTTTTCCTGTTATAGCCAACCAATGTTTAGCATGAAGAACAGGTTTTTGTGTTTTTTGGGCGAGAGAGTGATTAGAGACACTGAGTAGTCCTAAAACAATGCAGATGAAGATTTGATTTTTCATACGGGGAATGTTTAGTGTTTAAATTAAGCCATGAAAGATTGATTCAATTCGAAATATTGGATATTTTGACAAATGGTTACCAATCGTTTTGAAGGGATAAGCTTTACTTAGTTAATATTGTGTAAACGCAAAAACAAATGGAATACAAGCAAAAAAACAGAAGAAGGTTCATCACAGACTTTTTCAAGTATGGAGCAGCGGCAACAATGGCGGCTCCACTTGCCGGATTGGCTGAAGCTGGTGATGATCAAAATAATTTACCTTCTCTAGAAGGTAGAAAGGTGTTATTTACATGGGGTGGCTGGGATGGTCATGAACCGAAGAAATTTGTTGATTATCTGACACCATGGATGAAGGAGCTTGGCGCTGATGTTCAAGTGTTCGATAATCTTGATCCTTACACCGATAAAGACCTAATGGATAATATCGACTTGGTGCTACAAGTTTACACAATGTCCAAAATCTCAAAGGAGCAGGAGGCAGGCCTATTGGCAGCAGTGAAACAGAATGGAACGGGAATGGCCGGCTGGCATGGTGGTATGTGTGATGCGTTTAGACAAAATGTCAATTATCAATACATGACCGGGGGTCAATGGGTGGCTCATCCTGGCGGTGTTATTGACTACAAGGTCAACATTGTAGATCAAAAGGATTCAGTCAGTAAAGGACTAAAAGATTTTGATATCAAATCGGAGCAATACTACATGCATGTTGATCCGAATTCCAAAGTGTTGGCCACAACTACCTTTAGTGCTGATCATGATGATTGGATAGAAGGATCTGTAATGCCCGTAGCTTGGAAAAGGATGTATGGCAAAGGAAGAATATTCTATACTTCTGTCGGTCATAATTTGGCTCATGTTACTGAGGTGCCTGATGCGATTGAGCTAATAAAGAGAGGAGTAAAATGGGCAAGCGCAAGTAAGTATTTGCCTGCTGAAAAATGGAAAAGCCCAATTTATGGGAACATGTAATCAACAGATTTGAATAATTTGAGACCTCCATGCTGCATTGACTTCATGGAGGTTTTTTATTAACGATAACATGCCTGAAGTAATATTCCGGAACACAATATTCAAGCAGCATGGAAGAGATGTTTTATCAGCCATCAATATACACATTGAGGAAGGTCAACACTATTGCCTGCATGGTCCAAACGGAGCAGGAAAAACAATGCTACTTAAAGCACTCGCCGGAAGGTTTCCGGCTACTGATGGAGTACGTGAATTCAGGATAGGAAATAATGTGGTCAATCCAGCGGAATTCAATCACAACGTTGGTCGCATGTTTTTTTCGGAATCCGAAAAGGCTTTCAAGCCGGCAGAGCACTTTTATCAGCAACGATATCAATATTCAATAGCCTCTGACAGTATTACCTGTAGGGAATTGCTTGAAGAATCTGGTTTTCAATCGCATTTCACAGATCATTTTGAGTTGGTCAAAAGAAGTGGCTGCAAAGAAATATTAGAGCGGCATGTGATCAAGGTGTCAAGCGGACAAAGACGTAAACTGTACATCGTGAAGGCTTTGTTGAAAAATCCTAAGTTGCTCTTATTGGATGACCCATATATTGGGATGGACGCTGTTTCGAGAGATGATTTTAATCTTTGGATTCAGGAGATATGTAGCGAACGACACATTCAACTTATCATCTCAGGAAGGCCGGATGACTTTCCAACATTCATTCATCAAGAAATTGTCATGAATGAAAAGGAAGTGGTTTATGTAGGCGGCAAAAGAATGAGGAGTATACCCAAGCCTGATTTCTCAAAGGAAGATATTGGAAGCATTAAGCAGTATTGGGGATCGAAGGAACTTACAAAGTTCAATACCATACTCAAACTTGACTGTGTTTCGGTGAAATATGATGATGTTGACATATTGAACGATTTGAGCTGGGAAGTGAGGCAAGCTGAACGAGTTGCACTTATCGGAAAAAACGGAGAAGGTAAATCGACATTGTTGAGCTTATTAAACGCCGATAACCCATTGGCATACATCAATGATATCTGGCTATTTGATCAAAAAAGGGGACCCGGACAGAGTATTTGGGATATCAAAAGACACACAGGATTCACCTCTTCTGAGCTACATGTTTACTTTAATGGGAATTTACGCCTTTGGACAACCGTAGCAACTGGCTTTTTGGATAGTCAGTATTTATCGCGGAGACTAACTGTGATTGAAGATCAAATGGTGCACGCTTTTTTACAGTATTTTGGGTTGTTGGAGAAGAAGGATATTCCATTTAAGCACTTATCTGTTGGAGAACAATCGCTTGCTTTGTTTATCAGAGCAATTATTAAGTGTCCTGAATTGCTATTGCTTGATGAGCCTTACCAGGGAATGGATGATTTGGCCATTGCGCGATGTAACCATTTACTAAGCGTACTTTTGGAGAATACAAGACATACCTTGGTGTTTATTACACATTACACAAATGAAATTCCAAATATTGTTTCATTGCAATATTTGATAAATAATGGACAGGTTTTGCCAAATGTGTAATGAACTGTTTGTATCCTGATTTAGATTCATTTCACATTGACAGGATACCATATTTAATACTATGTTTGCCGCTGCTTGTTGCAACGCTATGAGATTATTTAGTGTAATCATTTTTTGTATGGTTGGGATAACCAACCTGAGTGCACAAACTTTTTTAGCTGGAAATCTGACCAATAGGGATTCTGCGCTGGCGTGGTTTGATGAAATACTGGGTGTAGATCAATCTGGACTTGTCGGAGGAACTATACACGAAAGTCAGAGCACTTCGCCAACTTCAGACCCATTTTTTGAATCAAGATTCTGGGCAAAAAGCACGATCAAATATCGCGGACAGGCATACCAAGACGTGTATTTACTATATGATATTGAAAATCAAATGGTCACCCTAGACAGACCAGGAGGTTTCACTTCAATATCATTGTTGCTGTCCAATGATAATATTGAATGGTTCGAAATGCACGGCCATAAGTTTGTCAATTTGAAAAATAGGGATGGATTTTATGATTGGATGGTGATGGGAGAGCAATTAGATCTCTTTGTCAGACGTAGTAAAGTTGAAACTGTAAATACCAATGATTTGATTGTGGAGTATCAGGAGTTAACCAAAATTTTCGTTCGCAAGGACGATCAGATTTATCCCGTACGCTCGAAGAAGGACATCATCAAGTTATACCCCGAAGACAAGCAGATGATCAAAAAATATATCAGATCGAATGGTCTAAAGATTAACATTCGGAATGAAAGTGACATTGTATTGTTAACTCGATACTGCGATCAATTATGAGATTGAAAGGTGGACTGATAATAATTGGATTGGTGATCACCTTGCTTGCAAAGAGTCAGGAAACCTATGATTTTACTTTTGATAATGTAAGAGGGGATAGTGCACTCCTTGCAATTCAATCACAATCAGGCGTGAAGATTTACTTCCTCTCTCAATGGGTAGATAGCATCAGAGTTTCAGGGCAATTTACAGCAGTAGACATTGAATCCTTTGTTAAGGATCAATTCAAAGGCGCAAAAATAAATGTACTTAAATGGAATGAGGAAATCATCCTCACCCAGAATGCTCCCATCGTAACACAACCTGCCATTTCCAAGCAACCACAACCGCTAAATTCTCAGATTATACAAGACGCAGTTGTATTTCCAAAGGAGTTTATGGCAGTGGATCAATCTAAGATTGAAAATAAGTTGATGGAAATTGGTGATCGATCCAAAATGCAATTTGGGAAAAGATCAACCATTGCTGGATTTATCAGAGAAAAGGAGACTGGAGAACCGGTAGTTGGAGCTTTGGTTTATGCTGAAGACCCTTTAATTTCTACCTCAACAGATTATCGTGGTTTTTATAGTTTGGCTCTACCAAATGGCCAAATAAAACTACATATTCAGTATACCGGCCTGCTGGCGACCTACAGAACATTGCTGCTTTATTCAGATGGACAACTGAATGTCGATATGCTACCAGACATTATTTCACTGGATGAAGTATTGGTCACGTCTGATCGTGATGCCAATGTCTCATCACCTCAGATGGGAATGGACAAAATTGACATTGAGGCTGTCAAGAATGTTCCAATTGTATTGGGTGAAAGTGATGTAGTGAAAATAGCGACTACCATGGCTGGTGTGCAGACTGTTGGAGAAGGTGCAAGTGGATTTAATGTAAGGGGAGGTAAAGTAGATCAAAACCTTGTCTTGCTGGAAGGGGCACCTGTTTACAATACTTCTCACTTCTTTGGATTCTTCTCCGTATTTAATTCTGATGCGGTGGCTGGTGCTAACTTGTTTAAAAGTGGGATACCCGCCAAATACGGGGGTAGATTGTCTTCGATTTTTGATGTTAAACTAAGAGATCCATCCACGACAAAGTTTTCAGGTAGAGGGGGAATCAGTCCTGTTACCAGTAGATTGTTATTAGAAATTCCGATTATCAAAGAGAAATCAGGTTTGATGTTGGCCGGCAGATCGACCTACTCGGATTGGGCGCTCAATACCGTAAATAATATTTCATTCAGGAATAATCAGGTGAGCTTTTATGATGTATTGATGAAATACAATCATGAACTCAGTAATAAAACCGTGGTGACAGCAACTGGATATGTGAGTAGAGATAAATTTAACCTGACCAACGATACCATTTTTGCCTATACCAATGCAAATGCTTCCATCATTTTGGATCACTCATTTAATAGTAGATGGTATGGCAAACTAAGCACCTTTTGGAGTAGGTATGAATATGAAATTTCAAATATCAATTCAGAGATCAATGGCTTTAAAATCGATTTTGGTCTCGACGAATTCAATCTTAAGGCAGATGTGGATTTCTTCTATAATGACAGGCACCAATTCAATGGAGGCGCTGGAATTAAGAGGTATGGCACAAGCCCTGGAACCTTGACACCACTTAGCAATGCCTCTATTATCATTCCAGAGGAAGTTAATCAAGAGCAGGCATTTGAAGGCTTCATTTATCTATCTGATAAAATCGTCATCAACGATAAATTAACGGTGGAAGCTGGCATAAGACTCAATGCATATGGAGCCATTGGAACAGGAACAGTTTATGAATACCCACTGGATGCACCCAAAGATCCAGATCAGGCTGTAGATTCGACGCTATATACATCAGGCGAGTTAATCAAAGCATACTTCAGGCCGGATTATCGACTGTCAGGCCGGTATTCATTAAATGAGTGGTCCTCTTTGAAGTTTAGTATTAGTAGAACAAGTCAGTTCATCCATATGCTGTCTAATTCTACTTCCATGTCGCCAACAGACATTTGGCAATTGAGCAATTATCATATCAAGCCTGAAACGGCTGATCAAGTCTCATTAGGTTATTATCGCAACTTACCAAGTTCTTCATTGGAGCTATCAGCTGAGGTCTATTACAAGGAGTTGCAAAACATTGTTGATTTTAAAATTGGTTCAGAGCTATTGCTGAATGAAAAAATTGAAACGGAAGTATTGCAGGGTGATGGAAAGGCATATGGCTTGGAATTGTCTGCTAAAAGGAGTTTAGGAGACCTTAATGGATGGGCTAATTATGTTTATGCACGCACATTGCTCAGAATGGAAAGCGATTACCTTGAGGAGACAATCAACAATGGAAATTTGTTCCCCGCCAGCTACGATAAACCGCATAATTTCAATTTGGTGTTGAACTATAAATTCACCAGAAGATATTCGCTGAGTTTCAATGGTGTCTATAGCACTGGAAGGCCTATCACTTATCCAGTAGCGAAATATGATTTTGGGGGAGTTCAAAATATTCACTACTCTGAGAGAAATGAATTTAGAATCCCCGATTATTTTAGGATTGATTTAGGATTGAATATTGAAGGATCACATAGAATCAAGAAGTTAGCACATTCATTTTGGTCTATTTCGGTTTATAACCTGACTGGACGTGACAATGTCTATTCAATTTTCTTTGAAGTCAATGATGGTCAGGTCAATGGGTATAAAATGCTCGTTTTTTCCAATCCAATTCCAACAATTACCTACAACTTTAAGTTTTAATGAAAATGCGTAAGTTGTTAATCGTCATGTTATTATCTGCTTGTATTGAGCCATATGAGTTCGAAGCAGCTGACTATGATGAAGTTTTGGTAGTTGATGGCTTACTCACAGATGAGGACAAGTTTCATTATGTAACGCTCTCTAAGACATTTCCACTTGATGGCTCAGCAAGCAAATTTGTGACCAATGCTAATGTGTCAGTAGAGTCAGAAGGGGGAGAGCGGTACGATTATTTCCATACCGGAAATGGCGTTTACCAACCTTCTGCCAGTTTTGCGGGAAGAATTGGTGAGCGATACAGAGTATTGATAGACATTGAGGACAAAAACTATGTGTCCATTTTTAATGAACTAATAGCATCTCCGGAAATAGATAGTATTTACGCGAAGTATGAATCAGTATTTGGAGACGGTGTGGATGAAAATTCATATGGGCTACAATTTTATGTCGACGCACACGACCCTACAGGAAAGGCTCAATATTTTAGATATCAATATGAAGAAACATATGTACTTAGAGCTCCGTATCCAGCTGATTATGTTTGGTTAGGAGGGAATGAATATGCGCCTCGTCCGTTTGATGAACAAGTGTCTACTTGCTACTTAACAGACACTTCAACTCAGGTGCTATATACCACGTCCAATGGCAATGTGGAGCAGCGTGTAGCGGAATTCCCTCTACGTTTTATCGCCGAAACTGGAAAAGAAATGAGGCAAAAGTATACGATGAATTTATTTCAGTATGCCATTGATCAGAATGCATTTTCTTATTTCAAAAATCTGAAAAGCAATAATGAATCGAAGGGTAGTTTATTTGACCAGCAACCCGGAGCAGTACCTGGAAACATCGTAGGTCCGAATAATGAATTGGTCTTGGGGTATTTCACCGTCGCAGGTGTATCCACCAAAAGAGATTGGTTTCTTCCATCTGATTTCACTCCAGAGGGTTTTCGTTTACAAAGCAATGACAGGAACTGTACTGATGAAATGGTTCAAATTATAGATTTTGATACACTGGGCTATTTTATGAGTTCGGGTGAAGCTATCTATGATATTTTCAATGTAGTACCAACATTTCCACCTCCGCCTCCTGACGTTACTCCAGGGATTTATGTTTCAATTAAGACCTGCACGAGGTGTACACATCTGGCCACTAATATGAAACCGGAATTTTGGGAATGAGACAGCACGGTTTTCTATTTGTACTTATTTTTTGCTTGACGCATGTTGATGCGCAAAATTTAGCGCCTGACTTTTATAGTGACGCCTTTAATAGATATCAAAAATCTGTCGTAAAGGAAGAAATACGACTAGTCGTCAATAACACGGAGTTGCTAGTTGGAGAAGACTTGAAATTCGCAGCATATAACCTGGCTGTAAATCAAAATGAAATCTCGGAATTGAGCAGCACAGGACATGTGAAATTGGTCGACATGAGTGGAAAGACGATATGGAGTACAGTCCTTCATTTTAAAGATGGGCGTGCCGCCGGTGAGTATTTTGTCTCTTCATTGCTCCCGACAGGCAATTATTTTCTCATTGGCTACACGAATTGGATGCTTAATGAGAATGATTTCTCAATGGTGCCACTTAGCATTGTTAATCCATTTCAAGGGAGAAAGGCCCAGATGACGATTTCGCTAAAGCCTAAAAGACCGTCTGGACTGAATTTCTATCCCGAGTCTGGAAATGTTATAGTAGGTGCATCAAACAAAATTGTGGTTACTTCTTTCGATGAAAAGGGTGAGGTCATCAGGTATCAAGGTCAGATACAAACGACAGAAGGACAGGATTTGGCCCAATTTTCAATTGATGAAGATGGATTTGCTCATTTTACATTAAAACCAGCGAACCAGTCTTCCTTAAAGGTGATTCTGACGTCTGAAGATGATCAATTGGTTTTTCAAGACTTCCCTGTTATGCCAACTCAGTCGTTAGGGTTAAAAGTGATTCAAAGAGGAAGTCAGTATGTTTTCAGACTCTTGGGAGAGGTGCAGCAAACTCCATTTATGCTTTGTTACAACAACGATGGTCTGATTGGAATTTATTCATTTGAAGGAGAGAGAGAGTTAGTGCTTTCTGATTTACCAGGTGGATTAGTAAGATGTGTGCTCATAGGACAATTGGGAGAAGAAATAGCCTCCAGGTTAATATTTAGCGGTAAGGAACGAGCCGAACTTACACTTGAATATCCTCAGGATTTAAAAGTGAAAAGCAAAGGAGATGTCGTTATCGAAGGTGTCAAATCAAGTGGTTTGACGATTTCCATTCGCAAGACATTAAGTAGCAAAATTGAATGGGTTATCCGAAATCTTACTTATCCAATAGATGCTTTGTCTGAAAAACGAGATCATCATTTAATCGCCAACAGCTGGGCAGGACTGACTTTAAAAGATGTATTGGGTACTGAACGGAGCAAAATCACAATTCTTCCTGAAATGAGAGGACAGTTGATTGTCGGAAGAATAGAACCAGCAAACGAATCAGTTGTGCAATTAAGCGTTCCTGGGAAGTATTACTATTATAGAACCTACACCACCGATGAGAGCGGCAGGTTCTATTTTTCCTTGGATCCATCCTATGAAGAGCGAACAGCCTATTTGCAGACGGAGGATCCAAATGTCAAAATTGTCATCGACGAGCACTTGCCAAATATTCAGCTGCCGTTTGTTGATCAGATTACCGAAGTAGACAGCAAGTGGATACAGGAAATCATCAATCGAAGTGTTCAAAGTCAAATTGAGAATGCTTATTTCCTTGCCAAGCCAGATTCGTTGATTGCATCCATTAATCAATTTGTTCAATTTGAGAATGTAGACCATCATTATCACCTGGACGATTATACAAGATTTAGCTCCCTTCAGGAGACCATAAAGGAGTATGTGCTAGGATTAGCAGTGCGTGAGAGAAATGGGGAAGAGCAACTGGTGATCAGGAATTATGAGGATGAACGGCAATCAATAGATAACCCTTTGGTGTTACTCGATGGTGTTCCAATGGGTGCATCATCTATTTTACAGATACATGCTTCCAAAATGTCTGATATAAAGATTATCAATCGTCGATATGTGATGGGTAGACAGACTTATAGTGCAGTCGTTCTCTTTGAAACTATAGATCACGATATGAATGACATTAGGCTAGGAGAGGAAGTGATGCAATTACAAATACCAGCGATTTCTCAAATCAGAAAAGAAGTTGTAACCTCAAGCAATGGAGCCATTCCTGATTATAGAAATCAACTGCTATGGGAACCTAATTTCCGTACCGAAAGTGGGAATTCACTAGAATTTTTGACAAGTCAATCCGAAGGAAACTATGATTTGCTAATATCAGGGTGGTCAGAAGAAGGGACCTGGATTGAGGAAAGAGCTTTGATTAAAGTGGAAAACTAAGGTTGATCCTGATATTTTGCCGAACGATAATTGTCTTTAGATTTACCCAATGATCCGTACAGAATCACTGAAATTTTCATACCAGGACAATCATATGAACTTCCCCAATATTCAATTGAACAACGGGGAACCCTTACTGATCATAGGCCCATCCGGAATTGGCAAAACTACTCTTCTTCATCTCCTGGCAGGAATTCAGCGACCTGAAAGTGGTAGAATTTTCATCAATGAACAAAATATTAGCAATCTTGACATCCAGTCACTGGATGAATTCAGAGGGCAAAATATTGGTATTGTCTTCCAGAAGGCCCGATTCATAAAATCCTTAAATCTTATAGAGTCCTTGTTATTGGTACAACATATCGGTCAACACAAAAGAGATCCTGCAAAGTGTATGGAATTGCTCAGTGAATTGAACATCGATCAGTATGCCTCAAGCAAACCACAATCGCTCAGTCAGGGAGAGCAACAGAGGGCATGCATTGCCATGGCGTTGATTAATAACCCGGCAGTGATACTTGCTGATGAGCCTACTGCAAGCCTGGATGATACCAATTGCCAAAGTGTAATTGAGCTTTTGTTAAAAGAGGTGAAGCTGCATGAATCTCACCTGGTGGTAATAACTCATGACCATCGTGTTAAGGCGTATTTTGATAATGTGCTTCAATTATGAATATCCCAAAGCTGAGTTGGAAAAACACCTGGTCAAGACCATTGACAACCCTACTCAATATGCTGTTAACCATATTGGGAGTGGTTATGATATCTACGTTGCTAACATTAGGTAATCAGGTAAAGCAAACCCTGGAAAGGAATTTGGGCGGAATTGATATGGTAATAGGAGCAAAGGGAAGTCCACTCCAGATTATACTTTCATCAGTATTTCATGTTGACGTACCTACTGGCAATATTAAATTAGCCGAGGCTCAGCAATTCATGCGGCATAGATTTATAGGGCAGAGTATACCGCTGAGTTATGGTGATGCATATCACGGATTTCGCATTATTGGTACTGATACAAGCTACCTGAAGATCTATAAGGGTAATATTGTTCAAGGACGTATTTGGAAGGAACCTATGGAAGTGGTCGTTGGGAGTCGGGTTGCAAACACACTCAACCTGAGTATTGGTAGTAAACTGGAAAGTACGCATGGTCTGGGTGAAGAAGGAGCTTCACATGATCAGCATTTTCATGTGGTAGGTATATTGGAAACATCGGGAAGTGTATTAGATCAGCTAATTCTTACGGACACAAGGAGTGTTTGGGAAGTTCATCATGTAGCTGATTCAGATCAAAAAGAGATTACAGCTTTGCTCGTGAAATTTAGAAGTCCAATGGGCATGGTCCAACTACCCAGACAAATCAATCAAGGTACAAGTATGCAGGCAGCTCTACCGGCATTTGAAATCAATAAACTCATGTCAATGATGGGTATTGGTTTGGACGTGATGCTTTGGTTGGGTTATTTGATCATTGGAGTAAGTGGTCTTGGTGTGTTCATAAGTTTGTATTCAAGTTTTAAGGATCGGAAATATGAAATGGCCCTTATCAGAACATATGGTGGATCCAGATTGCAATTGGTTCAAATGATCACACTCGAGGGATTATATGTGTCCATTTCGGGTGCACTTGTTGGTTTGCTAATAGCCAAAGTAAGTTGGTGGATGATTAGTTCAGGGCTCGACAGCCAGTTTCACTATCAACTGCCGGTCGATATGTTTGCGATCAGGGATCTAATTATTGTTACGGTAGTTGGATTTTTGGGTGTGCTGGCAGCCATTGTCCCTGCTCTTCAGGCTGCTCGTTTGGACATTGCCTCAACGTTATCTGACGTTTAGTACAACTCCTAATTTTGTATTTTGTTGATTTCTGTCATGATGCAATTTGCCGTGTTGTTAACAAAATCGTAATATATTAGAATCCCGATAAACATCAGTTATGAATAAGGTAATAGCGTCCATTCTATTTTTATTCTCATACAATACTTATGCTCAAGACCTTAAGATCCTAATCCCTACAGGCAACACAATTGATGAACTTCACGAGTTTAGCATAGCATCCGATACGGCAGAATTGGTGATGAATACAGATTCAATTTTGGCTAATTCAGTACTGAATGAAATAATTGGTCTTCACACTTTGCTGCAGCGATACCTAAATCAAACAGAGCAAAAGCCTTTGGATCCGGCTTATTTGGCGTTAACTGAGAATGCTGGAGGATACGCTAGAAGGGGATTTTACCTGAAGCAAGGAGACAGTACCATCAAGTATGCAGATAGCTATTATGTCGATATCAAAAGAGACGTACTTACCAGGCAAGCCAAAGGGCTAATGTCCTTTCCTCAACTATACGCTCACGAATTAGGTCATATTCTTTACCGTTTACTTTCTTCAAACGATTCACTAGAAGAATCATCAAGAAGTGTAAACATCCATTTCTTTTCGTTGATGACGGACTTTCAGATTGCCTTCAATGAAGGATTTGCTGAACACATGGAGAATATAGCCCGACTGAATGAGCAAAATTCACAAATCATAGACGCAGTAAATGCTGACACAACCAGGATTGCAGAAAGATCCCGTAAGGCTATTCCAGCTTTCCGTAGAGATTTTCTCAATCCTGTGAGGGTTGGATTTTATAAAATGACCATGATCATTTGGTATCAGCAATTCGAAGATTACAAGAGATTTCTGCACCCAATTAATGGTGATGTTAAATATCTGAATAAATCAATCGACGGATGGAGCAATCAGGATAACCTGATTTACAGAAATGCCGGCGTTGAAGTAGATAAAATGAAAATCAGAAATCAAGTTCAAGCGCATGCTACAGAAGGAATAGTCAGTGGTTTTTTTACTCAATTGTATTTAGCGGGGGTAGGTAATCGGTATCAGGATGAACAATTTTACCAACATTTTGCAAATGGAGATTCATCAAGCTTTGAACCAAGAAGCAAGTTTACCCCACTTGAAAACCTTTTTATTAAATATTTCCATGTGCTGAGCAAGTACGTAGTTTTTGAACACAGCGATCAATCACAATTGATTGATTTTATTGAAGGATATATTCAGGAGTTTCCAGCTGAGCGTGATCTTGTATTTGATGTTTACGAGCAGGTTGTTGGAGCGAAATATGAACCTACCCTTCCTGATTCACCATGGATGTTGGTAAAAGATCAATCACATGGGGTTTTGGCAATGGATGCCTATGCGGGATTGAGCGTACCTGTTTATACATTCAATATGAATGCCGCTCGACTGGAGGATTTGATGATGATCGATGAATTGAGTAGGGATGATGCTTTGATCATATTGGCATATAGAGAAAAGCATGGATTGTTTGAGGGAGAGGAAGAACTACTGACTATTCCTGGGAATTCAAATTCATCAAAAACCTTGATTGAGGAAAATTTATTTGATCAGACTTACTTTGACAACCTTGAATTTCCAGAAGAGTTAAGTATGAATGCGGTGATTACCGGTCCGATCAAAAGTCTGGCCAAATATACATTGGGGTACTACGTTTTATTTGGTGTGATATGCTATGTCCTTATAAGAGGAAAAACCACCTCCAGGCAAATTGTTTATAGTTTGCTTAGGTACTTGATGAATTGGCTCCTTTTAGTGGTTATTGCACTATTTCTGGTCATAACACTCGCACCATTCTATTATTTTCTTTTGGTTTTTGGAATTGAGCTGATATTGATCGTCGCATTATTTAGAAAAAATTGGAGCCTCAATCTAAGCATGCTGAGTATGATGGCATCAGTTTTAATGATGTCGATCTACTAAATCCAAAAGGTAGATTAATCTGGTTTTATGAATTTGACTCCCTTAATCAATTGTCCTGAACGATAAGCACTGGACATAGCTTTTGGGATTTCGGATTCAGCAATGATTACCTGAGCTCTAGCATGCTGAATCCTAGCCAGCATTTCCTGTTCTAACGCAACAGCCATGGCTCTTCTTTCTTCAGCTTTGGCATTGGCAATATCCAGGTCAGCTGCTGCCTGATCTGTTTGTAAAATGGCTCCTATGTTTTTGCCAATTGTCATGTCAGCAATGTCTATTGATAAAATCTCAAAAGCCGTACCCGCATCCAGACCGTTTTCCAGCACTACTTTAGAGATGTCTTCCGGGTTTTCCAATATGATTCTATAATTAGGAGCTTCACCCATTCTTGAAATAATACCCTGACCCACTCTTGCCTTGATTGTCTCTTCACCAGCACCACCTACCAACTGGTTGATATTGGTACGTACTGTTACACGAGCCTCCGCAATCAATTGTATACCATCAACTGATACGCCGGTTATGGCAGGAACAGTGATCATGTAAGGTGTTACTGATATTTGTACAGCTTGTAAAACATCTCTACCAGCCAGATCTATTGCTGCGGCTTGTTTAAAGGACAGGCTCAAATTCGCCTTGTCAGCGACAATTAGCGCTTTGATTACTTTAGTAAGGTTTCCACTAGCCAGATAATGTGTTTCAAGTAAATCTGAACCTACATCCTTGATACCCGCTTTTACAGCTAATATCAATGATTCAACGATGAGTTTTGGGGGAACTTTACGGAATCGCATAAAGACCATGTCTAACAAATTGATTCGAACACCAGAGAATACCGCAGTGATCCAAAGGCTGACCGGAATGACATACAGAACAATAAATAGTCCCGCAATAATTGCCCCAATAATTATCAAATAGGTGTACTCCATAAATCAAGAATCCAATTGATTGGGAAGGTAGATCAAATTGTTGATATTGATTAAAGTAATAACCTATTATTGGTGTGTAGAAATATTATTGTTTTATGAATTTAATAGTTTGATTCAGCGCTTTATGATTAATCACCAAATGATAAAGACCGGGTGTAAGTGTGCTTACGTCAATCGAGTAGTCGTCCAGGCGATCTACTTTCATCCTTTTCCCTTTTAGGTCATATATTGAGATGTAGGATGACAATGCAAATTCCGATTTCAGGTTTATCACATCTTGAGTAGGATTGGGGTAAATGTTCACGGATACAGATTCAGCCAATCCTAATACATCCATTTGCTCTTCTTGTTTGACAACTATTTCTGTTGAATCAGACAAACCTCCAAGATCAGTGGCGACCAGCGCAAAAGTTATATCTCCAACATTCTCGGTAACGACAATCACATGTCCCGTAAGCGAAATGCCTTGAATAATATCTAATCCATCAGGCAACTCTAAATGATAGGTCAATGAATCGCCTATGTCTGGGTCATCGAACATGTCTACTATGGAAATACGCAAATCACTATCTGTTAACTTGTTATAAGAAGGTGATACATTTTTCACATAAGGAGCTTCATTGACATTTTGAATTCCCAATACAAACCTTTCAACAATTTTCTGTCCTTCACTGTCAATACTCATGATGTTCAAATCAAGTGAGTCGTCCGATTCGAAATCAAACATATCAAGGGTTATGATTTGATTGTCTTGAATTAACACAGACTGACTTGAAACTGAATCCAACAATTGATAGGAATGTACATCAGAAACGTCTTCGTCCAACGTTGATAGCCATCCAATTGTACTGCCAACTGGCATATTCTCTAATAACATTACACTGTCCAGAAGCAACTGAGTTGGTGCATCATTACAATCTATCACTTTAATTAAAATGGTGTCCGTAATTGAAAGACCTGCAAGATCCGTGGCTATTACTTGTATATAGAAACTGTCTCTTTCTTCATAGTTGAACAAGCTGTCACCTTTCAAATTGCTACCTACCAGCTTGAATAAGCGGTTATCCAGTGCTGAATCGGCCCCCAATGTATAAGCTAACTGATCACCACTGTCAGGATCGGAAGCGCTCACCTCACCAATAAATGACCCAATAGTATCATGCTCCAGTAAGTGGAAATATTCCATGTCAAATGAGGCAGGAGGTTCATTGACATTAGTTAATGTCAGATTGAATCTATTGATCGTCGCAAATGAGTCGATATCATGTGCTACTATGTCAAGAATAAATGAGTTTCGCTTTTCAAAATCGAAATAAGCAGTAGAGAACAGTGAATCTGAGCTGATACTAAATAATTCATTGTCATTATCCCCATCAATAAATCCAAAGATTGTGGCAGTAGGATCTACGTCAACAACAGAAAGAAGACCTATGAAATGACCATTAGTGTTCTCAGGGAAGCTACTATTTGACAATAGGAGATCGGTAGGCGAGTCATTGGTGTCCTGAATATCAATGGTCAATATTTGCTCAAAAGAAACATCAGATTTATCTGTAACTGCAATGCGAATTGATAGACTATCAATTTGCTCATAATCCACTGATTCCTTTAAAAGTAACTCATTGTCGCTGATCAGTACGAGCGTGTTATGGTCATTTCCTTCACCATCTGTCAATGTGAACGTATGCTTCTCCTCAACATCTTCATCCTCAGTGCTTAAAGTACCAATGAGACTACCAAAGGGTAAGTTTTCATATACGCTTGTGTTACTTAATTGAATATTGACCGGTGCATCATTTATATCTGTAATTGAAATCGTCAACGTATCCTGATAAGTCTTGGCATTGAGGTCAGTTGCGATAATAATTGGATGATATAGGCTCTGCTCCTCATAATTGAAAGATCCTTTCGCAATCAAAGTATCACCTGAAACAGTGAAGTGTTGATCCGTAGAAACTTCAAATGTTATTTCATCTGAGCTAAAAGATCCAATGGACAATGTGCCAACAAATTGATTGGTAGCGTTCTCTTGGATGGAACTGTTTGAAATCACAATATCAGAAGGAGAATCACTTACATCCAGTACATTAATGGTAAAGGTTTGTTCTAGTGTTGCATCAAACTTGTCGATTGCTGCTACCCGAATGGAAAGGGTTTTTAATTGCTCATAGTCCAATTCCTCCTTTACCATCAATTCGTCCCCGCTTATCAATACCCATTCATTGTGGTCTCCGTTTTCACCTTCAATCAGTTCAAATGTGTGCTTGTCATCAGCATCTTCATCTGATGCAATCAAGGAACCTATCACAGTTCCAAAGGGTAGGTTCTCATACACTTCATTGCTGCTCAGTGAAATGGATGACGGTGCATCATTTATGTCTTGAATTGTGATGGTAAAAGTGTCCTGGTATTCATTATTTCCCTGATCTGTCACCTTAACTGAAATAGTAAACAAAGACTTGTGTTCAAAATTGAATGAGGCTTTTGCATAAAGCGAATCATTGCTAATTCTAAAAGTATCGGTCCCTGTAATAAGGGAATAAGTCATTGCATCGTTTAAATCCTCATCATCACTTGATAAAGTAGCAAGGAATGAACTTGAAGTATTGTTTTCTTCAAATTCATCCTTACTAAGCTGTAGACCAGTTGGCGACTCGTTTACATCGTTGATATGGATAGCAAATTCTTTCTCAATTGATTGTGCAGCACCATCAGTGACTTTTATTGTTATGCCGAATTCATCTTTTACCTCATAATCAAATATGCTGTCAGCAACCAGTTTGCCACTTTCAATGCTGAAGTACTGATGATCACCTTGTTCCAGAAGCTCTATGGTATGAGAGGCATCATCATCTGTGATGGTTATTGAGCCTACCTCATCTTCAGCATTATTGTTTTCACTAATGGATGTATTAGAAAGACTGATATCAGTGGGAGTGGAGTTGATAACTTGTGCCAGGACAAGGTACTCATTGGATGTTTCCCCATCTTCTGAGACAACCTCATAGATAACACTGGTAGAGAAATCATTTGCTGTATTTCCAGAGACTTGAAGTATATCATCTAAGTACACTTTGGCCCCATCAGAAATTGTGAAAGATGCTGTTAATGACTCGATATTGGCATCATAAGCCAGGTCAAGAAGTACAGAATCATCCCTGAAAGTTGCTGCAGCGAGTTGCTCATCAAATGAAAAATCAATCAGCTCTGCTTCACTGTTAAGCAAGACATTGGACCAGATATAAGGAGATGCGACATGACCTATTTGTTCATTGATTTTGAAAATCTCTGTATTTAACAAGTCAACAACTTGATCTGCACTCTGATTGTATGCCTTAAAAGTGATCTCTTCTGAAACGGTGTTGGCGTACACGATCAAATAAGCCAGATACTGGTTGCTAGTGGGTTCGTGTTGTAATTGCGTAACACCTCTAAGTTCATCATTGACAAATGCAGCTACATAATCCTGCTCATTACTTGCGATTTCATCTCCTATTTTCAAGGTTCCAACGATGGTCATTGAATGATCAAAAGAGGCGCCATCCACTGTCCAGTTTGGGTTTTGCGCCAGGATCTGTCCGCAGAGACCCAGCACAAACACAATTAGTATCGTTTTCTTCATGATTACTTTCTCTTGATTACGCGGATACTGTGCTTTTCCTCACCTAAGGTGTAATGAACCAGATAGATTCCAGGTTTCATGTTTCTATGTCCGGACTGCCACCTGGCTTCCCAGAAATTGTCTGAAGCACTGATCGGTAAGTTGAAGATTTTCTTTCCGGACAAATCTGTCAGTTCAACGTTTTGAATGTCTTGACCTGTTCTCGGGATGAGCACCACCAATTCTTCAGTAAATGGGTTAGGGTAGGCCATTACCTCCTGCAAAGCATTTCCATTGATAGAAACCACTCCAGGAGTCAGTACCATAGGTTTGTCAATGGAACCAACAATAGCGTTTGCCTGGAAGTTTATTGTTTCAGTAATCTCGCTCTCGGTCTGATCGAACTTGTTGTAAAGTCGGAACGAGATTTGCTGCTCTTCAACATTACCATGTAAGGTCAGGAAATAGACTAGTCTGTCTTGAACCTCAATGGGTTTAATGATTCCCCTAAGTTCATTTCCAACATATGCCAGTAGTAAGTTGCCCTCATTTTCACCATTTGTGACAGATGCAATCATGGACATGTTGTGTTGATAATCATGTCTGTTAAGTGCCTCTGTTGAAGTAACAATATTGCTTGATCGCCCATTGGAAAGGAATGACACCTCAGGGTAATTCAAGGTGCCTACAGTAGCGGAATTAAAAAGATATCCATTACCAGGTTCGAGGTTTCTTAAACTTCCTAACCAGCCCAGATTGCTATCATATACGGCAAAAGCATATTGACTCTTGATGATATCGCCGTTGGCAGGATTGAAATTGGTAAATGCCTCGTTCAATGTCATGTTGAACTGTGGGTTGAAACCAATCCAGTTCCAACCTATACTAATGTCAATATTAGCACTTACATTAAGTTGAGTACCAATGGCTTCTACCAGGCCATCACTACTTAAGCTCATGAGATACATTTCTCCGTTTAGCAGGCCTCCATTGCTGCTTAGTGTGCCTGACCAACCAATACCCTCAGTGTAAACATCAAACTTATCAATCCCCTTTATCACATCTCCACTTTCAGATGAAATGTCTTCCATCAATGTGTTGATATTGGATAGGTTATTGGCATCCACATTGAATGAGGTCCAATTCCATCCTTTATTGATGGTTACTTCCTGAACCATAATATCTCCAGCGATGATTTTGTCCGGTATGCTAGGAGTTCCTATCAGAAGGTTCGCGACAAAGGTTACTTCCGGGAGTGCTTCACGGTATTCGATACCCTTGCTAGCATCCCAGACACGCAACTCAATTTGCTCTCCGGAATGGGTGTTACTGTAGATGTCGAGAAAGACTTCATACATGTCCAGTTGAGATAAATAGGTGAGATTGACAACTCCACGAATACTATCACCTACAAATGCAGCCACCTGATCATTCTCATCAGATGAAAGGATATTGTTGATCTCCAGTTGAGCAATCAAATTCATTGAATACTCAAAATCGGTTGGGTTGATTTCCCATTCAGGTCCTGGGGAATATACCTGTACATCAATGGCTAACTTTTCATCATAGCCGAAATCTGTACTGAGGTAAATGTCCTCACGATAGTATCCCGTATTCAAACCTTCGTTGATTGCAAAACTTATGGTTTGCGTTGAAAGAGGTGCCAATGTTCCCGAATTTGGGCTGGCCTCCAACCATAAGGGGAGATTGTCAAGATCGAAATCTGTATCGGTTCCACCATGGTTGACAATATCAACGGTGAATGAATGATCGGTATAGAGCTCCTTTTTCACCTCAATATCACTTTGATCCCATTTCACCTGATTGCGATCTACATATGCTGTCCAGGTAATAGGGGAGGCGATTCGGTTTTCTTTCTTGTCTTCAATGTTCTGAACGGTAATTTCCAGAATGGACTTCTCGATTAATGGAGTGAAAGTATTAGAGGGTGTTAGAATGATTTTATCATCGTTTACAGCCCAGTCAAAATCAATACTACTGACAGGTCTTGCGTCCTTAATGTTAGGTGTTTGATCGTTGTAATCAGCGCCACCCGAGGCGGTTGCAGTTCCACCATTAGAACCATATGGGTTATTCCACTGATCCTCCACGGTTGGAGTCATTATCTTGATTCCATTTATAGTTTCATAACGCTCAAAAGGGTAGTAGGCGACCAAACCTATTTCATCTCCATGTAGTCTGGCATTTCTGTTAAGATTGATCTCAGATGATTTTTTACTTCTATTCCAGATTCTAAAATCATCGATTAAACCATTGAAATATTGATCATTAACCACTGTAACGACATCAGTTTTGTACCCACGCGCACCGAGCCACATAGTAGCTCCCGACATTCCTCCAACATTACCAGTAGGAGAAGAGGCTACTGATGTACCATCAACAAATACATTGATGGTTGATAACCTGCTGATGCTGAGCGCTAAATGATGCCATGCATCATCAAGATAATCTCCTTCAATATTCAACGATTCTCCATTGTGAACATAAGACAATTCACCACTTCCGTCGAAACCAATGGCCAGACTGTTTTCAGGCGCATTGTATGAATCAGTACCATCACCCTTTCCAGTTGAGAATAAAACGGTATTGCTCTGAGCAGCACCTTTGAACCATAGCTCGATTGTGTAATCCATTTCATCCGTGATTATCACGGTGCTACCTGTGTTGATTTCTAATACGTCATCACTTCCATCAAACTCAAATGATTTACCCTGAGGAGAAACTTCCCAATCAGCGAATACGATAGCATGTCTGAATCTTGCAAGATCATATCCTGTAGCGCCATTGGCCTCATCCAAAGGCCACAAACCAATCAGACCTACTTCAGATCCAATGAGCTTTTTGTGCATGCTGGCAAATACATCACCGATAGTTTTAGTCCTATTCCAGATTCTGAAATCATGAATATTACCTTCGTAGTGCTGATTGTCTGTGGCGATTGCCTTACCTATCGATATGGCTCCTTCACCGCTGAACGTTGCGTTTATGTTTAATTCATCAAATATGTATTCGTCATTCATATAGGCACTTACATTGCCTGTTTCTGAGTCATATGTGATGGCGTAATGATTCCAATTTGTATCTGTATAGGTCCCACTTGAGTTGGTCGTTTCACCACTAACATTGATGAAAAAATTATTGGTAGCCGTAAAACCAAATTCGAATACATCGTCTATAGCAAATCCTTTACTGACTATGACCTGTTTCTTACTCGTATTGTCTCTCTTCAACCAAAACTCAATTGTGAATGACCTGTTACTAAGGTCCAGTCCATCTGGTATTTTAAGGTAATCATCAACTCCATCTAGTTTTGTACTTGCATCATGCGCAAGCTCTGCTGTGTTCAATACTCCTTTGATCGAGAAGTTGAAGTTGTTGAGAATCCCATCTTCGATTGTTTCGTCGAACTGGATCATGATCTCATCATTTGCAGATAGTACACCATCAGCAGGCTGAGGTGAACCAAAAACCAACGGTCGTTTGGTGTCCTTGATACCAGAATGTGTTGCACTAGGAGTCTCTGCAGTTTCTCCAGGAGCGATTTCACAAACGGATACAACCTGCAGGTCATAATCTCTGTCAGGAAGGGCATTCATGTCCCATGGATACAAAGTCTCACCAGTTTCATCTAACCATGCTTTTGGTTCGTCAAGTGCATCGTACTCTACTTGTGTGACCAATTGAGCATTGTAAAAAATCATTTCAGTCAGCCATTGTGAACTGCTAGATGCTTTGTATTGAAACTTAACATATTTGAATTGACCATTCTGGATATCATAGTCATTGAATCGTATGTTCTGTGTTTTCACGGGAATAGTGTTTGTATTCACCACCCATTGATCAACAGGCGAAATCAGGTTGATGTCGGAACATCCAGGTTGGAAGTGCACGCTAAAAACTTGTGAATCACTGATTTTACTGTCACACTGTGAAGAAAGACTTAGCTTGATGTCCTCGTAATCATTCACATCATCAGATCCCTTTTCAACTTTTAGGATTTTAGTGACAGTAGTACCATATGGAACTAAAACACCTCGCCCATCTCCGGTGAGAACTGCTCCATCTATTGACAATACCGCACCGTTAAAATTGGATTGATCATCGACGGTCAGGTTATAGAAAACATCAGATTCACTTTCAGAATTGTTCTTTAATTCCAGTGTGATCTCAGCAGCACGATTGGAAGGTACATTGGCTACCAATGGATTAACTATGGTTAACTCTGGCTTCTCGACCTGCACGGTTGCGAAATTCAATGTATGCTCACCTGGTTCAAAATACTTCGTGAGCGTTTCACCTTCATAAGGGCAACTCGTAACCCCAGCTCGGGTTACAAATACTGGCCCAAAGCCATCTTCAGGAGTCTTTACGTCTATGGAATAATAATCAGCAGTACTTCCAGAATTACTACCATCAGCTAATAAATAGCCATAAGTAGTAGAGTTGGATAGAGATGAACCAGAACTCTGACTCGTTCCCATTTTACTTGTACGCGACATGTTGACTTCTGCTCCCATCCCTGAAACAGCGATACCAATGGAGGAAGCCATGCTCTTGGTAATCCCTACACTAAAGTCGTAGGAGTAGGATGAGGAAGATTCCACTGACTCTGAACTGCTATAAGATGTTCCTCCATCAAATGAAATGTTTTCAGAAAGAGCGGCCTCTACTTTTACTCGTTCGTTTTCTGCCAATATTCTTTCCCAACTCTCAATTTGTTTGTTGTAGTAGGCAATAGTATCAGATACTGAAGTAGTATCAGTTCCTGCTGGTATAAGTATTTTGTAACTAGGTCCAATTCCGATTTCGGTGGTTGCATCATCACCCCATATTTCAGCATTGTTATTCGGTGTACCAAATCGATCATCATCGGCTTGAACAAGAGACACGTTTAGAACATCATCTCCGACAACTACAGATTCCGGATTTGGATCTGTAGTTAGTAAACTGTTTCTGATGTCTTTTAAGTTGGGTATTAGTACGTTTTCGATATGGGACTGGGTATAAATAAACATTGTTCCGAATTCAGGATTTAACCTTAAAGCGGTCCTTGGCCCCAATTGAAAGTCACCATTAACTACCCCATCACAATCGCCGCTTATGCATTCTTGATCTGTTGTAGGGATGGGTTGTATTGAAAGAGCCGACCCGTACACAATATTGGTAGAGTTTCCTACGAATACATCTCCTGGCGCTCCTACAAAGGATCCATCCTGGCTAGTACTCCAGGATTTTGTCGTGGTAACAGTTGTTTGAGTCTCACCGCTTGCAGTGTGATTGATTTCTTGCTCAAGACCTAGATCCAAGTCCGCTTTTATTTCAATTTCATTGATCACTCCAGCACCAATACCCGCCCAGGTCTTAATCTTACCGCCTAATGACAACTTTAGATTTGCTGAGCTGGTTTCGGTTTTGTCAGAGCTCCAACTTGTAGTAGAGGTTGTAGACATTCCCTTTTCCAGGTAGGCATGGCTTTCCGATCCCGGCGGATCTCTAAGTATGGTCATTATCTGATTAGGACCTGTGGTGACAAAATCATTACCCTGTGGTA
The DNA here is from genome assembly GCA_049115695.1 of Cyclobacteriaceae bacterium. GTDB lineage: Bacteria > Bacteroidota > Bacteroidia > Cytophagales > Cyclobacteriaceae > JAGDZR01. Next base: position 355,097 of record JAGDZR010000003.1, on the reverse strand, counting down.
CTCCTCCAAAAACAATCCCTCTCAGCGGGTCAGCTTCTCGCCATGTAGTGCGAATGGTCCCATTTTGGCCTGTTACTGCTGTTAAAGAGAATGGACGAGTAAAGCTCAGAGTTCCGTCAGTTACATTCTTGTTCAATTCAGGAAATCCGCCACCGAATGTGTAAGTAGCTTTTCCTTTGTCGTCTAATTCCAGCGTTTGAAGATCAGTATCAATGGCAAAATCATTAACTATTTCGATTCTACCATCTTTAACTGGAACTCGATCAACCGCACCTCCGTCATCAGCGTTGGTGTATTCTTCAAAGACACTGATTTTCATTTGATATCGACTCTGCTGGAAGAAAACAGGATGTCCAAACGTATATTCATTACTTGCATTAATTAGCTCAATGTCATCTTCTCTAATTTCATCTTCATATGCGTAGGTAGATTCTCCAAACAGAGCCAACCCATCATTGTTTAACACATCGATTTCCGGTGTTACGCGTAGTATAAAGTCCTTTTTCTTTTCGAAAGTGAAGTTTTTACCTCCAATAAAAAATGTAGTGTCGGCATTGATCTGGGTTTTGAAAAAATCATATTGGCTGGAATCGATGGGAGAGTAGCCTGGCAATTCATCTCCATTCTCCAATTCGCCTCCAATGATTTCCTCATTTGATTCAGTTTGATTCAAGGATTGCTCCAAATTGATGGTCACATGATGCTCATCTCCGAATGTATAATCACCTGCAGAAACACTTGATACAGTATATTTTTCAGGGGGCAGATATGCTACAAATTCACCGGTGTTGACATCTGGGAGGATGGTTATATCTCTATTGAAAAACCGTGTTCGTGAATCAATGTCCCTCTCAGCATAGATTTCTGTGCTATCACTGACACTGATATCCCATGGCTTCTCTGCTCTTAAGGAAATCTCTGCATCACCTATGTTGTTATTAGATAAGCCAAACCCAAGAGGTTTGCCCGCCTCAGTAGGTCCACCAACCACTTTACCAACCAGCTTCACAACCGTACTATCAATGAATTCTAGTCCTGATAAAGGCTGCTGAAAGTCATAAGTTACAATTTCACCTTCGGCGTTCCTGGGTGGAAAGCGGCCTTCTTGTTCAAAAACATGACCGTTCTTGCTCAATTTAAGGCTGTGTTGTCCAATGGGGACATCAATGGTGAATTTGCCCAGGTTGTCAGTTGTGATAAGGTTTCCTTCTTCGTCTATGGCGGCCTGCCCATCAATGAGTACTGAAATCCCTTCCACAGGGAATGCTGAATGTCGATACTTAACTGTACCTGTTACAGGAAATGAAGAAACATCTTCAAAGTCCAATCCATTGTGGATAGAAGAACCGTCCCCCACAAATCTTAGTTGCTGTGTAGGCTCAAACTCATGAACTCCGAAAAGAGGAGTGAAGGTGTATTGTGATCCGGCTGTTTCATAAGGAAAGCCTCGAACAACATAGTTGCCATGTTCGTCGGTTACACCTCTGTAAGCCAATTGACTTTGGTTAGGGATATCTTCCTCCCAATTTCCTCGTCTTACAGATCCATGATTTTCATTGAACTCATAGCCGGTTCTGGAGAAGTCGTAAAAACCATTTCCAGAACCAGAATTTAATTTCCAATAACCTGAAAGATGCGCTTCTGAACCCGTGAGATATCTTGAGAAATTCCCTAGGACGTCATCATAAGTCAAAGGAGCATTCCAAACTCTTAGTTCATCAATGACTCCTGGGAAGTAATTGATTTCATCGCTACTTCTTCCAAAAAGTAGATAGTCTCTATTTCCGGAAAGTGTGGGACTTCCAGGTAGAATGGCAGAGTCCAGTAGTTGATCATTTTTATGAACATAAAGCTTGAGGCCATAGGCAGCATCATAGATAGCTGAAACATGAAAAAAACTATCTACCGGATGATTGTATGGCATATCCAATGTGACATCACCTACCATAAAACTAAGTGTGCCAGGTTCATATGTTAACTCATATTGAGGTCCTTTACTAAAGAGTGCACCTTTATTAGATGACCCCTCATACTTTACCCATTGCTGAATGGTAAATCCATTTTCAAGGATCATCTCATCATGATCTGCTTGATGCTCTATGGACAGATAAGCATCTGTACCATTGAGGGTTATGCTCTTTCCGCTCAAGTTGCCATCTGTTTCAGCTAATACTTGAACTCCGGCTACTGCCGTACCACCCGAATAGGTGATACGGCCTGCAGCAGTACCAAAGGGGAATGCAAAACCAACCCCCTCGATAATATTGATAAATGGGATGCGTAGCTCATCCGCAATGCCTTCCGCGAAGAGCGTGTATTTGTATAGTTCACCTTTCTCGGCGTATTCATCACGATAGGTGAAATTGTCAGCCGCAATAGTGGCTACCAAAACAGAATCAGCGCTGGATTCAAGCGGCTTTCTGAAAATCTTAATTCTTGAAATGCGATCCTGCTGGGAGACAATGTTCCACTGAAGCTGGACGTAATCAGAATAATAGCCCTTTGAGATGAACAACTCCTGATCAAAGACTAACGGGAAGTATGAAACCATTCCTGGAAATCCAGCAATCATTTCAACTTGATCCTGTAGCAAAGTTTGAAATTGACCTGGAGCGATCACGTCACCACCAGAGAAATTGATGGTAACCGAGTCGTCCGCACTCAAGCGAGCGTTACGCTGACCTCCGAGGTAACCAAAGGTTCCGATGGTGCTCTGTGCGATTAGCGTACTACTGAGCAGTAACCAACCAAGTATTAGGTATATTTTTTTCATGTGTTTCAATGTTTAGACACAAGCGGTTTAGCGCTGGTGTTATGCTTTATTGATGTCACTATGATTCTTTCAAATCAATTATTGTTACTCAGGATCAGTATTTGATCATGAAGAGGACGTAGGCATTTACTGGTCGTGTTTCAGTAGCTCCGGTAGCATCAGTCCTATGCTCGGTATCGAGGTTTTCATATTCCCAATTCTGGGTAGCGACATGGACGTACCCTATGTTGGCTCCTTCACCACCTGACGATTTTTGTCGGTGATCATGAGATTGTAATGTGTCAGCTTGATATGAACCTACAGCATCACCTATATTGCCTCCATTGAGCGCGGTTCTGGTAGCCGCATCCGGGTCGACTCCAGCGCCATTGTCCAAGCCTCTCATAAATTGTCCCCTTAGGTCAGGTAAGTTGAAGTTGGTACCTCCATCGCCACCCCAGGCATCTCCAATTGCTGCATAGAGTTCAGGGTAGTCAGCTACTAGCACTGATGTGCCATCACAGGCCAGGTATCCGGTAGGCATGTTACCAAGAGCTCCAGCAAACGGTAGTATTACTCCGGGAGGGTTTCCGTTATTGGCACTGATGGCGTCTGTTGCCAGCACAGCTTTATCCGCAGACTTGGCATAAGGCACGGACAGTAGTTCGGTGTTACTGATTTCTACATAGTCACCACCTGATACTTTCACCTCAACTTGCATAAAGTACTTTTTTGAGGAGAAATCTATGGCTGCAAAATCTACTGGTGTTTCCGTACCTATTTCAGCACTGAATACTCCATATGCATCTGTGGTCAACGCTTGTTCTTCAGAATATTCTACCGATTCACCCTCAGGATAGATAGAGAATTGAGCAGTAATATTTGAGCTGCTATACGCCGCTCCACTAAAGTCACGTGCATAGCCCTGGAAGCTAAAGCCTTTTTGTTCGTTCTGTGCGTGCGCCAGTTTAGAGATGAATAGGAGACAGATGAATAGTCCTACAACACTTGATAGATTTTGCGTTTTCATGGTTTCGATATTTTGATTTGCTACAGTTATTTCAATGAATAACCAAAACTCCAAAACCGTGAAAATCTCTGTTAATACTGGTTGGCCAATGTTGATACTGGATGGCCAATCTGTGTATAAATCATTGATTTGATGCAATAAATCAATCTTTTGCCTGGCAAGACGGTCTTCCATTGACGCAAGAAGATGTATCCTTTCCATGGTCGAATAGACAGTCGACTTAGTGAAAATATGTGGGTGGCAAATGAGCATTTATGATCAGTATTTGATCATGAAAAGGACACTTGCATTGATTGGTCTTGTTTCAGATCCTCCTACTAAACTGGTAGATGCATTTTGCACAGACGCAGGGTGAAGCTGATTGTAGAATTGACCACCTCCGCCGTTAATTGCATTAGTTTCCATGCTTTGACCCATTATGTGATTATGACTCATTAACTCATCCCCCTGATATGATCCTACGGCATCACCAGTATTGCCTCCTGCCTGCAGTGCAAAACGAGAGGCAGCATCAGGGTCATTCCCAGCGGCATTGTCAAATCCCCTCATAAATCGACCTTGAAAATCAGGTAGATTAAAATTAGTGCCTCCATCACCTCCCCAGGAATCACCAATTGCATCGTAAAGGTCTGGATAGTCAGCTTCTGTCACAATACTTCCATTACATGGTAAATAACCTGTAGGAATGTTCCCTACTGGCCCTCCAAATGGAAGAATAGTTCCGGGAGGTACACCATTATCTGCACTACTCGAAGTTTGCGATCGAACAGATATTTCAGAAGCTTTCGCGTAGGGAACTGCCAACAATTCTGTCTCAGATATGGTCACATAGTCACCTCCAGATACTTTAACCTCTACTTTCATGAAATACTTCTTTGACGAGAAATTGATTGCGGCAAAGTCTACAGGTGTGATGCTACCCACTTCAGCAAAGAATACTCCATAAGAATCTGTCGTTAGTGGGTGCTCTTCACTGTACTCTATTGATTCACCCTCAGGGTAAATAGAAAACTGTGTGGTTATGTTGGTACTGCTATAAGCAGCACCGCTAAAGTCTCTTGCATATCCTTGAAAACTGAATCCCTTTTGTTCGTTTTGGCCGAAGGCAAACGAGGTAGACAGGAAGGCGCAAATCCCGAACAAGAGCATCTGTGTTTTGCATTGTTTTTTCATGGCAATAAGTTTTGTGTTTGCTACAGTATTTATTCAATACTCAAAGCTCATTACCTGTTGATTTTACTGTTAAGATGAGACTGCCAATGTTTAAACGAGACCGCCAAAATGCATTCTAATTCGTTTGATTGGATGAATTGACTGCAAAAAATGTCTGGTTCATCAATTATTTTGGAGCTAATGTTTATTTGGTATTATATTCATGCCCATAATGACCAACCAGCCTTTTTTAATCCTTTTTTGGGCGCTCATTATCCCACTTGGACTAAGCGCTCAACCAGATAAATCATCGCCAAAAATCAAGACCTTTGGCTATCCATTCATGGAAGTTTACGGTTCTACTGATTATGATTTTGGTAGTCAAAACTTTGACATACTAGCTGGACACGATGGCAAAGTTTACTTTGCCAACTTTGAAGGCATTTTGGTGTATGACGGTGCTGGTTGGACACAGCTTCCTTTGCCCAATAACACCGGTACGTACAGCCTTGCTAAGGCTCCTGACGGAACCGTTTACGTCGGTGGTGTGAATGAATTTGGTTACCTGACCACCCAAGCCAATGGCCAATTAGGATTCATTTCTCTAAAGGACAAGATAGGCGACAGAGTAAATAAAAGTTACACCTGTTCTAAAGCAACGAGCAATGGGAATCAAATCTTATTCATGGCGACAGATTTAGTCTTTTCCGTTGATCACAAGAGCAAGGATGTGGTGGTGATCGAAACTCCATATGCCAATCATAGAACTCGAGTGATTAACCAGCAGGTTTACTCCATCTTGCCGGACAGCACCTACCTGCTTTCATCAGGAAAATGGCAGCTAATAGGTCCTTCTAAAATTCAGTTTGAAGGAGGGAAGATCCATTCTGTGGAGATCAATGAACAACGCTGCATTTTGGTTTCGAAGAAAGGATTTTTTGAATTTCATTCAGAAACACCAATCCAAATTCACCCAGATGTCCGACGTTTTCTTGAAGAAAGTAATCCCTACGCAATAGATCTAATGCAAGGTAAGTACATTGCAATCTCGTCGTTCGCTGGTTTTTTGATTACGGACCTTGAAGGCAATCCTGTCAAGCTATTAACTGAAACCCATGGATTACCTACAGACCTTGTACTTAGCTCAGGTGTAGACCAAAATGGAGTGCTTTGGATTGGCACCAATAATGGTATTGTCAAAGCAGAAGTATTCTCTTCAATCGGCACTCTGCAGAGTTCCCTATTGGTAGAAGGGGCTGTCGAGGCTGTCAGAAGCATCCATAGGCACAACGAGTACCTGTACTTGTCCTCGTACGACGGAATCTTTCGCTATAAATGGGAGGATTTGCTAAATCCAATGAATACAAAGCGACCAGAGCAGTTGAGTGGTTTTTTTGGAGATAAAATCATAGAAACATCTAAAGATCTCGTTTTTGTGACTCAACAGAGTACACTGGTATTAAGAAACGATGAACTTGTACCCATTCCAGGAACCGAAGAAGGAATTTTTTGGATGGGTTTCAAAGACCTACGGTCGGATGATTTGATGCTCGGATCAGCGATTGGCCAGATCATGCATCTGAGAAAGAATGGGAATACGTGGGAAGTTGCTGGAAAATTTAATTCGTCCTTTTCAGTTGCTGAGTTTATGGAACCAGGCGAAGGCGATGATTTTTGGGTAAGTAACCGCAACGAAGGTCTTTTCAAAATCACTTATGATTGGGAAACCTCACGCGTTGTTTCTGAAAAGAATTATGGCGCTGATGACGGTCTCCCTTCGAATCAAAATAATTTTGTTTTCCGGTTAGCCGACTCGATCTACATTGGAACCAAAGCAGGTGCTTATGTTTATGATCCTATCAAGGATCAGTTTAGAAAAGATGAGGGCTTGCTTGACATGGCGAATGAGAAAGATATCAACCGAATGAGCGAAAGTCCCGATAGCGATATCTACTATTACACGGATCGTATCTATCAATTGCGAAAAACAAATGATGGCTTTAAGAAACGGGTATTCCCTCCTGCCAAGGTTCAGAAGCACGAACTCATGGACATTCATGCGCTGGATTCACTAAACTTCTTTGCTCCCTTATTCGGTCCTGTACTGCATATTGACCCAAGACATCCTGAGATCAAACCCAAATTTGGGATGAACATCACACTGATCTCGTCTCTATCTAGTTTGGACTCTGCTTACTTCGGAGGATTTGGGCAAGTGCCAGAGATCACATTTGCTCATGATGATAACGCTATGAGAATAGGGTTCGCAGCAGCTTACTATCAGGATGAAAATGAGACGCAATATAGATGGAAACTTAATGGCAATGACTGGTCAGATTGGTCTGGTGAAAACACTAAAGACTTTACGAACCTTAGTCATGGTGCTTACACATTTGAGGTTGCGGCCAAAAATGCCAATGGGATTGAAGCCACTCCATCCATTGTAAGATTTGTTGTTGCTACTCCTTGGTATTTTACCATTTGGGCATATGCCTTGTATACAGTATTCTTTCTTGCATTCCTTTGGTTATTGCTCAAGCTTAATTCCAGAAGGCTAGTGAGGGAAAAAAGGAAACTTGAGTCGATCGTTCAGGAACGCACTTATGAAATTCAAGAACAAAAAGTTGAGCTGGAACAACAGCACAATCAACTGGTTCAGATGGATGACCTGAAGAATCGCTTCTTCATCAATATTTCGCACGAGCTCAGAACACCATTGACATTGATTATGGGATCAATCGATCGTTTGATGCAGAATGACAAAGCAGCACCAGATGAGCTAAAAAGCAAGCTTTCCACTTCTTATAGAAATAGTGAGCGACTGATGAAGATGGTCTCCAATATTCTTGATATTTCAAAGCTGGAAGGAGGCAAAATGGAATTGTATGCTGCTCTAGTCAATCCGACAAGAGCATTGACAAAAGTTTCCGATTTCTTTACATCAAGATTCCATGACAAAGAGATCAATTTTCAACTGAACAGTAAGGTTGAAAGCAACATCTACCTGGATGTAGAAAAGTTCGAAACCATTTTTGTCAACCTCCTGGCCAATGCGTACAAATTCACTCCGGAAGGTGGTGAGATTAACGTTCATATCATCGAAACAGATGATCAGGTTTCCATCTCTGTGAAGGACAATGGATTGGGCATTGAGGAGAAAGATGTGGCCTTCGTTTTCGATAGGTTCTATCAAAGTTCCCATATCAAAAGTGGAGAGGGAATGGGTGTTGGACTCGCGCTTACCAAAGAACTGGTGGAACTTCATCGGGGCGAGATAAGTGTAGCCAGTGAGATCGGTAAAGGCACAACCTTTTCTGTTGGTTTTTTAAAAGGTCGTGATCACCTTACGCCTAACCAAATAGTTGAATCGGAGATCAAGTCAGCCAAAGATCTGAGTGACAAATACCCATTGCATGAGGATATTGAGAAATCTCCTTCTGGACCTGAATTACAAGATGCCAATGGTAATCCTCATATTTTAATTGTTGAAGACAATCAAGAAATGAGCAAGTTCATCGTGGAGACACTAGGAAATGACTATCAAATTTCCACTGCCGGAAATGGTCAGCAAGGACTAGATTTTCTCAAACAACATAAACCGGACCTAATCATCACCGACTATCTCATGCCAATCATGGACGGATATGAAATGACCACAGAGATCAAGAAGATGGAAGGATTTGCCCATCTGCCAATCATCTTCCTCACAGCAAGAGCACGCGAGCAAGACAAAATCAATGTCCTCAACCTGGGCGTCAATGATTATCTTTTTAAACCCTTCAATGCACAAGAACTGCTTGTAAGGATCAAGAACTTGCTTCAAATGAAGGAGCAGCGCCAGGAATATGTCGATGAGCAATCAATAGATTCCATAGAATGGAGTGATTTTCCTTCCACATTACAGCAGCAAATCGATGACTACATTGAATCGCATATTAAAGAAGAGATCACAGGAGAAGACCTGGCAGATGCACTGGCACAAAGTAAACGGTCCGTATACAGAAAAATAAAGGCAAACACAGGGCTCTCCGTAATGATGTATATAAGAGAGTACCGCCTCCGAAAGGCTCGGACGATGCTTGAAAATAGAGCTTATCAAACAGTATCAGAAGTATCGTATGCTGTTGGCTTCAACTATATTAGTTATTTCACCAGATGTTACAAGGAGCGATTTGGCAAGCAGCCCTCTGATTATTTCGAATAATTTATGTGGTGCCGGGTCCATGTTAGGTTTTGAGAATTCAATGTTCTGATTCCAAGTATCTACAGTTATAATCATCAACTCAAAATGATGATTAATCATTCTACATAAAATCAGTTATTCTCAAGTACAGATATATTATCTTGACGAGTATCGGATGACTAAGTTCTGTTCTCTTCTTTTATGTCTGGTTGTTTTTACATTTTCTACTGCCCAGCCGAATCTGTCCACTCAAGAAGGAACTGTTAAAAGTATTGGTCTTCCGTTTATGACCAGTTATGGTCCGGCTGATTATCAGTTTAGCAACCAGAATTTTTCAGTAATAATTGGTAATGATCAAAGAATATATTTTGGCAATGACCATGGTATCTTAGTTTTTGATGGTAATAACTGGACAAGGTTAATTCTTCCAAAGGCTGGAGCTGTTTATAGTCTGGCTAAAGGTATTGACGGTACCATCTATGTTGGAGCTGTTAATGATATGGGATATCTCAAAAGCAGCAAAAACGGCATGCTTGAGTTTGTCTCCTTACATGAGAAATCCGGAATGGGCAGTAGCGAAAGCTATATTAGCAGGGTCATTTCAGTTGGAAAACATGTCTCCTTTTCCACGAGGAGTAAAATGATGATTTTCGATCCTGAAAATAAGGAATTTGACATACTTGAAGTACCCGGAAATGGATATGCTCTGCATATCAAGGATGAATCGATGTATACTTATGCTCAAGACTCCCTTTATAAACTTGAAAATAAGAAATGGAAGGGAATCAGACGGACCACCATAAAAGATAATTCGGAGGTTGGGGATATGCTGCTCGTGTGCTTAAAAGATAGAGCAATCGTTATAAATGCTAACGGCTTCTTTGATTTCGATACCGAACAAGAAATTGAAATTCACGAAGGAACAAAAGCATTTCTGAAGAGCGAACCCTCTTTTCGGAATGGGTATGTCTTAAATGAAAAGTACATTATTCTATCCACATGGAAGGGGTTATTGATAACAGACATGAGCGGCAATCCTATTCAGTTTCTTGATAAATCAAAAGGGATTCCTGATGACTTCATATTTGCCTCAGATCTTGATGACTCTGGATGCCTTTGGGTCGCATCAAATAATGGAATTGTAAAAATTGACCTATTTTCTCCCTATTCCATACTTGATGAGAGAATGGGAATCGATGAAATTGTAAGTGATATTGAGCTATACCAAGGAAACCTTTATATCAGTACCCCAACTGGGGTCTACAAGGGCAATTGGCAAAATTTACAATACCAGGTTTTTAGTCCCCCCGATTTCGAAAAGATTACTTCTGGTATTGCCTCAGGTTTTTTAACAACTGATAGCTCCATTTTCATTTTAATGGAAAAATTTTCTAATAAGGAACTTAGAGATACTAGACTATCGGAAATTGAGGGTACTTCTGATCAAATATTCTGGAGCGGGTTCAAATATCATGATTCGGAGGATCTGGTTTTTGGATCATTAAAGGGGAAAGTACTCCACCTGAGCAGAGAAGCTGGAGAGTGGAAGATCAAAAAGGAATTCGACCCGAGTTTTTTAAGTGCCAAGTATATATATGAGGGATCAGGTAATGAAATCTGGGTAAGCAATTTAAGTGAAGGTGTTTTTAGGTTAACGTATGATCGGGAAACGTCAAAATTAATGACAGATAAAAAATACGGTAGAGTCGATGGTCTGCCTTCTGATCAAGGGAATCATTTGCATACTATTTTTTCTCGGCCAAGTTTTATCACTCCAGAAGGTATCTATTCCTATGATTCAATCAATGATCGCTTTCGACCAGATGCTAGGTTTTCATCGGTTATTGGAAAAACGGCTATTTCGTTAGTTGCCAGCGATATAGATAGTAATGTTTATTATTTTTCTGATGAACTGAACGTGCTCTGGAAAACAAACGATGGCTATGTAAAGTCAATACTTCCTAAAATAGATTTCCTAAAGTATACGCCAATTTCCATGACCACAATTGATCAGGAAAACATAGTAATTGGCTCCCTTAATTCTTTTATTCATGTTGATCCATCAAGGGTTTATGCTACCAATGATTTTCAAGTCAACGTATCGTCCATTTCCTCTCTGTATTCTGATTCAATCTATTTCGGTGGATTTGGACTAAATGATGATGTTAAACTGGAGTTTCCTTTCAAAGAAAATGCTATTCGAATTACATTTTCATCTACTTTCTATCAAGGCGAAAAACATTCATTTTACAGATGGCATCTTAAAGGTGATGATGACAAATGGTCGCCTTGGACCCAAGAGACTTTCAAAGACTACACCAATCTTGACCCTGGGGCATATACTTTTGAGGTGATGACCAGGAACGCTTTAGGTAAAGAAAGTAAACCTACGTCAATCAATTTTATAATTGCTACGCCTTGGTACAGATCCATTTTTGCCTATTTGATTTATTTGGTTGCGGTGATATTGGCTATTGGGTTAATAATAAAATTAAATACGAGACGACTTCTTGCCGAAAAAAAGCACTTAGAGTCCATTGTTGCAGATCGAACCCAAGTCATTAGTTCTCAGAAAGCTAAGGTTGAAGAGCAACACAAAAAGCTGCTCGAGGCAGATGATTTAAAGAGACGATTCTTTGTTAATATATCTCATGAATTGAGAACGCCCCTAACATTAAGTATGGGAACGGTGAGTCAAGCCTTGAATGGGGCATACGGAACGCTTACTGAAAAACTATCAAACAACCTTTCGGTGACAAAACGAAACCATGAGAGATTGATCAAAATGGTTACTAGCATCTTGGACATATCCAAGCTGGAAGGAGGGAGGATAAAACTAAAAGCGTTTGAAACCGATCCTGCAATCACCGTTAGGAAAGTGCTAGCTTTTTTCTCCTCACGTTTTGAGGACAAAAACATTGAACTTAAGGAAGATTTAGGCGTTGGCTTGAAGTGTTATTGGGATGAGGACAAGGTGGAGACTATCATGATCAACCTGATATCAAACGCATTTAAGTTCACTCCCGAAGGAGGACGGGTTCAAGTAATCCTCAGTGAGGATGGAGACAACATAATTATTGAAGTGAAGGATTCGGGAAACGGTATAAATGAAACGGATCCTTCAATCGTTTTTGATCGTTTTTACCAAAGTCCAACTTTAAAAAGTGGAGAAGGCATTGGAGTAGGGCTTGCCTTGGTAAGAGAACTTGTACAGTTACATCATGGAGAGTCCAGTGCGAGAAATGATAACGGTGCAGTTTTTACCATCAAGTTCTTAAAAGGATCTCAACACCTGTCTCCAAATGAAATTGTTGCAGAGCCAATATCTTCATCATCACTAGAGGATAAATACCCATTGTATGAACCAGGTATTAAACTTCCACATGATGAAGACCATGTATCAAGTTCATTAGAGCATATTTTGTTAGTCGAGGACAATCCAGAGATGCGCCAGTTCGTGTCAAGCATACTGTCCTCATCTTACAATGTCTCCACGGTTGAGGATGGAGAGCGGGCACTTGAGTTTTTGCAAGAGGAAGTCCCTGATCTAATCATCACAGATTATTTGATGCCTAATATGGATGGATATGAATTGGCAGTTGAACTTAAAAACTCAGATAGATATTCTAAGTTGCCGATCATATTCCTAACAGCCAGAGCGCGTGAGCAGGACAAGATCAACGTACTCAACCTGGGTGTTGATGACTATCTGTTCAAGCCATTTAGTCAAGAGGAATTATTAGTTAGGATAAAGAATCTATTGTTTACGCGTAAGCAACGAGAAGAATACATCTCTGAAGAATCCATTAATCCTGAGGACATAGAATGGAAAGATTTTCCCTCTAAGCTCAAAACCAGAGTTGATCAATACATCGAAGCGCATATCAAAGAAGCTATCACAACGGAACAATTAGCAGACTCAGTAAATCAAAGCGAACGTTCGTTGTATCGTAAGGTAAAGGTCAATACAGGTTTGTCGGTGATGGGCTATGTGAAAGAGTACAGGTTGAGAACCGCAAGGACCTTGCTTGAAGAGCAGTCGACACTTCAAACAGTTTCTGAAGTATCTTACGCAGTAGGGTTCAACTATCTAAGCCATTTCACCAAGAGCTTTAAAGAACGCTTTGGGAAGCAACCATCAGAGTATCTGGTTTAAGGTTTGATAAGCTTCACATCTTTTATCAACCGAACTAATAACAGCAACTATCTGGCGCGGATTTATAATCCGTACCTGTTTTCTCTAGTAATGCGTAAAAGATTCCCTGCCGAGAACGACTCCAGGGGATGGTAAATGGTAGGACCACAGATTCTGAAAGCCAGGTATTATTTTAGCTAAAGTCAAAAATTCACTTTCAAAAACAGATTAGCCGCAAAAACTTGCTTATTAACGGTTTTTCCATAGCCCGGAATGGCGTATAAATCCACTGGAGAAAGGGTAGGGTGTTCCATGAGAATTTTATACCGAAACATAATCCCGAGGCTTAGGCGATTATTGAGCCAGGAAGCTGGATCATTTTTCTTGAGCATAACCTTTTTCTCCGAGTTGATCACAATTTCCATCCAGTTGGTTTTTAATCTGGCATTTTCAAATTCCTGTATGCGTGGTTCATTAAACCCGCTTGTTGAATTGATTGTTGCAGTACCTTCTTGCTCTATCATGGCCATGGCATATCTAAGTCCAAGTCCGATTTTGTTTTTGGGGTCAATGTTGCCAAGATATCCAATTCCTAATCTGAAAAAGTTTCCGCTCACCGAATAATCCATGTTTTTGATATGTTCATCCGGGCGATAAATTGAATAACCTCCTTCGCCAATGAGTTGAATGCGCTCAAATACCATCAGTTCAGCACCTCCCTCATATTTCTTGGATTCAGGATACCATAACATAAGTACCTTCCCATAGTCCAGGTAAAGTCGAGGGGTAAGAACCCTTGTTTTGGATACTGTTGAGTCAATTTCTTCTTGGGCATTTACTGACCCCACCAAAATCAGACTACTAATAATAACAAATAAACAGCGCAGCATTTGGATCACAAGATTTTGAGGGACAATCAATTTCGACTTTATGGAAGGTATGACTTATGGTATCGATTTGAGTCATAGTCACCACTAGTTGATCTCTGTTATTAGTCAATATTTCATTCGTATGACTCAGGTAAATATCGAAATATTCATTGGATAACCGAAACCTGATCGCTGATTGATTCGAATTGTAATTAAGCGGAATACTGTGAATATCAGTTGAGTCTTCCAATACAATGTACAGGTCATTCAACAAGTTATAAACTGTGTCTAGACGTATAACACCTTCATTAAGTCTTGAATTGATTTGGTTTAAAGAATCAATTGAGAAATTTATTTCTAAACTAGTTTCCTGATAAGCCACCTGAAGGCTCGAATCGTATTGATACAACTCATATTGTTCTCTCCAGATCGGCAGATATGATTCATTCCCAGCATCAATTGAATCCTGTAGAACGTTCAATGTACTTGTATGTTCTGCAAGTGTCCTTGCAAAATAGCTCAGGGTATCATTGGTACTTTGTCTTTGTGTAATTTGGAATTGAATTGCTTCACTGACCAAATTTAATGAGTCTTGATCAAGGAATGTAAATCGCGCCCTGGGCTCAGTGACATATCCATCACAGTCATCACAGTCCTGGCAACTGATTGCATAAATCGAAAAAATAAAAAAGATTAATCCTTGACGCATTTAGAGAGGATCTACATCAAAATGTATCCGCACTGTTTTAAACGTCGGCAAAGCTAATAATGTATCTTTAGATGAACTGATAAATTGCTTCACGGCGGCATGATTTAATTGATGCTTCTCAAGTTTCACCAGTATTTCAAAAATATAGTAATTTCTAATTCTCCCAATAAGCGGTTCGATAGGTCCAAAAACCCGGTGCTCATGCAATTCTGTTTTTAACAACATCGTCAGCTTATTGCTTGCTTGCATGGCGGTAGTTTTATCCTTGTGCCTCACGATTATATTGATCAATCGATGATAGGGTGGGTATTTGAAACTTCTTCTCTCAGCTAATTCCTGAGCATAGAAAATGTCTAAATGTCCCTCACGTATTTGGTTGAGAATGGGTTGCTCAGGGTCCTTCGTTTGCATCATAACCGTTCCTCTTTCGTGCTTTCGCCCGGATCTGCCACTAACTTGAGTCATCAACTGAAATGCTCGCTCATGTGATCGGAAATCAGGAAAATGAATAATTCGATCCACATCAAATAACCCAACAAGATCTACATGTTCAAAGTCCAGCCCCTTGCTGATCATTTGTGTACCGATAAGCACCTGAATTTCTCCAGCTTCGAAATCGTCTATGATCTGCTGATAACTATACTTGTTACGGGTCGTGTCCAAGTCCATGCGCTTGATTTTGATATTTGGCATAAGCACGGAAAGTTCCTCTTCAATTTGTTCTGTACCAGTTCCAACTGTTCTTACTTGATTAGAGTTGCATTTTTCACAGCTGCTACCATGTGCTTGTTTAAACCCACAGTAATGGCAGATCAATTGATTTTGATAAATGTGATAGGTGAGACTTACAGCGCAGTTGGGACAATTTGGAATATGCTGACAATCATCGCAGCTCACATAAGGCGCGTAACCTCTGCGGTTCTGGAAAAGTATAACCTGCTTTTGGTTGTCAATGGACCGCTGTATGCGCTCCAGGAGATCATCAGAAAAGTTGCCTTTTAACCGACGCTGCTTCCTTGCTTTGGTGATGTCAAGAACTTCAATTTTCGGTAAGGGTTGATCTCCATAACGATGATCCAAAGTTACATAGGCATATTTGTCTTCTTGTGCATTGTGATAACTCTCAAGGGAAGGAGTGGCACTGCCCAACAAAACTTTAGCCTGATGCAACTGGGCGAGGTAGATCGCAGCATCTCTGGCATGGTATCGAGGTGCTGGATCATATTGCTTGTAAGAGGGTTCATGCTCTTCATCCACAATGACCAATTGAAGATTGGATAGGGGTAAAAACACAGCACTACGCACACCGATTACGAAATCATATTTACCAGCTAAACAATTCTGGTAGATTTCTACTCTTTCATTGTCAGAAAACCTCGAATGGTAGATGGCAAACCGATTTCCAAAATACTTTCTAAATCGACTGATGATTTGTGTGGTTAGCGCAATTTCGGGTAATAAATACAAGGCTGTTCCTCCATTATCAACAATCTCTTGGATGAGATGCATATAGATTTCAGTTTTACCTGATCCTGTAATGCCTTTGAATAATGTAACAAGTTTGTGCTCGAACCCTAATTTGATTTGCTTGAGAGTAACTTCTTGAATTTCAGTTAGTAATGGAATTTCTTTAATTTCTTCGTTTGGTGCTAGCGAAAATCTGTCAATCTTCTGATGCCACAGCTCGAATATGCCATGTTTGATCAGCGTTTTCAAAGAAGACTCACTAACATGTCCAGTAAGAAAATCTTTTTTGGCTAATCCATTTTCATTCATTGATGGATCTTCCAACAATGGAACATTGTTGAGATAAGCGAGCAATACATCATATTGTTTGGTCTTCTTTTCAAGGGACAGAGCAAGTTCGTTGAGCAAGACGTCATCAACATACTGCTGACCTAATCGGATTCGCTGTTCGGTTTTTGGTGAGTATTTGTCTTTTACTTTTTCATAATGATAGATAGCACCTTTCTCTGTTAGGCTTTTCAGTAGTGCATAGGGATGCTTCAGCCCGGTAATTTTCTTGACCTCTTCAGTTGAAAGTTCCTGGCTTTCTAAAAACTGCAAGACGATGCGTTCATTCTCTGAAAGCGAACTGTAATCCACCTCTGCATCCGAAATAGCTCCAATAAAGGATTCACTTGATAGTTTCAGGCCAGAGGGCAAAGTGGCATTGTAGCAGTCACCAATTGCTGCCATGTAGTAGGCAGACAGCCACCTGATAAACGTAAGCTGATTGGCCGTTAGAATAGGGGAGTCATCCAATAATTCTGTGACCTCTTTAAGGGTGTACTCAACCTTCGCCTTGTCAGAGATTTGGCAGATCACACCAGTATAATATTTTCGTTTCCCAAGCGGGACAGTTACCCTGCAACCGACAAGGTCATCATGGTAAAGATGATTAGGAAATCGATAGGTAAATGTGCCTTCAAGTGGCAGGGGTAATATTACTTCTGCATACCACACTTATTCCTATCTCGGTATCAGTTTGATGGCACTTTCAATATCATTGACCGGCAACTTGCAAGCTTTGTTAAAACAGACATAAATGGTTGCACCATCACCAATTTGAGATTTGTATTCAAGCAGAGGGAGATCACTTTCCTGGACACTGGCGCTGATCGTTTTGAGCGGAATGTTGAGTTTGTTGAAATCCGCTGCTACCTCCATTGCATTTTCTCCTACAATTGCAATTTCAGGGAATGGTTTCATCAGCAATGTCGCGGCACTTGCCCATTGAGCCATGAATCCTGTTTCCTCGATGATCATCTCACTCACTTGATCAATCATTGATTGGGCCAATGTCTTGTAATTGTTTTTGTCGAGATGGGTTCCAAGTTTAATCAGATTTTCAGCCATAACCGAATTGGAAGATGGTATCACGTTATCCAGCACTACCTTTTTTCTCGCGATCAAACCTTCAGCATCTAGTGCTGTGTAAAAGAACATATTATCAGCTTTATCAAGAAATTGCGTCAGCATTTGTTTTGTAAGCTGCTCAGCAAAGGTTAATGCTTCATTTTCAAAAGTCGTTTCATAATATTTGATCAAGGCCTGAATCACAGCAGCATAATCCTCTGCAAAGCCTTGAACGCCTTGTTGATACACATGTTCTAATTTTCCATCTTTGATCATCTGGGTCGTTAGAAAGGTGTAATTGTCCTTTGCAAGCATTAGGAAGGATGAGTCACCAAATGTTTGATAGGCATCCAATATACCGGTTAGCACCATACCATTCCAGCCCGAAATGATCTTGTTATCTAATCCGGGTTTTTCTCGCTTGGCTCTTTCTAATAGAGCTGTCTTTTTGAATGCTTTAATACGTTGATCAAACGCTTCACTACTGATGCCATACTTGCCAAGCATTTCATCTTTGGTTCGAACTACTCTTAAAACATTCGTTGCTTCCCAATTCCCTTCTAATTTAACATCATAGTATTCGCAGATCATCGAAGAGTCACTTCCTGAAAGGTTAACAACGTCTTTCATGCTCCAGACATAAAACTTACCCTCTTCACCTTCGCTATCTGCATCCAGCGCTGCATAGAATCCACTGGTGCTATCCAGCATTTCACGTTGCAACCATTCGATTGACTCAAA
Organism: Cyclobacteriaceae bacterium; assembly: GCA_049115695.1. Classification (GTDB taxonomy): domain Bacteria; phylum Bacteroidota; class Bacteroidia; order Cytophagales; family Cyclobacteriaceae; genus JAGDZR01. The sequence continues at coordinate 336,667 of JAGDZR010000003.1, read as the reverse complement.
TACAACTTCTTTGAATTTTGGATTGGGAGACAATTTGTAGGCTTGCGAGTAAAGAGAAAGCAATTGCCCATTGTCATACAACATCTTTTCAAAATGTGGAACGTGCCATTCTGTATCGACTGAATAGCGAGCAAATCCTCCACCAATCTGATCATAAATTCCACCATTTGCAATCCTCTCCAATGTGAACAATAGATGCTTCATAATATCATCGTTCATTGTGAGGTAATGCAGATTCAACTGATACTGCCATAAGGTAGGAATGGGAAATTTGTTCGCCTCTTTTCTTACTCCGCCAAATTCAAGGTCAAAGTTCCCAGCCAATTTTTGATACCCCTGCCTTAAATTATCCAAAGTAACTTTTGACTCAGGGCTCATATAATACTGTTGAGCAGCATCTACATTGAGTGCATCGGTTATCTTTTGAGCTGACTCTTCTAGTTTTTCCCTGTTTTTCCCGAATGTATCTGTAACACTTCCAAGTAGCCTAATCCACCCATCACGCGGAAAATAGGTGCCACCATAGAAAGGTTTCTGATCTGGGGTAAGAAAAACGTTGAGTGGCCATCCACCGTTCAATCCCATTGCCTGAACAGCTTCCATGTAGACCTGGTCAATATCTGGTCTTTCCTCTCGATCAATTTTTATATTGATAAAATTGTCGTTCATGATTTGAGCTACACTGTCATCCTCGAATGATTCATGGGCCATCACATGACACCAGTGGCAACTGCTGTAACCAATACTGACGATGATGGGTTTATCTTCCTTTTTAGCACGCTCCAGCGCTTCCTCTCCCCAGGGGTACCAATCAACAGGATTATCTGCGTGTTGTAAAAGATACGGTGAAGCAGAATTTGCTAATCTATTTTGAGTCATTTCGTCTTTCTTTGCTGGTGTACAGGCTAGCGCCACCACCATGATCCACCACAATTTTTTCATCCGTTCAATAGAGTCTTTAACGCGGCAATTTCTTGTTTTACATCTACTTTGACACTCAATTCCTCCAATTTATTTATGGTGTTCATTAGAAATTTCTGATGTGCTGCTGAATTAGGATTGAGTGAGCTATGATTCATGGCTGAACGAAGTGATGTCCAGTCATGAATGAATTTGAGGCCATTATCATCGATAAAGCTGGCTGCAAATTTCTCCCATATAAATTCAACTGCTTGTGGTGAGGGGTGAATAAGGTCATTTGCATAAAAACGATAATCTCTCAGTTCATCTATCAAGATTTCGTAGGAAGGAAAATAAAAAGTATGCTCATGATTTTCACTGATTTGATGGATGGCTTCCACCAATCTCGACTTTGATCGGGTGTTAGCTATTAATCCATCTCTTATGTGTCTTACTGGGCTAACTGTAAATATCCATTTCAGATCAGGATTAATACGTTGGATCTTTGAACGTAATTTCACAAAATCACTCACGATAGTCTTAACCTCCAACATACTTTTAGAAAATGTCTGTTGAGGGACCGTATGGCAATTTGCAACAACCTGGCCTGATGCTTTATGGGTGTAGACCATAGAGGTTCCAGGAGTCACAACGATCCAATCACCTGTTACGATGAAATCACGTACCTGGGCAAGGGCAATTTCATATTTCTCTTGCACTTCTATTTTAGTAATGCCGGAGATCTTACTATGTGCATGCCAGCATCTCCAAAGTTCATTGTGCCGGAAGAAGGTTGGTGAATGGTTATCATCAATCGCTAATGACAGCATTTGAAAAATGGAGGATGGGTTATACAGCGTGCCAAACGGATTGATGGCTGTATCAAACTTATTAAGCGCCAGGTGATTGCCAATGTTCTCGGAAAAGCAGGAGCCTAGGAGTAATATCCGATTCTCATGAGAAATTTTATTCTCTGATTGAGGAACATCAAAATCAAGCTTAAACTTCATCATCCATCAACAAAAAGAGGCTCACATAAGAGCCTCCAATTTTATAAAAATGTCAATATTGCTAACTATCTATTGCTAGCTGTCACGTAATCTCTTTCTCTTTCACCGGTATACACCTGTCTTGGCCTTCCAATAGGCTCACCGTTTTCTCGCATTTCCTTCCATTGTGCAATCCAACCTGGAAGTCTACCCAATGCAAACATTACTGTAAACATTTCTGTTGGGATTCCCAATGCTCGATAAATGATACCCGAGTAGAAGTCTACATTAGGATAGAGCTTTCTTTCTACAAAGTATTCATCATTTAATGCAACTTCTTCCAATCCCTTAGCAATGTCCAATACAGGATCAACTACACCTAGTTTCTCCAGAACTTCATCAGCAGCCTTTTTAATGATACGAGCACGAGGGTCAAAGTTCTTGTACACTCTGTGTCCAAAGCCCATCAACCTGAATGGATCATTCTTGTCTTTTGCTTTGTTCATCCACTTTTGCGTATCACCACCATCTTCTCTGATGCCTTCCAACATTTCAATGACCGCTTGATTGGCGCCACCGTGAAGAGGACCCCAAAGAGCATTGATTCCAGCAGACAGTGAAGCGAACAAACTAGCCTGTGAAGATCCTACAACTCGTACTGTAGAAGTTGAGCAGTTTTGTTCATGATCTGCATGGAGTATAAGTAGCTTATCCAAAGCATTCGCTACAACAGGATCAATGTCATAATCCTGAGACGGCAAGCCAAACATCATGTGTAGGAAATTGCTGCAATAGTCCAGTTTGTTTTTCGGGTAAACCACTGGATGTCCCATTTCATTTTTATAGGACCAAGCTGCAAATGTTGGCATTTTAGCCAATATACGGATGATGCTTAAATAAACGCCATCTTTAGATCTATTGGGATCAAGGCTCTCAGGATAAAAAGCCGTCATAGCTGTCACTAATGAAGACAGCACGCCCATGGGATGGGAGCTTGCAGGGAATCCATCGAGAATTTTCTTGAAATCTTCATGCAACAACGTATGATGAGTAATGTCGCTTTTGAATCTGGAAAAATCTGACTCGCTAGGCAGATTGCCAAATATCAATAAATAGGCCACTTCCAAAAATGTAGACTTGTCGGCTAATTGCTCAATTGGATAACCTCTGTATCTTAAAATTCCTTTTTCGCCATCTAAAAAGGTGATGGCGCTTTTCGTAGAACCAGTATTTTTAAATCCAGGATCAATCGTAATCACTCCAGACTGACTTCTTAATTTACTAATATCAATTGCCGATTCATTTTCTGAACCTTCAATAACTGGGAGTTCAAAGGTTTCTCCGTTTACTCTAATTTCCGCTTTGTCTGACATTTCTACTTAACAATATATTTAAAAGTACTACAAAAAATGAGGGGTAAAAGTTTAATTTCCATTCAAAATTAATGGAAGACCTGACTCACCTCCTCCGATGACGATCACTTTCGCGTTAGGGCTATTGGCTAACTGCTGAGTTGCTTCAATGCCACGCATCTTTAATAACTCATCAGTCAAACTATTGTTGATAATTTTATTGGCTTGAGCTTCGCCTTCAGCAGCAATACGCTTTCTTTCAGCTTCACTTTGTTCTTTATCTAATCTAAATTGATAAGCCAGCGCTTCTTGCTCCTGCTTCAATTTGTTCTCAATAGCATTTTTGATCTGTTCAGGTAAAGCAATGGATCGAATCAAGAGAGCCCTCATGATTACGTTATTGCCTTCTTTACCTAATATGAGCTCGGTTTCCTGCTGAATAGCACCTTCAACTTCAGGACGTTTTGTTGAGTAAATTTCCTCAGCAGCAAATCTGCCCATTACCTGTCGTACCGTTGAACGAACTTCCGGAATGACCAATCTTCTAATGTAATCACGCTGGAATGTCTCATGGATTTCTCCAATCTTATCATACTTTGGGTGAAATCTAACTGTAACATCTACATTGATGCTCAATCCATTTTTGTCCAATACATCCATTGTTTCTTCAATCTGATTTTCTGAAACATCATAGACATAGACTTCATTCCAGGGAGCTTTGATATGAAATCCCGGAGATTTAATATTTTCTTTGTCCAGCCCTCCACTAAATCGCATAAATATTACTGCTCTTTCATTCGACTGAATAGTGTAGAAAATGCTATTTGAAAGAGAGAATAAAACGATCAGGGAAATGCCTATTACAATTATTATTGGCAAGTATTTTCGGTTGTCCATTATTTGCTTATTTATTATGTCGTAAAGATAAATGGTGAATCTTAACTTAGCCCTTTAGATATGATTTTTTGATTGATTATAATTGCGCTTTAGTTCGAAAAGCCCCAATAATCTTTCTCAACACTTCATTTCCCGATTTTGAATACTGTAAACTACTATGGGTAATCTGATTAATAATACATTTTTAGAGGTAAAAGACCAGCTAGGAAAGCCATATGACGACCTGGAATTCCTTCTTGAAGCATTAAAGGAAGTATTGATTGAAAATGGCGAATCGCAAATAGCACAGTCAATTCCTTGGGTGAATGACCTGGAAGGAATAGAAGTAACACCTAAAGTGCTTCAGCTCTACTCTTTGATTTTTCAATTGGTAAACATGACCGAGATCAATGGGGCAGTCCAGCACAGACGAGAAACAGAAGAATCTTCGATTACTGCAGTCAATGGATTGTGGGCGAGTAACATTAAACTGTTACAAGATAAAGGCATTCCGAATGAAGAAATTCTAAATAGCTTGAGCGAAATCAGCATAGAACCTGTGCTGACAGCTCATCCAACAGAGGCCAAGAGAGCCACTGTTTTGGAGCATCACAGAGAATTATACTTGCTTCTTGTCCAACGTGAGAATTCAATGTACAATCGACAGGAGAAAGCTAATAATCGTCATAATATAAAGCTGAGCCTCTACAGATTATGGAAGACAGGAGAGATTTACCTTGAAAAACCAGATGTACCCTCGGAGCTTAGAAATATTCTTCACTACCTCGTCAATGTGTTTCCTGAGGTTATTGCTATAGTGGATAGACGATTGATGCAGGCATGCGAAGAACTTGGATTCGAGAAAAACAGCGTTCAGGAATCCTATGCTTATCCAAAAATTACTTTTGGTGATTGGGTAGGAGGTGATAGAGATGGGCATCCTTTGGTGACAGCAGAAGTTACGCAACACACCTTGTTACAGCTTAGGCTTAATGCTTTTGTGGTCATTAAGCGAATGATGGCAAAGCTCGTTCAACGATTGAGTTTTAGCCATGACATTGACAATGCAAGTGAGGAAATGCGCAATCGCGTGTATGAGATGGTGATTGAGTTGGGGGAAAAAGGCAAAGAGGCGCTGAATCGAAACAAGGGTGAAGCCTTTAGGCAATTCATTCATTTGATGATTACCAAACTTCCTATTGATACACAAAGGGGGCATGCAACAGCATTGGCGGAGTATGATGGGAGTTATGTACACTCTTCTCAGCTGATCAATGACCTCAGAATTCTACAGGGTGAATTAAAGCGATATGGTGCGCTGGGAATTGCCTTGGATGATGTGATTACAACGATCAGAAGTGTTGAGACCTTCGGCTTTCATTTAGCAGCACTTGACGTTCGTCAAAACTCCGATTTCCATGACAAGGCGATTGAGCAATTGTTAGCCGCTTCTATGGCTGATGATACTGCTTTTAGCACCTGGAGTGAGGAGAAGCGACTAGCATTCTTAAATAAAGAACTGAAATCTGCAAGGCCGTTTACCAATGGTAAAATGGAATTGGGTAAGAACGCTAAAACAGTGATTGATTGTTTTAAGACGATCGAGAAACACACGAGGAAATACGGGACAAACTGTATTGGGTCATTCATTGTGAGCATGACAAGATCAGTTTCAGACCTGCTTGTTGTCTACTTGCTGGCAAGAGAGGCAGGATTGGTGGAAATGGTCGATGATGAAATGGTGTGTAAGATCCCTGTAGTGCCATTGCTCGAAACTATTGAAGATTTAGAAAATGGACCACAAATACTGGATCAATTTTTGAATCATCCGTTTACACGACGCACACTGTCATATTTGCAAAAAAATAATCACTCAAGTGAGCAGATACAACAAGTCATGGTTGGCTATAGCGATAGCAACAAGGACGGAGGTATTATGGCCAGCCAATGGAACTTATATAAGGCTCAGTTTAAGTTGAGTGAAGTGGGACGAGAAAAAGGAGTGAGGATACGCTTTTTCCATGGCAAGGGAGGATCAATAAGCAGAGGATCAGGACCAACACACTACTTCATAAAAGCAATGCCTCATAGTTCATTGCAGGGGGATATCAGGTTAACAGAGCAAGGAGAAACAATTGCGCAGAAGTACGCGAATAAGGTAAATGCAGCCTATAATCTTGAGTTGCTTGGTGCAAATACACTTTTCAAAACGGTCTCTAACAAGCATACTAACAGAAGGTACCATCCGCAGGCTGAGATATTGGAAAAGTTGGCCAGTTACTCCAAGAAGTATTATGAAAGCATCATGCAAGAGGATGGTTTTATTCCCTATTTCCGTCAGTGTACACCGATCGATGCAATTGAAACTAGTAAGATTGGTTCACGACCTGCGAAAAGAACCGGAGCAAATTCTCTTGAAGATCTTCGTGCCATACCATGGGTGTTCTCATGGAGCCAGGCCAGGTATCATATGACAAGCTGGTATGGATTAGGAAGTGCTCTTGAGCAACTCAAAGCTGAGAGCCCTGATGAGTACGAACAATTCAGAGAAGCACTGAAAACGGATGCATTCATTCGATATGTGTTTACAAATGTTGATACAAGTCTTGCAGCTACCGATCGGGAAATCATGAAGCAATACGCTGATTTGGTTCAAGACAAGGTGCTCAAGGATAAGTTCCTGAATTTGTTCCTGGATGAGCTAGACAGAACCCAGAATCACATGAATGAATTGCTGGGTAAAGGCATTGAGGAAAGAAGGGTTAATCATCACTATTCCAATAAGTTAAGGGCGTCTGTGATGGGGATACTTCATGATCGTCAGATTGCATTGTTGAAGAAATGGAGAACTGAGCGTGAGGTAAACAATGAGATTCCAGAAACGCACATGGAGCTTATGTTGACAATCAATGCGCTGGCTAGTGCAATGAGAAATACAGGTTGACATATTGACCGTTATATATTCAAGGTCTCAGCTTTAGCAAAAGCTGAGACCTTTTTATTTCGTCATGATTCATGATCATTTTCCGAAATTCACCATTTACAAACATCTCGGCTTGATCATCATAATACGGACTGAAGATATTGCCAGATTGACCCGTTGGATTAATACTCCAGCTATTGTTTCTTGGATCAGAGAAGTCAATGATACGTCTGGTAGATGGCCCAAATGTTACGGGGAAACGCACCCCATCCGTGTAGTTGTGTCCTTGATTGTTGATCACTTCGTCACCACCGGAGATAGGAAAAGGGCCTACATTGAGCATTATTTCCATAAGTGAATTGATAGCCATAGGATGTTTGTGCGTTAGCGTGTGCTGACTTCCCCAAGACCATTCAGTAAAATCATCACCCAGTTCCTTTGTCAATTTTTCAATACTGTTGATATAGGCTTTTTTAATGATCATATTTCGATTTTCTACTTCTGGAGTATTAATGTCATCCCACCATACAGAAGTATCATTCAGGATCAACGTGGTATAGTTCCTTCTCATCAACACGGTTTGGACTATTCCATCCCACATTTTACCACCCAATTCGTCGTGCATGGCAAGGCGCATGATTTCAAAAAGCCAAGTTTGAAATACTGTAGGGGCAAAGGACGCTTCTGTCATGGATCCGTCCCATGATGCCAAATAATCTAGCAGCTCGGTTTTGTCATCAGCAGCATTGATCAATACTGGTTGAATTTGCTGCATTAGATCGCTTTCATTATTCATCATAAGTGCTTTAACATCGTCAACACTCCAGTTATCTTTTGATGAAAGAGCTGAAGTTATTTTGTCAGACCTATGCATAGGATAGTAGTAGCCTCCGAAGTAAATAGAATCAGATCCCACAGATTGTTGGTTTGCAGAATGTACATATCCGATAGGTGGGTTGATTGCATGAGGGTTGCTGGTGGTAGGATAGAGACCTGGAATCGAATCAATGCTGCCGTCAACAATAAATTTCGAGCGAGATTCATCATCTCGCTTCGTTAACCATGCAGATGCCCACCAGACATAATTACCTGCAGCATCACCATACATAACATTGAGGCCTGGCGCATGTATCATCTGTGCTGCTTCAACAAACTCTTCTACATTTTTAACATCGGTGAGCTTGTAGGTGGCTTGATCAACTGGTCCGTTAGCAGAGACATATGTCCAGTTCATTGCAAGTGGGTCGACTAGGGTTGAGTCTCCTAATACCGTGGTTACAATTGGGCCATGTTGTGTACTCGAAATCTCAAATGATACATCATGATCCCCTTTTACCTTGATGATCTCGTTGCGTGTCGAGACAGGGAGCCATTCATTCTGAAATAGATAGGCTGTTTTTTGTTCATTCAATACTTCTTTGTATAGATCAATGTCGTCATTTTCAAACATGGTCAAACCGGTTGCAAACTGCTGATTATGAACTAAAATAGGAAAAGGATAGCCGCATAAGTAGTATCCATAATTCTCTACAGCAGGACTTGTGACATGTGTTTCATACCAAACACTGGGTTGAGCATATCCAATGTGAAGGTCATTGGCCAAAAGCGTATTACCACCACTGCTTTTTTTAGGGCCTAAGACCCAACTATTGCTTCCCATGAACATAGGGATGTTTGATCCTTCGATCACCTGACTAATCTCATTTGAAAAATTTACGAATTCGCCATGGACCGTTTGATTAGCACCATCGCCTGGACGGTAATGAATCGGAAGCTCGGCTAAGTAAACTGAGTCCAGTTGTTGCGCCATTTCTGTTAACAACGGATCCGTCCGATGAGCTGCAGCGAAACTAAATGCCATATACCCCACAACATGATACATATTTTCAATAGTGAACGGTTCAACATCAACTGAAAGGAGTAAATGCTCCAATGGCTTTGGGTGGCTGGCTACATATGCATTGATACCGGCGATGTATGCCTTTGCAAGTTCATGCATCTGTGGGTTTTGTGCTAGCGTTTTGGCCTGATCAGCAGCTTTGGCATTGATACCCAATGAACGAAATAGTTTATCAACTCCCACTAAATCAGGACCGAGAATTTCTGCCAATCTACCTGAACCGACTCGACGTAGGAGGTCCATTTGCCACAGTCGATCTTGTGCTTGCACATATCCGAGCGAATAGTACAGGTCTCGTTCATTTTCGGCATAGACATGAGGAATGCCATGAGAAGTGTAGTAAACGTCTACATCACGAATCAATCCAGGAAGGCTGACTTCTCCAGAATAGGTAGGGGCAAGTGTACTTCTCAAAATGAAGAACAAGACAAGTCCTACGGCTATTAGTGCTCCAATACCAAGACCTAAATATTTAATGAGTTTCATAAACGGTATTAATAAAAAGCCCGAAATCTAAGATATCGGGCTTTAAATCTACGAGGAAATTAAGTGATTACTCAATCTTCTCATATTCTTTGAAAGGGGTTAGATCCACTTGTTCAATAGTGTTTCTAAAATTCATCCAGTCACCTGAATAGAATGCGTTAACATCGTCAATTACACGACTCATCTCAGCTTCAAATTTTTCTTTCAATTTGATCTCTGTGGCAGTAGGAGCATGTAGTCCATTTGATGTATACCTTCTGGCATTTCCGTAGCTCGTGAGTACATTGTTTGGCGTACTCCTCGTAATACCCTGTCGATCATCTTCTTCTCCAAAAAACTGATCTAACAGACCATTGATGGAATCCTTAGTTGCCTTGCAGAGATCAATTTGCTCTTTGAAACCATCCTTGTCTTTATCGGACAATCGTTTTTCATATTCTCCTGCGATTTTTAAACTCTCCTTCAAACGTTCTACTGCTGTTAATCCCAGACTGGCTGTTGACTCGAGCGATTTAAGCGTATTGTATCTTGCTGTTAAATCAGATAAAGTGATGTCCAGACGAGGATCGTATTTTACCGCAATCACAGTACTGTCTGATTGATCTCCAAACGTAATTCTAACTTTATAATCACCAGGCAGAACATCGACCCCTCCAGGTTCATTATCTGACATTTTTCCAGTTCTTCGAATTCGACCGATTCCTTTTTCCTCCATGCCCCAGGACCAAACATGAATACCACTTTCTTTTGGTGCCTTTCTTTTAAGAGTTCTGATTAGCTCATCCTTGTTATTGAAAATATCCATTGTCAAAGAGTCAAACTTAACTTCAGACGTTGCGGTAGTCTCCTCTGAAGTTCCACTATCCTCTTTCTTTGATTTGGATTTCTTCTTATCTTTTGCAGGAGTCGAATCTTCCTTTTTCTCCACCTTATCTTCTACTTTAATTGAATATTTTATCAGGGCTCTTGTTGACCGGTTAGTGCCATGGTACATGCCGTCTCCACCGAATCTAGAGCCTGTTGGTTGCTGTCTGGCAACATTGTAGGCCATTGGAGGACTGTAAACATTCAGTTTCTTTGAAAGGGTAGAAGCTCCATTTTTGGCAATTTCGCGCAATGGCCGAATATCGTCCAATACCCACGCCGCTCGTCCAAAAGTCCCAATGACCAGATCGTGTTCTGTTGGATGTATGACTAAATCCATGACATTGGTAGTAGGAAAGCCTTCAGTCCATTTGGTCCAGGTGCGAGCTGCATCAATACTAACGTATAGACCATCATCTGTCCCAAGGAACATAAGATTCTTTTCAATTGGATCTTCGATGATGCATAAAGCGTAACTAATCGCATCGTTACCATCTACAATTCTTTCCCAAGTCTGCCCATAATCTCGCGTTCGATAGGCATATGGTTCATAGTTAAATCGTCGATAATCATTGGCAACCAATAATGCTTCTCCATTGTTTTTATTGCTTGGTTTGATTTGAGTAATCCAAACACCAGCGGGCATTCCAGCAATATTTGCAGTGATATTTATCCATGAATCACCTCCATCTTTGGATAACTGCACCTGACCATCGTCCGTGCCCACCCAGAGTACATTTTCCTCTGTCGGATCAGGTTCAATCACCAGGATAGTACAATAGTTTTCAGCCCCCGTGGCATCCATAGTTAAACCACCACTTTCTCCTTGCTTTTGCTTTTCAGGATCATTGGTCGTAAGATCTGGAGATATGATTTCCCATACCTGGCCACCATCTGTGCTTTTGTGCACAAATTGACTTCCGAAATATATTGTGTTTGGATCTCTAGGATCCCTGTTCATTGCAGCGTTCCAGTTGAATCGAAGCAATTCATCACTGTCTGGATTGGTAGGCCTGACTGTTTCATTATAGCCTGTTTCTCGATCATAAATAGCAGCATAGCCTTGTTGTGAAGCTGATATACCATATCGACTGTCTTTAGGATCTGGAAGCACATCGAAACCATCGCCAAAGGAGATTTCCTGCCAGTAACTGTTCCTGATTCCCTGAACGCGCCAATTGTAAGCAGGGCCTGCCCACGATCCATTGTCCTGCATACCACCGTAAACATTGTATGGCGTTTCATTGTCTACTGCGATGTGGTAGAATTGTGCAACTGGAAGTGATTGAACAAAATTCCATGATTTGCCACGGTCATAGGTAATGTTCAAGCCGCCATCATTTCCATCCATCATGAAATCACCATTTTCAGGATGAATCCACCAGGCGTGGTGATCTGGATGAACGCCATTTGATACACCATAAGCAGGCATTAGTTGCTTGAAATTTTTGCCGCCATCATCACTGACATTTACATACGTGAACACACTGTAAACTCTGTTTTCATTTGCAGGATCAACGAAAATGTCTGAATAATAAAAAGGGCGATTTCCAATGTCGCTTTTGTCATTGATCTTCTTCCATTTGAATCCCCCGTCCTCGCTTTTGTATAGGGCATTTTTCTTTGACTCGACTAACGCATAGATCATATCCGGATCACTCTTGGCGATGGCAAGACCAATTCGACCAATTTCTCCTTTGGGTAACCCATCTTCATCCGTTTTTTTTTCCCAGGTTTCACCACCATCATGTGTAACATACAAGCCTGATCCCTCACCACCTGATTTAAAAAACCAAGGATCTCTTTTATGTTCCCACATTGCAGCGATGAGTTTATTGGGGTTACTCGGATCCATGACCAAATCAGCTACTCCTGAGCTGTTATTGGTATATAATACTTTTTTCCAGGATGCACCTCCATCGGTCGTCTTAAAGACACCTCTTTCCGGGTGGATACCCCAGGGTGATCCTATTGCTCCAACATAGACAATATTGGGATTCGTTGGGTCAATGATGATTCTGTGGACATGCCTTGTTTTTTCCAGGCCAACCTTGATCCAGGACCGTCCGCCATCCATTGATTTGTAAACACCATCTCCACCATTCAATGAGTTCCTCGGATTTCCCTCGCCGGTTCCAACCCAAATGACAGATGGGTTTGATTGTTGGATGGCTAAAGCTCCAATTGATGAGGTCGACTGATCGTCAAAAATAGGTTCCCATTTAATTCCACCTGAGGTAGACTTCCAAAGACCGCCTGAGGCTGTGCCTACGTACATGATAGACGGATCCTTGTGGACAACATCTATCGCGGTAACACGACCTGCCATACCAGCCGGGCCGATGTTGCGGGGCTTCATGTTTTTCAAAAGCTCCATATCCAGCTTTTGGCCAAATACCAGAGCAGGAATTAAAAGAAATAGGAGGATAAGTTTTTTCATTGGATTAATCATTAATGTTGATCAAACCTAACCCAATACTTATTGAAGCGAATGCTATTTTATACGACTGGTGAGTCTTGGAGAAGTATGGTTTAGAGGCAAAGAAAAAGGAGACCGAAACGATCTCCTAAATAGCTTATCAACGCTTTACGATAACTAATAGTCTGAAGATTCTTCTTGTAAATGTGTTTTTGAGCAATTATCACAAAAGACTTCTTCTTTTCGATTGTCATAGTAAAAATCCTCACCTTCGGTGATTTCATGCAGGCAACCATCGCAGATCATGTCAATGTCCGCTCTTTCAGGGGTTAATAATTCTTGGGTCTCCATCGCTAATCATTTTACATCTACACTAAAACATTCTCTGGGTCGAAAACGATTCCGTTCATATATCCAAAGTAAAAAATAGCCGTTTAAAATCCTATATTTAACGTAGGGAATGATTGCAGATTGTCTAAATAACACACTTAAATACCTTCTTTTGGGTATAATTATCACTGTTTTAGGTGTGGACAATGGACTTTATGCTCAGGACCATGATGAATTGCCAATGTATAGCATATACTTCTCAGGAGGAAGCTATTACATTCGTGAAGAACATCGTGAGGGCTTGTTCGAATTCATCAGTTCTTATGAAAACATCCAGAATTATTCCATTACGGTTCACAGCTTCACTGATAATATTGGTGGAGCGGCTTTCAATGAATGGCTGAGCAAAATGAGAAGTGAAGCCACCATTGAATTATTAAATGATTTTAGTATACAGAGGGAAGCGATTTCCATCAAGGACTTTGGTCAATTTAATCCAATCTATGACAATTCTACCTGGGAAGGGAAGTTGATGAATCGAAGAGTTGATGTGATTCTTTGGCCGATTGTGCTATGATTGCATTACTATGAAAGTCAAAGCTTGCGTCATTCAGGAATCTCCGGTATTTTTTGATAAAGCCAGAACAATTGAAAAGCTGGAAGCATTGGTTAAACAATACGCAGCGAAAGGTTGTCAACTCATCGTCTTTCCAGAGTCTTTTATTCCTGGTTATCCACGTGGATTTAACTTTGGAGCTACAGTTGGGAGCAGGAGTGAGGCTGGTAGAGATTTGTACAATGTTTATTGGCAAAACAGCGTGGATATTGAGAGTGACGATTTAGCAACTTTAGTTAGAATTTCGAAGGAAAGTAATGTTTACCTGGTTATCGGAGTAACCGAAAAGAACCAGAAGAGTAAGAGCCTGTATTGCTCCATGTTATACATTTCACCTGGCCATGGGTTGATGGGGGTTCATCGTAAAGTGAAGCCAACGGGTGTTGAACGTTTGATTTGGGCTGAAAGTGGAGCCGAAGATTTGGTTACTTTCAATTCAAAAATTGGAAGATTAGGCGGTCTCATATGTTGGGAAAATTATATGCCACATATTAGAACGTCAATTTTAATGAAGGGCATTGATATTTACATTGCTCCAACAGCCGATTCACGGGCTCAATGGACCTCAACTATGATTCATATTGCGCTTGAAGGACGTTGCTTTGTACTAGGATGCAATCAGTATTTTCGGAAGTCAATGTACCCTTCACAGTACCAAAAGTTGGTGGTAAATGAACCAGAAGAGCTATGTGAGGGTGGAAGTGTAATCGTTGGACCCGACGGGAAAGTCATTGCTGGTCCATTATTTGGAGAATCAGCGGCGCTTATTGCCGAACTCAATCTTGACGAAGTTGTTAGGAACAGTCTTGATTTTGACCATAATGGTCATTATCAACGAAATGATCTGTACGAGTTTAAAGTAAGTAAGCAACCTCCAATGAAACAGGAAGGAGATTAATTATCTCTTTCCGGTGTTAGCATGATATGCGCACGATGCGTTCCTGGATCCATGATCCATGGATGCCCGGCTCCCAGTGGTTTTGCAGGAAGACCAGTACTTTCTGGTGTCGCGAATGGAATGTAGAATACATACCGGGTATACTGATTTTCAATTTCCTTAGTTTCTGGATTGATTTCTCCGGTCATTACAATCAATGTGCTTTTATCAGGCATTTTCAGTTTGCCACTTTTTACTTCTTCTTCACGGGTATCAAATATTTCTTTGAAGGACTTCCCTTCCATTTTCAATTGACGCCCACGTGTCATAAATGGCTCTAAGTCAGAGAAATAAGATGCAGCGCTGAAGCCTTCTTTCGTAGGGTCATCAGCTAGACAAATCATTTTGTTAGTTCCTTCTCTTAATGTAATCAGTTTGCCATCCGAGTCATAACCAAGCACGCTTGCTTCCATTCTGAACTCCTCAGGAGCTGCTAACAATGCGGTCCGTACTTGCCAATCGGGTGATGGAACGTCCTGTGCAAATAGAAATAAAGTGGCGAGTAAACATAAAAATGAGAATGCTGATTTCTTCATGAGTTTTTTTGTTGATTAAACAAGATAGTAAAATCTCATCAAATCAAGGTTGAACTGAAATGAGGTAGTAGTTTTTCTTTCCTTTTTGAGCTAGTAAATACTTGCCCTGTAGCAGGTCAAATGTTACTGGCTGTTCGGAAGAAGTTAGTTTTGACTTGTTGATACTCACTCCACCACCTTTAATCATTCTGCGGGCTTCTCCCTTTGACGGAAAGACCACTCCTTCGGTAACTTCACTCAAAAGATCTGCAACATTTTGAGCATCAGAAAGTTGCTTTGAAGAAATCTCAACCTGAGGAACTCCCTCAAAAACCTGCAAAAGTGTATTTTCGTCAATGGATGCCAGGTCCTCGGTCGTTGATTTTCCAAACAGAATTGAGGACGCTTTGATTGCTGTTTCGAGGGCTTCTTTTGAATGAACACGCTCCGTTATTTCCTCGGCCAGTGTTTTTTGCAGTAGTCGTTGATGAGGAGCTTCCTGATGTTGAGATATTAGCGTATCTAATTCCTCCTTTTCTTTAAGACTGAAAATTTTAATGAAATTGATAACATCTTCATCAGATGCGTTGATCCAATATTGATAAAACTTGTAGGGAGAGGTGCGAGATGGATCGAGCCAAATATTTCCACCTTCCGTTTTTCCGAACTTGGTCCCATCAGCCTTAGTGATCAGTGGAGTCGTAATTGCGAATGCTTCACCCTGTCCCTTTCGTCTAATGAGCTCAGTGCCCGTTACGATATTACCCCACTGATCAGATCCACCCAATTGAAGTTTTACCTCCTTGTTTTTCCATAACCAGTAGAAATCGTATCCCTGCACCAACTGGTAAGTAAACTCGGTAAATGACAGGCCAGTTTCTAGCCGTTTTTTCACTGAATCCTTACTCATCATGTAGTTGACTGATATGTGTTTACCTACGTCTCGAATAAACTCAAGGAAATTGAATGATTTGAACCAATCATAGTTATTTACCACCTCCGCAGCATTTTCTCCTGAGAAATCAAGAAACTTCTCTAGTTGAGCTTTAACACATCTTAAATTGTGATTGAGCGTATCCTCGTCAAGCAGATTCCTTTCAGCTGATTTTCCGGAAGGATCTCCCACCATACCTGTAGCACCACCGACCAAAGCCACTGGTTTGTGACCACATCTTTGAAAGTGCACCAATGTCATGATTTGTACCAGATTACCTATGTGAAGGGAATCAGCTGTAGGATCAAATCCAATGTAGGCTTTTGTAATCTCCTTGTTCAATTGATCTTCCACACCCGGCATCTTATCGTGGATCATGCCACGCCAGGTCAATTCTGCTACAAAATCTTTCATCTCATCCAATTTAGCGGGCAAAAATAGAGGCAGGTCCATCAACCAACAAAGCTTAATTGTTTAATTATTTCCATAGTTTGACTCTTTTGATATTCATTAGGTTTGCTGCAATGCTCAAGATTCAATATTTGCTGCCTATACTGATAGTGATTTGTCGTCTTTCTGAGGTTTCGGCACAGTCTGATACTATCTATTTAGCTGGAGATGCTGGTGAATACACGTACCTGACGGAAGGATTGATTACGCTCAAAGATGACCTGGGAGTAGGGTCTCCAAATGCAATGATCATTTTCCTTGGTGATAATGTTTACAAAAAGGGGACAATCTTTAGTGAGAACTGGGCTGCTAAGCTTGGGACACAATTAGAAGTAGTTGAGCGCTTCAATGGAAACGTTGCATTTGTTCCAGGTAATCATGATTGGCAGAACAATCGGTGGAAAGGGAAGGAGAGCATCCTGCATCAGGGAGCCTATTTAGACAGTGCCTTGGCCAATTCTGAAAGATCAATTGCAGGATTGTTTCCAAAGCGTGCATTCCCAGGTCCAGAGCATTATGACATGCAAAATACCCGAGTGATTTTTATTGACTCACAATGGTGGTTCCAACAAATATTTAGACCTGTGGGAAGAGATAGAGGCAAAGGAAAGATGAAGGAAAAATTCCTCCTGGATTTATCCACCTTACTCGATGAAGCTCACGAATTGGACCTAAAAGTGCTGATTGCAGCACATCATCCCTTGTTTAGCATTGGTCACCACGGAGCACCCAAACAACCACAGCGTTTTATTAGCAATTTTGTTTTGTTTCCATTGCACATATTAGGTTTAGACAGACTTTTTAGGCAAGACATTGCTCAGCCGTCTTATCGACGATTCAGGAAAAAGATTTTTAAGGTATTCAGTGAAAGTAAACTCGACGCTTCCAATCTCATTTGGGCTGCAGGACACGAACATCATCTTCAATATTCAAGAAGTCAATCAATGGGTTTTCATCATGTTGTCAGCGGTTCTGGAAGCAAACTGTCTGATTATCATATGGACCTAATGCAGAAGTCGTGGAATAGGGATGCTCAGTTTGTTTATCCATTAGAGCAAAAGCCTTTAGACCCAAAACTTGGGTTTATTAAAGTGATCATCACAAAGGACGAAATCAATATTTTGATAAATTAAATATGAAAATTCCTGACTAAGTCTGCTCCACAATTGACTTTCATCATAAAAATTAGTGGGGGGTGGCTCATATCTTTATAGGCCATGGGAGACCTGAATGTAAAACTTGTTGCCACGCGAAATCAACTCAACTCCTTCACGCACAATCTGTTAAAGGATATTCATGCGCTGGAAAGAATGCTTGAGGAAGGATGGTTCAATGAAGATCCAATCCATATAGGTGCAGAACAGGAGGTCTGTATTGTTGACAATCATTACAAACCCTCACCACAATCTGCTGATATTCTTAAAGAGCTGGACAATAAATTATTCACAACAGAACTTGCAAAATTCAACCTGGAAGCCAATCTGAATCCACTTCAATTTAAGGACGATTGTTTTGCAACAATGGAAAGGCAATTGGATCAGGTGCTGGTTGACCTTCAAATGGCTGGGAAAAAACACAATGCAGATTTTGTGATTACCGGAATCCTGCCCACCATTCGGAAATTTGATTTGGACATAAGCAATCTTACACCGCTTGATCGGTATTTTGCTTTGATTGAAGCCATTCGCAAAATGCGAGGACGCAATCACGAGTTGCACATTGTTGGATTGGATGAGTTGAATATCACACATGACTCGGCTATGCTGGAAGCATGCAATACTTCCTTTCAGGTACATCTCCAGGTGAAGCCGGATGATTTCGTACGTAAGTACAACATATCTCAGGTTTTAGCAGGTCCAGTGCTTGCATTGGCTGTCAACTCACCCATGTTGTTCAATAAAAGGCTATGGGCGGAAACCAGAGTAGCGCTTTTTCAGCAATCAATTGATACGAGATTGGCAAGTGAACATATGCGTGATCGCAGCGCCAGGGTAATGTTTGGTACAGGTTGGTTAGAGAATTCCATTACAGAAATGTATAAAGAGGATATTGTCCGCTTTAGGGTGATGCTCATGTGTGATCCTGAGCATGATGTATTGGATCAACTTAGCCAAGGTATTACTCCAAAACTTCGATCCCTGATGATTCATAATTCAACAGTATATCGATGGAATAGACCCTGTTTTGGGATAAGTGAGAATGGAAAACCTCACCTCCGCATTGAGAATAGAGTATTTCCAGCCGGTCCATCCGTCGTTGATGAGGTAGCCAATGCTGCATTTTGGTTAGGGCTTATGGAAGCATTTGATACAGCGCATCCGAACATCACCAAGATGATGGAATTTGATCATGCAAAGGAGAATTTTATCTCTGCGGCCAGAGATGGCCTTAATACTACCTTTTCGTGGATTGGTGGAAAGAAAGTGAACGTTTCAAAGCTTGTAAAAGAAGAATTACTGCCCATCGCACGGACCGGGCTTGAATCAAGAAATATTGCTAAAAATGATATTGATCGATATCTCGATATCATTGAGGAAAGAAACGAGTCGAGACAGACGGGGGCACAATGGTTGGTCAATTCAAATAGTAAATTGATGAAGGAGGGCACAAAAGAAGAGACTGCAATTGCCTTGACTTCAGCTATGATCAAGAATCAAAACGCAAGATTGCCTGTTCATCAATGGAAACTGGCATCTACTGACGATATTTCAAGCTGGAAACCCTACACAATGCTAGTAGAAGAATTTATGACCACAGATGTGTTCACAGTCGATCAGAATGATATCCCTGAACTTGTTACTGATATTATCGCTTGGAGAAAACTTAAAAACGTGCCCGTTGAAGATGATAAGGGAAAATTGAAAGGCCTGATTAACTATAGGATTCTGTTAGAATATTTCAGCAAAAATTGTCATTGTCATGATCCAAAGAAGCTAGTGGTAAAAGACCTGATGGATAAAAAGCCGATTACAGTTAGTCCGGAAACCAATATTCAGGATGCTTTAGTCCTCATGAAAAGCAATAAAGTCGATTGTTTACCGGTGGTTAAGAATGATCGATTGGTAGGTATCATAACTGAGGGAGATTTTCTTGCCATTGCCACAAGTCTTCTAAAGAACATTCAAAGGGCTGTATGAAAAGATTACTTGGTAAGGTACAAGGAACGCAACCTGGTCCATTGATTATTTGTGTGGCGGCTATTCATGGTAATGAACAAATGGGCATTCACGCTTTCAACAGAATAGTTGCCAGTATTGAAAATCACAACATTGAGTTAAAAGGTAAACTCATTGGAATCCGTGGAAACCTAAAAGCCATTGAATCTAATCGACGATTCATTGATTATGACCTAAACCGTGCCTGGACCGATGCTTTTATAGATCAATTGGACTCATCATCGTTTGACCAAATGTCTGAGGATCAAGAGCTGAAGGATGTCCTGAATATGATCAAAGAAGAAAGCGATGGAGTGTACACGCAAAAGGTAATCGTAGACCTGCATGCCACTTCCAGCGAACAAGGCAACTTTGTGGTAGTACCTGAGTTAGCTTCTGATCATCCTATCATCAGATCAATTAATCTTCCCGTAGTAGTTGGACTCAATACTTATTTGGAAGGAACAATGCTTAACTATTATTATGAGAAAGGCTATCTGGCTTTTGTAGTAGAAGGCGGTGTAATAGGTACTGAAAAAGCCTATGAATTACATACATCAGCGCTATGGGAAATACTTGATGCAGCTGGGGCCATATCTCATCACGACCTTGAACAGGAAGATCATTATGCTGCTTACCTTAGTAGTATTTCAAAGAGATTACCATCCAAAATAAAAACATTGTACCGACACGCCATACAAAGTGGTGACGGCTTTCGTATGTTATCAGGATTTCAAAATTTCATGATGATCTCTAAAGGACAACAGTTGGCTATTGACAGAAACGGCCCCATTTACGCACCAATTCACGGTCTGATTTTCATGCCGCTGTACCAAAATGAAGGAGACGATGGATTCTTTATTGTAGAAGACATTAGTTAATCTTCCTAAATGTTGTTGGATCCACAAAATCGGATATAATTTTGGCTCATGGCCGAGTACGTTGAGATCGTTCAGGATATTCAGAAATCGAAGTATGCACCTGTATACTTTTTGCAGGGCGAAGAGCCATTTTTTATTGACAATATAGTCGGGCATATAGAGGGAAATGCGCTTGATGAAGCCCAGAAAAGTTTTAATCAATATGTCTTCTATGGTAAAGAAGTAGACTTTCCGACTGTCTTATCAACTGCACGCAAATTTCCTATGATGGGTGAGCGGCAAGTTGTGATTGTGAAAGAGGCACAAGAGTTGAAGGGATGGAATAAAGAGGAAAATCAAAAGCTGTTGACAGGTTACCTGGACAATCCAGTTCCCAGCACAATATTGGTATTTGCTCATAAATACAAAGTGCTGGACAATCGCACGAAAATAGCCAAGGCTTTGGTTTCAAAAAGTATATTCCTGAATTCCAAGAAGATATATGACAATCAGATTCCCGGGTGGATTCAAAGCTATGCCAAAGCACGAAATGCGGCGGTGAGCCAAAAGGCTGTAATGCTGCTCTCCGAAAACATTGGTAATAACCTACAGCGATTGTCAAATGAAATCGAAAAATTGTTATTGAATTGCAAAGAAGGTCAGGAAATCGATGATAAAGCAGTTCATCGATTTGTTGGTATAAGTAAAGATTTTAATGTATTTGAGCTCCAGAATGCGCTGACAGCAGGCAATTTTGCGAAGGCATTGAAGATCACCAACTATTTTGCTGCCAACCCATCTAATCATCCATTGGTATTAACCATTTTCAACCTGTTCAGCTACTTCAGTAAACTTCTATTAGTACATCAAAGCCCTCAGAAGGATAAAAACTCAATTGCACGCGCAATAGGTGTCAATCCATTTTTTGCGAATGAATACCTGGCAGCAAGCAATAGGTATAGTCTTCCGGTCGTTCTTCGGAATATAAAATTCATCCAGGAAGCGGATTTAAATTCAAAGGGTGTTGGATTTAATATGTCTAAGGACAAAGAGGTAGAATTACTCAAAGAACTCATATTTAAACTCATGCATTGAGTGCAACAACAAAAGGACAAAAACTTGTGAGTAAAATAACCCATGTTGTAGGTATTGTTTTGATCTTTTGTGCGGGAACGATCATGGCCCAAACAGCGGAGCAAGACAGACAAGAACTGATACGATTTAATCAGGGAATCACTAGCTATAATCATCAGCTGTTTGATCAGGCCAGATCAATCTTTGAAAGCCTCCAGTCAAGCAATGATAATATAGGCATTGAAGCCTTTTACTATAAAGCGCTCATTGACCTGATGGTGGATCAGCAGCCAACCACAATGATCGATTTTATCGCTCAGCACAAGTCTCACCCTAATACGTTTAATGGTAGGCTAATGCTTGGGACGCATTATGCAAACAATGGTGAATATTACCTGGCCATTGAACGGCTTGAAAATATCCATCCTAATACATTGTCAACACTAGCATATGCGAAAGTAAGGTATCAACTAGGTTATAGTCACTTCATGGTTGATCATCAGGATGAAGCGTTGATGCTATTCAAAGAGGTCATTAACTTTCAACAAGAGCATGTTCAAAAGGCACATTACTACTCTGGTATTGTGGAGTATAAAGCGGGTAATCTCTCAACTGCTTTGGATCACTTTACCAAAGCGGAAGAGTCAGTCGAATTAATTCCTCATACGGCAGTATATGTTGCCAATACTCATTTCAAGAACAAATCGTACCGACAGCTTATTCAGTACATTGATCAGCGGGAAACGCTGGTTGATAAAGCTGCAAAAGGAAGTTTGTTGAGATTGAAAGGGGAGGCTTATTTTGTTCAGGAAGATTACAGGCAAGCGGCAAACGCTTTTACCAGCTCGTTGGATTATTCGGGTAAAGCGGATCATGAATTGTATTATAGATTGGCTTATGCTTTTGATCAAGTTGGCGATGACAACCAGGCAATTGAGAATTATAAAGTTGCTGGTTTGGCCAAATCTGCCACCGGGCAGCTGGCCGCATTTAGATTGGGAGAGCTGTATCTGGATCAGGAAAATTATGAATTTGCAGCGAATGCCTTTGAATCTGCCGTAAAGGCAAATCAAGTCGATGTAATTACGGAGCAATCGCATTTTTTAATGGCCAAATGTTTGATGGGTCAGCAACTGTTTGACCAGGCCATTGAGGCACTGATTGATTTTGATAAAACCTATCCAAATAGTCAATGGCGCAAGGAGAGTGTCAGTCTTTTGGCTTCCTCATACTTTCAGACATCTAATTATGATGCGGCGATTAAGCATCTGGAATCAAGTGATCTGAGCGATCGATCAAATCAGTCCATTTATCAGCAAGTGACATTTCTGAAGGGCCAGCAATTGTTCAATGATGGCGATAGTAGAAATGCTTTAATATTACTAGATAACTCTCTGAAATACAGGGTAGACAGGTCTGTTGAAATCAAATCAGTCTGGCTGAAAGGAGAATGCTACTCTAATCTTGAAAATTGGGAAAATGCCAGAAGATCATTTGAAACGGTAAGAGCTACTGGAACAAATATGCCGGAAGGATATCTGTCCAATTTTGGATTGGGATATGCGCTTTATCAGCTAAATGACTATGGTCCCGCTATTCGGGCATTTGACAGGTTTTTGCAACGTGCGCCCAATCAACATCCCTATCAGACGGAGGCATTGATTCGAAAAGCGGACTGTTACTTCGCACTAAAAGACTATGATGAGGCAATAGATGTCTACTGGCAGACAATAGGTCCGGAAAATCAGGACTATGCTGTTTTTCAGATTGGAAGATCTCATTACTTCAATGAAGATAGGCAACAGGCAATCAATCAATTGAAAGGACTGATCCAAGATTTTCCAAATTCATATTATCGTAAAGAAGCACTGATCTTAGTAGCAGACATATATGTCAAAGGGAATGAGAACGAATTGGCAGAAATCGCATTTACGCAGTTTATTGATGACTTTGCTGGCTCGGAGGAAGTTCCCAACACACGTTTACAGCGTGGATTAAACCGAATTGTTTTAAAGCGTCAAAGAGAAGCATCGGATGATTTTATCTATCTCATTGAAAATCACCCACAGAAACAGGTAGCACAGGAGGCTTTGCTTGGATTGCAACAGCTAATTGATAAAGGATATGAAGTTGCAGGGTTTGATCAATACCTTTCAAAATTGAAGTCTGAGAACCAGGATAATGTCGCGCTGATCAATATTGCATATGAGCGTGCTAAGTCTTTTTATTTTGCTCAAAGTTATGAGCGTTGTATTGAAAGTTTAAGAACATTTATTGCTGAAAACCCGGGTTACGGCAATCTAGCAGAAGCACATTATTATTTAGCTGACAGTTATTATCGAGAAGGTGAATGGAGGTCGGCTGCTGATAATTTTAGGTCTGTTGGGGTCGGTTCTCGATATACCAATCGTTCATTAAATAGGATGGCGATAGCATTTCGTGAGTTAGGAGAGATGAATAATGCGAAATATACCTATCAGGAATTGCTGTCGGCATCACAAAATAGCAGGGAACGATATCAGGCATTGGAAGGGTTGATGCAAGTTTTTAATGTTCAGGGGCAAACAGACAGTGTAAGGTATTATGCTGATCAAATCATTGGTAGCGATTGGAAGCCGCTTAATGCAGCCCTACAATCCAAGTTGTTCATTGGGAAAAGTTTTTTGAAAGACTCCTCATTGGAAAAAGCCTCCAAGGTGTTTACAGATATCGTCGAAGAATCGGCGGATGAATTTGGAGCAGAAGCCGCCTTCAATCAAGCATTAATTGCCAGGATCAATGATGATTATATAACCTCAAATGAATTGGCAATAGCAGCTATAAGCAAGTATGGTTCATATGGCGAGTGGACAGATGAATACTATTTGCTCCTGGTTGATAACTATATTTCAACCAATGAGCTATTGCAAGCAAAAGCAACGCTTGAGAGTATTATTGACAAGAGTAAGAATGAAGAATTGATTCGTAGAGCCAATGAAAAGCTAGCGATAGTAACTGAGTTAGAACAAGAAATTCTTACCGTAGAGGATGTTGAATTAGACAGTGTTGGAAATGAATAGGAAGTGGATTTACATCGTAGTATGCCTTGTCTTATATTTAGGTGCAAAGGGCCAATCTCAAGGAGAGATCGAGAACGCCGAATTCATTATTGAGAAGGATCAGGTCATCACTCTTGAAAAAGTACCTCGTACGTTCATTAGATCTGATAACTTCAAGCCAGAGACCAGTGAAATCAATGTACAGTTCAACATAAAGGATCCTCGGATCATATTAGAATCATTTTCACCGGTGATCAATATTGCCAAATTGGCGGAGCTACCCAATCTGGAGACGAGTGATCATTTGCTTAAGATTGGTTTTGGATCGTTCATATCTCCGATTGTTGACTATAAATTCAATGGTAATATCAATGAATCAAACAAACTTCTGATCAACGCGTACCACGAGAGTTTTGCAAGGGGACCGGTATTTCAGGAACGAAGTGGTGAAATGATCAATTCCATTGGACTGCAGCATCTTTTCAATGCCAGCGATCATTTAACGATCAACAGTTCATTGGATTTTTTTAGAAAAGGTTTTAATAGGTACGGCCTCTATGGACCGGATAGTGCCGTAGATGTTACGGCAGTCGACACCATGGATATTGGCAGTACTTATCAAATGCTATCACTCAATGCAGCTTTAAATTATGCGAAGGGGTCTGTGAGTAGTCGAATTCAATTGGACTACAACATGGGTTGGCTTGATGCAGTAAATTCAGCTAATGACCAAAACATAATCTTAAAAGCTGATGTTTCTAAAACTTTTGAAAATCGGTTAAAGCTGACAATTCCGTTTGATTTTGAAGCCGATTTATTCTCATCTGTTGATACTGCTGTAAATAGAAACTGGGTTGGCTTCAGACCCAATATTCAATATGGTAGAGATAAAATTGAATTTAAACTTGGGGCAGGCGCATACTACTCAACCGATTCAATAGGTGACGGTAACCTATACCTATTCCCCGACATTGGTTTTAAGTATCATGTCAATGAAATGAATGCCCTGTATATCAATGCGACCGGAGGTTTTCAAAAGAACCAGTTAAATATGCTCTGGAATATGAATCAGTGGTTACTAGCAATGCCTACGCAAAGTGGGGTAGAGCGAGTTGCAGCGTACATAGGAGCTCAAGGTATCCTAACAAAAGGTTTTGATTATGACTTTGCAATGGGCATTAGAAAAGTTGATCATCCACAATTGATGGTCAATGACATTAGTAATTATGAAAGTTTTGGCTTGATCAGTGACACCAGTATGCTTGTTAAGCAAGTCAAATGGATGATGCGCTACAAGGCGCCCAAAATCCTTGGTGTAAAAGGAGAGTTGAATTTTAATGCCTATGAAATGGCAAGTCTAACCAAAGCCTGGCATTTGCCTGAGTTGACTTTCAAACTCACTGCTACACTTGATTTAGCAAATAAAATTAAAATCAGCCCCTATTATTACCTCATGTCTGGCGTCTATGCGCGCAATCAAAATTTGGAAGCAGAGCAACTTGATGTCATCTCAGATTTAGGGATTGATGCCACGTATCAGGTCAAGGATAACTTTTCAATTTTTTTTAGGGCAAGAAATCTGCTTGGAAACGAAAATAGCAGGTATTTTTACTACCCAACTAGACAATTTGATATAAAAGGAGGAATAAGCATATCATTCTAGGTGTAAATGACAGGTTCCGTTTTGTATTTTTTAAAGAATTGTTAACTTGGAATCGCTTAAAAACTAATTTATGGCAAAGAAGAAAAAGAAAGACGAGGAACCAAAAGATCAACAGAACGAGCAGTTTGAAGATGATGATTTTGGTTTGCCGGATTTGGAATATGGTGAATTGGATGATGATGAGTTTTCAGATGAAATGGAAATGCCATCACCTGTTGATCTAGGTGAGCCAGAAGAAGAGTCCAAACCTGCTGATGAAATAAAAGATACTTCGTCAGAGGATATTGGGGATAGCATTGAAGGGATGGATATTGATGACATTGATATGGATGATCTTGATTTGGATGATCTGGATATTGATGACATTGAGATCAGTGACGAGGAACTCCAAAAGGAACTGGCTCAGATGGAATCTGAAGGATTTGATATTTCAGATGCTGATGATGAGTCATCTGAAGTTTCCAATGAACCTCCGACTCAAGTGGATGTTCAGGAAGAAAAGCTCTCCATGGACAATGTCTTTGAAACAGCTGATAAACAAGCAGCGGAAATCAAGGCGGCAAATGAGGAAGAAAGTAAAGCAGAAACTCCTTCTGAGCCAGCTAAGACAGAGCCGGAGTTTTATGAGGAAGAGTCTTTTGAAGAGTTTGAGGAAGAAATACCTTCGATTTTTGATGCTGACAGTCCAGGGGAGGCCAATGTTGGATCAAATATAGGACAGCCAAAGGAGCAGGTTGTTTTTGAGAAAGTTGTACCTGATTACAAAGCTCAAAAGAAAGCCCGCGGCAACTTTGCAAAAATAGCCATTATAGGTACTGTGAGTTTTATTTTAGCTGCGGTGCTAATCGTTTGGTTAATGGGCAATGGTGAAAGTGAAAAACCTGTTGAAGTAGCGAAAGTAGAGAAGAAAGAACCGGTACTTAAACCAGTAGAAACCCCACCTGCTGAACCTGCCAATGAAGGTGAAGAGGCCAATGCAAATCGAAGAAAGCGACCGACTAAAAATAGCACACCTCCTGCTACTGTATCAAGTGTAACACCTGGTGAAATTAAGAAGTTGGAGTCGCAAACAGGTAATTCATACATCGTTATTGCCAGCTTTGTCGATGAAGATCTTGCGATGGATCATGCAAAGGACTTGGCTAGTCAAGGCAAAGGTCCAATTATTATACCTCCATTTGCCAAACACATCTTCTGGCGTGTTGCAATTGAGGAATTTACCTCCATCAGTGATGCAACTGCCAATATTGAAAGATTGAAGGCTGAGTATGGCACTGAAATATGGCCACTCAAGTACTGAGTTAATTGTTGCAATTATTTACGCAATGTTTCTGTTAAATTCGCGTTGTTTACGGGTTTAATAGAAACATTGCTATGATTATATATTCTTTGCTGCTTCAGGCTACTGAACCAGTACTTCTCACTCCTGATGCTCTCGAAACTATAACATTATGGGAACTCCTGCTCAAGGGAGGGTACATGATGATTGCGTTGACCCTACTTTGGGTGTTTGCCATCTATATTTTTGTGGAGCGCATGTTAGTTATCAAAGCTTCAGGAAAAACACCTGATTCCTTTCAGGATGAAATCAAGCATAAAGTTTTAGCTGGGAGAATTGATGAAGCAAGACTGCTTTGTAGTCAATGGGATACACCTGTAGCCAGGATGATTGAAAAAGGTGTTAGCAAGATTGGCACCTCCTTGAAAAATATTGAGGTCTCTATTGAAAACACAGGCAAAATTGAAATATATAGGCTGGAAAAGAATCTGAGCATGCTCGCGACAATATCAGGCGCAGCACCAATGATGGGTTTCCTGGGGACTGTCATGGGCATGATTCAAGCGTTTATTTCAATTGCTCAGGAAGAAGGTGCCGTAAGTCCCAAGTTGTTGTCTAGCGGAATCTATGAGGCAATGATCACTACGGCGTTTGGACTTTTTATTGGTATCCTGGCATATCTCGGTTACAACTATCTCGTTACAAGAGTACAGAAGCTTGTTCATCGAATGGAGTATACAGCTATTGATTTTGTGGACCTGTTACAAGAACCTCAAAAATGAATTTAAAATCAAAACATAAGGTAGATGCCCTGTTTAGCATGTCGTCCATGACGGATGTTATATTTCTGCTATTGATATTTTTCATGTTGACAGCATCCTTCGTTACACCGTCAGGATTGCCCGTTAATCTGCCTACTTCAAAGTCATCAAACATTGTGATGCAGAAGGTAAGTGTCACCATTAGTAAGGATTTGAGATATTTCGTTGATGAAAAGGAAGTGTCAATTGGTCAACTTGAAGGAATGTTACGGAGTTCATTTGAAGGTAAACAAGGAGTCGTGGTGCTTCATTGTGATAAGTCCGTTCCAGTTGACAATCTAGTACAAGTTGCTTCAATCGCTACTTCGCTTGAGGCGAAAGTATCGATTGCTACCAAACCCAACTAATGGAGCAAAAAGATAAAAAAAGGCGTCAGTTGAGTATTGCCATCACAGTGATCGTGAATGGGTTGCTTGCCTTGCTGCTATTTTTTATTGTGGCATGGCGAGAGCCATTTCCTCCGATCCCTGAATATGGTATTGATCTGGCTTTTGGCATGGTAGAAGAAGGACGATCACCAGCGCCAGTAGCCACCACTGAAAGTGAGACAGAAGAAGTTCAGGAAAATGAGTCGAATGATGTCGACCAATCCGAAGCGGAACAGGAACCTGTGGAATCCAAACAAGTTGAGGAAACAATTGAACAGGTCGAACAATCACAGGAAACTACGCAGGATATAGATAGCCCTGACGTGGTAGAAGAGACTGAAAATGAAATCGTTAAGGAAGAGTTAGAACCTGAAGTTCAAAAAGAAGATAGTGAAGCCGAAGAGCCGCAGACGACAGAGAGCTCAACAGCTAGTACAGTTACAGAAAACATAACAGAGAATGTAGATCAAGGTACTACAGAGAATGCAGGAGATGAGGGTGAGCCGGATGGGGTGATTGATGAACGAGCACTTTATAGTAATGCCACTAGTGGTGATGTGCCAGGGTCATCACTGGAAATGACAGGCTGGAGACTCATGTCACCCCCAAAAGTCAATGATACTAGTAATGAAGCGGGTAAGATTACATTTGAAATCACTGTAGATAGTGATGGATACGTAGTAGGGATTCGACAAGTCGAGAGCACTATTTCACCTAGTTTATCATTGAAGTATCGAAATGCTGTTGAAGAACTGTTGTTGGAGAAAACCAGCGATTATAAACCAGCTCCAACGTCGAGTGGCAAAATCACTTTTATCCTTAAGGCTAAATGACAGCTTTTGAGAGTTGTCTTGACTATTTGTACCAACGATTACCTGTTTATCAACGCCAGGGACCGGCGGCATTAAAGCCAGATCTAAGCAACACGTATGCTTTACTGTCAGTGCTGGGTAATCCACATTTAAAGCTTAAGACCGTACATATTGCGGGTACAAATGGAAAGGGCACTACAGCCCATGCACTCAGCGCTGTATTGCAAGCCTCAGGTTATAAGACCGGTCTTTATACTTCTCCGCATCTTAAAAATTTTACTGAGCGCATCAGAATTAATGGAAATGAGATTGGAGAGGATTGGGTCATCAACTTCGTGGATCGTATTAAGCCCCATATAGAGAAAATTAATCCTTCATTCTTTGAAGTTACTGTTGCAATGGCCTTTTCCTATTTTGAGAATGAGCGTATTGATATTGGTATTATTGAAACGGGTCTTGGTGGTCGGCTGGATTCTACCAACGTGATCACTCCGCTTGTCTCGGTGATTACCAACATCGGTTATGACCACACAAATCTTTTGGGTAATACCCTCGAAGAAATCGCATCAGAGAAGGCAGGAATTATAAAGGAAAAGGTACCCGTGGTGATCGGGACATTTCAAGGAGAAGTGGCTATGGTGTTTAATGAAAAAGCCTCGTCCTGTCAAAGTGAATTGATTTTTGCTGATCGTATTTTTGAAGTAGAATCAGTTAGAGGTAAAATTCGATTTGAAAATGTGGAGATACAACCAGATATAAAGGCTGATTATTTCTCAAAAAATATTCCTGCTGTATTGGCTGCTGTTGATGAACTTCAAAAGAGCGGTTTCAGAATCGATCAATCGGCCGTCTTAAACGGCCTTGAAAATATTGTGAACTACACCGGCTTAAAGGGAAGGTTTCAGCTTATTCAATCAAATCCATCGGTAATAGCGGATGTTAGCCATAACGTTGATGGAATCATGCGGTTAATGGAACAGGTAACAACCATGTTGAAAGGCAAACTGTTTGTTATCTATGGAGCTGTTGCTGACAAAGATGTCTCATCAGTAATTCGGGAAATTCCTTCATCTGGTCATTTGATGTGTTGTAGTATGGATTTGCCTAGGGCAATGAGTGGAGCAAGTATTGCAGAGAAAGTAGAGTCTATGGGTCGAAAAGCAGATGTTTTTCCTGATGTAAATAGCGCACTGACAGAGGCAAGAAGGTTGGCTGATGCTAATGATATTATTTTAATTACTGGTAGTACTTTTGCAGTCGCAGCATTAAAGGAATTGTGAGTAGACAGAAGACCAAAAAGTTTGAAGCCAATAAGCTGAGAAAGAATATCCTTGAACCGGGTAAGGAAATTTACGAAAAAATAAGTGGTGATTGGAACTCGCTGATTTTTAAAAATGATCGTCCTATCACACTTGAGTTGGGATGTGGTCGGGGAGAATACAGTATTGGGTTAGCCAGTTTATTCCCAGACAAAAATTTTATTGGTGTCGACATTAAGGGCGATCGTCTTTATATAGGTAGTACCATGGCGATCGAACAAGACTTGCCAAACGTGGCATTTTTGAGAACGCAAATGCAATGGCTTTCAAAGTTTTTCAATCAAGGTGAGGTGGATGAAATATGGTTAACATTCCCAGATCCAAGACCCAAGGATCGTGATGAAAAGAGGAGATTGACATATCCAATGTACATGAATCTCTACAAAGAAGTATTGAAAAAAGATGGATGGTTTAGGTTCAAAACGGACAATACGGCATTGTTTGAATACACGCTTGCTCTTTTTACGGCTGGCAAGGTTGTTGTGACAGATCTTGACTATACCTTTGATCTTTATAACTCTTCAATGGTCTCAGAACATTTTGGAATTAAGACAAAATATGAAGGAATTTGGACAGCAAAGGGAGAGAAAATCAAATACATGAAATTCAGATTTAAATGAGAACAATATTTAATATCATGGCTATTGTGTTGATAGCGTCGGTCTTTTTAGGTTGTAATAAGGAATTACCTTTTGATGAGCAGTTAGTAATTGATGTTGAGTTGATCGATGAATACCTCGCAGAAAATGGTATTGATGCGATCGAAGATCCATCAGGCTTACGCTATGTAATTGAAGAAGAAGGTGGGGATAAGAAGGCTGCATATTTTAGTGCAGTGTCCGCAAAATATAAAGGCACCTTAATGAAAAATGGAAAGGAATTTGATGCGAATAGCGACGGTTTCACCTTCTACTTGTCTAATGTTATTAAGGGATGGCAAATAGGTATTCCAAAAGTAGGAGTCGATGGAATCATTCATTTATATATTCCTTCAGTTTTGGCCTACGGTAGTGCCGGTTCTGGTGATGACATCCCTAAAAACGCTAATCTGATATTCAGGGTAGAAGTAATCGCGATTAATTAGTATTCCTAACTAGTTAGATTGTATTTGGTCGTTTTCCTTACTTCTCCCATGACAAAGGAGCTTTGTAGGTTGCCAATGTTATTCATGGTTGCGAGTTTACCTTTTACAACCTGATGGTATGCATTGATGTCAGTCACGACAATTTTAAGTAGATAGTCAAATTGTCCAGCCATGTGATAGCATTCCTGCACTTCATCGAATTGATTGATCTCCTTTTCAAACAATTCAAGAAATTCAAGCGCATGCTCTTTTAGTGTTATGCTTGTATAAACCACAAAGCTCCGCTCTATTTTAGTTGGATCCAGCAGCGCCACATATTTACTAATAATCCCACTTCTTTCCATTCTTTTGATTCTTTCATAAACAGGAGTGGTCGACATATTAATCAAACCAGCTATTTGCTTGTGCGTAAGATTGGCATCTTCTTGTATAAGCTGCAAAATCTTTCGATCTGTATGATCCATAAGAGAAAATTTTTCTAGTAGTTGAATTACTCAAAAGTAAATATGGAATAATATTCTAATATACATCATATATATAGATTAATAAACCTAAATATGTAGTTAGTATAGGATATACGCCTTCTTATCGGGAATTTTATGGTGAAAAAAAATCATAACACTATGCACCCAGAGAGCCAGATGATGACCTATGGATACAATCCGCAATGGTCCGAAGGAGCACTAAAATGCCCGATTTTCCAGACTTCCACTTTTGTATTCAAATCTGCCCAGGAAGGGAAGTCATTCTTTTCAAAAGCTTATGGCATAGATGAGAATGAGCATGATGGATTGATTTACTCTCGGCTCAATAATCCTGATCTGCAAATTCTTGAAGAGCGATTAGCTCTTTGGGATAAGGCAGAAGCCTGTGCCGTTTTTGAAAGTGGTATGTCTGCCATATCGAGTGTGTTTCTGGAATTCCTAAAACCTGGGGACCTGTTGGTTCATAGTGCGCCACTTTATGGAGGTACTGATCATTTCATCAAGAAAATTCTTACCCGATTTGGTATACACGTAGCATGTTTTCATCCTTCAGCAACTCGATTAGAAATAGAAAGCATCATCAAGCAATCCGAAGGAAAGTTTAAGATGATCTATTTAGAATCACCTGCAAACCCAACCAATCAGTTGATTGACATTGAGATGTGTTCTCAAATTGCTAAATCGTTCGATCCAGATAGCACGGTGGTAGTAGACAATACATACATGGGCCCATTGTGGTGTCACCCAATTCAACATGGAGCAGATCTGATTGTTTATTCTGCAACAAAATTCATAGGTGGTCATAGCGATGTGATTGCAGGAGCATGTCTTGGAAGTCAAGCATTGATTCAGCGATTAAAGGGATTTAGAACATTCGTGGGAAATATGGCAGGACCATGGACAGGTTGGCTGCTAATGAGAAGTCTGGAAACAATGAAAATGAGGATGGAAACTCAGGCATACAACGCTGAGAAAATTGCAAAACTGTTAACTGAGCATCCTGCCGTTGAAGGCGTACAATATCTTGGAATGTTGTCAGAGGATGATCCTATGTACCCTATATATAAGAAGCAATACACCTCGCCGGGTTCAATGATTGCCTTTCAGGTAGTAGGGGGAGAGCAGGAGGCTTTTGCAGTTTTGGATAACATGAAGTTAATCAAATTGGCGGTAAGTCTGGGTAGTACAGAAAGCCTGGCTCAGCATCCTGATACCATGACTCATGCAGATGTGGATCCAATGGAAAAAGAAAAATTAGGGATTACATCTAATATGATCAGGCTATCTGTTGGAGTAGAACACCATGAAGATATTTGGAATGATCTGAAACAAGCGTTGAACGTATTGGTGGCAACACCAGTGGTTTAATCGATCTCCAATGCTTCCAGTACATCCATGACATTATCGTAATCCTTGAGCCCCGGGCTATCCTCCTTACTTCCCTCAAGTTGGATTCCGGTCCATAAAGGATTCAATGATTCGATATTGTCAGCACTGATGGTTGCTCCAGTTATCCAATTGATGTCTGTATTTGCCATCAATAAGGAATCAGTATCTGATGTCAGTGATTCATTCGCTACATCAAGTATTATGTGCTGAATATTTGATCCAGCTAACCATTCCTTTAATGAATGAAGATCTTCCTTGGAAGAAATGATCCAGTTTAAAATTGCCCTCGTGCCGAGCATGGACGCTACATCGAGTGAGTCTGTCTGGATGAAGTCGACCTGATAATTGTTTGTGATATCATTTACTTCATTAGACGATAAGCCTCCGCATTCTGCGGCAAACTGAATACCTGCAACCCAATTGGTAATCTCTTGAAAGAGTGTAGGTGAAACATAATCTTCACTGGACTGATGAATATCAAAGCCTAAAATATCCACCATCATGCCTGCACAATAGCGTGCATCGCTTAGATTTGAAACTTTACTGATCTTGACAAATTTCTTGAGACTCATGAGTTTTATTTTCAGGCGCAAAAAAAGTGGATTTTGGGATCAGTATCACATCAAATCAAAAAAAGAATGGCAGTTGAAATAATTACGGATGAAATTTTCCAGGATCGCATCAATAAAAATGGGAAAGTAGTTGTGAAATATTTTGCTGACTGGTGTGGAAGCTGCCGATTGTTCGCACCAAAGTTTAAGCGATTATCTAATGACGAGCGTTTTGATAACATTTCTTTTTTCGATGTAAATGCAGAACAAAACCCTGAGGCGCGACAAGCGGCTTCAGTAACTAATCTTCCATATTTTGCGATTTTCGTTGACGGTTCGTTCGTCGAAGGATTTGCCGGAAGTAAAGAAGAAGCAGTGGTCGAATTGATCGAAAAATTAAACTGATGAAGATTTCTGTCATTAAAAAGTTGGTAGAGACTCATTCTCTCCAAGAATTAGAAGCAGCAGAAGCTGCAATTGCGGAAGAGTTGCAACCCGAAATAAACATTGAAGGGGAGGATGAAGGTGAACAACTTACCCATGCGTATGCTGCCATGCAAATCAAAGCGTCAATGGAAGATGGCCAGGACTTTAAAACAGCATTACGTACTTATACAAGCCGGGTAAGAAATTCCATTAGTTAGTAAGATCTGCTGAGTAACCAAAGGTGCGAGCTGTGCTTTGTACCATTGACCAGGCTACACTTGCTTCTTCATCCGAAAGGTTCTCCTTCCATCTTCCTATTCTGGCTTGATGATCATGTGTGGAATAAGGTCTTGATGTAATGGCCTCAATAAAATGTTCATTGTTGGTGTTCTGAACTCGACTGCACCAGGATTGAACGGATAGGTTATCTGTAGTTTCTTTTGGTAATCCCAGTCGATTGGTAACGTTCAAGGCGAAACTTGTTGCATTTTCAATCATATCTTCAAATTTCACAATATGAGCTATTCCAGCAATGTGCTTAAATCCTATTTCATTGATGTAATTCCAATGGTGAGCGCATTGTTCGATCAAAGGTTGATTAAGCCATTGTTTCCAATCTAGCGGGCGTGGATGGTGACCCCAGTTTTTACTAATACCGATTTTGAGTGAAGCAATTGCATCGAGCGGGTGTCTGACGATCCAAAAAACGTGCAACTGGTGATTGGACCGTGATAGTATATCGTTCATGTTTATCGACAAACCAGCTTCCGGCTCAATCGAATCAGATGCTCGCGGAACTTTTATGGCTTGTGGAGTTGACCAATCGAGGTTCTCTATGACAGTATAGTCGGGTTCGCTATGATAATCATACAACTCAATAGCCTGGAACAACTCTCCGAAGATGGAAGTGCCACTTCGACCACAACCCAGGATCAGAACATGAGGAGATGTCATAAGTAGCTAAGTAAGTATAATTCCAAGGAATGATAGTAGCTTTGTGCATTATTTCAATTTTAAAGCGTAAACCGCGGCTGTGAACCCGGCAATAAGCAAATGAGTAAAAACGGAAGAATCTTGGTCGCTATGAGCGGCGGAATCGACAGTTCCCTTGCAGCTGTCATGCTACATGAGCAGGGATATGAAGTGATTGGTATGACCATGAAAACATGGGATTACAGTACTTCAGGAGGAAGTAAAAAAGAAACAGGCTGCTGTAGTCTGGACTCCATCAATGATGCCCGGAATATTGCGGTCAGTCTGGGTTTTCCTCATTATATCATTGACATAAGAGATGAATTTGGGGATTATGTGATTGATCATTTTACCAATGAGTACCTCAATGGCCGAACACCCAATCCGTGTGTGCTGTGCAATACACATATCAAATGGGACGCATTGTTGCGACGTGCAGACCAATTAGGATGTGTAGGTATTGCTACGGGCCACTATGCGAAAATCCGGAATATTGGTGATCGATTTGTGATCAGTAGAGGCAAGGATCAATTAAAAGATCAGTCCTATGCGCTTTGGGGTATTTCTCAGGAAAGTTTGAGTCGAACACAATTTCCACTAGGTGAACTTCACAAATCTGAGATTCGCGATATGGCCACTGATAAGGGGTTTGTTGAACTCGTCACCAAGAGTGAATCCTATGAAATTTGTTTTGTACCTGACAATGATTATCGTGGTTTCTTAAGAAGAAGGGTCGAAGGATTGGAAGATAAGGTTGCTGGTGGAGAATTTGTACTGGAAGATGGTACTGTAGTTGGAACACATGAAGGATATCCATTCTATACCGTTGGGCAAAGAAAGGGATTGGGCATTGCTTTGGGCTATCCGGTTTATGTAACTGAAATTCAAAAAGATAAAAATAGGGTAGTGCTGGGTTCGTTCGATGAGTTGGCACGAGATGGCATGTACGTCAAGCAACTGAATATGCAGAAGTACACGAGCATCGAAGGAGATAGAAAAGACACCTTAACCAAGGTGCGCTATAATGATGATGGTACCCCAGCCGTTATTGAACAAGTGGATGATACAATGAAAGTTTATTTCGGCAAGGGAGTCAACAGCATCGCGCCAGGCCAGGCAGCTGTTTTCTATGAAGGAGATGATGTTATTGGAGGTGGATGGATTCAGTCCAGTTTTAGACAAGCACATGCAAAGGCACTATAGACTGATTTTAGGACTTCTAATGGTAGGCTGTACGGAGTTTGAACCTGCGACTCCACAGGAATCAGGGATCGGTTTTTTTCCAGTAGATGCAGCGCTGTATAGGGTCTATGATGTTTACGATATACAATATGAAATATCGGGATTCGACACAAGTACTTACCAATTACGTGAACAAATCGTTGATAGCATATCCTCAGATGCAGGAGTGAGTTACGTGATTCAACAGGAAGTCAGATCAGATAATAGCGAAGCATGGACCGTTTCCAAGCTTTTATCAATCAGAAGAAATAACATCAACGCGGTACTTGTTGAAGATAACTTTCCTCTTGTCAAATTAGCATTCCCAGTAAGGGAAGGCGTGACCTGGGATCTAAATTCTATGAATACAGATGAGACATCCATGTCGACGTATTCGAATTCTGATTATACCAATAACATAATTGAGGGTCTTGAGGTAATCGATGTTACAATTAGTGACCTTCAAGGAAACATAGTCAGGGAAGAATTTAAAAAGGAAACATATGCCGATGGTGTAGGATTAGTAGCAAAAACATTTTTAGTTTATGAGTTTTGCCAGACAGGGTGTGATAGCGCCGGGCAGATCAACACCGGATTTTTTGTCAATCAAGAGCTAATAGAATATGGCTATAGGTAGATATATATGTGTACTTATCCTGGGTTTTACCAGCCTACAGGGAGTCTCTCAGGATAGATATATGATTTATTTCACGGATAAATCCGATAGCCCTTTTAGTGTAGATCGTCCTGAGGAATATTTGTCGAGCAGAGCGATTGACAGAAAGGTTCAATACAACATTAAGATTGACGAAAGCGATCTTCCTGTAAATCCTACATATGTTGATCAATTGAATCAAAAAGGAGCACAGGTTTATTATACGAGTCGATGGATGAATGCTGCGATAGCCTCAGCAGATGAAAATGTCATCAATCAAATCAGGTCATTGCCAGTTGTCGATAGTGTGGCATTCGTTGCAAAAGGGAATAAACTAACACAGGAAAGAACAAACTATAGTTTACCTGATGAGTTTGAACCGATCAAACAAACGGGCCCAAATACAGATATGCAATTGAACCTGCTGAATGCAGATCAAATGCATCGCGAAGGATATACCGGGAAAGGGGTTGTGATTGCGGTGCTGGACGGTGGTTTTACATCTGTAAATCGATTTGCTCCATTTGAGCACTTATTTACAGGACAAAGGTTGTTGGATACATATGACTTTGTGACCAATTCTTATGATCCCTTTAAATACAGCAGTCATGGTACAGCTGTTTTATCGACGATTGCTGCGAAAACACAGAACTTTAGCGGAACCGCACCGGGAGCAAGTTTTTTAATCTACGTGACGGAAGATGTCAAAAGTGAGTTCAGAATTGAGGAGTGCAACTGGCTTATCGCAGCAGAACGTGCAGATAGCGTAGGTGTTGACATTATCCACAGTTCCTTGGGGTATAGCACTTTCAATGATGAAGCAATGAACTATAGTTATGCTGATTTGGATGGGGAAACGGCGCTGATCACACAGGCAGCAAATATTGCGACTAGTAAGGGTATTGTGGTTGTGACAAGTGCGGGAAATGAAGGGAGTTCGAATTGGCAATATGTTACCTCTCCTGCAGATGCAAAAGGTATTTTGACGGTAGGAAGCATTACCGAGGAATATCAGTACTCGACTTTTAGTTCTATTGGCCCTACAGCAGATGGTCGGATCAAGCCAGATGTGGTAGCAATGGGAACGGGCTCAACGATTATTACGAGCAGTGGCATTATAAATCGAGGAAACGGGACGAGCTATGCTGCCCCAATGGTAGCAGGTTTGGCTGCCGGTGTTTGGGAAGCAAAAAGAGATTGGAATGCCAAACGTGTTGTAGATGCAATACGATATTCTGCAAGCAGGGCAACTGAGCCTGACAGTTTGTTCGGGTATGGCGTGCCTGGTTATAAATATGCCATTGAAGGAAGTGTTTTGTCTATGAATGATATTCTTTCAGATAAGATTACTGTCTACCCGAATCCATTTACAGATGATCGTGTTTTTATTCAGTTAAACAATGCCAAGGTCAATTACCCATTGGATCTTGAGGTATATGACAATAGAGGAAGTCTATTGTTGACCAGTCAGATTACGTCAAGGCCAGCAACAGATATTATTGAATTGGAAATTAATGCGAAAGAGCAGGGGATTTACTTACTTCGCATTAGTTCGAAACGATTTTCCCGTCAGGTAAAACTTTTAAAATACTAGGATGTCAGAAGTACTTGTAGCTCCCTCAGTTTTAGCAGCTGATTTCAGCAATCTTCAGCAGGATATTCTAGTAGTGAACGAAAGTGATGCGGATTATTTTCATATCGATATCATGGATGGACAGTTCGTTCCAAATATTTCCTTCGGTTTTCCGGTGACAAAGGCGATACATCAACATGCTAAGAAACCCATGGACTTTCACCTGATGATTGTAGATCCGGACAGCTACCTGGAACAATGCGTTGAAACAGGAGCGGAAATCATTACAGTGCATTACGAGGCATGTGATCACTTGCACCGT
The DNA here is from genome assembly GCA_049115695.1 of Cyclobacteriaceae bacterium. GTDB lineage: Bacteria > Bacteroidota > Bacteroidia > Cytophagales > Cyclobacteriaceae > JAGDZR01. The sequence goes on along the minus strand of JAGDZR010000003.1, from coordinate 297,109 downwards.
ACCCTTGCACGTATCAAAGAATTGGGCGCCAAAGCAGGCATTGCATTGAATCCTCACACGCCGGTCAATGTGTTGGAGAGCATTCTGCCATTTGCTGATTTGGTGTTGATCATGTCCGTAAATCCAGGATTTGGAGGACAATCTTTCATTGAGGAATCTATTGGAAAAATAAAGGAGCTCAGGCAAATGGCCAATCGGCTAAATCCTGACCTCATCATTGAAGTAGATGGAGGAGTTAATCAGTCCAATGCAAAAGATTTAGTCAATGCTGGCGTTAATATGCTGGTGGCAGGCAGCTTCGTGTTCAAATCCTCGGATCCAAGTGCTACTATCACACAGTTGAAGACTATATAAACACGGATGCGATTACTGGCGTTCCTTTGCTTTTTTGGGGCATCATTTCTGGGATTTACCCAACAAAAAATAGTGGGACAATTACTGGATCAGGAAGATCAGCCCATTATAGGTGCAGTTATTCAAATTACATCCACTCAATCAACCGCAATCAGTTTGGAAGAGGGTCGCTTCGAGTTGGATTATATAGGTGCGTTTCCCATAACACTATCCATATCTCACATTGCATACGAAAACCTGGTGCTTGAGGTAAATACCCTGACACCAGGAATCATTAGGTTGGTTGCAGGTACGAATCAATTGGAGGAAATTGAGGTCATTGATGATTCACCATTTGAACGTCAGCAACAAAATGAGTTAATCATAAGCGCCCAGTCGGCGATAGCGTTACCTTCGGCATTTGGTGATTTTAGCAAAGTGCTGGCGACCATGCCAGGTGTTAGCAGCAACAATGAACTTTCATCTGCTTACAATGTAAGAGGGGGTAACTTCGACGAAAATCTCGTGTATGTCAATGATATGCCTATTTATCGGCCATTTTTGGCCAATACCGGAAGACAGGAGGGATTGAGCTTTGTGAACGCTGATCTGGTGCAGGATATTTCATTTTTTGCCGGAGGATGGGAAGCAAAATATGGAGATAAGTTATCCTCCAGCTTGAATATCAACTATCGAAAGCCGTCCAAATTTGGTGGGAACGCTGCAATTGGGATGTTGGGAGGAGCAGTGACTGTTGGTGGTAACTTAAACGAACAAGGGAGCTACCTGGTAGGGATTCGGCATAGAGACTCCAGGTACCTATTGAACACATTAGAAGTAAATGGACAGTACTTCCCTAAATTCACAGATGTTCAGACGCTACTGACCTACGATTTTGAGGGAAACAAGCGGACTGAAGTCAGCTGGCTGTCGAGCTATGCGCGCAATCGATACCAAACATTTCCCATTTCTCAAGAAACAGATTTTGGTTCAGTTGCCAGAACATTTCGCTTACAAACGGGGTTTCAAGGGCAGGAAAACCTAAACTATGACACCTACCAATCGGGGGTAAAAGTAACACGATGGTTCAAGCCAAAGTTCAGAACACATTTGATATTATCAGGAGTCATCACTCAGGAACGAGAAAACTATGAGGTAGAAGGTGCCTATCGACTTTGTGATGTAGATAACGACCTCAGCTCGAGCAACTTTGACAAGTGTCAACTCATTCGCGGAATCGGGTCCAACTATGATTATGGTCGCAATGCGCTCAAAGCATTGATCGGAACCGGAGAATTACGCAACGAGTGGCTAATAGATCTTCACAATGTAGTGGAATTTGGGGCTGGAGTCAGCTGGCAAGATGTTCAGGATCACCTGTATGAATACAGTTTAGCAGATTCGGCAGATTATGTAAGTGTTACATCCAGAACAGAGAATCAGCTTGATATCAATAGTACAGAGTCGTTTGGTTATGTTCAATATGGACATTTTTCCAAAGACTCAAGTCATCAAATCAACGTAGGAATCCGCGGTAATTACAGGAGTCTGAGTAAAGAAATGTTGTGGAGCCCAAGGGTTCAGTATCAATGGAGGCCAACCTGGAAGGTCCCAAGTCGGATTAATGTGTCCGCTGGTTTGTATCAGCAGCATCCATTCTATCGAGAAATGAGAGATCGGTCAGGCGAAATCAATATGGAAGTAAGAGCTCAGAAATCGATGCACGTTATAGGAGGATTGGATCAATTTCATACTTTTTGGAATCGTCCTTTTGTTTTCACTACACAACTCTATTATAAACGGATTTGGGACATCAACCCCTATGAAATCGACAATGTTCGTCTTCGCTATTTCGCGGATAACATGGCCGCCGGGTATGCATATGGCGGGGATTTTAGAATCAACGGCGAATTTATCGAAGGAACTCAATCATGGTTCAGTATCGGATACCTGAAAACTGAAGAAGATTTAGCCGGTGATGGATTAGGATTGATTAGAAGACCAACAGATCAGCGTCTGATGTTAGGTGCCTTTTTTGAAGATCATATGCCAAGAGATCCGAGCTGGAGAGTTTACCTCAATCTTCTATTAGCGTCAGGTTTTCCATTCGGTCCTCCCGGAAATGTCCAATATAGGAACGCCTTTCAAGGGGATGAGTACTATCGGGCAGACATAGGTTTATCGAAAGAAATCGGTTTAAAAAGTAAAATGCTAAATCAATTGAGTATTAGATTGGAAGTGCTCAATGCGTTCGCTGCAGATAATACCATCAGCTATACATGGATCAATGATGTTCACAATAACAGTTTCGCGATTCCAAATTCGCTATCTGCTAGGTATTTCAATCTAAAAATCATGACCTCTTTTTAAGCGTTTGCCCATGATTTGCATGTTTTGACATTTCATTACTTGCACAGTCTTCATCACCACTTATCTTAGCACGTTTTAAAACCAAAATTGAAAGAATAGTTATGAAAGGAATGTTTGGGTTGCTCTTAATAATGCTGACAATGGTTACGGGTACCATGGCTCAGGAGGGCGAATTTAGTGACGAGGATTTATCGAAGTATGCAACTGTAATGAAATGGGCAGAAGCCGAAAAAGCAGTTTTACAATCTGTTGTTAAGGATTCGGTTGGGTTTTGGCTGGACGAATCAGATGTATTGTCCACTTCTCAGTACAACATGCTGAGCAAAGCGAAGAAGGCTAACACAATGGAAACTGCTGAAGCTTCTGAGGAAGAAAAAGCAATTTTTGAGGAAATTCAACAGAGAATTGAAGATAAGAAGTCAGCCTATAAAGAGGCCTATACCACTCGGATCAAAGATGATATAGGAGCTGGACTCTACAACAAGTTAAGAAAGGCCCTCAAAGCGGATGCTGAATTGAAGACTCGATATCAAGCGATATTCGATGAATTGGGAGCAGAAGATGAGGAATCGACTTCCAGCAGCGAAGGATAGACAAGAACAAATAGCATAAATTATGGCCGGGAGCACTCCGGCCTTTTTTATTTTATTCAAAATCTTTCCCTTTAGCATATGTGAATGTTTCATAATTTGCAAAAGGTGTTTAATTTGGACATTACTACTTATCAAACTTTAAATCAAAGATGTTTACAGAGTACGAAATTGCTTCCATGGTGGAGATCGAAGAGATCAAAAATGCCCTGTTTGAGTTAAAAAAGGACTTTATTAAAAATGAAGCTCCGTATCTGGAAATATCAGATCATGATTTTCTGTCATTGGTGATGATGGCGCCTACTTTGGGTATTGCACTGGCGAATGGTACGATCAGCATTTGGGAAGAAAGATCTCTGAATAATAAAGCGCGTAAACTTTCGAAAGGGGGATATTTTTTCAAAAAGGATCCAGTGGTATTTGCCATGAAATTTTTGATCAAAAAGTTTGAAACATGGTCAGAGAAATTCTATCCGTTTCTAAAGTTCGCCATAGAGCAATCTTTCAATCATGAAGGACTGGAAAGAGAGAAGTTTGATGAGCAAAAAGAGGTTACTTATGAAGAATATAAGCGAACTGTATTGAAACAACCTTATATCTTAATCAGATTTATCTCTAGCTTCTTTCTTGAAAATGATGAGGAGATCATATCCGATCATCGAAATATTGGTAAAGCGGAGTATGATGCCATGGTTGAGATTGGAACCAAGGTAGGGTTAGCCGATACGACCGTCTTTCATCAATTCTGCAAGACTTTCGATGTGAAGGGCTAAACAATAGTTAATTTTGTCGGACGTTATGCATGGGATGTCAATAGGTAAGTTCCCTTTATTGTTATGCCTGCTTTTTTCTGTTGTGTTGATTTCCTGTAATCAAGGAAATGAAGATCCAGTTAACCCTGGAGAACCGCCGACATTCAGTGAACTAGCAGCAATGTTTCTCGACAGTGTCGCAGTGAATTATGATGTGGTTACATTTAGTGATGAACAAGAATATTTTCAATATCTCATTTCAGATGACAGCCCGGGGGGTAGCGGTGCAGCGGGCAGTATTGCCTCGATAACCTATCAATATAGTTTGCTTTCCTATGTTGATAGCGTATTTCAATCAGATACTATCCTCACATACAGTAGTTCCGATACACTTTTACTTCATCAAGGAATGAATGCAGTCTATCCCATTGGACTCGATCATGCGATTGGGTATATGGCTGCTGGACAAGAGTGGGGTGTCATTTTACCTCCTGATCTAGCTTATGCTGACCTAGCCTTTACGACTATTCCGGAAAACTCCATTGTCCATTTTCAAATAGAAGTGATTGAGGTAAAATCAAGCAGCGAAATTCAGGATGAAGAGACCTTAGCAATCAATCAATACATGATCAATTCATCATTGAATGACACAACAGTTCTGACGGGCATAGCCGGACTACCTCCGGTTTATGAACCCAATGGTCTTATTTTTAGAATTCTGGGGGATACGACACTTACACCTCGACCATTGCCCGGTGATTCAGTTCAACTCACTTATCAATGGAGTTATCTGGATTCGACCAATTTAAACCTGACCTATGCGAATGTGCCACAGGTATTGCAATACAGAGGAGACTCCAACCCGCTGATATTAGGCCTTGATCAGGCCATTGGAATGTTGCGAGAAGGGGAAAGAGCCAGGGTAATTATTCCTTCTTTATTGGCATATGCAGAAAGTGCAGTTGTGATTCCAAGCTTTATCAAAAGTGAGGTTTTTGAGAATAAGATTATTCCTGAATATGCCACTAAAGTAGAAGCATATAAAACCCTTGTATTTGAAGCAGAACTGAGAAGAATACTTAGATAGTCGTATTGTTTAACTAATTTTGGTCAACCGACCGATACTTGAGCATCAACCCTACATATCGAAGATTACAGTTATTGGTAGCATTCCTAACTATCACTTTTGTTGGTTATGGGCAAGAACAGAGTATTTACCAGCAATATGGGATTTATCGTAACCCAGTGATGGTCATGCTCAATCAGTTCAGTTTGACACTGGATTTTGGTTATGGAGCTGCCAACTACAAGCATCACTTTCAGGGAAATTTATTATATCAGGATTTTGAGAACCTCTTTATTCTTCCAAAATCTGGAGAAGGCGGATTACCGGATATCATTAGCGGTTATGAACATTGGTTGAACAATCCAGTACCTGGACAGCAAGTTCAACGCATTGAATATTTCGATGTTCCATATGATCGACTACCGGATCCGGTTTTTAATCCGAGGTTAAGTCCTAATAGGATCATGATCGACGGGGATACTACTGAATTGATGTATAAAGGAATAGGCCATACCATTCCTGTTAATTTCTCGATTCATCATGATTTTGAAAAAATTAGAGTTGGTATTGGTGGTGGATGGGACAAGCAATGGGTGAAGCAATTAAAGCCAACCTTGTACGAAGATCAATTAAGGGTGTATTTACCGGATTTCAAATCAACACATTTTTGGCGACTCTATGGAACATTAGGATATCGTCTATATGAAATGGGTGATTATAGAATGGTAGGAGAAGCCAGAGTAGGTTATTTGTGGCATGGAAAGCAGTTCAATAAAGAGCTACTCAGGCGCAATATCAGTGTCAATCTGGGGCTGACTTTTGAGCGACATCTGTCAGAATACATGCGCATCATTGTCAGACCGTCTTATGATATCAAAAGTTATATCATCAACTTACCCGCGGCACCATTAATTCCGGCAGGATCAGTTCGTCATGCGGATGGTGGATTTTTCATGACGTTTGGTTTGAGTATTAATATTCCAGAGGTCCCAAGATCGCCGCTAGGGGCGGATAAGGTACAATTAAAGCATATTATTGTGGATCCAGTATCTGGAAAATTGATGGAAGTAAGAGGCCAACCCATGTGGAAAAAACAGAATCCGAAAGTGGGTGAAAATCATCGTAAAATGTTTCGAGACAAAAGGCGAAACAAGAAGAAGCTTAACCCTTATTAAAAAGCTCGCTTAAGCGGAAAAAATACACTAAATTGCGCCTTGTTTTTAGCGTAACGTTAATCAATTTTTAATGTCAGAAGGAGATATCGAAAATACCTCTGCAAGTGGGGGCAATATCATCCCCATCAATATAGAAGATGAAATGAAAGGCGCTTACATCGATTATTCGATGAGCGTAATTATTTCAAGAGCCTTGCCGGATGCCCGTGATGGTCTCAAACCAGTTCACAGGCGTATCCTGTACGGAATGGATGAGCTCGGAGTAAACTACAACAAGCCATATAAGAAGTGTGCACGTATAGTTGGGGATGTGCTGGGTAAGTATCACCCACACGGAGATACAGCGGTGTATGACACAATGGTGCGTATGGCGCAGGAGTGGTCGCTTCGATATCCATTGGTCGATGGTCAGGGTAACTTTGGATCAGTTGATGGTGATTCTCCCGCAGCAATGCGTTACACTGAGGCTCGTTTGAAAAGAATCTCAGAGGAAATGTTAGCTGATATCAACAAAAACACTGTTGATTATCAACCGAACTATGACGATTCTACTAAAGAACCTACAGTTTTACCTGCAAAGTTTCCTAACTTATTATTGAATGGAGCCTCTGGTATTGCGGTAGGTATGGCCACCAACATGGCGCCTCATAATCTTACCGAGGTAATCAATGGTGTAATTGCTTATATCGATGATAGGGATATCACCATTGAAGGGCTGATGCAGTATGTGACTGCACCAGATTTTCCTACTGGAGCGACTATTTATGGTTATCAGGGCGTCAGACAGGCTTATGAAACCGGCAGGGGACGTGTCGTGCTAAGGGCGAGAGCAGAAATAGAGGAGACCAAATCAGGTCGGGAACAAATCATTGTTACCGAAATCCCATATCAGGTCAACAAAGCAGCCATGATCGAAAAGACGGCTCAGTTGATCAATGAAAAGAAAATTGAAGGTATATCAGACATCAGAGATGAGTCTGATAGAAATGGAATGCGAATCGTTTATGAACTAAAGCGAGATTCCATTCCTAACATTGTCCTTAACACGCTCTACAAGTACACACAGCTTCAATCAAGCTTTAGTATCAATAATGTAGCGCTTGTAAAAGGAAGACCTAAAACCTTAAATCTCAAGGAATTAATCTATCACTATGTCGAGCACCGACATGAGGTAGTAATTCGACGTACTCAATACGAACTGGAAGAAGCGGAGAAGCGTGCACACATTCTTGAGGGGTATCTGATTGCGTTGGATAATCTCGATGAGGTAATCGACTTAATCAGAAAGAGTAAAGATCCAGAAGCAGCCAAAACAGGACTGATTGACAAATTCAAGCTTTCTGAAATACAGGCAAAAGCCATTCTGGAAATGAGACTACAGCGCCTCACAGGAATGGAGCGCGATAAAATTGTACAGGAGTACGAAGAAATCAAATTGTTGATCGAAAAGTTGCAAGGCATCCTTGCAAACGAAGATCAGCGGATGGACATCATCAAAGAAGAGCTCAACGCAGTAGTGGAGCGTTATGGTGATGACCGACGTACGGATATCGAACATGCTGCTGATGATTTCACTGCCGAGGACATGATCCCAGATGAAGACATGGTTTTGACCATTTCTCATGAAGGCTACATCAAGCGAACAGCATTGGTTGAGTATAGAACGCAAGGTAGAGGTGGTGTTGGCTCCAGAGCGGTAAAATCTAAGGACGATGATTTTACAGAACACTTGTTTGTCGCTTCAGCTCACAATTACCTGCTGATTTTCACTGAGTTTGGTAAAGTGTTTTGGAAGAAGGTCTGGGAGATTCCTGAAGGAAGTAAAACTTCCAAAGGCCGAGCGATCCAAAACCTGATCAATATAGAATCTGAGGACAATATCAGGGCGGTCATCAATGTGAAGACATTAACCGATCCGGATTATATCAACAATAACTTTCTGGTCATGTGTACCAAAAATGGTACGATCAAGAAGACGAGCCTGGAGGCTTATAGCAGACCAAGGCAAAATGGTATCAATGCGATCACCATTCATGAAGGGGACAAATTGCTCGAGGTGAAGTTAACAAACGGCAACTATCAGGTTGTAATTGCTAACAATGCTGGAAGAGCTATTCACTTTAATGAGGGTGATGTACGCTCCATGGGTAGAACGGCTGCCGGTGTTCGCGGTATTTGGTTAAACAAGGATGAACATGTAGTTGGCATGGTCTGTGTAGACATGGAGGAAGCACCGAATCTATTGGTGGTATCGGAAAATGGATATGGAAAGCGATCTGAACTGGGCGACTACCGCATCACAAAGCGAGGTGGTAAAGGAGTGAAGACGATGAATATCACCGACAAAACCGGAGCACTTGTGGCATTGAAAGATGTGAAGGACGAAGATGATTTAATGATCATCAACAAGTCTGGTATTGCCATAAGAATGGCCATTAGCCAACTAAGAGTAATGGGGAGAGCAACGCAAGGTGTTAAGCTCATTAAGTTGGGTGATGATGATCAAATATCAGCAGTAGAGAAAATTGAATTTGTACCTAGCGACGATTCTGATGAAACTACTGATGGCGAAGATCAGGTAAATAGCGCTGATGATTCAGGTGAAGCGCCAGAAGCATCAACAGAAAATACAGAAGAATAATTATTGGTTAAAGAATACAACAGATATATAGAAATGAAACGTTTATTATTGATTGCGTGCATAGTAGCGACTGCTAGCGTCGCTTTTGGACAAAAAAAAGCACCAAAACCCAAGTTGAATAAGATTGAAGCCATGTTGATTGGTGGGGAAATTGCAGGTGCAAAAGACATGGCGGATGCAGCCATTGTCGATGAGAAATTAAAGAATGACCCTAAGACATATTACCTGCGAGGGCTTGTCTATGTGGCGATAGATACATCCTCTGTACACAATACATTAGCTGAGGATCCGATGAGCACCGCCCTTGAGTCTTTCAAAAAGGCAGAGGAGATGAATGTAGGTACAGATAAAGAGTTGTTTGTACTTGACGGAGGGTTCCCTGTTACTTTGAGTCAGCACAAGCAGTCGTATTGGACTTACTATTTCAACAAAGGCGCTGATGGATTTGGTACTCAGGATTACCTATATGCATTGGAAAACTTCGAGCAAGCTCAGAAGATCTCTCCGGAAGATAGTAACTCATACATCAATGCAGGTTATGCCGCTCATAACGCACAGGAATTTGAGAAGGCTAAAACCAATTACGCTAAAGCCCTTTCTATGGGTATCAAGGATCGTGATATTCACAACTTGTATGTTTACATCCTTAACAATGTAGATAAGAACTATGACGAAGCACTTGAGTGGATTGGAAAGGCAAGAGATCTGTATCCAACGGACACTGAGTTTGCCCGAATCGAAATTGACCTACTATACAAAACTGATAGAGTAGAGGAAGCTAAAAATAATCTCGTCAGTGCCATTGAGAATGAGCCAACTGATCCTAATCTATACTTTATGCTAGGGATCTTCTATGACAACCTTCAGAAGAAGGATGACAATAGTGCGGAAGACAAAGCTGAATTCAAGGAAGGTGCTCGAGAAGCTTACACCAAAGCAATGGGACTGGATCCTGAACACTATCCATCAACTTACAATTATGGTGTAATGTTGATTGACGATGCTAACGAGGTAATCAAGGAAAGAAATAACCTGGGTATCTCTAATGCAGACTTGAAAAGAGTTGATGAACTGGAGCCGTTGATTAATGAAATGCTTGAAAACGCATTGCCGGTTTGGGAGAAAGTAAGAGAAATGAAGCCTGATGATCTTGATGCTTTGAACACATTGAAGTATCTGTACTCTCAGCTTAAAAAGTACGATGAAGCTGAAGAAGTGATCAGCAAGATCGAAGAGCTTGGCGGATAAGTCGCTGATAGCTAAGGAATAAAATAATTTAATTTAAAGCAGTCATTTCAATGGATTATTGGGATGACTGCTTTATTTTTCAGGCAGCAAAAATTTCGGCTTAGCCGAAATTATTCCCTTCCAACCAGGGGAATTGTATAATTCAATGGTTTTATATCAGCTTTATAATACCATTGACTAGACACACACATAAACTACAGACAAGATGATTACGATCACTTCAGCATCCATGGACGAATTAAATAGCGCTTATAAGAAGCTTAAAGCTCATTATAAGGCCGTTGACGCTATTAAGCTTGACACGGATTTGTGCACATACAAATTGGAGTTGACCAAGAAGGAGTTGCCTGCAGCTGTGAAGAATCTCGTCGATAAAATGGTGGATCTATGTGATGAGCTCCATGACCTGCCTTCATTGAACAAAGAAGTGCTCAATCAACTTATTGAGGATTGTGCGCCCAAATATGTATTCGTTCGACAATTAAATGATTTGTGGACTGGAATGAGAATTGGTGAAAAGTCACAGGTAGTTGAGTACATTTCTGAAGAAGCGGATATCGATGTGCTTGAAAATAGCACAGAAGAGGTAGACGTTTAATTCTAAAACATTCCAATTATTTACTCAAGCTTGGTTTAAATATACTAAGCGAATTCCTTAACTTTCATGACAAAGGATCGATGACATCATGAAGATTAAGGATTTTAAGTTTATGGCCATTTATTTGATGCTGATGTGCATTTCCCTGGGATATGCCAGTGCTCAAGAAAAAGGGCTTGATAATATTTATACAAGTTGGGCTGAAAAGCAAGTTCCTGTTGCATACGAAAACATCAGCAATATGGTGGAAAGGGTGTGGGGCGCAGATGACGCCAAGAAGAATGCCTATCTAGTAGAAATGCATTGTCAGTCACTCAATAAGGTATTGGTACTTATGGAAAAGGAAGATGCCAACTGGGATCTGTTGGGTAAGGCACTCGAGAAATGGACACAGTCTGAAGAAACTGCACGAAAGTCCAACTGGTGGGAATGGCCAGATACCAATTGGATGAAAGTAGAATATGAATACCGAAAGCTACTTGCCAATCCTCCTGCAGCAGATCCGAATAACTAAAACCCTCAATCCCTTGTGAAAACGCTTAAAACAGCAATTTTAGCTATTGTACTGTTTGTGGGTATAGGTTTTCTGGTCATGGGCATCTCTGACTACTCGGAAAAAACCAAAGAAGGAGATACAGGGGCTTATATTTTCGCAATCATTGTTTTGGGCGTAATGCCAACCACACTTGGAGCACTAGGTCTTTGGCGCTCATTCCAATACAAGGGCCAGCCGCGATCCATGGAAATTCCAGAAGTACGCATTATGAGGCTGGCAAGCGCACAACATGGAAAGATCACTGTGCCGGAAGTAGCCATTTTGCTGGGAGTCAAACATAAAGCAGCTGAGGAAATCCTCGAACGCATGAGGTTGGATGGTGCTTTCGATTTAGAACTCGTTGCAACTTCAGGTGCGCAGGTTTATAACTTGAGTAATCATGCATCCAATGACGATAAAGCAGACACTGTCGGTGTTCTGGATTAGCAATTGATATCACACATCAGTTTTGATTAAAGTAGCCTGGTCAAAGAGTTATTGTCACCCATTGCCAACAGGTCATCGATTCCCAATGGAAAAGTATGATTTGATTTCAGAGCAATTGATTCATGAGGGAATCCTCACTCAGGACAACTTCTTTGCTCCGCAAAATGTAGATGATCTCCCGATCATTGCTGTTCACGATGAGGTCTATTTAAAACGCCTGAAACAATTGGAGCTTGACAAAAGCGAAATTCGTAAAACTGGGTTCCCTTTATCTGAAGCACTGGTTGATCGAGAGATCAATATACTCTCAGGTACAATTGCGGGGGCACAATATGCACTTGACGCAGGAGTAGCGATGAATGTTGCCGGTGGTACACATCATGCTTTTACCGATCACGGTGAAGGGTTTTGTTTACTCAATGATCAGGCAGTTGGTGCTCAATATTTGATGGATCACCATGACGCAATAGGAAAGATTCTAATTGTAGACCTGGATGTTCACCAGGGGAATGGTACCGCCCAAATCTTCAGCGACAATGATCAGGTCTTCACATTCAGTATGCACGGTGAAAAGAATTACCCAATGAAAAAGGAAAGAAGCAACCTGGATGTAGCACTGGTAGATAATACAGGGGATGAGGAGTATTTACAAATTCTCAGAAAATCACTATCTGAGATCATGACCCATTTTCAGCCAGATTTCATTTTCTATCAATCGGGCGTAGATGTACTTGCAACTGATAAACTGGGAAGACTTTCTCTCACCCTGGAAGGATGCAAGCGTCGTGATGAAATCGTGATCAAAACAGCTCATGAGCGACAGGTGCCTATTCATATTTCTATGGGAGGGGGTTACTCCAAAGACATCAAAGTCATCGTCAACGCACATGTAAATACATTTAGGATTGTACAGGATCTATATGGCTAATCATTTAGCTTAATGTCCATTTCGGACTTGCTTTAGTGCTTTCAACCTACTCCTTATACATAGGTGAAGCGTTTGATCAAGTCTAGTTAACATTCTCTTTTTTACGGTTTTCTGATGGACCGAGCCAACTTATGGTTTGACATTCGCTGGAATGAAAGAAAACTAATTAAGCATCTGAACAAGCCCGCTGGCGCGGATTTATAATCTGTGCCTGTTCACAGTGGTAATGTCTGAAAAGATTCCCCTTTGAGAATGACTGCAGGATTGAGGGGTCATGTATAATGCCCACTTTCGTTCATTTACTCCATCACCATTGAATCAGGATCGATTTCATCTGCAAATGGTATGAGATAGAACGAATAGCTGTAATTACCAGGCATGATCAAGTAGTCATCATGCGGTTCTGCCCGGTGAGACCAGGTGTTATCACCACCGACACCCATCTGTTTATGATCTATGTGTAAGGTGATTTGATCCCGTTTCTTTAGCTCATAGCTATGCTTTGCTTCTTCCAGATTGTAGGTGCTATAAGGACTTACGCTGAAGTTGAACGGATCTTCTCCCTTTACGAGCAACCCTCGATCGCCATCTGAAATTGTAAACCACTTGGCGTCCATTCGATTGCCATATTCCTGTGGGTTGATATATTGATAATCCATTTCAGCAAGGGTGGAAGCATACCTTCCGATCTCAGAGGCCGAGAAACGATCTGCATAATTGGCCTGTGGTCCACGTCCATAATACTCCACCATATTGTAAGTAGCTGACACCTCCATTTGCATACCTATCTTAGGAACATTTGGCATAGAGCTGTCAATATCGGTAGTATAGGATACCTTGATGGCTCCATTTGGATAAGCTTCGTAAGTCAGTGCTAATGAAGTTTTAAGCTCCTCAATACTTCCCTTGACATCAACTGTAATGCTTCCATCTGCCATGGGCTCATTCATTTTAATTTCGGTTGGTTTGAATTCATCTCCCGCCATCAGCCATATACGTTCATCTGTTTTCTTCATGGTACGACGATAAGCCGCATCATTCTCTGTTTCTGCTCTCCAGAAATTTGGTCTGAGTGCTTGTTTGATCAATTCATATCCATTCTGTAAATAGGAGCTCAATAAACCAGAATTCTTATCGATCACCGCACTGAAATTGTCTCCTGAAAAAGTAACTGCATCAGCATCTTCTGTTGCGGACAAAGTGGCTTTCACCATGGTTGGTTTTACGGCTTTAGTGGCAATAGGCATCTGATACTGTTCTCTGAATACAACATGTTCAGCTGTAGCCCAGGCTGGAGAATCGATAAAGCTGCCTTCCAATCTGATAAAATATTCAGCACCGTCTTTAGGCTTGATTTTTTTGAGGGTCACCTTCAATGGGCTTGATGCGAAAGGCGCTGTGTTTTCAAGAGACTGCTTGCCAGATTGAATGGCCACTCCATTTTCAAGCACTGACCATGACAATTGATAGATACCCAGATCAATGGCATGGTGTCTATTGGTCACTTTAAACTCACCCTGAAGGACATTGGTTGGGGTGATCACCACAGGCTGATTAACCTTTTTACATTCATAAATTTCCGGTTTCGGTGTGCGGTCTGCAGCGATAATACCATTGAGGCAAAAGCTGCCAGAATTAGGAACATCCCCAAAGTCACCTCCATAGGCAAGGTATTCCTGTCCATCTTCGGTTTTATTGATTACACCCTGGTCAATCCAGTCCCATATATAGCCACCGAGCGCACGGTCATATTGATATATGATGTCCCAGTATTCCTTCATGTTACCAACAGAATTCCCCATGGCATGTGCATACTCACACATAAGGACAGGTCTTGTATCAAAGTCAGTATCCTTGATTAGGTTTTCTAATTCATCAGGCTGAGGATACATTCTGCTTAACATGTCCACAAAAGCCGGATCAGTAGGATTTCCTTCACAGTGCTTGAAAAATCCTCGCTTGTAATCAGGATGCGTTGGGTCACCCTGTGCACCCTCATAGTGCATCAGGCGTGTCGGATCAAAGTCTTTAATCCAGCTAGCCATTGCGGCATGATTTGGGCCTGTGCCGGACTCGTTACCCAGTGACCAAATGATAATACTAGGGTGATTTTTGTCCCTTTCTACCATCCTTACAGCTCTTTCGAGAAAGGCATTGGACCAATCTGGTTGATTGGACAATTCTCCCCTGAGGCCATGCGTTTCCAGGTTTGCTTCATCCATTACATAGATGCCGTATTGATCACATAGATCATAGAAATAAGGGTCGTTAGGGTAGTGAGAGGTACGTACTGAGTTGAAGTTAAACTGCTTCATTAGAAACACATCTTGCTCCATGTCAGCACGTGACACAGTCTTACCCTCGTTCATGTTGTGATCGTGACGGTTGACACCAATGATTTTGACCGGGTTACCATTGATCAGCATCCGACCTCTATCATCCAGCACCACCTCTCTGAATCCTACAGCGGTACTGGTGATTTGAGTAGAATTACCTTGTTCATCCTTGACCTCTAACAATAGCTTGTATAAGTAGGGGTCATCAGCGGACCACTTACGAGGATTTGATACATTCAATTCCATGAGGTCCGCAAAATGTCTATTGTCTCGCTGTGGATAATTTTCAGTAAAATACTTACCAAGATTGATGGAGATAGCTGGCATAACTACCTGATTATCTGCATCCAATAGCGTAGCTTCGAAAGTCCAGTTATCAAACTGAGTGCCTGACTTATTGCCGAAGTGATCACCAATTTCTTTGGTGTATTTGTCAGCTACACTTGCAATAAATTCTGGTCGAATTTGAAGCAATGCATCCTGATAATTTTCATCTAAATCTGTTCGAACGGCAAAATCAGATAGCCTGACTTTGGGTGTTGACATCAAATAAACTTCTCTGTGAATGCCGCTCATGCGCCAGTGGTCCTGATCTTCCAGGTAGCTACCATCTGACCATCTATATACGCGAACAGCTAAAGTATTTTTACCTGATTTCACATAATCGGAAATCTCAAACTCAGAAGGTAGGCGACTGTCTTCAGCATAGCCAATAAACTCACCATTGACCCATACATAATAGGCTGAAGTAACACCACCAAAGTGCAGAATCAAATCACGATCCGTCCAGGACTCATCTATGGTAAATTCCTTGATGTACGATCCAACAGGATTGTCATGGGCATTGATGTTGGGATAGTCAATGAAAAATGGGTACACAGTATTCGTATATATAGGTGTTCCATATCCTCTCATTTCCCAATTGGAAGGCACATCAATGGTCGCCCATTTTGAGTTGTCATACTCCGGTTTGAAAAAGTCTGTGGGTGCATCAGCAGGTTTTTGGACCCAGTGAAACTGCCAATCGCCGTTTAATGATTTAAACCAGCTTGACTGATTTCGATCGCGAGTAAGTGCTTGTTCACGATTTTCATAATTGTCAAAAGTAGCACGGGACGGAAGCCTGTTTATTTGGTTGACATGCTGGTTTTCCCAGTCATTGATGGTGGGTTGAGCGGATAGATTAGAACTAGTAATAATTACCAGAACGATGAGCCAATTTTTGATCAATTGATGGTACATAAGAGCTTGAATAAATTCAGTTTGTAATTAACTAAAAGAACCCATAATTTGAATAGGAAAGGGGTTGCTCTATGTTATCATCCAAAACATCATGTGGGGGCAACTGCTATTATTACTTACGCAATCGGTTGTTTTGTTTATTTTAGTGCACTAGAACCAAAATCACCATTATTATGACCAATAATTTCCGTCTGTTTTTCAGTGCATTAGTATTGTTTGCTTTAACTGGATGTCAACCTGCAAAAGACAAGTTGCCCTATCAGGATACAACACTTTCATTTGAAGAAAGGGTAGAAGACCTGGTATCCAGGATGACCCTGGAAGAAAAGGTGTATCAAATGATCAACGAAGCACCTGCAATTGAACGGCTTGGTATTCCGCAATACAATTGGTGGAATGAAGGGCTCCATGGGATGGCCAGAGCCGGACTTGCAACAGTATTTCCTCAAGCGATTGGATTGGGAGCTACATGGGATGAGAATCTTATGCATAAAGTAGCCACTACGATATCGGATGAAACCCGAGCTAAACATCACAACTTTGTAAGCCGCGACAAACGATTCTTGTATCAGGGACTGACCCTTTGGTCACCCAACATCAATATTTTCAGGGATCCGCGTTGGGGACGTGGGCAGGAAACCTATGGTGAAGATCCATACCTCACGGGAAGAATGGGCATTCAGTTTGTCAAAGGTCTCCAGGGAGATCATCCAAAATACTATAAAACAATCGCGACAGTTAAGCATTTTGCGGTACACAACGGACCAGAACCAGAGAGGCATGAATTCAATGCCATCACGGATACCCGCGATCTCTGGGAAACATATCTTCCACAATTTGAAATGGCGGTAAAGGAAGGGGGAGTTTATAGCGCTATGTGTGCATACAACCGATACAATGATGAAGCCTGTTGTGCAAGTGACTTTTTAATGAACGACATCCTACGAGATCAATTCGGATTTGATGGGTATATCGTGTCGGATTGTGGGGCAATTGAAGATATCTACAATGAACACGGTCTCGTCGACACACCTGAAGAAGCTGCAGCCCTGGCAGTGAAATCTGGTTGTGACCTCAATTGTGGATTGGATCCCGACGTATATCCGTTTCTCATTCAAGCAGTTGAAAAAGGATTGATAGATGAAAATACAATTAATCAATCAGTTAAGCGATTGTTTCTAGCCCGTTTTAAACTTGGGATGTTTGATTCACCTGAAGAAGTTCCGTTTGCGCAAATACCTTATGAGGTGGTGGACAGTGAAGAAAACAGGACTTTGGCCGCCACGGCAGCAAAAAAATCCATGGTGCTCTTGAAAAATGAAGACAATCTTTTACCGTTGAGCAAGGACG
Organism: Cyclobacteriaceae bacterium; assembly: GCA_049115695.1. GTDB lineage: Bacteria > Bacteroidota > Bacteroidia > Cytophagales > Cyclobacteriaceae > JAGDZR01. The sequence goes on along the minus strand of JAGDZR010000003.1, from coordinate 279,498 downwards.
TTAAAAATGTTGCGGTGATAGGACCAAATGCCAACCAATGGTTGATGCTGCTAGGTAATTACAACGGTGTGCCTGCAGATCCAATAACTCCACTCAGAGGTATTAAAGAAAAGCTTCCCAATGCGAATGTCACTTTTGCTCAAGGGAGTGAGTTAGCTGAAGGTATGCCGATGTTTTATGAAATTCCTGAGGCAAATATTTCCAATCTGGAAGCCAGCTTTTATGACAATAGAACATTTGAAGGCGAACCGCTTTATACTGAGAAATGGACCTCATTGAATGCCAATTGGAACGATCAGGCGCCCAGAGAAGATATGAACGATGATGATTTTGGTGCAAGATGGAAAGGTGTGATAACACCCTCAATGTCAGGTGAGTATCAACTGGGATTTATTGGAACGATGAATACTCAATTGTATCTGGCGGATAGCTTAATTGCCAGAACATCCTACCACTTTATGGATGAATATGGTGATCCACGGTTACGAAAGTCTGATCCAATTTATCTTGAAGCAGGAAAAACCTATCAGTTTACACTGGATGCAGGTGAATCATATGCTGATGCGACCGTCCAGCTGGTATGGGCAGCACCAAAGCCTGACCTTCAAACCGAGGCGATTACTGCTGCACAAAACGCAGATGTGGTGATCATGTGTATGGGGCTTACGGCACGAATGGAAGGTGAAGAAATGGATGTTGCCATTGATGGATTCCGGGGTGGAGACAGAACGAAAATTAGCTTGCCAAAAGTGCAACAGGAACTCATAAAAACGATCAAAGCCGTAGGTAAACCAGTAGTTCTGGTATTGCTCAATGGTAGCGCCCTGGCCATCAATTGGTCAGATGAGAACATTCCGGCCATTTTGGAAGCGTGGTATCCTGGTCAGGCGGGAGGTGCAGCCATAGCAGATATATTGTTTGGTGATTACAATCCCGCCGGTAGGTTGCCGGTTACTTTCTATAAGTCAGTAGATGACTTACCGCCATTTGAAGAATATGCAATGACAGGTCATACGTATCGATATTTTGAAGGAGAGCCGATTTATCCATTTGGATATGGGTTGAGCTATAGTACATTCGAATATAGCGATCTATCAATACCAGCTTCGTCAAATATCAAGGATAGTGTGCTCATCAGCTTTACTGTGACCAATACCAGTGAAATAGCAGGTGAGGAAGTTGTGCAGCTTTATGTGACCAATGAAGACCGACCGGTTACTACTTCCCTGAGAAAACTAGCACAATTTGAACGAATCTATCTGGAACCTGGCGCTTCGAAGACACTTAATTTCAAACTGGGAGCTGATGCTTTTTGGGTGATAGATAATAGTGGCAATAGAGCTGTGTTGCCCGGAACCTATAGCGTTTCAGTTGGTGGGGGTCAACCAAAAGTTACTCGTCAAACGACCAATATAATGGAGCAAGCATTTGAGCTACTATAAAACGTCGCTATCAAATCATTCATTGATCAAAGTGAGGGAACTTGTGAAATGATAGTCCTTGCCAATTGACAAATCAGTACTACTAAAAAAGGCAGTCGGGATACCTAATTATTCAGCTCGCCTAATTTACTGGCAATGATTCGGCGGTAGGACCTACCACTTTCCAATGATTTCCCTCCCTTAATAACAAAATAGAACTTGCTGTTGTTGAGGTATTTATGGCTTTCAATGAAATCCGAATTAATGATTACGGATCGGTGAATGCGCCAAAAGTTTGGAGGCAGTTGCTTTTCAAGTAGGGCCAAAGCTGTCCGATAAAGTTTTTGTTGACCGTCAACCGTATGCATAATGACATAAACAGCACTGGATTCCAGATAAAGTACCTGAGTAAGCTTAATTTTTACTTCAAGACCTTTTTCCTTGATAATAAAGTGCTCCAGAAGCGGAGAGTTTTCTGAAACATCTTGTTGTTCAACCCAGTTACTTAAACGTTCCTGATGTTGAGCAATGAGTGCCCTTTCCCGAGTGGTCTGCTTGACTTTGTTGAGCACATTAAAGAACATTTTTTCATCGAAAGGCTTCAGTAGATAATCAACTGCTGCAACTCGAAATGCTTCTACTGCATACTGATCATATGCTGTGGTAAAAACAATCAACGTATTGGTTTGCTCAAGTGATCGTGCAACCTCCAGTCCATTGATGCCTGGCATCTCAATATCCAGGAACAAAATGTCAGGAGCGAGATTCTTGCAGAAGCGAAGTACTTCTGCTCCGTTTTTGCAAGATTCAAAAACCGTCAATTCATCGTCATGCTTCAACAGCGATTCAAGATAGCGACGTGCATTTGGTTCATCATCTGCTATTAGCACACTAATCGATTTCATGTGGTAGCTTGATTTGTACAGTAAATAAATTGTTGCGCTGATAATGCTGGAAGCTAGCCTCGTTTCCATACAATGTGGTCAATCGTTTCTTGAGATGCACAAGACCTACACCATTTGAATGAGTGGCTTTACGGTTGGGATTGAATCTATTGGTTAATGTGAAATGGAGTTGTTCATGTGCTACATACGCTTCCAGGGTAAGTTTAGAAGGTTCCTCAAGCAAGCTAATGCCATGTTTAAAGGCATTCTCAATGAGCGGCTGGGTAAAGAGCGTAGGGACCAACGATGCTTTTGATGCTTCATCAAAATCTACATCGATGATCAGTCGGTCATGAAACCGCTCTTTCTCAATGTCCAGGTAATCATTGATGTAATTCATCTCCTCCTCCAGAGAATGAAAATCCTGCTGTTCGACCAGCAACATTTTACGTAGTAGATTAGAGATCTTAATGGTCAGACTCCTGGCCTTTGCATCATCATACCCAATGAGACTACTTAGATTGTGAAGTGCGTTGAATAAAAAATGAGGCTGCATTTGATGCTTGAGAGCGCTCAGCTGGGCTTCCTGCAATTGCAGTTTCATTTCACTCCATTGTACACTCTTTTCATGCAGGGCCCTGTAATGTTCGATGATTTTGAACAGCGCGACCATCAAGATGAGCTCGATGGTACGACTCAACATGCCAGGGAGGAAATAGTAGCCCATTTCGGTCCAATTCATTTTCCACGCACCAGCAGCAGCAGAAAGGAGGGAATAGTACAATAGGTTCGATATACCGAAATGAATGATCAATATAATCAGGCTTATAAACAGCCATTTCAGCATGTCTTTTTTTAACCCGAGACCAATGGTGTATACTGGTCTTAAGAAAAGAATCCAGCAACTATAATTGACCAGATAGAACAACCCCTGCGTAAAATTAAATACGTATTGCTGATCCTCAATTTCAATGACCCTGATCATGATCAATCCACAAACTGCCACGTAAGCCCAGACCAGATGTCGGGTGCGATAAGGTATAGGTTGTGAGAATATCTTGATCATCACGTAATGATAGTTAAAACTGTATGTTGAAGAATGTTGTACATATCAATAATTGCAGTTGGTAACATTTATAAGCTACCGATGTGGATTCTTTTGGGATATATACCGGCACAGATGGAATAAACATCAAGAAATAGGACTTCTGAAATGAGCAGGGGAAATCAGATAATCACTTAAAACGACTGAAAAAAGGGATTGTTAAATAGTAATGCACTCAAATTTAGTCGGTGAGATATTGCTGTTGATAACAAATATTGCAGTCTGTATCTAATTTTCGACCGGACATAATAGCCCTGCGTTAAGACAGCTAAAACTAAAAAGAATATGAAAGCATTTATCACAATGATCATGTTGGCCGCCTTAGGAACTGCAATGGCAAAGGGTCCTGAGTATGCAAACGATGAGACAAAAGAGATTGTAAGGAAAATGATTGAAGCGCATGGTGGGTATGACAAATGGGCAAAGGCAAAAACTTTCAGTTTTGACAACATCATGTTCAGTAAGTCGCTTCCGGGATCGCCCTTTTGGATTAGTAAAGTGACTGTAGATCAAAAGACCAGAAGAGTATATCAGGAGTGGCCCCTGCATCAATCAAAAATGGGATATGATGGAGAGCAAACCTGGGCAACTAATTGGGGGGTTGGTAATCCGCCGAAGTTTGAAGCGCTCTTCTTCTATTACTTCCTGAACCTGCCATGGTTGACGCAAGATGACAATGTCGTATTAGGTGAAGTCAATAAAATGCATCATGAAGTATTTGGTAAGGAAGTTTATGTCATTGACATGAGTTTTGCTGCCAAGCCAGCGGTAGGGAAGACCACTAATGATCAATACCAATTATTCATAGACGCTGAATCTCATTTATTGCTTGGATACAATTATACCATTGGATATGGATATATGCTGGACCTATTTGGACTTCCAGCCGGGCAGGAAGTTTTTGGACCAATGTTTAGAGTCAATGATGCTTTCGTAGAAATAGATGGACTGATTTACCCCAATCGTATGCATACTGGTAATGCCAACATGACGCAGGAATATGGGAATCATGCGATCATTAACTACTCAATGAAAGAGCCTTTTGATGAGCAGAAAGTAAAGAAACCTGAAGTAGCCAAATTGGATATGACCTCAGATAAAAGATCAAATTAACTGTTTGTTGCCTATCGTGCATGAGTATGAGAGGTTTGAGAGGCCCGGTCAATAAGTGATCGGGCTTTTTTATGAGATGGGTTAAGCCATTCCCATCAAAATGCTAAAAAGATTTGCATTTAAAGTAAGTATATATCTTGTTAAATAACAGACAGTTATAGCGTTCTAATTAAAGTTGTGTTGATGTTGAATTGGGATCAATTATTACTTAAAACTGCTGTTGTATAAAAGGCTTTCAGTCCATAAATCATTGCTTAACTAGGATCTGCTGAAAAACGATTTTTTTGCAGTTTATCGTTATTCCAGAGCTTCAAAACAAGATTCGCTGAGCTAGAGTTAATCAGCACGTGCAAGGTTTTTGGACAGGTATGCGATTTCCCATGCATCTTCAAAAATGCAAACTGCATTTTTGAAACCTAGTCTCAAGCACGCCACCTGCTTCCCAGGCTTATTTTCGAGGTATAACAATACATCATCAATTCGCCTGATTGCATCTGACGTACCTGAGACTTTTTCAGCAGACCCTAACTATCTGCATGGCCATGATTTTGCTTGTAATGCTTTACGGTGCAATTAATTTGGCAAATACGAAACAACCTCAATTAATTCGCGTAATATGCATTTGTATGAAAAGAATAAATCTTGGTGAACTAGAGGAAATGGTACTCTTGGTGGTAGCCAACCTTGGCGCCAACGCCTATGGATTGAGTATCCAGGAGTACCTTCTCAGCAACTGTGATCGAAAAGTAAGTATATCTACTGTACACTCTACCATACATCGTCTCGAAGACAAAGGGCTACTTGAGTCCAGGTATGGTCATGATCGGTCAGCAGAGCGAGGGGGTCGACCAAAACTACTCTTTCAAGTAACAACTCCAGGTATGAAAGCAATCGCGACTGTCCGTGATCAGCGAAATGCCTTATGGACCACAATGCCAGCACTCTCAATCGAATGAAAGAGCTGGATCGAATATCCCACTTTGTAATCAACCTGCTCGAACGGGTCTTGATTCCGAGTATAAGGAATGAGGTGGTAGGAGACCTCATTGAGCGCTATTATCAAAACCTGAACCAAAAAGGGATCCGAATGGCTCGGCGGGACATAGTATTTGGAGCCTTGAAATATTTGCGATACATACGGTTCATTCAATTGTCAAACACTCAAAATTCAACATCTATGGGGATCTGGAGAAACTACTTCCTCGCATCCATGCGAAACTTAATGCGTCACAAAAGGTATTCGGCTATCAGTCTGTTGGGGCTGGTTGTTGGATTTGCTACGACACTGGCTATCATACAATATGTATCGTTCGAAAGTAACTATGATACATTTTACCCCAATAAAGAAATTTACAGACTGACGCACACCTTCACGAACAACTCAGGTTCATCAGCGTCTGCCAGTTCGTTTATGGCATTGCGTGATGTTATCCATGAATCAGTACCAGAAGCAAGACATGTCACGCATTTCATAGGCACAGGAGGCCTGGTGAAGGTAGGGGAATCCGTTTTTGATGAAAATCGTATAGTTGCTGCCAATTCTGATTTCTTCGATGTTTTTGGCATTGAATTGCTGGAGGGAAATATTGATGATTTGAACAATCCTGATGTTGTTTTTCTTTCCGAAAGCAATGCGAAGCGTTATTTTGGTTCAGAGGGTGTTCTTGGGCAAACAATTGAGTTGCAAGGTGTCTTTGGAGAAACATGGAATGCTACAGTTGGTGGTGTATTTCAGGAGATTCCGACAAATTCTCACCTTAGGGTCGAGACAATTTTTTCTGGGACAAAATTTCATGCGTTTATCAGAGAAGAGGGAAGGTTTGGTGCTATTTCGCCAGAAGAAATCCCATGGAGGTTTCTTGGTTTTCATACCTATGTGATTCCTGAACCCAATGCGGATAAATCAGAGATTGTCAAAAAATCCAATGCACTTATAGCCAAACATCGCGAAAAAATAAATCAGGAGCTGGAACAAAAACATGAGGTGTGGCTTCAACATGTGTCAGATATCCATACGACGGCCAATATTGTGCGAGAAATTACACCTACCAATGACAAGAGTACCATCAGGTTGTTCGCTGTGTTGGCCATGTTGGTGCTGTTCATTGCCTGGATCAATTACATCAATTTGTCCACAGCAAAGGCCGTTACCCGCGGTAAGGAAGTAGGAGTTAGAAAAGTGCTTGGATCCAATAACGCTCAGCTTAGAAATCAATTTTTACTAGAAGCGCTCTTACTCAATCTGATTTCATTTGTAATGGCCTTGGGATTGCTGATTCCTGTAGCGCCTTATTTAGACGATATTGTAGGCGTTGAGTTTATGGGGAACCTGTTTGTAAATGGTAAAGTGCTGCTGTTTGGACTAGGGGTCTTGGTTTTCGGCTCCCTGCTCTCAGGACTCTATCCGGCATTGGTGCTGGCCAATTACGACTGCCTTAAAGTTCTCAAAGGAAAAATTCAGTATTCCAGTTCAGGTGTGATGCTGCGCAGGTCACTGGTGGTGGTTCAGTTTGTGTTTTCTATTTTCCTTATTTCGGCACTTTTTATCGTTCAGTCCCAAATGAAGTATATGCTGAATTCTAACCTGGGTGTCAATATCGATCAAACATACCTGATCAATGCCCCAATAAACCTGGCGAGTGAAGAAAATTATACCTCAAGGGTCGCAACACTTAGGAATCATCTTAATGGCTTGTCTGGTGTAAAAAATGTTTCCCTTTCATCGATTGTGCCAGGCGTGGCTAATGGCTGGAGAGCTTCAATAGAGAGAAGGACTGAGGGTGCTGGCTTATTCATTCATCGGTCACTTATTGACGAGTCTTATATGAGTTTGTATGATTTACAATTGGTTGCAGGCACAGACCTTGAGCACTCAGGTGTTTCGGACGAAGAAGCTATTTTGGTCAACGAAACAACCAAGAGACAGTTAGGATATGAACGTACTGAAGATATTATTCATGAAAGACTTTATTTCGCTGGTGAAGAATATGTGGTAGTTGGAGTGGTAGCGGACTTTTACCAGCAAGGTATTCATAGTGGATATGAACCCATGTCTTTTTCAATGGATACTGCGCTACGGGGAAACTTCATTTCTGTAAAACTGAATACTCAAAACATTGAGTCAACAAAAAGCATTGAAGAACTCTACAGATCGGCTTTTCCTGATGCGCCATACAATGCCAGATTTTTGGATGATGTGTTTCAGGATCAATACGCAGCTGAGTTTCGTTTCAGGGATCTAATCACACTTTTTACTGGGATTACGTTGGTCATAGCCTGTCTGGGGCTGATTGGTCTGTCCTCCTACATGATCAGTCAAAAGATGAACGAAATCAGTATTCGGAAAGTGCTGGGAGCGTCGGGATCAGGGTTGTTTATGCTATTGAACAAGGAGTATATCGCTATGAGTCTATTGGCGTTTGTGATTGCCAGTCCAGCTATTTATTTCTTAAGTCCTTTGTGGCTCAACGATTTTGAAAACCGAATTGCAGTACATCCAGGATATTATATCATCTCGCTATTGTTCATTTTTACTGTGGTAATATTAACGACGCTTAGTCATACGTTAAGAGCCATTCATGTGAATCCATCCAAGATGCTTAAGGAGGAGTAAAAGGAGTTTTTACAATGAATGTGCTCCTTGTATGGTGAATTAATCCCATTTCTTTAGCTCATGGCTATGCTTTGCCTCTTCAAGAATGGATTGATACCCCCTTTTATAAATCCTGTATCTCAAGCTATACGGTTCGAACTACCGTCAAGATGCCAAATAAAGAATAATTATGGCATCTGGTAAATCTCCATAGGACCCTTCTTAATCCCTTATTGATTAACTCATTTACTGGGTTTACTCTTGGAATTGAAAGAATTACTTTCATAATTCTATTAAAAATATCAATAATAATATAACCTTTATCATAAATGATAGTAATAGTATTATGTTTACAACTAATACAGTAATCCATGATACTATGCCTACGTTACAGTTGAGAATGAGTAAAAATCTATTTACCAAGGATCCACAGGAAACAACCCTTGGTAGAAAGATTGTAAGAGAGAGTATCAGTATGATCAATCAACTTGGTTTTGAGGCGTTTACGTTTAAGAAACTAGCCAAGAGAATTGATTCCACCGAGGCATCTGTTTATAGATACTTTGACAACAAACATAGAATTCTTGTTTATGTGATTGCCTGGTATTGGAATTGGATGGAGTATAAGATTGATTATGAAGTGCACAATATTTCAGACCCAATTGAAAAACTAAAGATTGCACTGCGCATCATTACGGCTGAGACCAAACAAGATCCAGCTTTTCCGGAAGTTGATGAAGTAGCGCTGCATCGAATTGTCCTCTCTGAATCAGATAAGACCTATCTCACCAAACAAGTTGACGAGGATAATAGGGAAGGGCTTTTCATGGGATTTAAATCACTATGTAGAAAAATTGCTGAATTTGTAGATGAAATAAACCCTGAATTCGAATATTCCAGATCGCTGATTAGCACGGCCTTAAAGGCATCTCATCAACAACTATTTTATGCTGAACACCTACCATCGTTAACCAATCTCGAGAATGGTGATGTTGACATATACAAGAACAACGAACAGTTTTTGAAAACCGTCGTTTTCAATACGATTAGACTAACCCATTGATTCATGCACAGTGACCAGATTTTAGAGATCATTAAACAGTCCTCAATTATTCTCAAGCATAAGAGCCTGACGTTGAGTAATATATCTGTATTCAACAGGTTTTATGAGGATCATGAAAAGTCAGAGTTTGTCAGAGACTTGGTTGAACAAGCGAATGAAAAGGGAATTGTATATCTGGAAAATGAGCTTCCTGAAGAAGAGTTCATCAATATGATGCGAGATGTGCATATACCTATTCTGGCCTTTGAATGGGAAGATGACAGGATGGTTCCAATCATCTTTATGGAAGAAGGGCGTAAGAAGCAGTACATGAAAATCAGAAAGCATGGTGATGTTGAGCTGATAACATTAGATAAAAACACGCCATATCCGAATCTGGTGATGGAAAATGGTACTGTGAGCTTTCTGGGTATATTTTATTACAAAAGCCTGGTTAGTGACACAGACGATGAGGAACGAAAAAAACTCACACCTATTCAGCGATTGATTCGACTACTTTCTGAGGAACAACGGGATATCATGTATATCTATTTCTATGCAGTTTTGATTGGTCTGATTAGTTTGACACTCCCGGTAGGAATTCAAGCCACCGTTTCACTGATTTCAGGAGGAGTTGTTTTTAGTTCAGTATATGTCCTGATAGGGTTGGTTATTGCTGGTGTAATGGCGGCAGGTGGATTACAAATTACTCAAATCACACTGGTGGAGTATCTCCAGCGCCGGGTATTTACGAAAGCTGCTTTTGAGTTTGCTTTCAGGATCCCAAGAATAAAGGCTGAAGCACTGATCAATTATCACGCACCTGAACTAATGAACAGGTTTTTTGATGTATTGACCATTCAGAAAGGGCTTCCGAAGCTATTGATTGATTTATCCGCGGGAGCGATTCAAATTTTCTTTGGATTGATTTTGCTGTCATTCTATCATCCGTTTTTTGTATTCTTTAGCCTTTTGTTATTGGGGTTGCTGTTTTTCATATTCTATACGACTGGCCCCAAGGGCTTGAGAAGCTCGATCAATGAATCCAAATACAAATACAAAGTAGTGTATTGGCTAGAAGAATTGGCCAGAACGATCAATTCATTCAAGTTATCAGGGAATACGCCCCTTCCCATGAAGAAGACGGATTATAACGTAAACAACTACCTGAAAAACAGAAAGATACACTTCTCTGTACTGATTAAACAATATTCTTTTGTTCTACTATTTAAGACACTTGTTACGGGTGGTTTATTAATTATTGGAACCATTTTGGTTATCTCCAGGGAAATCACGCTGGGGCAATTTGTTGCCGCCGAAGTGATCATCATCCTGACCTTAAGTTCTGTGGAGAAAATCATCATGTACATGGACGTGGTATACGACATGCTTACAGCTGTCGACAAAATATCAGTGGTCACCGACTTGCCTTTAGAGCGAATGGGAGGATTGGATTTACCAGGAAGTATGCACAATCGAGGTTATCATATCAGGTCCAAGGGCCTCAAGTATCGATTCCCTGATAAATCAGATTACGTTCTCAAAGGAGTTGACATTGATATCAAACCCGGACAAAGCGTTTGCATTGCGGGGAGTGGTGGATCGGGCCGGAGAGTATTGACCAACACGATTGCGGGGTTTAACAATGACTTTGAGGGAGTGCTGACTTTCAACGGTTATTCCATGCGCGATTTGGACCTGATGAATCTCCGGGATATGATTGGAAAAAATCCATCTCAGGAAGACGTATTTGAGGGAAGTATTCTGGAAAACATCACCCTGTTAAAGCCCAATTCTCATCTCGAGGATGCAATTTGGGCGATGGAAACCGTTGGCATAAGTGATAATATTAATGCTATGCCACAAGGGTTGGATACTCAGATGTTGAGTAGTGGTAAGAACTTGTCGAGAAGTATGGTGAATAAAATCATCCTGGCAAGGTGTTTGGCAAAACGACCTAGTTTATTGATCCTGAATGATTTCTTCAATGATTTCCCAAAATCTGAAAAGGAAAAGCTTATTCGAATATTGGCCAGTAAGGAACAAAAGTGGACGCTGCTAGTTGTTTCGAATGATCCTGTGATCATGGAAGGATGTGAAAGAGTATTGGTGATGGCGAATGGAAACATCGAAGCTGATGGTTCATATCAGGAATTGAATAAATCAGGTCGTTTAAGTAGTATAATGAACTAAGTCATGCAAGAAAAAGATTTCTCCAAAACTCAATTATATACGCTTCAGACGCTGAAGACACCTAATGTTGGGAGGGATATGGCCAAGTGGTTGATGGCAATTCTTTTCATATTCTTTGTGGTTTTGTTTTTACCGTGGCAGCAAAATATCAATGGTAAAGGAACTGTGACGGCTTTTACACCCGGGAACAGACCTCAATCAGTTGAATCAGCTATTGCCGGCCGGATTTCCAGTTGGAATATCAGAGAGGGGCAGTTTGTTGAAAAAGGAGATACCATACTCACACTGAGTGAAATAAAGGACAAGTACTTTGATCCGGAGATACTGATCAGGTTAGATGAACAAGTCATTGCCAAGGGGCAAAGTATTGATTCCAAACGATCGAAACAGGAAGCTTTGACCGGTCAAATTGTAGCGCTCAATCAAGCTTTGAAAGCCAAATACCAGCAAGCTGAAAACAAACTATCACAAACGAGGATGAAACTTACCAGTGATAGTGTTGACTACTTAGCGCAAAAAATCCGTTTTGAGAACTTCTCAAATCAATTTGAGCGCAACAAGATGCTATACGAAGCAGGTAACATTACGTTAACCAAATTTCAGGATATACAGTCAAAGCAGCAGGAAGCCCGCATGAAAGTAGTATCTGCGGAAAACAAATATTTACAGACACGTACTGAAGTACTCAATGCCCAGGTAAACCTCATCGGGGTAAGAGCAGAGTATGCAGATAAGATCAGTAAAGCAAAGTCTGATTTGAATGCCACTATAGCAGATATCTATGAAGGTGAAGGTTCTTTGTCCAAACTGAGAAACGAATACGCCAACGTGCAGGTAAGGACTTCTCAATATCAGGTATTAGCACCTCAATCAGGCTATATCGTCAAGGCCATGAGAGCAGGAATAGGAGAGACGATAAAGGAAGGAGAGGCTGTAGCAACCATTGTACCGGCTAACCCCGATATGGCAGTTGAAATGTATGTTCAAGCTATGGACATACCGCTTATTTCCATTGGAAGGAAAGTACGAATTGAGTTCGATGGATGGCCTGCACTACAGTTTTCAGGTTGGCCAAGTGTGTCGGTTGGTACTTTTGGTGGTGTTGTGCAAGTGATTGACTATGTAGGCAGTAAGGGTGGTGAATTCAGAATACTCGTAACGCCAGATCCGGAAGACGAATCATGGCCGGACTTGTTGAGACTGGGATCGGGGACAAAAGGTTGGGTCATGCTGGATGATGTACCGGTGTGGTATGAGCTATGGCGACAGCTAAATGGATTCCCGCCTAGTCTTTATGAGGAACCACTGGATCTTAGTAAAAGTCCAAAAGCCAAAGAAGAGAAATGAGAAATACTCTGACCTTCCTAATGATCATCTGTTCATCCATGCTCAGCGCCCAGCAAACGGATAGCATGCAGGTATTGAACTTTGATGTATTCTATGCATTTGTGCTTGACAACCATCCAATTGTCAGGCAAGCCAAGCTGCTTTCTGATAACGCCATTCAGCAGCTAAGATTGGCCAGGGGAAGTTTTGATCCGAAAATTGAAGGCAACTGGAATCAAAAAAATTTTAAAGATCAGGAATACTACAATATGGCCAATGTTGGTCTCAAAATTCCTGTATGGTTTCCAATCGATCCAAAAATAGGCTTGATGCAAAATAGGGGTTCTTATCTCAACCCTGAGTATTACATCTCTGATGCTACCCAAAACCGACAAGTGTATATGGGCGTATCAGTTCCTATCGGACGTGGACTGATCATTGATGAGCGACGTGCGATGGTAAAACAGGCGAAGCTATTCTTGCAAATGACTGAAGCAGAGCAGATTAAGGAGATAAATAAAATATTGCTTTCAGCTGCAAAAGACTATTGGCAATGGTATTTTACTTACCAGAGTTATCGTTTGATTGAACAGAGTATTGATATCGCACAGGATATATATGACCGGACGATTACAGGGTATGAATTGGGTGTTACAGCTGCCATTGATACGATCCAGGCCAGAATAGCACTCCAGTCCAGGCAAATTGACTTCCAACAGGCGAATATAGAACGTGTTCAAGCGGCATTACAACTGTCCAATCATTTGTGGAGTACTGATGGTGCACCATTGGAATTAACTGACAATATGATTCCTGAAGATAGTGGTATGGAAAGTTTAGGTGAGGACATCCTCGCTCAGTTACTGGAAATGGCGCAGCAAAATCATCCTGAATTGGTTAAGCTTAACTTAAAGAACCAATCACTCAATATTGATCGAAAACTGGCGGTTGAAAACCTAAAACCCAGATTGGATGTAGACTATTCACTGCTCGATCAACCGATCACGCCATCTGGAGGGAGCAGTGATTTGGCCTTTACAGATAATTACAAGTTTGGTGTCTCATTTGCCTTTCCGATTTTGCTGCGAAAAGAACGTGCCAAATTGCAACAAGTGAATGTGAAAATGGAGCAGAATGAACTAGAGCAGGTTTATCAGGAAAGGCGAATTATCAATGAAATAGGCGCCAAATACAATGAGGTAGTGACCACTGGTCAAATGCTTGAGCAGCAAGAGCAGATGGTAAACAATTACAATTTGATCCTGGAAGCTGAGCGCCTAAATCTACAAAATGGAGAGAGCGACCTGTTTAAAATTAATGTCCAGTTCGACAAGCTCATTACATCTCAGACGAAGCTGTACAAGTTAAGATCTCAATATCAAAAAAGTCTGGCGAGTCTGTATTGGGTTGCGGGGGTTACGAACCTTGGATATTTAACACAATAACCGCATGGAAAGTGAGCTTCGGCTGAAACTTCTTCAAAATATAACTTAAACATATTGATGGGGTACAAACAAGTCTATTTGCCCTTTCGGAATTGAGTTTATCTACTTCTGGCATTTTTATTGTGCGTCGGAATTAGTGATAACTAAAGAGTACTTGTGATGAAAAATCATTGGAAATATCTATTCATGCTGATTGCGATTGTACCAATGCCATTCAGCTGCCAAGACTATCCGGACCCGGGAGTTTGTCCAGATACAAGGTATGATTTGCTGGCTTTTGATGAAATGCAGCTCAATGGTGAGCAGCTGGCAATCAGTGATACTACATATGTAGATGCGTTAAGGTTGGAGTTTATATTCAGTGTAGAAAAACCCGAAACTGCCGAGTCGTTCAATAAAGCAAACCAATTTTCCTTTTTTAACGCTGCATTTGCCCTGAGCTGTATTGGACCGCATGTGAGTGAAACCATCCAAATCATTAATATCACCAGTAATCAGGCGTTCAGCTCAGAATATCCAGCGGGTAGTGATCTTAAAAGTCTTTTTAACTCAACTTATGGCAGTACCGGGTTAAGTGGGTTGTTCATAGAAGTAAGAGGATTTTATGATACAGATGATACCGAATTAGCTGGTTATAGTAGTATCGAGCTTGCGGTCAAGCCTGAAGAAGACGTTGCACATGTCTTCACCGTTAAATTTCGTGTGGGAGAAAATGATCCTCATACGGTAACTACCAATGCAATCGCTTTTAACTCATAAACGGAGGGAGCATATCATGTGATTGAACAGGCAAAAGCAGTCTCCTGGAACCGTGTAAATTTTCGATAAAAGTAGACTGACTTCAAAGCTTCCAAAACGGACAAATAGAATTTGTTTCGCTTTTATAGAAACAAATATTTTCTATATTCGTGTATTAGTCATATAAAATAGAAACTAATGCGAGAAACGAAGATTGGGGAATTCGAAGAACTGGTGCTTTTGATCGCTTTGATATTGCAGGACAATGCATACGTAGTGAACATCAAACAAGAACTGTATAATCAGGTAGGTAGAAATGTGGCGATGGGTGCATTACATCCTACATTGACCAGGCTTGAAAACAAAGGGTTTCTAACTTCTGAAATGACAGGAGCAACCAAGGAGCGAGGCGGAAGGAGAAAAAGAGTTTATACCCTCACCACCGCAGGTAAAACAATCCTTCATGAGGTCAAAAGCACGCGTGCCAACCTCTGGAATCAAGTGCCTCACTTTGAATTGACCTAAGCATGAAAGACTCATTTATGCTTAGCATTATTAGAAAAATATGTAAGCCCGAATTACTTGAAGAAATAGAGGGTAATCTACTGGAATACAATGATATAAATAAAGGAAAGAAGTGGCATTTCTTCCATTACTTTAGAGAAAGTATAAGCTATGTACGTCCCAGCACACTGAAATCACTGAGTGCATGGGTAGGTTATCGTTTTCACTTTAATCCAAGAATAACAGTGAGGACACTGGTGCTACACAAAAACGTCACAGCCATCAGTTTGCTTTCGCTGATTATCGGTTTTTTCTGTGCTACATATCTGTACCTGTACATCAGCCAGGAAAGAGCTGTGGATGGTTTTCACGATAAAAGTGAAGTGCTGTATAGAACCATCCGACAATCAACCATGAATGGAACTCCCTATGATATTGGTATCACATCAGGACCTTATCGAAATGCACTGCTAACAGACTTTCCAGCATCCATAGTAGCGAGCTGTCGTGTCATGGCTGGTCAAAATGCACTCGTGAGTTACCAGAACAACATTTTCAGGGATGAGGAAATGCTCTTTGCAGATGACAACTTCTTTGAACTCTTTTCATATCCATTATCCTTTGGCGATCCAAAAAGTGTGTTATTGCCCAAAAATGCAGTTGTAATCAGCCATGAAGCAGCCAAGAAATTATTTGGCGATTTAAATCCAATTGGTCAGATCATCTATTTAGAGCACGAGGACCCATATCAAGTGACCGGTATTTTAGCTGAGCCTCCGGCCATATCCCACTTACAGTTTGACATGGTGTTTAACATACATGCGTATGATCAGCTGACCTGGTTTAATGACTGGTGGAGCAACTCCATTCATACGTATGTGCAACTGGCATCTGCAGATGAGGTTGGTCGAATAAATGAAGCACTGCCTGCATTCATGGATAAATATTTCGGTGAGGACTTTGCTCGCACAGGAAACAGGATCAACCTTAAGCTACAGCCATTGTCCAACATCTATTTTGACAATCATGTGAGATATGATATGGGTGTTCAGCACGGTGATCAATCAGCGCTTAAGATCCTGACTTTCATAGGACTGGCTGTATTGTTTATCGCTTGCTTCAATTACGTGAATTTGTCAATTGGGCAATGTTTGAAACGAACCAAAGAGGTGAGTGTTCGAAAAGCAATCGGCAGTGAGTGGTATCGACTGGTAGTGTCTTTTGTGAGTGAGTCATTGTTGCTTGTAAGCTCGGCAGCTCTGATTGGTATGGTTCTTTTGTCGTTGACCATACCCGTTATCAATGAACTCTTTGGTGTCGTGATAGTCGCGAACTTATGGAGTGTTGAAATGCTTCAAATTATCGTGGTTTCGGTTTTGGTAATCACCTTATTGTCAGCTACATATCCTTCACTAATGATCATGTCATTCCCAATTGTAGCGATGTTAAAAGGAGGGAAGCTGTCCATTGTAAAAGGTAAGCGGGTACGTCAGACGCTTGTATTGTTTCAATTCACGGCATCCATATTTCTGATCATATGTACGGGCTTCATTGCAGTACAACTTAACTACATGTTGACCAAGGATCTCGGTTTTGACAAGGACTCAATCGTGATGATAGATGTCACAAATGATGAAATACAGGAAAATAGATCTGTGTTTATCGATGCGCTAAAGAGCTATCAATCGGTCAAAAGTGTGACTAGTATGACAGGTGAGCCTGGTGGATTTCATGATGCAACGACAGTATTGTATGGTGACAATCCGACTGAAAAAATACGTATGCGCATTGTATCAGTGGATGAAAATTATCTGAAGACATTCGATTTGAAGATGCACCAGGGAGAAGGATTTGTTAAGCCGATACCAGATGACGTCCGAAATTATGCGATGATCAATCAAAAAGGATTGACCGAATGGGGATTAACCGCCGAAGAAGTAATTGGCAGAACGGTGAAATTACCATCCTGGAACGATCTGGAAGTAATCATAACAGGTGTGGTGAAGGATTATCATTTTCAATCGTTGAAACAATCGGTGGAACCTTTGATCATTTTGCAGCGTGATAATCAACTACCCAGAATGGCTATAAAAATAAGCGGAGTTAACATGACTGGGTTTATAGAGGCCATAGAGACACAATGGTCAAACGTATCTCCAAATTTCCCAATGGATTACAAGTTCCTGGATGAGAAACTTATTCAGCAATACCAAACAGATATCAGACAACAGAAGATATTTATCGTATTGGCCGCCATCACTGTTTTACTAGCGATTATTGGCGTATTAGGATTAGCAAGATATGAGGCCAATAACAGAATAAAAGAATTAGGCATTAGAAAAATACTGGGATCTTCGAGCATTGGAATTTTGAAAGTACTGACCAGACAGTTTGTACTGTTAATTGGAATGGCCGGGTTGTTGTCATTACCAATGGCCTGGTATTTTGTAAATGCATGGCTCAGCAATTACGCTTATTCAATTGACATGTCAGGCTATTGGTTCATTTTTCCCGGAGGGTTGTTGATTACCATTGTGATTGCCGGATTGATCATTGGCATCAATGGTTATAGGGTAGCAACCGAGAATCCTACAAACAATCTCAGGTACGAGTAAGAAATACAAATGATATTAATAAAGGGATTATTCGATCGATAGGATAGCTTATCTCAATCGTACTTAACATAATATTAATTATATAACAAAGCTGTTATTTATTACTGCTGCGCTGTTTGACGAATATCTGTCAGCTTAGATTATATAATGATATTATGTTAACCAGCAAAGCTGGACGATCTCGTGTACGTTTATGATTGATGTTCTATTAGATTCTGTTTCTAAGAATGTTGTTATATAATTAGACGTTATATTAAATAGCCGCTCGGCCAGCGCACGATTCCATCGCTCGGCCGTTCCCTGACCAAACGGCTATTAATAGTTTTCCCCACGCTCTTTCAGGCTCTGGCCTGATCACCAGCCCAAATGCAAGAGGTTTCCAGGCAAAGTGTATCGTTCCCTTTTTCGTTATCCGCACGGTTGGTCAGTTTAGTTTCAAATACGCGATTCTCAGCGCTTAGGAATTTGCCTGTAAAACACTTGCAGGCCAATGCTCTGTTTGGCTCACAGCACAAGCCCTCAAGTAGTACGTCATTGCGAGGAACCTTTGCGGAGCATTGGAGACGTGGCAATCTCCTTGCTTGTTGCAGAATGGCTCACAGGTCATCTGTTTTCATATGTGTTCGCTATTTCGCTCAAGCCGCTAGGCTTTTACTTTTTTCATTGATAAAAAAGTAAACAAAAAATCTAGGCAAAATAATCACTCCCAACACACAGCCAACCGCACGCCCGGTATTTTGCCCTGCCAGCCCGACTTGACGAAGATTGGATTCTACTTAACATAATAAAATGATTTAGTACTTCACCCCAAACTTTTTCAATTTCTTCAAAGCAGTTTCTACTATACCTAAGCGTTTAAAATCTATATCTTCTTTGTGCTTCAATTTTGAAATAACAGATCTAATTACACTGATTTCATTAAATGATAGCGTTTGAGTTTGTTCTCCCAACGAGATCACCCTGTTCCAATCATTGTCTGTCAATTCAGAGATTCTATTGAACAATGATGAAGCATCTACAATCTCATCCTTATCTAGTTTACTAAGAGCTGAAACTTTGTTAAACTCAAGACCTTTCTCTGTTAGAACCTTGATTATTTCGACTCCTTTCTCAATTTCTCTTTCAGAAATTGTTCCTGAAAACTGGAGTTTATTAGCAATTTTTGAAACTACAGTGCTTTGATAAGGACTCAATACTGAATTAGAAATGTTAAATAACGATAAGCCGTCCCAAAATCTTAATCCAAGCGAGGTGATTCGTTCAAGGTTATTATACTTTTTTGTTTCCTCAATGCCTTCATCGACCGATTTATAACGCTTTTTCACGTCATAACTCTCAGAAGCTAAATAGCCTTTTATAATTTCATTATTAAGCTCAAAACCTTTTTTATCCTTCAATAGAGTCCATGTCTTCTCTGCTTTTGCAGCCTCACTTATTAACGCAACATCCAAAGAACTCAAAAATTGATAAACATATATCAAAACTCTTTTGATTTCAGATTTCAGATTTTCATCAATCAGCTGTTTATCCCATATCAGATCAAGATTGAGCTTGTTTTCAGTTAGAAAATGAATGTATGATAAAGAGTAAGCTACAGTATGAGATTTGATATTAGTATCCCCTATTGGATCTTGATTTTTCCTGCCAAATAGGCCATCTGCAGTTTTGAATATAATGGCATTTGAAACAATATCCTGCCAGTATCCCCTATTCGGTTTATCCTTTTTGAAAAGACTCTCAACTTCCTTGAGGAAAAAGTTGTAGTTTTTTTGAGCTCCTTTAGATACGTGAAAGGGTTTCTGAAACCAGATGTTTAAGAACTTGGCTATTTCAGATTTTATAATTAGCTGATTTCTAGGGTATTTATGAGTAAATGCATCTTTTTTTCCCTTTGTTGGTTCTTTGTTAATTGCTTCTCGATATTGCCCCTTTACCCGTTCAAAAAACCATATCGTCTGCTTATTTGAGTCATCTGGATCAACCGCATAAGTAGTTCTGGATAATTCCTCGATACGCTGTAGAAATGGATTGTTTGAAGTCAAATCAAGCTCAGAAACTTTATTCTGGCTGTTAGCAAATCTGGATATGTACGGTACAGTTTCATTTTTCTTTTCTTCATCCTTGATCACAGTAAGTTTCATCTGGACAAAAACTTTGGAAATATCTGATTTAAATTTCTTTTCAGTATGAAAAATTGAAGCTGTTGTTTGCCCTCCGTTTACTATTTGAAAATCCTTTACCCCTGTGATCAACAGTTGCCCACTGTCACTAACCTTAGTCTTAACTTCTTGAGCAGTAGTTGCAAGACCATTATTATATGGCAAGAACATATAAGGCTCTTCTTTAATTGTATCTCTTATGCCTTTATTGACTTTACCGGTTTGCTGGAGAAAGGCACGCACATTACTCTCAAGTAGTCTAGTGCCATAGTTTCTGTATAAAGTAGCCAATATAGTTCCAGGTACGATTGCCAAATAACACTCGTACAGATCGTTTTCTGATGGCATTGATAGACATGGAATTGTATGCCCAAGATTTTCTTCAAAATCAATGACAATTGGCTCCCTATTATTTTTAGATTGAGATAATCTGTGCAATCTTTCGGCATCCCATATGTTGAAGTTAAATACAAGATCATCATACCCTTTTAGACGGAAATTTTTAGGTGGGTCGTGAGGAATATTTCTATTAGATATTATAAAAATATTTATCCTAATAAAATCTTTTCGGTTATCGAAAATGAGTTTAGCCAAGCCATGAGCTTCCGATGACGGTTCAATTTCCTCGAAATACCCCTTTAAAGCTACATTGACAAAACCTGTGGTCCATTTGATTATTTTATCTAAATCTGATTTTGGAAGTCTATCAAGGGTAGCCCCATCTGAATAGGATGAAATAAAAATATCCAATGTTTCAAACCCTTCCTCAATTGCGTAACCGTTTATTTTATATTGAATGTTTTCCCATTTGTTCTCTTTTATGTACGGACAGAGCCTTGTTCCTTCCGTTTCGCCTGCATCTTCAAGAACCTCCATAATGTGCTCAGTGAATGCGTTTTCCTTGGAAGTGCCTTCATTATTGGAATATGTAAGCGCATTTACTTCATGAAATAATTCCTGAAGGAATTGATCCAATTCAAAATCAATATGGTTTTGTTTTTTGATCGTCTCTTTCATATGAAATTTTCGAGAATTCTATTTTCGGGTATTAGATGCGGATCACATGAGGATATATCTATTTGATATTTCACATTAAATACCTGATCACTTAGCAGGTGTTCTTTGATAATGATTGGAAATCCATCCGAGACCTTGAAACATTTACATTTTCGTACTGAAAATCCAATTTCAACATAGTCCTCGTACTCGTCAGGATTAATACCAAGATTTGAAAGCTTATTTTGGAAACTATCAACCAAATCAGGGGTGTCAACTAAAGCACAGATGACTTCTTTTATAATATTGTTAAGGGTGCCTTGCCCTCCCCTAGTCTCATTCGTAATAATCAGATAGAGATATAAGTCTTTCCAATTGTGATAGTTAAGCTGCTCCTCGTTAGAGATATTTAATATTGGATGATTAGATTTTGAAGTCTTTACTTCAATTGCAGTTTGATCTAAAGTAAAATCTTGGTTTGATCCCTCTGGCCCTGTCCATGAATGGATAACATCGTGATGTTTGTCAGTTGACTGAAGTAATAATTGGAGTAAGTATAGTTCCCCAAACAAACCTCTTTGATGTTCTATTGATAATAATTGACCTTTAGCACGGGCGAAAAGTTTACGCCAATAGTTTATACGTCTGTTTATCGTAAATAATGCTCCATCTGAATCTGTTACGGATTCAAGATTGCTGATAATATCCTCAATAAATAGGTTAAAAACATCAACTAAATCGTGATCAACCAACAAAATAGTAAAGTTCTTTAACCCATTGTTTATTGGAATCACTTGAATATCAACTCCTCTAAATTTTCGAAGATAATTATTGTGAATCTCAATATCTGGCTGAATTCCCAACTGAAATACTCTTGCTTTAGTGCTTCCAATGATGCCGAGGGAGCAGTTTAATTTCTCAGAAACGTTTAATGGTTCAGTCAAAACACCATTTCCAGCATTTGTCTCAAGATGATTCCAAACCTCTTCTATCTTAGTCATCATCTTCATTCTCATCACTTTCCTGTGGTGTTCTTTCAAAATCCTCTAAAAGAGGTCTTGCAGCATATTCATACTTTTCTTCATTGTTTAATTCTGGAAATACAATTCCAAAGCCAACTAAAGGAGTAGCTTCATCCAATTTACTTGATACACGAGGATCAAGTGGTAATAGCACAAGTAATGGACTCCCTTTTTCTTTCCGTTGAGCTTTAATAACGGCTTCAGAAGTTTGCACAGTAGCCTCTAGGTCTATAATTCTGGAAGCTTTGTCAAGAATTGCATTGGAACTTCCCTCAGTCTCTAGTAACGTAATTACTTCTTTTAGTGAACGAGAAGCAATTCCAACGTTTTCAATCTTATCATCACCAAGCTTAAAGGTCTTTCTAATTGTGTTTTTTCCTTTAATTTTCTCATTTTGACTTCCAACTTTACTACTGGATGTTAGAATTAATGCTATTGACCAGGAGGGGACATGACCTGATTGATTTTGCTTTCGAATGTAATCTTTCAAAACATCAGTCCTCATGTGATTATTCTTTGATTGATATGATGCAAGGAAGTCCTCTACAATGTCACTTTTAATATTGTTAAACAAAACAGAGCTAATATTTCCAGATTTTGAATGATTGATAGTTGCATCTTTAAGCCTTTTCAATGTCATTTCAAGTAATTCAAAATTTGAATTCACAACCTTTTGATCATTATCAAATTCGTAGGTCTGCTTAGTCTCACCTGAAAATGATAATTGAATCTTTTCATGTTCCTTCATTTTCGAAATTGAGGTAATCTGTAACATACCTGAGTGAGTTCTCACTTTGAGTTGAAAATCTTTTGGGGTTAAATTCTTAGCCGCCATTTCATCAAAATCTTCTCTCATTTCTTCAGTTGCCATTGTAATGTGTCGATACCAACTAATTAACTGTTCAGTTGTATATAGCCTACATAAGTCCACGTATCCTGGTCTGTATCCAAACCATCTACCCATCTGCATTAAGGAGTCATACATCCTTGTAGTTCTCAAGTAATAACTAACAGATAAACCTTCAAGCGTGATACCACGAGATAGCTTGCTTCCACCAACAGCAATTACTGAAAACCCATTATCGTAATCATCATAATTCAATTCTCCGATATTATGATACTCCAAAAACCTAGTGTTTTTGACACCATGTACTGCCCTTACCTCAATTTTTGAAATCGCCTCTAAAACATGTGGCTGAATTTCTTCCCATTTATGATTTTTGATCTTTGGATCATTATACCCTATGTTATTAAGCACATCAATAGTTGTAGGAGCATAATCCGCTTCAAATAGACTTTTTAGGTTATCCTCTAAATTTCCTTGTCCAGACTTAAGTTGATTTTTATAATCTCGTAAAACCTCATTTACCAGCCATGCTATTCTATCAATCCATGCTACTCTTACAACCACATGAACTAGCATTGAATTATGCTTTTTTTCTTGCCCCCTTTTTCTTCTTATTGCGCAGGTAAGAATAAAGGCCTGTACAGCCTTCTTCAATGACAAAGGGATGTCTTCTGGAAGGTTATCTTTATTGTTTTTATTAATCGTTCTAGGAAATTCTGGTTCCTGATCTTCAGCAAGCCTGATTATATCAAGTCCCTCCGACTGTTCTCCGGTTTTAGAATTCTCGAAACCAAATACCTGGGCTGCACCGATGTAATTTGATGGAGGTGGAATATTGACAATAAAATCTCTTGGAAATAGATCCTCACCTACATTTAGTCTTAAATCCTTGACCATGGTTTCAAGATTCTCACTCCAAGAAGAAGGAATAAAGAGATTGGCATATGGTGTGGCAGTATACCCAATAAAGGTGTTTTGACTAAACAGGTTTAATAGAGTCCTAATTAGCCTATTAATGGTCTTGACATCTAATTCATCTCCCGAATTAACTGAGGCATTATCAGCTTCATCGTCAATTACCAAAACAGGCACATTATTGATTTTCCCACTTCCATCTGATCGGAATTGGTTTAACCAAAGAATCAGATTTTCCAGAATACTTTTATTCTTCTTTATGACCAACACGGTCGGACTCTTTCCACCAATAGGCACATTTAATTGAGTCGCTATACCTCTATTGAAATCCTTATTTGTGGAGGTATAAGAATAAACCTCTGTTTCAGCTGAATATTTACCAACTCCAACCCTCGTAGTTCTCTGTTTTTCTATGAAATCAGAACTGTTCCGTCCTATATATCCTTCATCAATCCGAACTTGAGTTTGTGAGCGCAATGCATTATGAATTCCTGCAATCACGATAATTAGTTTATAGCCAGCATCCGTTGCTTTGTTTATGAGGCCTGTGTAATTAGCAGTTTTTCCTGACTGTACATTGCCTACAACCATGCCCCTCCTGTCCCAATTACCTGTAGTTTTAGGGTTAACGCACTTGTCCAATATTTTATCGGTCAGATCATCAAGATTATCAATTGGAAAAGAACCATCCTTTGATTTAATGTATAGCCTGTATCTGTTCCAGAGCTCAGGATTTATACTGGCTTTTTGATCATTGAGCCAGGGTTTTACATCTTGTTCAACCAGCTGGGTGGCTTCAGCAGAATAGATATCCAAATCAGATTGTAATTGCTCTACGAGCGAATCAAAATCAACGTCAGGATATTGACCTTTTAATAGAGGGTTATTGGCGACCTCCAAAATATCATTTGAGGAGATTTTTTTGTTCTTTTGTTTTTTTTCGGCTAACAGAATGTGGGCGATATTTCTTGCGTTTTCAAACTGATTCATTAGACTAAATATTCAATTAGTTGAGGGTACTCATTAAATGGTTCGATATTAAATATTTGTTTTCTTGCCATTTCTACAGAAACACCTGTTGCTAATAATGATTTAAACATCATCTTGGCTAATTCTATAGTTCCATTTTCCAAATCAGAGTCATTATCACGTAGTTCATGGCTTTCAGGGTCCTCACTGTGATATTGAATGATTGACTCCACTGGAGTAGTCTGGCCTATTAGTTTTAAAACCTTATTAAAATCACTTTTATCTATCTTTTCCGATGAAAGTAATTTTGAGATAATAGGGTGTTCTTCATTGATATAATAATGTCGCACGTCATCCCGAGTCTTTCTGGCTTTCCAAACAGGCTTAAATGAAAAACTATTGTTTTTATCATCAAGAATGATTTGATTTCCTCTGAAACGATGAATAGCTCCGGCAGCTTTTCTGGTTAGCTTACCAAGTCTGACAAGGTCTTTCCTAACTATCAAAGATGGCGTTGCAGTAGCCTTCTTGATATCTATTTTCCAATCATGATCTAAACTGTTAGGAATGTCAATCAAGATTCTAGAATTTTTAAAGTGCTCATTCTTTTGAAATAAACCCAACCAATCTCCATACAAAAGCAACCGACTATTTCGATATATGTAGAACCCTTGAAGTCGATACCAATCATCTGTTTTTGCAGCTTTTCGTTGTTCTTCACTAAGTTTTGAAATGTGAGGTAATACAAAACACTTAATTGTTATCTGATCACTCTCAAGTAATTCTCTTGCAACAATTTGTCCTCCTTCACTTTCTTTCATGAATGGATCCCAAGCGCTAATCTTTCTCCCATTCATCCAAATTGAAAGCTTACTTTGTTCAATGTATCTATGAAAAACCAGCGATAAATGTTCTTCAACAAGATTGAACTCTTCCAAAAAGACCTTTCTTGCTGCTTCATTTGTTGGGTTAGAATTACCAACAAGTCGATCCAGTTTTTCCCAAATTACTGTAGTTCCTTGATCAAGTTCGTTAAGATGATTTTCGAACTCTGGATTAGTAAGATAATTTAAGAGGGTCCATTTTCCTGTTATATTGACGAAATCTAAATCCCAACACCTTTTGATAATATTGTGACCAACCATTTTAGTCAGAACGGTCAATGACTTGCACTGTGAGAACGATGATGTCTTCAATCCAAGACCAAATCGCCCTAAATCATCATTTTTTCTTTCTTCATTAGGATCCTTACTTCCTGGGGTCATGGCCTGTACTAAATCAGTCAGATTCATTCCAGTCCCGTCATCTGTTATTGAAACCCACGAATCTGACCCATTCCATTCATACTGAATCCAGACATTTTTAGCTTTGGCTGAAATGCTATTATCCAAAATATCAGCAATAGCAGTTTGAAGATTGTACCCAAATGCTCGAAATGTATTGATCATTGCTCCCGCTTTTGGCGGGGTTTCTTCTGAAGCAAATTCTTTTAAATCTTGAATCATTTCTTATGCTTTTTTGCTAATGATTTGATTCACAATTTCAGCAATTTGATAAGCTAAGTATGGAGGAACGGCATTACCAACTTGGTGAAATTGCTGAGTTCTACTTCCTCTGAATAGATAGTTATCAGGGAAGGTCTGAATTCTTGCTGCCTCTCTTACTGTCAGACTCCTGCACTGTTTCGCATCATAGTGAATAAAATAATGCCCATCCTTTGAAATGTGACTTGTCACGGTAGTGGCTGGTCTATTTGCTACCTGAACTCTAAATCTATCGGTAAACTTTCCTGATTCAACATTTGCATGATCTGGGATTAAATCTGCATGGTGTTTGGCATAGTCTGGAAGTCGGGGAAATGTTCCAAACTTCTCAACATATAGCCCGGCAAACATATATCTCATCAAATCCTGAGTTAGATGAGCTCTGGATTCATGGTTTGGTATTCCGTTTAGTTCATAATCTAGGTACCACGATTCTAAAGGATGGTCATTTTCGATTGAGCTGTTACATTCTACAAATTCGCTACCTATTCCGTTTGAGTAATTTGTTGGACCTTTACTCAACCCATTTAGAGGAATCTCACCCCACTTTTTTAGCTTATCAATCTGACCAGAAATAAGCTGAACCCAGTTTTCATTACTATCACTTAGATTCTTGTAAAGCCTCTTTGGTGAACCATTTTTGTAAACCTCAGTTTCATGATATTTATGAAATGATCGGTTGATCCCACTTCTGACTGGTGGCAGTTTTCCAATTACCGATTCTAATTCGACAATCGGTTTTTTACTGAGGTATTTGCCTTTGTGCTTTAAGTCGTCTCTTATTCCCAAGAGAATAACTCTATGCCTTTTTTGCGGAACTCCATAATGTTCTGCTTGAATCAAAAAATCTTTATCCTTTTTAACAGGTCTGACTAATGAATGGATTTCATACAAACCATTGACCTTCAAATCATCTTTCATCCATTCGAAGACTTTCTCTTCATCAACCTTGGCTGATAAAAGCCCTTGGACATTTTCCATGACAAAAACAGCTGGATTATGCTTTTTGATAATTCTTAAGTATTCTTTGTACAAGTAAACTCTATGATCATCAGGATCGATTCCACCAACACGTGATCTGCCAACGTTAGAATAGGCCTGGCACGGAGGACCTCCTATTAAGACCCACTCATTTGTAGACCCGAGCCTTTTTTCTATTAATTTATCAATTCGTTCTTCAGGCCATTGTTCTGAACCTAATTCAGCTAAACATGCTTCTTCGCAAGCTTCAACCCCTTCTGGGTATTTATCTAGCATATTTTCGATTATAGACTCTCTCTTTTTAAGGTTCTTTTCTCGTATTGCCTGATAATATTCCTTTGGAATTGGCTTTGCTACTTTTTTGAATTGCCTGTAAAAACTTCTTAGCGTTAGCGTTTTGTGAGCATTTTCGTCCTTTTCAATTGATAGTTTTATATCAAATACAGAGTTATTTTTATTGTCTGTCAGGCTCATAAAACCTTCCCCTAATCCTCCAGGACCAGCAAACAAATCAATAATTGGTATTGTATGGACGTTAGACATTTTTGCTACTTACTATTAGTTCTTTTACATCTACATCAAGGATGTTGGCTATCCGATTGAGGTCTTCTAAACTTGGCTGACTTCTGTTCTGCACATATGAGTTAGTCATATTGTAACTTTTGCCCAGTTTTTCAGCTAACCATTTCTGTTTGATTCCCTTCTCTTCTAGCACTGCTTTAATACAATTCATCAGCTCTTAACTTTACCAAGATGGAAGATAACTAAATTGTAAGATTTATCTTAAATTATGAGATATTAATTAAAAGAATGATTGGTAATAATTTGCATCTAATACCGCACACATTTGCCATTCCCTCTATCCTCCCTCCTGCCAAAAATGTCAAAAGAGTGCTCGTGTGTACCAAGAAATGCAGTGACTGCTTCTAAGGACGAAAAAGGCCTTTACACTAAACTATTAATCCCAACCCTGAACCGAAGCTATATTAACATAACGCAGTACATTATATAACAATACTATGGATTTGCCGTAATACGAACGCAGTGAGTATTTAGCATAAAATCAGTTATCGATACTGATGAGTTCTTCACGAAGAAGTTCGATAACGGTTCCGATTTTATGTTAAGGCAAAGACATATTCCCTGATCATGAATGTCAAAAGCAAATCCATCCAACCGCACTGTCCAGCTTATATAAGATGAAACTTGGTGATAAAGTCATTTTATTGGCTGTTGGGATTTCCCTTGTTCTGTCAGTCTATCTTTGGTTTTTTGGCCAAAAGGATTCAGGATTATTTGTTGGGCTTTGGGTGCCGTCTATACTCTGTTTGGCAATATTTATGAAGCTAGTACGTAATGAAAGGAGGCAGTCATGATTTCTGAACATACACTATTTATGATAGGTATTGTAGTACTGAGCCTGGTCGTTTTCGGATTGAATTACGAACAATACAAGAATAAATCGGACAAAGTGGAATGAGATCTTTTTCATTGATCTGACTTATTAGCATTCCACTCTCAATGCTAGTTAGCTACAAACAAGATCATTATTCAGGATTAATCTATTCCAAATTACAGTCATATCATCTTAGGTTTAGTAGGCGATCCAGGGATGGGTGTAAACAATATGCCCCAGTTCGAGTTCCATTAGGGACAACAAAAGATTTCTCAATGAAAATTTCGAATGGAATATCCTCAAACATGGCGTGTTGATCATCGCTTCCTTGATAGCTTATTTTGTAGTAATGCTTTTAACAGATTTAGTGCATGATATTGAGTTGAGAATGCTTAATGCCTTAATCCTTTTTGCCGGTATTTATTCTTCTGTCAAATCATTAAAAAATGCTGACAAACGAGCATTTAGTTTCTTGAACGGATATTTCACAGGAGCTTTTGTCACAATTATTTCCTCAACAGGATTTGCTTTATTTATTGGCCTGTACATAGCAATGAATCCTTCCTTTTTAATTCAGATAAGGTTAGAGGAAATCCAGGGCATGAACATGAATTCATGGAATATTTCAGCTCTCATTCTTATGGAATCAATTGCAAGCGGCATACTTTTTACGCACATGTCCATCTTGTGGTTAAAAAAGGATATAGCTGTTACAGCACATAGATAAGCCTGATATGAAAATTCTACTTACAGGAGCAAATGGTTATATCGGAAAGCGACTCCTTCCTGTTCTTGTTAATCAAGGGCACAAGGTAGTTTGCCTGGTTCGAGATAAGAATAGGTTTAGTGTTCCTGGAGGACTAAATCAGAAATCGATAGAAGTTTATCAAGGAGACCTGTTGGATCAAAAAAGCTTAGCAAATCTGCCAACAGACATTACTGCAGCCTATTACCTGGTGCATTCCATGTCCAACTCAGCCAATTACCATGAGTTGGAAACCAATTCAGCCAGAAATTTTAAGAAGGCAATGAGAGGTACTCGTCTTGAACATTTGATATACTTAAGCGGGATTTCGAATGAGAAAAATTTATCCACTCATTTAAAATCAAGAATGAATGTTGAGCGAGAACTTGACTCAAAAGGCAATTATGAGTTGACCGTGGTAAGATCAGGCATTATCATTGGTTCAGGAAGTGCATCATTTGAAATTATCCGAGACTTGGTCGAAAAACTTCCGATAATGATAGCACCTAAATGGTTGAACACAAAAGCGCAACCAATTAGCATTAGTGATGTAATAAAGGTACTTAATGGGTGTTTATTGAATCCTGAGGTCTATGACAAAACATTCGATATTGGTGGGCCGGATGTTCTGACGTATAAGCAAATGTTACTAGGACTGGCCAGATTGCGCAAGTTGAAAAGGAGTATAATCACGATTCCGGTAATGACCCCTCGACTCTCCTCCTATTGGTTATATTTCGTCACATCTACGTCCTTCAAGTTGGCATCTGCTCTGGTGGATAGTATGAAGATTGAAGTAATATCCAGAGGTGATAAAATGATGAAAAAACTAGGTGTCAGACCAATTTCATATGAACAAAGTCTTGAGAGAGCATTTCAGAAAATAGAAAGTAATGAGATTGTATCAAGTTGGAAAGACTCCTTTGTAAGTGGTGAAATAGATATTAATATATCCGATTTCATTGAAGTCCCCACTTATGGTTGTTACGTTGATCAGCGTGCTAAAAACTTTAGTAATCCGAATGTTGTAGTCAAGCGCATATGGAATATTGGAGGGTCAACAGGATGGTACCATGCAAATTTTTTATGGAGATTAAGAGGGGTCCTTGATAAATTATTTGGAGGTGTTGGCTTAAGAAGAGGCAGGACCAATGCTTCGAAATTATTGGTCGGTGATACCGTTGATTTTTGGCGAGTATTGTATGCCAATAGAAAACAAGGAAGGTTATTGCTATTTGCCGAAATGAAACTCCCTGGAGAAGCTTGGTTAGAACTCAAGATTAATAAACATCAGCTCGTCCAGACGGCTACTTTTCGCCCCAAAGGATTAATGGGAAGGTTGTATTGGTATGCGGTATTACCGCTACATGGATATGTGTTTAGTGGGATGTTAAAGAGGCTGACTGCATAATTTCAACTTTCGCTAGCATTGATCAGTTTCAACAGAGATCAAGGGCTTGGAAAGAGCAATTGAATCGGATACTTTTAATTACATAAACAAATGATCCCGGAACTGGCTGATCATAGCAATCCACAACAACAAAAGCTTCTTAATGGACGGAGATGACATCAAGAGAATTTCAAGGCTGACTGCCATCTTAACACAGCTGCAAGCCAAAAGGAGTCTGACTGCAGCCTATCTTGCAGAAAAATTTGATATCAGTAAGCGGACTGTTTACCGCGACATAAAGGTACTTCAGCAAGCTGGTGTCCCTATTTTGACGGAGGAAGGAAAAGGGTATGCCTTAATGGAAGGTTATAGAATTCCGCCCATTATGTTTACCGAAAAACAGGCCAACGCCTTGATATTGGCCGAACAACTGGTGTTGAAAAACAAGGACTCCTCTTTTGTAAAGGATTATTCGGAAGCGATTGACAAAGTCAAATCCATTTTAAAATATACTGTTCAGGACAAAGCCAATCTGCTTTCTGATAGAACTAAATATGATGAGGCCTTACATCAGGAGCGAAATAGTAGCAATCTGTCCGATCTGCAATATGCACTCACCAATTACAACGTGGTGAAAATACAGTATCTCAATAAAGAGGGGTCCACCACTGAGCGAGTGATCGAACCCTTTGCAATTGTAAGCGCGGAAAATTGGTATTTGATTGCCTGGTGTCGGTTGCGAAAGGAGTTTCGGTTTTTCCGACCAGACCGTATTCAAAAAATGGCGCTTATGACTGATCAATTCGAACCTCACAGGCTCACTTTACAAGAGTTTTTTGACAAAAACCAAAGTTCTCAATAACCCTTGCCATAAGGCTGTCACACCCCCCTTCTACGTTTGTATCGAACATTATAAACACGAAGAAAAATGACAAACCAATTGAACGCAACGCTTGAATTTCCAACGCCGGTGATGATTTCAGTTAATGGAATTGAATTAGAAGTTTTTGAAGCAGGGCAACAAAACAAGGGCAACCCTGTCGTCCTCTGCCATGGTTGGCCGGAGCATGCATTTACCTGGCGACATCAAGTGCCAGCACTCGTCGAAGCGGGTTACCACGTGATCATTCCTAACCAACGAGGTTATGGCAACTCATCTCGTCCTCAGGAAGTAACAGCTTATGATATTGAACACCTGACCGGAGATCTTGTCGGATTGCTTGATTACTACGGATATAATGATGCCACCTTCATCGGTCATGACTGGGGTGCGATGGTCACCTGGTGGCTGACCTTATTACATCCAACACGTGTGAAGCGAATTGTTGTACTGGCCGTGCCGTACCAGGTGCGTGGAGAAAGACCGTGGATCGAGTGGATGGAAGAAATATTTGGAGGTGATTACTATTTTGTTCACTTCAATCATCAACCGGGAGTAGCAGATGCCATTTTAGATGAAAATGCGCCACAGTTCCTTCGCAATATTTTCAGAAAGAAAATACCGCAAAGCATTCCTGAGCCAGGCATGGTCATGATCAATCTAGCGAGAGCCAAAGCACCACAAGGCGAGCCTGTAATGAGTGATAGCGAATTGGCGGTATTCATCTCCTCTTTCGAATCAACAGGGTTTACTGGTAGCATCAACTGGTACAGAAATCTTGACCGTAACTGGCAATTGTTGGCCAAGGCTGACCCAATCATCCAACAACCCACATTGATGATCTATGGCAACCAGGATGTGATTCCTAAGTTTGAAGGATTATCAACCTTTGTTCCCAATGTTGCCGAGGTGAGTCTCGACTGTGGTCACTGGATTCAACAAGAAAAACCGGAAGAAACTAATCATGCTATCCTGAAATGGTTAGCACAACAAAATGGATAAGGATATCGCAACATTTTGTCCTCAAAGTCAAACAGACTGGCGTAAGTGGCTGGAGAAAAATCATCAGTCACAGCAGTCTGTTTGGCTGGTTTATTTCAAAGTATCAACAGGGATTCCTTCTATCAGTTGGAGTGAGGCGGTGGATGAAGCGCTTTGTTTCGGCTGGATAGACAGCACCAAAAAGACCATTGACGAAACCAAGTACATGCAGTATTTCAGTAAACGAAAACCGAAAAGCATCTGGTCGAAAGTAAATAAAGAAAAAGTAGCCCGATTGATTCAGCACAAACAGATGAGAAAGGCAGGTTTCGACAGCATTGACGTAGCGAAGTTGAACGGTTCCTGGGCGATGATGGATGAGGTCGAAGCACTTGTGATCCCAGAAGATCTAAAGGACGCATTTTCAAAACATGAAGGTTCCATGCAATACTTTGACGGGCTAAGTAAATCCGCCAAAAAGCTTTTGTTGCACTGGATTATTTCAGCAAAAAGGCCTGAAACCAGGCAAAAAAGGATCCTTGAAATTGCACTCAATGCCAGTAAAAAACAGCGGCCGAAACAATTTAGGTGATGTCGGTTGTAGTTATTTGTTTGGGTTGAACACGATTTGAAGGGTATTTGCTGAAATGATGTTATAGAAATCTTTGCGGTACTGACTTTGGGTTGACTTGGGTGATGCTGAAAACACAAGGAGGTAAAAGCTTTCTCAAACACTTATGCCAAATATCCACCTTTGGTTAATCAACCTTGACCTAACTTAATATTGAGCATTTCTCTAACACAGGGAGTTTTAGCATTCAGTTCATCTATTGATTGTTCTTCACAAATAATCTATTCGTCATTACACTATCTTGCGAAAGTTTTCAAAACAAGATCATTTATTATGAGGCGAAAAATCCCTGAATCAACACTACCAAAACTCAATCGCTCACAAATGATTACTCCCGAAGGCTTACAAAAATTAAGGGAAGAACATGATCACTTGTGGAGAGTTGAACGTCCGGACGTTACCGCAAAGGTTACATGGGCCGCCAGCCTGGGTGATCGCTCTGAAAATGCCGATTACCATTACAACAAAAAACGTCTCCGTGAAATTGATAAACGCCTTATGTACTTACGAAAGTGCATTGATGACTTTAAAGTGATTGAATACCACCCCAGCCAAGAAGGGAAAGTGAATTTTGGGGCTTGGGTAGAAATAAAAAATGAAAAGAAAGGTCTCCAAAACCGTCTTCGCATTGTTGGTTACGAGGAGCTAATCGGTAACAAAAATTATATTTCTATGGACTCGCCAATGGCTAAAGCGCTTCTTGGTAAAACTGTTGGAGAGGCAGCTATAGTTAAAACCAAAATGGGAGATTTTGTGTGGGAAATTCTTAAAATAGAGTACGAGAAATAGTTGGTTTTGAGCCTGATTTTCTTAAAGTATTAAGTCCTTGAAATAGACGCTGATAAGCATCGCTGATTGAGTATCCCCTGACTTAAACTTTGTTTAGCGCTAATGCTAGCTTTCTCTGAATCAAAGCTATTTCATTTTCCTTCTTGACTAGTTTCATCGCCTTGTTCAAATTATTGATTTCCAAATCTATATTTTCATCCATTCGGTATAGCTCGGCCAATAAACAGAAGTAATGTGCATTGTCTTGAAGCTTTAGTTTAAGTGCTTCTTCAATAGCTTTTTGCGGAGATTGCGCTTTGGCTAAGGCATAGGATCGATTCATAGCTATGATCGGTGAGTACTCTATCGTCAGTAGCTTATTATAAAGCATGAGTATTTGGTCCCACTTTCCTTCTTGGTCTTGTGTGTGCCAAAAGGCAATGGTGGCTTCCAGGTGATATTTGGAAACCTTCTCTCCTTTTGATGCCATTTTTAGATATTGTATCCCTTTTTGGATGAGTTCCTGATCCCACTGGGATGCGTCCTGTTCGTCATAGCGTAAATCACCACCTCCATCTGATTGACGGGCCTTCAATCTGGAGGCTTGAAAACACATAAGCGCAATCAAAGCCTGGACATGGTTGATCTCAAAGTGTCTTTGATTAGATAGAAATATGCCTAATCTCATGGCTTCCCAGCACAGTTCATTTCGAATATTCCCTTCGACCGTACTGCTGTAGTAGCCTTCATTGAACAGCAGGTAAATGACTCTCAATACATTATCAAGTCGGCCATGATAGTCTGAAGAAGTTAATTCATCTTCAAACGAGAGTCTCCCTTGAAGCGATTTTTTAGCCCTATATAGTTTCTTGTTCACTGACTCTTTATTTGACAACAGGGCTTTGGCAATCTCTTCTGTGCTAAACCCGCATAGAATACGAAGAGCAATGCATAGCTGTGCTTCACGATTGAGGTCTGGGTTGCAGAGCAAAAAGATCATTCTCAATTGACTATCCTCGATGAGTTTTTCGGTAATCTCAAACGATTCAATTTTTTCCGATCGAATAGCCACTTCTTTGCTGATATTATCCCTAAAATTCTTCTGTCGACGATAATCTTCATAATAAAGGTTTTGCGCCACCTTTCTTAACCAGGCCCGAGGGTACTGAGGAATACCTTTGTGAGACCAAGCCTTCATGGCCTTTAAAAAAGTCTCTGAAACTATATCTTCTGCTAATTGAAGGTCTTTAAGGCCATAATAATTGCTGAGTACAGCAATCAGATTACTGTACTCAGTCTTAAAGATCTCAGATAGTTT
This sequence comes from Cyclobacteriaceae bacterium, assembly GCA_049115695.1. Classification (GTDB taxonomy): domain Bacteria; phylum Bacteroidota; class Bacteroidia; order Cytophagales; family Cyclobacteriaceae; genus JAGDZR01. The sequence continues at coordinate 243,978 of JAGDZR010000003.1, read as the reverse complement.
CTGTTGATCAATCATTTGGGATATCTCCTGTTGGCATCACCTCTCTGACTTCTACTTTTCCCCCACTGTCTAGTGCCGGACATCCTTTGGTCAGCGCGACAGCTTCTTCCAGATCTTTAGCAGTTACGATAGTAAAGCCTCCCACAATCTCTTTAATTTCTGTGAAAGGGCCATCTGTGATTGATCCATCAGCATGCACGGTCTTGCCTTCGAAACCTAGTGCTTCACCAGCATTCTTAAGCTTACCTTGTGCTCCGATCCCTCCAATCCAATCCATCCATAATTTGATTTCAGCTTCTATTTCGTCAGGTGTAGGCTCAAAATTTGGATTTGGTTCACTACGGAAAAGCATCATAAAATCTTTCATGTCTTTTTTTGTTTTAAGTTATTAAATGATTTCAATTCCTTAATGATTGAAGTCTGCTGAATAGGACAAGCAATGAAGTTTTTATTGAAAAATAAACTTGAAACGGTTATCTAAATTCTCTTTGAGATGATCCGTTACTCTATCGTTAATGATAGCACGATCGTACTATCAGCTTGCGGCGTAAATTTTACTTGCATTTGCTGTAACTGTTCCTTGATGGCTTCTGTAAACTGGGTCATTTCCTGATTAACCAATTCCTGATAGTAGCGCTCTGGCTTGTAGGTAGCACCATTGATTGTAAAGCCATCGACCATGGACAGCTGATTGAGAAAGTGATCATAAGCTGAGTCATAAACTTCTTTTGCTGTGTTATACCCTGTAATTGCAGATTCAAACTGAGTAATCATTTGAGTATAATTTGTATTCTGGTACGTTTTCAGCATTTTATGCAACTCGGTGCGTCTGGTCGAGTCTTCCATGGCTCGAATATGGAGCGCATTAAACTTAGCTATATATCTCGTATCCAACCTGTTGTTCAATTGATCAAACTGAGTTGGAAAAGTTTCCGGAATTCTATTCATAATTTGATCTTGGCCGCCTAATATTTGAGCGGGCAATTCGTTTTTCATCGTATTGATGGAAACTTTGAGACTACTATCGAAGCTCACAAGTGTCATGGATGTTTGCTCTAGAGTCGCATTGACAATGCCCACCTCATTTTTGGTTGCATCCAGCAATGCTTTAGTTTCCGCTCGGTCCTTTTGAAGCTCCACTTTATCCACTGAGAGATAATATTCGTTTACCACCTTTACTCCTAGTCCGGCTGCCAATATGATGATGGCAATTTGTCCCATATTCGTTACATAGTACTTAGTATAATTCTTTCCCGTGGATGAAGTAAAGGGAGTTGACCTTACTGTATCTCCCCCTATTGCAATGATCGTGGAAGCTACAAACACTGCATGTGCCAGTAAATTGAAATAAACAGCACTTCCATGCCAGACAATGTGATTCCATGAATTGACAAATCCACCAATCGCCAATATAAACGTAGCAATACCAACTACTTTAATTTTTTGAAAAGGTACTTTAATCCGTTTCAATATTTTTTGACTCCCCAGCTCATAGGTGATGGCTTTGCCCGGAAGCGCGAACCCTACCAATGTGAGGATCATTCCTAGTCCAAGATCAATTCGCTTGTTTTTAATCAATTCATCCCAATCAAATTGTACAACCTTGACATATTCATAAATCACGGCCAAAACCAGGAGTACTAAAGCACCACAGTATAAACCGACCGCTGTTTTATGGAGTCTTACATGCCATGGTACATGATCATCTAGCTGGTGTTTGTGTACGCATGCCTTGAGCAGTACTGCGAGCATAATCAAAAAGTGGAGTCCTATCCATACCATGTTATGCATGGTCAATGAATCTCCATCGGTATTTTTTAACCAGTCTATTGGCATGATGTTTTATGTTTTAATAGTGGCTGTCTCAAAAGTTTCCGAGCTGTCAGGTTGAGCCTGTCGAAACCTTATTACCGGTCAAGGAGCAACTTTTCGACAGGCTCAATGTGACTTTTTACCTATTGATCAAACCTTTTGAGACAGCCCCCAGTTGATAACTTAGTTTAGCTGGGCTCGACAATACCCAGCGCCTCGAGGTACTGAGGATCATTTTCCAGCGCAATCCGGGCGATCGAGGTAAAGTCGGACATATAGTCCATCAACGTTTCCATCGCTTTATCTCGATTGAGTGTAGCACTTTGCGCTTCTCCCATTTCCCGAAGCTGTGTAGAAAGGAGCTGCTCTACCTGTGTGACTTCCTGAAGTCCGGCTTGTAGCTGTGGCACTCCGATGTTAATGTCCTCTAGCTTGTTCAAGGATGCAGCATTGGCCATTGCATTGGTATAGAAAATTTTGGCCTGCTTGATCCATCCGCTGTAGGTTTTCAGCCTGCGACCAGAAAGCTGTAAGGCTTCCCAAGCACCCCGATCATCTTTCAATACGACCCTGGAAAGCTTTACATACCGCATGTAGTTTTTGTTGGCCGTATTAAGCGCCAGATCCAGCGCATCAGTGGCGGCATATTGCTCCCCATATTCTTTTTTTTGTTGCTGATGCAGCTCCTCGGCTGTATCCAGCAATGCCACGCCTTCGGTGATCTTCTCAGGCCCATACCCGAAAGCGGTGAGTGCAGCAGCGACATTGCTGTCCTGCTGGGCGTTTTCTAGTGCTACCCGGGCGTTGAGTAGCGTTGCATCGATTGTGTTGTTCTTCATAGTTCTTAATGAATTAATAAGTGAAAAATAGTTTTAAACGTAGCTGGTGTTTGTTTTTCTTAAACAAGTCGCAGCTCCCTGGGAGTTGTGATTTTGGAGTGGGAGCTGTGACTTCCTATATGGGAGCTGCGACTTTCCTACCCGGAGCTGCCATTCCTGACCCGGGAACTGCGATTTTTACACGGGAGGTGTCATTCCTGACACGGGAGGTATGCTTGTCCGTATGGGATTTGTCATTTTTATCACGGGAGGTGTGATTACCGTAAAGGAAATAGTCAATTACCATTGTGGTTACTGCATTTCATTGCTTACTATGCTATCAATTACTGAAAGAAACTGGTAAGCTCTTTGAGTACTGTTTCTTTCTCATTAGTATCGGGATCTCGGGTTTTTGCTTTTTTCAAATAATGACAATGGAACGAATGAACCAGGTAAGCTTCTTCCAGGTATTGACCTGCAGGAAAGTCTCGCTGATTATCAGTTTTGACTACCCAATCATTGTCTCCTTTAAATACAGTCCATATCAATTTATCTAACCCAATAGCCCCCCAATAACTCAACAGTTTTTCTTTGTCTCTTACAGATTTATCCCAATCACCGACAATGGGCTTGATCCTTGTCTGTGACCTGACAGGAGTACTGTTTACTAAAGGGACCAGGCTGGGATCATTGATTGTCATCTGCTTTGCTCCCGGCATATCTAAAAACACCTTAGCCGACATTTCCAATATCCCTGTGATCACAGAAGCTGCTGGGTTACCGATAGCCTTGAATGCCTGCTTCAAAATATTTAAGTATAAGGCAACCCGTTTGCCTGTGTCGAAATAGTGAACTCCATTGGCACAAGCAATCGCCGCATAATCCGAGAAGGGAAGTATATGTTGTTGCCATTCTTCGTCCTGTAATATATAGCGAGCGATCAATCCACCTCGGCTGGTTGAAATCACCGAAACAGGATTGTCTTGAGGAAATGTCACCCCTTTGAGCATCTCCTTAAGTTTGTCAGCATTGTCCTTTGCACTTTGAGAGATCGTAGGGTGATCAAAAGCCAGAACTTGTTTGAACGTACCATTTTTAAGGGTTTGCTGCAACCAGGACCCCTGTTCCGACAAATCCATCAGACCTTTAAAAGAGTTGTCAGTTGACGAAAATGTTCCATGTAAAAGCAACAGGGTCTTTTCAGTCGTATTGATACGCTTTGGGTCTGTGATGTTTTCAAAGCAATTGCGCTCCTGATCATATCGAAGTAGCTTATACTTCTTTTCGCCTACTACACGATAAATCGCCTGGTTGATCAGGTCCTTTGCGTCAAAGCCTTTATTCTTTCGATAAAACTTTAGAATCTTGATGACAAATGAGGTCTTATCCGCCGCTTTGTCGTAGCTGACCGGTGTGTCATCCGTCCAGTTTTGACTGTCTTCTTCGGTGATCAAGGGAAATCCTGGCAGGATAGGAATGTGAAAATCTAACCTGTCGCGATCAAACTTATGACCTGCTGTGGATTCAGGCTGTACGTGCTGAAGGATATGGCTTTTACCCGCATTATAGTTTCCCTCGTATAATTCATAGTAAACAAGCGCTCCTTCATTCTTTTCCAGAAACAAAGTCAATCGCAATTCCCCAAGTTTATCATTCAACTGCGAGAGAGTAGCTCCTTCGATATCATTCTGAAAATCGACCTCATCCAGATTGATGAAGTACTCCTTGATTCTCTTGTTTTCAGCTTTGATCTCCGGATGCAATTGCTTCAAAGCAGCAATCTCGTCCGACAACTCTCCACTAGAGCGTTCATTGCCCTTTCGACTAATTTTGACTTTGCCTGACCACTGGGTCTGTCCGTCGATAGCTCCGAGCGTTCCCCATATTCCATCGACCGACTCTGTTTGTGCTTTGTTGACCTTTTGGTGGACAAGAGTCCGAAGAGCGCCAGTGCCTATCCCCTCGTCTCCTAAGAGGAGAAAATTCTTATTGTTATGCTCATGGTAAGCATCTGAATTTATATTGAGTAATCTCATTTTTCTGAATAGTTAATTTTACAAATAGCCATGCTTAGAGGTCCTGTCTGATCTTTTCAATTACGTTATGAAAGTTTTGAGCAATCTTCATAAACCCATAATTTTTTGGATGCAGCTCATCATTCCATTCGTTGGGGGCTACTTCATTTCGGTTGTCAACGATATGGATATTCTTATGCTCACTTTTCAATTTTTCAAGCATCTCATAAAATGAGTCCATCAAAATCACAACAATCTCACTTCTAAATCCTTCAGGAATAGCTAACTCAGTCATAGGTTCCCACAACCATCTATGTTTGTTATCACCTATTAAACTATGCTCCTTAGGAATCGCATAATCATACCCATGACATAGGATATGAAGATCAGGAAAGAGGCGGTTCAATCTTGCGAACATCTGGGTATATAATCCATGAATATGATCGATCACTTCCTTTTTTTTGTCTTGCTTGAAATAGCCATCTGCGTCGCTTATCGAATCAGAAAAAGGGTGCAGGATATCTTTTATTTTACCCCCGGCAAGCAGGTCATTGCCTCCCCCGCTTAGCATAAATATTTTCGCCTCGTAGTACCTGATATCATTAATAAACTCTGCCTGATCCACCATGTTTGATAACCAATCTGCACCATAACCGAAGCTTCGGATGGCATAATCAGGGTATTCATTTAAGTGATCGATGATATCTTTCAAGAAAATCGGGTACTGAAACCACGAGTCTCCCTCAGAAACAATTACAAAAGATTCGGGATTAGCATCGAGTTTTCTGTTAAACTTTCGTGCTCTGGATCGCTTGGATCTTTCGTTGAAAAAGTTGATGAACTTCGTTCTGCCAGTGGGTTCATACAACACACTGCTTGCCTTGATTTTTAACTTTGGACCAAATGCATCGCTACTTTCTTCATCGACTTCAAAATGTTCCTTTGCCGTTTCGAGCGCCGTTTCATCGCTCATCAACAAATCCAATACTTTTTCTTGTTCTTCACTCATGCAATAATGTTTAGATTCTTAAATATTCTTTCTTAACCCAGCCTTCGGTTTCGAGTCGGACTTTGACCCAGTCAGCTTGTTCCTGATCGATAGACACGAGGGTGCCTTTTTTCAAAGGGTCAGCGACTATCGGACTATTAATGTTAGGCTGCTTTCGAATGTTCAGGCGATTGGCTGTCACAATTCCCTGCGACTTGAATTCCTGATGATCTGCTTCTGCCTGCTCGGATCGATCTCCTGCTAGCAACCGCAGACGTAGCTGCTCTAATGGAAAAGCAGGTCCGGGATCGACCTTGCGCCCAGGGCTTATCTCTTCATGTCCTACTATCGTCTGGATGCCATATGTCTCAATCAGCAGTGCCAACAGTTGTTCCACTCGTTCGATCTGTGCTTCGGTGTAGGTTTGCCACCAGCCAGGTGTCTTGTGGTGCCGACGGGTGCGGTGAAGGACCTCTGCTTCCGGGACTTTTACTCCAAACCAGGTGTAATACCCATCCGCACGTGCTTCCAGCTGACCAGCATTGTCGAGCTCGATTCCAATACTGTAGCGATTGAGTCCACTACGTCCGTCCCATGTGCTACGACCCGCGTGCCATGTGATGGTTGTAAAGTCCGCCAGCTGAATGACTTCTCCTTCTTTACCAATGATCATGTGCGCTGAGGCTTTGGCTTTGGGATTACACAGCCAATTGGCACTGCTTTGCGGATTGCGCCCTCCTGTAAAGTGGATCACAAGGGTATCGGGCTGCCCAGCTTCAAAGTTTCCTCCGGTATTGGGTGTAAGTTGATGTGTGACGACTTCATCAACCTTCAACCAGGCATCTTTCTGTAGGGTCAGCGGCTTCATCCTTTGGCCAGGTGAGTGGCTTTGGAAGCATTACTGCCCGTGATAAACTGTGTCAGGCGGTTGGCAGTACCCAGCTTTTCGGCAGAACGTCCAGCTCCGTATACACCAACTACAGTACCCCATGCCCACCAAAACTGCTCCGGTAGTTTGATCAGGAACATGTCCGCGCCAGCTCCGGGGATTTGACCATTTTTAATGACATAGATAACTGGGACAATGACATAGACGATCGCGATGAACAACAGCCCAGCATAGATAATCATGGGCCTGGCTCGTTTGGTGAATGGATCTCCTTGTGTCAATTCTGCTTTGATGATGTCTGCCCGACTAGTCAGTGCTGTTTGATAGCTTTCTTCAATGATTTGCTGCTGTTGCATCAATTGCGACTGCAACTTCAATTTGAATTGCTGTTTTTCTTCCTTGGTGAGGGTCAGGTCGTCGACCAGGTCTGTTACGGTATCAAGTCTGCCGGAGAAGAGTTGTTTGAGCCATTTCATGTGCGAGTAGATTCTGATTCATTTAGCTAAGCTAGTTGTCAATGAATGTTTTGGCAATACCTAATTATGGGTATTTCACATAACGTCATCTACCCTATTCATGTTATATTATATGGATAATGATAATCGTTATAAAATATATGCAATGAGTATATCCTATTAAGAGGATTCATCTATACACAATTTGACTATTTTGACACACACTATTTTAGTTCACATACCGATATCCGTTCAATGTGAATTTTGTATTATGGAAGATGCAAATGGTCAAACCTTAAAACAGATTCCCAATAACCATTTCACGATAAGCTCCTCCAATGGGAATACTTGTATCATATAGATTGAGCTGATTGCCCTCTATGCTTCTAACTCGATCTTTAGCAATAATGTAAGACTTATGGACACGGATGAAATGTTCTGATGGCAGTTCTTCTTCTAAGCGCTTTAACGAACCCAAGGCCATGATCTTCTCTTGCTTAGTGAAATAGATAACATATTCTTTATCACTCTGAATGTATTCAATATCTTTCAGATAAACCCTATGGAGCTTCCGACTGGCATTGATGAGCAAATACTCATCATTGGCTTCATAGCCAAGACTGTCAGCTTGAGAACCCGATTTTGCATTGCGCCTTAACTCTATTAATTCGGTGGCTCTATTGACAGATTTTAAAAAACGAGTAAAGCTGAATGGTTTCAGTAAATAGTCTGTTACGGACAACTCAAATCCTTCGAGCGCATATTGATTATATGCCGTTGTGAAGATAACAGCAGGTGGATTTGAAATTGTTCTTAAAAATTCAGGCCCTGTTAGTTCTGGCATTTGAATATCGAGAAAGATAATATCGACATTATGCTCTGCCAAATTCGCAAGCGCTTCAACAGGATTCTTAAACTTTGCTACAAGCTCCAAAGAACTGACTCTTCCTATGTAGTTTTCCAACAGGTTTCTACTTAGTTCTTCATCATCTACTACTATACAAGTGAATTTCCTCATGAGCAATTCAGTTCTAGTTTTATTCCGAAAGTTGTTTCATTATCATTTATTTCCAACTTATGCTTTGCTGGATAAATGAGGTTTAAACGCTGTTTGACATTCGCAAGACCTATTCCGCCTACCACATCCTTCTTGAACTCATTTTTCGGGACACTATTTTCAACGCTCAAGCTTACAATATGCCGACTGGATTTGATGGTAATATGAATGTACCCTTTATCAAGATCTTCAAATTGGCTATGCTTGAAGGCGTTCTCGACAAAAGGAATAAATATTAACGGCGCAATTGCTATGTCCGGGTCATCCAACTCCAGGTCAAAGCTTATATTCATGCTTTGACTATCCTTCAATTGAGCCAAACCGAGGAAATTGTTTAAATACTCTATTTCACGCTTCAAGGGTACGCTTTCTTCGTTTGAATCATATATCATGTACCGTAACAAGTCTGACAACTTTAAAAGCTGTTTTGGAGCTTCCTCGGATTGCAGGACAGTGAGGGTATAGATATTATGTAACGTATTAAATAAGAAGTGAGGGTTGATTTGTGATTTGAGAAACTTTAATTCTGTTTCCAATTTCGACCTCTCCTGCAACATTGCCTCCTTTTCTTTTTTACGTGCATAGCTACTTGTTGCCATAAATGAACTTCCGAGAAGGCAAATAAAGAGCGGCGGCAGATTTCGAAGTAGCCATCTCAAATTATCGACTTCTTGTCGTCTATTATCGGCATTATCGTAAATGGTCTCGACCCTATCCTCTTTTTGATTCCAAGGTAAAATGTCTGAGTGAATCCCCCATACAACAGCTATTAGAAGTAACATGCTCAGCGCGACATAAAGCTTTTTGCTTCTCTTGAAGAAGATTTCAGGTAAAAGCCACTTGAGATTTACAAATACAACAAGGAAAATTCCGGTTACAGTTAGGAAAGTCTGCAGCCAGAAACGGCCACCAAAGACATTTTCCTTGTTGAGAATGAGCAGAATGATTAACCAAACCCCACTCCATATAAATGCCTGTATAGTTTGCTGGTATGACTTAATGCGCATATCTCAATGTCTTATTTATACCCCACAAATTCAAACTAATTCAATGAACAAGCCGGATTTATCAATGACTTCATGGTTTCTATTCAATTAAACAAGACTTGACTCGTAATAAAAATAAAAATCGATTTGATTGATTTAAATCGGGATTTGATTGAATTTATTTGATACCCCCCTCATACTCAGACACCTTGCATCAGGAAAATGAAGATTTGTAATTAAAGAACTAACAATGAGAATAATTGTCTTGGCTGTAGGATTGCTGTCTCTTTTATTAGATTCTTGTGAAGATGTGGACAACAGATGGGATGATGAAATTATCATACCTGAATTCAATTACCCGCAAACAGTGGAATTTGAGGAAAATCTTTCTTCTTACGAAATATATCAAGGCGTAATGGCGGAGTTAGTACCTAGCACGGATTTCCATTTACTTGAGTTAGGTTCAACCCTATTTACTGATTATGCTTTTAAACAGAGACTTATAAAGATTCCATCAGGAACTCAAATTCAAGATTTGAATGATGATGCACTCAGCTTTCCAGATGGAACAATCCTGGTCAAGACTTTTTATTATTTGAATGATGAAAGAGATGCTAATCAAGGTAAAAGGATCATAGAAAGCCGTTTACTCATAAAGGAAAATGATTCATGGAATGTTGCCACTTACATTTGGAATGACGCCCATACTGACGCAAGACTAGAATTAGATGGGTATGACACGCAAGTGAGCTGGTTAGATAGTAATGGAAATAACTTGTCTACTTCGTACCACATTCCGAGTAAGAATGAGTGTGGTACATGTCATCAAACAAAGTCAAAGCTCACCCCAATCGGTCCTACTTTAAGAAACTTGAATCGTGAAGTGAATCGAAATGGTGAAACCTTAAATCAGATTGCTCATCTCCAATCGGTGGGGTTAATAGATGATAGAATTGAGCTAACGGGCATACCACAAATGATAGATTACAAAAATCACGATCTGGCGTTATCCGTTAGAGGTAGAGCATATTTGGATATGAATTGTGCACATTGCCATAATCCAGATGGATGGAATATGGCGAATAAAAGACCATTCGACTTCAGGATGGAAACTGCACTTGATCATTCGGGAATTTTGGGCAAGGAAGAAAAAATAGCAAGAAACCTGGTAAACGGCAGAATGCCACTAGTTGGCACAACCATGATAGATAAAGAAGGTGTGCAATTGATTGTTGATTACTTGAATAGTCTCTGAATTGAAGTTTGAATGAAACCTTTTGAAACTTATATAGCGGACGCAAAAGTCACACCCATTTACTCACGCACTTGTTCATTATCAATGGTGTTCGTGAACCTTCTGTTTGTCATCCGTTGATTCTGCTTCGATTTCAAATTCAATCTGTATCGAAAGATGTCAAATCCAACGAAGTGAGATCCAGAGCGTATTACGGGTTTTTATCTGTTTTACCTCAATTCTGTCGCCTGATTATTCTGCTAGACAAATCCATTGAGGACAGGTCGCTGACGGCCAGTCGCGGACGGCCAGTCGCGGACAGCCAGTCGCCGACGGCCAGTCGCGGACAGCCCAGTCGCATGTACAATTCTTTGTTAGATATAATTTAATATAATGATATCAGCGATTAGGTACCGCCCCACCGATCCTAAATCGTGCAGTTCACAGATCAAGGACTGTCAAGCTGAGGCTCTCGAAGTGTCAGACAGTCCGAGTAATCTGTTCAGTTCGCCCTATTCTATTTCGACTCTATACCTAATACACCATATTGATCTATGAACAAATGTTCAAATACACACACACATATGAAGGATTAGATGATGTAATGTGCATTTATAAGAATGTAAAGCGGACGTCCACAACCTATTAGCTTATGTCGTTAAACCATGTTGAAATCAGTATTTCTCATAGGCCCCAAACAACTTAGCCATCCAGGTGAAATTGCCGTCAATGATTAGTCCTACAGTATATTCATTTGTCTTTACCTTGAGTTGCTCTCCTAGTTGTTCGGTTAAAAGCGCCGCAAATTCTTCGGTGAATTCAGACGGATCGTGGCTGAATAATTTCGTGAAATTTCTCATTTTCACGGTAACATAGATACGATCAGTTATTTTTAGAAATCCCCCGAGTTCTGTGAAATTGTAGGTTTCCTCTTTAAATCCATAAAGTGCTGATCCTGCCGCTGCTCGAATGGCAAAATCGTCATCAGGGTGAACGTATTTTGCGGCGATAATCGGGCCTATTCCAAATCTGCTTTTGGTGAAAAATCTACCAGCTCCAAACTCATAGTTCGAATAGGAATTGAGATCCTTGTTGACACGAGCAGTTGGATATCGGGAATTAGACAAAGTCATTCCCTCCACCTTCCAAAGCATCTGAAGGCCTAAGTCAATGTTAAAATCAGACCTTCTAAAAAGTATCGGCATCTCCCAATCAAGCTGCATCGGGGTGTAATCGACTGCTCTTAATGGACCATTAACTACAGAAGGTGAGATTACGAATGGCGGCTTTCCACTCCATACGAGCCAATGAGCCATTTGTATGGGGTCCATTTTCCAGTAAACATACTGTCCCTGGTTTTGTACAATTTCTAAAACCATGAACACATTTGGGCTGACCTTTTTGTATTCATAACTATCAGCTCCAAATAATGAAGTCTTTCCTGTCTTTGTCTTGGAATATACACCGCTAACAGACATCCCTCTGATTTGAGCATAACTCATGGTTGAAAGCGCTCCTATCAAAAATATTAAGCATATCTTTTTCATTGATTAGTTGATTGCTATGGTGATCAATTTTTCAAAATCCAGAGGGTTATTTTCTCCTTTGAGGTACAAGGTGAATCCATTATCTGCATCCCTGACATCCAGATAGTACTCCTTGGCGGGATCATCTATGGGCGCCCTGTTGAGCCGTGAGCCAAACCATGTCATGGTATGCCAGTCATTGCCTGGTCCGACTTCAGTATCTTTATAAAGGATTATTTCAAGGATGTCATCATTCACATTGACGGAATCATTGGTTGCGTACAAATGCATAATTGGGCCATTGTAGTCAACCCCTGAGATGTTCATTGCAGTATCTTTATTGACAATCTTCCCGGCATTGTAGTACCTGATGTCAGAGAAGACAGATCCGGTATAAATGGCATTGCCATCCGTACTGATCACTGCATGAACATACTTGATGTAATCAATGTTCCATTCTGGTTTGGATAAAAAATCATCGTAATCCTTGGTGATCACATCCTCTTCACATCCTGAAAGGAATAGTGAGCACCCTACGCCAATCATCAATAGAAGGTGATGAATATTTAGTTTAGTCATGCTAACCTATTTTTTGATGTAAAGCTATCTGCCGCTTCAAAGGCGTACAATACCAAGGGCAGTCTATTTGTCCATACCGTGGACGCGGTATGTTGGTGCATCCATATGGTAGTGAAAAAACGAAGTGTAAGCGATGGACCTCAAAGCTATAAGATGCAATTACCTGTATAGCACAACGTCAGGCAACTACTTTGAGATTTTATCCTTTCTTTTCTACTATATCAAGACTGATGTATATTATTCATAAAATAGTTATGGTAGGCAATATGTAACACGTGCCTACCCAACTAAGTAGGGATAATTCAAACCTGTATTTTGTACTTTCGAGCAGACTGCAACGCAGTTTGCCAATTCTCTGGAACAGCTTATTTCGTTTTGCCTTCCAACTCTTTGTATCGCTTAGGCTCTAAAAGCGCAGGTACATTCCCGAGGTACATTCGGTGCTGAAGTTTAACCGTCTTGAGTGGCTGGCATGTATAATATTCCAACACACCGTCAGGAAGGGGTTTAAGCAAAGCCTGGGCCTCTTCCGGAGTTCCATGCAACCACGCCTCATCGTCCTTTTTGTCAATGATGAAAAACATCCTTGATTCGGGAGTATATGGCTCTTCGTCATGAATCCAGGCGAGTTCCTTATTGGCAGGTGTAGTAACCAAAGTAACAGTGTCAGTTTTTACTTCGTCCGACGGATCAGTGAAAGTGTGCCATAGTCCACCAACCATAAAAGGCTCTTTGGTCTTCATTCGAACGTAATGAGGAAATACGTTTTTTCCTTTATGATAATTATCAAAAAAACCATCTAACATCACCAGGCACCTTCGTGACTCTGCTGATTCCCTGTACATGCTTTTATCAGTAAAGATCCTATCGTTTCTTGCCTTTAAGGTGTTGATAGGCTTACGTTTAATTTGCGGTGCAAATTCGGACGGAATAAACCCCCACTTCAAATAGGTAACATTCTCTGGATCTGTATTTAGAATAGCAGGTAGATAAGGTTCGGTCATTCCGTTCACATGATAGAAAGGAATTGCATCTTCCAGGGCATTTTTCCACATTTCAATATCACCATAACGATTAGCATATTGTTTGGCATTTTTTGTGGAAAAAGAAATATCGTGACTCATATATTATAAAAATTAGGTTTGTGTGTGCCTATTTTCTAAGGCAATCTGCACTTCCTTATGATTTAGTTCTACAAATTCAAATGTATTCAATTTCTTTTACCCTACTAAGCATGTTGAACAAACAATGAAATATGAGACATGTAAAAAGCTGTTATTTGCTTTCGAGTTACCGCAAAACTGCTATTCTGGCTGTATGCATTGGCCTTTATAGAAGGAATAGATAAAAGGTTAATATTGAAAAGCGATCGCTTATAACATGAGATCACAGCTAATTGCACCGAAGGGAATGGAAAGTCTATAAGGTGAGCTGAATCATTTTTGGCGTGTAGAATGACCTGAAGTTACCAAAAAAGCAACCTGGGTTACCAGTTTAGGAGATCGCGCTGAAAATGTGGATTATCATTATAAATCCAGGCCCTTTTGACGCTCTTTCGCAAACAATTGAGACTAGCGCTTGTTGATCTATTGAATAATGAACAAGATCATGAAAACTTTTGAATTGAATATTATCCGTCATGGCGTATTAATCATCGCTTCGCTAATAGCGTTTTTCTCTATTATATCCGCTTTAGATTTGGTCCACAATGTTGAATTAAGAATACTAAATGCTTTCATACTCTTTGCAGGTGTATTCTCTTCAATAAAGTCAGCTAAGAAAGCGGACATTCAAGGATTTAATTTTTTGAATGGATATGCTACCGGAGCTTTGGTAGCGCTGTTTACTTCAGTCGGATTTACCGGGTTTATTCAAATCTTCCTTGTAACACACCCAGCATTCCTCACTCAGATCCAATTGGAAGAAGTTCAAGGAATGCATATGAACAATTGGAATATATCTGCCTTGATATTGATTGAGTCATTGGCCAGTGGAATTTTGTTTACCCATATGTCGGTGATTTGGCTTAAAAAGGATTTTGCCGTTAGTGTCAAATGAAAGTACTATTGACAGGTGCCAATGGTTACATTGGAAAGAGATTGCTGCCGGTACTTATCAATCAAGGGCACTCGGTCGTATGCCTTGTAAGGGATCGAAAAAGGTTTGAGCCGCCGCGAGCAATCCCAAAAAGACAAATTACAGTGATAGAGGGTGATTTGTTGAACTACGAAACATTAAAGAACATCCCAAACGACATCAATGCCGCCTACTATCTGGTGCATTCTATGTCATCGGCAAAGGACTATGAACAGCTTGAAATTAATTCTGCCAGAAATTTCAAAAGAGCATTGAACGGGACATGTGTCGACCATGTCATTTATCTCAGTGGAATTTCCAATGAAAATGCCCTTTCGAAACACCTTAGGTCCAGAATGAATGTCGAAAATGAATTGATATCTAAGGATAATTATCGACTTACCATTTTAAGATCCGGCATTATCATCGGTTCAGGAAGTGCCTCATTTGAGATCATAAGAGACCTGGTTGAAAAGTTGCCCATTATGGTGGCTCCAAAATGGTTGAATACTCGCGCTCAACCTATTAGTATTCACGATGTTATAGAAACTCTTTTTCAATGCTTGGTTCATACTGAGTTACAAGGAAAAGTCTATGATATTGGAGGACCAGACGTCTTGACCTACAAGGAAATGCTGCTGGGATTGGCGAAGGTTAGACACTTAAAACGGACAATTCTTACAGTGCCCGTAATGACACCCCGCCTATCTTCATACTGGCTGTATTTTGTCACTTCTACCCCATTTAAGTTGGCAATGGCACTGGTGGACAGCATGAAAGTTGAGGTGACTTGCAAAGGAGAAAACCTGTTGGATAAACTTGGCATCAAACCACTTACTTATCAGCAAAGTTTACGGAATGCCTTTAGAAAAATTGAAAGCAATCAGATTGTGTCAAGTTGGAAGGACTCGTTTGTCAGTGGCGAAATAGATTTCAATGTTTCAGACTATATTAAAGTTCCTACTTTCGGTTGCTTCGTAGATCAGCGGTATGCCAAAATCACAAGTATTAACAAGACGAAAAACAAGATTTGGAATATTGGAGGCTCCACAGGATGGTATCATGCTGATTTTTTATGGAAATTGAGAGGCTTTCTGGATAGATTGTTTGGTGGTGTGGGGTTGAGACGAGGAAGAACAAATACTTCTTCTCTGTCTGTGGGTGATGCTATTGACTTTTGGAGAGTATTGTATGCCAACAAGGATGAGGGAAGATTACTATTGTTTGCAGAAATGAAACTACCGGGAGAAGCCTGGTTGGAATTGAAAATCGATCAGGAGCAGCTAAGCCAGACGGCTACTTTTCGACCTAAAGGAGTACTTGGTAGGTTGTACTGGTATGCGGTTTCTCCGCTTCATGATTATGTTTTCAGCGGAATGCTTCGGAAACTAACCGCTTAGTAGCTTCTCCTTAGTGTCGGGTGAGTTTTGGCCTTGACAATTCCCTTACTTTCATCCAAGTATACAGTAATAAATACTCGATTTGATAATGCTATAATCTATCGACAATTCTACAGGCCTCATTACCGCAAGCGATTATTCAATGATTTCAACCCCTATACCTTCCTTTAATAAGTAATGCTGATTGATCTGAATATCAGAGTTGTAATTATCAATTTTTCCGGAGGGCCAAAACACTGTAATTGACTTTATGGCTTCAGTAAGTCCCAACCCAAAATGAAGTTCGTAATCATTTTGTCCGGCATATCCGGTAACAGGGTACATCCATCGATATTGTGTACTATTCTGGTCGCCATCTGTTGCTGAAATCAATTGAACCCTGGTGCCAATACCGTATGAATTGGACTCAGTGGCGGATAAGCGAAAAGAAATCCAATTGTTGCCTGCACTATTGTTGACATACAGTCTGTTCAATTGGTCATTGCTGCCCCAATTAGCCACGAATAGATCTAGATCCCCATCACGATCAAAATCCGCGTGAGCTACCGCTGCAGAGGTGTCTGCATGCTGCATAATCTTGTCTTCAACTATCTTTTCGAAATTTCCCTGACCATCATTCAGGTACAGGAAATTACGCATATCAGCTCCGTAGGTGCCATTGCCAATATAAAGGTCCAAATCTCCATCATTGTCATAATCTCCCCAGCTCTGTCCTTTGGATGCTCCCCCTTGCTTTCCTAACAACGCACTCTCTTTCATAGGCTCAAAATTGCCCTGACCATCATTGACAAAAAGAAAGTTTTCCTTATCAAAATTGGTAAGGAAAATATCCAGGTCACCATCATTGTCAAAATCCGCCCATGAAGAACCATATGCATATCCAAGATCTTCTATCATAAGCCCCTCAGTCAACGTCTCAAACTCCCAGTTTCCATTATTAATATAGTACTCATTTGGTTTTCGGGCATTTGCAATGTAAAACTCCGGGAGCCCATCATTGTTGGCATCCCCACATGTACAATTCCTACCTCTACCTTCACCTGCAGACAAAGGGTGATTATCCTTTCGTCTAAAATCACCATCACCTAAATTTTCAAAGACAATGTTACCATTGTAACGATAACCTACCATTAATACATCCAAATCCCCATCTCCCTCAATATCTGCCCAGCAAGCCATAGAGGCACTTATACTATCTGCAGTTAGAGGGTGATCCCACACCCGAACAAATCGCTTGAGACTGTCATTCTGAAAAAGAAGGTTGGGTTCCTTTCCTCTGCTGCAGAGATAAAGATCCAGGTCCCCATCATTGTCATAATCTACCCAATTGACTCCCTGAGTGGCTCCTCCATGCATCACCGACTCGGCAAATGTGTTACCGTAATCTTCCGTGAGTTTCTCCAGGTATCCACCCTTATGGTTTTGATATAAAAAGTTCCATTGACCCTTTGAATTGCCCACATACAGGTCTGGCAATCCATCACCATTCATATCTCCCCAACCCGCTCCACGAGATAAACCCCTGTCTTCGGTAATTCGTGATGTCGAATACAACGAAAACAAGTCTTCGGATTTTCCAACTTGTCCTAAACTGCTCATCGTTATCGAGATTAAACTAATCGTAAGAAGTCTTTTCATGATGCTTTTTGAGTCAAATAAAGATGTTATATCACTTCATTTCGCGTCATCCTATGAGATGAGACTTCTTTTTTGAGGTATTCGGATGGTGTTATGCCTGTAGCTTTCTTAAAGGCACGATTGAATGTTGATTTAGAACTGAAACCTGATGCGTAAGCGATCGCCAACAAGGTTAAATTAGAAGGATTCCTGATCATTTCTTTAGCATGATTAACACGATAGCTATTGATATAATCATTGAATGTTT
Organism: Cyclobacteriaceae bacterium; assembly: GCA_049115695.1. Lineage (GTDB taxonomy): Bacteria > Bacteroidota > Bacteroidia > Cytophagales > Cyclobacteriaceae > JAGDZR01. The sequence goes on along the minus strand of JAGDZR010000003.1, from coordinate 226,258 downwards.
GATGGGATTGTTGATTGATAACCTGTGAAAGCTTGTTTAGGCTTGTATCTATTTGATCAGATAGCTTGTTTAGACTCAAGTCCGCTTTGATAAATAACTGTTCTTCTTCCATCAACTTTTGAAGATCCGTCCAAATTTTTTCGGATTCAACATTCGAGAGGACATTCTTCTCATACTTGCTTGCCTTTTTTGCTACAGGTAATATGTTTTCTTTCAATCCCAGGTAGCTGGCTAAATAAACAAAGATGGTGAGCACAACGAATATGAAAACGTCAAACTTCATTTGAATTGCATGGTCATTTACATTAGGAAAAAACATGGATGAAGTAGAGGACAACCAAATAATCATGATTGAAAAAACCAGTGTTTTTAACCATACGCTGTGGTGATTGTTCCTTCTACTCAATTGATAGCTCAAAAACAGATAGACGGCCAACTGTACTACAAACAGTATCCCAAACGGGTTTGATATGGTAATGAAATTGACATAATGTTGATGCTCATTTGCTAACAAAGGATTGCTAAGCACCTGATAATATTGATAACCAACAAAAATTAAAAAGGGTAAAACATGTAGTACGTGTCGATTGCTTAACCTGACAGGTTTTTTCACCTTACTCAATAGGTATAGATAGAGGAAAGGACCTTGCAAAAAAGGAAAAGCAATACTCAATAGGTTGACATCTCTGTAATGAATGAACAAGAAAGAAGAACTGTGCAGCCCTATGAAAATGAACCAAATGATTAAAACGAAATCAGAAAGGTCCTTTTGCTTCTTGAATTTCCACAGAATAATGGCAAAAAACCATGCGTGAATGGTTGTGATCAACAGAATAGCTACCATTTTAAGTCATCAGGTCCCTATAAATAGTTCTTCATTGTATTAAACTTACAAGTTCCGTACGGGAAAAGCAGGCTTGCGTTATGAATATTGCTACACTGGAGAGTGCACCAACCCATTTAACATATGTCTCAAAATAGGATCACTTGTGTGTGCATGGTGGATAGAACTTGCCACCATTCTGAGCAAGGATATCAACGTGGAGGGATCAAGTATTAAGCGATTTTCCTTTGGCCATAAGGGAACGGCCTGTACAGATAGTAATGCTCAACTTCTGCAATCGCACGCCCGATCGCCTCGTTAATTGGTAAGAGCTCCTGACTTAGCTTGAAGTCAATTTGTACCAGCCGTTGATAATAATTAAGAAATCCAGGTACCTGTTTTTTGACAATCAAAGATTGAGCTATTGCTACTTCTTCGAGCTGGGTTGTTTTGATCCATTTACAGGTAGACAGGACATTTTGCCCGTTTTTATCTCGTATAGTAGCATAGCCAAAAAGTCGGCAAATCAAACCTCTGTTGGCGTATTCGCCGCATTTTCCCTGCTGATAATCCGTATTGGATGCAACACTCAATGGATTGAACAAAAGACATATACTACCTGAATCTTCCAGTCTTATTTTAAATAGCTCTGTTTGTCTTTTAAGAAATAGGTCAAACGCAAATGGCAAAAATTCCAGTACCGATGCTTCAATATCTGGTTTCATGCAGCAATTGCCACAACCCGTAAGGCAGTGCATACCTGTGGCATGCTTTACATTTTCAGTTTCTATCTCAAGCCGATCGAACAACCGTTGAACCTGCTTGACTTTGATTACGATTGACATAAAATGAGTCCTGATTGCTCAGAACTCAACGGTTAAATAATTTTGATTCCACTTGTTTCTGGATAACCACTGTTTTCCATTCTAATTAAACCCATGCCCTTTCAAGCCTTCCATGCTAATCTTTATGGCTTCTAAAGGAGCTATATCAAAAGTTCGATCTTGCTCGACATGGTAATACTCCATTCCGGACAGCTCTTTCTGCGCTAGTATTCTGGCAAAATCAATCTTCCCTTTACCCACCGGAGCAAATTTTCCTTCTTCATCCATGTCTTTCACATGCCAAATTTTGAATCTGCCTGGATACTTTTCAAAGTAATCAACAGGATCTTTTCCGGCTGCAGTAGTCCAATATAGATCCATCTGAAAATTAGCGACTTCCTGATCTATGTTCTCCAGGAAGTAATCCATCGGCACAATTCCTCTTGAATTGGGTTCAAACTCGAATGCATGATTGTGATATAGCATTTCGATCCCCTGCTCTTTGCATTTCTGACCGATAGTATTCAAAATATCGGTAATCAACTCGACTGAATCACTCATATTGAGTGTGCGCGTTTCCGGATCAAAGCTAAAATGACCCATTGGCGGAACAGGAATTACAAAGTATTTGAATCCAGCAGCTTTCACATCTGCGATCATTTCATCTGCATTGTCCAGGGTTACGCTTCCCTGGTGAGTACTTATTGGTGTCAACCCCAGTTCTTCCGATTTCATTTTAAATTCTTCAGGTTCCATGCCATAGAATCTTCCACTGTCATATGAAGCAGCCTCAATAAATTTGTATCCGGCATCAGCCACTGCCTTCAGAGTTGCCAGCGGATCTTTTCCCATATCATCACGAACGGTATACAGTGCCAACCCGCCCATGCGGTTCTCTTTTTCCGGTTCTGATACTTTAGATTCCTCACTTTTCGGTGTAGAACATGATATGATTAGCAGTCCAGAAAATAAAATTGTCAGAAGGTTTATCGTCGATTTCATATTTGGTTTGTCGTTTGCACTTGTTAGATTTTTTTGGTCATTGATGAGCAAGTATTCTTCTAAAATTAGTTAAAAGAAAACTTAAATCGATTGTGATTGTATCAATGCAAACAAGAAGGCTTCTTGATTGACCGTATTCGATGTTTTAAAAAATCGCGACGAGCGATTATCACATAAGGAGCAAATTGCAAATGTTCAATGAGCTTCATAAGCCTCACATGTGAGAAACCATGCCACTCAACATATGCTTCAGAATGGGGCCACACTTATGTGTACAGGCAGGATAGAACGACCGGTGCTTCCATTGGGGTGAATCAGATGAATGCCCCCACCAGAATTCCGCAATAGTTAGCGGAATCATTTGATGTTCAAAAGTATATTGAAGGAGTTGATGGCTATCGTAGATATGATCCTGAAGTGAGTTGGAGGAAGCAGTGCGTTCAGACTTGAGTGCCTTCAATTTGTTTAGATCCTCATTAGCACTGTGATCGCGACATGTCTTGATTGAGACGATTGAGTCTGAATAACAAAACATCGCAGCATAATCACCCTAACTAGCCAAAAATGTGGTGATTATTGCGGTCGCCACCGACACAATTAACCTAGCCAAACCAGATGGGATGGCTCATTTTGAATAGGTGTTATCAATGGTCAATTAATACTTTATTGGTTTGTACAAAACCATCTGGATTTACAACCCGCAACAAATAAACTCCACTGGGCAGCTCTGCTACTGACAGGCTAACCTTATCTTTTTGTAAAACGGAGTGTATGATCATTTGTCCATCCATGTTATGCAAGAAAATTGATGATGGGCGCTTAAAACTTTCGGATAGCTCAACATAAATCCTATGTTTGACTGGATTTGGGTAGATCGAAACTTGATTTGACAGGTCATTTACATCTAGCAAAACATCAATGAGGAATGTCCATGTAACCGATACGGACCCATCCTCTGAAGTAATTGTGTAGCTTACTGGATTTGTAAAGTCTTGTAGTTCAGTCGGTGAAGGTGTTATTGTAGCTCCTGTTGAAATATCCATTTCCAGTGCAAGATTGGTTATATCCGTATTCGGGTCAACTGTAATGTAAATGGTGTGTGTTGCAGAATCAACAGTTGAGGTGACAATAGAAATTGATTCATCGAAAGCGTAATCTAAAAGACGAGCTTCATTAGAAAGCGAAACACCTATGAGTATGGTTTGTTCGAGTGTTGCGCCAATACTTCTTTCATCGTAATCCTTTACTTCAAACGTAACCTGAAAGGTACCTTCCTCTTCGGGAATACCAGATAGCACTCCTGTTGAGCTGTTAAGTGAAACTCCTTTTGGTAACTGACCACTGGATAATGAATAATTGTAGACGGGTATTCCCCCTACTGCACTTATGCTGGAACTAAAATCCATATTGAGTTCTCCATAAAAAGCACCTTGACTACTCATTGACAGTGGTCTGGTTACTTCATTTTCTCTTAGCGGGTAACCGACCGACTCCATGATCAAAACGTCGAGTTTTGTCATCATCTCCCTACCACCAGGCATGACTTCTTCCTCTTCGGGCACTCCACCACCATAAGGTGGAAGCTGACTGGCTGGGTCCAACACATCAATAACATGTGATAAAGAATTTTCAAATAATGGTACAACCTCATCTGGATAGTAGGCCGTAATCGCAGGGCTCCTAAATCCATTTGGTGGTGGTGATAAAGTTTCATCTGGGAATGGATTGTTAGGATCACGACCCTGAGCTTCAAGAAAGAGTGGAGAATTTTCAAAAACCATTGCATGACCTATTTCATGTTTGGCCAATGAATACAAGTCGGTCCCAACATAGCCTTCCTGTGTCCAATTTTCATAAGGTCTGATTACCTCCCAGCCGGTTGGTTCTGTTTCGAATGCTTGTCCAAACACATTTAGATGTAATCCACCAACCCGAAATATAGGTACTATCTCTCCATTTTTGGATTGTAGTAATTCCCTGTTAGGTCCTCCGGTAGAGCATACACAAGGCCCTGCATTAGTATTGCCGTATGCAAAAAGATAATATCCAGTATAAGCAATTGGGTTAGCTAACATTTTTTCATCAAAAAGGTGATCCTGTCCACCTGCGATAATGTGACTTTCCCCTTCAGGTATTTCATCAATTTCCGTACCATCAATGTAATACAACCAATCCTCTGCAGCCTCAGTAATCACAGCCTGGGTCGTTGGATCTACCATTAGTTCATGTATTGCTTCGCTAAAATCTACAATCACAGGATAGGATAATGGACGATCGCGATCCTGATCAATTACCAAAACAGGAACAACTTGTCGTACAGGTATGCCATTCTGGTTGTACGTGAGTTCCAGATCAAAGGAATTGTTTTCATAGTCTTCATCCATGTAAAAGGAAAATAGAAATGATTGCAGCTGATCACTGGAAGTAAGTTCTATTGTTTTCGATGGTCCTGCTTTTGAAATTTCGGAAGGGAGATTAAATGAGGTTCGCTCTTGGCTGGTTTTAAGCGTAATGGTGATTGGATAGGACAAAGAATCATTGCCCTTGAGGTAATATTTCATTGCTGGGTTGCGAATTGGACCCTCCCAGTCTACTAACGTAATGCCACTCTGTGTTACATTTCTTTCGAAAATATCAGTTATACCAATAGCAGTTGCATTAGGGAAATCATTTAAGGTTGCTTTATACTCATCATTGATTTGCTCTGCTGTTTGGGGTGCATCATAAATCATCAATTCATCCAAAATACCTTCGAATGCTTGTTCACCGCCAGAAGAACCTATGTTGAGAGTCCCTGTAGTAAATGCTGGAATATCAAATCCTACCGAGGTTTCACCCATGTTAATTCCGTCAATAAAAATTTCAATTTTGCTCGCACTCCAGTTAAATGCCAGGTGGTGCCAGTCTCCAGGTTGCCAGTCTCCTACTCCTACAGAGGCAACCCTGGTTTCAATTTGATCTGAAAACATCGCAAATACGAGGTTAGAGCCTTCATCAACATGTAATTCAAACGTTGGTGAGCTGCTTACAGCCATTATGCGGTAAAGGTTGTCACCGGGCTTCCAATTTGGTTTTACCCATACTGTAATACTCCCTTCACTGGCTTGAGTATTGTTGGAAATATCATACTGAACAATATCGCCATCATCTATCTCAATGCCTGCATTGACAATAGCATCGATGTAGGTAACGCCGAATGATTGAGCAGGTTTTTCTCCATCTGCTGTTTCCAATGTGTCGTCAAATCCAGCATGAAAAAGGATATTTTGAGCCTGCGAACAATTCAATACCAAAATGAAAAAGACTGAACTAAATACAGCAAGAAATTGACGATTGATCATGATTTTAAGGTTGAGTGTTTTGGAAGATAAGCCTTTATTAGTTGTAATCGCTCACTAAACTCATAATTCATTATGGTCCAATTCCTTAAGAAATTGATACCTGAAATCCTCGATGATCAAATTTGAAAGTATCCAATATGATCCAGGAGAATCATGCCGGTGACCCCAACCCATTTAACATATGTCTCAAAATAGGATCACATTTGTGTTTGCATGGTGGATAGAACGACCGGTGCTTCCATTGGGGTGAATCAGATGAATGCCCCCACCAGAATTCTGCAATAGTTAGCGGAATCATTTGATGTTCAAAAGCATATTGAAGGAGTTTGGGTGCTGCGCAATCTCCTGCTCCACCAGGCGGATTGCTGTGATGTGTATTGATGAAAATCTCCCTCAGACTTTTGACTTCACCTGCCCTATTTAGAAATTGATAACCATCGTAAATCTTAGCCTGGAGCGAATTGGAATGGTCAGTTCGTGCCTTCTGTAGGGCAATTCGCAAGTTCCCATTTTCGGGTCCGTCACCAAGCATTTCAATATCCTGGTTCAGTCGATTAAGTTCCTTCATACCCATTTCCAGCAAACCACCAGTCCTCAGTCCTTCCCATACCGGAGGCACAAAGCCAGGGTACTCATGTCGACCTCCTATCTTTCCTGAGAATGCAGCTAAATAGCCTACTGAACCATCAGATTGCTTAACCACTAATACACCAAACATTTTTCCAATGGTCTGTCCTTGTGGATCGGAATCCAATCCAAAATTGTGATTCCAGTTTCGGGTTTTGATTATTTGTTGTAGTTCCTGTGAGGCATGCTTTGCCAAAGGATGTGGTGGATCGCGAAAAGGGTTATTGAATGATTGCGGTAAATCAAACTGAGATATGGATTGCTTGAAGGGAATGAAGAACGGTTCAGGCGAAGACATTACAGGACGAAATTACAATGAATTCAGTCAAAGCTCTGATAACCTCAAATCAATTTTAAATGTATTTATTCTAAAAAAACCTTCGCTGATAGCTGATTCGAAAGAATGTAAGAATTATATTTATCGATTCTGATTAATAAAAAATATGTACTCTTTAAAACGTGTTTTAGTCGCATTAGACAGGTCTTCACATGACGAAGCATTATTTGCTTATATCAGCAAGTTAGCCTCACTAATGGATCTGGATGTGGTTTACTTCCTCCATGTAGCCAATGACCTCAATCTTCCCGATGAGATTCTTGCTAAGTATCCTGACCTTGTGGCACCTTTAGATGAATCAATAGAGAAAGACATTGAGTATGATATTAAAAAAGCTCAGCTACCAGAAAATCTCCGCAGTGAGATATTGATCGCAGAAGGAAATACGGTACAAGAGGTATTGAAAACCGTAAAAAAGAAAGAAATTGACTTGCTTGTTTTGGGTAGAAAGAGCAATGAAGAGGCCAATCTCCAAGTCGTTAAAAAGATTGTCAGATCGGCTCCTTGTTCCATTTCAATCATTCCAAAATTCCTACCTGAAAGGTTAAATAAAATTTTGGTGCCAGTGGATTTTTCAGAGAATTCATTGATGTCACTTCAGCAGGCTGAGGTGTTTAGTAGCAAATTCCCGGACCTAAAAGTGGAGAGTCTGCACATCTTCGATGTTCCTTCAGGCTATTCAAAAATTGGAAAAACTTATGAGGAATTTTCGGTCATAATGGAGCAAAACGCGAGAAATCAATTTGATGCATTTCTCAAAAAACATCCGTTGAATCTCCCTAACCTTGTATGTCATTTTGAAAGACTGGATCAACAACATGTCCCTAGTTTGATTTTTCAGTTTTCGGTCGCGAATAATGTAGATGCCATTATACTCGGTTCTCGCGGGCGAGATTCATTTTCAAACTTTATCATGGGCAGTGTGGCTGAAGGTCTCATCGACAAAGACCAGTATTGGCCGTTAATCGTACTGAAAAGCAAAACAGATCATTTCGGTATTGGAGAGGCTTTAATGGGGATCTAGAACTATTCCCTGTGCCCATTGAATGATGAGCTCAGACACTTTCGGATCTCCAATGCCTGGATTACCAACGAAAGAGTCTTTAGGTGTTTTATAATTGGTGTTCCAATGATCTAATCCAGGATATATCACGAACGCATGAATATTGACATCAATGACAGCATGATTCCAATTGGAAAGCATGTGAAATGGCCAATGTAGATTTTCGTTAACCCAGAGTCATGACACTTTCATTCTACGTACATGTGCCAATTGCTGATCTCGGTATTTCTGAGGTGAAATGCCTGTAAATTTCTTGAATTGTTGATGGAATGAGACTTTATTGTTAAAGCCTGAATCCAGGGCTATGGCATATAGTTTATCTATGTTTTCAGGATTAGATAATATTTTCTTTGCATGATCAATTCGATGATGATTAACCAGGTCAGAAAAACTCCCACCGAAATTCTCATTAATGGATCTCGAAACCTTATTCACAGGAATATCCAGCCGTTTGGAAATCTCCGAAATTTTAAATCCTGAACGGAGGTAGTATTGTTGATTGATCAATAATGAAAGTAGCTGATTGTAAATATGTTCTGACTCAGCATTAGACATTTTTATGTTTTGATACTTGGTAATCTTGCCGGCAGTCATACTCAAACTAAAAACCAAATAACTAATAATGCTGTAGGCGACCAACACATAGGGTAAATGAAAGAAGCTGAATTTTAGCCCATTTAATAACGCGTAATTTCGATTAAACTCAAACCATTCAATGATGGATAAAACGCTGACATACAATATGCTATACAGAATTGCTGTGAGCGATACATATATCCATTTCCAAATGATCTTGTTAGTTACCCTGCGCCAACTCCAGGGAAATAATATAGCAATAAAAGCATAGGACATGTATTCCCATATAACCGATGAAACCAGCATAATAGATGGCTCATTGTATTGAAGCATTACCATCCAGTTCTTATAAATCTCAGCTAATGCGACTATCAATCCACAAAATAGCAGATAGATAAATAGTCGATATGGTGCAGTCACAAACTTCAATGTTCAGCTTGGTGTAAATTATTGATTAAAACGTAATCACTGCTTACTGGTTGTTAAGAATGCCCTTTGCATTTCCAGGGCTATCGGATTCATTGGGTTCTGAATCAAACACTTCCGAACCATCTCTTTGGCTTTCCCTAGCTGCCCCTTGGTTAAGTAAAGATTTGCTAAATGGGCCAGTATTTGATTATGATTCGGATAACTTTTTAGGTTATGAAGTAGCAAGTCTTCTGCTTCAGATAGCCGGTTTTCTATGACTAGTGTTTGGCTAATGGTATTGAGGTCTTTAGCAGTAATGGCAACAAAGTCAGTTGTATCCTTTACGGGCAAAGCATCAAAAGCCAATTTCTGACGATTAAAGACCGCAATGGCTTCTTGAATTCCTTTATTGACCAAGGCCTGATATATGGCTTTTTCATTTTCAAAGAACCGACTCTTGATAAATTCGGCTGATTGTAGCTGATATATGATGGATAGATTGATTCTTACTGAGTCATCCAATTGCGCAATTCCTTCAATGATGTCATTCCACCAGGTGTCCTCTCCTATTGCAAAATCCTTACGGTTGAGCATGGCATGGCCATTGAAGGCGAGGTGATGACCAGCATAAGAAGGGACCAGGTAGGTCGGAGTTTCCATATGCAGGGTTACTTGGTTTGTCCTTCCTTTGATTGTAAGCAATCCCTGTAGTTCAAATCCATTGGCAGTAGACACTGATTTCGAGCTTTGAAACAACATATCAGGATACTTATCAACGTGGAACCATTTCTCCGATTGAAGATCCTTGTCCCGCCAGGTTTGATTGGTGTTAATGCTGGATACATGAATTACAAATGAAGTGCTCAATTGTCCTAATTCCTTTTCATTCAACAAAACGGCTCCTTCAAACCCCGAAAATGTACCCGTTACTGTGCTAATACCCATGTGCTGAATGGCGAAGCTAATCGTGCAATGGACAAAATCAAGGTCATAAAATAGATAACTATCATTGATTTTGGAATACGGAAGTAGTGCTTGATCAATATTTTGCGCGAATGCAGGACTAGTAAATAATAATGTAAGCCATAGACATAGATATCTCATATTGCGTGTTTTTGTGAATTTGCCAAATGAGCATATTTTCATACCTAATCTTTCATGTCAATGCTTTTTTCGAGTTTAAAATTGGAATAGTTAACCGATTACTAGGATCTATTGCATCAGCCGTGCGTGAGTTGACCAATTTCAACAAACATCAATCACCTTAATTTTAATCTAAAGCCAATAATGCTTGTGATAGTAACTCAGTAATTAACAAGACCAGACCGATGTGTTAGATTACTTCTGGTATTATAAGCTATAGAAATCATGTCTTGTTCTCCTACCCAAATCAAGTCTATGGTACTATCGGCTTATTTAAATATTGAAATCTTCGATTATCGACCAGTGATTGAAGATGCTTGTCATACTTAAAATGGTAGTGCCCAATGAATAAACCAGCTTCCCTTGCTTCCTTTAAGTATTTAATTGCTTTAGCATCCTCTCCCATTTGTGCATAAATACAACCAATGACATAATATGGGTAAACCTGATAGGATTTCGTAACCGTCATATCCGTATGTACCAATTGCTCTAGTTGCTCAATAATATCTTTTACACCGTCAATGTCTCCCATTCGAATTAACCCCAGGGCAGTCCAGTAGGAATAGAAAATCGTCTCCTGACTTACTTCCAAGTCCAAAGAGACCTCTCTTTCATCCAATACTTCAAGGATTCTTGTTAAGGTTTTGCTGTTTACGCTGGATTCCCTGGTACTTCGTAAGAATGCTGCAGTTTGATAAACCAAGGTCGAGTTCATCGTGTTAGTCGAAAATATGGATCGATAATCATAGGCAAATCGGCGGACGAGATTATTTGACTTTGAAGCCACTCTTTTTAAGCCGTTTGTCAACCAGTAATCATAGGCGTCATTGTTGCGGGTCATAATGGAGTGGAGCGAACGATGAAAATTGGTGAAACGTCCACGAGGTGTTTCACTCATAAGTGTTTCAAGTTTTTGAGTTTGTCCTGTAACAGCGTAATTCACAATTTGATTTCTCAGTCTTGTAGAGAATCCATACAGCTCGCTATTGATCTCATAATTCCGAATCGGTAATTCCTCATATATGATGCTTGATAACTCGTAGTTACCCAATTCATTGAACGCTACCCCTGCGGCATCATGATTGATCCAGTGATCACCGGGAAATTTCGTTCGTAATTCACTAATGGACTCATATGCGCCCTCAACATCACCTGTGTAAAGCGACCTGACGTAGCTGTACCACAATCCTTCGTAACTGGTCATTTGATCCTGGTAGCGATCCAGAAACTCAAAATGCATAATTTTTGTACTGTCGGCAAACCACCTTGTGAGATTCAATACATGAATGCGTGCAACATGAAACATCGAATCAACTTGTAGAATCTCCTCAAGAGACTTCATATATTCTCCCTCTTCGTTTAGCATATCAAGGTATTTTTGATAGGCTGTATAGCTCGGTAGATTTGGTAGCTTTTGTTCAAAGTCTTCTCTGGCTATCCAATAGCTCAATACCTTTTTCCGTAACTCGAACAGCAGGGATGTTATATCGCTGACCGAACCAGTAATAGGTGGGAAAATGAATTTGATTTCATCAGTAGATGCATCCTGAATTTTCAGATCAAAGACAATCAGTTCCTGTATTTGCTTGTAACTACCCGTAATGATGTTTTCAGCACCTGTGAGATCACTAAATGACGTCCCAGGTTGAGAATCCACTGACGGGATGATGTTGCTTGTTACGGTAAACGGTGAAACAACAGGCACCTGATCAAATGCTGTGAAACCCTGACTTATGACGTAAGCTGCTATTTCTCCTAATTCCTCCATAGCAGCACTGTCTGAAAGATCAGTGAATGGAATGACAGCAATCTTGCTCAATCGTACGTCAGCAGATAATTCTGTTTTGATGATTGATGGCGCTACCTTAATGAAGTTGAAGTACACATATTGAAGCAGCAACAGCAATAAAACAGAGGCAATGAAGTAATTGCTGGTAAGCGGTCTGCTCCTGGCTTCAGTTTTCTTGATCCCCTTAGTAACCAGTGGTACAATTCTACTGAATCCATCAGGGCCAAGATCATAGAACCAGGCCAGGATCAATATTCCGGGAAAACAAATAACCAGGGCAATGATTAGTACCTTTATCCATTCCTCGGAAATGCCAAAAGCAGGAAATAGTATGTCTCCGACCTGTATTTGAAGCCATGATACCACGGTATAAGAAATGGCTACTTTGTGTAGCTTCCTTCGTTTGAGTTCTTCAAGGAAGTTTTGAACTGGCATAGAATCCTAAATTAATAGATTTAGCCAGAACTCAACATCTCTTAATGGATATGCGTACTAAATGGCCTTTTGACGGTAAGACAAGTTGCTACCTCGATCATGTACTTTATTTGATGTTAGACTCTCTAACCTAAAAAGTGAGGACACCATTCATACGGGATGTTTGTTTTCAAACTGTTACCAGAAGAAGTCGATAAATGGACCATTAAGCTCAAACTAATGATAACAAGATTCATACTGTCCCTGCTCCTATCCAATTCTTTGTTGATCAGTCGGTCGCATGCTCAAGAATTACGAACCAAATGGACGTTTGATACAGGGGATAAAATAACAGCGTCACCAGTCACTGACAATGGCAGCTTATTTATTGGTGCGGAGAATGGTGTGTTCTATTCGATAGATGCGACTACCAGTCAGGAAAAATGGCGTTACAGTACCAATGGGTTTATCATGGCACAAGGTACAGTGCATAATGATCTTGTCTTCTTCAGTTCATCCAATGTTTACTACGCCCTCAACAAAGAGACAGGTGAGCTGGTTTGGAAGCATGATTTGGGTTGGCCGATATGGGGTTATAAAATTGATCACTGGGATGACATTCAACCCAATGCAATTGTACACGAAGATGTGTTTTACATAGGTACAAGTTTGGGAACATTAATAGGTTTAAGTGCTAATGATGGAAAGAAGGTTTTTGAACTATCTATCGGTATTGATGCGCCTATTAGAAGTAGACCCATTATTCATGAGGGTAGCATCTATTTTGGTGACTGGAAAGGAAGAGTATTTTGTTATGACCTGGGATCGGAAAGCGTAGTGTGGCAGTCTAATACTTATCAGAAACGATTTTATGACACCTTTGGCGGAATTGCATCTGAAATGTTAATTGATGACGGCAAGTTGTATTTCGGCGCTAGAAATCCCCAATTAACTGTTTTGAATATCGAAGATGGCCAACCTGCCTGGGTGGTCAATGAAAATGACTCGACCGGTGGCTGGATCATTGGCGCTCCTGTTATTGAGGACGATTTGCTTTATATGGGTAATTCGGATAGCCATGAGCTGCATGTATTCCAGGCATCAACCGGTGAGAAAGTATGGGATTTTGATTCCAAATTGAACATTTACACCAAACCGGTCCTAACTGATGAATATGTAGTATTGACTGCAGGTGATGCTTATTGGTACTTCAATCAGGATGAGCAACAATCTCCTTCTGGCGGTCTGTTTGTAATCAATAAATCCGACGGAACGTTGATGGCACAATTAGAAATGGATGAACCCTGCTTCTCCTCTCCAATCATAGATGGAAATGTGATTTATTTCGGCTCATATGACGGCAATGTTTATGCAGTTGAGCTATTGGAATAACGTTATTTTAACAATTCAATCTGTGGAAAGTAATTGTCTAAAATGCATTACTGTTCAATCTTGCTTTAATATTTTGATTGATCTAGCGTTAAAATGAACATCCACTAATTTGAGCATATAGATTCCTTTGGCGTAACCTGTAAAACTGAGCGCTATCGAATGCTCACCATGCCTATTGTCATATACATCTATCAAACTACCATCAAGAGACAAAACACTTATTTCTCTAATTTGAGAGGCATTGTTGAGCATGAGCACTTTGTTGACAGGATTTGGATATATCTTCGGAATTAGCTGATTGATGGACAGAGGGAGCATGAAATTGATGATGAAGGTATCAGTGACTGAATGCTCACCATCAGAAGAAGATATCACATAATTCAGTGCCTTGTTATACTTATCAATTACGGCAAGATTTATTAATGACGTGTCACCTATTATTTGAAATTCAGCATCAACAGATTGGTCGATGATTTCATATGTAAATATACTGTCATCCTGATCTATGGTGGATAAAGAAATACTCAATTGACCTTCTTCTATTATGTCGTAGACGGAAGTATCTAACTTATCTAAACCATTAAACAGAATTTGAGATGGAGGGTCGTTAGCATCAGTAACATCTATTCGAAAAGCAGCAGTATCAAAAAATACACCGTCAGATGCTACAACGTTGAATTGGTAGGTGTTCTTAGTCTCAAAATCGAAATTCCTGCCTGTTTTGAGCATTAACCTATTTGTATGGTCAAAAATTATGGGTAGATCCTCAGAATTGTCTAAAGCATACAATATCAGTGTATCACCTTCCGGATCCCAAACACTGGGGATGTAAATGATAGAATCAGGATGATAATTTTCCTCTATTGAAATAGTCGCAGGTTGGAGCTGAGGGGCTTCATTAACGTCAAGGATCTCAATCACAACAGAATCAATAGTATTTTGTCTCTCATATTTGGAAACTGACCGGAGTGATGCATTTCTTTTTAGTGAGAAGATTTCATTATTGAAAGAAGAATGAGTATTACCAATCGAGTAACTCCCACCGATGGAGTCGAGATTGACTATAATACTATCGATCTTAGATAAAGTATCTAAGGTGAGTAAAAGAGAAATTGGATTTTGCAGAGAGGTATTTTCGTTTTTAAGTTGCCAAAAAGTTTCCATTTTTCCATCTAATGCAAACCCTTTACTAGTATTACAAGAGTCACAAAGGGCATTTTTTACAATATTTTCACCCTCGGAAAATACTTCTATTTCATATAAATTTAGATGCTCGCCCTTCAAATCATAAAAGTCAAATGCGAGCAAATCCTCAGAATTTAAAATAGGTCTAGTATTTACTTCATTGACCTCAACTTTTAACTGCGTATAAGTTGCATTATGCTCATAGTCCAAAGTTTGCTTTAAAATCATCTCATGAGCGTCGTTCAGTTCAAACAATGAATCAGAACCCAGATTTGAATCAACAAAATTGGATGTGAACTTATCATTCTCTGGATCAAAAATATTGAGGGTGAAAACACTTCCTGAAATTGAGTTTTCGGGTATTTGAATAGTGTCGTAATTAAATTGAGGTGATTCATTTACATCAACAATATTCACTTCGACTGATGCAGAATCAAACAGATAACCATCAGATCTCCTGATTTCGAAGGAATGGTTGGCTTGCTGTTCATAATCGAGTAATGAATCCACTGTGAGGTAATAATTGTACTTATTACCATCAAGTTGTTCTTGTGTCACTCGAAATCTGTTATTGACATCTCCTGCAATATCATGGAACAATGAATCTCCTTCCGGATCTTGAATAGCCAAGTCAATTGCTGAAATTTCACTTCCTGGCAAATCGCTTTCCAAAACTGGAATGTAATAGCTATCAAAATCGAAATGTGGTATTTCATTGATATTTAAAGTTTCGAATAGTAATGTGTCCAAATTGTAATCATTAGCCAGTTTCGGCATTTCCTTTGTCAAAATATTCTCAATTGGATAAACATAGAAAAACGAGAAAGAGAAAGATTTATACACTGATTTTTCAGCGATTCTGAGGGGTGCTCCTACATTCTTAGAAATTTCAACAGTGTAATCACCAGTCATGTCAGCATAAATGCTGATGGAATCTATTGCGGTTAGATTTCCAAAATCAAATTCTATCCACCAATCCCCGATATAATCTGGAAAAATAAAACCTATTGGTTCTCCAGTGCTAATATCTGCTTCCCAGTAGGATCTAAGAGAGCCATCTACTGTTTTCTCTGGCCCATCTCCACCTATGTAGCTGTCAACACTTATTGTAGCAGTATTGGCAATATTTTGCCCATTACTGAAAATTTTAACTTCATCAATGCGTGGACTGACTCCAAACAACCCTCCACCCACTCGATTGATGTTAATGCGCAACAATCTCAACTCATTTGACATGTCAAAACGATTTTGTCCAATCAATGTGAGCTCATTACTCCTATGATTAGAATTTTCATGATTCAATGATCGAGTTGCGATTAGTTCAATGTGATTTTGAATTTCGAATAAGTTGCTTTGTTGAGGATCTAATATTTGAAAATTGACAGAGTCAGGTGATAAACCAGTGAATTCCAGTTCTTTTAAAACGGTGAAGGGCTCATTGTTCTCAAATACTTCGATGTTCCGACTTGTCAATGTTGGAAGATTTTGGCTTTGACCCGTTGTTAATAACAGTATTGTGGTAACATAAATGACTATTGAGGTAATATCCTTCATGACTTGTTGAAGTTGAAATAGGTGACAATCTTCAAGTTAACCAAATTACTTGATTAAGCCCTGAATAATATTTGAGTACTATTCTACAGGCCAGTTCATTAATTATCTAACAGGCTGGAATAGCGTTTTCAGCATTCTGCTCCTGAATTAAAATTGGCAATGCCGCCAATTAGTCGACGTATAAACTTAGCTCGCAACTATTGAGTGACCGTAACAACTACGCCAATCTTATGAATCGGACACTTAGCATATATGGAAGCACCAAACATATCAATTCAACTTGAACAGGACTACAACACATTACTCTATATTAGTAAGGTAATATCAATCTAACTTAACCTCATGTATACCAAAAAGAAATACAGTAGTCGCGCAATGCTAAAATGGACCAGGCGAGAGGTCCGATTTTTTATTCTAATCGCAACGGTTCTTACCATCTTGTATGAAGTACTCGGGTATCATTTTTTGCAAATCCCATGGACGGCAATGGCCTTGATTGGTACAGCTGTTGCATTTCTTATTGGTTTTCAAAGTAATGCAGTCTATGGAAGATTGTGGGAAGCAAGGATGATTTGGGGAGCTATTGTTAACGACTCACGGACCATCACTTTAATGTTCAAAGAGATGATTAACAATGAACATGCTATTACGAAAGCATCAGAAAATGAGCTCAAAAAGATTCAAAAACGACTGGTTTTCAGACACATTGCCTGGATGACCTCACTTCGTCATGCTATGAGAAGTGTAAAACCATGGGAAGCGTTTCGCTTAAATAAAAGAAATCAAGAATTGCTAGATGCACTTCATATTCCAGAACTGGAAATTTCACTTGAGGATGATCTTCAAAAACACCTAACAGAGACTGAGTTGAATGAAGTATTGAATAAGACAAATAAAGCTGCAGCTGTGATGACTTTGCAAGTTGCGGAACTAAGACAATTAAAAGAGCTAGGGCTTATCTGGGAATTTTCTTATCTGGAATTAAATGCTAAAATTTCTGATTTGATTGAACATCAGGGCAAATCTGAAAGAATAAAGAACTTCCCTTATCCAAGACAATTTGCTACTTTGGGGTATAGTTTTGTGAATCTATTTATACTGCTATTACCGTTTGGGATCGTCCCTGAATTTCACAAATTAGGCCAGTCGCTGATGGTCGATTTCCCTATTGTTGGGCAATACTTTGTATGGTTGGGAATACCTTTTTCCGCATTGGTATCATGGGTGTTTAATACTATGCAGAGGATTGGAACGGTAGGTGAAAATCCATTCGAAGGTTCAGCCAATGATGTTCCAATTTCTACGATAGCCAGAGGGATTGAAATTGATATCCTGGAAATGATCGATACACCCAAAGAAGAAATTCCGGGTCCAATCCCATCGGACTTTGATGTGCAGATGTAGAATTTAAACTAATAGTAGGTTCATTTGTTATCATTTAATAAATACCTGATTAAATGTGATGATGAAAAGATTAGCAGTTATAAATACCTTATCAGTCATCCTGGTATTATTTGTTAATTTTTTAGCTTCAACTGGTAAAATCAATAATCTGTCCGTCAGCGAGCTTAGCAATGAATATGAAAACCTATTTACTCCAGCTGGCTATGCTTTTTCGATTTGGGGCATCATATTTTTAGGCTTGATCGTCTATTCTGTTTTTCAGTTAAAGTCTGTTTTCATTGATGAAATTGAGATTAAACTTTTCAGCCAAATTGGTTATTGGCTGTCGTTTGCAAATCTCGGCAATGCTTTATGGTTAATCGCATGGCTTTATGAATATACGTTAGCCTCAGTTTGCATCATGCTTTTTATACTGTTTTCATTGCTGATGATTGTCGTGAAAACCAATATAAAAAACACGAACATTTCTTTAAAAATCAATGCATTTGTACGGTGGCCAATGTCGCTCTATGCTGGGTGGATAACTGTAGCAACGATTGCAAATGTTGCTGCCTTTTTAAGTAAAATCAATTGGGATGGTGGACCATTTACTGAATCTACATGGACGATAGTAATGATTATCGTAGCTACTATCCTTAACTTGATCATGATTTGGCGTCAAAACATACGTGTATTTGCATTTGTTGGTATTTGGGCTATTATCGCAATCTATGTACGGCACAAATTCACATTTGAAAGTATTGCGTTTGCTGCGATTTCGAGTGCGGCAGTTTTGCTAATAAATGTATTAATTCACGCCTACAGATATCGACACACACGTTCATTTATGAATTAAAGTCATTTTTATGAATTTAACGCCATATTATCCATTTGCACTCAGCATACGCAACGGATGGTTACATTCAATAATATAAGACATGAAGCTAAACGATCGAATTATTTTATTAGCAGTTGCTATTTCATTTTTACTGTCAGTTTATCTCTGGTTTCAGGGTCAGAAAGAAGCAGGTATGTTTGTTGGGATTTGGGTACCATCAATATTATGCCTTGCCATTTATATGAAACTGATCCAAATTAAACGAAACATGAAATGATACTCTCAGAACATATGATATTCATGTTCGGAGTACTGATTTTTAGCATGGTTGTGTATGCGCTAAACTATGAGTCACATGACAAGAAGTCCAAAAACTCTCAAGGTCCTTCCGAGTAAATTGCACACTTGTCTATAATCAATTAAAGACGTGGACGCTAGTTTCCCCTACCTCGCGTATACGGCATTCCAAGCTGACCAAGTTCCTGTTCAAAAGTCTCAAGTTCACTTAGGTAACTTTCAACCTGAACCTTAAGTTTTTGATAATCACTTGAGGCACGTGCCAAATTATCTCTAAAAGTCTGTGTAGGAAGCTGTGTTGTACCCCAGTGACCATAGGCAATTGATCCTACTCTTCCCATTATGCCCGGCAGTCTAGACTGGTCCAAACCACCTCTCGCAGGATCACCATAAAGCAAATGGCGTAAGTCAGCCAATTTACGATTAAGATCAGTCCATGTTTTGAAATGAGCCTCGGTTATGTCAGGCGTTTGTCTAAGCCCTTCTTGTATATACGTGAGTCTTTCATTTGCCTCTGATAGTTGTTGTCCAGATGCAGTAGTCTCCAACATCAATCCTCTTGTTTGCTGCTGGAACAATGAAACCGCGCCAAAGTCCAATTCGCCCAATGCAGGAATAGGTTTTACCCTAAATGTTTGGGGCTCCCCCATTGAGGTGAGTTGTCCATTGTTTTCTACGAACAACTCAACAGCATAATTACCCGGTGCAACCATCGGGCCAACAGGATCTCCTGCCCAAGGCGGCTGAAATGCTGGCTTGATCAGTCGAATGGGCTGTGGTGCCGGATATCTCAGGTCCCAACTCACCCGTTGAATTCCCGCTTTGTTATTACCTTCTATCCATCGAATGGCATTACCGGAATCATCCTTAATCAATAGCAACACTTGTGGATCGGCTTCCTTTCGTTCGGTGTTAAGTTGCTCATATCCGGGAAACGGAATATTGCCATTTGTCTTTCTGATCGCTGTTTCATTTTCCTTCCTGCTTGTATTACTATTTTTTATTGTCTCACTGAGGTAATAACTAATCACCGCACCAAACGGAGGATTATCTGCAACGAAATGCCCGGAACCCTGACTTGGCATTCCTTTCGCTTGCGTCGGTTCTGTTGGGACATACCACCATGCATCGCGTACAGGAAATAGCGTGTTGGTGCCATTGCTTAAGGCTGTCTTTAATCCTCGCAGGGGACTGTAATCATCCAATACAAAGAAGCCACGTCCAAAGCTTGCACCCACTAAATCATTGTCACGCTGTTGAATCGCAATATCTCTGAATGGGATCGTAGGTACACCTGATTTCAACTTAATCCAATTGACGCCTTTGTTGTAGGAGAAATAGATACCATACTCGGTACCAATAAACAACAAATCCTCCATTTCATGATCCTGTTTTATGGCCCAAACAATGGTACCGGCTGGCAAGTCTCCCGAAATGGATTGCCAACTCTTACCTCGATCGTTACTCATCCACACATAAGGTTTATAATCCCCAAATTTGTGCGCATCCACAATAGCAAATACAGTGTTTACATCATGTGTAGAGGCCTCAATGTCATTGATAAAAGCTCGTTCAGGTATTTTAATGTTACTCTTTCTCCAATTCCCATTATCTAGCACATGAATTAAGCCATCATCAGATCCTGTGTATAGCAACCCTTCTTCTAAGGGTGATTCTGTGATGGTTGTTAGTGTTGCATATTTAGACATGGCGCCATTGTCATAGAGATCATCTACGCTCCAGACTCTGTCCATCAATGACAGTTCATATCTATTAGTATTAGTCGTCAGGTCTTCGCTTATAGCTTCCCACGCGTCTCCACGATTGTCACTTTTCCAAAGTCTTTGTGATCCAAAATAGATACGTTCATTATTATGCGGGCTTACCAGAATTGGACTGTCCCAATTCCATCGTTCGGGTACATTTGATTCGACAGGTTGAGGCCTGATTCCTATCGTTTCACCCGTTTGGACATTGAGCCGAACCAGGCTGCCTTCCTGCCACATCATATAGGCAGTATTATTGTCTTTCCAATCGTAAACGGACCCATAGCCATCTGCACCTAGCGGTACATACCAATCCTGATTTCTAATCCCTTCAACATTCGTAGTGCGAGAAGGACCGATTAATGTCCCAAGGTCTTGCGCCCCCCCAACGATATTATAGAATGGTTCACTATTGTCCAACCCCAGTTTATAGAATTGAGAAATGGGCAGATTTGCGAAATGTTTCCAGGTATCTCCATGGTCGTAAGACTCATAAAGCCCGCCATCTGTGCCAGCGATAAGATGCTGAGCATCAATTGGGTCAATCCATAGGGCGTGGTTGTCACTGTGCTTAGTTCGGCCATTGGTCAGATAATCAATGGTCTTGCCTCCATCTTTGGTGACATGAAGAAATACATCCATTTGATAAACAACATCAGGATTCTGCGGTGAAGCTTCGATCTCCTGGTAATAATGAGGACCTGTTCCTCCTGAAATGTAATTATTGCGCTTCTCCCAGCTTTCACCTTTATCCGTCGACCTGTAGAATCCCTTTTCTTCATCATTGGCTTCTATGGTGGCATAAATTAGATTTGGATCAGCAGGTGTAACGGCTAGTCCAATCTTACCCATGTCACCTTTTGGAAGGCCTGTGCTCATCTTTTGCCAGGAGGAGCCATTGTCGGTGGATTTATAAATTCCACTCTCCGGCCCACCGGCCATTAGTGCCCATGTCCTTCTGAAGCGCTGGTAGGTTGCCGCATAAACAATATTCGGATTAGAAGGATCGAATTCAATATCTGTCACGCCCGTATATTGATTAATAGTTAGGATTACTTCCCAATTTTGACCCCCATCAATCGATTTGTAAAGTCCTCTTTCACCACCAGCTGACCACAATGGTCCTTCTGCCGCAACCAGTATTACATCGCTATTTCTTGGATCGATTAGAATCTTGCCAATATGTTCCGATTTACGTAGGCCCATGTTTTGCCATGATTTACCTCCATCCGCACTTCGGTATACACCATCACCCCAACCGACATGCCTCCCACTCACATTTTCACCCGTTCCTACCCAAATCACATTTGGATTATTAGGGTCAATCGTCACTGCTCCAATTGAATAAGATTGCTCCCCATCGAAAATAGGTTGCCAGGTAGTGCCTCTGTTGGTTGTTTTCCATAAGTTCCCAGATCCCACAGCCACATACCAGGTGCTCGGTTGGTCTGGGTGAATGGCAATATCTGCGATTCTACCTCCCATGGTAGCTGGTCCAATCTCTCGCATTTTGAGACCACCAGCTGCCTTCTCTATGTTTGAGTTGATATTTTGACCGTAACTAACTGATCCAGAGTGAATTAAAAATACAGCTAGTAATGATCTCAGAGATAGCTTTCCAATTGATTTAAACATGTTGTGTTAGTTTGAGTTAACAGTTCAAAATACATATTTTCACATCCTTAAGTGAAAGACTTAATGTTTTGATGCCAACTTAAAGTGATGAGTGGTGGCGGATCTGGCCTGTGTCCTATAACAAACCAAGTCTTTTTTTCATTTCTATGATCAACTCTGGCACATCAGGTAGTGTGGTGTAAATCACTCCTACATCATTCATAAATGTTGTAGACGGGTTATTCAGAAATAATTGTTCACCTGCTGCATTCGAAACGTACAAACTCAATTCTTCAAACAATAATCGTGTAGCAGCAAAATCCCAAATGCATCCACCACCTTCAGTGACCTTTGGGAACTTGAAATAGCATGCGGAAGATGTTGACATCACATTGATGGCATTGCGAACAGATCCATGCCCCACATGCATTTGACATTCCATTTCTTTATCGAGCGCCCACTGATTTAGATGAGCAGCAACCTGATCGAAGTACGCTTCTGTTTTGAAACTTCGATCCAGATAGAAATGAAAGTAGCTGTCATGTTGTTCGTGCCGACAAAATTCTTTCCCATTCAACTGAACGCCTGACCCCTTAATAGCAGTGAAGCACTCCAACGAATCCGGAATGTAAACCACTGAAACAATTGGATCGCCAGATTTTGAAACTAATGCAATGGAAACGGCATATCCTGATTCTCCTTCAGCATACGGCAGTGTACCATCAAGAGGATCAACACACCAGAAATAGGGTTGTTCAAGTCGAGATTGATTATCAATCGATTCCTCAGTTAATAAACCCAAGTTGAATGACTGGATAGTAGGTTGTAAATGACTCAAAATGATTTCTTGTGCTCTGAGATCAACTTCTGTAACTATCTGAGATGCCTCAGATGAACCAGCTTGCTTTTGCATGCGTTGATGTGCTTTATCAAACTGGAGTTGAATGTGTTTGCCAGCCTCTTGAGCTGCCCCAACCGCAACTTCACATAGGTGTGCTAGATTATGTTGATCAAGTATCATTAGTATTCAATTCATTGAGCACCTGTTGAGTAATCCGTTCACTGTACGGATGCATCTTCCAATGGCCGGGACTCCATCCATCTAAAAACCGATAGAAATCAGCCCAGGCGTATCTGTACAATGAGCTCCATTCTTCCTTAAGTAATTGAAATTCAATAGAGTTATCAAGCGCAAGTTCAAGTTGATCAAAGTAATATGTGAGCAGCGCTGTTTCATGCTTTTCGCAAGCCAGCTCATCAAAGCAACTGCTGATCAAATAAGCTACATCTTTCATTCCACACCCCTTTCCAACATACTGAAAATCAACGGCTGCCACCTCATCATTTTGAGCAAAACAGAAATTGGCAAGCTTGGCATCTCCGTGTACAAAGGTTTGGTATCGAGCATTGTTCAACTTTTTGTCTATCTGAGTCGCTGCACATTGCAATGATTTATTGTTCATCTGAGCCAATTCATCTGGCCTGGTATCCAGGTGCCAATAAGTACCTATTGACCATAATCCCTCTGGTTGAATGCCGAGAAACCTTGCGTGGAAATTGGCTAACCAACTCAAACAGCTATTCGCGTGGCTCAGGGTTACTTGCTTAGGACTTAATCTGATTGTATAACCGCTTGCGTTCAAATCCTCCATGATCAACAATAGATCGCTATCGATATCGCTAACATGTATACATGCCGGAACACGACAATGTTCTTTGGTCATGTGAGCATATTGGCCGTACCAGTTCCGCTCTACCTGGTAAGATTTAAGTTTTCGTTTATGAGACCAACTGGTGTTCCATCCTCTTGGGTGATTTTGTTCATTCGATAGTTGAACGTGTTTAACAATTACGCTTGAGTAATCACCCCCATTCAGGTAATACCTATTAATGATCCCATAGCCACTCCAAAGCTCCTGAACTGGTTCAATCCGAATTACTTCAAATGCTTTCGTGAATTTTAGAATCTCTTTCTCAATTGACGACATTTCATCAAATCTACAAGCTATTGTGTAATCAGTTATTTGTCTAAGCTGAAGAATTAAATACGAGTTCATGTTATTCAAACGCTTATCTTTAACAACATTCAATATCAAAGACATGAATTATCGTTTGCTTTCATTGCTCGTCTTATTTTTCATCTACTCTTGTCAACCTACCCCACCTGCAGAGCGTGTTGAACATGGCATCTCAGATGTTGGATTAGCTCGCTACGAGGCTTTTCTACAACAAGAAGTGAATGAAGGTCGGATAGCGGGTGCAGTGTCCAGGGTTCATCGAAGAGAACAAGTTGCTCACAATGTTGCCATTGGGAAGCTTGATATCACGACTGATGCGGCTATGTCAACGGATGCCATATTCTACATCCAATCTATGACCAAACCCATTATCACAGCAGCATTTATGATGCTATACGAGGAAGGACATTTCTTCCTTAATGATCCTGTTTCAAAATATTTGCCGGGCTTCAAGGGACGCCAAGTTGCTTTGGACCTTAGTAAAGGGTTGGATAGTCATACTGAACCAGCTAATAAGGAAATCACCATTTCACATTTACTGAGTCATACAGCTGGACTCTCCCATGGCTTATTTGGCTATGGTCTGGATTTAGAATATGCTCAGGCAATGTATGGTGAAGACCACAACACAATTGAAGAAAGAGTGGATCGAATGTTGGATTTACCGCTCATCGGTCATCCTGGCGAGCAATGGTACTATAGTGCAGCTCCTGATGTGCTTTCTGTTTTGATTGCCAAATTCTCAGGTATGAGTACTGCTGACTTTTTACAATCACGCCTATTTGATCCATTAGGAATGAATGATACAGGTTACAATGTTCCGGAATCGAAACATGATCGTGTTGCAAAATTGCATGGTTTTGATTCGACGGGAACGCTACAATTTGTTCCGATTGGTAGTCTTGGCGGTTCTCAACTAACCGGAAACACAATACATAGTGGTGTCAACGCCTTGTTTTCAACGGCAGAAGATTATCTTAAGTTTTGTCAAATGATACTCAACAATGGGGAGTTTAGTGGTCAACGCTACCTAAGTAGGAAAACAATCGAGTTGATGAGTGAAAACCATGTAGACGATCTTTTCCCATGGGGTGCTGGTTACGGTTTTGGTTATGGATTTAGAGTACTGGAAGATCTTTCAGAAACAAAGGCAGCCGGTAGCGTGGGAATTATGGCCTGGGATGGAGCATATTCCACCTATTTCATCATTGACCCTGATGAAGAGCTTGTAGCTGTGCTATTACTACAATTAGAGCCATTCTCTGGCTATTATCAAAGGAAGTTTACTCAATACTTATATGCCGCTATCGATGATTAATAGCTGGTATTCAGCACTGCAGAAGCCATTTTACTGCCTCGTTAGGATTTGAAAATATTTTGACATTGTTGGCCCCTGTTGCTCTATTGTATCCATTGAACAAGATCTTCTTTATTCCATCGATTCCAAGCACAGCTGAGCATTTCATGTGATCCTTAAAAACCGTATTTCCTAAGGTCTTTAATCTGCTCATATATTCCACACCAGCAGCAATTCCTGTATAATCAACTAACAGCCTGACCTCAGTCTTTTTCTTCATGCTTTCGGCCACTTCTTCAAGTAATGCCAGTTGTTGTTTACTATCATGACATTGACGATAATCGGCAATCATGATTTCTTCATTATTGTGTTGGATATACCTTATTGACATAGAAATAATTGTTTTCCAATACAAAAGAACGATGCTTAAATTGACATTGTAATGCAATCACGTTGAGACAGGAGATTTGGCCGCTGAATAGGTGCATTTTATTTATGACCCAGAACCCTACTTCACTATGATCAAACTTCCTCATGAATACTTCAATGACATATCAATCTTCATAATGTGATTTGAAAGCCATTTGATCATCTTTTCATGGAAGTCTGTCAGTAGTTTGCGTTTATTACCCGATAGGTTATAACCAGCTCTGAACTTCTTGTAATATGCAATAAACTGTTCATGAGCTCGCTTGTTTTTGTCATGAACTGCACATTTTCTTAAAAGCATACAGGTCTCCTCCAAACAAAAATGAGTCGCACAAAACATTTGAAAATAATTGAGGATAATCTGAATGCGATTTCCTTCAAAAGCACTTTCCTCTATGCACTCCTCAAGGTCATTTATATAGTTAAACAAAGCCTGATGCTGGTCATCAACTTCCTTTACGCCAGTCGCATATTTTGTATCCCACTCTACCATGATCTAAGTGTTTAGATAGGTAAAATTAATGATCCATTGGGCCTCTGAATCATTAATAATGCAATGAGATAGACTGATTTAAATCAGGAGCTGGTGTAAGGAGAGGATGTCAAGCAAAGCAAGACATAAATCCTATTATCCGATGATCAGCATCATAATTATTTAGGGCATATATAGATATTTTAAAATCGCGCAATCTCCTCCCGTTATGAAACATATCTCAGCAATTTTACTATCTATTTTTATCTTATTAGGCTATTCATGTAAGGACGACCTTATTGAACCAAAAGATGAACAAATTGAAATTACTTCAGGCAAAGTATTATATACTGAAGGAGATTCTTTGAAATATATCAATTTCCAGAATGGTGAGGAATGGGGTCTTGGTAATGGAGTTTGGTATGCAAGTATCTCATCAGATGGCACCAAAATAGCGATCCTGGGGACTTTTGGAAATACAGCAGCGTATAATGTTAAGATTATTGCCATTAGTGATGCAAGGACAACCAACCCTCAAATCATTTCCCAGTGGGATTGTTCGTGTGACAGGATAGCATGGATGCCAAATTCAACCGATTTAGTTTATTATAAATTCAATCAGCACATTTATAAAAATTCCTGGCAAGGTGACCGAGAAGAATTGATTTTTGAATTGCTAATAGATACTACGGGGCGGGAATCCGAGAGTCCTACAAGTGCAATTATCACTTCTCCCAGGAGTGAATTTACTTTGACCATGCACCAACGGATTGCAACAGGACCGGAATTTTGGGAAACTAAAAGGTCATATGGCATTTTTGTGTCATCAGGAAATGGAGGATTAAAACTAATACTGGACCGTGCTAACCATAATTTTCATCCTTGGTTTTCAACCTGGATACCCAACAGTTCAAACATTGGATTTATTGCTACAAATGAAATTACAGATGATACGTATATCAAAACCATTTCGACCAATGGAGACAACTTGAATACGATAGGAACTTTTAACATTCAATCCAACGTGGAAATCATTTATAATCTTGATCCCAGTGTTGTCTGGTCTCCTGATGGTGAGCAAATACTATTCACTCTATTTACTGATTCAACATCTCACATATATGGCGCAGATAAAAATGGTAATGCACTAACGTTGATTAGAACAGGTGCTAAGGGATCTTACATTTCCAATCTTAATTGGGTACCATGAACCTCCTAATCAAATAAGTATACATGACGTAAGATCCAGGTGAAAAGAAAAATGTTTCGAACATCATCATTTCCTAATGAAAAGATATATTACCTCTGATACTTGGTACCAATCTGTTGTCATCTAATTGTCTTAATGGCTTCAATACCTTCAACTCCAGCTATCTTTTGATATAAACTCATTAAGTCAATTTTAACCGTGTCTGAGATATATACAACTGCCCATGTTATTTTATTATAACTACAATCACGAATAATATATTTATTTTTACTACAATTGCGAAGAATATGAAAAAGACAAGGTTAGGTGAATTTGAAGAAATGGTATTGCTCGTGGTAATGCTTCTCAAAGACGAAGCATATGGCGTGTTGATAAAAGAGGAGTTGGAGCAACAGCTCAATGAAAGAATAAGTGTAGGCGCCATTCAATCTTCGTTGAAGCGGATGGAGGAAAAAGGATTTCTAGAATCACAGCTAGGAGAAGCCACTAAAAAACGTGGTGGAAAGCGTAAGCGTATTTACACAGCCACTCCCTATGCACATCAGATCATACAGGAAATCAATTCAATTAGGCAAGGCATGTGGCATAAGATTAGTCTTGACGAATCATTTAAAACCATTTAAATGAAACGCACTCCTCCCAGATGGTCAATCAGGTTGCTTCGTCTTTTACTCAAGCAAGAGTATTTAGAAGAAATCGAGGGTGATCTCCAGGAAGTTTTCGAAAATGATATCAATAATTACACCTACAAAAAAGCACGAAGACTTTATATCCTTGAGGTGGCTAAGTTGATGAGAATCAACTTAGTAAAACGGGTCCGTGTCCTTTCCAATGCCAACTTTATGATGAATTTTAGACGACATTTTACTTTTGCAATACGCAATCTGCTCAAGTTCAAAACTCACACAGCCATAAACCTCGTCGGATTATCGATTGGTTTATCACTAGGCATGCTGATTCTATTTTATGTGATGGATGAACTCTCCTATGACCAATTTCATGCTAAAAAGGATCGCATTTACAAAGTAGTTACCGGCAATAAAAATGGTGGCATTGAGACAAATGCCTGGCCAATTGGCCATTTGTTAAAGACTAATTTTCCAGAAGTTGAAGAGATAGTTTATACAACCAAGTCGCCTTCTCATTATAAATTGAATATTGACGGTAAGCGATATGAACTGGATATACATTATGCGAGTGAAGGCTTTCTTGAAGTGTTTTCATTTCCGCTTGTATCTGGATCTGCATCAGGTTTACTAGCTGAACCGAACAGTATTGTCATTACGCAATCCATGGAGGACATGTATTTTGACGGGGCAGCAATTGGAAAATCGATCACCCTGCAAGACAGTTTGAATTTTACAATTACAGGTGTACTGGCTGACCTTCCTTCCAATTCACATATCCAATTTGATGCCTTACTTTCATTTAATCATTATATCAAGCGCTCGGGGTTTAAGTATTCAGAAGGATGGGGAAACTTCAACGTTCGAAACTACATGCTCTTAAAGGAAGGCGTGAATGTTGAAAATTTTCAATCGAAAATTTCAGGCATGTATCACGAACATGTTGGAGATTGGTTGCAAAAAATGGGAATGGACTTCACGGTTAATCTCATACCTGTTACAGACATTTACTTGGGTGAAATATTCCATAATGGATTTGGACCAAAAAGCTCAATGCGTCGTGTGAAAACCGTCGCATGGATCGCTGTATTTCTCCTTTTGTTAGCTTGCATCAATTTCATCAATCTTAGTACAGCCAGGTCACTTCACCGCATGAAAGAAGTGGCAGTGAAGAAATTAATGGGATCTAATCGAACCACCATCATCATTCAGTTTATAATTGAGGCCGCATTACTGGTGATCCTGTCGCTACTTCTAAGTGTAATACTCATACAATTCGCACTACCTTTTTTCAATGAGGTGCTCAGCAAATCATATGGTTTGTGGCAGTTTGTGGATTGGCAATTTGGCCTGGGTGTACTGGCTTTGGTAATATGCTGCATTTTTCTAGCTGGGTTCTACCCTGCCCTTGTTCTTTCAAGATTCAAACCTATTCAAGCCATTAAGGGAGAAATATTGAAAACACAGACAGGGTTGGGAACGCGAAAGTCTTTGATCATCTTTCAATATTTTGTTTCCTCTGGATTGATCATTGCCACGCTGCTGGTGATCAATCAAATTGACTACATGAAGGGTACGAATCCAGGTTTCGATAAAGATCAAATATTAGTCATCAATGCAACCAACACGCCAAACAACGGTGCAAGAACGGTCTTGAAGGAAACAATTGAAACTATTTCAGGAGTAAAAGTAGTTTCTCATACCAATTCATTACCGGGTAGACCTGGTTGGTTGGGTCAATGGGCTTATCCGAGTGAGGTTTCGGATGACCATGTAGATACTGAATATTTGGCCATTGATGAGGATTATCTACAAACACTTGGTTTGGAATTACTTGCTGGAGAGAACTTTGACCTTGCAAAACCAGCGGATTTAGACAATGGGTTAATCATAAATGAATCATGTCTCAAGGCGATGGGCTGGCTTGACCCATTCGATGCTATTGGTAGAGAGATTTTTTCACCTTCTCAACATCCTGCTGGTAAGGTAATTGGAGTGGTAAAGGATTACCACGGCTTGGGTCTCCAAAACAAAATATGGCCCATGGCAATGGATTATAAGAGTGATCAATACGGTAGATATCTTGCTATAAAATACGATTCAAAGCATACTTACGAGCTTGTCAAGCAATTGAAAAAATCATGGCAGATGACTTATGCAAATTACGAATTAGATTATTTCTTTTTGGATGTTGATTTTGATCGACAGTATAGAAAAGAAAGCCAACTGGCAAGTGTATTGAGTGTATTTGCCATTGTTATCATGATCGTTTCCATCATTGGTTTGATTGGACTGGTTTCCTTCGTAGCAATCAGTAAAACCAAAGAAATAGGTGTGCGTAAAGTGCTGGGTGCATCGGTTTTTCAAATTATATTCGGTTTGTCCAAAGACTTTTTATGGCTCGTGCTTATTGGAAACATTTTGGTGGTGCCATTCATCTGGCATTTTGGAAATGAGTGGCTAAATGATTTTGCCTATCACACCAATATCAATCCATTGATCTTCTTGATTGCCTTGGTCTCCTCCTTACTCCTTACATTGACTGTAGTCAGTCTCGTCACGTATAGATCGGCACTACGCAATCCAGCCAATTCTTTGAAGTATGAGTAGACAAATGCTCAGGCAACTTACTTTATCCCGGGCGTTAATTAAATTCGCAGCGAACGAAATGCTTATTCATGATTGCAGTAATTTCTCCCGCTAAGAACCTTGATTTTGAGACTTCCTACTCCATTGAGCCCTCCAAGCCAAGACTATTAGCTTGTACCAGAGAATTGATAGATGTAATGCGGAAAAAATCCCCGGAAGAGGTAAGCGATTTAATGGGGATAAGTGAAAATTTAGCTGAGCTCAATGTCTCTCGCTATCGCAATTATAAATCAAGACATACCCCGAAGAATTCAAAACCCGCAATGTATGCATTCAATGGAGATGTATATCAGGGTTTGCAAGCCAGTTCGTTCGATGAAAGCAAGATTGAATTCGCACAAGGGCATTTAAGAATTTTGTCAGGACTCTACGGTTTATTGAGACCGCTCGACCTCATGCAGCCCTATCGCTTGGAAATGGGCACCAAATTGGCTTTTGACGATTATCAAACCTTGTATGATTATTGGGACAATGCGATCCTAAAACTCCTGCTCAAAGATTTGAAAAAGCAGGGTGATAATATTATCGTCAATTTAGCTTCCAATGAATACTTCAAGTCTGTCAATAGGAAAGCATTGAAAGCAAGGGTCATTGATGTAGAATTTAAGGACCTTAAAAACGACCAGTACAAGATTATTTCATTCTATGCCAAGCGAGCACGTGGACTAATGGCCCGCTTTATGATAGAAAATCAGATCTCTGACCCTGAGCAGTTGAAGGGATTTGATTACGATGGATATTACTTGGATCCAAGTGAATCCACTGTGGATAAATTGGCGTTCAAAAGAGACCTAAAATCTGAATAGTTAAAGCCCCTGCAAATATAATGCTACCCGAGAATCCCGGATAGCATATTTTATATCAATTACTTTTTTCTTTTTACCATCTCATACACACATGGGATTACAATGAGATTGAGCAAAGTAGCTGACAGCAATCCTCCCAAAATCACTACTGCCATCGGACTTTGAATTTCATTGCCTGGCTCCCCTCCTTTCAAGGCAAGCGGTATCAAGGCAAGCCCGGTAGTAAAGGCAGTCATGAGTATTGGATTTAATCTGTCTATTGCTCCGGTAATGAGTAAATCAGACCCTTTCATTCCTTCTTTCCTCAAATCCTCATAACGAGAGACCAGCAAAATCCCATTTCGGGTAGCAATACCAAACAAACTGATAAAGCCAATGGTAGCTGCAATGCTGATAATACCGGAAGTGAAGTACACAATCAAAATTCCACCAATCAAAGCCAATGGCAAATTGATCAATACAATGAAAGACAGCTTCATATCCTGAAACTCATAGTATAGCAACAAGAAAATGATCAATATTGCCACTACGGCAGTAATAAGAAGCAATTGTGAAGCCTTTGCCTCACTTTCAAACTGACCGCCATATTCCACCCGATAACCCTCAGGAAAGTCAATATTGGCTTCAATAATCTTCTGAATCTCACTGACCACCCCACGCAAATCACGACCCTGCACGTTGGCGGCCACAACGATCTTACGCTTGACATTTTCTCTGGAAATGGTATTTGGAGAACTTACAGATTTCACATCAGCTAACTGATCTAACGTGATTTGACCTCCGTTTGGTAAGGTGACTAAAGCCGCTTGTATAGATTCCATACTATTCCTGGACTTCTTTTGAAAACGGACGATGAGATCAAAATACTTCTGACCCTCATAGATTTCACCTGCATTTTCGCCGACAAAAGCGATATCCACTTGCTCCATCAAATCACCGACCGTCATGCCATAAGCAGCTAACATTTGTCGCTTGGGTGAAATGCGAATTTGTGGCACTTCGATCTGCTGATCTACTGCCACATCAGCAATTCCATCAATGGAATTGATATTGGTTTCTACACTTTTACCCAACTCAAACAAACGCTGCAAGTCATCTCCAAATATCTTGATGGCAATATTGGCTCGAGTACCTGAAAGCATGTGGTCTATACGATGTGCTATGGGCTGACCTAACGTGATATTTACACCAGGCACTACACTTAGTTTTGTTCTCACTTCTTCGAAGAATTGCTCCTTTGATTTTCCATCCAGCGTAAAAGGCACATCAATTTCAGCAGCATTTACACCCTGAGCATGTTCGTCCAGCTCAGCACGTCCGGTTCTCCGAGTTACCACATCCACTTCAGACATTTCCAGGAGCAGTTGTTCAATCAGCTTCCCATTCTTATTGCTTTCTTCCAATGACATACCAGGAACACCAACTGCGCTGATCACCAAGGATCCTTCATTGAACTCTGGCAAGAAACTACGTCCCAATTGAGTCAATAGAATCAAACTGATAATAAATGCTCCCACTGTCAAGCCAATGACTGTTTTGGGATACTTCAGGGTTCTTACTAGAACACCAGTGTACCTAGCCCGGAGAAAGCGCTCCACTTTCGTTCCTTCGGCTTGCTTTGAAAGCACCTTTTCGCTTTTCAGTAAATAAGAACACAACACCGGAGTAACTGTAACAGCTACAATCAGAGAAGTCAAAACTGAAGTAATGAAAGCAATGCCAAGTGGTTGCAACAATCGGCCTTCCATCCCACTCAGAAAGAATAATGGCACAAACGATACGATGATGATGAGTGTAGCAATAATGATCGAGCTTCGAATCTCCACAGAAGCGTCCTTCACCACCGTCAGCACAGGCTGTTGCGCTGCTATTGGTTTTCGAATGTTCTCACGCAATCGCTTGAAAACATTTTCCACATCAATGATTGCATCATCTACCAACGCACCAATAGCAATGGCCATACCTCCAAGACTCATCGTATTGATGGTATAACCCAGCAATTTCAACACAATGATGGATACCAACAATGAGATAGGAATGGCCAGTAACGAAATAACGGTAGTTCGCCAGTTCATCAAAAAGATGAAGAGCACGAGCACAACGAAAAAGGCACCTTCCAGTAACGTCTGATTTAGGTTGTCAATGGATGCCTCAATGAAATTTGACTGACGGAAAATGTGGCTCTTGATTTCTACACTTTCCGGCAAAGTGTTATTCAAATCAGCGATCGCTTCATCGAGCCTTTTGGTCAGTTCCAATGTGTTGACATCCGGCTGTTTAGAAATGGTCAAAATCACAGCGGGATCCGCATTCAACGAACCATCACCGATCTTATCAGCCGCGCCAATTTGAACGTCTGCTACGTCTTTGATTTTGATTGGTCCAGCATACCGGGTTTGACCATTTACATTCTTAAGAACTGCTTCTTCGAGTTGTGCTACTGAATAAGCTCTGCCACTTCCTTTAATGATATACTGATTGCCATATTCACTCAGAATACCTCCAGGTACATTCACATTGCTTTCCCGTACTTTTTCCAATAGTTCACCAAGGCTTACATCATAATATTTGAGTTTCTCAGGATTGGCCAATACCTGATATTGCTTGTAGTCTCCTCCAATAACAACCACATTGGCGATACCGCCTATGGATTTAATTCTTGGTCGGATGGTCCAATCAGCTAGCGTTCGCAACTCCATTGGGGACAAACCATCAGAGCGTACACCCAATAGCATCACTTCACCCATAATGGATGATATAGGAGCCATAGTAGGCATTCCCACACCAGAAGGCAGATTTTCGCGTACTACCGGAATTCGCTCACTCACAATTTGTCTGGCTCGATAGATGTCCGTACCCCATTCAAACTCAACCCATACAATGGAAATTCCAGCCGCAGATGAAGAACGTATTCTTCGCACATTTGGCGATCCGTTCATGGCTGTTTCTAATTGGTATGTCACCAGCTTTTCCACTTCTTCGGATTCCATTCCATGCGCTTCCGTCAAAATGGTCACTGTTGGAGCTGTCAGATCTGGAAATACATCCACGTTCATATTTCGAAAAACGAAAATGCCAGATACTGTAAGCAAGACGGCCGCCAATAAAACCAAAAGACGGTTTTGAAGTGAAATCGATAATATTTTATTCAGCATAATTTCTACCTTTTAATGTGCATGACCATGAGCTGGCGCTTGTCCTGACATAGAAGCCATCTTCACCGCATAAGCTCCCTTGGTAACAACCACTTCTCCCAGCGTGAGCCCTTTGATGACTCCCACTTCGCTACCATTTTGTTTGCCAACGATCACATTCCGGCGTTCAAAGCTTTCCCCAGACAACTGTACGATCACCGAGTAATTGCCGTAATCTTCCAGCAAACAGGAAACAGGGACCACCAAACTTTCAGATTCGGTCCCGACAGCCAATTGAGCTTCGGTAAAACTGCCTTCCAGCATTTCTACCCCTTCATTCACCTCAGCAAAAACAGAGATCAAAGGCTGGTCAGTTTCTACTTCTTTGCCAACGGACAAAATCTTACCTCCCTTTGCTTTCAAACTGGACCATTTCCCAGCACCTGGCTGATACCAAATGTTTTGAATGTTTTGTAGATCCTTACTGTATGAAGGACTTACTTGTATTTCGAGCAAGCTACTTTTATGACTTGTTATTGTAACCAATGCATTTCCCTGGTTTGCAAATCCACCATTTACCGCCTGAATAGATTTAATAAATCCATTCATTGGTGCGGCGACTTTTTTACCTACTGTACTGTAACCTCTACCTAATGTTTCGAAGTTGGTCTTTGCTACCAGATACTTTTGCTGTACCTGTTCAAATTCAGCCTTAGGCACAATTTTCGACTCATATAGCTCCTTTTTTCTCTCGTATTCCGATTTGGCCTGTTCATAGACAGCTTTGGCCTTTTGTATTTCTGCACTCAGGTTATTGGAAGTCAGTCCATCACTACTGATGATCATGAGTATCTGACCTTTTTTTACAGCACTACCTGTCAATACATCCGAACTAAAGCTTACTCGTCCACTTGCAGGTGCAACTAAGGTTTGATAATCAGAAGGAGCAACTTTCCAAATACCGGATGTATGAATCGTTTGATAAACTGCCTTTTTCAAAACAGGGGCAGTTTGAAACTCCATCTTCCAGGCTTGTTCTTTCAGGAAGGTAATGGCATTGCCGTTTTCTTCCCCATCTCCCAAAGCCTTTTCTGCTTCATCACCAGTAGCAAAAACTGATATGTTTTTCAGTACAATTCGATCAGAATAAGCAGATGTTTTCAAATCAAACACCAATTGGTATTCTCCAGCTTCTTTCGGTTGTAGAGAAGGGGTGAAAATCCCGGGAGAAGATGGAGCCTCGACTGATTGACGTATGCCTTTGTCTCCTTTGATCAAACTCACAGTGACTGAACCATCTCGCACCGGTTGATGACCGTTTAGAACGGTGAAATGAGCAGCGAATCGGCTCGTCTCGCCAACAACCAATGCCTGAAACTCCACGAACAATTCTGTCTGTTCAGTCCATACCGTGTAATTTTCTGAAGGCTTTCCATCACTAGCATGTGAATGACCTCCAGCTTCTTCATCATGACTATGACCATGATCTTCTGTGGGCTGACAACTCCACAGTATCGCTATTATAATAAAGGAATATCTCACTTGCCTTACTGTTTTAATCCAAGAATTGAGTAGTTCCCTTCTGTTTTTAAGCTAACAGTTACATCAGTGTTCGTCGTATTTTTCCAATACCAACCATGTGATCCTGCGAAAGGAAACGTCAACATGCCTCTCATTTTATCTGCTGTCCCAATCACATAACTTTCAAAATATTGGGTTTGCTCATAGTCCTCTGGTTCTCCATGAAAATCCGAGTGGAGTGGTACTGAAGCAACCCATTCGTAGGTTAGTTTCTCGTACTGTTTCAAGAAAAACTTGTATTCTACACCTCTGCCTGCAGGCACTATTATTTGAACGGAATCATGTCTTGTGAGCAGAACTTCATCATTTTCTCCAATGGCAAATTCTTCCTGGTCATTAGCATGTGAATGACCTCCAGCTTCATCATGGCTATGACCATGATCATTGGTTGATTGGCATGAGAATACCAGCAACGTTAACAATACTATAATATATCGCATATCAACTTAAGTTTTGAGATTAATGATTATGATGGGTACTACCGTCCTCATGTGTATGAGTACCCTCTTCCTCTACCTGTGTAGAGTCATTGCTTACCGTAAATTCTTCCTGATCGTTGTGTTCGTGAGCATGGTCACCGTCATCATGACTGTGGTTATGATCTTCTGCAGCATCATCATGCGCGTGTCCATGTTCCTCTGTGTCATGAGAATGTCCATGTTCTTCGGTTGATTGTTTACCCGAGCAAGCCATGGTAAATACAATAGTTAGGGTGATTAGAATATTTGAAATTTTCATTTGAATACGTTTTAGATGTTATAATTGATGTTTGAGCAGTTGAATCTGCGATATATAGAGTTGGTATTGCATGTCTAGCATGGCATCATATACCTGTCGATAAAATTGAAGTTCCATGTAGTATTCCAGGAAGGATAATTCACCTAGTTGATAGGCCTGCAGCAATAACTCATCACTGTTTAAGCCCGACATGGTTGCTTTATATTCCTGAAATTTGGAAAGCATAATCTCATAGTCATTGTATTGCTTTTCAAATGCTGAATACGCTTGTAATGACATTGAGGTATTATTGGTCAGTTGAAAATCGACTTGAGATTGCGCGGCTTTCACCTTATTTCGGCTACTCCATAATGGAACAGTTATGCCTGCATACACACCAGAAAATCGCTCACCTACTACACCCTGACTGTTGAAACCAGCAGTCAAATTTGGGAGCGTCTCGTTTTTGGCTAACCTCAATGCCTGCTGAGCAATCGCCTCGTCTTGTTTGAGTTTTACCAATTTAGGATCTCGCGATTGTTTTTCCTGCCAAATGCTTTCCTTGTCAGCCATGTCCAGGGATAAAGCATATTCATGAGATGAAAAAAGCAACTCTGCCCCTCCATTAATGTTATTAAGAAGAAGCATCGCGTTTCTTTGATCGCTTTTGATCTGCTGGATTTTGAACTGCTCCTGCATCCAGGCCACCTTTGCTTTATTTAATTCCAGGATACCTACTTGTTCTTTTTCATAAAGTTCCTGCACCTGCTCAAAGACCTCTTCTGCTTGTTCCACTCTAAGTGTTTCGGTAGTTAGTCGTTTGTTCAGATAGATCAGGTTCAGGCAGTATTCTTTGGCTTGTGCCAATATCTCTTGTCTTCTGACCTGATAGTTTAGCTGCAAGAGATCAGATTGTTTGTCAATAAGATTACTTCGAGTGCTATAGACTGTCGGGAATTCAAATGACTGACTTACCTGAAACTCTGAATAATCACTCGTACTATGCGTTCCAAACGGTAAGTAATATGCGCCCAGTTGAGGTGCTGGCAAATGATTACCAGATTTCAGCTCAAGTGCTCTACTTTCAGCATATTGGCCGAGTGCTTTCAGCTCCTGGTTGTTTTGTTCTACTTCCCTGAGAACATTTTCGATTGAAGTCGATTGGGCACTCAAGCCAAACGCCAAGCAACATCCACAAAGAGCGAACACGATTTTTTTATACATGAAAATTGATTTAGGATTAATCAAATAGTGTTGAACATAACTTAATATGCTCAGAAAGTGCGATTCTTCCGCTTGAAATGATTATCCTAAAGATGGAGGGCCTCTTAACGAAACCGAAGTTCGATGGGGTGATTTTGTTGGAGGCGGAGGATGTCGCCAGATTCTTTGATCTTTCAGTTCCCAAAACGATATTTTGTTCTCACAAACAACATCTGCTTCTACTACGATTGATACATGTTGCTTGGAGCCATTTTTAGGGGCAAGGATGTGATCAATCTCTACCGTGTGAGCATGGATTCCAAAAAGAAATCCTAGGAGATCAAAACCTTCACTAGATTCATCTTCGTCATGATGATGGTGATGATGGTCGTGTTGATCGTGAGCATCTTCCGACTCAGAAATACTAATGTGTTCTACATTACCATGCTCGTGATGCACATGCGGCAAAACTTGATGCAGCAGATACATACTGAATATGCTGAGAAACGATATGGCCGCTATTTTTCTAAACTGCTGCATGCAAGAGCAAACTTAATGAAATCAAATAAGTCCTGGGCAAACTTTAAGCATGCTGTGCTTTGCCCGATCCGTACATATTGGCCATTTGTGCATTTTTTCTAATGATTATGGGTTGAAAAACCTCCCCTTGTTTCCTGAATAGCCAAATCAATACTGCCTTTTCCAATGAATACTTCAAGTCTTTCAACAACGACCAGTACAAGATTATTTCATTCTATGCCGAGCGAGCACGTGAACTAATGGCCCGCTTTATGATAGAAAATCAGATCTCTGACCCTGAGCAGTTGAAGGGATTTGATTACGATGGATATTACTTGGATCCAAGTGAATCCACTGAGGATAAATTGGCATTCAAAAGAGATCTGAAACCACAATCGTAATCTTCACAAATTAGACCATTCTTTATTCACTTCGCAACACTTCAACTGGATTGGATTTAGCCGCCTTAATAGTTTGAAAGGAGATGGTAATAATAGCAATCACCAAGAGTGAGCAGCCTGCAACTGCAACTATCCACCACTGAAAGTCAATGCGATAGGCAAAATTGCCCAACCATTGGTTTGTGAAGAGGTAAACCAGAGGGCTCGCCAAAAACACTCCAATTAATATTAGGAAAAAGAACTGTTTGGACAGCAATAGCAACAGCCCCTGCAAAGAAGATCCTAGCACCTTTCGGATTCCCACTTCTTTGAGCTTTGATTGGACAGCATATGTTACCAATCCATATAACCCAAGGCAGGCCAAAACAACAGCTAAAGCAGAGAAAACACTAATCAAGCTTGCAAGTTTTTCCTCCTGCTCATACATCGATTGTATGCCATCTGCAATGAAGGTAGCGTCGAAAGGTGTTGCACCTACTATTGACTTCCAGTCACGCTCTAATATGTTCAGGGTTTTCGACATATCCCCAGGTGCTAATTTGATTAAAACACTCTCAGGGCTTGCGAATGGCATTAACATAGCCATTGGACCAATCTGCGAATGAAGAGACGCAAAATGAAAATCTTCATAAACGCCGATTATTGTACGCTCCTGTCCAGCGAAATGTATTCTGGCGCCAAGAGGCTGATCTAATTCCATAATGTCAACAGCTGACTCATTCAACAACATTGCACTTGAATCAGTGACAAAATCTTTCGAAAAGAACCGGCCGGATACAAGTCGAACTCCTGTCAACTTCAAAAAATCATAATCTGTTTGATAATAGGCTATCTGATAAGCCTGATCCTCAGGAGCTCCTACCCGTCTTGCCGGACCTGATGAGCTAGATCCGTCAAACACATGAGTGCTCACGGCAACATTCAGGACCTGAGGGTGAGCCTCAAATTTGTTTTTGAGTGAGGTATAATGTCTTGCCAAATCCTCTGATAACATCTTCAAATGCAAAACATTTTCTTTATCAAATCCGAGCTGCTTGTTTTTGATGAAATTCATCTGAGTGACAATAACAATACTTCCGGCTATTAGCATCATAGAAATACCAAACTGTATTACCATTAGACCTTTCCGGATGTAAGCTCCCATCTGTCCGGTTTTAAGTCCTCCTTTGAGCGCAGAGATTGGATTAAATGCAGCCAATACTAATGCAGGGTATGCACCAGATAATAAACCGATAACCATCGCCGCACCTAGCATTATTGGAAAATACCTGATCAGATGTTGGATTGAGTGAATTTGGATACCTAATAATGAACTGAAATATTGTTGCCCGAATCCTATTAGCAACAGCGCTACCAGTAAACTTATAGTGCTAACCATCACAGATTCGATGAGGAATTGCCAAATCACTTTACTTTTGACTGCTCCCATTACCTTTCTCAAACCTACTTCCTTGCCTCTGGTCAATGAAGAAGCGGTCGATAAATTCATAAAATTGAAACTGGCGATAGACAAAATAAGGGCAGCTACTAACGACAATCCATAAATGGTTGCTCGATTACCAGTGTTGATGGATGCTCCTACATTTGTATATTTCCCTGAGTCCAGGTATATCGATTGCAATGGCTGTAGTGTTGTAGCCACACCAATGTTAGCGCGATTAAAATTCTGCTTATAGAGTGCTATTATTTGAGCATTAACAAAAGTTGGATCCACATGTGGTTCCAATTCGACGTAGGTATGAAACCCCGCCCATGACCAACTATTTAAATCAGCTAAATACCCATCTGGCACCTCAAATGATTCGAATGAAATCAACATATCAAATGAGATATGTGAATTGTCAGGCAATGACTTTAAAACTCCTGTCACCACAAGGCTTTCCTCGCCATCAAAGGAGATTAATTGTCCCATAGGGTCGGTATCCCCAAAATACTTTGTGCCCATTTGTTCTGTAATGACAATGGAATGAGGTGCTGATAGTGCTGTTGTTGGGTCTCCCGATTTCAATTCAAAATCAAATATTTGCAAGAATTGTGCATCAGCATAGAACACATTGCCTTGTCTGAATATTTTGGTTCCAACCGCATAGGTATGATCATCTGCATATCTAAGTTGACTCACACGTTTTATACCCGTTATGCTGGCTTGAATCCCAGGAGCCAAAGCAGGTGGTGTGCGAGCCCAGTTCATTTGTCCGGATGTTCGTTCAAACGTATTGGTTACACGATATATGTGCTGATGGTTAGAGTGAAATTGGTCGTATGACAATTCAGACCAAACGTAAATTGAGATGATTAAGCAACTGGCGAAACCTACTGCCAGTCCAAAAATATTAATCGCTGAATAAACACGATTTCGCATTAGTTTACGAAACGCTATGAGTAGATAGTTTTTGAGCATTGCCGTTTGATTTGTGTGATGATGATGTCCATTCCGTTTGAGAGTATGTCTATTGATGAATTTCAGGACATTGAGCCAATAATTAAGATCGGCCCTGAACTTCCCTTTATATGCTACTTCGTCTAAATAGTTTTCGTGCAAATCTCCAAGTATGGTTTCGCTTAATCTGCTAGTGCAGTACCAGAGGAAGAATCGATCAGCCCATTTTGGAGGTATATTTTTTTGTTTCATGACACCTCCAACAGATACTTTGGAATCATGCTCCACAATTGAGTTCTTGCTTCTTTTGCCCTCAGTAAGGCAGATTTACCGGCACTCGTAATGGTAAAAATTCTTTTACGCCTCCCACCTCTTTCCGCAGTTGCCCCTCCTACATTAGATTGAACAAATCCTTTTTCTTCTAATCTATAGAGTGCGGTGTGCACGCTGCTCATTGTAACTGCCCGCCCTAGTTCATCTTTGATCACTTTGGTGATCGATAGTCCGTAAGCCTGCTCGTGTTGTGCTGCAACCAACAACAGTACTATTTCCTCAAATTCTCCCAGGGATTGTTTCATTGAATTTATATTATTTACCCAATTGTAAAACATACATAGTTACGCAAACAGTAAGTAAAAGTTACCACTTCGACTTTTTCACATGTTTAAGGGTTGAACAAAACATGCTTGTTAAAAGAATGAAATCAACAATACTACAGTGACTCTGAATAAGTTCTTTAGCCTCTTTTTAATCGTTGCGCTTATTAGCTGTAATGCCGACGATGAATCATCAAGTTTGGCAAGTATGACTATCACGAGCA
This sequence comes from Cyclobacteriaceae bacterium, assembly GCA_049115695.1. GTDB lineage: Bacteria > Bacteroidota > Bacteroidia > Cytophagales > Cyclobacteriaceae > JAGDZR01. The sequence goes on along the minus strand of JAGDZR010000003.1, from coordinate 183,620 downwards.
GTCAAGGAGGAAGAATTGACATTCATACAAATCAAAGTTCAACTTTGACACTCAATGGATGGGATCAATCAGGAAATGTCATTGAAGTAAATGCCCCCATCGAATGGAGTGTTGATAACGATCATATTGTCGTAGATGATGATGGTATTGCCTCCCCTATATCGATTGGCAGGTCCAGGATTACAGCAATTGCAGCAGATGTTACGTCTTCATTTGAAATGGAAGTTTGGGATAGTTCTTTGCCAAGAACAGATATATATGTCAGTGATGTGGGAGTCAATCGCAATGGACCACATCAAATCTTGAAATATGATGAAACTGGAACTTATGGAGAAATATTTATAAGTACTGGCTTGTCAAAGCCTCAGGATATTGTATTCCTGGAGGACCAGCATATTGTATTGGTGTCAAACCTGGCGAGTAACAATATCAATAAATTTGACAGTGAAACAGGTGAACTCATTGGTGCTTTTGCAATAAATCTGAATGCACCAACGCGGATTGACATTGGTCCAGATCGATTGCTTTATGTGCTGCCATGGAAAGAAGGGACAGTAAAACGTTACAAGCTTGATGGTACATATGTCGATGACTTTACCAGCGAGCCGATTGACCAGGCCATTGGGATGGATTGGGATAGAAATGGTCGATTTTATGTGGCCTCATTCAACAACGGTTCAAATGGATTTGTACAACGATTTAGCTCATCAGGGTCAAGTTTAGGCATATTTATCAATCAAAATTTGTCAGGCCCAACAGACATTTGGTTCAATGTAGCCGGAGAACTCCTCGTCAATGATTGGTCAGGAAACAGTGTCAAAAAATTCAGTGCCAATGGAACGTTCATTGGAGAAACAGTTTCAGGGGTAAATAAACCTGAAGGTGTGGCTATACTAAACAATGGTAACATGTTAATTGGAGCTAGTGGTACTGGTTCTGTACGTTCGTATAACCAAGCTGGTGAATTGCTTGGCGAACTGGTACCAGGAAAGGGGTTGCTTAAAACACCCAATGCAGTAGTGCTTCGAAATGTCAATCATTGATAGGTTGATTCAATCAATGCTGCCGGTGCTATTCTGCTGGATGTGAGCTCAAATCTTCTTAATTTGCCATCAACAATCTTAGAAGAAAAACAAACAGCATGACTCAAATTAAGGCTCTATCCTATCTGATGGCTCTTTTGATCCTAATTGGCTGCCAAGAGGAATCAAAACAATCATCATCAAAAATTGATAAACCTGTACGAAAAGTGACAATCGAAGATGTTGATAAAGGTATTAGAGCAAATATTGATCAGCGAGTAAAAGAAGGAAATGGATTCTTCAATTTTCAAAAAGACACGATTGATCTGAGTCTAAAATTGGTCAGGGTTCATACTGAATACCTTTCCGTGCTAAGTCAAAACGAGTTTTTTGCTTGTGTCGATCTGGCTACAGAAGATGGTGATGTGTATGATGTGGATTTTTTCCTGAAGGGAACCCCTGGAAACATGAAAGTAACCAGAACGGACGTACACAAATTGAATGGCAAGCCGTATTATACCTGGAAGAAGGATAAGAACAAGTCCTGGTTTACTGTGCCTGTTAAAAATGCCTCAAATGATCTTTTAGGTGTCATTGAAACAGCGGATGAGTTTGAATTTACATATGAGGTGGAACTTCCTGAGCTAACAGGAAAATCTGATTTGTGGTTGCCGTTGGCACAATCAGATGCTTTTCAAGACATTGAGATTCTCTCCATTGAAGCACCTGGCAAACAACAAAACATCACCGAAGAAACTAATGGCAACAGCATCCTCTATTTGTCGCTTGATAAGCAACACAGCAATGAAAAAATTAATATTAAATATTGGGTAAAGCGAAAAGAGAAGTCAGCTTATGCTGCAGAGGAGACAGATTTCCAACCTTATTTGGCAGCAGCGCCACTCCTTCCAGTGGGAGATCGGTTTGGTCTGATCGCCAATGAAGCAATTAATGAAAGACAAGCCAATACCCCGCTAACAAAAGCACGGGCTTTGTATGACTATATCATCGACAACATGCGCTATGCCAAAGAAGGGACTTATGGTACGGGAGATGCCAACTACGCCTGTGATGCCAAGTCTGGAAACTGTACCGAGTTTCACTCCTTCTTCATTTCGCTGGCTAGGTCAGCAGGAATTCCTGCGAGGTTCGCTGTTGGAGCTGCGATACCATCGGCTCGAAACGATGGAGGTGTGGATGGTTATCATTGTTGGGCGGAGTTCTATGCCGAGGGTAAATGGTGGCCGGTGGACATCAGTGAGGCCAATAAGTACACACCGCTTGCCACTTACTACTTTGGCCATCATCCAGCTAATAGAATTGAATTCAGCAGAGGACGCAACTTAATCCTAAATCCTGCGCCAAAATCAGGGCCAATTAACTTCCTGGCCTATCCGGTTCTTGAAATTGAAGGAGAACAATGGTTTGGAGTCAAAACAAAATTCTCCTTCTTAAGACCTGATAAAGCGAGTACTTAACTAGCAGATTCTTCTGTAGCCGTACTATCACTTGCGGGATGTTCCTCCCCTTCAGGATGTTCGCTACCTGCAGGGTGCTCTTCGCCTCCTTCTGAAGATGGATGCTCTTCGCCAGCTGGATGTTCATCAGCAGCTTCAGCTTTTTCTTCAGTTGTGTCGTTCGATTGTTCTTCTTTTGGCTTTACATCACATGAAAACAACACGCCGCTCATTAAGAAAACAGTCAATAACGAAAAACTGGTCAGTGACTTGAACTTTCTAATTAGGGTAATCATATAGCTTGATAGTTTGGTATGAGTTCAATATAGCAAATAAATGCTTGATTGTCCATCCACAACTGGTTTGTACTTCATACCTAGAAAGTAGTGCTAAAAAACCTGCGTGCGCAACCCTTGGAATTAAAACCTTTAGTGGTACGTATTAGGTTTTCATTTTCACTGCTCAGTTCCCAATGATCCATTCATTTCTCAATGGAAGCAAATCAAAAATGTCTTCCTTCATTCGAGTAAAATTATTGGTGCTTTGTAATTGCCAGTTGTTTAAGCAATATGAAATTCGCATTCTCTTCCACTCTGTTCATTGGTTTGTTAGCACTTTCTTGTAAAACTGACACCCCAATCATAAAAGCAAAAATCAGTGCTTTTGACAGGAAGATTGGTAAAAAACCAGAGTGGTATGGCAAGCTGAAAGTGCAATTTATACTAACCAATGAATAATTAGTGGAGTGAGCCTAACTACTAATAACAATACTTTCAGTATTCTCGGACACTTCTTTGATTTTGATGATTTGTTCTTTGGCTATGGAAAGTATGGACTCAGAAAGAGATACTGTAGACATAACTGATTCATTGATATTTTGAAATGCTTCAGAGGTTTGCGCCGTTGCAGATTCTCCATTTCTTATTGAGCTGGTCATCTCACGGCTCATTTCGGCAGCCAAATGCGTATCATTCATAATCTGTTTGATCAGCTGATCAATATCCTTTGCCGATTTACCTGAATTCTCAGCAAGCTTCTTGACTTCATTGGCCACCACAGAGAACCCTTTACCCGCTTCACCCGCCTTGGCTGCTTGTATTGCAGCATTGACTGCCAGCATATTAGTCTGACGAGTGAGATCAGAAATTACAGTAACCACCTTTGTAATCTCTTTTGAACGCTCCTCTAATATTTTGAAAGATTCATCGGTTTTCGAAGCAATTGAACTAATGGAAGTCATCGTCATACTCATTTTGTTGACCATACCTATTCCACTGTTGCTGGTTTCATAACCACCATGCGCAGAACTATGAATGTTTTCCGCCTGCTTCACAATATTATCACTGATCTGTTCCGATGCTTTTACAAGTGACTTAATGTCGCCAATTGCCAATTTAAGGTTATGCTGCATTTTCACAAGTGCATGACCTAGTTCGTCTCCATCACTGACATTAATTGCTGCTTCCAAATTTCCACCGCCAATCCTTTGAGCAAAAGCTATTTTGAACTGCAACGAGTCTATTAAACGATTAAGTGACTTTGAGATATTACTTATTTCATCAGATCCTTTTACTTCGAGTTTTTTTTGACCTTTCAGTTTACCTGCGGCCAATTCTTCCAGAAGTCTTGTAGACTTATCCAAAGGTTGGGTAATTGAAATGGCTATGTAGCGTATTGAAATAGTGATAACAATTAATCCAATCAGTAGGACGATTATTGTGCCGCTGAAAGTCCCATTATAAGGAGCCATTATTTCTTCAACTGGCACTACAGTACATACCATCCAATGCGAGCCTGTCCTTCCAATTGGTACTGGTGACATATGTATGTAGACTTCCTGATCGTCCTCCCAGGTTGTAAAACCAAACTCCTCGCCATTTTTGACCATATCCTTCACAGGCACAACACTATTTTGGAATATTTCAAGTGCATCCATTGGAGAATTGAACAAAGCAGGATCCTTATGTGCTGTAATGACACCTCCGTTTGTAAGTAGTACAGCATGTGCACTTTCATAAAAATCAACTGCTGAAATATTTTTAAACGCATTTACCGACATATCAGCTCCAATTACGCCTGCAAATTGACCATTTTGCTCCAGCCTGATGACCGTAGAAATACCAAGCAATGAGTCCTGTGTATTGTCCGAGTAATCGTAATCCATATACCAATAGGGTTCGCTGAGCAGTTCTTTGACTGTAGCATCACCCTTAATCAACTCATATATCGTACTCGCCTTACTTCCATCAGTCTCGGCTAGTTCAATGGATGATTTGACCTCTCCACTTTCCATATATGAATTGAATCTTTCTCTTCCATAATTCTGTGTCCAGTTTTCATCGATGAGCTCTAATTGCCAACTCATCCATGTTGCATCGTATTTCGGATACCTGAGCAATACATTATCCATAAACACTTTTCTTCTTTGGTTTCTCTCCGAATCGGGAAGTGAAGTCAAAGGTTGAATTGCCTCTGCCATGATCCTGGCAACCGCTAAATCTTCATCGAAAACAGCCTTGACCTCATTGGCCTTTTTCTGCGCCACGGTCATTGCGGTCTTCTTTCCTTCTGTTAACGCTTTATCTCGTACAGATTTTATTATATAGGTAAATGTGATCAGATATGTCAATACTGTTAGGCCTAGTATAAGCAACAGCATTTTACGTCGGATGGATAAATTGAAATGCAAAGCTGGTTAATATTGATTTACCTCAAAACTACCGTTTTGATAATATTCTAATACTTTTATTAGATGAACGGCGATATATTAACTATAAAAATCAAATATTATCAATTAAATGACGGATTAATAAATTCCAGGGGTAAAGGAAAAATTGTATCTAGAGCAGTAGTTTTCTAAAAACAAGGAATTGATTTTATGTGTTTCAACAAAAAACACCTGACAATTAGTCACGTTCGATGAATGCTTATTCTTGATTCAGAATAAAGATCATACACAGCCACCAGAGATTCGGAAGTAGTGGCTGCTCCAAAAAGCTCGTAACGATCTATTTCGCTTCTTTCGGATACGTATTTCGCTTTATAAGTGGTATGGAGTTCATCCCAAACAATCAATAAGAAATTGTAACGAATTTTACTCTCACGACCTTTTTCAAGCCATTCTTCAAAGAGAGTTTCATCTAATGATTTAGGGTAATCTGGACTATTGAACATGATGTTTTTTAATAGCGTCGCAAGATAATGGCATTTATCATTTATCTAATGTTTCATTCATTCCCACTCAGCGGAAATATTACCCGTTCGCTCATTTCGAAAACGATTGCGTAACAAATAGTTATCAAATGATAATATCTTGCTGACTTCTTATCATATGATAAAATTGTCACCATGAAACTCCTCTTGAAACTAAATCAACTATTCCCAGCCCTGTTCCTGGTATTTGCATTGTCATGTCAGGATGCCATTCAATCTGAAATTGAGGTAGAAGACAAAGACATGATTGAAGCCACTAATCTTGCAGATGATTATTTAGCACAATCAAATGCCCGATCAGGTTATAGAATGGCTGTGACAGTGCTGAGATACATTGATGACAAATTAATGTTCGCAACTAATACAGACGATCTTAGGGGGTATCATGAAGTAAATGAAGAAACCATTACAGCATATGTAAAGCCCGGAGAATATATTTTCTGGTTCGCTGGCGGTGGTGTCTCTGATTTAGAAGGCATTGAATTTGATAACGTTTCTCGAACTTTATTATATGAAGGCCCTTCTGAAACTAATCCAGATAGAATGTGGTTAATCCATATCCCTGAAGAGGGAATTGGAAACGAAGATGGAATCTTGAAGTATGACATCATTTATGAGTATAAGGGTAATGACGGAGAGTACATCCGCCTCGATCCTAAATTGAAGGTCACGCAAGTCGAATAGAAATCCTCACCGTTTGAATAACTTCTAACCCAGTGTAACATATGTTTCGCTACTGGCTACTCCTAGGTGGTTATTTATTAATAATTTCAAGTACATATTCGCAAAATCAAATTAAGGCGGATAGCATTCAAGAAGTTATAGCAAATGGAAACCTCTCTCAAGAGGAACAGATGCGCTCCTTATTTTACTTATCAGCATACTCCACCTCTCCTGCTGATGAAGTTAAGTATGCCAAACATCTACTAAGTCTAGCCGAAGAATTCGATAATCAGGAGTACCTCGTTAAAGGGAACCTTAGAATGGGAGTTGCTCATAGAATGATGGGTAACCTGGGACAAGCCTTGACCTATCTTTTTGAAGGTGCTGAAATTGCCCTTGAGCAAGAAAGCACAGAGTACCTGGTGACTGAAATCTACATTGAAATCGCCACATGTTATACCCAAAACAAAGACTCTGAAAATGCCCTTAGATATGGCCTTAAAGCCATTGCCATGCTTAGAAGTACAGATAGGAAAGATGAATTAGCTATCAACCTGTTGAATATTGCATATGACTACTACCTGATAGGTAAGTATGATACTGCGCTGAAATACCTTGATGAGTCTGCACTTCATTTTAACGAATTAGACCTAACCATTGGGAAAGCATATTTCATTGGAAATAGATCACTGGTACTTTGGAAGCTAGGTGAAATTGAGCTCGCGATAGACGGTCTACAGACTGCTATTGAAATGCTCGAACCTTTAGGTGATCATTATGGCATTGCAGACTATTACAACCAATTGGGTCATATCTATTTAGAGAGCGGTTCGATTGATCAGGTCGTTGAGTATGCTAATAAAGCCCTTGAGCTTTCAAAGCAAGAGCAATTAAAGGAGCAAACGAGAGATGCTTATCAATTGCTTTTTCTGTCTAATAAGCAGATAAAAAACAGCGAACAAGCGTTAGAATTTCAATCAGCATTTCATCTCTATGAAGACAGTATTCAAAACCAGGAAACAACACTAGAGTTAGCCAAACTCGAAGCTCAGTTTGAACTAAAAAAGAGTCAAACGGAAGTAGAGTTATTATTGCAACAAAAGCGCAACACACAACTGATCATCATTTTTGGAACGGTATTTTTAGTGGTCGTCATTGCACTGGCTGTGTTAATCTATGTCTACTATCGCTCAAAATCAAGATTGAACAAGCAGCTCAATGAACAAAAGGATTCGTTGGTAGAATTAAACGACACGAAAGACAAATTCTTTTCAATTATCTCACATGATCTGAGAGGTCCTGTGTCAGTACTCAATGGCTTATCATATGTAATTAAAAAGGATCTGGATCTACTTGAACCTGATGAAATCAACGAAATGGTTGATCAAATGCAGGATTCTGCAAGTAGTCTTGTCAAATTGCTGGACAACCTCTTGCATTGGGCATTGCAGCAAAAAGGAGAAATCCCCTATCAACCTGAATATCTACATGTGAAGGATCTTCTTTCAGATACGGTAGAAATCTTCAACCCCATGGCTAAATCGAAGAAAATCACTTTGGATTTAGTCTGTCAGTCAGACCATGGCATCAACACAGACCTTAACTCTACAATGACCATTTTCAGAAACCTGATGAACAACGCCATCAAGTTTACGCCTGTCAATGGGAAAATCACTATTGAAGCGATCCCGTCAGATGATAATCAAAATGTATTGATCAAGTTCATCGATTCCGGTGTAGGTATTTCTGAAAACAAGCTATCAGACCTTTTAGGCAAACAAAAAAGCGATTCAACCAGGGGAACACAAGGTGAAACAGGTTTGGGCCTTGGGCTTCAATTGGTATACGAATTTGTTCACTTAAATAAGGGCAGCATTGACATCACCAGTGAACTCGGCAAGGGTACTACCATCACAGTAGCTTTCCCGAAGGCATAATGAGCCTACAATAATCTTCAATCAAGTTGATCAACAATTCCTATCAACTCATCCACAAATGACATAAATCTTGCATAGAGCTCCTCGATGGCTTTTTTGCCTTGTTTTATTTCGTCGTTGCGTAACTTGATGATATCGCTCAAAATGCTGGCTTCAATGTCATACGTTTTAGAGACAGCTTCCACCGCCCCACTCCATGAAGGCATTTGCTTGGTTTTTAGCGTTACAGCCACCCTTAATGTTTCAATAAAGTCCATGATCTCAATGCACATGGCTTGCTTCAAGAGTTTACCCCTTTCATTCAGGTAATGTTCCTCAAGTCTCTGGGAGACTATTCTGAGCTCTTGTTCACACCTAAGTCTTAAGTAGTCATGGCGTATCTCTAAACCCTCCAGCACATCCTGCCCTTTTAGCAGTACATGCGATTCTTTCATCGAGATGTACTTAATCGGGAATACATCAGTGGATGCTTCCAAATTGCGTTGGGTCATCATCAAAGATTGAAACCCAAGCTCTTTTGCTTTATTGATAGGTTTTAAAACGCTCTTAAGCATTGATATATCAATTTGCTTTACAACGATGAGTACTTTTTTATCACCCATCTCTGGATGATAATCATGAAGCGTAGCATTCCCATATAAAACGATAGAGATCAGTTCCTCTCCTAAAACATCCTGAACAGCATTACACAGTTCGTGAAGAGAGATTTGATCCCTCATTCCTAGTTTTCCCAGCAGTTCTTTTTGAAGTGACGACATGATTAGTTGGCTTGCAATGATTTAATCGGCGCAAAGATGGTAACTATTGTGATAAGTTACCAGTATCACGGATAGGATATTGATAACACAGGTCTTCTAATAGATTCAATGTCAATTCTTTAAGGTCATATTCATATTTTGTCATGAGCCTGATAGATCTGAAAACTTCGTCAATTGATAAATTGAATCTTGCCTATTTCGAGTATGAAAATCTTTTAGGATGTTTAATTCATTGGGACGTTCTTCGTTTAGCCCCTTGCTGTTAAATTTCCAATACTTCTTAAAGAATTTCATTTCATCAGAGCTTGCATTTAGTTCTTCAGGATTTTTTCCGAGATGCACAACCATTTCAAATACAGGATTTTCAGCCATTGTTGATGGAGGTTTAGACTTGGTGTTTAATAATTGATGATCCATCAAACACTGTATAGTTCCAGCTTTGGTGCTCTCATCAACACCGTAAAATTGATCAATGAAAAAATCAGTTGTCTTTAGACCGCTTCTTCGAAGTTGCTTTGCCCTTCGGCTAAGATTTTTATAGAATAATTGCCGTCCATTATCATCATCCTTAAGGCCTGCTTTCCTAATGAAGTTGGCTAGTCTGGCTTTCCTTTTAAGTTTTGAGTTGTTCATGCAACTCAGATTATCCGCGTAAACACTTGAAAGAAATGGGTTTCTGAACGGCACATTCACTTCGTGACGCTCATTGTAATCTCTGACAACATCAATCATCACTGCACTAACGCGCTGCTCCAAAACTGATAACACACCAAAATGATCACTGAAGTGTTTGATAGGAATATTGGCATCTTCAAACCTTTCAACTTGCTCCTCCAACTCATCGCGTAACAGTCCTAAATCGATTTTATCAAAATCCAATTTAAGTATCCATTTAAACAATCGTTCTCCCTTATATTTCCGCGTATTGTGCTTAGGCCAGGCAAGTAATGGCCTGCCGTTGGTAATGTTAAGATGACAACCGACATCAATTTTGTCCTTGTACTTTTCGTGCATGGTCACTACTCTGTCCCAATCCTCTGTTTGACCATTTGACAAAGCAGCTACTGCTGTGATTTGACCAGCTTCTATGGCATCATCGATTCCTGCATCTATAAACCTACATGCCCCATAATCGTCAGCAGTTATTACAAGAAAGTTTTTCATCGTGGCGTCTTTATACGATTGAAGATAGTTTTGATCAAGGTCATTGTCAATATTTAGATTGGAAATACCTGTTTTTAGATAAGGTCACATGACTTTAATTACAGAGACAACCGTGTGATCATGCCATGAAACAAAAAGCCTTTATTTTACAATTTGCATAATCTCATTTCTATTAATAATTGCATGAAAGTTCTGTTTTTCATCTCGGTATTTATCCTAACATTGATATCATGTCAATCCAATGAGGAATCTATAGGTGAATCCAGACCTAACATTGTCTTTATCATCGCTGATGATGTCAACTGGAATGACATAGGTGTGTACGGTAATCCAAATGTGCGAACACCTAACATAGACCAATTGGCTGCCGATGGCATGATGTTTACGCAAGCTTTCCTGACTACCAGCTCTTGTAGTCCCAGCCGAACAAGCATCATTACTGGTCAATATCCACACAACACAGATGCAGAGCAGCTGCATTGGCCGCTCCCCGAGAGTAAAAAGACGTTTGTAAAGGAGCTGCAAAATGCGGGATACTGGACAGGTTTGGCTGGGAAACAACATATGGGCCCACATGTTGAAGACGACTTTGATACCTTGATGCCAATCAAATGGAATGAAAACCTTGAAGCCAATGGTGTTGACAGGCGATTGATTGGAGATGGAAGTGGCTGTGACGATTGGGTGAACCTATTGCAGGCACGAGACAAAGAAAAGCCGTTTTTTCTTTGGTTAGCAGCTTTTGATGCTCATAGACCCTACTATGATGAAAACATCATTGAACAACCCCACACACCAGAAGAAGTAATACTCCCTCCCTATCATCCAGATAATGATAGCAGTAGGAAAGACTATCGACTCTATTACGATGAGATCACCAGAATGGACCAATACATTGGTGATGTGATTGGCGAATTGGAAAATCAAGGTGTATCAGACAACACCGTGATTTTGTTTATCACTGACAATGGCCGGGCTTTTCCAAGGGATAAAACCACACTCTACGAGGGTGGAATTAAAACACCATTTATTGTGAAATGGCCAGGTGAAATTACAGCAGGTGTTAAGAACCAAAATATGGTGAGTTCGGTAGACATTGCGCCCACTTTCATGAAGATTGCAGGACTTGAATTATTGAAACAATTCGAAGGGTTTGACCTTTCAGGCATGTTTACTGATGAAACTGCATCGGTAAGAGATTTGGTCTATGCAGAGGATCACTGGCATGATTTCGAAGATTATACACGGGCGGTGAGAACTAGGAAATTTAAATATATCCGGAATTTTTACCCTGATTTGGCCAATACGCCATCAGCAGACGTTTTGCGAGATCCTACCTGGACAGGAATGGTCCAGGAATACGAAGCGGGTACACTGAATGATGCCCAGCTAGCTTGTTTCCAGGTGCCAAGGCAGGATGAAGAACTTTATGATGTAGAAAATGATCCATTTGAATTGAAAAACCTTGCATTGGACCCTGAGTATCAATCAATATTAAGTGACATGCGTGGTAAAATGTCCGAGATGAGAACACTCACCAACGATTCATTACCTGCGGTAAGAACTCCTGATGATTTCCATCGAGAAACGGGCTTGCCAACCATCTATAGAATCCGTCCAAGGCCTTCTAAAGCTATTGTAATGGAGGCATTACTAAAAGGTGAACCCATGACCAATCCAAGTATGAAAACAGGTGTTGTGTATTAATTGAATGCCAGTATGTACTGCAAATTGATGGCTTTTGACACCCCTCCTTATTTTGTCAAATCTCTTCTCTCGACAATGAACCAACTAATTCAAAGGTTGGAGACTAACTTGAGAGAGGGTTTTTATGGTAGGCCATGCAACTAAGGCATGTTAGCGGAAGGATTAGTATGCTGGCACTATCAGCCTTAAACCTGAAGAGGTAAAGGTGGAATCGACTCAGGCGCTCCTCAACAAGGTAAAAGAAGTGATTAAAACCAATATTTCAAATGATCAGTTTGGAGTAGATGAATTATGCTTGGATTTAGGGATAAGTAGATCTCAGCTAATCGCTAACTAAAAGCCATCATGGATCAATCCACGACGCTTTTCACACGAAATTATAGGCTGTATAGAGTAAAAGATTTACTTAACCAAGGTGCAGGCAACATTTCGGAGGTAGCTTATGCAGTGGGTTTTAACAGTCAATCATACTCCAGTACATCTTATAAAGAATTATTTGGTTATCCTCCGAAACAGGATATTGGATCAGACAATTAATGCCTTGCAGTTTGGTCACTAGCGATCGGTTAATGCCATTACTCATATTTAATGCTCTTAACTGGATTTTGCACTGCCGCTTTAAAGCTTTGCAAACCGATGATCAATAATGCAAAAAGGGTAATGCTCATCACAGCTACAAATATCACCCACAATGCAACATCAGTTCTATAGGTGAAATCTTCCAACCAATAATTCATTGCAAAATATGAGATAGGAACACCTAATGTAACAGCTCCAAGAATGGTGTACAGGTTTTGCGTCATCAACATTCGTAAAATGCCATAAGTAGAACAACCCAGTACCTTTCTTATTCCAATTTCTTTTTGCCTTACCTCGGCGATGTAAGATGCCAAAGCAAATAAACCTAAGAGCGCTATTGTAATCGCCAGTCCGGCAAAAATGGGTAGCAACCGACCCAATCGTCTTTCCTGTTGATATAATCGATCAAATTCCTTATCCAAAAACCAATATTCAAACGGCCTTGTAGGATAAACTTCATGAAAAGCACTCTTCAGCGCCATTAAAGTTTCCTGTACATCAGACTTCTCAAGTCGCACAGACATTACCCCTTCTACATAATTGTCTGCAGTAATCACAAGAGGTTTGATTTCTTCTTTAATAGATCGATAGCTAAAATCTTCCACAACACCAACGATTACGCCATTCGCCGCACTGTATACATAGTTCATGCTATCTTCAGTTAACCTAACTCCTATCGCCTCCGAAGGAGTAAGATTAAGACGGTCAACCAATTTTTTGTTGACGATCAGCGCTCTTGCCTCAATATTTCTATTGAAATCACGACCAGCAATTAGTTTAAGATTGTAAGTATCCAAAAAACCTCCATCAACTTCAAACTTATCCCAGTAGTACGCTTGCTCGCCTGTTTGATCTGTAAAGTATCGTGTATCAATTCTGCCAAAATCTGATTGTTTGGGCAGGTGTTCACCAAGCGTTGAGTTCATCACTCCCTTTAAATTAGCGATCTGTTGTTTGTATCGTTGGGCCTGAATAGAATCTCCCATTCTTGATGTTCTGATTCCAATTACGGTATTTCGGTTTTTGGCCAAAAATCCATCATTGATCAGGTCTAGCTGACGGTAAATGGTAACCGTGCATATGATCATAATTATGGCTATAGCAAACTGAAAGGTAACGATCGCATTTCTACCAGGAGAATTGAACTTTTCCTTAACAAAAAGTTGAGAAATGTTTACAATCGTTTTTGATCGTCTGGTGAAATACAATGTAGGAAACCCACCGGCAATGATGACGATAAGTACAACAATCGGAATAGCATATTGCAAATAGAAAAGACTACTCACCACTTTAATAAAATCCATGTTTTTGTCCACCAGTGAACTGAAAAATGGTGTTAAAAAGAAAGAAACGATCGCAGCAATAAATAGGCTTGATAATATCATCAATGATGATTCAAGCATTTGCTGGAAACCCAAATGAAATTCGGTTCCTCCAAATGTTTTACGCAGGGCCATCTCCTTGTATCTTTTACTCCCATATGCCGTGGTTAGACTGGCATAATTGGTCATCGCTATTACCAAGATGAATAAGGCAATTAAGATCAATCCAAATATATAACTCATGCTTATTGGATTGTCTGTCTCCCATTTAACTGGTGGATTGAAATGAATGGATCGCAATGGTGTAACCAGTGGTGTAATGCTCGCTGCTATGTCTGGTATTTGCATTTTCCATTGCTCAATAAGAGTAGCTTTGACCTGATCGATAGACGAAGGATCATTAAGCTTAATGTATGTAGATATATAGCCTGGCCTTATGTTCTGATCCACCCAACCACGATATTCATCCCCATAAATGGATTGAACAGCTTGAATGTTAGCTATATAATCAGGTTTAAATAAACTATTGGAAGGTGGATCGAATATTACGCCTGTAACAGTTAAAGGAATTTCCCGACTAGTTCTCCTGTAATAGATGGTTTTACCAATGGGATTAACATTTCCAAATAACTTATTAGCAGTTCTTTCGGTAAGAACAATTGAGCTAAGATCCTGAAGCTGAGATTGCTGTGTGCCGTACTTAAATGAATAGTTCAGAAAATCAAAAAAATTCTGATCCGCCCAATAAATACCTTCTTCATAAAATGATTGATTGGTTTGTGGATCATACAAATACCCGTAGCTCAACATCAGATACCTCAATGATTCCTCAACGCCTGGGACCTTTTCCCTGATTATATCCGACCACATACCTGAGGTATATGCCCTGTCTTCAATCTCACCGTCCTCCCCTTTAAATGAATATGATAATCTATAAATCTTGTCGTAATCAGGATGATGCGTCTCATAGGTCAATTCATCAAACACGAAGAAGGAAATAAAAATAACACTTACGAATCCTAATGTTAGGCCTAAATAGTTAATCGTACTTGTCAATCTATTTCTCCTGATTTGCCTAATTCCAGTTTTCAATAGATTAGGCATGAGCTGATTTAAAATAGTGCTGCTTCGGATTTGTCGTTCGCCTTCATTGACGCTTTCAGGTTCACCAAGCTTATTTACAGCCAGGCTAAATGCCTCTTCTACAGCCGTGCCTTGTTGCATCAAATCGTCGATCGTTTCTCTCAAATGATCCTCCAATTCCTCTATCACACCTTCTTCCAAATATTGATGTTGATAAAGTTGGTTGCGCCATTTCGTAATTTGTTTGTCCAGATTGAACTTTTTCATATTGAATCAACATTTAGGTCCCACAACTTCATAATGATAGTATTCATCTTTATCCAATCCTCTTTCTCACCATGAAGGGCAAGTTTACCTTGATCAGTTATTGCATAATACTTTCTATGTCTCCCTCCATCTGTTTGTTTCCATTCAGGAACAACAAGTCCCTCTTTTTCCAGCCGATGGAGAATAGGATACATCATTCCATCTGTCCATTCGATATCACCTCTAGATAGTTCTTTAACCTGTTGAATGATGCTGTATCCATAGCTAGGACCTTGTTGAAGAATGGCCAATATCAGCGGCCTGGATGATGCTGCAATGAGTGATTTTGAAAATTTGTTCATTGATACCTTTTTTACCTATATACATAGAATATCTAGGTATAACGGAGACCAAGGTAAAAGGTTAATTTTATTTTCAAATAATGCTGATTATAATCTATTGTGTTCCCTCTTTTTCAGGTAATCTTCCATTTCACAAAAAAAACACTCCAAGTTATCCAGGAGTGTTATAATCATTAATCTAAACTTTATGAATTGTTGTTTATTCAATGTGATCTGAATAGTAATATAATCCTTTTATCATTAAACCGTTACATAAAGGGTTTTGAAGAAATGAATTCCTCCAGACAATTCGCTAACACCATTGCAACTCCAAATAGCAATCTGCGTTAACCTTGTTCGGTCAATTACTTATTAATTCATGGATGACATTAGAGATTACATACTCGAATTGGAACAGTTGAGTGACGATGAGCGAATCGAATCAGCTGATATTGCGAACAAAATGCTTTGCAGGATTAAAAAGCAAAGTCCAAATAGTTTAGCAGCCCATAAAATGATCAGATCGCTAACAAAAGTACTCTACTGCTATCGAAGAGGAATTAAAAAAGAAGCAGCATAACAACCGAGGTTACATTTCAAGTAAAATCAATTGAGCTAAAACTTCTAAAAGGTTGTCTGTGCGACACACCTAATAAGCGGATCAATTATTGCAAAGAACGTATAAATAAATCCGTTTAATCAATCATCTTACTAAATATACTCCATTATGAATACCGCCATTTATACAAATGAATTTGATCCTGCAGAATTGGATGAAGCAAATGAAATTGTTTTAAAGATGATTCAACGCGTACGAAAACAATCGGTCAACAATCTACGTGCCCAAAATATGCTACCCGCATTGCTAGACACATTCAATCAGACGATAAGAAAAAAAGCCGCTTAGCATCATCTAGTTTTGCGATGATCAATATGTACTAAATTATGTCTGAAACGCAAAACTGTCCTGAATGCCAATCTCCATACGGTTATCCCACCGACAACCTTATGATGTGTCCCGAATGTGGACATGAATGGCACCCAGATGACAATGATAACCAATTGGTCGATTCAGTCATAAAGGATGCCAACGGAAATGCCCTTCAAGATGGAGATGCGGTTATCATTATTAAAGATCTCCCAGTCAAAGGGTATCCAAAACCAATAAAATCAGGAACAAAAGTCAAAAACATTAGGCTCACTGAAGGAGACCATGATATTGATTGTAAAATTGATGGATTTGGGCCTATGGCCTTAAAATCAAAATTTGTAAAGAAGGCCTGACCGATTGCTGCCAAAAGTTATTTCAACCCAACAAACGAAAGAACTCGCCTAATAGTCTTTTTCTTGTGAAATGAAATATAATCCAGACTAGCACGACGCAACAAAGTATCACCGACGAACCATTCTTTTAATAGAAATGCAGCTCCAGCATATGGTAAAACAGCTAGCAAACGATCTCTGGTGCTGATCACATCACCGAGAACTCGAGTGACATAAACAAACTTGAAAGCGGCATTGATCATGGCCCAAACAACTGGAAACAGTAAGGGATAATAAACAGCTCCTGGGAATGAAATGGTATAGACAATGATAAAGGGTAAAATGACCATGTCAACCCACATTGCTACCGTACTCCAGACCGCTAACGTTACACTCACATACAAAATCTGTGATAGCTTCTTTGAAATGATCGTGGTTTGCAGATGTTCTACTTCGTGAGGTTCGTATGCACCTTCTCTGGAAACGAACTGACAAAATCGATCGCTTTTACATGCATCAGCATATTCTGTTGCTATCAAGCTCATATTGCAAGAGTATTGAATAATTCTCTAAGCTTCATATATTGGTAAATGAACTGGCACAAATTATCAATGAAATGAAAAAAGCTATTCGTAAATTGAATAGCTCCTTCAAGAACAGTTCAGACTGTATTAAAAGTTCAGTGTTGCAGCACCATTTTTTATTCTCTCATGAATGAATCCGGAACCAACTACCTCTACACCATCGATTAAGTCTTCCACTGTATAGCCCCTCACTTTAATACATGGTGGGCAAACCCCAATTGCACATCCACTATCCAATACATTTTGAATCATGTTGTTCATAGTCGGATCTTCAGGATTGAGGTGAGGTCTTTCCATAGCGCCTTTTCTGACCCAATCTACTCCTGAGCTCACTAAGAATACTGAAACTTCTAAGTCGTTATTAATCCCACCATTTGCAATACTCCAGGCTACTGATGCGCGTTCATTGTCAAGACCTTCTGAGATAATTACTACAAGTTGCTTTTTCATTTTGCTATTTGTTTTATATTAATGATTTACTGTTAGTTATGATTATTTACCTTACTGTATACATGAATACTATAGGCTGGTTTTACATATGAATTACCAACTGCATGGTAGCCCATCTCATCATGTATATACCCGATTCCATTTGTCTGATAATCAGAAGTAGCCAGAAGCACTGGAACCTGAGAGCTAGTATATCGCATCTCATTGAGTTGACCGGATAATACCTTGAATACGCATCCTCCTGATGGGTGTCCATGAATGCTACTCAACTTTCCTGGTTCCCAGTATATCAAGGAAATTTTAACAAATTCATCCTCAATCAACACATGGCAATGATCTGTAGTGAACAAGGCACTCATTTTGTCAAGCCTATCGACTTTCAAGCATTGCAGTTCGGGAATTACAGATAAGGAGGATCCTTGCGCCCAAACAATCTTATTCCGCAAGCCAATGCAAAAGGATCGTAGTGCTTCAAGTTGTCTGGTGGTCCTTTCATCGACTTCAACTACGGAAGTGCGCATGAACTGGACAGGATAGATAGTTTCAGAAGTTGTCATGTGCTCATTGTTTAATTGATGAACACAAAGTAGCTGTCAATTCAGCTGCTAACCTTTGCTGAAAAGTTCACTATGTTGATGAATCAGGCCAGATAGACTATTCTACCAAATTGCTTCTAAAATGACCCGGGCTTACTCCTACAATTGACTTGAATACCCTGCTAAAATGTGAAAGATCTTCAAAACCACTTTCAAAAGCTACTTGAGTAACGTTTAATGAAGTATTTCGCATAACATTTAAAGCATGGTCAATTCTGCGCTTGGTAATCCATTTACCTGGAGATTCATTATAGGCCTCCTTAAAGGCCCTTTTAAAGGCTGAAAGACTTTTGTTGGTTAATTCTGCGTAATCTTCCAACTTCAATTTATAGCAATAGTTTTGCTCCATTACTTCTTTGATAGACGGACCTGAGGACTCAGATAGTTGTTGGAAATAATGTGTCAATGTCGGACTATCATTCATTAAAGAGATCAATAATTCTTTAAGCTTGAGTACAAGAATTGAGTCCGCTGGTCGATTGATACCCCGAAAATAATTGAGCATAGAATGAAAATATCCATCAAGAAATTGACTCGAATCAATGGCCATGCCTGTTGCATCTGCACCGACTTTCTTTTGCTCGGGAAGTGATTCTCCCTTTAACTCATTGAACGTTTCACGTATGAGATCATCAGAAATAAAAAAAGCCAACATGCAGTATTCGTCATCGAAATATTGATGTATGAGTTCAGCTCCCTTTTTAAGATAAAGCGTTTGACCTGGTTCCAGTGTCCATTCTCCATCAATGGTTTTATAGGTTTTTCTACCACTCAATACATGAACGATGTAATCACATTTGGAATAGATACCTACATCTTCTGCCTCTATGGGGCACGTGTACTCAAGACATACCGTATCCTTGTATTGGAACCTATTAAAATTTAAATTCTCTTTGACAATTTGATAAAAATTGAGCATCTCATTTTCGGTCTTATCTCAAAGATATGAATTGTTGTGATTCCTCTATTCCAAAAATACAGAACCTGCAATAATCAATTTCGCTTAAGGATTGTTAAGGTTAGTATGAACCAGTTTTAAATCTATTGGTATTATTGGTTTGCCGTAGCATTTACATATTCTTTATCTAATTTTAAACTTTCATCTGTCTCATGGAAGCATTCAAGAAACTCACCACCAAGGAAAAAGCGTTACAACTTAACCTGGACCCAAGAATTTATGGAACTATCGCTGAAATAGGTGGTGGTCAGGAAGTCGCGTCTCATTTCTTTAAAGCCGGAGCTGCCTCAGGTACCATCGCTAAAACCATGAGTGCGTATGACATGACTTTTAGTGATGCCATATATGGAAAAGCAAAGAGATATGTCTGTGAAGAGAAGCTTCATAAGATGCTGGATCGAGAGTACTCACTACTTTCACAGCGACTCACGCAACGAGCAAAGAAGTCTCATTTCTTTGCCTTTGCCAATACAGTTGAAACGCTCAATTATAAGAAAACCAATCTATCACATGGTTGGATCGGACTAAGGTTTCAAAAACACCCTCAATCTGAACCAAATAGCTGTATTGTTCATGTTCAGCTAAAAGACAATGATGCTCAGTGGCAGCAGCAACTGCTTGGAATGGTTGGAGTAAACCTGATACATGCCTGCTATCATTATCCGGAGGCAGAAGACATAATACTGGCTCTACGTGACAACCTGTCTCATGACCGCATGGAAATCGACATGTTTAGTCTCAGTGGACCAGATTTTCACCATGTTGACAATCGACTGACCAGCCTTTTACTAGTACGACATGGCCTGACTCATGCTGCTATGTTTGGATCCAAGGGGAATGTACTTCAGCCTTCAGAAGCTCTTTACAAGAAGAATATTCTGGTGTTAAGAGGCCGTTTCAGACCGGTAACAAGAGTAAATGTCGATATGATGCTGACAGCTCTGCGCGCTTTCCGTGCAGAAGAAGAGGTTGACCCGGCAAACACCTTGGCCCTAACCGAACTTACCCTGAACGATCTGTCCATGGAGGGCGAAGTGGATGAAACCGACTTCCTTGATCGTGTTGATTTACTATGCTCACTTGGTCAAACTGTTGTCATCTCAAATTATCAGGAACATTATAAACTGGCCTCCTACTTATCAAATTTCACAAGACGTCAGCTATTGGGTATTATTTGCGGTATAGGTAATCTCGAGCGAATCTTCGATGAGTCGTACTACCAAAATCTCAAGGGAGGTATTCTCGAATCATTTGGACGATTATTTGGATCCAATGTCAAGCTGTACATTTATCCAGGATTGAGTGAAAAAGGCAAAGTCATTACAACGAAAGATTTCGTTGCGCCAAAGCACCTTATGCATTTGTATCAGTACTTGAAGGATAATGGACAAATTCAGGATTTAAAGGGAGCTAAAATCGCAGACCTTCACATTGTAGGTGATGAAGCTTTGGCTTTAATCAAAAATGGTGATAATTCTTGGGAAAAAATGGTTCCTAAGCGAGTTGGTGATATCATCAAAAATCAACATCTCTTTGGACTCCCTTTTGAAGTCCCGGCAGACAGTGAAGACGACATGAATTAATCTTCACTCTTCCTCTATATTTGACTTCTCATTTACAGATCTATTAAAATAAGCATCATTTTTTATGGTTACTAAACGTGGCTCATTCACTAGTAGAATGGGATTTGTTCTGGCTGCAGCTGGATCGGCCGTTGGACTTGGGAACATTTGGAAATTCCCTTTTGAAGTTGGCTTGGGTGGTGGTGCCGCTTTTGTAGTGATGTATCTAATATTCTGCTTTTTATTGTGCTTTCCAGTCATGGTAACAGAAATTGCAATAGGAAGGAAAACAGCAAAAAATCCTATTGGTGCTTTCAATAGTTTGGGATATAAAAAATGGAATTTCATTGGTAAGCTGGGTTTACTGTCAGGCATATTAATTCTATCATTCTATAATGTAATTGCCGGTTGGGCACTCGGCTATTTTTTGGAAGTGATACGCGGAAACTTTGCCGTTGCGGATTCGTTTGGAGTGTTCACTTCTGATTTGTCTAAGGTTGCCATTTATGGGCTCGTCTTCATGGTATTCACCGGATACTTTGTTTCCAAAGGTGTGTCCGGAGGAATCGAGAAATTAGCCAAGATTCTTATGCCTTCTCTGATCCTGATGATTCTACTCATGGTGATCTATTCCTTTACACTTCCAAATGCGTTTGCTGGCATTAAGTTTTATCTGGTGCCCAATTTGTCTGCAATAGACTCTTCTACTGTCAGTGGCGCTCTCAGGCAGGCCTTCTTCTCCCTTTCGTTGGGTATGGGCGCCCTTATCACCTATGGTAGTTATCTTTCCAAACAAGACAATATTGTTTCTTCAGCTTCATTAATCACCTTAACTGATGTTGGAATCGCCTTCATCGCCGGCTTGATGATTTTCCCGTTGGTTGCATTCAATAATGGAGGAGACATGAGCATGGTTGCTTCAGATCAGGCAGGACCAGGACTGATATTCGTTACGCTACCAAAAGTGTTTGCAACACTTGGACCTACCATAGGAAGCTTCATTGGTGCCTTCTTTTTCCTTCTGCTATCATTTGCAGCGCTTACATCAACTGTATCGCTTCTGGAAGTCCCTGTTTCTTACGTTGTGGATGAGCTGGGTATGAGACGAAAAAGAGCCGTTGTTCTGGTTGCCAGTGTAATATTTTTAGTTGGCATTCCTTCTATGCTAGCTAATGGAGCATCTGACTTCTTTAGTAATGCTATCGTCATTCCAGGATCAAACGACTTTTTGTCTTTAGTAGCTAAACTATCGGACACGCTTTTGCTCTTTGGAGGTATGTGCATTGTAACATTTGCAGCCTATATCTGGAAAAAGGAAAACCTAAACGAGGAACTAAGTCAGGGTTTTGGAAATTTCAAGGGAAGCGCTATCAACAAATACCTTGACATCACCATTTCATATATATGTCCCGTTTTGTTGGCGTTACTTTTCGTTTTGGTCCTTTTCAATAACTTTTTTGGGATTTCGTTGATTTAGCAGGCTTATTCCTTGCGAAAAACACCTGGATCCTTACCATCAAAATAGATCACATAATCTCCAGGTATCAACCCGCGAACATCAACTTCAGCGGCTTGTCCCTGCATAACTAGTTTGCTGTTTGGATCATAAATTTCATACTTGGCTACTCGTGAAAATGAAAGCCTCGACCGGGTAGCCTTTGGTTCGAATGTTACGGGATCAGGATAAAAGTCGAAAATTAATTCCCGGGAATACAGGAATCTTCCATTCCCAAAATCATATTTGACGCGAAACTTATTACCTCCTTCTTCCAGATCCGGAATATAGGCATACTCTGATTTTTCAAATTCTCCATTTGATGGCATTCGAATCAATTCTGACCAAATACCGCTCTGTTGTTTTTCAATAACGTATTCACCATTTACCTTCTCCCCTTCTGTTGACCAAATGATTGCGCTATCCGAGATTGCCGCCTGATTGAATTTGAAGAATGTGTGAAATAATATGGCATCTGGATTAATGATCACCGGAATACAAAGTGAATCCGAGGCTATCACCTTTACCGACACTGGCGTATAAAGATCCTGTTGGTCAAAATCTATCTTAAGTGCACTAAGTCGATAATTTAAATTCAGCTTGTTGCCATTGACATAAACCCCTTCAACACAGAATTTTTGCTGTGTTCGAATAAATGGATTTTGTATGAATAGCGATACTCCCTGGTAAACACCAACCAACTCTACTGTATCTCCTTGAGCTTTCGAATCAGTTACGAAAACAAGAAAAAATCCAAATATGATGCACAATGATTTCATTAACTCACAAGTTATATACTTTTTCATTTTGAAGGATCCACAAACAGTTGTTACTCGGTCAATTCCTGAACTCACGCCATAATCTCTCCCCCATTTAATTGATTTTTTATTGGATTTTCTTTAAATTATTAAGCAACCCAAACTGATAGTCTTATGAAATCTCTTGTCTTTATTATTCTGGCTTTTCATTTTTCGACGCTAAGTAATCAGACTCAGGATTACACGGCAACCAGTCTGGAAGGTTCCTGGGAGCTCATATCTTACATAGATCATGCCAACAACGGTAAGGACTGGCAGCAGTATGAGGAATATGTTATTTATCAAAAGCATATCACGCCGACACATTTTACCTGGTATAAATATGACGCTCAGTCAAATATGCTGTTGGGCATGGGTGGTGGCACCTATTCGTTTAAGGATAATAAGTACATTGAAAAAATAGATTTCTTTTACCCCCCCGGGTCTAGTGAACTTGGGCAATCAATTCCATTCGAAGTGGAAATGAAAGACGGAAAATGGATGCATACAGGACATGCAAAGCAAATGGGAATCGGTGAAGATGGGATCAAGGTAATTGGTTCTACTAAAATCGAAGAGGTTTGGAGTCCAATAGCTCCACAGGAACGCAACAAACATGCACTGATTGGTAGCTGGAATCTTTCTTCATATCGAGAGACAAATGAAGGCCCCTATTTGTCTTACCCGGAGTTTACTGGCTATATGAAGCTTATAACACCAACACATTTTGTGTGGATGAAGTATGATCGAGATGGTGATCAAATCTTTGGAGCCGGAGGTGGTACATATTCTTACAATGGAAACTCCTATGTCGAGAACATACAAATGGCTTATCCAGGGGACAATAATATTCAGGACCTCAGCATCACATTCAAGCCAAGTCTGACATCACATAAGTGGAAGCATCTTGGGCAAATCCCAAATGAATCAAATGGTCTAATCGATGAAATATGGGTACCCTATACCATTGAAATGGAAGACGAGACAGCTCTTAATTATTAATGCAATAGTGGCTTAAAAGCTTTTTCAAACTTATCCAGCTTAGGCTTAATAACCATTGCACAATATGCCTCTGATTTGTGGGCATTGAAGTAGTTATGATGATAATTTTCAGCTGGGTATATGGCACCTAATTTAACAATATCGGTCACGATAGGTTGCTCCCAGGCTCCCGATTCGTCAAGCTTTTCTTTTGATAATACGGCAACTGAGCGCTGTGATTCATTACTATAGAAAATTGCAGATCTGTATTGGGTACCAATATCATTTCCCTGTCGGTTTAATGTTGTAGGATCGTGGGTCTTCCAAAAAACCTCAAGCAACTGCCCAAAAGTAATGACGTCAGGGTCAAAGGTTATATCGATAACTTCGGCATGACCTGTCGTCCCCATACATACCTCATTGTAAGTAGGATTATCCTTATGCCCACCGGTATATGCAGGGTCCACACTTATCACCCCATTAAGCTTTTGAAAAATCGCTTCTGTACACCAAAAACAGCCTGCACCAAATACTGCCCTTTCCATGATTAAATTATCTTAAGACAAATGTAACGCACGAAAATGCTAAAAGTTCAAGTTTTTTATTCGCTTTAGGTGAATACATTTTCATACATTTATAGTTGGTAATATTTAAGCATGACACAAAAGCACCTAAGCCTAGCAAGAAATGGAAAGATCAATGAGCAAGCCAGTGTTCGTGACGCTCAGTCGACCATTATTAATGCACCAATAGAGAAGATCTGGGACCATGTCATGTCCATTGATAAATGGCATGAATGGAATTCAGAAATTGTTACGCAAATTTCAGACCAAGTAAGTGAGGGGACCAGGTATGACCTAAACATGAGAGGTCACAAATTTCACAATACGATTGAATCAATAAAAGCGCCTTACCTATTGTCCTCAAATGGTAAGACAAAATGGCTGAAGTGTATTTTGATCTGGAAACTGGAAAAGACAGAAGAATATCAGACTATAGCCAGTGTCGAAATGTCCATTGAGGGTATTTTATCTACTCTCTTTTATTCCCATCATGGTGTACATTCAGACTTGCTAAATTGGCTTGCTCGGCTAAAACAAGTAGCCGAGCAGTAGCCAAAATTAAGATCATTTTACGGCAGCTAATTGCTGTTGTGCCATTTCAAAACCAGGAGCTAATTCAAGCGTCTTTAAGTACAAAGACTTGGCTTCATCAGTATTTCCTTTTTCCTCCTGAATCATTGCTTTCAAACGGTAAGCAGCAGCCTTTAGAGATACTTCCTGAGTTTCTCCCTGTCTGACTCGAGGAAACAGCATTTTAAGTGTCTCAGCCTTGGCATCTGCAATGATTACATCAGCATTATTATCTGCTTCATTAAATCGCTTTACATCCAACTGCAAGAAGGCAATCTGATACAGTAAGTTGATGTTGTTATTGGCCAGATACATTTTTTCGTAGTGTGGTATGGCTCTATCCTTCACTCCTAATCGCTCAAAGCTCAAAGCAGCAATTTCTGTGGCCAACATATCCTTAGGGTTAATGGCCAAAATATCCTGACTGATTAAAACCGCTGGAGCAAACTCCTGATTTTCAAAATATAATAACGCTAAGGAATCTAGTATATTAACGTTGGCTGGATTGTACGACAATATGTTGTACAAAGCCGATTTTGCCATATTCAAATCATTGTATTTCATAGCAAGACCATAAATAAATGCTTGCTGCTGGACACCCATAGGAGGTAACGTGTCATTTGCTTGTCGTTCCTGAGCACTTGCTAATCCTGCAACACACAGCCCAAGTGCCAATACTAGTACTCTTTTCATTATAACTTATTTGAATTTTAAAACCCGCAAATATAGACAATATGAACAGTTCTACACCAACCCCTTCTTTTGCGCAATATTACGCATCAGTTTAATTGCTGCTTCTCTTTCATTGGGTATAACACCCTCAAGTATGGCTTCCTTTATTTCCTCTTTCAACTCACCGATAATTTTCGATGGTTCTACATTGAAAAGTTGCATAATATCCTCGCCTGTCACAGGATTTTGAAAATTCCTGACGCGATCCATTTCTTCGACTTCTTTGATTTTTTGTTCAACCTTACCAAAGTTGGCGAGGTATTTTCTCACTTTATCATGGTTTTTGGAAGTAATATCTGCTCTACAAAGCATCATTAGGTCATCAATGTCATCACCCGCTTCAAAAACCAAACGTCGAACAGCCGAATCGGTGACTTCTTCTTTGACCAACGCAATTGGACGCAAATGAAGTTTAACCAGTTTTTGAACATATTTCATGTGATCATTAAGTGGTAATTTCATTCTCCTGAAGATCTTTGGAACCCACTTAGCTCCAAGGTCTTCATGTCCATGAAAAGTCCAGCCAGCTCGTTTATTGAAACGCTGTGTAGCTGGTTTCGCAATGTCATGCATAATGGCCGCCCATCTCAACCATAGTTCATCAGTCACTTCCGAAATGTTATCCAGCACCTGTAAGGTGTGATAGAAATTGTCCTTGTGCCCTTTTCCATCACGAACACTCACGCCCTTTAATTTCTCGAATTCAGGGAAAATATGTTTCAATAAGTCGCTGTGATACAGCAACTTAAAACCAAATGAAGGAACTGGTGATAATACAATTTTATGCAATTCATCTGCGACTCGCTCCTTTGATACAATGTCAATGCGATCAGCCATACTTCTTATGCCCTCAAAAGTGTTGGCTTCAATATCAAATTTGAGCTGCGCTGCAAACCTTACAGCCCTCATCATTCTCAGTGGATCATCCGAAAAGGTAATCTTTGGCTCTAAGGGAGTTTTAATGATTTTACGCTTGATATCAGAGACACCATCAAAGGGGTCAATCAATTGGCCCAGATTGTGTTCTAACAGCGATACAGCAAGGGCATTAATGGTAAAGTCGCGCCTGTTTTGATCATCCTGGAGCGATCCATTTTCAACGATGGGCTTT
Source organism: Cyclobacteriaceae bacterium (assembly GCA_049115695.1). Lineage (GTDB taxonomy): Bacteria > Bacteroidota > Bacteroidia > Cytophagales > Cyclobacteriaceae > JAGDZR01. Next base: position 156,466 of record JAGDZR010000003.1, on the reverse strand, counting down.
CTACTGTCCTTTCGGTATGATTCCTTTCTTGCCCCCACAAACTCCACAACCTCCCCCTGGTAAGTAACAGCCGCTGTTCCGAAGCTCTGATAAACCGTCAGGTTGGCTGATGGTCCCAGACGCTCCTTTAACGCTACTGCTAGTTCGATACCACTGCCTATGCAAACAATATCAATATCTGTCAATGGCCTCTCCAGGAGTGCGTCTCTGACAAAGCCTCCAACTACATAAGTTTCTAACTCATCCTTTGTAGCAAGTTCTGAGATCAATTTGAGCATCATATTCGATGCTATGATGGCTTTAAAGTCTGCCATTAGTAGTAGGTATTTAGGGTTGCATGAACTTTCACCGCTGCATTGAATTCACGCAATGCCGTTTCGTTGAGAATTCCTCTAAATATGAGAACCAGATTATGACAAAATAGTGCTTTATGATCACCCATTTTAAAACCTTCCGGAAGATCTTTTGCTGATTTGCCCCCTAATAGATTTCCAAGAGCATTTCTAAATACAAGTACAAGTGCGTCAACATTGGTCTCGGGGTTTACACACTTATCACTAACACCTTGCTTTACAAATTGAGGAAAGCGATCAAATACAGCAAACTGCAAATATTCATCCATATGATGCTTGATAGATGATTGACTAACGTACTCCGCTAAAACTGGATCTGAATAAGCTATTAGTGAATTGTTCACTACTGTTAAATAATCAACGAGCTTCTCAATAAATGCCTTATTTGTACTAAACGCCTGCTCTATTTCATCATGAGTTCTTTGCAAAGCAAATGAGAAAACCTCCTTTACCAGATTCTCTTTTGATCGAAAAATTTGATAGATCGTCTTTTTACTTATATGCGCCTGATTGGCTATGTCAATCACTTTAGTAGGTTTAATGCCATTTTTCGCGAAAATCTCCTCCGCTGTTTTTAGAATAAAAATCCGCTTATCCTCCACTTCCCAATAATTGATTCTAATAAATTGCAAAACTATACATATCAGGTTAGAGACAATGAATCAAAGCGATCTTCAGGAAGAAATAGCGAGACTCACAGATGAGCTGAATTATCACAACTACTTGTATTATCAAGAGAACAGATCGGAAATTTCAGATTATGATTTTGATCAAAGGCTTAAGAAACTAGAAGCACTAGAAAGCGCTCATCCAACACTCAAAAGGCCAGATTCACCCACTCAGCGCGTAGGTGGTACTATTTCCAGGAAGTTTGAAACTGTTACTCACAAGTTCCCGATGCTTTCGTTAGGGAACACTTATTCGCAAGAGGAACTTATCGAGTTTGATGAGCGTGTGAAAAAATTACTTGGAAGTGAAGCATATGAATACGTATGTGAACTCAAATTTGATGGGTTGGCGTTGAGTATCTGGTATGAAAACGGAATCTTGACTAGAGCTGTCACTAGAGGGGATGGAACAAAAGGTGATGATATCACGGTTAATGCTAAAACGATCAAAACACTTCCACTAAGACTTTATGGAGACTATCCTGATTCATTTGAGGTACGTGGAGAGGTATTTATGCCATTATCTGCATTTGAAGAGTTGAACACCAAGGCAGCAGCAAATGGTAGTCCCTTATTTGCAAATCCTAGAAACACAGCTTCCGGAACGATGAAAATGCAAGACTCAAGTATTGTGGCCGAACGAAAGATGGACTGCTATCTCTATTCGTTTTTGAGCGCTGAGAAAAAATTGGAGAGTCATGAAGAAGGTCTGGAGCTTCTAAAAACACTGTCATTTAACGTCTCACAGTCTTGGGAGAAATGCCAAAACATAGCCGAAGTGCTTAAATACATTGACAAATGGGAGACTAAAAGAGCAGAACTTCCGCTTGATACAGATGGTATTGTCATCAAGGTGAACAGTACAGCGCAACAGGAAGAATTAGGCTTTACAGCTAAGAGCCCAAGATGGGCAATCGCTTATAAATACAAATCAGAAAGTGCCAGTACACATTTGCAATCAGTGAGCTATCAAGTCGGCAGAACAGGGTCTATCACACCTGTGGCTAACCTGAAGCCTGTTTCTTTAGCTGGTACTACAGTTAAACGAGCGAGTCTACACAATGCCAATGAAATTCAACGGCTCAACCTCCATGTTGGTGATGAGGTATATGTAGAAAAAGGGGGTGAGATTATTCCTAAAATTACTGGAGTTAATACTGCTCAACGCAAAACCGGTGCACATCCCGTAGAATACATTACTGTTTGTCCGGAATGTCATACAGCGCTGGTAAGAAAAGAAGGAGAAGCCAATCACTATTGCCCGAATGATAAGGCTTGCCCCCCTCAAGTGCTTGGAAAAATTGAACACTTTATTTCTCGAAATGCAATGCAGATCGATTCACTAGGTCCGCGCACCATTAGGGGATTATGGGACGCTGGGTTGATCAAGGACATTGCAGACCTTTATTCTCTGACGTTTGATCAGATCAATGGCTTGAAATTCACACTGACAGAAGAGTCAGGAGAAACAAAAGCAAGATCAATCAAAGATAAAACAGCAGAAAATGTCATTTCATCTATACAGAAGTCTAAGGAGATGCCTTTTCAAACCGTCCTTTTTGGAATGGGTATCCGGTATGTTGGTAAAACGGTGGCTGAAAAACTAAGTGAGCATTTCGAGGATATTGATCATTTGATTCAAGCAGATCAGGAAACCATTGCGGGTGTTCATGAAATAGGTGAAAGAATTGCAGAAAGCATAGTCCAGTTTTTTTCAGATCCACTCAACATTGATTTGGTCAATAGATTGAAGAAAGCTGAATTAAATTTCAAATCTCTGCAGACAGAAAACAAAGTGTCTTCAGTGCTGGAAGGTACTTCATTTGTGGTGTCAGGTGTTTTTAGTCAATATGGACGAGACGAACTCAAAACATTAATCAAATCAAATGGAGGCAAAGTACTTTCAGGAGTTTCAGGAAGTACTGACTACCTGATTGCGGGTGATAAAATGGGTCCCGCTAAACTTGCTAAAGCAGAAAAGCTGGGAGTTAAAATCATCTCTGAAATTGAATTCGGAAATATGATATCTTAGCGGCCATGTTAAAGGATTTCTTCGTCAAAATTTCGTCCAATAGAGGACTAAAGAAAACCAGACCAGCTTCTAAGGGGTATTTGGCTGCTAATTTCGTCGGTATTATCATCAACACTGATGATCGGCTGCCTAACAGACTGAGTGAATTTGTATCGCGAATGGAGCAGGATCAAAAGTTAATACACATAATTGGTATAACTTCGCGTGGCAAAGTAGACCAACCAGCAATAAACCCATTGATCACCAAAAATGATGTCTCGCTTTTAGGAGAAATCAAGTCGGAAGCAGGTCTGTCATTTATCAGCCAACCCTTTGATTTGGTCATAATACTTGACCGTCAAGGTCATCCCATGGTGAAGCTTATTGCATCTAAATGTCACCCGAGCCATTTCGTCGGATTTCATGTGCCTAATAGCGATTGGTTAAACATGCGTGTTAAACCGAAAAGTGAAACTGAATTGGAAGACCTGTATAAATATTTAAAATTGATCAGTAGTGACAATGAATGAACTGAGGGGCACTGGCGTAGCATTGGTTACGCCATTTGATAATGATTTAAAAGTAGATTATGCTGCACTGGAGAAGATTGTAGCGCATACGGTTAGTGGTGGAGTCGACTATCTGGTAGTAATGGGTACTACTGCAGAAAGCCCAACGCTCTCGAGAGAAGAAAGACTCAAAATTTTAACATATATTATTGGACTAAAACCAGGTGTTCCTATTATTTATGGTTTAGGCGGCAACAATACTTTGGCCCTGATTGACGAAATCAACCTGATTAGTGGTCTGGATATATCAGCCCTGTTGTCAGTGACACCTTACTATAACAGACCATCTCAAAAAGGGATGATTCAGCATTTCAGCTATCTGGCTGACAATAGCCCCTGGCCAATCATATTGTATAATGTCCCCTTCCGCACAGGTATAAATTTGGAAGCTGACTCGACTGTTCATTTATCCGAGCATGGGAATATCATCGGAGTTAAAGAAGCATCTGGCGATTTGCAGCAATGCCAACAAATTGCGACAAAAGTGAATCAGGGTTTTCATCTAATTTCGGGTGATGACCCAAATGCATTAGCCATGATTGATTTGGGAGGATCTGGTATTATTTCTGTCATAGCAAATTATTTACCAGAGGAATTTGCCTCAATGATTAGGACAAAGCTTTCTGGCGATGATCAAAAAGCCAAAGTGATGGATGCACAATTGGCTGACCTATACAAACTGATGGCCCGAGAGGGAAATCCTGTTTCAGTAAAAACAGCAATGGAAACCATCGACTTGTGTAATCGTCGAGTCAGAATGCCTTTATACGCAGGAAGTGAGCAACTATTTGATGACATCAAATCTGCTCATCAACATCTCCTGATTAATCAATAAGAAAAATTAGTAACAAAAAGAGGGATGCGATTGCATCCCTCTTTTTAACGTTAACTGATAATCTAAATTATCCGTTTTTCTTGTTTTGAACCTCAATTCGGATTTCTTGTGCAAGATTCTTCATCTCCTGCATTCCTTTTCTTACTCTAGTACCAGCAGCTTGGTTGGTCTTATCGTAGAATTTTTCAAAATCTCCTTCCAAAGAGTTAACTAGTTCTTTTAGTTGTTCAAATCTTTTCATATTAGTTTATAATAAGGTTACTGATATTTTCGATGTGGCAATTTAATTAAAATGTTTTGACAAAAACTAATTAAAACGCCTATAAACCTTTATTAAAGGCCATAATTGCTGCTTCTTCGCCTTCTTCAGCATAAACTCCACTGTCCAGTTTACCCTTAATGGTTTCAAAAGCTTTGAGTGTGATCTCTACATCGTCCAAAGTATGCACCGCAGTTGGAATAATCCTTAACATAATCATACCCTTTGGCACAACAGGATAAACTACAATAGAGCAGAAAATATTATGAGTAAATCTTAGATCACGCACCAAGTTTACCCCTTCATAAGTTCCCCCCTGAAGGATTACAGGTGTCACTGGCGATTGTGTTGTTCCAATATTAAATCCTTTGCTTCTGAATCCATCTTGTACCGCATTGACGATGTTCCATAAGTTATCCTTAAGCTCAGGTTTTGTTCTGATCAACTCTAGTCGCTTCTTTAAACCAACTACTAGAGGCATTGGCAAAGACTTTGCAAATATTTGTGATCTCAAATTGTATTTTAAATGATCCAGGATTTCTGTATCAGCAGCTAAAAACCCGCCAATTGCTGCCATCGCTTTGGCAAAAGTTCCAAAGTAAATATCGATTCCGTCCTGAACACCTTGCTCCTCTCCTGCTCCAGCACCTGTTTTACCCATGGTACCGAACCCGTGAGCATCATCCACCAACAAACGGAAATTGTATTTGTCCTTAAGCGAAACAATATCCTTTAGATTCCCCATGTTTCCGGACATTCCGAAAACACCTTCAGTTATCACCAAAATACCACCACCAGTCTCAGCTGTAATTTTCTCAGCTCTCTTAAGTTGCTTTTGCAGGTTTTCAATATCATTATGAGGATAGACAAACCTTTTGCCCATGTGGAGTCGTACGCCATCAATGATGCAGGCATGACATTCACCATCATAAACTATCACATCCTTTCTATCCACCAGCGCGTCTATCACCGACAACACACCTTGATATCCATAGTTAAGCAGCAATCCTGACTGTTTTCCTACAAAATCCGCCAGTTGTTGCTCCAATTCCTCATGATGAGTAGAGTTTCCAGTCATCATTCTTGCTCCCATAGGATAGCCTAACCCGTATTCAGCTGCAGCATCTGCATCCGCTTTTCTGACCTCAGGATGGTTTGCTAGCCCGAGATAATTGTTTAGGCTCCAGTTGAGCACATTCTTTCCTTTGAATTGCATTCGAGGGGAAATCTCCCCTTCCAACTTCGGAAACATATAGAAATTGTCATCGTAATGTGAATGACTTCCTAAAGGACCTCTGTCCTGCAATAATTTCTCAAATAAATCCATCTAAAAGATTATAATACTGCCTCGTTAATTTGACGGCACAAATTTAACACAAATTGATTTCGGCCGCATGATGTAGACTTATTTTCAAGTATTTTTAGTCTGAATATCTAAATATGGCATCATGACAACTAAAATTTCCAAGATTTTGGTCGCTAACCGAGGAGAAATTGCACTGCGTGTAATGAGAACTGCAAAGGAACTCGGGATTCGCACGGTTGCCGTATATAGTGAAGCGGATCAAACTTCACCGCATGTCCTTTATGCTGATGAGGCAGTTTGTATTGGACCACCCCCATCCTCTCAATCATACTTAAGGATTGACAAAATCCTGGAAGCTTGCCACGCCACCCAAGCAAATGCAGTTCATCCAGGATATGGATTCCTTTCTGAAAATGCGACTTTTTCAAAAGCAATAACTGACGCTGGAATGGCATTTATTGGACCTTCACCAAAAGCAATTGAAGTAATGGGGGACAAACTCGCCTCAAAACGAGCTGTTATAGGATTTGATGTCCCACTAGTACCGGGAATGGATCAACCCATTAGCGATATTAACAAAGCTAAAGAAGTGGCCGAAAAGATTGGATATCCCGTCATGATTAAAGCCAGTGCCGGTGGTGGAGGTAAAGGCATGAGAATCGTGCAAAACTCTGATGAATTTATTGAACAAATGGAACGGGCTGTAAGTGAAGCAAAGAATTCCTTTGGTGATGACGCTGTATTTGTTGAAAAATTCATCAATTCTCCCAAGCACATCGAAGTGCAAATAATGGGTGACCAACATAGTAACTACCTCTACTTTTTTGAACGGGAATGCAGTATTCAAAGAAGAAATCAAAAAGTAATTGAAGAAGCGCCAAGTGCGGTTTTAAGTCCTGAACAACGAAAAAGAATCGGAGAAGCAGCCATCAATGTAGCAAGGTCATGTGATTATTATGGTGCAGGAACAGTTGAATTCATTGCTGATGAAAATCTTGACTTTTATTTTCTTGAAATGAATACCAGGCTGCAGGTTGAACATCCTGTCACAGAGCAAATAACAGGCATTGATTTAGTCAAATTGCAAATCGAAGTAGCACAAGGAAATGAACTATCTCTTAAGCAATCCGATCTCCAGATAATGGGTCACAGCATTGAGGTAAGAGTATACGCTGAAGATCCTGCGGAAAATTTCGCTCCGGATACCGGAAAACTCGTCACTTATAAAAGACCTCAAGGTCCTGGCATCAGAGTTGATGATGGATTTGAGGAAGGAATGGACATACCGATCTATTACGATGCGATGATTGCCAAACTGATCACCTATGGAAAAGATAGAGAACAAGCCATTAGCAGAATGCTGAGAGCCATTGATGAGTATAACATAACAGGTATTAAAACTACCCTGCCTTTTTGCTCCTTTGCACTGCAGCATCCTTCATTTATTGATGGATCATTTACAACCAAATTTGTCGAGCAGTATTTCACTCCAGCTGTACTCGATAAGGAATATGATGAATCCGAACTGTCAGCTGCTGTACTTGCAGCCTTCGAATTCAGTAAAAAGGCGAATCATGTTGCAGGTAAAAACGTTAAACTTGTCAAACAATCAAACTGGAAAAACAGAGCTCACTGACATAAATGGCAGAAATTCACCCCTTTAAGGGATGGAGGTACAACCCACATCGTTTCGATAAGATAGACGAACTCACCTCTCCCCTTTTTGATGTAGTCTCACAGGCACAACTGGAGCGACTATATCAACATGCATATAATAGCATTCACCTTGCAGTCCCTAGAGAAAATGCTCAAAAACTTCGTTCTATTATATCCGAATGGAAAAATGAAAAAATCATTGACCAGGATCAAATTCCCTGCATCTATGTGTATTATCAACATTTCACTCTTCCCGGATCCGATCACGAGCTAGTAAGAAAGGGATTCATTGCCAATATGAGGATTTATGATTGGGAAGAAAATATGCTATTGAGACATGAAGACACCATGCCATTTTCAGTTCAGGATCGACAAGCAGCATTGGAAATCACACAACTACATACCAGCCCTACTCATGGACTTTACACTGATGAGTCTCACAACATAGAAAAACTGTTAGACGTTGCAATAAAGTCCCCTATTTATGAAACTGAAGATTATCAGGGTGTACGAGATTCATTTGCTCGTATTTCTGACCCCAACATTATACAGACGATAGTCAGCACGATCAAGGACAAACAAATCATACTGGCGGATGGACACCATCGATATGCTGGATCTCTGGCCAATATGCGCAAGTCAAAATCAAACAATGACTTTCATGAAGGTAATGAAGGGTATAATTTTCATCTTATGTATTTCACTAATACAGAGTCAGAAGATTTGAGGGTACTCCCTACTCATAGGCTGATAAAAAAATATCACAGCTCAAATCTTAATGTCTTGGAGCGCCTGAAGAAATACTTTGATATTAGTTTAGTTGATGACCCTGTGGCACTTAACGAGATTATTTTGGGTAAACGGTGGCATTTTGGTCTTCTCATGCAAGAAGACTCCTATGTGATAAGCGTTAAAGAAGATTTTGTTGGTCAATTCGACAAGCGCATTCCCAAAGTCGTAAAAGAACTCGACCTCACTGTATTACATGAATTTGCTTTGAACAGAGCATTAGATATGACTAAGGAGGAACAAAAAAATCCTGAGTTAATAAGATTCGAGCGTAACTTTACAGCATGTCATAAAGAGGTAATGACAGGAGAAGCGGCATTCGCATTTATCACACAGGAAATTCCTATGAATACCATTAAAAAAGTGTGCTACTCTGGTCATACCCTTCCTCAAAAATCCACTTATTTTTATCCTAAAGTTGTAAATGGATTTGTATTCAGTTCTATTGATTAAATGAAAATTATTTTAGCATCGGGATCACCCAGAAGAAAGCAATTACTAGAAGAAGCAGGATTATCATTCGAAATATTTCATCCTAATATCGATGAAGTATTTGATCAAAATATGAAACCTGAGTTGGTAGCTCAATTCTTGTCCAATCTAAAGAATAGAGAAAGTAGAAAGTATTTTAAAAATGATCTCATCATAACGGCTGATACAGTGGTCATTAAGGATCACAAGATATTAGGCAAACCCAATTCGCTAGCCGAGGCTGCACAAATGTTGTCAACACTTTCTAATTCCTCTCACCAGGTAGTGACTGGTGTCACAATTAGCAATGAAGATCGTCAATATGCATTCTCAGTAACAACAACAGTATTTTTTGGACCGCTTACCCAATACACCATTGACCATTATGTATCGAAGTATCAACCTTTGGACAAGGCAGGTGCATATGGAATTCAGGAATGGATTGGTTTGGTGGGCATTTCAGAAATAAAAGGGTCCTACCACAATGTAGTAGGACTCCCTGTTTATGATGTTTTGAAGGCGCTTAAATCCGAATTCGGTATGCATTAGTCATCATCTTCAGCCGATTCCTTTACCTCTTCTTCATTCTCAGCGACTTCACTTTTTTCTTGTTCAATTGACGGGTCCTTTACTAATTCACCATCTTTTAGTCTTTTTGATACGGCCAGGAATGGACCTGAAATAACCACATCATCAACTTTAAGACCTTCCAAAATCTCGATTCTGTCAAAATCACTAATACCAGTTCTAACTTTTACCTTTTTAGCTACTCCGTTTTCATAGATAAAAACTACTTCCTCTACCTCTTCATCAATAATTAAATCTTCACCGTCCTTCTTATCTTCATTTTCTTCACCTGCTTTGGCATCATTAGGATTCCGAGTCGTTACAGCTGACAGTGGCACTGTTAAAATGTCCTTTTTTACTTCTGTAATAATATCGACACTGGCAGTCATTCCTGGACGAAACGGATATTGTATTCCTCTTTCTTTCAGCAGATCCTTGTACGAATCATTTAGTATTTTGATACGAACTTCAAACTCAGTCACTGCATCTGAAGAAACCTTTGGATTTGCTGTACTGGCAATTTGTGTTACAACCCCTTTAAATTCTTTTTCCAGGTATGAATATGAATCTACATCAATGACTACTGTGTCGTCTTGTGTAATTCTTATGATATCATTCTCATTGACATCAACCCGAACTTCCATATTGTTCATATCTGCGATTCTGAGCATTTCAGTACCCTGCATTTGAGATGTCCCCACTACCGTTTCACCCAACTCTACATCAAGTTTAGAGACTATACCTGTCATTGGAGATTGAATTTCGGTCAAGCCAAGATTCTTTTCCGCTTCTCTTACAGTAGCATCAGAACTCAATAAAATATATTTTGCAGCTTCTACTGATTGTTCTGCAGATTTAAGGTCTTGCTGTGAAATTTTGAAATTGGCATCAGCTAGTTCAAAATCAGAATTTGAAATTACTTTTTCATCAAACAGTTTCTTCTGTCTTTCAAACTCAAGGCGAGACCTTTCGTTGTTCGCTTCTGCTCGAGCCAATCGAGCTCTCGCATCTGCAAGATTTGCTCGCTGTTGGTTGAGGTTGGCCCTAGCCCGTTCTAAAGCAGAAATAAAATTATCAGGCCTAATTTTAAGCATGAAGGCATCTTTTTGTACAGAGTCTCCCTCTTCTATTGCCAGCTCAATGATTTCTCCCGCTACTTCAGGACTAATTTTAACTTCAAGCACTGGTTGAACAGTGCCCGAAGCACTGACCTTTTCAATGATCCTGCTTTTTTCCACCTTGGAGGTCTGAACTTCCATTTCTTTTTTCTTACCAACCCATCCCTGCGATTTGCCTATTACAGCAAAAATCACCAGAATGCCTACAACGCCAAGTAGTATATACAGTAGGCGATTATTAGATTTCTTTTTTCTCAATTGAGTCATTATAAGCAATTATTTTAGTCGAGGTTTATTGGATTTCCCAGGTAGAAATCAATGATTTTTTGGGTAAACACATAATCGAATTTCGCCCTAGTTAAATCTGATTTAGCTCTGAAAAGATTATTGTTAGCCACTTGATAATCTGTGAAATTGGCAGCTCCCAAATTATATTGATTTTCAATGCTTCTAAACGTTTCTTCAAGTGCATCTACCTGACGTTGAGAGGCCTCTAGTGTTTTAAGTGCAGCTTCCGCATTGTTGTAAGCTGTTTCGATATCTTGCCGAAGCGTATTTCGGCTTTCAAGGGCAGTTATTTCAGCTTGAGATAAACTAATTTTTGACCTTTGTATAGACGAGTGGGTCTGCAACCTGGTGAAAATAGGAATGTTCAACCCAACACCAATGAAATAGGAAAGGTTATCACTGAACTGGTCCGTCACTCCATATCTCTCGGTACTCCCGCCAAGGGTGTAGCTTACCTGCTGCACGAGCTCCCCGGATTGCGTGATAAACGGCGTAATACTAGTGACTGGATTTCCACTTGCATCTGTTTCTACTTGAAAACTACCATCAGGCACAAATCTGTTAGCCAATACACCAGAGTAATTCGTATTGAAGCCTGCACTGGCACTTAGGCTTGGCAGTGCAGCTCCTTTGCTGATTTTTAATCCCAGTATTGCACTCTCAACTCCAAGGTCAGCACTTTTAATTTCTGGCATGCTTGATAACGCTGATTCATACACCTTGTCAACCCCCGATTCCAGTTCAATAATCTGAGAAGTTTCAATTTCTGGTGCAGATACATCGATTTCTTCACTTGCAGGTATCATTAGTGCTTGCTTCAGGTTCAATAGGGCCAAATCCAAGTTATTCTGCGCGTTAATCAATGTCACATCATTACTGGCAACCTGCGACACTAATTCCAACTCATTGGTTCTGGGAAGCGCTCCGGAATTAACCAGTTTTCTCGTTCGCTCCAACTGATTTTTACTTGAAGTCAGTTGGTAGTTCGCGTTTGAAACCAATTCTTTATTGAATATTACATTCAAATAAAACATAATCACATTCATTGTGATTCGATTACGAGTAAATTCAAGATCCTGCTCCGCTGACTCAATGTTTTTCATGCTTTGCATGAGTGAATTATATTGTCTCAAACCTGAAAACAATGTAAGGTTTGCATTACCACTCATACCTGCCGCATTGATTTGTTGTGCAATAAAGTCGTTAGTGGTAGGGTCAATGGAACGACCAAAGTTGGCTCCATAATTTGCTCCTAAATTGGCCGAAGGCAAAAAGTTTGCTTTTGACTGAAGATTATTAACCTGTGCTCCATCCAAAGAAAGCTGGCTTCTTTTAACTGACAGATTATTATCAAGCGCGATATTGACCGCATCTTGCAACAAAATCACCCTGGGTTGTGCCCATGCAGAACATGTTGCCAAGATGAACATGATTAAAAGCGAGTATTTATTATTCATGATCAAAAATCAATATTTGGTATATAGAGGGCGTGATGTACCCAATTCATTTGTCTAAGATATTCTAAAGTAATGGGTTTTAAACCTGAATCCATCTCAATCACTTGACAAGCACGATCGTTTTTCGCTGTACGATCAACTGTCATGGTTGCAATGTTGCAATCATCATGCGAAATGACATCAGAAATAAAGGCAATACTACCCGGTATATCATCAGCCTCAATGATAACGGTATGAGCAGCCGCTGAAAAATTCGAATCAAACCCGTTGACCTCTCTGATTCTAACGACACCTCCTCCCCGACTTTCTCCGATAAGTGATCGCTTCTTGTTCGCCCCTTCCATGTCAACCCTTACTGTATTTGGATGAAAAGTGGATGCATTTCCAACGGTCTTTATACTATAATTTATCCCCTTTTCATAGGCTAAGTTCAATGCCTGCTTGATATTGGGGTCATCCGTTTTGAAGTCCATCAATCCCGCAAGTATGGCCCTATCACTACCATGCCCTTGAAATGTCTGCGCGAATGAATTGTAAAAAGTAATTAACACTTTGTCAGGTGCCCCTCCAAAAACTCTATTGGCCACTTTGCCAATCCTGACAACACCGGCAGTATGCGAACTTGAAGGCCCAATCATGACCGGACCTATCATATCAAAAATGCTACTTTGTTCTGCCATTGAGTGTGTGTACGAAAAGAATCGGAAATCGATTCATTTTTACAATTTTAAACAGCCACCGCTGCTTTAATATGAGGATGAGGATCATAATCGACCAACTCAAAATCATCATATGTAAAACTGAAAATGTCCTTCACAGTGGAATTCAACTTCATCGTTGGTAGTGGCCTAAAATCTCGGCTCAATTGTAGTTGTGCTTGTTCCAAATGATTACTGTATAAATGCGCATCTCCTAGGGTATGGACAAACTCTCCAGGCTGCAATCCAGTCACTTGAGCCACCATTAAGGTAAGCAATGCATATGAAGCAATATTAAAAGGAACTCCTAGAAATACATCAGCCGAACGCTGATATAGTTGACAGGATAACTTGCCGTCTGCTACATAAAATTGAAAAAACGCATGACATGGTGGAAGCGCCATGTGCTCTATTTCAGAAACATTCCAGGCACTTACAATTAATCGTCTGGAATTGGGGTTGTTTTTGATTTGGTCTATCAATTCTGCAATCTGATCAACGCTATCTCCATTTGACCTTGGCCAACTTCTCCACTGCACGCCATAAACAGGGCCAAGATTGCCTTGATCATCTGCCCATTCATCCCATATACTTACACCATTGTCATGCAAATACTTAATGTTCTGATCACCTTTCAGAAACCAAAGCAGCTCATGAATAACCGATCTGGTATGTATTTTTTTTGTCGTCACCAAAGGAAAACCTTCGGACAGGTCAAACCTCATTTGGTATCCAAAAACGCTGATGGTTCCTGTTCCAGTTCTGTCTCCTTTTTGAACCCCTTTGGACAAAATATCCTGCATCAATTGGTGGTATTGCTTCATGCTACTTTCATTCAATTAATCTATCGGCGAATTTAGGATTTCTTACTAAGATAATCGGTCAACGACTGAGGTATTCAAACAAAAAAAGGAGGTTCATTTCTGTACCTCCTTTAATTTGCATGTTATTGAGAAATAGGACCTAAAAGCCTCCTATTTTCAATGTGAAATAGTAATTCAAATTTTCAAAATCCTGAGCTCTGGTTGCCTGAAGTTTCAGGTCTTGTGTAAATCTCTTACTTACGCCAAAGTCCAACCTAAAATTCCTGCTAATATTCAGCTCTATATTTGCACCAGGCTCGACGTACCAGAAGACATCTTCATCCACCAATCCATAATATTCATTCACACCTGGGTCGAAATCTGCATCCCAATCTGTATTGTAGCCAAGCCATCCAGCGCCAGCTGATGCTGGGAATGTCACATGAACCACAGTATTTGATAATACAATCAACTCCATGAACATTCCGCCATAGCCTCCAACTGCATACACATCGACACTAGGGTCCACATTGGTGTATTTGGTAGTTGGTATTATCCCATGTCCTTCAAAACCGATACCAACTGTCCTATTAATGATCCAACCAGCACGAACACCGGCCAAAACCATTGCTTCATTCTTAAAATCAGTTGTCCTAAATGTCAAAGCGCCAAATCCACCACTATGGTTCATACTACCCGCCAACGTCTTTATTTCGCTTCTTCCCTGTCTTCTTTGTATTGAAGTTTCATTGGATTCCGATGGACTTGATTGATAGTAAATGATTTTTGGTTGAGAGGATTCACTTTCAACTTCCTGCTCCTGACTGTTTGTAATTAGTGGTTCAGCTGGTTCAGGAATGGACTTGGTTTCTTGAATCTCAACGGCTGGAGATTCCATTGCTGTACTGTCAACACGAACCACTGGGTCAATCTGATTTGATTGTTGAACAGTATCTGGTTCCTGTGCTAAAGCCACAGTGGCTGTAACGATTCCTATTAAAATGATAATTGCCTTTTTCATTTGAGTAATATTTGAATTGGTGAGGTAGTCAATACTTGTCTCCTCTACTTCTTTTGGTTGAATTATTTATTCAATTCTGATGTAATGACAGCACGATGAGACAAAGGTTTCCTGAACACCCAAATTTAATTTCCATTTCAATAGTTTTGCGCACGTTTTGACAATCCTACGCGTAAAATGGCTGAGTATAAATTTCAGGAGATAGAACAAAAGTGGCAACAATATTGGGAAGAAAACAACACCTACAGTGTTGATATTGATTCTTCCAAGCCAAAGTATTATGTATTGGACATGTTTCCATACCCATCTGGCGCGGGTCTCCATGTTGGGCATCCGCTTGGTTATATTGCATCAGATGTGCTCGCTCGATTTAAAAGGTTGAAAGGGTTCAATGTATTGCATCCTATGGGCTTTGATGCATTTGGTTTACCTGCGGAGCAATATGCCATTCAAACCGGACAGCACCCTGCTGTGACCACTGAGAACAACATTGCCAGATACAAGGAGCAATTGAGAAACCTTGGCTTCAGCTATGATTGGTCCAGGGAGATACGCACCAGCGATCCCTCTTATTATAAATGGACGCAATGGATATTCAAACAACTGTTCAATTCGTGGTACAATACCGATACAGATCAGGCAGAAGACATTGCGACATTGATTTCCATCTTTGAAAAAAATGGAAACACCAATGTTCAAGCAGCTTGTGATGAGGACACTCCAAACTTTAGCGCCCAGGATTGGAAAAATTGGGATGATGCCAAACAAAATGAAGTATTACTCCAATATAGACTTACCTACATTGCTAACACTACCGTAAACTGGTGTCCTGCGTTAGGCACAGTGCTATCCAATGATGAGGTCAAAGACGGGTTCTCAGAGCGTGGGGGTCATCCTGTTGAGCGGAAAACCATGCCACAGTGGAACATGCGTATTACTGCGTATGCTGACAGGCTCATATCTGGATTGGACACCATTGATTGGCCGGAACCGATCAAGGAAATGCAAAAGAACTGGATTGGTAAATCCGTTGGAGCAGAGGTAGAGTTTCAGCTTGAAAAGTTCGACGATAAAATAAGAGTGTTCACCACACGCATTGACACAATATTTGGCGTCACCTTTATGGTCATTGCGCCAGAAGGAGATTTGGCCTCAAAAATCATCACCGCCGAACAATCAGAAGAGGCCAACGCGTATATAGAGGTTGCCAAAAACAGATCTGAGCGCGAGCGAATGAGTGAAGTGAAAAATGTGACTGGTGTATTCACGGGAAGCTATTGCCTTCATCCTTTTACCGGCGAAAAAATCCCGGTTTGGATCGCAGACTATGTGCTCGCTGGCTATGGGACCGGAGCTGTTATGGCTGTTCCTAGTGGTGATCAAAGAGATTTTGATTTTGCAAAGCATTTCAACCTGCCAATTGTCCAAATCATTGATGAACAAAAGATTACAGAGACGGAAGCAGATGCCACCAAGTCAGGCAAAATGGTCAACTCTGAACTTCTGGATGGGTTGTCACCAACTGAAGCCACAGAAAAAGCCATTCAAGTCATTGAGGAAAAAGGAATTGGCGTTAGAAAAACAAATTACAAAATCAGAGATGCCATTTTTGGTCGTCAAAGATATTGGGGAGAACCTTTCCCTGTCTATTATGACAATGGCGTCCCCACCCTTGTAGATGACGCCCAGCTTCCGGTGGAATTACCTAAAATCGATAAGTTTTTACCAACAAAAGATGGTGATCCTCCATTAGGTCGTGCTGAAAACTGGAAGACGCCAGAAGGAAATGAATATGAACTGACGACTATGCCCGGATGGGCGGGTTCGAGCTGGTATTTTTTCAGATACATGGATCCTCATAATACCGATGAATTCGCATCGGCGGAAGCATTGAAGTATTGGCAAAAGGTAGATTTCTACATGGGAGGATCAGAACATGCCACAGGGCACCTGCTCTATTCTCGATTCTGGACTAAGTTTTTGTATGACCGAGAATTCATTGAAGTTGATGAGTACGCGCAAAAGCTGGTGAATCAGGGCATGATACAGGGACGGTCCAATTTTGTTTATCGGATAAAAAATGAAAACAAATATATCTCTGCCGGTCTAAGAAAAGAGTTTGACTGCTATCCTGTGCATGTGGATGTCTCTATTGTTAGAGATGACATATTAGACATTGAAGCATTCAAGGAATTTAGACCTGACGCTAAAGATGCTGAATTCATCCTTGAAGAAGGAAAATATGTCTGTGGTTGGGAAGTGGAGAAAATGTCTAAATCGAAATACAATGTTGTCAATCCTGATGACCTTGTAGAACGATATGGAGCGGATACTTTGCGGATGTATGAAATGTTCCTGGGTCCTATTGAACAAAGTAAACCCTGGAACACCAATGGTATTGAAGGGGTTTACAAGTTTCTGAGGAAGTTTTGGAGTTTATTTCATGATAAAGACAATAATCTAATCCTTTCAGATGAGGCTCCTACTGCAGAGGAACTCAAAATTCTGCATGCGAGTATTCAGAAAGTTGAATATGATATTGACAAACTTTCAATCAACACATCTGTTAGTAACTTCATGATTGCCACCAATGAATTAGCATCATTGAGCTGCAACAAAAGAGCCATTCTTGAACCTTTTGTGATTTTGTTAGCGCCATTTGCTCCATACATGTCAGAGGAGCTGTGGAGTTTAACTGGTCATCAGAACTCAGTATTTGATGCTGCATTTCCTGAATTCAACGAAAAGCACATTCAGGAAGACAATTATGAGTATCCAGTGTCCATCAATGGTAAAATGAGAGTGAAACTGTCGTTTCCTGTCGATATGGATAAAAGAGAGATAGAAGAACAAGTACTAGCCAATGAGATTGTTCAAAAATGGCTCGATGGAAAAAGTCCAAAAAAGGTAATCATCGTCCCTAAAAAGATTGTAAACGTAGTGGTTTAGTTGACGAATGTCGACCCAATAAAACCTTAATATCGATTGGCATTCTGGACAATGACTGGATTAAAAACCGTCGTTTCCAGTAGTGTCAGCTGGTTGAGTGGTCTCCGAAGGTTCAAATGGAGGAATCACATCATTCGATGCAGCTGAATCAATAGATGGCAAAGATTCCTGACCAACCAAAGTAGTTGAATCTGATGTTGACGAAACAGGTTCTGCTTCTTTCTGTGCAAAATTTGGCAGTCCTGCAGAAATCCCCAATACATTAGTTGGTTGAGTAGGCTCGTTTCTATTCACTAGCAGCTTGCCAAAATATTTGATGTAGTAATCCTCTTCCCAATTGAAATTATCATCAGGATCATAGCCATAAAGAAATTCGGGTCCCTGATTTACGCTATCAACAGGCTCTTCCGTAAAAGTAGAATCATTACTTGCTAACATCGTCGAGTCGCTCATCAGTACACTAGTACTATCGTTACTCAATGAATCAAGTCCAAAGTCTGATGCAATGAACTCTCCCTGATCTACGACCACTTCTTCCTCAACAGCTGGGATGTCCATTTTTGGTCCCAGTACATTTTGATTAGGAGTGCTTCTTAAATGATATTGCGTGAGCCACGCAGGCTCATATTTTTGCATACCATATTTCGTGCGCTTTACCTCAGTATTCGCTGCTACATAATTCTCAGCATGCGCAAAATAATCTAATGGCGTTAATCCGCTTCCCATTCCCGTTGAATCGGTGCTATCACTAGCATTCATGAAAGTTTCATTAAGGAAAGCCTCCCTTGTTGATGGATCAAGCTTCCAGGCATAGGAGAAAATGGCCATCCTCGTTGAGTCATTCAAAATGTAGGTGCTCTGATATGCAGGGCATATCAGTTTGTCCCGACATGATCCGGTGATGAATAGGATTGGAATGACTAGTAAAAGGTTGTAACGCATAACACACCCCTAAGGGCTCGGCCACTAAATTAGAATTATTATACTACAACGCCAAGAATTCAAGTTTAGTGAAATCCTATCTAAAAATTTTCCAATATCCAAGGTGCAATCCGCTGAACCCATTGCTCATACATCTTTCCTGAAGGGTGCAATCCATCTGGAGCTAGCAGTGTTTGATCCTCTTTTGCTATTCTACTTATGTCTGTTATATTGAAGTATTTAACATTATTATTTGCTGCAATCCGATTGCAGATCGTATTATACTGATCTATTTCACTTCCGACTTTCGTACTGTCAACACCTCTCTTGATAGCAAATTGCGTCACACCCCAATCAGGAATGGAAACTACAAAAACACGTTCATATGCTCCCCCAGCTCTTAAAATAGCTATTTGCAGCAGTTCTTCAAATTCCTTTTCAAATTGATCAATTGGGTAGCCGCGATACTGATTATTTACTCCGATAAGGAGAGAAACCAGATCATATGTTTCCGTTAACTCCTCACTACCAATAGCTTTCAGTAATTCATCTGTGGTCCATCCGGTTGTAGCAATGATCTTGGCAGAATCAAATTTAACTTCCTCTGAATTTAAAGTTTGGACCAATTGAACAGGCCAACGTTGATCTTCATCTACACTTTCGCCAATGGTATACGAGTCGCCGAGTGCGAGATAGTTAAGTTTTTTCTGTTGAACCATTGCATTTTGACAACCATTCATCACCAAAAGCGAAATACTGATTATTAAGGTAAATGTCTTCATATGACAATGAATAAACTATTTGAAAGCAATATCAATTAAAACAGGAACAATTTTATCTCCAAAAAGCTTACCAGAAAACATAATTTTTTGACTATCCCCAAATTACCTGCCGTGCCATTCGAGCATCAGAATGATTTCCTTAACTCTTCTTTTAGCTTTTTCGTCAACCCTCCTACCACCAATTCGTAAGAATGATCAATCAATTCATAAATCAATTGGTCTGGTACAGATTCATCTGCCATCACCGTATTCCAATGCTTTTTGCTCATGTGATAGCCAGGTTTGATCCCATCATAGGATTCCCTGAGCTTTTCGGCCCTTTCCGGATCGCATTTCAAGTTCATGCTCACAAACAGGTCCACATTTGCCAGGGCAAACATTTTTCCCATTACTTTGAATACCAATGTTTGCTCATCAAAAGGGAATTCCTCGGTAACACCTGGCTTTTGGATACAAAACTCCCGGTACTCCTCGATATTCATAACGCTCTGACAATGAATCGTCCAACGATGATAACAAATGCAATCAGAAACATGATAATAGAGATTTTATTGATGCCATGCATCATTCGGGTGTTAATGTTCTTGGTATCCTTTTTTCGGAAATAGTATTTAAAGATCTCTCCCAACCCTGAAGTGTATCCTCCGGTAGTTTGTTGTGGTTGATCTTTGTCGTTTTCTGTCTTATCCTGTATTTGCTCTGTCATTTTAATTGCTATTTGAAGGAGGCTCTATCCACTTGCCTTCACTTTTGATAATTTCTATTAATTCGTCAAGGGCATTTTCAGAAGCTACTCCTCGCTTCATTACATCCATTCCCTTGTAGAGGGTAATCTTCCCTTTTCCTGATCCTACGTATCCAAAGTCGGCATCTGCCATTTCTCCAGGACCGTTCACGATACATCCCATGATGCCTATTTTTAATCCTTTTAAATGATCTGTCCTTTTGCGAATCATCGCGGTGGTTTCCTGCAGGTCAAACAACGTACGCCCGCATGATGGGCATGAGATGTATTCTGTTTTTGTGATCCTTGTTCGAGCGGCTTGCAAAATTCCAAATGCTGTATCATTTGCAAACTTGAGTTGGTTCGTTTCAGTGACTGCAAACATCACTCCATCACCCAATCCATCTACCAATAGTCCTCCCAAATTGCTTGATGACTTGAGCATATAAGTTTCATCGTCAGCAACGTTCACATGACCTTGAATAACAACTGGCACTTCTACATTCGCTTTTATTAAGCTAACATAAGCAGTTCTTAAATCGGCTAGTGTGTTTTTTTCAGATGTAAGAATCATCACGACGTTAGCGAGTCGATTCTTAAAATCAACCAAGTCATCAACTTCTTGTGTTTTTATCTTTAAAAAGACCAACGATTCTTTTGATACATCTACACCTTGCAACTGACTTAGACTGATCAATGGGTAAAGTGATTGACCTGGCTTATAAACCTCCCAATCTACAATTTGCTTCAATCCATTTGGAAGCATGAATGGTATTTCTCTCGTCCCAGAATAAATATAATCAGCTCCTAAATCAGTCATACTCCATTTGTCGAGTTCAGACAGATAATGATGACCTATTGATTTTAAATCCTTTTTATCGCTAATGTCAATTGCCGAATAATCAGCAATAACTCTAGGCACATTTCCTTTTCCAAAATTGAGAACTTCAACCGTCTCACGCCTTTTATAGTTAAATGGGTCTATTGGATAATCATCAATTTCAACCCCACCATTTGCTTGCCGATTAAGCACTTGATTAACTAATTTAATCGCGACAGGTGCCTCAGCTTCAGGTTCTTCTGTCAAGGATACTCGAATAGTGTCTCCCAACCCATCTTCCAACAAGGTACCAATTCCTACAGCCGATTTTATTCTTCCATCTTCTGCTTCGCCTGCTTCTGTCACGCCCAAATGCAAAGGGTATGGCTCCAATCCTTCCTGATCCATACAATTCACAAGCAACCGATAGGCCTGCACCATCACTTGTGGGTTACTGGATTTCATAGACAGCACAATATCATGATAGTTCAAGTCATCACAAATTCTCAAGAATTCCAACGCAGATTCAACCATACCCATCGGTGTATCTCCATATCTGCTCATGATTCTGTCAGAAAGTGACCCATGGTTGGTACCAATTCTCATAGCTGTGCCATGCTCCTTGCAAATCTTCACAAGCGGTTCAAACTTGATTCTAATTCTGTCCAATTCTTCCTGGTAAGCTGAATCGGTATATTCTATTGTTTCAAATTTCTTTTTGTCTGCATAATTGCCCGGGTTGATTCTGACTTTCTCTACAATTCGTGCTGCCAGCTCAGCTGCATTTGGCGTAAAATGAATGTCTGCCACCAACGGCGTATCATAACCAGCATTTCTCAATCCTGCTTTAATGCGTCGTAAATTCTCTGCCTCTTTGATACTGGGAGCAGTTATTCTTACCAGTTCGCATCCTGCATCGATCATCCGAATTGATTGTTCGATGCTGCCCTGAGTATCCATCGTGTCTACAGTAGTCATAGATTGAACACGTATTGGATGATCACCGCCCAATGCCAAATCTCCAATCTTAACTACCCTCGATTTTCTTCGATGATAGTCAGACAAACTCTCGCAATACTTGTGATCCAATATTTCGGATACTCCCATTTTCACTTATACTTTTTGATTCCAACAAAATTAACCCTTGACCTGGTTATTTGTTATAAATCACCCAATTGTGGTCTAATCAATACATCCTCTATCACCGAATGTGCACTAAGGTTGTAAGAGCCCCAAACTGTCTCCGCTACATCTTCAGGTTTCATGAATCTGTCTGCGGGTAAGTCAACGCCTTCCCAACTTGCTGTAAGGGTGGCTCCCGGTAAAATACTCGTTACCCGCACACCATCAGTTTTTAACTCTTCGCGTAACACTTTAGACATTCCATACATCGCAAATTTTGTGATACAATAGCTGCCTCCATTGGTATATGCGGTAATGCTTGCGGTAGAGCATATATTGAAGATATGACCTTTCGTAGATCTTTTGATTGATTCCATCAAGCCCCTACTCAGATAATAAGCGCTGTAGACATTGGTAGACATCAGTTCTTCCAAAGTACCTTCCTCTTCCTCTTGAATCGTCCCTGGAACAAATCTTCCAGTATTATTAACCAATACGTCAACATGGCTGACTTTGCCAAGCACAAAGGTTGCGAACAATTTCACTTGTATTTTGTCAGACATATCGGCCTGCAGGACATGAAGATTACTGGAATTCGACTCCTTTAATAGTGCTTCCAAATCCTGTTGACTTCTAGCACATGTGAACACTTCAAATCCGTTTTCCAGAAATATATTGACAATCGCACGTCCTATCCCTTTGGTGCCTCCTGTTACCACAGCTGTTTTCTTTTCAATCATTTGTTTGAATTATTTAACAAATCAGCTCAAAATAAACGTCAAATCACAATTTCGATATTGTAATCCTAACATATTTGTTAATTTCGGTCACAGATGAAAAGCCTTGGGAAATACCTCATTTTTATTGGCAATTTGGTCACGCGTAGGGAGAGCTTTTCAACGTATGTTGGACTTGTTATTGATGAATGTATCAGTGTGGGCTATAACTCGCTTTTTATTGTGACGTTGGTCTCTGTGTTTATGGGAGCTGTGTCTACAATTCAAACCGCGTTTAATCTCATAAGCCCCTTTATCCCAGACTATGTGATTTCTCTAGTTGTAAGAGATATGGCAGTCCTGGAGCTGGCACCTACCATTATTGCTATCATTTTTGCCGGTAAAGTTGGGTCAAATATTGCGGGCGAACTTGGAACCATGCGGATAACTGAACAAATCGATGCTCTGGAAGTAATGGGCATTAATGCTACTTCTTATTTGGTCCTGCCGAAAGTAGTAGCCAGTATGATCATGTATCCCATGCTTGTGGTATTGTCCATTTTCCTCATTTTGTGGGGAGGCTATATGGCCGGAACAATTACTAATATCATGTCGGGGACGGATTATTTATATGGCATCAGGTATGAGTTCATTGAATTCAACATGAAATTCGCACTCCTTAAGGCTTTTGTATTTTCTTTTTTGGTAGCCTCTATTTCTTCGTACAAAGGCTTCTTTACCTCTGGCGGGGCTTTAGAAGTAGGACACGCTAGTACTGCAGCTGTTACCAATAGTTGTATTGCTATATTATTGGCGGACTATGGACTTGCGCAACTATTATTAGGATGATTGAATTAAAGAATGTTTGCAAATCATTTAACGATAAACAGATTCTGTTTGGGATAGATAGTGTATTTGATAAAGGAAAGGCAAACCTGATTATTGGCGCAAGTGGCACTGGTAAAAGTGTCTTGTTGAAAAACATAGTTGGACTGGTTCATCCGGACGAAGGTGATGTGCTTTATGATGGTAGGTCGTTCACAAGTGGGTCTAAGGAAGTAAAAACTCAAATACGACGCGAAATAGGTATGCTTTTTCAGGGAGGAGCACTATTTGACAGTAAAAACGTTGAAGATAACGTAAAGTTTCCGCTCGATATATTGACTAAAATGCCGATAGATGAGAAAATGGATCGCGTCAATTTTTGTCTGGAGAGGGTCGGCTTGGCTGGTGTAAACAATAAAATGCCCTCTGAAATAAGTGGTGGTATGAAGAAACGGGTAGGAATTGCCCGGGCTATTGTCAATCGACCCAACTATTTGTTTTGCGATGAGCCCAATTCTGGCCTTGATCCTCAGACGAGCATTAAAATTGACAATCTCATCAAAGAAATTACAGATGAGCTTAATATCACTACGGTCGTGGTAACTCATGATATGAATTCCGTAATGGAAATAGGAGATAAAATCATCTTTATGCATCAGGGTAAAAAGTTGTGGGAAGGAAATAATCAAACGATCACTGAATCTGAAGTAAGTGAACTCAATGATTTCGTTTTTGCTACTCGTCTAATGAAAAAGATATTTCCACGGTAACTAGAAAAATGCTGTTAGCTGCATTGTTCCGGAGTGGATGAGCTGGCTATTCGTTGAATTTCTTCCAAAATATTGAATTGTAAACTGAAGGCCATTTGAGAATTGTTGTTGCCAATTTACGTTTATCAAGGTGTTGAACCCTGGTTGTAATGCTTCTAATAAGGTATAGCCAAGAAATGAACCCGCTTCACCTGAAAAATCAATAGTAGTCAAATTCATTTTGGCATTTAAACTCCCTGAGCTTGAATTATTAAAGGTAGAACCAATGGAAACATCTTTAATTTTTGAGAAATGCTCAGGCGATTCTATTGATGATTTGAAGCGATATCCAATACCAGTATTTATCCTCAATGAATTGTTGATCATCCATACTCCTTCCCCGGCGTAATCTGAAGTTGATAAATCAATATTTCTATTTTTCAAAAAATCCGAAAAATTACTTCTTCTACCTTCCTCTATCATAATTGAAGCTTGAAACTTACGCTGATTATACCTCAGTTTATACTGTGTAGAGATCATTTCATTTCCATCATATCCCCTTTCGTTTAAATGGTTTCTGTTTATGGTTTGATGTCTGATCAAGGCACTGATTCCTGTGCCATTTCTGTTGTAAAACAAATTATAACGTTTTGATTTATTGCCAAATGACTGACCATCGTTTGTCTGATTGACGAACGGATTCATCCTCGCAATGACATCATTGTTAGTCGTCTTCGAGTTGATGTTATAATTGATGCTCAGTGAAAGCTTCTTGACCTGCTTTCCCAGATAGCCCGTCATTCTTAAACTCTTAGGAAAAGATGCGTCAATGGAATGTACATAAATGGTCTGATATGCTTCTACATAGTCACTGCTAGGAACAAAGAGTTTGATAAAATTGCGTTCATCCTGATTGATGGCAATATAAAATTCATCTAACTCCTGAACACCATTTTGATTTTCATCACGCCAAGTATGTGTTCCCAATCCACTGCCTACTTGCGTATAAACAAACGACTGACGCAATTGTCTTGCATTTTGAATGGCATAACTCAGATTACTCCTTATTGCTCTCTTGAACAGTGAATTTGTTGATACCAGCCTTCCCTGAACGTTATTTTGACTACCATTTATTGAATCCAACAGATTATCGACCATTCGATAGTTCAAATTCAACTTTAAAGTTTGATCGGATGCCGGGGGTGTATTAAATGCGATTCCAAACTGATTAGCATCAGTATAATCAACCAAAACACCCGTGAGTGGCAACTTGTCCATTCTCCTTATCGCATTGCCTTGTAAACTAAATCTGGTACTATCAGCATTTCTGACAAACCAACCGTATTGATCAAAATACATTAACGAACTGACCAACTCATCTTCAAGATTTTTTGTTTGGTTGTGATCCAGGCCATAATTTACACCTGTGATCAACTTGCCAATTTGAACACCTATTTCCCCATTCCCCCTTGTCCAGCTATTATCCGTCAATGCCTGAATGTTTTTCATTTGATAATAGTTCGCTTTAAAATGAACGGCACCAATCTTTTTGATACCATTTACTTGATGTTGAAACCCCTTCAGGGCTGTTAGCCTGTTGCGATAAGTTCCCTGATAATCCAACAACTCGCCTGATTGACCAATATTCAAATAGACCTTCCCAATGTGTTCATCCTGATTAACAGAATCTGTAGGACTGAGATAATTCCAATCCCGATCGAATTCTATGAACCTGAATCTGTCAATAGGTAAAAAGGCACGTTGCACATACTCGTAGCTCACGCCTCCCTTCAAATTTCTGAACGACGAAACTTCTTTCAAATCCAAAGCCGTTTTGTTGGCAAACCCATTTTGATTGGTAACTCCTCCAGCATATAAGTTTTGATCCTGGTTACTAATCGCCAATTCATTTTTTAGCGTAAAGAAACTGCCCAACTGATGGCTAGCATCAATGGTAATCATGTTCTTTTTATTTGGTAGAATTACTTGCTCTAAAGGTTCATAATTACCGTTTTTTAATCCATTTCCTGGGGCAACCCATTGATAGACACGTCCATTTTCGTTACTTCCAGACAAGATGTAATTTCCATTTCCGGTCCCTACTTCTTTGAAGGTAAGGGCATAGTTGGCCTGAGATGGATCTGTACTTACCTTGTAATAGGTCTGCGCTACACCATTTACCAGCGTGTCTTTTTTGGCATACATGATGCGTTCTAGGGCAAAACCCGCTGAATCAATTCCTGAGAGAAAGGCATTATCAAAATCAGAGTTGATCATGCCCAATTGTGTCAATTGATCTTGCGAATATTTAATGAACGTACTATTGGACTGATCCTTTTCACTGTAGTAATTGACTGAAAGGTGGCCTCTTTCATGATCAAATCGTTGACTAGTCTGAATATTGTACCGATTAAAGTGCCTTTGTAAATACTCAAAGTCTACCCTTATCCTTGTAAATCGAGTAATCATTACACTGGCGTTGAATACGATTTCTCCAAGGTTGTAATCAATCACATAATCATTGTCGAAACCTCGCTCCAGAA
Source organism: Cyclobacteriaceae bacterium (assembly GCA_049115695.1). Lineage (GTDB taxonomy): Bacteria > Bacteroidota > Bacteroidia > Cytophagales > Cyclobacteriaceae > JAGDZR01. Next base: position 129,446 of record JAGDZR010000003.1, on the reverse strand, counting down.
GCTTTCCATCGATATATACTTTTTCAGAGCTTGCAAGAACAATTACAAATTGCTCCTGACCTACAGTCAACTTATAGGGCCCTTGTACACTTTCAATAGGCGCTATGGTAATACTTGCAAATTTCCCTTTCCCTACGCCAGCACTAACTCTACTATGATATTGACCATTGCCAAGCATGAAGGTGTTCTTCACCTGTCCACCCATCAGATTCTTGTAAAATTTGAGGTAATGAAGCTCCTCTGAACTTCTACTGATAATGTCCCCAGCGCTTAACTCAAACTTACCTTCATTGAACAATCTGATTAAAACACGATCAAAGTCTCTAATATTCTGAGTGTTACCCTCTGGTTGATAAGGTACATTTTGATCAGTAATAGTTGCTTCAATTTGAAGTTGCTCAGAGAGTTGACCTGCCAATTGAAGATTGAGGGTCGAATTAACAAAAAGGTCCTGTCTATTGCCTACCGTAATGCCCCTGCTTATTGCACCCGCTTTGTAGATATTACTCGTTGATTGATCAGTGTTTGATAACACCTCAGTTCGTCTTAATCCTGTTGCAAATGACCTTGGCTCATATATACTGGGATCTCTTAATTTCCATTCTTTTAAGATCATTGGGCTTAGCGACCGAAAGCACACCTTAACGGAATCAATACCTGCATCTACCAATAACAAATTGGTTTCAGGATCGAATTGAAACGTAGATTGAGGATCGATTTGAATACTGGCTGCATCAATCACTAAAGTATCCAGCAGAAATGGAACTCCGGCCTGAATGGTCTTACATTGTAAATTGGATTGTGCTGTAGAGTTATACGCCCCTAGCAGACAAATTAGCAACAGGCAGGGTGATAAAAAATGAAGTACCTTCTCCAAGATTGGTTTCAAACCAAATATTACCTCCCGCTTGTTCAATTCCTTTCTTAGCCAATGCCAATCCAATACCACTGCCAGTCTCTTTAGTACTAAAATAGGGCTTAAAAATTTCATCCTTAATATCCGGGCTAATCCCGGTTCCATTATCGGATATCGATATCAATACTTTATCTATTGTTTGAGTAAGGCTAACGGTGATCTGCTTCTTTGTTGTTTCTATTGACTGGATAGCATTTAGAATAAGGTTATTCAATATCTGACTGATTAGTTTGGGATCAGCATAAACAATCAGTCCATCAGCAATTTCCTCCTTCAACTCCACATCATCACTTCTGAAAAGTCTGATGACATTCCGAGTGAGATCAGAAAGATTAACCTCTGCGTTCTGAGGTGCGGGCATTTGTGCAAAAGCAGAAAACGAATCCGCTATTGACGACAAAGTATCTACCTGATTTAACAATGAATCCAAGGAAGCATATTCACGATCTTCTGGATCTCTTTTCCTTTGCATCTGCTGAATTTTCAGCCTCATTGGCGTCAAGGGATTTTTAATTTCATGCGCTACCTGACGTGCAATTTCCTTCCAGGCTGTTTCCTTCTGAACCAGTGCCAGCTGCTGTTTACTTTCCTCAAGCTTGGAAACCATGCGATTGTACTCATGAATGAGTAACCCTATTTCATCCTTCGCCGAGTAATTAATTAGCTCGTGCTCTGATTGAAAGTAGTTCGTTTTCCCTAATCGATCAGCAATCGTTTTAATTGGTTCAACCAACTTTTTAAGCCCGACGTTTCCAACTATGGTTGTGATAATAAAAACTATTGTAAGTAAGATGATAAGATTGTTGAAAACTTCAATTTGTTGCCTGTTAAGGTGATTTTTAGAATTAAAAAACGGTAGCGCCATTATCCCGATTAAACCACCATCTTCGTCCGAATAAATGCCCGCATAAACAGTCTTGAAATCCAATTTATTGATAGACTCAAATGCAACGCTTAAGCGCTTACCCTGAGTTTTGATCTCTCTTAATGCCCTGGGGTTAATCCTGTTGGAAAGCAGGTTACGATCAAATACTTCTTGTCTTGACGTACCCAAAAGCTTCCCGCTAATGTCATAAACCATTACATCACTTTGAGAAATTGCTGCAATTTCATATAGCTTGGCATTGAATTCGTTTCTATTGATCTCATTGGCAACAAAACGTTCAGTTTGTTCATCGAGATTATCTACCAGGTTAATTGCACGCTTCTGATAGCTTCTATCTATTTCATCTCGATATGAATTATTCAATGCGTTTAAAATTGCCACGCTCACAAGGAAAACGGGAAGAACGAATCCTAATCCCATGTAAAGCTGAATTTTATTTGCCAGGCTATAACTCTCTATCTTATAGATTGTTGTGATTACCCAAAAAATCAAACCAATCACTGCCAGGTTTAATATGAATTGAAAAGACCAATTGGCTATAATGCTCTGCAATTCATATAATGGTGAAATGACAACAACCGAAATCGCATCGTCAATTTTACGTGCCAGAAGATGATGGCCTCTATGTTCGATTCCATTTGGAAGTGTGGATAATTTTTCCAGCACCGAACTGGTTATCTCATTCTCAAATGAATAATTGCCAAAGCCATATTGGAATTCACTATTTTCATAAAAGGCGTGGTTATAGTTGGCATTTCCCGCGGGTGATTGCTGAACCAACAATGATGGGAATACAGCTTTAGATGAATATTTCTTTAGCTTCAGAACCAATACGATGTATCCCAATGTTTCCTGAGGACTCACTAGCTCTATAAGGGCGAGATACTGATGTCGGCCATTGTTGTGATCAGGCACTAAGATTATATGATCATAGGCGGTTAATGTGCCAGACTCAATTCTCTCCTCCCAGTAATCAATTGATGAATTACCAACTTCTAACTGATAGGCCTTCAAGTCATATTTATATAAATATGCTGGTACAAATGCCTGAAGTTGCTGGGTAAGATCTACTCTATCTGAAAATTGGTTGATAAACCTTGCTCTTATTGAAGGGTCATTCGCAATTCTCAATGTCATTTCATAGAGATGATATTCAGACATCACATCATTTACAATGACGACATCAGAGGCAAATCGACTCTTTGCAATTTGCTCACTTCGTTCAAAACCTTTGTAAATGGCCAACGTGCTAAAACCACTTATGGCCATTGAAACCAAGATAAGATAGAAAAGTGACGAATACTTTACCCTATTAAACTGAATAGAGGACTTGGTTAGGAACATAACAACCCACAGCGCTACTTGAATGCCCACTATGTAGGCACTTGAATCAGGGTCAGTCATCAGCATAAGTCCTGACACAATGATGAACAAGACAAACTTTTGAGTTTTACTCCCTTTGGATCTTAGGAATATCTTATAGGATAAATGATTGAACCAGAAGTAGATGGCTCCCATCAATATTATCATGCCAAACATGAAGATCCTTATCCACTCATATGCAATCGAAGCACTTATGTCTAGCGTGTACTGACTATTTTCAATGAGGTTTAACGGAAGGCCAAATGTCAATCTAGCACCCAAAAAGACTAAACAAACTGCCATCAACGCAGAAATACCACCCGAGATACGTTGTGTGAATATTCTTTTCAGGAATGCCTGATCTGTTAATACAATAGTGGTAATGTGATAAACAATGATGTACAACAGCACCAAATTGATTGCCAAATCGCCCAGTGAAGGTATCCACCAAAAAGACACATAATTGGTTTGATCAAATAGTGGACTGATTAACAATTCTTCCAGTGGCCAAATGTATAATTGGATTAATCTAAAAATTGGAATGCCTATTGCGAGTACTATTATATAGAAAGACCTGCTCAGTTGAGTTTTCAAAACTATTGTACCCCAAATCAAAGTCAGGATCAACAGTGCCATGAATATTCCTTCGCCCCAGGCTTGTATTACGCTTAACCTTGAGCCATTTACAATGGAGTAGTTAAGTATAGTTTCACCATCAAGCTGTAACACCTGATTACCCCCAAGCACAGCTTCCAGTTCTCCAAAAATGTCATGATTCCAGCTAGTAGTTAAAAATTGATTTTCAATTGAATACTGCCTTATGATTGGAGAAAAAGCATAAAACTCCAGCTTCCCCACTTCATGATATTTGAGCTCCTTTTTGCTCACCAGATAGACACCATTTTCATTCTCAATGATGTTATTCACAGAGCTTTCCAGTTGAAAGTATGGCGGCAAATAGTCATTGGACGTCCAATACACCAATTTACCATTGTCAAAAATTTGAAAATTGAATGGATAATTAAGGTCGATATCCAGGGGTTCAGTAACATCCGAAAACTCCTGAATCAATTCGTCAAGCGCTATATGATGTGATGTTACAAGCGTGTTGAAATCATCTTGTATTTCCTGTTCTGTTTCAGAACGCTTTGTTTGGACAAACCAAAAAAGATTCAGAAGCAAACAAAGCATCCACGCAATAAGCAAGTATCTCTTTCCAGACATAAATACAATTAATGGTATGAAAATAGGTAATTAATCCTGACTTGAAGCCGGATCGTATTTCACTCCACCAAAACCGTGCAAAAAAAGAATTCTTGAGTACCTAAAATTGAATGGATAAATCAAAAATGAAGTAACAATGACCGTGATCACATATACAGTTAATGATGGGTCATTGAACAAAAAGTATAAAAAAAATGTGCAAACTATCAATATCGCTACAGATACAGCATAGCTCACGTACATTGCCCCATAAAAAAAACCTGGCTCCACTTCATAGGTTAGATTACACTTACCACACTTACTATGCATTTTGTTGAACTTGGAGAGATTTGATGTCGGATATTCAAACATATCCCCTTCTCTACATCTCGGACATTTACCTGCCAATACGGCCTGCAAGGCTGTTTTTTCGCTCACCTACTTTACTATTTTTCCACCACAAATATGCCAATACTGCTATTAACAGATAAGGCGTAAAAAACAGATACATTATCCCTGTGTTCAAGCCCGCTGCAAATGACGTCTCACCATGATTAACGTTGTTGACGATTTGCGTTCTACACATGGCACATTGGCCAAAGGATGAAACACTAAATGCAAGCAGCAGGCAAACCGACAATATGCTTCTTGTCCAATTCATACTCAATAATATGTTCGTATCATGAAATAAACAATGACCCCTGTCACAGAAACGTACAACCATATTGGATAAGCGAATCTTACCAATTTTTTATGTTGTTTAATCTTCTGGGTTAACCCAAAATAAAATGCCAGCAATACCATTGGTACAACGACGATGGATAGTAATATATGAGAAGCAAGTAAACCAAGGTACAATGATCTCATCCCTCCTATAGCCTGTAGCTCTAAATCAGACAAGTCTCCATCACCATTGATATCACCAAATTTCACAGAAGCAGTTGATGAATGATACAATACATAACAAACCAAAAAACAAACACCCAATATCAATGCTGATAGCATGAGGTTCTTATGAATTTCAATTTTTCCATTTTTGATAGCAACCAGAGCCAAAATCATGACCAAGCAAGTGAGTGAATTGATCGTTGCGTTGATATGTGGTAAAACCTGTGTCCAGCTTCCTAGTTTCAACAGCTCAGGAAAAAAGGCAAGCAGTGCAACAGCAACTGGAAGTATAACAGAAACAATTTTTATAAGTATAAGAGTCGCCTTGTCATTCATCGTATAGCAGAGTCAACAGTAAGTCACATTCCACAATTGCACGATCAATTTCGTCAATACTATATAAATAATGCCCTCTGATGAACGATTGAGTATCTAACAACAATAACCCGGAAGTGTAACCGGGATAGCAACTGTCTTGATGGTCAGCAAGAAAGTCAATTTTATAATCTACAAGCCTATCTTTCAACCTGTTCAGCTCGTTTAGTTCCTGATTGGATGATACTTCAGACAATTGAATCATGGTAAGCTTATACGGTGTACAATTCACATCTATTCTCCCTATCGGTGGCAGTGCAAATTTGTTCTCCCCGAATAATTGCAAAAAAAGGTACCAGCAAGCTGGTACCCCTAATAATGTTAGCAACAATATGCGCTTAAATATCTTGCTCAAATCAATAGAGAACTGAGAAAATAGCGTCTGCCTGAACGATCAAAATGAATATTAGAAAGCAAACAAATAATAGCGGCAATACTATTGACATTTTCAAAGACTTTTTCTCATGGCCCAAGTGCATGAATTCTGACACTATGTAATAGGCTTTGAATATCGTCATTATGATAAATATCCAGATTCTAGTCCATTTGTATTCATGGGGCAATGTAAAAGCAACTAAGAATTCAAGGGCAGTAATACCAGCAAGGATACCCATTACCTGTAAAAACTTCTTGACCTTTGCTTTATTAACTGGCTTTACTTCTACTTCAGAAACTTGTTCCATTTTGAACTATTAATTAATGCTTTATACCAAATAAAAGAATGTGAAAACAAATACCCATACAAGGTCTACAAAGTGCCAGTACAAGCCTACTTTCTCTACCATTTCATAATGGCCCACTCTTTCAAGCTTTCCAGTAACCGTTTGATAGAATATGATAAAATTAAGTACCACACCACTAAATACGTGAAACCCATGAAACCCTGTTATAAAAAAGAATAGAGCTGCAAATGGCGCTGGTCCATATTGATTCATCCGCAAGTTTGCCCCTTGAAAAATGCTTCCATCCAATAATCTGCCTCCTTCTTCCGTGCCTACAATGAAATGTCCCCATTCCCATGCCTGGCAACCCAAAAAAGTCAAACCACCAACAATTGTCCACAACATCCATTTTTCTACACCTTTTCGATCCATTCTCTCACCTGCTTCCACAGCCATTACCATGGTCACACTACTCAAAATCAGGATAAATGTCATGATACCCACAAATACTAACGGAAGGTGAATACCGTGCAAAAAAGGTACTGCTTCAAATACTTTTTCAGGAACTGGCCAATATGATTGTGAAAAGATAAAATCTTCGATGGCACCATCATAAGCCGGATGACTGAATCTGATCAAACCATATGCGATCAAAAGACCCGAGAAGGTAAAAGCATCTGATAAAAGAAAGAACCACATCATCAGCTTGCCATAGCTTGTCTTCATCGGCGAAACACCGCCACCCCAAGGGTTCTCATTTTCATCAACAATCACTGCTGTGCTTGACATAATAGTTAATTATTTGCAATCAAAAATATATATAAATACAACCAAAGTCCACCTAAGAAATGCCAATAGGTTACGCACATCTCGATTGCGCCTAAGCTTTTCGAATGAACTTTGTATTTAAATGCTTTGACCAATACAACGGACAGGAATATCAAGCCACCAAATAGATGAGCCATGTGCAAACCTGTGAATACGTAAATAAATGATCCCGCAGGATTACCCACAAAAAAAGCATCTTGTGCGATCAGTTCTCCCCAAGAAAAAAACTGACCTATCATAAAAGCAATACCTAGTATACCCGTTACAACCAGTCCCAATCGGATGTTCAAAAGGTTATTTCTCTTAGCCGCTATATACGACATATGTAAACTAATACTGCTAACGACAATCATCACGGAAGTGTATTGAAACATATCCGGGAACTGAATGAGTAACCAGTCTCCTTCAGACTTTTTCACCAAATACGCACTCGTTAATGATGCAAAAAGCATCACAACAGTAATGATGAATAACCACAAAGCAAATTTCTTTGGGTTCATTGATCTTACCTTCACATTGCTTTGTTCAATTATAGCTGCAGACTGATCCATTAAATTTTATCAATTAAATAGGCTATTTGAACTATTGGAAGATATATAAATGAACTGAACATTATCTTCAATGCCGATTTTCTGGAATTATCCTTCATCAGCTGAAACGTCTGAGCTAAAAACAAAACGCCACATACTGTTGCAACTACTCCGCTGGTTAAGCCTGTTAGACCGAAATATGAAGGTAATAAACCCAATGGTAACAGGAAAAGCGTATAAATCATTATGTTAATGGCAGTATTCAAATCCTTCTTACCATTTCCAGGTAATAGTTTGAACCCAGCTCTTTTATAATCTTCATCCGCCACCCAAGCTATCGCCCAAAAGTGAGGAAACTGCCAGATAAATTGAATTCCAAAGATGATGAGTGCCTCGTGAGAGATTGCCCCAGTGGCTCCTACCCAGCCAATTAATGGAGGAAGTGCGCCAGGAATTGCACCTACGAATACAGCTATTGGGCCGACTCTTTTTAAAGGTGTATAGACAAATGCATAGAGTACCAGTGACAATAGGCTCAAGGCCACAGTCAATAAATTCGTTGATAGATAAACAAGAATGAGCCCAAACGACCCTATTATGAGACTATAAAGCGCCGCATTGGTTGGTGATATTCTGCCTGTTGGCAATGGACGATTTTCTGTCCTATTCATCAACCGGTCATATTTGGCTTCTGTGATTTGGTTAATCGTAATACTTGCTCCACTTATCAAGAAGCCCCCAATACAAAGTCCGCTAAACAATAGCCAGTCAATATTACCAGGGGTCCCTAACATGTAACCAAATGCTGACGAAAAAGCCACCAACAAAGACAATCTCATCTTCAGTAATTCTACGAATACCGAGAATATTGATGTTTGTTTTTCGCTATGTGCAACTACTTCTGTCATAGATATTGTTAATTCCTTCAAATAGAAGGCAAACTATATTACTTAGCTACTTCCTTTTCGGCAATATCTTCCTTACCAGCTAATTCCTTTTCGTGATCCGTATTGGACTCAGGCGTTTCAGAATAAGGTACTGTTTGTGGTATAAAATCATCCTCAGCACCAGGCTTGGAGTAGTCATAAGGCCATCTGTATACCTTAGGGATTTCTCCCGGCCAATTGCCATGTCCCGGATTTCTGGGAGTAGTCCATTCCAATGTATTTGAATTCCATGGATTGGCAGGTGCTTTTCTTCCCCTAAACATGCTGTAAAAGAAGTTAAACAAGAAGATAAATTGTGCACTGAATGTTAACACTGCTGCTACACTTACAAATGTATTGAGATCCGTAAAGGAGCTGAAGGCATCAAAGTTCGTAAACGAATAGTACCTACGAGGAAAACCAGCAATTCCAATATAGTGAAGCGGGAAAAACACCAAGTATACACCCACAAAAGTCAACCAAAAATGAATAGACCCCAATTTGTCATCCATCATCCTGCCAAACATCTTAGGAAACCAATGGTAAACTCCTGCCAGCATTCCGAAAAATGCAGCACTTCCCATTACAAGATGGAAGTGAGCTACTACAAAATAGGTATCGTGCAGGTTGATATCAAGAGCTGAATTCCCCAGGAATAAGCCTGTCAAACCTCCAGAGATAAAGAATGACACCAATCCAATCGAGAACATCATCGCAGGTGTAAATACAATATTACCTTTCCACAGCGTAGTAATGTAGTTAAACGCCTTAACAGCAGATGGCACTGCGATGATCAATGTTAAGAACATGAAAATAGACCCGAGAAATGGATTCATCCCGGTTACAAACATATGGTGTGCCCATACTATGAACGACAGAAAAGCAATGGCTAACATAGAGCCGATCATCGCCTTGTAGCCAAATATTGGCTTTCTTGAATTAGTTGAAATTATTTCAGATGTAATACCCAAAGCAGGCAGGATTACAATATATACCTCAGGATGACCCAAGAACCAGAATAAGTGCTGGAACAAGATTGGACTTCCACCCAAATTTGGTAATGCTTCTCCACCGATGAATATCTCAGATAAGTAAAAACTAGTGCCAAATGACCTATCCATCACCAGGAGCAATGCAGCAGATATTAGTACAGGAAATGACAATAAACCAATTACAGCTGTAATAAAGAAAGACCAAATGGTCAATGGTAGCCTTGAGAAGGACATACCTTCAGTTCTCAAGTTAATGACCGTGGTAATGTAATTGATACCACCAAGCAGAGTTGAAGCAATGAAAAATACCATTGATACTAACCAAAGTGTCATTCCTAAACCTGAACCTTGTATTGCCTGAGGCAATGCACTCAATGGTGGATAAATCGTCCATCCACCTCCCGCTGGTCCTGTTTCAATAAATAAAGAGATGAACATCAATGTACTAGATAAGAAAAAGAACCAGTACGATAACATGTTCATAAACCCGGAGGCCATATCTCTTGCACCAATCTGCAGGGGAATCAAGAAATTACTAAATGTACCACTCAGTCCGGCGGTCAATACAAAGAACACCATGATTGTTCCATGCATGGTTACAAGTGCCAAGAAAAACTCAGAATCAAGTTTACCATTAGTTGTGATCCAATTTCCTAGCAGGGGCCGTAACCACTCAAGGTCCATATCAGGGAATCCAAGCTGTAATCTGAAGATTACAGAAAGTCCCCCACCAATAAGTGCCCAAAGGATACCAGTTATTAAAAACTGCTTTCCAATTATCTTATGATCAGTAGAAAAAATATACTTACTCACGAAACTTTGCTCGTGGTGATCTTCGTGATGCTCTACGTGTGCTTCAGTTACCGACATAGCTGTAATTATTTTGAACTACCGATTATTAAACCATTATTTTCTGATGCGCCCTGCGGCAATTCAGCTACTATCGAAGCAGCTTCTTGAAGATTTGCTGGTACCTGACTTAAGTAATCAGCATTTTGCTTTAACCAAGGTTGTTGCTCAGCCTTCCATTTTGCATACTCAGCCGGCTCATCTACAACGATAATATACTTCATTGCAAAGTGGCCTTTACCACATATCTTATTGCAAACCAGTTCATATTGAAAATCTGGATTGCCAGTTTCTTGCCTCATATCTTCAGTAGATTTTGTCGGCACAAACCAAAATCGAGTAGGCAATCCCGGTACGGCATTCATTTGCATTCTAAAATGAGGTTGATATACACTATGAATCACGTCTCTGGATCGAATCTTAAACAGCACTGGCTGACCTTTTGGTATATGAATCTCACGTGGAATAAAATCATCGAAAGATGCTCTGTCTGTAAAGTCGATTCCCATTTGATTGGTTGCATCAATCTTTCTAAAATCTGAAGCGCCCAATTGATTATCCTTTCCGGGATATCTTGCGGCCCACGAGTATTGATAGCCCATGATTTCTACTACTTCAGATTCATCAGGAGCAGCTTTCGTAATATCTGTCCAGGTCTTCCATCCACCTAAAATCAATAGTGCTAGCACCACAGCAGGAACTGCAGTCCAAATCAATTCTAAGGTATTGTTATGAGGATAATAATAAGCTCGATTACCTTCCTTATGCTGGTATTTAAAGGCAAACCCAAACAGCAAGATCTGAGTGATAACAAATACTACTCCAGTAATACCCATTGTGATCCAAAACAACCTCTCAGTTACCAGACCATGTTCTGACGCAATTGGCTGTACAAAATCATCATCAAGTCCTCCAAAAGAGTAGTAGAAAAACCCAAACAAACCCGTAATAAGAAATACAACCATTAAGGCGGCATTCACTTTATTTTCTACAGGTGTAGCTTTCTTATTGTCTTCTTTTACTATTCCAACTAGTGTAGAAACCCTGAATACCGTGAGTAAAATACCCACTATCAAGACAACCGCTAAAACAATTAACAAATTCAACATGTGTCTCTACTATTAAATATGATGATGTAAACTTTCTTTCAACATTGGGTGGTTCTTTGCAACCAAAGGAGCCTTTGACAGAGCATTGAGCACCACATATAGGAATGCACCTAAATACACTGACAATAATCCAAGCTCAAGGAAACCAAATCCTCCATTATCTTTTAGTGTTCCTGGTACGATCATGAGATAGAAGTCAATCCAATGTCCAAAAATGACTATTGGAGTAACTACTTTTAGGAACCTGGTGTGTCTTTTAGAATCTCTTGTCATCAATAATAAGAATGGCAATAAGAAATTCAGAATGAGATTTACAAAGAAAACAGGTGCGTAGTGATCATCCTTCCATCTTTCGACAAAATAGATCGTCTCTTCAGGAATGTTTGAATAATAGATCAACATGAACTGAGAGAACCAGATATATGTCCAGAAAATAGAGAATGCAAACACAAATTTCCCAAGATCATGAATATGATTGGCGTTCACCACAGACAAATAACCTTGATCCTTTAGCAACACTACTATCAGGGTAATCAAAGCAAGTGTTGTAACCCACCATGATGCAAATACATACCAGCCAAACATGGTACTGAACCAGTGTGTGTCGATTGACATCACCCAATCCCAAGCTCCCATACTAGATGACACTGCAAAAAATACAAGGAAAATGGCTGATGTTTTTCTCATCCTAAACCAATAATCCGTACCACCTTCCAAATCTTCAGCGAAAGCCAATTTCTTTAGTTTCATGAATAACCAGTACCAGACTCCAAAGAAGATCACCATTCTTGCTATAAAGAAGACGGGAATACTTGGGTGATCCTGAAGTGGCCAAAAGAAATAACTTTTCTTGCCATTAATAATTGAATCAAAATCTTCTGAAGAAGGGTCGTACAGAGAATGATGACTCCAATGAAACAGATCATGGCCAAATGCGAAAAAGCTCACGATTAGCAGTCCAAATGCAAATGGCAACCAATTTCCAAAAGCTAGTGGGATTCTTTTGATCCCCGCAGACCAACCAGCCTGCGCTGCATATTGAATAGTGAAGAAGAAAACTCCTGTAATTGCAATACCTAAGAAGAACACGTTGTTTATCCAGATATTTGCAAAGAGTCTTTTAGTCCAATGAAATCCGTGATCACCAGCAGCGGCGACTTCCTCTCCATGATGGCCCCCGCTATTGATCATTATAACACCAAGAACGCTTAACGCGAGACCTACTCCAATTAAAATGAATAGTTTTTTCTTGGCCTTTGCTGTAAATTCAAATCTTTCGTCTGCCATATCGGTCATCTAACAATACGCTAATTACTTGTTTTGTAATACTTGTACATATCTCACAATCTTCCATCTTTCGACCGGACTGATCTGAGATGCATGCGATCCCATTCTTCCTTTTCCATTGGTAATCACATGATATATGTGACCTCCAGGCTTATCAACAATTGCTGCCGAAGAATATGATGGTACTCCCTTAAATGCTTGTCCTACTTTTCCATCTCCATTTCCGTCTTTTCCATGACAATGAATGCAGTAGCTTTCATACAATGCCTTCCCATCCTTTATAACCGCCGCACTTGAATCCGTAGGGTTAGTTAATAATACAGCCGCCGTTTCATAATCAGCTGCATCAATAGATGGAATCAAATAAGCCCCTCTTCTTACGGTACCAGGAACAGGCTCCCTCATTGTCATTCCGTGCTTGTTATATGGGTTTGAATTGTAAAATTCGGCATGACCTTCTTCTTCCGTTGAAGACAACCACCCACTGATCTCTTTATCATCAATCTGACTAAGCGGTTCATAAGGTGTTGAATGATACATTTGTGGTGAAAATTCCACCCCCGTGTCATTGGGTCCCGCTGTGCAGGCTGCCAAGACCAATGTAAAGAGTCCTATGTATAGATAATTAAGCCTCATCTTCATCGAAATTTTTCGCGTTAACCTCACTTGCTCCATTGTCCTTAAGCAGTTTAGAAATTTCTTCAGGAGAAGCATTGTTTTTATCTAAATCTACAGCAATTACATGCTTGTCATCCGTAATTCTTATATCGAAGATTCGTGGTTTGGACCAAGGCTTGAGATCGCTGATCACAAGGAAAGTACCTACCATGCCAAATGCAGATAACAAAACGGTCAACTCAAATGTAACTGGAATGAATGCTGGAAAAGGGATAAAATCCTTTCCTCCAATGATCATTGGCCAATCAACTCCCATCATGCCAATCTGCATGGTAAGTGCCAAGGTGGTTCCTAAAGCTCCGAACAAAAAGGCTACAATTGAAAGCCTTGATCCCTTATACCCAAGGGCATCTTCAATACCATGAACTGGAAACGGACTGAATACTTCATGAATTTGCACCCCTCCGCTGCGAACATTTCTGATCGCATCTAAAAGCACATCTTCATCTTCGTATACTCCAACTAAGAAATTTGTGTTAGCCATTATTTAGATGCTTTTTCTCCTGTTGATTTAATAATACTTTTTACCTCTGCCATATTGATCACAGGGAAGAACTTCGCAAAAAGGAAGAAACATGTGAAGAACAAACCAAAGGTGAATACATATACTCCCACATCTACAGCTGTTGGGTAGAACATTGCCCAACTTGAAGGCAGGAAGTCTCTATGTAATGAAGTTACGATAATCACAAATCTTTCAAACCACATACCGATGTTCACGACAATCGATAAGACAAATGTGGCTGCAATATTGGTCCTGATCTTTCTAAACCAAAACAATTGTGGAGAGACCACATTACAGGTCATCATACTCCAGTATGCCCACCAATAAGGACCAGAAACTCTGTTTAAGAACGCATATTGCTCCATCTCAACTCCTGAATACCAGGCGATGAACAACTCTGTGATATAGGCGACACCCACTATCGAACCTGTAATAATGATTACAATGTTCATCAATTCGATGTGCTGTATTGTAATATAATCTTCTAGTTTATAGACCTTCCTGGTAATAATTAGCAAGGTCAATACCATTGCAAATCCAGAGAAAATCGCTCCTGCCACGAAGTATGGAGGGAAAATTGTCGTATGCCAACCCGGCATAATTGATGTCGCAAAATCAAAGGATACAATGGTGTGTACACTTAGAACCAATGGTGTCGCTAATCCAGCCAACACCAGAGATACAGTTTCATATCTACTCCAAGATTTAGCTGCTCCAACCCATCCAAAGCTCAAAGCGCCATAAATCGCCTTTGATATTGAGTTTTTAGCTCTATCTCTTATGGTTGCGAAATCAGGAATCAATCCGATGTACCAGAATACTAATGAAACCGAGAAATAAGTAGAAATTGCAAAAACATCCCACAACAAAGGTGAATTGAAGTTTACCCAAAGCGATCCCCAAGTGTTGGGAAGCGGGAAAAGCCAATAAATAGACAACCATGGTCTTCCTGTGTGAAGAATGGGGAACTGAAGTGCACAAATAACAGCGAAAATAGTCATGGCTTCCGCTGCTCGGTTAATTGACATTCTCCATCGCTGACGGAAGAGCAATAAAATGGCGGAAATCAATGTTCCTGCGTGACCAATACCTACCCACCAAACGAAGTTAGTGATATCCCAGGCCCAATCAACAGTTTTGTTGAGTCCCCACATGCCTACACCTTCCCATACAAGCAGGTAAACCGCGTAAACTCCGATAGCGAGCAAGCCTAAAGAAACTGCCATGGCAAGCATCCATAACGGCTGAGGCTTTTCTTCTACCCTGCTGGAAATATCAACGGTTACATCATGTACCGTTTTACCTCCAGTAACTAATGGTTCTCTTACTACAGATTCTGAGGTCATAATCTATTATTTATGAATGAGCTTCTGTTCCAGCCCCTTTTGTCTCTACTTTATCTTTATTTCTAATTTTGGTCAAGTACCAAACGTTCGGCATCACGCCTACTTCCTCGAGTACATGATAAGCTCTAGGTTCCTGAGATTCAACACCTTTGCCGCTTTTCTGAATTTTGAGCAACTTAGAAATTTCACTATTTGGATCTTTCATATCACCAAACACCAATGCATCAGAAGGACATGATGACGCACATGCTGTAGTTACTTCACCATCTGCAATTCTTCTTCCTTCTTTCTTAGCCTCAAGCTTACCTGCCTGAATTCTTTGAACGCAGAATGAACATTTCTCAATCACACCTCTGGATCGAACGGTTACATCTGGGTTCAAGACCATTTTTCCTAGGTCATTGTTCTGTGATAGGTTATCAGGGAACTTATCGTTATCATGGAACTTGAACCAGTTGAATCTTCTCACTTTGTAAGGACAGTTGTTTGCACAATATCTCGTGCCAACACATCTGTTGTAGGTCATCTGGTTGAGTCCTTCTGTACTATGTGTAGTTGCAGCTACTGGACAAACAGTCTCACATGGAGCATTGTTGCAGTGCTGACACATCATAGGTTGGAAAGTCACTTCAGGATTTTCAGTTGCCTTTTCCCATCTCTTGTCACCAATACCTGCATCTTCAGGAGCTTGACTGCTGTAGTACCTGTCGATACGAATCCAGTGCATATCCCGTCTTCTGATTACCTGATCTTTTCCAACAACAGGAATATTGTTTTCGGTTTGACAAGAAACCGAACACGTAGCACAACCCGTACAACTGTTAAGATCTACTACCAATCCCCAATGGTGATTTGCGTACTCATGCCCTTTCCATAATGAAATGGCATAAGGTTTCTTCATCCCGTCCTTTGTTGCAATTTTAGGGAACTGACGACCAGCCTGAGGATCCTTTTGATATTCTGAAAGCACAGACTCCTGAATAATAGTCTCTCTCCCCATATAAGTATGGGCAGTTTGAGTATGAGCCAATGCGTACGATTCATTTGTATTTGAAACAGAAACACCCGATACGGTGTATTGGGTGTAACCATTATTGCTTGATAACAGTGGATAGGCATTGTATCCAACACCATTTGCAACTTTTCCAGCTGCAGTTCTACCATAGCCAAGCGCTATACCTACTGTTCCGTACTTAAGTCCAGGTTGTATTACCATTGGTAAGGTGAATGTCTCACCTCCTACGGTAATAGTGCCTACCTGAGTATTCATATCGTCAATTTCGATATTCAACTCTTCGGCATGCTTAGGGGAAACTATAATGTAGTTTTCCCAAGTCACCTTAGTAATCGGATCTGGTAATTCCTGCAACCATGGATTGTTGGCTTGAATACCATTGCCAACTGAGTTGCTCATATACAACACAAGCTCCATTTCCGAAGAATTGTCAGAATATGCAGTCGAAATACCTGCAGCTGCATCAGCAATGGTAGATAAATCCGCCGTTAGCGTTTCATCAACACTCGCTACTTGTAAAACACCATCGTGCAAACATTTATCGAAAAATGCCTCGAAATCATAAAAATCCCCCTCAACATTCCCAAATACTTCTGCTTCCCAGTTTGTCTTTATAAAATCATAATAGCTAGACGAATTGCCCGACCAGGTCAAAAATGACTCCTGTGCTTGTCTGGTATTGAATATGTTACTGATTGTTGGTTGAGATAAACTCAATTCTCCGGGAACCAGTTCAAAATCATTCCAGGACTCAAGGTAATGTGAATCTGGAGCTACAATTTTTGTCAAAGAAGAAGTTTCGTCATTTCTATCTGATGTTGAAACACTGAAACCAATTTTAGCAAGACCCTCTTTTATATCAGCGCCATTTGCGTGATCATAAACTGGATTGCAATTGTAGAAGATTACGCCAGCAGCACTTCCAGCCTTTATATCGCTGACAAACTCAGCAAATGCCTTATCATCTCCGGACCTTACATTCTGATGTTTTGCAATGTCAAGTGTGCTTCCGTAGTTGCCAAGTAGCTCATTAATGGCTACTACTATCTTCTGCACATTCGGATCATTCGTTCCTGAAACAACAATTGAACTTCCCTTACTTTTTAATAGGTCATTTGCAGCTTTCGTCAGGTTAACATCATCTGCTACTTTGCTAACACTCAATGATGCTGCACCTAATTTGCTGGCAATTTTATTGTAGAGATTTGCAACATATAGACCTTGTTGAGAAGGCTTAAGCATTGTTCTGTAATCGGCATTTGCACCGGTTAATGAAAGAATGCTTTCGAAAGCGTATAAACGAGACATTTCTTTTTTGTCATCGCCTAACTTTCTCGAAGCTGCAAATTGCTTATTGTTAAGTGTATTATTTGGCCAGATTCCTAAGAAATCAGCCTCAAATGAAACAATCGTTTTACACTTGCTATAGTCGTAAGATGGCATTGCACGCTTACCGAACGTTTCGCCATGGGCATCTAATAGCGCGCTTTGTGAATATTGATCATAAGCAACCTGCTTCACACTAGGATATTGAGCTTTTAACTCATCAATTGCTTTTATTGTCGAAGGACTCGCAACCGAATTAGTAACCAAATAAACTGTGCCAGATGCTGCTGACAATGCGGTTGTCACAGCTTTATCTACATCGGCCCACGTTGCATCAGCTCCATCAATTTTTGGGTTTTGCAATCTTTCCTTGTCATACAGGGAAAGTACAGATGCCTCAATTTGTGGATTTGTTCCTCCTCCACTGGTTGATGACATTTTGTTACCCTCTACCTTGATAGGTCTGCCTTCTCTGGTTTTTACAACCACATTGGCATAGTCACTACCAGAAACGTAAGTCGAAGCATAATAATTTGGAACACTTGGATCCAAATTGTTAGGTTTCTTTACATAGGGAATCGCTTTTCTTACCGGAGCTTCACATGCAGCAACTGTAACCGCTGCAAGTCCAAATCCCATGTATTTCAGGAAGTCCCGTCGTGTAGGCTCTCCTTCCGACTCATTAATAGGTAAATACTCTGGAAATTCTTTTTTTGACCTCTCCTCAAATTGAGGGTCGCTTTTCAGCTGTTCTAGGCCTTTCCAGTATGTTTTCGGTTGTTTCATATCAAGCTAGCGTGCGCTTCAGGATTTGAAAATTTAATAATGACATTTTGAACATTCAAGACCACCAATGTCTTCTACTTTCATTGGTTCTTTACTCTTTTCAGCATGCAACTTCACCAATTTATCATAGTAACCATTGCCTTTGGTATTAACATCCGTTTCGCGATGACAATTAATACACCATCCCATGGTCAAATTAGCGTGCTGATACACGACTTCCATTTCCTCAATAGGACCGTGACAAGTCTGACATTCAATATCCCCAACTACCACATGCTGAGAGTGATTGAAATATGCTAAATCCGGAAGATTATGAATCCTAACCCACTCTATAGGCTTGGTGTTATCTCCATATTGGCCTGTAGATGGATCATAGTCTATCGCAGCGTAAATCTTTTCAATCTCCTTACTATCTGTCTTAATAGACACGTGACAGTTCATACATATATTAGGAGAGGGAATATTGGCGGATTTGCCTTTGGTTACCCCTGTGTGACAATACTTGCAATCAATCTCATACTCACCTGCGTGAAGCTGATGAGAAAATGCAATGGGTTGAGTTGGCTGATATCCTTGCTGAATACCTATGGTATAAGCCCCATCTATTAAAGTCTTTAGTGCTACTGCACTGAAAATGAATATTGCAGCGCCAACTACCAGATCACTTCTTATAAGCTTACCAAGGTTGAGTTTTTGATCAACCACTTCCAGATCGCTTTCATCAAGCTCCTTCTGATCCTTCAAGTATTTCGTAAGAACTGAAACGATCATTGTAAGTACCACTAGGATTAGGACCAGTACAACTACTAATCCAATCATCACAGCATTTACATAACCTGATACTTGTTCTCCAGCTTGTTCACCCCCTCCTGTACCAGCAGCCGCATCCACGACCACCTCAGGCTGCTTTGCTTCCTCTACTTTTATGTACTCTAGAATTGAAACCACCTCATCCTCGGAAAAGGGATAGGCTGGCATGGCCGTTTTGTTGAACTGTTCAAACAGCTCAACTGCGGTCTCATCACCACTCTGGATCAATTTCTGAGAATTTTGAATCCATGCTACCAGCCATTCGCGATCGCGTCGCTCATTGACTCCTCCAAGAGCAGGGCCAATGACTATGTCGTTGATTGCATGACAAGCAGTACAGTTAGATTTATATAGTTTTTCACCCGCTGCAATCACTGCCGGATCGGCAGCTGCCTCGTCTTGTGCCATTGTCGAAACAGACACAAAAATTAAAAAAAGAAATCCGAGAAAGATGTGGGTGAATTTCGGGTTGGAAGAACTCTTCTTTAACATTTATTTTTTACCATTCAGGTCCAAGCGGCTACAAAAGTAATGTGGCCTTGGGGTATTTCAAACATGAAAACGCAACCTACCAAGCTTTTATCCGTAACCCGCAGATCATATTAGACTCAAATACCTGACTTTCACAAACTTATAAGTTGATTTTTATCAGCAAAATATGATCTATTTAGAACGTTTCTAAATAACATGAGGTTTTATGAACGGCACATACATTCCACAACCTCAATTTTTAGCACCAAACACCAATTATCGGATCAACTGATAAACAAGTTCATGAAGCTGTGGCCTTATTCCAAGTTCATAGATCATTCTCTGATTTCGAGATGGGTAAACTCTGTTACACAGGAATATAAATAATAAATCAGTATCGGGATCTGCCCATACCAACGGACCTGTGTATCCAGAGTGCCCGTAACTTCTGAAACCAGCCGCTTTAGCAACACTGCTCTTATCCTTATCGTAATTAACAAGTGGTTTATCAAACCCTAATCCACGTCTATTTCCGAGAAATTGGGCAGTAGTGAATAAATCAAGGGTCTGAGGAGATAAATACTGAATAGTATCAACTTTGCCATCTTGTAAAAACATTGACCAGACTTTAGCAAGATCCTTAGCATTGGAAAACAATCCAGCGTTACCGCTGATTCCTCCCATTAGTATAGCTCCTTCATCATGTACGGTACCGTGAATCGGTTCCATCCTGAAAAACGTGTCAACTTCCGTTGGGACAATTTGATTTTGATCGAAGCGCTCCAGAGGATTAAAACCTGTGGTACTGGCACCAAGTGGTTGATAAAATTCCTGATTCAAAAAAGTTTCAAAATCCTGACCTGTGAGGCTTTCTACTAGTTCAGGAATCAAATAGAAAAACAATCCCGAGTACACATAACCCTGTTCTGGATTGACTTTAGTTTTTCTAATCTGTCTTTTAATGTATTGATAGTTCTTGTTAGTTAGATATAAACTATCTGTAATCTTTATCTGATGTTTTTCTGAAGGTGAGTCACTAAAAAATCTCTTTTTCCAACCTTTATCTGTTTTCATGTCCTGCCAATACGGAATCCAGGCTCTCAAACCTGCTTGATGAGCCAAAGTACTTCTAATAGATGCCTGACCAAACTTACTCCGGCCCAATCCAGGTACATATTCATTAATAGATTTATCTAAATCAATCAATCCGTTATCATAGAGTTTCATTAAACTAAGTGTTGCAGCTGTCACCTTGGTAACTGATGCCAAATCAAAGATGTCATCAGTATGATTGTACCTCGAACTATCATATCGGTGTGTGCCATATGCACGATGTACTAAAACTGAATCCTTCTGAGACACATAAAGTACAGCGCCTGGATATGCTTTGTTTTGAATTCCTGCTACAACAACACTATCAATCATTGAAATAATTGAATCATACAGAGGTGATTTTTGTGAATATGACAAAAAAGGAAATACAATTAGTATTAAAACCCATCCTGTTACTTTAGATGTATACGAGCGCATTAATTTTGAATTTTATTTTTCGAACCTATGCAAAATTTCAAACATTTTATCATTGATTTTGATTCTACATTCACGAAAGTTGAATCATTGGACATACTAGGCGAAATAGCCCTGGACGCCAAGCCTGATAAAGATGAAGCGCTTAAGCGAATTAAAGAAGTTACAGATCTTGGAATGGAGGGCAAATTGTCATTCAGGGAATCATTGGTAGAGCGTATAGCCATCTTACAGGCTAATAAAAATCACTTGCCAGAATTGGTGGATCGATTAAAAGATTCAGTTTCTGAGAGTTTTTCCAGAAACAAAGAGTTTATTAAACAGTACGCTGACCAATTCTATATACTGTCAAATGGTTTTAAAGATTTCATCATTCCTGTAGTGGCCGAATATGGTATAAAGGCTGAAAATGTCTATGCAAATGACTTTAAGTACGATGCTGATGGAAATATCGTAGGATTTGATGAAAATAACATATTATCATCCAACAATGGCAAACCAAAGCAAATTGAAACCTTAAAACTTGATGGTGAGGTACATGTGCTAGGTGATGGATTCAATGATTATGAAATAAAGAAAGCTGGCCTTGCAAAGAGATTTTATGCCTTCACCGAGAATATTGAAAGAGAATCAGTCATTGAAAATGCGGATCACGTAGCGCCTAACCTTGATGAAGTTTTATATGAAAATAAAATGGACAGAGCACTCTCCTACCCCAAAAGCCGAATTAAAGTTCTCCTGCTCGAAAATATTCACGAGCATGGTATCAATAAATTGAAGAAAGAGGGTTACCAGGTTGAAGTTCACCCTGGTGGCATGGGCGAAGATGAATTATGTGATGCAATCAAAGACGTTAGCATTTTGGGCATTCGCTCCAAGACTATAGTGACCAAAAAGGTGCTAGCCAATGCTAAGCGATTGCATGCCATTGGTGCGTTTTGCATTGGAACCAATCAAATAGACCTGGAAGAATGTGAAAGAAAAGGTGTAGCTGTTTTCAATGCACCGTATTCAAACACACGCTCTGTGGTTGAGCTGGCGATTGCAGAAATCATTTTATTAATGAGAAATCTTGTTGATAAAATGCCGGGCATGCATGAAGGAGATTGGAATAAATCAGCTTCTAATAGTTTCGAAATAAGAGGTAAAACACTGGGAATCATTGGGTATGGAAGCATTGGATCCCAACTTTCTGTACTTGCAGAGACACTTGGAATGCGAGTGATATACTTTGATTTACAAGAAAAACTTGCTTTAGGAAATGCTCACAGGTGCGAAAATCTGGAAGAGCTTTTGCCGCAAGCAGATGTCATCACATTGCATGTAGATGGCAGAAGCTCCAATAACAACTACATTGGAAAGAAGGAATTTGACCAAATGAAGGAAGGTGTAATATTTCTCAATTTGAGCCGTGGCAAAGTTGTGGACATTCAGGCACTCAAAGGAGCCATCGAATCAGGAAAAGTCGGAGGTTCAGGTGTCGACGTATTCCCGGACGAGCCCATGAGCAACAAGGACGAGTTTATGTCCGAACTACGAGGACTTCCCAATACTATTCTTACTCCTCATATTGGTGGCAGCACGCTAGAGGCCCAACGAAATATTGCTGATTTTGTGCCTGCCAGAATAATGGATTATATCAATACAGGATCAACTTCCAATAGTGTCAATTTCCCAAATATTGTGCTGCCTACTATGAATGTAGTGCACCGATTTATTCATATTCATGAAAATGAACCTGGCGTACTTGCAGAAATCAACAAAGTGCTAGCCGGACAACAGTTGAATATTGTTGGACAATATTTGAAAACCAATGAACGCATTGGTTACGTTATAACTGATATAGATCGGAACTATAAGGATGACGTGATAAAAGAATTGAAAAAAATCAGAGGCACCATTCGTTTTAGGGTTTTATATTAGTATTTTTAACGCTTTACAACAATATCATCTTCATAAACACCTGAACAACAGCCGATTAACTATTTATGGGCAACATACCTAGCTGGAAGGAATTAGTAAGTCTTGAACAATTTGATCAGGTTCTTGAGCGATCAAGGGTCAAGCCGGCATTGGTATTTAAGTTCCGCACTTCTTCTCCTGAGTGCCTCAGTGTGAAAAAGCAATTGGAACAAGAATGGAATATATCAGAAGAAGAGTTGGATTTGTTTGTTTTGGATGAATCTAAACACGCCAAAGTGTCTGCAGAAGTAACCGAAACTGCTGGTGTTGATGATGAATTTCCTCAGGTGCTACTCTTTGCGGATGGTGTAACGATGTACGATGAATCACACAACATGATCAATGTGAAGAAAATAAGAATTGCCTTGAAGATTATTAATCGAACTTTCAAATGGATGGAATCCAGGGCATAACTCTTTATAAAACATATCTTTAGAAACAAAAAGAGCTTTCAAAACGAAAGCTCTTTTTTTATCTCGGAAGAAGTTATAAAACCTCTTATACAATAAGGATTTGGGCCGTTCTTCCACTTTCAACTATCCTCTGTTATCCTGTTTATCATTGCTGACAATGAGGTCCGCCTGCTAGCGGATGAGGCCCCATTTAGAGCGACAACTTGCCCGGTTTTGTTTTAGTGTTAGATTTTATAATTGAATTATCCAAGACGGGTATAAATTTACATCACCAAACTAGAATTAACTACAACGGATGTCACAAAATTTATTCTTTACCGTCGGTCCTGCTCAACTGTTTTATACGATCAAACAGCACTTGAATGCTGCATTGAACGAGGACATTGGTTCCATCTCACATAGGGGAAAGGAATTTCAGAGCATTTTTGCAGAGACTAGACAGGGATTAAGAGCATTGCTATCTGTACCTGACGATTATGAAATCTATTTTGTCAGCTCAGCAACTGAAATCTGGGAAAGAATAATTCAGAACCTTGTGGTCTCATCGACCCACCATTTTGTCAATGGATCATTTTCACAGAGATTCTATGATTTCACCGACAATTACCGACTGGACTCATCTTCGCATACCGTGAATTTTGGTGAAGAGTATTCGGACTTCAGTGTTCCGGAAAAGGCTGAACTCATCTCTGTCACTTACAATGAGACAAGTACTGGATATGTCTTCAATCCGAACAATCTTTCAGCACTTAGGAAGCAAAATCCAAACAAACTGATTGCCCTTGATGTAGTCAGCGCCGTTCCTGGTATACCTGTTGATCTAAACCTGGTTGACACTGCCTACTTTTCTGTTCAAAAATGCTTTGGACTTCCAGCAGGTCTTGGCGTTTGGATAGTCAATCAAAAATGCATTGATAAGGCGAAAGAAAAGGAAAAAAGCGGACTTGTTACGGGTAGTTTGCATGCTTTGAGTAGTCTCAAGAGCAATGGAGATAAAAACATGACACCTGAAACACCCAATGTAATGGCCATCTACTTATTGAACAAGGTGGTGCAAGACATGCTAAACAAGGGTGTGAAGAACATTCACAATGAAACCATCTACAAGGCAGTAACTCTGTACAACACCATTGAGCAATCGTCAGTCCTTTCCCCTTTTATCGAGAATATTGAAAATCGAAGTAAGACTGTTTGTGTGGCTAAGGTAAGAGATGGTAACAATGCGCTCATTGAACAAATGAAGGCAAAGAATCTCATCATAGGATCTGGCTATGGCCCCTACAAATCGGAACATATCAGGATCGCCAATTTTCCGACCCATTCTAAGGAACAAATAGAAATGTTGGCTGACCTGCTCGCATCACTTTAATTTTAAGAAATAGAATACTTATCTTAATCGCTGAAAAGAATACTTCACATGTACACGTTCAAAAAAATATTAGTTGGACTGGATCAGTCTGAAATGGATTTGCAGCTAATTGATGCGGCGTGCAAGATTTGCCAAATATCGCGATCATCAGATATATATTTCATCAACGTCATTAAGGACTTTGAAGTTCCGGAAAGTGTTCTTCAGGAATTTCCTGACATACTTGATAAGGCGCTAGAAGAACGTAAGGGTGAAATCAAAAAATTAGTAGATGACAAATTCCAATGCGAAGCTGTCAATGTTCATTATATCATCAAACAGGGTCAGGCAACAAAGGAGTTCATGAAGTTGATCAATGAGGAAAAGATGGATCTCATTGTTCTTGGCCGAAAAAATGAAATGAAAGGTGGTGGAATCTTAATCAACAGGTTAGCAAGAAGAGCAACTTGTTCGATGATGGCAATACCTAAGAATTCAAATATTTCAGTGAGTAATATGCTGGTTCCAATCGATTTTTCTTCTTATGCAAAAATGGCTTTTGAAAAAGCTGTGGAGTTTGCAAATAAGGAACCTGGTTCGAAAATCGTGGCGCAGAATGTTTACCAGGTACCCAACGGATATCGCTATACAGGTAAAACATTTGATGAATTCAGCGAGATCATGCGTGAAAATGCCAAGAACAGTTACAAAGTTTTCACCAAGGACATTAAGTCAAATGATTTGAATGTTGACACTATTTATACACTGGATAAGGATGATGATGTCATTTCTCAAATTTATCAGAATGCCAAAGACCAAAATGCAACCATGATCTTAATGGGTGCGAAGGGTCGGTCTGCTACTACAGCGATTTTTATAGGTAGCAAAGCCGAAAAGATGATTCAATTGGATTCGGATATTCCCATCATCATCATTCGTCCTAAAGGGAAAGGTGCTGGCATTCTTGAATATATAAAGGAAATCTAACCTCTAATTTTATCTAGTAATTGGTTGAGTTGCCTCGATTCCTCTTCGTTAAGGTTCCTCACTTCGTTTTGAAAATGATCAACATCAAGATCTATTTTCTCTAGCAAATCAAGTCCTTCTTGTGAAATATAGACATCCACTGCTCTCCTATCCGACTTGCATTGCCTTCGTTCAACAAGTCCTTTAGATTCTAACTTATCGACGATTCTGGAAGCATTAGATGACTTATCCAACATCCTTTCAATCAGCAAATTGACTGTAGAAGGATTGGGATGTTGTCCTTTTAATATTCTCAATATATTGAACTGTGGTGTTGTAATTCCGTAAGGTTTTAGAATTGCTGCATGCGATTGTTGCAATTTATTACTTGTATACAGCAAATTAATCACGGCCCTTACATACTCGTTACGAAAACTGGTCTGTTTGATTTCCTCTTCTATCCTTGCCACAAAGCCTACATTTACATTAAGTGTTAGTACAATTATTGAAAAATGAGCGTAGAATTCAAAGGGATTTAAACTTTCAATGCAATAAATCCACTTAGAATCATCACAAGATTAACTCAATGTGTCAGAAGACAAGATTAAACTTTATTAGATGGTAGCCAAGCGCATCGTCTTTGCTTCCCAATTCAAAATAATTCTTATAAAACGGCATAATGACCTATGAAAATTTATCTGGTTTAATTGACAATAGTTGAATCTAAATCAAAACTAAAAGCCTAAATTTGCATCCCGTAACTACATCAAAGGAATATTAATGTCCAAGACAAAATACATTTTCGTTACGGGGGGTGTTACTTCTTCATTAGGCAAGGGAATTGTGGCCGCTTCATTAGGCAAACTCCTTCAAGCCAGAGGTTTTTCTGTAACCATCCAAAAATTTGACCCCTATATTAACGTTGATCCTGGTACTCTCAATCCCTATGAGCATGGCGAATGCTACGTGACTGACGATGGAGCCGAAACTGATCTTGACCTTGGACATTACGAAAGATTCCTGAATGTACCGACTTCACAGTCTAATAATGTTACAACCGGTCGTATCTATTATGATGTAATCAGCCGTGAACGAGCGGGTGATTTTCTTGGTAAAACGGTTCAGGTAGTTCCTCATATCACTGATGAAATTAAGAGTAACTTTTATAAACTCGGCGAGACAGGTAAATATGACATGATTATCACTGAAATCGGTGGTTGTGTTGGTGATATTGAGTCCTTACCTTTTATAGAAGCGGTTCGTCAGGCAAGATTCGAACTTGGCCCAACCAATTTTGTTTCCCTACACCTTACGCTTGTCCCCTATTTAAAGGCTGCTGGTGAACTTAAAACGAAACCCACTCAGCATTCGGTAAAGGAATTATTGGAGGCTGGTATTCAGCCTGATATACTCGTTTGTCGATCGGAACATCACCTTTCTCAGGATATCCGTAAGAAATTGGCACTCTTCTGCAACGTACCTATCAATTCAGTCATTGAGTCAATCGATGCTGAAACGATTTATGATGTGCCATTGCTCATGCGAAAAGAAAAATTAGACGAGCGTGTATTGACCAAGTTCAAGCTCAAGCATAAAAAGGAACCGGTCATTGATAACTGGAAGAAATACCTAGGTAAGCTTAAAAACCCTACCAAGGAAGTTGAAATTGGCCTAATAGGAAAGTATGTTGAGTTAAAAGATGCGTACAAGTCAATCGCAGAAGCATTTGTACACGCTGGCGCTGAAAACGAATGCAAGGTGAATGTAAGATGGATTCAGTCAGAAGAGATTGAAGATAATAACATTGAAAAAATTCTGAATGGGCTTTCCGGCATTCTAGTGGCGCCAGGATTTGGAGAACGTGGATTAGAAGGAAAAATAATGGCGGTTAAACATGCCCGCGAAAATAAAATTCCATTCTTTGGTATATGTCTTGGTATGCAGTGCGCAGTAATTGAATTTGCAAGAAATGTGCTTAAGCTCAAGAAAGCCAATTCAACCGAGATGAATCCTAAGACCAAGCATCCTGTGATTGATCTAATGGAAGATCAGAAATTAGTGAAAAACATGGGTGGTACAATGAGATTGGGCGCGTACAACTGCAATGTGAAAAAAGGTTCTAAAACATTCTCTGTGTATGGATCAGCAAAAATATCTGAGCGCCATAGACATAGATATGAGTTCAATAATAAATATCTTGAAGATTTTGAAAATAATGGCATGATTGCCACTGGTACCAATCCTGACTCTGGACTGGTTGAAGTAATGGAGCTTGCTGATCATCCCTGGT
Organism: Cyclobacteriaceae bacterium; assembly: GCA_049115695.1. Classification (GTDB taxonomy): domain Bacteria; phylum Bacteroidota; class Bacteroidia; order Cytophagales; family Cyclobacteriaceae; genus JAGDZR01. The sequence continues at coordinate 101,190 of JAGDZR010000003.1, read as the reverse complement.
TCATTGGCGCTCAATTTCATCCTGAACTAAAGTCAACTGTACTTAATCCCCACCCTCTGTTTGTGAGGTTTGTACGTGCAGCCCTAACCCATCAAAACGAAACAAATAACGCGTAAATTACTTTTTGGTAAATAATGGATAGAAATCAATTTCTTGGTTTGATACTAATGTTATCTCTGATAACAATTTATTTCTGGTTTTTTGCACCAGAAGTACCCGAACCACAAACAATAGACAATCAACCAGTTGCAGTTGATTCGGTCAGTGTGCCTAATCAACCAGTTGCTCAGGCAGAACAATTGTCTGACTCGGCCAAATCCAAGCTTAATGAGCTTAAATATGGGTTGTTTTCAGATGCTGCCGATGGTGTTCCTCAGTCGCTTGTGCAAAAAGCAGGTGACCTGAGCGTAACGTTCTCAAGTCAGGGCGGTCGAATCATCAATGTAGAGCTAACCGGTTACAAAACCTATGATGAGCAACCATTGAACCTGTTCAATGAAAATCATTCACTGAACATTTACTTTGATCATCTGTCTCGTCAAATCAACCTTGCTGACTTGTTCTTTGAGCCTTCAGTAAAGAAAATGGGCGATAGTACTCAAGTCATCTATACGCTGGATGTCAATGGAAGTCAGGTTCAACAAATTTATACCCTCTACTCGTCGGGCTATCAAATCGGCTATCAGTTGAAGTCCAATGGTTTTGATAAGCAAATAGATGCTAAGGACCTGAACTTTTTCTGGGGTGCTAAACTTGCCAAGGTCGAAAGAGAACTAAAGGATGCGAGAAACCGAACGACAGTAAGGTATTATGCACTAAATGGAGATGCTGATGACCTGGGAGTAGCTTCTCAGGATCACGAAGAAGAGCAGATTGGTCAGCCAGTGAAATGGCTAGCTTTTGGTCAGAAATTTTTCACCTCAGCCATTATTGCAGATAATTCATTCGCCAATGCCTTCATCACTCAGGACGTTCCTATGGATGAAGATGTTGTAAAAGCTGGAACCATTCAGGCATCAATTCCTTACACAGATTTGGCATCCAATACAGTTGGCTTCACGTTCTATTTTGGACCAAATGATTATAACGTTCTTAAAAATGTCACGGACGGATTTAGCGATAATGTAAATCTTGGATGGCTGTTTCTGCCTTTTATCAACAAGTACCTGATCATCCCCATTTTCAATTTCCTTGAGATGTTCATCGGGAATTATGGACTGATCATCGTAATCATGGTAATTATTATCAGGATTCTCATTTCACCATTGACTTACAAGTCACATATTTCAATGGCAAAAATGAGAGTGCTCAAGCCAGAACTGGATGCAATAAAGGAGCGTGTCGGCGATGATATGCAAAAGGTGCAGACAGCACAAATGGACCTATACAGGAAAGCAGGTATCAATCCACTTAGTGGTTGTATTCCTGTCTTACTTCAGTTTCCTATTTTAGTTTCGTTGTTTTACTTCATTCCTAGTGCGATTGAACTGCGATTGATTCCTTTCTTATGGGCGGAGGACATGTCGAGTTATGATTCTATCTTGAATCTACCTTTTACGATTCCATTTTATGGCAGTCATGTAAGTTTGTTTACCTTGTTAATGGCAGGGTCGACTGTTCTTTATACCATGGCAAACTCACAGGTTACTTCTGTACAGGGGCCAATGAAGACCATGCAATACATAATGCCAGTTATGCTGTTGTTCTTCTTCAATTCCTATCCTTCTGGATTATCGTTCTATTACTTCATCTCCAATTTGGTGTCATATGGTCAAATGGTAATGTTCCGTAAATTCATAGATGAGGGAAAAATCCTTAAGCTGATGGAAGAGAATAAAAAGAAAAACGCCAATAAGAAGAAATCCAAATTTCAGCAGCGCCTTGAAGATGCTATGAAAGCTAATCAGGAAGCACAGAAAAAAGGTAAAAAGAAGTAAAGCACTTCAATCTTTGTTAAATTAAAAATTAACCAAGAGACACTAAAGCCCTGATTACTAATTGGCTATAATAAACCAATTTTAATCAGGACTTTTTCTTTAAAAAAGGACTAGAAATCTTCCTATGAACTTGGATATATTTGTGTCCTTTTCATTTCGAAGAGATACAAACCGAATTATTATTTATCGCAATACATGGGTAAAATTATTTCTATAGCTAATCAAAAGGGTGGTGTTGGTAAAACAACGACGGCCATCAATCTAGCGGCCAGTTTAGCTGCACTTGAGCTTAAAACACTCATCATCGATGCAGACCCACAAGCTAATGCAACGTCGGGTGTTGGTTTGGACCCAAAAGAAATAGATATCAGCATCTATGAATGCATGGTTAATGATCATTCCATTGAAGAAAGTATCCAGAAGACTGAGGTAAAATATCTTGATATTCTTCCCTCCCATATTGATTTGGTTGGTGCTGAAGTGGAAATGGTCAACATTGAAAAACGTGAGGAGAAAATGAGAACAGCATTGGCCTCAATCAAGGACAAATATGACTACATCATCATCGACTGCTCACCTTCATTAGGTCTCATTACGGTAAATGCATTAACCGCATCTGATTCTGTGCTCGTGCCTGTTCAATGCGAGTATTTCGCCTTGGAAGGATTGGGTAAATTGCTCAATACAATCAAGATTATTCAAACTCGATTGAATACAGATTTACAAATTGAAGGCATTTTGCTCACTATGTATGACCTTCGATTGAATCTTTCAAATCAAGTTGTAGAAGAAGTAAAAATTCATTTTAAGAACATTGTTTTTGAAACGATCATTCCACGAAATATCAAATTGAGTGAGTCTCCCAGTTTTGGTTTACCTGCCATTGCTCATGATGCTGACAGTAAAGGAGCTAGAAGTTATTTAAATCTAGCCCGGGAAATGATTAAAAGAAACCAGGTAAAGGCAGCTTAAGATGAGTGCTAAAAAAAGAACTGGTCTTGGAAAGGGTCTTGGAGCACTGCTTTCAGAAGCTCCTGAGTCAAATGCTATAGACATTGGTGGTAGTGATGCACCTAAGACGGGAATATCGGATATTGATATAGACAAAATAGAGGTTAATCCTTTTCAACCTCGAACAGATTTTAATCAGGATGCGTTGGCTGAATTGGCCGAATCCATTAAAATTCAGGGTATTATTCAACCCATCACCGTTCGAAAACTTTCTGATAATGCATATCAGTTGATCTCAGGTGAAAGAAGAACTCAAGCTTCTAAACTTGCTGGGTTGGACAAAATTCCAGCCTATATCAGAACAGCGGATGACCAGCAAATGCTGGAAATGGCATTAATTGAGAACATCCAAAGAGAAAACCTCAATGCCATAGAAATTGCTTTGAGTTATCAAAGATTGATGGCCGAGTGTAGCCTTAAACAGGATGAGCTTGGCGGACGTGTTGGCAAAAACAGGTCCACAGTCACCAATTATCTGCGACTGCTAAAACTTCCTCCGGATATTCAAATTGCAATAAGAGATGGAAGATTATCAATGGGGCATGCGCGGGCATTAATTAGTATTGATGACATAGATATACAACTTGCAGCATTTCAAAAAATACTAAATGAAGGACTGAGCGTTAGAAAGGTTGAAGAATATGTCAGAAGCCTTGTTAACAAAGAGAGTAAAGCTGAAATTCCCAAACCAGATGTGGATCCTGAGTTTGTTAGACTTCAGGATAAACTTGCCTCCCATTTTGGCACCAGAATAAGAATCAAAGCGAATGAGCAGAACAAAGGGGAAATCAATATACCATTTTCTTCGACTGAAGACCTCAATAGGATTCTTGATATTCTGGAAGTTTAAAAAGATTTGCGGAGCATTTATCTGCTTGTTTTTGACCGTACATTTCAATGCCAATGGTCAAGAACGAAACTTCGAAATGGACACGTCCTTTCTTTTCAGTGACGTAGCATCAGACACAACAATCTTTGAATCCATCACTGATTTGGACCCGAATCGAGCAGCAATGCTTTCTGCAGTTTTGCCAGGACTTGGACAAGTTTACAATGGACAAGCCTGGAAAGTACCTATCATCTACAGCATTGCCATTACACTGGGCCATCAGGTTAAAAAGAACAACGACTATTTTCATGCGTTCAGACAATCGTTGCTTGCTGAAATAGACAATAACCCAAACACTGTCAATCAATTTAATGAAGCCATCCCCAACCGGTTCAATCAAAATTCATTAAAGCGGAATATGGATTTGTTCCGACGTAATCGGGACTACATGGTAATCATGTGTGGTGTACTCTATTTAATCAACATTGCGGAAGCTCATATTGCTGCACACTTAAGGGAGTTTGACCTCAACGATTCGCTTTCATTGGAAATTGGCCCCTCAATTCATTCCTCTCCATTAATTTCGCGCTCTACGACGGTTTCCGTTAAAATTAGATTCTAATCACAATGAATATTGGTTTAATAGGCTATGGCAAAATGGGCCAGACCATTGAAAAAATTGCAAAATCAAGAGGTCATGTAATTTCTCACATCATTGATGTTACTAACATCGGTGATATTGAAAAGATGAATCCCGATAACACTGATGCCGTAATTGAATTTACAAGACCGGAAGCTGCATATTCTAACATCAAGTCATGTATTACACAAGGCGTTCCTGTCATCTCTGGAACCACTGGATGGTTAGGCCAATATGATGAGTTAAAGGATTACTGTATTGAGAAAAATGGTGCTTTTTTGTCTGCTACTAATTTTAGCTTAGGTGTCAACATATTCTTCAAATTGAATGAATGGTTGTCAAATGTGATGAAATCTCACGAAATGTATAATGTTTCAATTGAAGAGATTCACCATACACAAAAGCTTGACGAGCCAAGTGGAACTGCCATTACACTCGCCGAAGGGATCATTGACAACAGCCATAAATTAGGATGGAAATTGGGTGATGCGAGCAAAAGTGAAATTCCAGTCACGGCCATCCGAGAGACAGATGTCCCTGGCACCCATACAATTAATTATGAATCAGCTATCGATTCAATAGAGATAAAACACACCGCAAAAACTAGAGAAGGGTTTGCCCTTGGTGCGGTGCTGGTAGCAGAATGGATTAAGGGTAAAACAGGTGTTTTTACCATGAACGATTTTATTAATATTTAAAATACTAATATGTATTTCAATGACTTTAGCCTAGCCTTCGTACTTATTTTCACCATTGGCTGGTATGTGCTTCAAGGAGTTGCCTATTACAAATTCTTCGAAAAGGCAGAACAACCAGGCTGGATTGGATTTGTTCCGTTTTACAATTACTACATACATATTCAATTGGTTGGACGACCCAAATGGTGGGTTGCACTGCTATTTGTACCGGTAGTCAATTTTTTTGTTGCCCTCACCATGCACCTGGACCTTTTGAAGTCTTATGGGAAGTACACCTATTTTGATCAGGCTTTTGGAGTCATTCTCGCTCCTTTTTACATGGTCTATGTTGCCTTTTCGGATTCAACGTACCTTGGTAAAGCCACAGAAATGCCAAAGGAGAAGAAATCCATTGGTAAAGAGTGGTTTGAGGCCATTGTATTTGCTGTATTTGCTGCCACATTTATTCGCTGGGTATTCATGGAAGCATACGTCATCCCCACCCCTTCAATGGAGAGATCCTTGTTGGTCGGTGATTTCCTTTTCGTAAGTAAGATTGAGTATGGGCCTAGATCTCCTCAAACACCGGTACAAGTACCACTCACGCATGCCAAAATATGGGGTACAGAATTGCCTTCATACATTGAGGGTATTCAGTTGCCTTCATTGAGATTTCCTGCCTTAGGCACAGTTGAGAGAGGTGATGTCGTAGTATTCAATTACCCTCCGGAGATTGAGCACCCAAAGGACCTAAGAACTCATTACATCAAAAGATGTGTTGCTATTGCCGGTGATGTGGTTGAAGTAAAAGAGGGCCAGGTTTTCGTCAATGGCGAAAAACAGCAAAACCCTGAACTGATGCAAATGAGATATTTTGTTGAAACCAATCAATCCATCAGAGACAGAGTATTTGACAATTTTGGTATTTGGGAGTACTATCAGGCAGCCACACCAGATGGCCGAAAAGGATACATCGTATTGACTACAGAAGAAGATGCCAAAGGACTTGAATCGCTCGACTTTGTAAAGAGCGTTCAGGTACAGCTCGAGTCAGCGGAAAGAGTAGAGCCTAGAATATTTCCAAATGCTACCCACTACGCATGGAATGCAGATCATTTTGGTCCTTTGGAAATACCTTATCGAGGTATGCAAATTGAGTTGAACGAAAAAACGATCGCCAAATTCGGATCTACAATTAAGTATTATGAAGATCTTGATGACGTCCAGGTAAGTGATACAGAAATAATCATCAACGGAGCTCCAATATCTTCTTATACGTTCACTAAGAACTACTACTTCATGATGGGGGACAATCGACACAACTCCGAAGATTCGAGATATTGGGGGTTTGTAAGTGAAGATTTTGTAGTTGGTGAAGCTTCATTTATATGGATGTCTCTGAATGATCGAGGCGGTATAACTGATAAAGTAAGATGGAGCAGATTGTTGAAAAGCATTGAATAGTCAGCGGTAATCAGTCATTATATCGACCAGTTATGGGGATTGACTAAATAGCAAGCACTAACTTCTCGTTTCGCATATAGCACGTCTTGTTCTACATTTAAAACTTGTAGCGGACTCTTCTATCTCTACGAAAATATCTTTGCCGAGAAACCCCATTCATAGGATATATATGTTTGGGTGGCTTGGTATTTAGTCTATCTCCGTACAGCCCAGAAGGTTCCCATGTATTCCAATTTGATCCAAGCTCACTACTTCAATAGTTTTCACATGGATTACGTTTGAATAATGATCAATGACACCTCATCCTTGTTGCCAGATAATTCGAAAATCATTGTTCGCAAACCAACTGATGCGGAGGTGATTGCCGCTAAATTATTGAGGTGTCTTCGTAGCTAACAATGTGGCAATTTCTTTGCCATAATCTATGAATCCGAGCGTTTCATCTGTCCGTGCGAGTTTAATCTTATCAAAAATAAGTAATGCCTCTCCATTGCTTTCCAAATGATAAATATGATGGTGTTCAAAGAAGCGAATGATTTCATCAGTGAAAAATGACCGAATTTCAGATTCGTTGTTTCCCATAAGTACAAATTTTCTGGAGAATTCAGGGTACATCTCAAAATCAACGTCTTTATAGCCAGTGAATGCCATTACCCGATCAAAAATCCTTTCAAATACCCCTTCTTTTTCCATTGTAAAAACAGGTATTTTTTTATTCAATTTTAAAACCATCAATGTCGTCGTAAACGTCTCTGAAGTAAAAGCCCGACCTTCGTTGAAGGTTACATCAGTTATTTCCCACGACGCATCCAGGTCCTGATAAATTCCTTTGAGAGAATTGGATTTACCATCAATTAGTCTGATTTCAAAAAAGTGAAACTTCTTCAGGAAAGTCGTATTCCAATCCATTTGACTCGTGTATTGATAATCTCGCTCAATGGCTAAGTTTCTTAATCGCTTTTGTCTTTGTGATAGTTTTGCAGAACTGGTCAGACTAATTTTTAAAGCTCTATTGTATCCAGATGAGGAGACATGCGAATCCAAACCTGTTATAAAGGCGCTACCGCCCGAGTCTCGCTGCATCTTTAAAAATTCCACCAGGTAGTCCATATAGGTCATGCCCACCAGTCTCGTTTCCGATAAATCAATATTCACATCTGCCCCGGAAGGAATCTGAGCGACCAATTTGTCGACCTTTAAGATTCCCAAAAAATTCCCAATCCCTCTAATTTTCAGATCGTAACCTCCATCTGGCCTGGCGATCAATTTTGTGCGGGAATGATAAACCATTCTAAAAAATTGAGGGATTGACATCCTTGCCAACAACATGTGGGTGATCAATGTTAATAATAACCCGCCCAGTAAACCAATTAACAAATTGGTATAGAGGGTCAAAACCATCGTGCCGATAAAGAAGATGAGTTGCTCAGTTCCTTGATCATAGGCTTGTTTGAAGACGGCCGGAGAGGCTAGTTTAAAACCAGTATAAACGAGCAAGATTGCAAATGCACATAAGGGCACCATATTCATAACTGGACTTAATATCACAATAAAAGCTAGCAACAAAAGCCCTTGATACAAATTGGACCACTTTGTCTTTGCACCATTGTGGATATTGACCGTACTTCGAATAACCACGGCAATGATTGGCAAACCTCCAATGAAACCTGCAACCATGGTACTTAATCCAATTCCGGTTAAATCCTTATTCAAATCAGTCTTTCGCCTGTAAGGATCAATTTTGTCAACAGCTTTCGCAATGGCTAGGGATTCAATACTCGTGATAATCAAAATGGAGAAAACGATAGTCCAGAAATCAAGCGTATAGATTTTGCCGAAATTGGGATACATAATAGAATCAACAATAGAATCCGGAATATCCAGCAAGAGAACAGGGCCTACCTCATATGCCTTACCCAAAAATGAAAGTGTATGCGGATCAAAGAAATTGAAGGCATAAGCAAATGGAATGGAAATGGCAATGACCCACATGGGTGCGGGTAAAAAATGGAAAAACCTATAACTGATTTTGGAATGAAACAATAACAGAAGTAAGCCTGCCAAAGAAATTATCAAGACGAAAGGATTGGCCTTGGGTAAGAATAGAACAGCATCGATGAGGTTTTGTATGATGCTAGGACTTTCAGAAGCTGTACCCATAGCAACATGAATCTGTTTTGCGACTATGATAATTCCGATGGCTGCTAGAATGCCGTTAATCACCGATGTGTGAAAGATGTCAGCTAATCGTCCCAATTTCAATATTCCCAGTACGGCTTGTATTGCACCCGACACCACCACTGCCGCCAATATGTAATTAAAGGTTTGGCCTGAACCATCGTCCATTAATACAATACCTAAAAGGATAACCCCAATCACACCCTTTGCAGGTCCATTGACCGATACATGACCACCTCGATAAAAAGTAGTTACCACACCACCAACAATTGCTGAAATGATGCCTGCCATGGGTGGAGCCCCTGCCGCCAAGGAAATACCCAACGAAAGAGGTAAGGCGATTAGCGCGACACTCACTGCGGCGATCAAATCACCATGCCAATTTTCAATTAATCCTTCAATTCCCTTTTTTGGCGCAGCTTCCATTTAATTAATTATCCAATTGATAAAATAGTAAACTAATCTGAAAAATAGCGAATAATCATAATTTTCAGGAATAATCTAAAAGAGGTGTTTAGGGAATGGAAGAATGAAAAAGTTCTTTCGAGTAGAAGAGGATTTTAACAAATCGAGAATTTTCAGGTACTCAACGGGTGGGTATCCAAAGACTCAAAATGCACACTAACATTTAAATATGATGTAATGATTCAAAAAAGAGTCTGACGCTGCTTTTTGTGCGTCATTCATCTGTTGTTGCTCTTCGTAATGTATCTCCATCAAAAAGACTATTAGCCAAATTAAAAGGCTAATCACACAAATTATGAGCAATAAGGTTAAGAAACCTTTGAAGATATTTTTCTGCTCAATTTGAGACATATATTGACCCAGGTACCCCATTCGTTAATCATTTTGGAGCTACCAAATTACCATATTATTTCATCTAATCCATTACTTGCTAAATAATCATTGACCAATCCAAAATGGCCATTACCAATAAATCCACGATGGGCTGAAAGCGGAGATGGATGAGGCGATTTTAGTACTAAATGCTTTTTTGGGTCAATTAATGTCCCCTTTTTTTGTGCATAGGCTCCCCACAACATGAACACAAGTTTTTCTTTACCCAGAGACAGAGCCTGTATTGCTGCATCGGTAAACTGCTCCCACCCTTTCCCTTGATGTGATCCAGCTTCTCCTGCCCTGACAGTGAGTGTTGCGTTAAGCAGTAATACTCCCTGCTTTGCCCATCTTTCTAGGTTCCCACTCTTTGGTATGTCCAGGTTTAGATCTCTTTTAAGCTCCTTAAAAATATTCAATAGTGATGGTGGTAGTTGTACATTATCATTTACGGAGAAGCATAAACCATTGGCCTGACCAGGTCCGTGATAAGGATCTTGCCCAAGAATCACCACCTTGGTTTTCTCGAATGGACAGTGGTTAAAAGCACCAAATATTTGAGGCCCGGGTGGAAAGATTCTTTGCTTGCTGTATTCTAACTTCACAAAGTCAACCAATAGATTAAAATAGTCTTTTTCAAATTCTTCATTGAGTGCTTTTTTCCAGGAAGATTCTAATTTCACATCCATGCGTAAGAAATGCTTGTTTGACAGCAAACTATTCCTGTTTATCTAATTCGCCATAAATAGTCTGCAAATTCTTTGAAAATTTGGGTAAATAATTAAATTACCATGTAATAGGTAACAACCCAAAGATGACCACCTGTATCACCAAAGGAGTTAAAGTAACTGTCGAAACTGAGTTTCAGCCTGGATACTCGAATCCAGCTCAGGATCACTTTGTATTCACTTACAGAATAACCATCGAAAATAAAGGAGATAAAACGATTCAATTGATGAGTCGTCATTGGGAAATTACTGACCTCACCTTTCCAAAACGAGAAGTAGATGGTGATGGCGTGGTTGGGAAACAACCAATCTTGGAACCAGGTCAAACACACCAATATGTTTCAGGATGTAACCTGAGATCTGGAATTGGTAAAATGATGGGTTATTATACCATGGAGAAAATTCTAGATGGAAAGTCTTTTATTGTTACCATCCCTGAATTCACTATGTTAGCCCCCATCAAACTGAACTAATATTTGGCGAAAGCTAATCCTCTTTTCTCCGCTATTTCTTATTTGAACTACCGCATCCGTGCGAAAAATGATCGATCGATCAAAAACGCATTTATAAATGAATTCTACAAGCAGACAATTGTTCCCGGTAGACGCTCGCTAATCCCAAGTATTGAAAACAATCGAAATTGGTTATTACAAAACAGTAATGAATTCATTTCAGTTGATTACAAAAATGAAACGAGTAAGAAAAGGTTAGTAAAACAAGAAGCTAATTCATCCTTAAGCTCTCCTAAATTCAATGCATTTCTTTCCTTGTTGACAGAATATTTAAGTATTCAATCAGCTCTTGAAACGGGTGGCTCATTTGGCATCAATGCTCAATACATCGCAACAAAGGCCGACCAGGTCTTCTCTATTGAAAGAAACGCCTCCATTGCAGCAATTGCGAGATCATTTGAAACCAAAAATCTCAAAATATATAATGGAGATATTTATGATGTATTTCCAAAGCTAATTCAGCAACATGGTCCGGAGCTTATATTTTTGGATGCCGATCATAGTCAAAAGGCCATGAGGTTCTATATGGAAGCTATTCGTCCCTACCTCGAAAAGGTGAAAGTTATCATTATCCATGACATTTATTGGTCAAGAGAAATGCAGTCCTTCTGGAGACAGATTTGCGAAAACTCCTCTTTCACATTTACTGTCGATATTTTTCAGGCGGGTCTCCTATTCCCCAATTTAGAAGGAAAAAAACAACACTTTACATTGAAGTTCTAAAGAAGCCCTTGTTTAGGATGGGCTAATCTCTATTTTTGCGCCAAAAAGTAACACAATTCGAAACTATGAGCGAAGACTCGAACACGAATAACGAATTAGCACCAAAGACCGATTCAAAGCGCATTATTATAATCATTAGTATACTTAGTGTACTTGCAGCAGCAATATTGATTTTGCTTATTCAAAAGCATAACCTTGAGGAGGAACAAGAAGCCGTTGAGCAAGCGCTTAATGGCGCCTATCTTCAGCTTGATTCCATTTCAAATGAATTAGATGAAAGAATTCTAACCATCAGTCAGCTTGGCGGTGAAATAGATACACTCTTGTCAATTAAAGAAATATTGGAGGCAGATAAAAGAGACCTGATGAATCGTGAAAAACGCAAAGATCAAACGATTGAAGCACTTCGTGATCGCGTGGCGGGCTATCAAGAGCTCCTGTTGCTCAAGGACGAGGAAATTAATCAGCTCACAGAAATCAGCAAGCAGCTATTATCCGAAAATTCTAATCTTAAAGTGGAAGCTCAAGAATTGAACCAATCGATTCGTGATATTGCAGAAGAGAAATCTGAGTTAGCCAACAAAATTGCACTCGTTTCTAAATTGAAAGTTGAGGGCATGAAAGTAATTGCTGTTAACTCGAGTGGTCGTGAGCGGGAAGGTGAGTTTCGAAACAGACACATCAATCAACTCAAAATAGAGTTTGCCGTATCTGAAAATGAGGTTGCCCCTATCGAAGGCAAGGAGCTCCTGGTCCAGATTACAGCACCTGACGGCAATGTATTGTTTGATGTCACCCGTGGTTCAGGAACGTTTATGTACAATGGACGAGAAATGTTTTACAGTGCTAAAAAGGAAATCTTATACGACCGAAGACGTCAGGCAATTACCGTATTCTATGAAAAAGGAAGTGAATATGCGATCGGTCAATACTCCGTTGAGATCTTTACTGATTCATATTCAATGGGAAAAACATCCTTTATTGTGAAAAACTAGTTTTTTGCAATAAGTTCTTTAATTTTGCAGCCTTAATTTTTATAGTTCAATTATTAACATGAAACGAAATTACGAGACAGTATTCATTTTAACTCCCGTTTTGTCTGAAGCTCAGATGAAGGATGCTGTCGAAAGATTCAAATCAGTCCTGACCGATAACGGTGCAGAAATGGTTAATGTTGAGAACTGGGGTCTTAAGAAGTTGGCTTACACCATGCATCACAAGACGACAGGTTTCTATCATTTATTTGAATTTAAGACAGAACCATCCGTAATTACTAAGCTTGAAACAGAATTCAGGAGAGACGAGAAAGTCATGAGATTCCTAACAGTGGCTCTTGACAAGCACGCGCTTATTTATAACGAGCGAAGAAGAAAAGGAGAATTCAACAAGAAAGAAAAGGAGGAGGCAAAGTCATGACATTGCAAAACGAACCCATTAACCGGGAACAAACGGTTAAGAAATATTGCCGATTCAAGAAAAACGGCATTAAGTACATCGATTACAAAGACGCTAACTTCCTTTTGAAGTTTGTGAATGAGCAAGGAAAGCTGTTGCCAAGAAGAATAACTGGTACTAGCTTGAAATACCAAAGAAAAGTGGCTCAGGCTGTAAAGCGAGCGAGACACATTGGTGTTCTTCCTTATGTTACTGATTCCCTTAAATAATTATTTATCATGGAGGTAATACTTAGAGAAGACATCAAAGGGCTTGGCTACAAAAATGATATTGTAAGCGTAAAGCCAGGATACGGTAGAAACTACCTAATCCCACAGGGAATTGCTATTTTGGCAAGTACTTCGAACAGGAAAATGATCGAAGAAAACATCCGACAAGCTGCACACAAAGCTGAAAAAGCATTGAAAGATGCTGAAGGCATTGCGGCTAAAATGGGTGATTTGACACTTGAAATAAAAACTAAGGCAGGAGAAAGCGGTAAAATCTTTGGTGCTATTACAGCACTTCAGGTAGCTGACGCACTTACTGCTAAAGGATTCGAGATTGATCGAAAGAAGATTTCTTTCTCATCTGCGATTAAAGAGATTGGGGAACATAAAGCGGAAATTGATCTGCATAAGAATGTTCACCATGAAATTACTCTGAATGTTGTCGCTGATTAAGAAGACATCATAAATGATTAAAGACCCTGTTGGATTCCATCAGGGTTTTTTTATGTCCATCTATTCCCAGTAGTTGACAATAAGAAAATAGACTATCCTCAGACTAAAAATAATAAAAAGGCTCCCTACAATTCGATTTGCCCTTAATACAATTTCCGGAGTAATAAACTGCTTCAAGCGTTGGGCTAAAGAAGCTTTAACAATGTCTGTAGTAAGAATGGTGACCAATACTCCAATGAAAAAGTAAGTCTTCTGATAAAAGGTGTATTCGTAATTAAGATTCACCAAAGAAACCGCTGAAACCCAGAACACGATAATGAAGGGGTTCAGTCCATTTAATAAGAGGCCTTTAAGGATATATTTGGCTAATATCGCCTTACTGCCCATGTCCTCCTTATTATGAACAATGTGCACGGGCTTAAACCAATAAGATACTCCAACAATCAAGAGAACAATGGTACCAATCACTCCCATCCAGAATTTAACTTCAGGATTGTTGAATAACCCTGATATCCCTAACAATATTAACCCTACGTAGAGCACATCGCTCAACGAGATGCCTAATGCAAAAAACACTGCCGGTTTGAATCCTTTGTGGACACTTGTCTGAATCAGCGCGAAGAAAGCTGGGCCCAGGGCTAGTACAAAAACTAACCCAAATAATAATCCATTTACAACTGGTGCCATTTCAGCGCTAAGATATGTATGTTCGATTAAACCAACTCGAAAAGACTTCAAGTTCTCCCAAAATGCCGAGTCGGTCTACAACTTGAGCTCAATGTAGAACTAACCCTTTTTTAATGATGTGCTTTATATTGTAAAGTATCTAATATTGCCTTGGGATTTTATCTAAAAGCATCTTCTTATCTGATGAATAATATTAAAGTATCTATTGAACATTATTATCAGGAGTTATCTCCATTTGGAGCCAAATTGATAGCGGTTTCTAAGACAAAACCAAACAATCTAATTGAAGCGGCTTACAACATGGGCCATCGTGATTTTGGAGAAAATAAGGTTCAGGAGCTCGTCCGAAAACATGAAGAACTCCCTCAGGACATCAATTGGCACATGATCGGGCACTTGCAAAGAAATAAAGTCAAGTTCATTGCTCCCTTTGTTCATTTGATTCATAGTGTTGATTCATTTAAGCTTCTAAAAGAAATCAGTAAAGAAGGAATTAAAAATGAACGATCTGTTCAAGTGCTCCTGCAGGTGCACATTGCTGAAGAAACATCAAAACACGGTTTTTCTAGTCAAGAGATTTCTGAATTACTAAACCCAGACATTTTATCTGATTTAACCGGAATAAGAGTAATTGGACTTATGGGCATGGCTACCAACACAACTGACACAGAGAAAATCAAATCAGAGTTTACATTTTTAAAGAGCTTATTTGATAAACTCAAAGCAGTAAAATCGCCTCAGGTTGACATGCAGGAATTATCAATGGGAATGAGTGGGGACTATCAAATAGCCTTGGCATGCGGTGCAACAATGGTACGAATTGGAAGTTCAATATTTGGAGAAAGAAACTATGGACAAGCGACTGTTTAACCTTTCGGCTGTTTTAGCCATACTAGCGGTGGCCATAGGAGCGTTTGGCGCTCATGGTCTGGCTGATATTCTTACCGCAAACAACCGCATTGACACCTTTGAGACAGGCTCGAAATATCATTTCTACCATGTATTCGCGATTTTCATCACATCTATTGTTCCCATAAAACAAAAAAGGAAGATAGCAGCACTATTCTTCCTTGGTATCATATTGTTTTCTGGATCTCTTTACACACTATCGATTACCAATATTACCATTTTCGGCGCTATCGCCCCTATCGGAGGTACTGCGTTTATCGCAGGATGGGTATGGCTCCTTGTTGCTAAGAAGTCTTAACCTTCTGTATCCGCTAACCTGATATTGGTTTCAATTGATATTCGTTCAATGTTGTTGACCGCATTGGAGGTTACTGTCACCACTTTATTGATAACCCCTATTTTTCCCCTGCTATTGAACTTTACAGTGATTGAAGACTTCTCACCTGGAGCAATTGGTTCTCTTGGCCATGTTGGAGTTGTACAACCACATGTGGTTCGTGGTTGATTAAGGATCAATGGCTGATTTCCTACATTTTCAAATTCAAAAACATGTTCAACAACATCACCTTGCTTAATATCGCCAAAATCATGTTTTTTCTCCGCAAATACTATTTTCGCCCCATTTACTGGCTCTTCGAGTACAGCCGGCTCCTGTGCTTTTGCAAAAAAACCTGCCATTATTGTCAATAGAAAGATTGCTATCTTGTTCATTTCTGTTCTTGTTTCGAATTACAACGTCAAATTTAAACAATTGGTTTATGAATTTACCACATTCTGAGGAGCCTGGTCATGCAATCTTCAGTAATCATGTAAGAACAAGGGTTTGCGGCATTTTAATCGAAAATAACGCAGTACTGCTTCTTAAGCATAAAGGTATTGGAAAGGGCGACTACCTATGGAGTCCACCTGGTGGTGGAATTGAGTTTGGTGAATCCAGTCAAGATTGTCTCCGCCGAGAGTTTCTTGAAGAAACAGGATTGAACATAGATGTGAGAGAATATCTTTTTGCAAATGAATACATGGATGATAAATTTCATGCAATTGAACTATTCTTCCGGGTAGAAAAAGCAGGTGGTAATTTGACTTTGGGAACAGATCCAGAGCTTGAATCTCAAAATCAGATACTCACTGAAATAAAATTCATTAAATTCGATGAAATCATTGAACTTAAAAAAAAACACATTCATAACTCTTTTTTTCTCTGTTCATCACCTCAGGAGATCATTCATCTAAGAGGATTTCACACATTTCGCAATATTTGACAAATTAGCGGTTTCAATTCTTATGCCTTTATACTTAATATTGCAAAAAATCATAAAAAATGAGTACAACTAAAATCCTAACTGCAGTCTTTTTTATCGTTGCTATGTTTCTTGCATGGTACCTGTATGATTCTATCAACAGTACTATCGAAGAAACCAAGAGAATCGAGCGAATGGAAGATGATATTATTGACCAATTAAAAGTTATCCGTGAAGCACAACTCGCATTTAAAGGAGTCAATGGTAGCTATACTTCAGATTGGGATAAGTTGATCAATTTTGTTGACTCTGGGAACATTTACATTGTTCAGCGAACAGAGACCATTATCACGTTAGCGTATGGTGCTGATAGTACCTCTGTCACCGTGGATACCTTAGGAAGCATTTCGGTAATGGATTCTGTTTTTAATGAAAGAAAGTTTCCAAACTTCAGTCTTGAGTCTATGGCATATGTGCCAGGTGTCGAACCTGCAACGAAATTCAAAATGTGGGCGGATAAGATTCAGAAAGGTAACATCCTAGTTGATGTTGTCGAAGTATGGAACCCTACTCCTGTTGATAAAACAAGAGACGCTGAAAGTGAGTTAAACTCAAGAAAACCTTTGCGGTTTGGATCTAGAACGAGTGTAACGACTGCAGGTAACTGGGAGTAACATACAAATTGGACAATACACCTACACAAGAATATAAGCTCGTAAAGAGAATTAAGGATGATCATTTCTCTGTAGATGATCTCCATAAGTATACTTTATCCTTATTGATTGGGATCCGTGATTTCTCATTAGCAATCACGGATTCTCACAGTCAGGTGCTGCTGTTGGAAGACTTCAGACTAGAAGGTGTTAAAACGATCAACACACGGATTACCTTATTAAAAGAAATCTTTGACAACCATCACCTGCTCAGGGCCGGGTTTTGGAAAGAGGTGAAACTTGCCTTCAAAACGCATAAATTCACACTTGTCCCTGCCCCCATGTTTGTGCAATCAGCTGCGATGGACTACCTGTCTGTCAATAGTGAAATAAAAACAAACATTGAAGACGCACACTTTTACCAGCATGTGATGTCCGACGCAGTGAATATTTTTGCGGGAGACCTCAAACTTGTCAACTGGATCAAAAGTGTTTATGTCAACAGGCAAATTGTCTTTCTTCATCAAGGTAGTTCTTTTATTGAGGGAATTCTGCGTCATGATGATCACCCTCACGATAAGTCTATGTTTTGCTTAATCGATCGCGGCATATTACATACGGTTGTGACTGAAAAGCAACAACTCCTCTACTACAATCAGTTTGCAGCCAAGAAAAGCGAAGATTACCTTCGATTTATTATGCTGGTGTTTAAAGAACTCGGACTAAGTCAAAAAAGCACCAAAGTTGTCCTTTGGGGAAACGTTAGCCAAAAATCAAAGCACATGGAATTGATTCGGAAGTATATCAGGGATGTATCTTTTGGGTCAAGACCGGCCAAACTAAAATTTAGATATCAATTTGACGAAATACCCGATCATGGCTATTTTGATTTGTTGAATATCTATATGTGTGCATAATCATGAATAAAGTAGCCATATTTCCAGGCTCATTCGATCCTTTCACAAAAGGTCATCAGGATATTGCAATGCGTTCATTGGAGCTTTTTGACAAGCTTATTATTGCCATTGGTCACAATACAAAAAAGAAACGATATTTCGAGGTTGATTTTATGCAGCAATGTATTGAAGGAGCATTTAAAGATTATAGCCAGGTTGAAGTAATGGTGTATGATGAGCTTACCGCATCGCTGGCAAAACGATATGATGCAAAATACCTGGTAAGGGGGTTGCGAAATACAACAGACTTTGAATATGAAAACACAATTTCGCAAGTAAACAGATATCTGTATGAGGATTTGGAAACCGTTTTTCTCATAACCGATCCCAATCTTGCCCATATAAGCTCAACGATTATCCGGGAAGTGCATAAATATGGAGGAGATGTGACTCCTTTCCTACCCTACGATCTTTAATCAACTCTGCGGGCTTTTCGCTTTTAACATTCTGTGATACTCCTGTACTACTACCCTGATTGAACGATATGATTCGTAAAGGGCAGCTCTTATTTGGGCAAGGTTCATCCACTGAACGTCATCAATACCTTCATCTTTTTGCGGACTCATAAGACTGTCATCGATACATCTCATTTCATACCAATACGTTTTCTTCAGAACATATTTTTGATTCCGCATGTAGGTATGCCAAGTATGACAAATTTTATCACCCAAAACTACTTTAACCCCTGTTTCTTCTTCAACTTCTCGTACTGCGCAATCCTTAATGTCTTCACCCTTCTCTAACTTCCCTTTTGGTAAATCCCATTTATTGTTACGATAGATCAACAAGTTCTTACCTCCCTTTTCGACAACTCCTCCTGCTGCCTTCACTACTTTAAACCTGTTTTTTATATAAGTAACAAGCTCCTTTTTCCTACGACTGGCAAAGGTGATCGAGTCCACCTTCTTCAATTTCTTATCTGTCATAAGTACCAATAGCTCCTCTACCTTATCAGGAAAGGCATCAACTATCAACACATCATCCAACAAATTCTTGGGCGTAATTTTTTCTTTTGTCCCATCAATGATTAGCTCATATTTGGCGTAATCCAAATCCGTGGGTTTCGTCAGGATGACGGGTATGTCGTTTATGAAGATCTTCAAAAAATATCTTTTAATCTCGCTGTAATTATGGTTTTATCCGATCACTTTTGCAACACTAAAACAAGAATAATTTTAGCATGATTGAATACAGTTGCTACAACGACATCAAGGGCAAAGAAATCGCAGAAGATTTATTAAAGATTGAAGCCATCAAACTTCAACCGAATGATCCCTTTACATGGGCGTCTGGATGGAGTTCCCCGATCTATTGTGACAATCGACTGAGTCTGTCATATCCTGCTGTACGAACCAAGGTGAAAGAGGCCTTCGCTGAACTTATTAATACAAAATACAAGCAAGTAGATGCGATTGCAGGAGTAGCCACTGCTGGTATTCCTCAGGGAGCATTAGTCGCAGATGCACTTGACATCCCCTTTATTTATGTTAGATCCAAATCAAAATCTCATGGATTAGCCAATCAAATTGAAGGGAGAGTAAAATCAGATATGAAAGTAGTGGTATTGGAGGACTTAGTGTCTACCGGAGGGAGCTCTCTTGCTGCTGTAGAAGCGCTCAGAGATGCTAAAATAGAAGTCTTAGGCATGGTGTCCATATTTACCTATGGATTCCCTATAGCCGAGGAAAACTTCCGTAACGCTAAAGTAAATCTTACCTTTCTAAGTAATTATGAACTTCTTATTGAATCAGCGATTGATCAGCAGTTAATTAGCAATGAACTTAAAGAAAAGCTCAATCAATGGAGAAAAGACCCTGCAAATTGGTCAGCTTAGTATTGCTCCATTACACCTAATCCGAATAAGGCAAAATCATATTTGACAGGATCATTGGCATCAAAAGTTCTTAATTTCTCTGTTAGCTGAATAGCAGTTACCCAGTCTGATTGTTTCCGATTGGTCAGCCCCAGGCGATCGGAAACCCGCTTCACATGCAAATCCAATGGGCAAATCAACTGGCTTGGCTTAATAGACTTCCATATTCCGAAATCAACTCCGTGCTCGTCGGTGCGAACCATCCATCTGAGAAACATATTGATCCTTTTACAGGCTGACTTTCTTTCTGGTGTCTGGACGTGCTTTCTCGTTCTCAACGGGTGATCCAAGCTAAAAAATATCGTATAGAAGTTGGCTAGTCCCTTTTCAATATTGCTTTTTCCCTCTTCTACAGAAAATGCCGATTCCAAAGATTCATGCCTTGAGTAATACCAACGCATCCAATGAACAAAGTAAAGTAGATCTGTGGAATTGAAAGTCCTGTGCTTAAAGGACAAAAGTGACTTTAAGTCTTGATCACTATGATTTCTAACAAATTCATAGGGTTCATTATCCATCAAACTCATGAGTTCGAAACCCTTTTTGACAATTGTCTTTCTTTGACCCCATGCAAATATTGCAGCGAATAATCCGGCTATTTCAATATCCTGTTTTTTAGAAAATCGATGAGGAACCGATATTGGATCGGCTTCAATGAATGATTCTTGATTGTATTCTTTTGATTTTGCTTCTAACAACTCAAATATTGAGCCGTGATTATCATTCATTAAAATAGACGATTTCAACTCTGGCTCGATCGTCCAATATGTCTAATTCCTTAAACGCAGATGACGTCATCCTTATCATGACTTTTTGATTAATGCCAGTGTCAGGAAGTTGTCCTACCACACGCACATGTATGATGCGATTGTTCATGAGGTTTTTCACTTGGAACACGGTTCCGATACTAAGCGAACGATGCAGCGCAAGGTACTTATCAGTCTCATCATCAGTCTCAATTCGCTTAACGATCCCTTCTTCCACGAATCGTTTGATTCCCCCAGCTTCGCTAAAGCCTATTTTGCTACCGTACCCAGTACTTCTAAGGTCAGGTCTGTCTGCCTCAGTGGCCAGTGCAACACTATCCATATCGATTTCAAAAGGAAATGTAATTTTCTGACCTATTTCCACCTTATTCGTTCTAAGGTTATTCCATGTCCACAATTGGCTTTCTGCAACATCAAATTTCCTCGCAATACTGCTTAAGGACTCTCCCACCTGAACAAAATAAACACTGCCCATTTGACCAGAATGCTGATTTTCAGCTACTGATTCACTCAGCTTTCTAAGTTCGGCCGCACGCATATCACCCGCACCGACAATAAGTTGTTGACCAATAGCAAGCCCATAACCATCCATATTGTTCCATTTGACCAGGTCATCGACACTCACCCCATACTGCCTTGAAAGACTATACATGGTTTGTCCTGCCTCTACGACATGGATTTTGCCATTACCATCTTTAGATCCTTCATTGCCGTCTCCCAATGCAGTTCTTGGTTCTTCAATTAATGTATTCTCAGCGACCTCTATGGGTATGTCAAGGACATCACCGACATTTATATAGTTATCCTTGATCTTATTCGCCCTAATGATCTTTTTCGCCTCCGATTGGTATCTACGTGAAATTGAGTACAGTGTCTCTCCAGACTCTACCTGATGAACGACAAAATATTTGCCCTTTCTCACCTCCGTTCTTAATGAGTCAATACCAAACACCTCAGAGGTAGCCAAAAGTACCCCAATGCATAAGATTACGCTATTCCATTTCATGTATTACTAACCTTTGTCGATTTTGTACAAATATTAAATACTTTTCGAAGGTAAAAAAACCCTCGCCTCCTAAGCCATTAGATTCTTCATCTAAGACCTCTTTTGAAAATACACTTTCATCTTTAAGCCAAAGCAATTCATGTGTCCAGGACTTTTCGTTCTTCAGATAAAAGCCAATGATTATATGGTTTGATTGCTCCATATATTCAACCGATCCAACTGCATGTATTCCCTCTAAGGCAAGGTACTCCAGAACACTATCATTATCTGATGAATTTTCTTCAAACACATTAGGAATCAGTACATTTCCAGATAAATTGACATTTTTCCACGTCTCATTCATGAAAACTTCCTGAGTGCGCCAGTTCAATACAATTTGCCTGCCACTTCCTGGATCTCCTTTTTCTTCAAACTGATTAATTAACAGTTTGTCTTCATTAATTGCTGACAGAGAGGACCACCAGTTTACTGCTTCGGGTTTTGGAATGAACCATGATTCACTCGTCCGTATTGATATGATCATGTAACCAAATTCCAGGGACCCCTCCTTTCTAAGTTCGATAGCCAGTAGACTATTATCGGGATCAATCTTTATTTGCCAAATTATTTCGTCAAAAGACCTGGAAAAAAATGGTGTTCGTGAATTGTACAAGAACTGATAGCTTATTTTTACTCAAAAGTTATTCGCAACAACAAAAATGAATAAACTGTTTCTATATCTCCTGCTAATTGGTCAATTACTATCGCATTCAATTGCCCAAGAAGCTACAACACAAGTACTACATCTTAAAGTTCTTAGTGATATTGACCCAAGAACCAACCGATATGTTCAACTCGCACTCGATCAAGCTGAGGCTAGTGATGTCGACTATGTCATTTTGGAATTGGATACCTACGGAGGAGCATTAAATGATGCTGATGAGATCAGAACGCGAATTTTAAACTTTCCTAAACCGATCTATAGCTACATCAACAAAGACGCTGCGTCAGCGGGAGCCCTGATTTCTATTGCTTGTGACAGTATATACATGGCAGCTGGTTCTAGCATAGGTGCAGCTACAGTTGTAACACAGGATGGCACAGCCGCACCTGACAAGTATCAATCCTATATGAGATCCATAATGCGGTCCACAGCCGAAGCACAAGGTAGAAATCCGAAGATTGCTGAAGCCATGGTCGATGAAGACATTGACCTGGATAGTATTGCCACAGAAGGCAAAGTGCTAACTTTTTCAGTTTCTGAGGCCATCAGATGGGGTTATTGTGAAGCTCAAGTAGAAGGTATTGACGAAATTTTATTACGATCTGGTGTAGAATCATACGATATCAGCGTTTTCGAATTGGACTCCACCGAACGAGTCATTCAGATTTTTCTTAACCCCTATCTCTCCGGTATTCTCATATTAATCATCATAGGTGGCATTTATTTTGAACTTCAGACACCCGGAGTAGGCTTCCCCATTTTGGCATCAGTCGTAGCTGCAATTTTATATTTCATCCCGCACTACTTGAATGGGCTGGCTGAGAACTGGGAAATTGCCTTGTTTTTCGTCGGCCTGGTACTCATTGGTCTGGAGGTCTTTGTTATACCAGGGTTTGGTGTTGCCGGGGTGCTAGGCTTGATCTTCACCATCGGCTCTTTCATTCTGGTAATGATCAATAATGACGGGTTTGATTTTGAGTTAGTAGCCCCAGAAAAAATATTTCAAGCTACCGCCATTACTTTGGCAGCTGTAGTGGGCTCAGTGATTCTGCTTTTTGTTGGTGGAGTCAGGTTGGCCGAGAGTAAGTTTTTTAAACGAATCGCGCTGGAAGAGACTCAAGATACCACAGCTGGCTATACCTCTACCGTATACAAGTCAGATCTGAAGGGTAAGACAGGAACGGCCTATACTATCCTCAGGCCAAGCGGAAAAGTAATGATTGATGATACGCTCTATGATGCAACTACCAGAGGTGAATATATATCTAAGGATGATCCAATTGTGGTGATCTCGACAGAGGGCACGTCCCTAAAAGTGAAACAGGGATGAAAATAGTTGGTGTAATTCCCGTAAGATACGATTCCTCAAGATTGAAAGGTAAACCTCTGGCATCCATCAACGGAAAACCCATGGTGCAACGTGTTTACGAGCAGGTCAAGCAAGCTCAGTGTATCTCAAATACAATCATTGCAACCGATGATAATAGAATATTTGATCGGGTGAAAGACTTCACCGATGAAGTAGTACTTACTCACAAGGAACATTTAAATGGAACCTCACGCTGTTTCGAAGCTTCTGAGGACATTGCTTGTGACTATGTCATGAATATTCAAGGTGACCAACCTTATATCAACCCTGCACAACTTGATGAACTAGGCAAAGTGATTGATAGTCATGTACAAATAGCCACTTTATGTGGACCCATAAGTGATGTCACTGAAATTCAAAATCCAAACATTGTAAAGGTGATAAAAGACGTAAGGAACAATGCATTATACTTTAGTAGAGCCATGATTCCATATTCTTCGTCGACTTCCCTGACAGCCAACTACCTAAAACATATTGGTGTATACTGCTATCGAAAGGATATTCTCAAAAAACTTGTTTCACTAGCACCCTGCGATATCGAAATCGAAGAATCACTAGAACAATTAAGATGGCTTGTCAATGGATTTCCTATTCGAATGGTGACATCAAAGTTCAATACTCAAAGTGTAGATACATTGGACGACTTAAAGCACTTTGAACATCAAGCGTCATGAATCTAAAAAGTATAATTGTTTGGAGCCTGATGATCCTGGCGGTCATGGCATTTTGGGTATCCCTTAGATCGGATGATGGTAACTTTGAGTACACGCTCATAGCATTGGGATTATGGGCAGTATCATTTGCGGTAAACAAGTGGTGGAAGAATGAAAAAGAATCGTAGGAAGAGTACAGAATGCCTCAATTGCGGGACGACTATTAAGATTTCTCACAATTATTGTCATGAATGTGGTCAGGAGAATAATGATAACAATATCAACTTCGGGACGTTGTTCAAAGAATTCTTTTCCAATTATTTTTCGTTTGACTCGCGTTTCGGAAGAAGTTTAAAACCATTCTTTTTACTTCCAGGAGCCTTGACGATCGAGTTTCTGGATGGCAAACGGGTTAAATATGCCAACCCCATCAGATGGTACCTGGTCATCAGTTTATTCCATTTTTTCTTTTTCAGTCGAATGTTAAACATTTCAGAAAACAAAATTGGAGATTGGAATTTTAGCACTGGAAATAAAGAATGGAGAAAAGAGACTGGTTCTGATAGTCTTAACACAGAAGCTGACATTGCATTAATTAGTCTTGAAGATGAAACATTAATAGACGCCATGGTAGAGGTCGACTCCTTTGCCATAAAGGATATTTATGATTCAGTTCGACTAGATGAAAAACCATTTCTTGAACGTGTGGCCGTACGCCAATATGTAAGATTGAATAAGGCGGAGGTCTCAAGCATTTTTGATTTTATTGTTGGAAATGTACCCTACGTCGTTTTCCTAATGCTCCCCCTATATGCTCTTTTGCTAAAAGTATTCTTCCACAAGACCCTATATATCAAACATTTGATCCACGCAATCTACATACATTCCTTTGTGCTTTTCATCTTTGGATTATGTTGGATCTTAAACCTATTAGATCTCTCAGGTGATGGATGGCTCTTCTGGATCTCAATGATAATAGTGAATCTATACCTCTACATTTCTTTTATAAAAGTCTATCAACAGAAATACTTTATAACAGCGATTAAACTAATTACATCTGGCGGGGTGTACCTCATTTCATTATTCTGGGCGCTTTTATTCGGGAGTTTGATTTCTCTTCTCCTCTTCTAGTAGTGAACCCGAAGGTGAGCATTATAATGCCCATGCGCAATGCAGCTATATGGGTAGCTGATTGCATCGACTCCATCATTCAGCAGTTCCATCATGATTGGGAATTAATCGTTGTAGATGACTTTTCGACTGATGGTAGTATGCAAGTTGTGCTTGATATTGGCCGTATTGATAGCCGTATTAAACTGTACCAAAATGAGAAAATTGGTATTATTGGAGCACTCCAATTAGCTCTCAACCACGCGACTGGCACCTATGTTACTCGAATGGACGCTGATGATCTAATGCCTGCTGATAAATTGAGTCTCATGGTCAAAGAGCTAGATCGGGAAGAATCAGGTACGATTGTTACCGGATTGGTACAGTATTTTTCACAGGACGAAATCAGTAAAGGGTATCGTAAATATGAAGATTGGATCAATGAGGTCAATCTTAATCAACTGCAATACCAGAACATCTATAGAGAATGTGTCATTGCTTCTCCAAACTGGATGATGCATAGGAATGAATTAGTTGATCTTGGTGCTTTTAGTGGACTGTCTTATCCAGAAGATTATGATCTAGTTTTCAAATGGTATGCAGCAGGATTTAAATTCAAAACAATTCCTAAAATCACGCATTTGTGGCGTGAGCATCCTTCACGAACAAGCAAAGTATCCTCTGATTACAACCAACGTTCATTTTTTGATTTGAAAATTCACCGGTTTTTACAAATACATGATAAAAATGATGAATTGGTCATTTGGGGAAATAACACTAAATCAAAATTAACAACAGCTATTCTTGATCAACACAGTCGTAATTATATTCAGTTATCCATCAATAATTATGAAGAGATAGCCAATTTTTCTAGTCCTCAATTACTCATTGCTGTTTATCCTCCCGCCGCACAACGAAAACAAATCGAAGCGTATCTCACTGAAATTGATCTACTGGAAGGTTCTGACTGGTGGTATTTATGAAATCGCCTTTAGGCTTTCGGTACTTGCCTGTACAATTGCATCAATTTCTGCTTCACCAATCGCTGTTGAAACAAATAATGTTTCATATTGGCTTGGCGCCAGGTAAATTCCACGTTTTAACATTTCTTGAAAGTACTTGCCGAATTGTGCTGTATCAGTCGTTTTAGCAGTATCAAAGTCAATTACTTCCTTGTCTGTGAAAAACAAGCTATACATACTTCCGATCTGATTGGTCGTATATTTCAAACCTAAAGAAGCAACACTCTCTTCAATACTATGTACAATCCTTTTTGTGTTAGTTTCAAGTGACTTGTAGAGTACATCATTTCCCTTGAGTTGCTTCAGCATGGCCAATCCAGCTGCCATTGCAACTGGATTACCTGAAAGCGTTCCTGCCTGATAAACAGGTCCCTGCGGTGCGACAAAATTCATTATTTCCTTTTTACCACCATAGGCTCCAACGGGCATTCCTCCTCCTATTATTTTACCCAATGTTGTTAGGTCAGGATCAATCCCAAAAAGTTTTTGAGCGCCACCTTCAGATAACCTGAATCCAGTCATGACCTCATCAAAGATTAACACAATACCTTCTGCTGTACACTTTTCTCTTAATCCTTTGAGGTAACCATTTTGAGGAAGGACACAGCCCATATTGCCGGCAACCGGCTCGAGAATGAATGCGGCAATTTCACCTTTATTTTCTTCAATTAGGTTTTCAAAAGCCGAAAGATCATTAAATGGAACTAGTAGGGTATCTTTTGCTGTACCCTCAGTAACACCCGGGCTATTCGGTACTCCCATTGTTAATGCGCCACTACCAGCAGCAATAAGAAATGAATCACCATGCCCGTGGTAACATCCCTCTACTTTAACTATTTTATCTCTACCTGTAAATCCCCTGGCCAACCTGACCGCAGACATGGTTGCTTCCGTACCAGAGTTGACCATACGCACCATATCCATTGCCGGGATCATATCCACTATAATCTCGGCAATCTCAACTTCCCTTGCTCCTGGTGTTCCGAATGAAGGTGACGATTTCACTGCGTCAAAAATGGCCCTTTCGACAGCCTCATTGGCATGACCTAAAATCATTGGTCCCCAGGAATTGATGAGATCGATGTACTTATTTCCATCCTCATCAAACATATATGCTCCTTTTGCATGAGACATGAAGCGTGGATCGCCCCCTACTGAGTTGAATGCCCTTACAGGTGAGTTCACCCCGCCAGGGATAAAATGCTTTGCCTTGTCAAATAACGACTTACTATTTTTTGTCTGCATAGTTGGATCTGTTGAGCGGAATGAGCTCTAAATCTTGTAATGTGACGATAGGAACGACCTGATTGTCGTTGGACGTACCGTAACGAAATCCTTCCAAAACGTTACCCTTGCTATAGCTTCCATCAGCTCCATTTTGAAAGTACTTGCCATTCTCAGACAGCATTTTGCCTACGTACATCATAAAATCATATCCCGCAAAATGATATTCTGAAGGAATGCATCGACACATCATTTGTATTTCTTCTGAGCGCAATTCATATTCTTCGGATGATTCATCGATATAATCTGGAACGGCAATCTTAACCCCGATCTGCTCCAGCAACACATAGTTGACTACCTTAAAATCTGTCCAATCTCCATAGCCATACAACCCCGTGCTATCACTTCTTGCTGCAACTGCACTGATCAAATTATTAACAATCGTATTGGATCTCCCAGCAATCAATATGTGGCCAATACTGTCTTTGGGAACTTTCAATTTGGATTCGTACGCCACCATTTTGTCATCATCCAATTCACCATCTTCAAGTTCCTCCTGAAAGAATGTGACAAAATCATCCATCAGGTCCATTGCCAGAATAGTGTCCTCCTTATTTTCCGCGATTAATTCCAGAATCTTCTTGTTGCGTTCGTCCTCTGCATCTCTCAATCGCCTTGTTTTGATAAATCTTCCCTCAATTTCGCTAATTGAATCGGCTACTTCTTGTTCGTAATATTCTTCGAAAGTTTCAACCAAGGAATCCAATATAAGCTTAGCTTCAAGTTCATCGATCGCCGTGAACCTCACCACATTAAACCCAGCCTCCTCTATTACATCTTTATAAGTGGCTGCAAAAACTGAATCACGATCATTTTTGGCATAATAAACAAGTGTTGATTTCCTATTATGCTGCCCCACCACATATTCACCCAGCGCTCTAGCCATGGTCCGATAAGTAGGTCTTGCCAGATAGGCAAATGGATTACTCTCAATGTATTCCTCGTTGTTGCTCAACGGATTAAACATGTACATGTGACTATTACTTGAATACTCCTTTATCACGTCTATTGGTCCAGGATATAATGGCCCTACTATCAAATCTGAACCTTCAAGTTTTGGCAATAACGCTTTCGTTACAGCAGTGCTTTTTTGGGTGTCATAGCAAAACAAATCAATGTTCACACCATCATCAGAGAGCTTCTGATTACCCAATAACATACCCTGATAAAAATTCATAATTAGAGAATTCCGCATCACAGAGAGTGGTTTATCAATTCCCTCAAACATGAATGGTAGTGTCACAGCAACAGAATAGCGATCCTTTTTAACATTCTCTACTTTCACATTCATCAACTCTAGCATATCAAAACCATAGTTGCCAATCAACTGATCTAGTAAAGACTGATCCCGGATACTTGCAGGTTGACTCATTATTTTGCTTGCGAGTTGAAAAGCCAATTGTCTGTTGCCAGGGTATTTTGATTGAAAATCAATCAACTCGCTCAATTCGGCAGATTCGAAATACTTAGGTACTAATTGCTTTGAGAGACTGGCATTGTTGGTAAGATTGGTATAAGAATCCAGGTATTCCAAACCCTGCTTCAAATTCCCCTGTTCAAAGCTCACCTTGGCAATCCAAAATAGCACCTCAGGTATTTGGTTCCAATTCGGATATAATGATAAAACCTGCTTCCAACCATCTATTGCTTCAGTAGCACTTCCATTGTTGTAAGTACTCAAAGCGTAATAGAAAGTAGCATATTCAGCAAACATTGGATCTGCTGTCAGGGATGAAAAAGCAGAAGCCGCTGATTGATACTCGCCAATAGAATACAATCTTTTTGCCTCAGCAAACTCGGCTTTGTTTTGCTGGCCCGAGACGTTCAATAGCATCAATCCCAACCATAATACCAGAAGAAACCTTATCACTCCCATTCTATTGTTGCTGGTGGTTTAGAAGAAATGTCATAAACAACCCTGTTTACCCCTTTTACCGAATTTATAATTTTGTTAGATACAGAACCGAGAAACTCATAGGGTAAATGGCACCAGTCTGCCGTCATACCATCCAGGCTGGATACGGCCCTTAGCGCCACCACGTTTTCGTATGTTCGCTCATCTCCCATTACACCCACGGATTGAATAGGCAACAACATAGCACCTGCCTGCCAAACTTCGTCGTAAAGTCCTTTTTCCTTTAATCCGTTAATAAAGATGTGATCTACCTCCTGCAAAACCCTTACTTTTTCACGGGTTATATCACCAAGAATTCTTATTCCTAATCCCGGGCCTGGAAAAGGGTGTCTTCCGAGAATGTTTTGACTGATTTCCATGGATCTACCTACATTCCTTACTTCATCTTTAAAGAGTGTGTTTAACGGCTCAACAACCTTCAGCTTCATTTTCTCAGGTAACCCACCCACATTGTGATGCGATTTTATCGTTACCGAAGGACCATTTACCGAAACAGATTCTATCACATCGGGATAGATTGTTCCCTGACCTAACCACTTTACATCTTCTATTTTGTGTGCTTCCTCATCAAATACCTCGATGAAAGTACGTCCAATAGCCTTTCGCTTGTCTTCTGGGTCTGTCAATCCCTCCAGTGCCGTATAGAATTTATCTTTTGAATCTACTCCCAGGACATTAAGCCCCATGCCCTTATATGATTCGAGCACGTCCTCAAATTCATTTTTTCTTAAGAGACCATTGTCGACAAAAATGCAGAACAAATTCTTCCCTATTGCTTTATGAATCAACATGGCTGCAACAGAACTATCAACACCTCCTGACAGCCCCAAGACCACCTTATCATCACCAAGCTTGGCTTTGAGCTCCGCAACAGTGCTTTCAACAAATATATCTGATGTCCAATCCTGACTTGCTCCACATATGTGCACGACAAAATTCCTCAACAGCTCTTTTCCTTGTGTCGAATGGGTGACTTCAGGGTGAAATTGAATACCGTAAATTGGTTGACCTTTGACTTTGTAAGCAGCTACCGGTATACTTTCCGTATTTGCAATTATCTCAAATGAGTCTGGGAGCTCAGTAATTGTGTCTCCATGTGACATCCAAACCTGCGTCCCTCTTTCAATTTCTTTAAGCAAATCATAATGAGAATCAACCCGATCAAGATTAGCCCTACCATACTCTCTATGTTCTGATTTGGCCACCTTGCCGCCATTTAAATGCGCAAGTAGTTGGGCACCATAACAAATACCAAGAATTGGTAATCCGCCGAATTGGCTAATGTCTACAACCGGTGCTTCATCTTGTAAAACAGAACATGGAGAACCAGATAAGATGATACCTTTGACTGAATTATCAATTGCAGGTAAATGACTGAACGGATGAATTTCACAATAAACATTGAGTTCCCGTACTCTTCTAGCTATTAATTGAGTGTATTGAGACCCAAAATCGAGGATGAGAATCTTTTCTGACATGGGCGCAAAATTAGTAGAATCTGTCAAGCGACGACTATCAAATTTGAATTTCAGAGAATTTTGATTTCTTTAGCGGCCCTTAAGCCTATGAGTACAACAGAACACAAACGATTGCGAGAAGAAAAAGCAGGTAAATCCTGGAAATCCTGGGGGCCATACCTGTCAGAAAGACAATGGGCTACTGTAAGAGAGGATTACTCTCCGGACGGCAATGTGTGGCAAAGTGTTGTCCATGATCAATCAAGAAGCAAAGCCTATCGTTGGGGAGAAGATGGGATAGGTGGTTTCAGTAATGAAGATCAGCGTATTTGTTTTTCGTGGGCCTTTTGGAATGGAAAGGATCCAATTATAAAAGAACGGCTATTTGGTCTCACTGGTCATGAAGGAAATCATGGAGAAGACGTAAAAGAGTTGTACTACTATCTGGACAGTACGCCTACCCACTCCTATATGCAAATGCTCTATAAATATCCTCAGAGCAGATTTCCTTATGAAAAACTATTAAAGGAAAACAAGAACCGAAGCAAAAAGAAACCGGAGTACGAGCTCATTGATACAGGTATATTCGATAAGGATGAGTACTTTGATATATTCCTCAACTATTCAAAAAATGATGAGGAAGACTTTCTTTTCTCCGCAGACGTCAATAATCGGAATGATAGTGAAGCGGAACTCACTGTTCTTCCGACTATCTGGTTTAGAAACACATGGTCGTCGGGACGAGATCGAATAATCCCAAGATTAACGAAAAAGAATGATCACACTATTCATGTAGCACATCATTTGTTGGGTGATTTCTTTTTGTACATCGACAGCCCACTTGAATTGGTGTTTTGCAACAATGAAACAAACCGTGAAAGGCTGTATGGCACAAAAGGAGTCAGCAAATACCCAAAAGATGGAATCAATGACTATGTAGTAGATGGGAAACCCTCCGTTGATCCGGAACAAAATGGCACGAAGGCTTCCGGTATCATTCAACTAAAAGTACCTGCAAATAGTAGTCACAAAGTCAGAGTTAGACTTTGTAAAAAAGAACTCGAATCCCCTTTTGCTGATCATGCTGAAATAGAACAACAAAGAAAAGCTGAGGCCGACTCTTTTTATCGAGTAATCCAAAAGAACGTAACCGACGCTGAGCTTAAAATGATTCAACGCCAGGCCTTTGCCGGTATGATGTGGAGTAAGCAGTTCTACTACTACAATGTAAAAAAATGGCTAGATGGTGATCCTGGAAGGATGTCCCCTCCAGCGGCCCGAAAGAAAGGCAGAAACGCTGATTGGACACATTTATTCAATTACCATGTCATTTCCATGCCTGATAAGTGGGAATATCCCTGGTATGCGGCATGGGATCTGGCTTTCCACACTATTCCGATTGCTCGTATCGATCCTGAATTTGCTAAGGAGCAGCTTCTCTTATTTCTAAAGGAAAGATATCAGCATCCTAATGGAATGATTCCAGCCTATGAATGGAACTTTAGTGATGTTAATCCGCCTGTACATGCCTGGGCTGTTTTGCGTGTTTTCTATGTCGACAGAGAAGTCAATAAACATGATGGTGATTATGAATTTTTACTAAAGGCGTTTCACAAACTGCTGATCAATTTCACTTGGTGGGTCAATAGAAAAGACAAGGATGGTAATAACATCTTTGAAGGCGGATTTCTTGGATTAGACAACATTGGTGTATTTGATCGTAATCATCCGATAGTCGAAAATGCGCACTTGGAGCAAGCAGACAGTACAAGTTGGATGGCCATGTTTGCATTGAACATGCTCAAAATTTCCATCAGACTCTCCCTAAAGTACCCTATCTATCAGGATATGGCGATCAAATTCTTTGAGCATTTTCTATATATAGGTGGCGCAATGAATAGTATCGGAGAATCTAATGTTGACTTATGGGATGACGAGGATAACTTTTACTACGATGTTGTGCATACACCTGATGCTCCAAGCCAGCAACTCAAAGTAAGATCAATGGTTGGCCTTATACCGCTCTATGCTGTTGAAGTATTGCAATCAGAGGCAATCCAGAAATTGCCCGAATTCAAAGAAAGGCTGGAATTCTTCTTAAAAGAAAGGCCAAAGCTAGCCTCTTTGGTAAGCCGGTGGGAAGAAGATGGACTAGAACATAGAAGGCTACTCAGCATCATGCGAGGATATCGTATGAAAAAGGTAATGGAATACATGCTCGATGAAAATGAGTTTCTTTCACCGTTCGGAATTCGTGCCATGTCAAAATTTCATCAGAAAAATCCTTACACCTTTGAAATTGATCAACAGAAATTAACGGTTGGATATCTTCCTGGCGAGTCTGACTCGAGCTTTTTTGGTGGTAATTCGAATTGGAGAGGACCTATTTGGTTCCCAGTCAATTATTTGATCCTCGAATCTCTTCTTAAGTTCCATAATTACTATGGCCCTGAATTCAAGGTGGAATTTCCAACCCATTCCGGCAACCTTGAAAACCTCCAGGAAGTCGCAAGAGATATAGCTGAACGTATGATGGCCATCTTCAGAAAGGATGAGAATGGGAAGCGACCCATTTATGGCGATCATAGCAAATTTCAAAATGATCCAAATTTCAAGGACTATATTCTATTCTATGAATATTTCAATGGAGACAATGGTTTAGGATTAGGGGCATCACATCAAACAGGTTGGACTGGATTAATCGCTGAAATTATTGACAGATATTACTCGAGATGACATCAAGATAAGATGAGCCGTGCATGCTATATTCGCAATCTTAACATGACCATTCAAATGAAAACGTTGTTGTCAGCTCTCTTTGTGCTGATCATTTCTCAGGCATTTACCCAACCACTCGCATCCAAACCCAAACTAGTTGTTGGCATTGTTGTAGACCAAATGAAAGCCGAATACCTATACAGATTTGGTGACCTCTATGGTGCTGACGGATTCAATCTCTTGAAAGAAAAGGGATTTGTTTATAAAAACGCCCACTTCAACTACATGCCTACAAAGACTGGTCCGGGTCATGCATCTATTTATACTGGAACCACCCCGAGCAGACATGGCATTATTGGGAATGACTGGTACAATAAATACTTGAACGATGACGTGTATTGTGCTGGTGATCAGAATGCAACGGCTATTGGAGGCTCTGGTAAAGGGGGCAATATCTCAGCTAAAAACATTCAGGTAACCACCATTACGGATGAACTCAGAATGTTTACGAATAACCAATCAAAAGTGATCGGTCTCTCCTTAAAAGATCGAGGAGCTGCTCTACCAGCAGGGCACAATCCTACTGGTGCGTATTGGTTTGACAATACCTCATGTGAGTTCATAAGTAGCAGTTATTACACCAATCAGTTACCAAAATGGGTTGACGATTTTAACAAAAAAGACTTTCCTGCTCAATATATGGAGCAAAGCTGGACCTTAAGTTTGCCCGTTGAAAAGTATACTGCTAGCAGCCCTGACAACAACCCATACGAAAGATCACTTTTTGGGAATGACGCTCCTACTTTTCCGTATGATCTCAGCAAAGTTGAGGACAAGCATCAGTTTAGATATAGCCCATATGGAAACTCGATCATTACTGAGTTGGCATTGGCTGCAATAGTCGGTGAAAAGCTTGGTGTAGATGAATACACAGATTTTTTGGCCATCAGCTATTCAACGACTGATCATGTAGGTCATGATTTTGGTCCCAGGTCCATTGAAGTGCAAGACACCTATTTGAAACTGGATAAGGAATTTGCAAGGCTAATCAAATATCTGGATGCCAATTTTGGTCGAGATGAATATGTCGTCTTTTTAACTGCTGATCATGCGGTAGCGGACGTTCCTGCCTTTCTGGAGGATTTGCAGTATCCCGGTGGCAGATTTGACAAGTCGGGTGCAGACAAAATTATGGCTAGCATGAAAGCCAAATATGGCGAAGGGGAATGGATTTTGAATGTTTCAAATGATCAAATATATCTTAACCATGATCTGATCAACCAAAAGGGTTTATCACTTTATGATTTCCAAGACTTTCTTTCATTAGAGCTGATTAAGCTGCCATACATAGCTGAAGCTTTACCTGCGTACATTTTGGCGCATCGGTCAGCCAATGACCCGATTGTCGTCCGCGCTCAAAATGGTTATAATTCAGAATTATCTGGAGATGTTATCATCATCAATAAATCAGGGATGCTATCAGAATATAGAGCTAATAAGGGCACAAATCATCACTCTCCTTATACTTACGACACACATGTTCCGATCATATTTTTTGGTGGCAATATTCCAATGGGTAAAAGTGTCCGGGAAGTATCGGTTACGGATATTGCACCTTCAATAAGCATGTTGTTGGACATTAGCTTGCCTAGCGCATCAACAGGAAAACCATTAATAGAACTTTTTGAATGAGTAAGATTGCGCTCCTATTTGATATGGATGGAGTGATTGTAGACAATCACCAATTTCATTATGCAGCCTGGGTAGAACTATGTGCCAAATATGATAGACCGCTTAATGAGGCATTGTATCGAGAAAATCTTAATGGAAGAACGCTCAACGAAGTGGTTAAATATATTTTCGGTGAGGATACTTCTCAAGAACAGGTTAAAAAGATCGGAAAGGAAAAGGAATCGTTATATCGTCAACTCTATCAACCTCACTTATCTCCCACTTTAGGTCTCATGCAGTTTTTGAGCGAAGCGGGTAAAAACAATATCCCGATGGTTGTCGGTACAAGTGCTCCATTAGAAAATGTTCATTTCACCTTAAATGGACTTGGTATTTGGCATCATTTCAAAGATATCCTGGATGAGAGAGCAGTGACCGTGGGTAAACCCAATCCTGAAATATATCAGAAATGTGCAGCTGCCGCTGGCCTACCCAATAGTCAATGTGTTGTCTTTGAAGACGCGGTATCGGGCATCAAAGCTGGGAAATCGGCTGGATCAAAAGTAATCGGACTTGCTACCTCGCATACATGTGATGAACTAGATGCGGATTTGATCATTGATAATTTTAGGGACCTTTCTTTAGAACAGGTCCGTGAATTGATTGAAAGTTGATAGTTTTAAAAGTAATGAGAATATTACTGCTTGTTACGATATGTCTATTTGCATTTGCCAGCGAAGCTCAGCAAGTAAGAATTGCCAGGCTAAAATATGATGGTGGTGGGGACTGGTATGCCAACAAAACTGCATTACCCAACCTGATAACCTTCTGCAATCGTCAGCTTAAATCAAATATTTACCGTAATGAAGATGTAGTTGAATCTGGCAGTCCGGATATATTCCTCTACCCCTATGTCTATATGACGGGGCATGGTAATGTTATTTTCTCAGCTGACCAGGCAGAGAATATGCGTAACTATCTTACTTCTGGAGGCTTCCTGCACATTGATGATAATTATGGCATGGATCCATTCATTCGCCTTGAGTTACAAAAAATATTTCCCGACAAATCATTGGTTGAGATTCCGTTCAATCATCCGCTCTATCATCAGAAATACGATTTTGATGAAGGGGTTCCTAAAATTCACGAACACGATGGAAAACCTGCCCAAGGTTTCGGCATCATTCATGAAGGGAGAATTGTCGTATTTTATTCATATGAAAGTGATTTAGGAAACGGTTGGGAGGATCAATCTGTCTACAATGACCCTGAGAAACTTCGACAGGAAGCATTGAAAATGGGTGCCAATCTACTAGCATATGTATTTTCTGAAGGGTCCTAATCATGCCATATCTTGTATTTAAGGGGAAAACTCCCGTGTTTGGAATTGGGAAAATGGTTGTATTAGTAGATAACAAAATTGTTGGACATGTATGGTCCGGCAAGATTGAACGATTTGAATTTGCAACAGGCCTTAAAACAGTTCAGATTAAAAAATCCGGACTTAGCAGCAAGGTCCTATCCATTGACGTAAAACAAGATGTGATTTTATCGTTTCAGGTTGATCGACTATTCGTGCTACCGCTACTGGTGCTGTGCATGGCTTATGGTATCAGACAAGTTATCGATGCAATGGATGTTGATGGTCAAATGTCCATCCTGTTTGCGGTTCTTACATCCTTCTTTGGATTGACCATCTTATTTTTCTTAAGAAAATGGTTTATCCGACTAGAACTACTTACAAAATAGTTTGCAATATCAATGCAGGCATTATTTTTGCGAGCTCAAAACTCAAATTAATTAAATCAGCAAATGCGAATTTTATCTCTGCTATTTCTTTTAATCTCTTTGGCCGCACTTACAGGGTGTATTCGAGAACCCGATGACGAATTTGATCCTTTCGAACAATTTGAAAAAGAAGTAGTCATAATTGAGAATTATTTAGATAACAACAATATCCCTGTTGTCAAAGATTCCATCTATGAGCAATTGTACTACTATATCGAGGAACAAGGGACTGGAGAAATTCCAATACAAGAAAGCTGGACTAACCTGAGTTTGACTGGACGTGTGCTAGGTCAAACAGAAACATTTATCAATGAGGATAGCGCATATTACAAGCTAGCCGGATTATTACCAGGTATGCGGATTCTCCTTCCCTATATCAACAATGGTGGTTCGATTCAAATGTTCATTCCATCATACTATGGATTTGGACCTGAAGCTGCCTTTGAAGGAAAAGTTCCTGGCAATTCAGTCTTACATTTTGAAGTTAAACTCAACAAAGTGTTGGGCCAACTTGAATATGAACAACAGATCATTGATGAATACATTGCCGATAAGAATCTTGTTGCAGAAATTGACTCAACCAAAGGTCTCAGATATGTAATCATCGAAGAAGGTGATGGAGAATACCCAGCCGCTGACAGCCGTGTAAATGTAGATTATGAAGGAAAATATCTGTTGGATGACAATGTCTTTGATGCAGGTAATGAGGTCACATTTGGATTGAGTAATTTGATTACTGGATGGAAAATTTTGATGCCATATGTAAGTGAAGGCGGTACGATTATGATGTTCATTCCATCCAGATATGGATATGGCACAGATGGTTCTGGTTCGATACCTCCTGATGCAACGCTCATTTTCACAGTAACGCTCAACGAAGTTGTGGAGTAACAAAGCGATCATATCCTGGTCAGATTTAAATGCAATTACATTGTTTCACTAGTTGCTAGCGCGTTCACTGGTGACATGAAATTGAGGTTATCATTTAATAACTATGCAGAATGAGTCGGAGACGTTCATTGGAATAATCAGCTTCAGGGTTTAATAATGCATTGAATTTTTTAAAGATTTTCTTGAAAGATTATCTTTATGTTCTGAATCAATCGCTCATGGTCAAAAAAATACTCCTATTAGGGCCAATGGTCCTTTTCACTATTCTTGCAGTTGGTCAGGGGTGTAGTGATGCCGGCTTCTGCACCATGGGTGCCATGCGACCTGATCAGCATTACAATAAACGTGTAGTACTCAAATTGAGATCGCTGGAATACAATTATTACAGAGGCCAGTCTACACTTACACCCATTATCACAGCTCATACTTTAGAGTTCAATGCAAGTCTTCTTGAGAAAAACACAGTTCAACTTAAAGTACCCTATATGTTTGTAGACGGCAGTATGGGCAAAAACAATGGTATTGGCGATATTTCAATCAGCATGTCCAGAAACGTAGGACAAGTTGGCAATTGGAACATTGGGGCCACAGTGGGAGCTAAAGTTCCTACAGGTAAATCCAATGCCCAACTAAGCTCAGATCATACAGGAGGCGTCAATGTCGACATGCCCATGTACTATCAAATAACACTCGGGTCGTATGACTTAGTAGCGGGTGCCTCCATTCTTAACAACAAATGGCTTTTCGCAACAGGGGTTCAGTTGGCATTGACAGCTAACGAGAACTATTTCCAATGGTCTGACTGGCCAGAATACCCCGATCAAGCCTACATTCGGAAATATGATGTAGGGAGAAATCTGAGAAGAGGTACTGACATCATGTTGAGAGCAGAACGGAATTTTAGATTTCTTAATTGGAATGTCAGCTTGGGGCTTTTACCCATTTATCGAATAACGATGGATGAGGTCTACAACCCGGATACGGATTCGCGAATAAAAAGAGAAGGAACTACCGGATTGGCTCTTTCTGCATTAGGCAGTTTCGGATATAGTTTTGATATCAGAAATGGCATTAAAATCATTTATGGTCATAAACTGATGGATCGTGAAGTCAATCCTGATGGACTTACACGACATGCTGTACTTAGTGCTAGCTATCAATACAAGTTTTGATGAGACAAACACTAATCGGATTATTTTGCCTGACAAGTTTTTTTGTTGCTGCACAGGATGATGAATTTCAAAAAGCAGAGCTTCTATACAAGGATGGTGATTTTCAAAAATCATTAGACGCCTACCGAAGCGCCGGAGAAGCATACCGTACTCAAGAATCGTTAGACGAATATGTACTAAGCAACATTCGAATGGCTGAATGTCACAATCGTCTGGCTAACTATCAACAATCAATTAAGCTCCTTCAAAACACCAACACATACCTAAATGAAGTCTTAGGAACGAATAAATACTTGGAAGCTGAAATCAATAGAGTGACGGCTGATAGCTGGTTAAACCTTGGCAGAAATGCAAAGGCGCT
The DNA here is from genome assembly GCA_049115695.1 of Cyclobacteriaceae bacterium. Lineage (GTDB taxonomy): Bacteria > Bacteroidota > Bacteroidia > Cytophagales > Cyclobacteriaceae > JAGDZR01. The sequence continues at coordinate 61,331 of JAGDZR010000003.1, read as the reverse complement.
AGATCTATTAAAATTGGCAGAAAATATGTACCCTGATGATCAGCCGGGCGCACTGGCTGAGTGTTATAACCTGTTAGGTGTTGTCTATCAAAACAATGAAAACACCGCATTGGCTCAACAATATCATCAACGTGCCTTAAATATCCGAATGGAGCTGTTTGGTGACAATAGCATTGAAGTAGCAGATTCCAAGAACAATCTGGGCGTTATTCTGCTTGGATTAGAAGACATCACGGCAGGAGATTTGTTTGATGAAGTAAGAGCCATCTACGAGCAAAGTTATGGGACATTGCATCCCAAGGTGGCCTTTAGTATGATCAACTTAGCGCAAGCCCGATCAATTGAAAACCAGCTATTCGAATCACTCAGCTTGATCAACAAAGTAGAGCAGATTTGGCAGGAGATTTTACCCGACAATCATCCCAATATTGCATTTACAAAAATCGCATTGGGACAGATTATGGCCCGACAAAATAACCTGGATGATGCCTTGAAACAGTATCACCTCGCTTTGACCATGTACTCAACCCTTTATGGAAATAAACATCCCGATGTTGCCAATGCATATTTCCTCATTGGGCGAGATGTTTATCAGAAGCGATCAGAATTCAAAAAAGCTATCGCCTCTTTTCAAGAAGCCATTTACGCTCTCATTCCTGATCAGGAATATCTGAGCACCTATGATCTTCCTCAAATAGATGGAAATCTTAATCCAGATATTTTGCTAACGAGTTTGATGTCCAAAGCACGCATGCATGAGGCAATTCATTTTGAAAAATCACTCAAGCCAAAAGACCTGTTTGCAGCACTCAAAACATATGACCTGGCAGACAGGCTTGTAAATGAAATACGAAGAGTACGCTTGAATGAATCTGATAAGTTAAGGCTGGGTGCGACAGCAAGAGATATCTACGAAAATGGCATCAGATTATCATTGGTCCTTGCGGATCAACCAATTGGCCAAAGCAAGCATTTAGAAAGAGCATTTAACTATGCAGAGCGTACCAAGTCTTCCGTTCTTTTATCGGCTATTCAGGATACAAATGCCAAATCATATGCTGGTATACCTTCCTCCTATCTCGGCAAGGAAGACAGCATCAAAACATATATCACACTTCTTCAGGAAAAAATCAGTAATGGTGAAGAAATTGAATCGAACCGAACCAAACTATTCGACGCGCAAAAAGTATATTTCGATCTGATTGCAACATTAGAGTCTGAATTCCCTTCCTACTACAACTTGAAATACCAGACCAGTACAATGTCCCTTGCTGATTTGCAATCCAACCTGGATGCGTTTACTGCAGTGATCATGTACCTCGATACAAAGGAGGAGGTCATTGCTATCACCGTTAGTAAGAAAAATGTTCAGGTAACCAGCCAGGTCAAATCAGATGATTTTAGAAAAACTGTCTCAGGGTTCAGGAATGGGATCAAATATCGCATAGACGATGCTTTTAAACCTAATGCAACAAAACTGTACGATTTGTTAATTCCAACCATACCGAAACAAATTAGCAAACTCATCCTATTGCCAGATGGCGTACTTAGCACGCTCCCTTTCGAAGCGTTGATTCATCCAACAACAAAAAAATACCTAATTCAGGACTACACGGTGAGTTATGACTATTCTGCCGGATTGTTGGTCGAACGTGGCAAAAAACCTGGAATTGATAATCATGAAGCACTGCTTCTTGCTCCTGTTGAATTTGATTATGGCGACATGCGACTTTCCCAGCTTCCTGGAACAGAAAAGGAATCACGGGAGATCATGTATTTGTTTGATGCCAGAAGCGAAAAAACCAATCGATTAACCAAAAAAAAGGCCACAGAAACAGCCATCAAACAGACTGATATTCTTTCCAGGTATCAGTATATTCATTTTGCTACACATGGTATGGTAAACGAGTCTAAACCCGAGCAATCCAGGATTTTCCTAACCGCTGATAACTCAGAGGACGGTTTTTTGTATTCCGCAGATTTATACAATTTGAAAATTAATGCAGACTTGGTTTCATTATCGGCCTGTGAAACAGGACTTGGTAAGATTGACAAAGGAGAAGGTGTTTTGGGTCTTTCAAGGGCCTTGCTTTATGCTGGTTCAAGGAACTTACTGGTTTCGTTGTGGAAAGTATCAGATGCGGCTACTTCAAGGCTAATGATTGAATTTTATCATCAACACCTTTTGACTACAGAAACTGAACCTTTCAATCGGGCGTTGAGATTAGCCAAGTTGGATTTAATCCAAAGTGAGGAATTCAATGAACCCTACTTCTGGGCAGCATTTATTCTTGTCGGAAAATAAATTTTCCTGGTTAGAGAAACTATCCATCCACATTGATGTCTTTAGAAAAGTATTGATCGACATTTCGATACGTTAGACTATTTAGAATTCTATAGACATATGAAACCAAAATTTGCATTCATTCCGGCTATAATCGCTATCTCTCTATTGGTCCATTGCATCGAAGATGACCCTACTCCACTTAATCCAGTCGCCTCGATAATTACGGTTGATCAGAGTGCTGAAGAAGGGACAGAAATCAAAATTCAAATAGAACTCACCGAGCCTGCAGGAGGTGGTCAAATGAGGTTGGTGAGAGGTGAAAACTCAACTGCTGATGATTCAGATTATAGTCTGGCAAGTAGTGAAATAGAAATAGAACCAGGTGTAAGAACTTACTCTACCTCATTATATATCACCGATGACACTGAACCTGAGACATATGAGCGTTTAGTTTTGCAACTTGAAGGAGATATTGAACCATCGCGCAATTCAGGCCTGGTAGAATTTACAATATTGGATAATGATGCCGTCAGACTAGAACTTTCCGTACTAAACGATTCTACTCATTTTTTCGAAGGTGATACTTTGTTTTTAGGGGTAAGTCTTCATAACTCAAATGGGAACCCAGTTTCTGCTGACATTGTCATGCTTGGTGGAGACGATCAATTACACCCTCTTGATGGAACTGAAGTGCTATTTGGTGGGCGGAAGGACTCAACATTGATCTTCCGATACCAAATTATAAGCGATGGTATCATAGAAAATACGCAGGAAATCAGGTTTTACCTTGAAAACATCATGAACGCTGAGCCTCCATTTTCAGGTACTGAAATCACCATTACAGACTCACCTCTTCCATCGATTTCTTTTCTTTCAGCTACCCAAACTGGTCACGAAGGAGATTCCATAAAAATTGAGTTTGAGTTAAGTAGTTTGACAAATGAGGAGTCTAATATTACCCTTCTCGTTGGAGGATCTGCCTTTGACAAAATTGACTACCTACTGCCAGATCCTTTTCCAACTATTTTAACCTTTTCGAGCACTACAGATAGCGGGGCTCTAAATTTTGAAGTGTATCTGAAAATAGACGGTGAAAACAATGAAATGGATAACCTGACTTTTGAATTGGTGGATCCGGTCAATTGCATGATTGGTCAAAACCCATTTCATTCAGTACAAATTGAACCGGTAAACTGTGAACAGTTCCCAAGAGTCACTCAAAATGGATTATTTATTACACCCGTAAATCATTCATACGACTATGCCAGACCCTATATTCTTTCATTCAAAGCGCAAACACTGGATGGATTGGATACTGTTGCTGCCCATGACTTAAGTACGCATAATGGTAATTTTAGTATTAGTGAAAATGGAAGTGTTAGCGATCTCGACGAAACTAGATTTGAAATCATTCGCAATGATGAAACCTTCGTATCCAACACACTAATCTTGCTAGATATTAGTGGATCAGTGATAGAGAACGATGAACAATTGAATCAGTTAAAACATAGTGTTCTTGGCATGACATCAACGCTACTTAATCAAACCGATGGAAATGCAACCCAAATCGCCATTGATGTTTTTGACGGTGATACAGAGATACGAACCCTTGTTGAATTGACAAGTGATCAGAAATTGATTGATTCTCTGGTCAAGAAAATCTCAACTGAAGACGTTATGGACGGTCGCACCAACCTATATGGAGCTGTTCGACAAGCTGTCAATAAAGCAGGAGAATGGTCTTTTACTGGTGTGCCGGATTTTCCTAATCCCCTTTCAGTGAGCATTTCATCTGTTGTCGTATTTTCCAATGGTCCGGAAAAAGCCAATCTGACAAATCTCAATGAAGTATTGGAGTCTATTGAACAGGTCGAGGCTAATGCTGATAAAAGCCTGGATATCTACAGTATAGGATATGGTGCTGCGGATCAAAATGTATTGGACCTACTTGGTAGGAATGGCAATTATATGCCTGAAAACCTAAATAGTTTATCGGAAGCATTCGGAACTGTAGCTAGCAAAATCAAGGACGATTTGAATAGCTACTATTTCATTGCTTATTGCCCATACAGTAGAAACGGCACCAGTAATTATCTGCATGTAAATATTGAGGACCATCTGGGTAATGCTGCATCCATCGAAACATGTTTCAGTGCTGACCAGAGTAGCTCAAGTTGTGATTAAGTGATTTGGTTTTTGCTGAGTGTTCATCATATTTACAAAATGAACACCCAGCGAGCGTCTCATGATCATATCATCACAGAAAGTACTTCAGCCAAATATGTATTGTTATTGGCACATGGAGCTGGAGCTCCAATGACACATTCCTTTATGGAGCAGCTTGCTGGTGAGCTTAGTCAGCAAAATGCGCATGTAGTCCGATTCAATTTTCCTTACATCAATCAGGGTCGCAAAATGCCCGGTTCACCAAAGCCAAATATTGCAGCTATCGGAGAAATGATCGATTTTTGTAAAGAACACCTTGAACTCCTTCCCCTCTTTATTTCTGGAAAGTCTTATGGTGGACGGATGTGCTCTCATTGGCTACAACTACACACGGAAGGACCCATTGGTGGCATTGTATATTTCGGCTTTCCTCTTCATGCACCTGGGAAGGTGGGGAAATCCAGAGCAGATCACCTATACGAAATATCACATCCTCAACTATTCATTCAAGGAACACGGGATGCATTGGCCAATTATGTATTAATGAATGAAGTTGTCGATAATTGCCAACAAGCCTCAATACATACGATTGATCACGGTGATCACAGTTTTAAAGTATCAAAAAAGCTCACAGAAAAGAGTCAAAGTGAAATCATCCATGAAATCGCAACAGTAACCAATCAATGGGTCATCGACCAGATATGATTACATCGCCTTTTTAGCTCCGTCAGCACCTTTCGATCTAGTGGCATCTCCGGCCTTAGCCATTGGTAACTTCTGAGTCATGATGGCAGCCGCCGCTGCTTTCTCCATCAACTCTTTGTTTGCTACATATGAGAATCCAAGAGATTTCATTTCTGCAATAAGCTTGCTGTACTCATCCACCCTGGCAGGTGTAAACATTTCTTTGTTTTGAAAATAAACAGCCTCAATGACACCCAGTGAACGTTTAAGTAATGAAAACAACTGTTCTTCCTTTGAAGATGTGTCTATCTCATGTTGATAAATCTCCGGAACGATTTCTTTCAGGCGATCGAAATGAGACTTCAGAATATCTGATGGATTGTGTACGGCTTTCATTGGGCAATTGAATTTAAAGTTTTGAGTAATTCATTCGCTACCGAATGATCATATTCAGGAGATAAATTGATGTATTGATCTATGCTATTAATTGCTTCTTCATACTTGCGCATCGAAATGTAAACCAATCCAAGATTGTAATAACTGTTGGGAAACTTAGGTTCTATGTTAATGGCTACTTCATAGTGCACCTTAGACAACTCATAATTCCCCAAATCAGAATACACATTGGCCAGATTGTAATGTGCTTCAAAATGTCTCGGATCCGTTTTGAGACATCTGGTCAGATAGTCTACGGCTTTAGCTGGTTCCTCATTTTTACTCTTAAGAATACCCAGATTGCAATATGCATCTGTTATGGATTGATTTTCAGAAATGGCCTTGAGGTAGAACTCTTCCGCTCGTTCATCGCCGTTTTCATCCATCACAAGGGCTTCCTCAAAAAAGCTACCTGTTTCTGGGATAGAAATCACTTTTGACTGATCAAAAAGATTAAGTTGACCAAACTCCTCAAGATCAGGTTTTCTTGGCTTTCTAACTTTCTTTAGTCCTTTTTTCTCCGGCGGACTTATTGGAAATTTGATAATCTTAGCCATGATGACTAGCTAGCCTTTTTTGCCTTTTCTTCTGTTACTATTTTTTCACCGGCCGCCTTTTCCATAGGTTTTTTCTCCTTCTTGGCAGCATCAATGCTAGCTTTTAAAGCCGTCATGATATCCACCACTTCAGGCTCTTCTTCAATGACAGACACAATCTCCTTACCCTCAATCTTCTGTTCGATCATTTCACGTAAGGCGTTGTTGTAATTGTCTTCGAACGATATTTCCGAAAACTTTTTTGTCATGGTATCTACTAATGTTTTTGCCATGTTCAACTGCGCTTCATCTGTCTCCTCTGCATCTGTATAATTTGGAACATGAAAAATGTTCCTTACCTCATTTTGGTATCGAAGCTTATAGATCAATATACCATTTTCATGAGGCGTCAGAAGTACGATGCTTTCTCGATCACGAAGTACCACCTTTCCTACTCCCACCTTACCAGATTCTCTTAACGTCTTACAAAGCAGTCCGTAGGTCTTAGCCGCTACATCGCCATCCGGACCCGCAAAGTAGGGTGCGTCATAAAGCGTGTGGTGTACCTCACTAGCATCAACGAAACCTTCAATCTCAATTACCTTTGTGCTTTTGAGTTTCACCTTTTCAAAATCTTCCTGCTCAATAATTACAAACTGACCAGGCTCGTACTGATACCCTTTGACTATGTCTTCCTGACGAAGAAGATCACCAGTTACTTTATCGCGCTTCTCATACTTAACCGGATTCTTTCCTTCCTTGGATAGGAGATTGAAGCTTATCGACTTGGCTGTATCAATAGCATTATAAATTCGAATCGGAATAGTTACTAACGAAAACCTGATATGTCCTTTCCAAATGGCACGCATACTCTATAAAGTTAGACATTTTCAGGTAAGATAGAAATATTTAATTAATTACTCAAAGCGATATAAGTTATTTAATTGATATACAGCTATTTATGAATGATTATAACTGGTGTCCAAATATTATTTTGCCATCATTGCTATTCAAACTTATCGCATTGTTTATCAGCACGTTACATTCGCACTGCTCATTACACGCTTAATGAAATTGGATATCAGCTGTCATTCGAAATATTCATACGTGTAAAGTGCCATTTACATCAGGCTAAATCCAACAGCTTCCTAAATACGGGATCTCTGAAAGTACCATTATCGGTAATCATGCTATACTCCACCTCGCACATCAATTGTGGCTTGACCCACACAGATTTCTTCTCTTCATGCATGTCCACCTCCATTGGCTTATTGGTTTGGATGAGTGTGTTCATCAGTTCCTTTAAATATTTAAGCATTGTTTCATCAAAGCCAGTTCCAACTCTTCCACGATAGTGCAATGTTCCGTTCTCTTCAACAGCCAACTGAAGTGCCCCAAAATAATCTTTCCTATCACTATCTGTTTTCGTATAGCCTATGATATAACAATCACTTGTATGCTTGACCTTTACTTTTAACCACGTCTCGTTTCGCTTTCCCGGGGCATACAAGCCATCCGGATCCTTCGCCATGATACCTTCTACACCGAGTGACTTTGCAGCTTCAAATAGCGCTTCTCCGTCCTCTACAATTTCACTGATTCGAAAATTGGTACCAACTCTATATGAATCGATTAACCAGGCTCTTCTCCTCATCAAAGGATCTTTGAGCAGCGACCTACCATCCAGATATATGCAATCAAACAAGTAACAAAAGGCTGGATTTCTTTTCACGGTTCCATCTGTAACATTTCCAGACATCAGTCTTTTAATGACTTTCTTAAAATCGGCTTTCCCTTCCTGATCCAGACATACGATCTCCCCATCAAACACTGCATTATTGATTCTAAACGCCTCCTCAGGCACATTCAATTCTGGAAACTTCTCGGAGATATCATTACCATTCCTAGAGTATATTTTGAGCTCTCCTTCATTCAGCACAATCATGGCTCTAATACCATCCCATTTCACTTCATAGACATATGCACCTAAGGGCGGTTGCTTTCGAGCATCTGCCAGCATGGGCTTAGTGAATTTATCAAGAAAAGTGACCTGTGGATTATCCACTCGCTCCAGCAACCATTCCTTTTCTTTCATCAAATGCATCCTATATTCTGCATTGACAAGCGGCCCACTCAACCTGAAGTAGAACCCATTCTTCTTTTCCTTCGTGATTTCATAGCGACCATTCGCAAAAACCCACATCATACCACCGCCATACTCTTCCTTAGGAATTTCTCCCTCAAACGTCAGGTACTTCAATGGATGATCCTCTGTTTGTACTGCCAATCGCTTCACACCTGGTACCGGAGGCATACCTCTTGGAATCGCCCATGACAACAGGACACCATCTTTTTCTAATCTAAGATCATAATGCAAATGAGAAGCATGATGCCGTTGAATCACAAATCGATTTCCCGCAGCAGCATTTCCAAAACCATCTGGCTCAGGCGTTTTGTTAAAATCGCGCTTTCGCTCATATTCCGCTAATTGCTCTGGTGTTTTGTGTCGTTTGTTTGGTGGTAATTCTTTTTCAAGAATGGCTTTCTTATCCGTATGCAATGGAACAGCAAACGACCTGATCGATTCCCAAACATCACCTTCCTCTTCTACCCATTCTATGGCCGTTCGAATGTTCATATCCGTTGGAGCACTCAATGTCAATAGCTTTTCCCAGGATATGGGGATGGAAGCGGTCGCACCCATCCTGCCTCTCAATGAATATGCACTCACTATCGTTTGACTGGGTCGATTGCGATATATATCTATCAGCACTCGACCTTTTCGAGATTCCTTCTTGATATGAAGTGTTGTATTTTTATGCCGATCAATAAAAGTGGACATTAACTTTTTGGCTGTCTGAAATGCTTCATCAAACGAATACCTTGGTTCGATGGGTGTAACCAAATGTAAACCCTTCCCTCCTGTTGTTTTTACAAATACATTATAACCAAACTGTTCAAGGTACTTTCGTAAATCAATTGCCAGTGTTTTTAATTCCTCAAAATCAAATCCACTCTCAGGAGGGTCCAGATCATAAACGATATAATCAGGCTTATCGGTGTGAGCCGAAATACAATGCATCTGATGAATTTCAAGGCAGGCCAGGTTAGCCAACCACACCAGTACAGCTTCTTCAGTTGCGACGACATATTCTTTCTTTCTATCACTTCCAAGTCTGATGTAATCAACCCAATCAGGTGCCCAGTCAGGTCTGTTCTTTTGAAAAAACTGTTCACCATGTATACCATCCGGGAAACGGACCAGCGAAAGTGGTCTGCCTTTTAGGTGACGAAGAATGGTAGGCGCGAGTTGGAGATAATATTGAATTATTTCAGCCTTTAGCACCTCATCTTCAGGATACAAGAGCTTGTCAAGATTAGACAAATCCAGTGTTCTCTTCCCTACCTGAACATGTACCTTTTTCTTGGCCATTAAATATGATATGGAGAGGGTATCTGTGTACCACAGGATTGATTAACTGCCTTGATCATATGATCAGCGAACTTTGGTGCGTATGATTCATCTTCTTGTTTACTGAAGAAATAAACTTCTGAAACACCAAGTTCTTTCCACGCCTTAAGTTTTAACGCCCATTCATCTAATCGTGTGAGGTTTGATGGATGGTCTTCATAACCTGCAAACCTGACAAAAACTTTATCGTTGGTCAGTCGCTGATGGATGATCTTTCGATTAAGTGCTGTGTCGGTAATTACTGCAGTTTTATTATAATCTTTTAGCATTGTGAAGGTTTCATCAAATACCTCGCCTTCATACCAATCCTCATTTCTTAATTCAACAGCAACCGGAAAGTCCTTTGGTAAGTGTTTGATAAAATCATGTAGGCGTTCAAACCATTTCGAACCAAAGTTTTCAGGCATTTGCAGGAATGTCATACCGAGGTTATCACCAAAACCAAGACACATTTCCACAAAGTAATCTGCGAGTTCAAATACTTCTTCTTTGAGCCGCTTGATGTGACTGATTCGCCTACTAAACTTTGGACAATATTTGAATGGCGCGTCTTTAGCTTTTTCAGCCCAGCTTTGCATATTCGCCTTTTTGATGTTGTAAAAAGTGCTATTAAGCTCCACCACCTGAAATCTCCGGATGTATTCAGTGAGATAATCCTTTTTCTTGGTCCCTTCTGGGAACACATCACCTACCCATTCATCCAACCCCCATGCACTGCAACCAATGTATACATTGAAAGCTTCTCCACTTTGTAATGCGCTATTGTCAGGGTGATCAGGAGGTAGGGACAGGTCTAATTTACTCAGTACGGACAGATCTTCAGGTGTTCCAAACTTCATAATCTTTGAATTCTAGCTATTAATAAATATACACCAATCTGATTTGGATGTTATCGGACATTACGTGTTTGCCCCAATTCTGATAAATTTTGTAAATTAATTAGGTGGAAATCATGAATCTTCCAAAAAAGGAAATCTAATAATCCCTAATCGCAATATCAGAATGTATCTTAAACTTTTAGTAACCACCATAACCTTGACAATATTTGGAGCGATCATTTTTTTCACACCAATTGTCTTTACTTATTCAAAAGTAATTGGAGCGATCATGTTAGGAATTGGAATGGTGGGGACGCTTTACAATGTAGCGATAAAGCATTCAGGGAAGTTTTAGGATAGATTATGCCAAATGACTTTGTTCATTTGCCCTGAGCACTCTAAATGTATTAATGTGTTCTACTTCGTACAATCCTAAATTGGTATGTTCAAATTGATCCATTGAAGAAAGAGGTTGTGCCGTCAGCCAGGACATTAGCACGCGCATTGCACGACCATGCATACAGATCAAAACTTTTTGTTCATTCGTTTGATTCATGATGAATTCAATGGCTTCTTTTTGACGCTCCGCAACCTGATTAGGAGATTCCCCACCACCTACAGCCAGGTCTAGTTTGCCATCTTTCCAAGCCTGCACAGTATCGTAGTAAAGTTTGGCTGCCTCCGGAGTAAAAGCTGCACCTTCCTGACTTCCCCAGCTGATTTCGTCTAAACCTGGCAATGCTTGAAAAGGAAGACCATCTTTGATAAATCCTGACACTGACTCTTGAGTTCTAATCAGTGTAGAGACGTACACCTTGTCGAAAGATTCACTCTTGTAGGCCTGGTAAAATTGCTCTGCCTGTTTGCGGCCAGTTTCATTTAAGTGGGCATCAATGCCCCGACCCTGAACCATTCCATTCTTGTTGTAATCTGTTTCGCCGTGTCGAATGATAAAAAGCTTCTTTGCCAAGAGAGTTATATTTGTTAGACTCGCGAAACTAACGTCTTAAATGTTCCCATCCGAATATAAAATCGAAGCAATCAACGAAATGGGCAAAGGCTCAATGATTGAACACCTTGGGATTGAATTCACTGAAATCTCAACCCAATACATTACCGCTAAAATGCCTGTCGACCATCGCACTATGCAACCTTTTGGTTTTCTGCATGGAGGGGCATCTGTGGCAATGGCTGAATCATTAGGGAGTTTTGCCTCGGTAATTATGCTCGACATTAGCAAAGAGTATCCAGCAGGTCTTGAAATCAATGCCAATCACCTTAAATCAGTAAAAAGTGGTTTTGTCTATGGGAGAGTTGAGCCAATCCACATCGGTAAGGGTACGCATGTATGGGACATTAAAATCAAAAATGAAGCCGACCAGTTAGTATGTATAAGCAGGTTAACAGTGGCGATATTGAAAAATAGGTAATGACTCCAAAATCCAGGATAACTCAACTTCGATTCGATCAACCAAAGGACTTCTTTCAGTCTGTTGCTGGACACCAATTTCCTGTTGCCATATGGAGGTTGCCCAACCAACCAGGCATTCAGGGTATTGCAGACTTACGGCCAGATGTACATGAATCGATCAATATTGAATCATCTCAACCTTGCTTTTTCATTAACCCATTTGATCGACATCATCCTTGCAACCCAGATATCATCAAATGCGATTTGCTCTTGAGCTGGAATGATGAAGTCTCTCTGGAACTAAATCCAATGCTTAATGACAGTGAGCTAGAAGCATTTGAAAGAATTTATCATGAACCGACCGCACGGGTGAAACATGATTCGATCCTTGATCAGCCTGATTATGAAGGATGCGTTAAAAAGGCAGTTGAAGCCATTAAGGACGGGCAGTTTACCAAAACCGTGCTTTCACGATTTGAAGAAGCGCCACTACCCAGTGGATTCAGTGAAACAGACATCTTCGAGCAAGCCTGTGAGAAATATCCAAACGCCATGGTCTACCTACTCTACTCTCCTTCCTATGGCACTTGGTTGGGAGCTACACCCGAAATATTGATAGACATTGACACCAAAAAACAGTTCACGACTGTCTCACTTGCCGGGACTCAAAAGTTGTCATTAGATCAATCCCTGAGTGATGTCGCCTGGACTCAAAAAGATATTGAAGAGCAAGCAATGGTATCTCGCTATATCATTGACTGCTTTAAGAAAATAAGATTACGGGAATTTGAGGAGAACGGCCCAAAAACGGCTCGAGCAGGAAGATTAGCGCATCTTAAGACATTTTATCATGTTGACATGAATGCCGTTGGCATGCCAAACCTTGGGACTGTTATGACAGACCTCTTGCATCCAACCTCAGCAGTTTGCGGTATGCCGCTGGCTCCTGCTCTTCAGTTTATCAAAGAAAATGAAAACTATGATCGCGAACTATACGCTGGATTTTTAGGCCCTGTGAACATTGCTAATAGTACCCATCTCTTTGTTAATTTGAGGTGCATGAAAATTTCAGGTGATCAAGCGCGCTTTTATGCAGGTGCAGGAATAACTGAAGATTCAAACCCAGCGAAAGAATTACAGGAAACAAGTCTTAAAATGCAAACCTTAAAGCGGCTTGTTTTTGATAATAAGGACTAATGAATCAGACGATTTACGACACTTCCGAGCTTTGTTATCAATTGGGTGTAAGACATGCGGTTTTCTCTCCCGGCTCAAGAAATGCGCCATTGAGTATTAGTTTTCACCGCAACAAAAAGATCAGCACCCATGTATTCGTTGACGAACGCTCAGCTGGTTTCATTGGTTTAGGCATTTCGCAGCGAACCCAATCTCCAGTTGTGCTTTGCTGCACATCAGGCACAGCACTGTTGAACTATGGTCCTGCCATAGCTGAGGCTTTTTATCAGGAAATCCCACTCATTGTCTTATCAGCTGATCGTCCTCCGGAATGGATTGATCAATGGGATGGTCAAACAATTCGCCAGCAAAATGTATTTAGCAATTTTGTAAAGCACTTTCAACAGTTGCCAGATGATCTGGCTAACAAATCTGCACAGAGTACATATCAAAAGGGAATAATAGAGGCAATAAAGGCAGCAGTAAGTGATATCAAAGGACCGGTTCATTTAAACATTCCGTTCAGGGAACCCTTTTACCCTGCCCCTGACAGTATGTATGAGTTTAGCGAGATCAGCATCGAAAAGACTGAACCAAGAATTTTCACATCTGATTCTTCCAAAATTGTAGAAGATTGGAAAAATAGTGAGAAGAAACTTGTTTTGGTGGGGCAAGGAAATTGGGATCAGGAACTTAAAGGAGTATTAGGTCAAATCATCAAAAAGCAAGTTCCGGTCATTGGCGATATAATCAGCAACGTCCATGATATAGAAGGGGTCATCAGTCATCAGGATTTATTCTTGTCTGGACGACCACAACTACTTCAACCTGAACTGGTTATCACATTAGGTAAATCATTAATTTCCAAACAGTTGAAACTTTTCCTTCGAGCAGGCAACTTCAAGCATTACCATCTTGCTGAGCATCCGGGAAAACAAGATCCCTTTTCAAGCAAACCAATTCCTATCAGCTGCCGGCCAAAATTGGTTTTAGAGGAATTAGCCAATCAACAAGAGCAGGAACCTGACTTTTCGGAAAGTTGGAGCGAAAAGAATAAACAAACTAAAGCAAAACTTGCTTGGCTGGAGACCTGTGAATTTGGTGAGTTCTCAGCCTTTAAAACAGTAATATCATCTCTCCCACAAAAATCCATTATTCACCTGAGCAACAGTATGCCAGTTCGTTATGCAAATTTTCTATCGACTCATTACGAACAAAACATAGATGTATTTGCGAATAGAGGAACATCAGGAATCGATGGCAGCAACGCCACCGCAGTTGGTCATGCCCTGACATCTGATCGGCAAGTTGTTCTACTTACCGGAGATCTAAGTTTCATCTATGATCAAAACGCATTCTTTCATGAATATGCGCTTGACAACTTAAGGATTGTTGTTTTCAATAATTTTGGAGGGGGCATTTTCGATATGATTCCAGGTCCGTTAAGTCTGTCCGCAGAAGAGCGAACCAAACACTTCAACACTCCCCACCAAAAAAACTTCAAATACATGGCAAGAAATGCTGGATTCGACTATCAGGTATGTGATCAAGAAGATGAATTGAATAGTGCGTTGAGGGTATTCTTCAATCCATCTGATCGGGCTAAATTGCTCGAGATACAATCGGATAGAGCTATCAATCAAAAAGTATTTCAAGCATTTAAGCAATACACAAATGAGTAAAGTAAACTGGCAGAAAGTCAAAGACTATGAAGACATCACTTATAGCAAAAGTGGTGATGGGGTTGCAAGAATTGCATTTAACAGACCAAATGTACGAAATGCATTTAGGCCTAAAACAGTAGGTGAATTATATCAGGCGCTATTGGATGCCCGAGAAGATACTAGCATTGGTGTGGTACTCTTATCGGCCGAAGGACCATCAACCAAGGATGGAGTTTATTCGTTCTGTAGCGGCGGGGATCAAAACGCGCGAGGACATCAGGGATATGTCGATGATGATGGCATGCCCCGACTCAATATACTTGAAGTTCAAAGACTCATCAGGTTTATGCCCAAGGTTGTAATCGCCGTAGTTCCCGGCTGGGCCGTTGGTGGTGGTCACAGTTTGCATACTGTTTGCGATCTAACATTGGCAAGCAAGGAACATGCTATTTTCAAACAGACTGATGCTGATGTAACCAGCTTTGATGGAGGATATGGTTCGGCATATTTAGCCAAAATGGTTGGCCAGAAACGGGCTAGAGAGATTTTCTTCCTGGGTAGGAATTATTCTGCACAAGAAGCTTTTGAAATGGGAATGGTGAACGCTGTAATCCCGCATTCAGAATTAGAAGACACAGCATATCAATGGGCACAAGAGGTATTGGAAAAATCCCCTACCTCTATCAAGATGTTGAAATTTGCATTCAACCTGACAGATGATGGCATGGTTGGACAGCAAGTATTTGCTGGGGAAGCGACTCGTTTGGCCTATATGACTGATGAAGCCAAAGAAGGACGAAATGCATTTCTCGAAAAGCGAAAACCTGACTTCAAGGATGTTAAATGGATACCTTGATGCAATAAATTAATCAGAAGACGTTCTATCAGTGGAATTTGTCTTAACTCTCAAATAAGAGAGAAGGCCGGGAGCCCAATGGATAATACTTCTCATTTAGAGGGCTTCCGGTCTTGAATTTCTACAAGCAACCCTCCCCTTCAAAGATTATTTGTTTCTTATCATTGATTTTGTAATCAAAGCCGAAGGTGTTTCCTATTAAACGAGCAATTTGCCTGGGAGTTTTCTTTTCATACTTTGCCGAAAGCTGACAATTCTGAAGATCTTCATTCATAAAGATCAATTCATAATCATAAACCTCTTCAATCAGTTCAGCAACTTGTCTCAGTTCAGTTTTCTTAAAAGTCATCACTTGATTAACCCAAGCAAGGTAATTTTCATCCAAATTTTCCCTTTTCACAATTCCCTTAGAGTTGGTATCAATCACCCCTACCTCACCTGGTAACAATTCGATCACAGCGGCCTTGCCGTCATAAAAATCTGGATTGTATGTAAAGCTTACTTTGCCAGTGGTTACTGCGACACTCGTAGCGTTTTCCTCACTCGCATCCACTACAAAAGAGGTTCCTAGTACTTGAATCACTGCCTCATCAGTAATGATTGTAAACGGCCGTAACTCATCTCTTTCAACATCGAAAAATACTTTCCCTGTAGCAGTCACAGTACGCTCACTATCAGAAATCTTAACATCCGTCAATTTAGAATCTTTATAAAGCCATACTTTGGTCCCATCTGCTAAAACCTGCTCTATCGCATTAGTTTCCGCACTTCCAAAAATGCCAAAATAGCCAGCAACTCCTACTGATACCAATACAATTATTGCAGCTGCGTATTTCAACCAATTAGGACGTGGAGACATTTGCACTTCCTTAGATTCTTTCTCTTGATTGAGAAAATCTAGTCCATTCTTGGGAGGAGCAAAACTTCCTGCATCTGCCCAAGCTCTCTTGAATGATAAAAACTCTCCAGGAAATTCATCACGATATTTGATCACCTCACTCCGCTCATTGGATGAGGCATTCCCTGAAAAATATTTAGCCAGAACTTCTTCCATATTTTCTATCAGCTTCTATAGCGTCAAACAATGCTGCAAATCTAATCCCTTACGTTGAAACAATAGTTTTTTTAGTTTTTTGGATCAAAGTTAATTGGGACCAAATCAGACATCCTTTCCCATGACCAATAGCCATTGACAATTAAGCCGGTAGGGTTGGTTACATTTCCGTTTTTATCAATGTATATAGGTCCGGTAGCGTCCTCATCTATTTCCAAAATAGATTTTTGAATATCTGGTTTTCTTGTTAGAAACAGCGCATTATTCATGTTCGTATTTGAAGCCAGAAAGCTTCTTTCCATTTCAATGACATAAGACATACTTTCAAGTTCCTTAGCGTATGTGACATAGAGCATTCCTGGTAATTTCAACTCCCACAACCCCGGATGTCTGGTTTTCACAATGATTGAATCCCTGTGGATAGGGCTTGTTCTGCCCTCAGACACATCTCTGACGCTAGATATTGAGTAGATCGAATAACCCTTTCGGCTAAAACTATTTCTGGTCAGGGTGGAGAGAAAATGTCTGACTGATCCATAATACGCCGATCTCCTGTTCCTTTTCCATTTCCTGTTCTCTTTATCATTAATCGGGTCCAATTCACTGAATCTTACGCGCCCAACATATTTGACTTCTTCATCCTTCGAAATAAAATAGTCTAATTCACAGAACACAACATATCCCAATGCATCATTTTGTATAACGATAGGTTCCTTGGAAGATGCTTTGAGTTCATTACCATCGTCACTTTCATAAAAGGTGATAACATCGGCATTAAGTATTCGGCATTCGGTTGAAAATCGTGAGGTTCCTAAAAATTCCTCATTGAACTTTTCAATATAATCTGGAAGTACTTCTCTTCTCCTCCATTTGCTTGTTGTCACCTCAACTGGCCTGAGGGTTGCGGTTGCCATTTCGACTTCTGTACTCGCATTTAGCTCACCTGGCGTTACTTTACTGAATTCATAAATCTTGGGTTTGTAAGAAATGTGACTAAAGACAATTCTATAATTGCCAAATGGCACATTAGTCAATTTAAAATAACCATTTTCATTCGTCACAGTCCCAATAGAAGTCCCATTCAAGTACACATTCATCCCGGGAATGAGCTCATCATTTTCCTTTTCAGATACGATTCCACTAACACTGAAAAAACGCTCTTTCCTTGAAAATCTTTCTTTCTTTCTGGTCAGAATTATCTGATCCCCTTCAATGTCAAACTCTATCATAGTCCCGATAAGAATCCCTTCCATTACCTTATCAATGGACTCCTCCGTAGCTTGAAATGTAAAAAGGTTGTCTACAGGAAGGATGAGTGAATTGTAAGAAAAATTATAGCCGGTTTGTGCCGTAATAGTATCCAATACATTTTCCAACAACATGTTGGTAATGTTGAGACTCACCTTATCTGGTAACTGCTGAGACTTTGCAGATATTGAGAAGAGAAAATAAAGAAAGACAAAAAAATATTTACGCATTGCTACTTCCAGCAACATCTTTTAAGGTCTGCCTCAGCACCTTTAGCGCTTTGCCCATTTGAACCTCTACAGTCTTAACAGAAATACTTAAATGATCAGCGATTTCCTGATATTTCAATCCTTCAAATCGGCTTAATTTAAATATCTCTGAACACCTGGGCGGCAGATTGTTGATCTCTTCTGTTATACGCATCATAACATCAGATTGTTCCTGTTCTTCCATCTCATATGAAACCCCCTCTTCCATGTAGTTGATTACATATGTTTTATAAGCATCCTTGACCTTTTCATGTTTCAACTGATTGAGACAGGTGTTATGAACCGAGCGATAGAGGTAGCTCTTTACGGATGAGTTTTCTTCCAATGACTCACACTTATCCCAAAACTTGACAAACACTTCCTGAACAATTTCCTCCGCCTCTTCTCGTGTATCAATGAAACGCATAGCATATGATACCATCAGACCGAAATTCTGATTGTACACAAGTTCGAAAGCCCGTTTATCTTTGTTGATCAAACGGCTAACTAATATATCCTCCTGCTCGCTCAAGTCAATATTTTATGCTTTTAACCTTTCTTAGTGATAACACAACTGTCAACATCGATACGTTGCTAAACAGCAAGGTGTCTCAACTAAAAAGTGAATATAAGTACATAAAAACATTTGTTGCTAACTGGGAGGCAGATGTGCACACATTTTCTTTTAAAACATCTGGTTCTACTAGCTCACCCAAGAATATTGTTCTGACCAAAGATCAATTAACATACAGTGCCCGGCAAACGCTCAATCATCTTAACCTGAATAAAGGAGGGAAATCTCTGCTGTGCATTCCGCCACAATTCATGGGAGGAACAATGGTCCTTGTTAGAAGCATCATCAATCAAATGGACATAGATATCATGACTCCCAGTTCAACTTTTCCACAGCATTCCTATGATTATGATTTGGCATCTATGGTTCCATTGCAATTGCAATCAATCCTCAATACGAATCCTAATTATTTGAACCAATTTCGACATTTGCTAATAGGTGGAGCTCCACTTAATGAATCGCTTGAAAAGCAACTCCTTGATCTGAATTTGTCTGTCAACATTTATGCAACTTTTGGCATGACAGAAACTGCTTCTCACTTTGCCATTAGGAAAATCGGTGAAACGGAATATCAACTACTTGGTGACATTATAGCATCTACTGACACGGATGGTTGTCTTAGTATAAATGGAACCGTGACAAATCATCAACTGATTCAAACAAACGATATTGTCTCGCTTTCAACCAACAGGTTTAAATGGATTGGCAGAAGAGACTTTATAATCAATACAGGTGGTTTTAAAGTGTCTCCTGAATTGGTTGAACAAAGTCTAAGCAAGCAGATTGCAGTCCCTTTTGTTATCAGTTCAGTTCCAGATATCGACTATGGTAGCAAGGTGGTTTTAGTACATGAGGGACCATATAAACCAGAAGTTGATTTTCAGGAAATACATCCCTATATGCGACCAAAACAGCTATTTCAAATTGATCATTTGCCAAGAACCAAAACGGATAAATTTGATCGTAAAGCAGTTTCAACATGGCTACTCGATCAGTCGAACAATGTATAATTCCCTTGCCTCCTAAATAAATCAGTCCTTAGCTCTGGCATTCTTCTACCTTTAAAAAATTTCTGTTTGCTTGCATTGAACAACATTTTAATTGATTCAGAAATATTTCCAGACCCGAGCAATCGCTGACCCCATTCACTATCATTCACCTTACCTTCGTGCATCTGACATGTCAAATTCCAAACCTTATTAGCTCTGTCAGGATATGCTTTTTCCAACCAATCCTTCATCATTTCGCCAATTTTTCCATTAAGACGTACGATCGTGTATGCTGCTCCCCTTGCTCCTGCTTCAGCAGATAGACGTAATATCTCTGGGGTCTCATGATGATTGATTCCCGGTATTATTGGCGCATTCATTACACCAGTTGGGATTCCAGCTTTCGATAGCTGTTCAATCGCTTTCAGCTTACCTATTGCTGATGCCGTTCTGGGTTCCATTTTCCTTCTCAACGATTCATCTAAAGTAGTAATTGAGAAATAAACACTTACCAACCCCAATTCAGCCAATGGCGTCAACAAATCAACATCTCTGGTGACCAGTGTGTTTTTGGTGATAACAGAAAATGGATGTCTAAACCGTGATAAAATCTTAATCAACTCTCGAGTAAGTCCATATCTCCTTTCTAGCGGTTGATAACATTCTGTATTTCCCGATAGCATGATAGGTTTGACTTTCCAATTCCTGTTCAAAAGCTGTTTCTCAAGGACAATAGCGGCGTTTTTCTTCACCACGATCTTGCTCTCAAAGTCTAGTCCAGCTCCAAAACCCCAATACTCATGAGAATTCCTCGCAAAGCAATAAATACAACCATGTTCACAACCTTGATACGGATTGATAGAATAATCCATTTTCAAATCCGGGCTATCATTTATACTCACAATCGTCCTGGGTGTTTCTTCAAAAACTTTTGTGGTGGGCGCCCCTAACGCCTCGTCCTGATACGCTGGATTTTCCTCAATATGATATTGATCAAAATTATTCCTGGGGTTGAATTGAGATCCCCTTCCTCTTAATAGATTTTTACTCACTATGCTAATATAATTAGTTTTATCTAATTTATTTAGCCTATATAATGTCGAGAATATTTATTGGTGGTATAGGCACTTGCTATACCTACTAAGGCACCTAATAGGTGAGATTCAAAGCTAATTTCAGTGCTAATATTGAGGACATTGTAAACTACACCCCCATACACAACCATCACAACAATGGAAATAAGGATCGTTTTAAAATCCTTTTTAAATATCCCCAGAAATACCAGAAAGAAAGCCAGCCCATAGACAAGTCCACTTGCGCCAATATGGTAAAAGGGCCTACCAAACAGCCAAACAAAAAAACCCGTGAACAAATAGCATTGAATGAATATGCGTGTGGCAATCAATGGATAAAAATAGTAGAGTAGAAATCCAAGGAACAAAACGGGCACAGAGTTGGACATTAGGTGTGATACGTTCCCATGGATCAATGGAGCCGCAAAGATCCCTATCAAACCTGAAAGTGATCTGGGCAAAATACCCAAAAAACCAAAATCAAACGTAACCTGCTCAATAGAAAATACCAGCCACATCAAAAACACCAATCTCATTGGTGCAAGTAGAGAAGAGCGTGAATCCTTATTTCCCATACACTTCGAAGTTACTCATTCAGGAAACTTAAATTTAAAAGGACATAAAAAAAGCCACCTAAAAAGGCGGCTTCACTCAATGATATTTTAAATTATAAGGATGGGTCATTGATCATTTTCAACTCCATCATTTTCTTTTCTTCGTAGCTAACCGACAGATACCCCATAATACCTCCTGAAGCCTCTGCAATTTTCTTTGCCAAGTCCTTAAGACTTGCATAGAGCTTAATGGTAAAATTCTTATCCAACTTCTTAAAGATGAAATTCAATTTTCTTAGCTCCGCTACAATCGCAGACATTCTTTCATCTGCATCATCCGGCAAACTTTCTACGAGCGTATTGAACCTATCTTCAAATCTCTCCCCTACTTTTTTGAAATAATCAGCCAGTTGCTCACGTGCTCTGCTCTGCTTATTCCTGGCAACTTCGATTGCCTCCTTTCTTTCGCTTTTATCGATATCTCCGTCTGCACCAGCTATCAAAATTGCAACGTAAACAGGCGCATCAAGTAGTACTTCTACTTCATCATCACGCAGATTCTCAAATTCTTTAATCATAATCTTTTGGCTGTATTAAAACTCCGACGAAATTAGTAAAAAAACACCGATCATCAAGCCACAATGATGGGTCAATTTGATCAATCTGTATTATCCCTGTGTGATCAGGATCAAAGTACAGATGAGTGTGCTTTCATCACTTGATGACCTTAGGATTTTTATTCCAGATGTATAAATCCAAAATCGACAAGGGTCTGGCAAATAATTCTCTAATCAGCACCTTGTTACTATTATCTACCGGATCTGCTGCAACGAAACCCTCAGCCTGTAGCCCAAAAAAATTGGCAATAAACAGTGCGCGGTGGCAATGAAACCTTTGGGTAACAACCACCAACCTTTTCTGCCCAAATACCTCCTTTGCCCGCAGAATAGAATCATAAGTTCTTAAGCCTGCATAATCCAATGTAACAATAGATGAAGGTACTCCTCGCTCCATGAGTGAATTGAGCATATCCTTTGGTTCATTGTAGTATTTACTGCGATTGTCACCGCTCAAAATAATGTGGTTAACACGCCCACTATGAAAGAGTTCTGCAGCAGCATCAATTCGATTCTCAAAGAATTGATTCTTTTCACCCTCTCTATTCAATCTACTGGTTCCCAATACAAGAGCAGTTTGCCCATCTGAGACGTTATTGACTTGAACGATTATTTGTTGTTCTGTTGTACGGACAATCCACAAATTGGCCAATACTAAAAGCACAATGGATGTAATCCCAACCCACACTAAAACTTTAAGCAGTTTTATCACTCTCCTTCAATATTATATCTGATCTTCTGACTATGCTTTGATACCATTTTGCCCTCAACTCCTCTTTTTCAAGTTGGGTCAATTGCCATGCTTCTGTCTGATACACTTTAGGCATCAAGGTCTGAATACACAACGCAGCACTTACAGACAAGTTGTAGCTTTCGGTGAAACCATGCATGGGAATGTGAACCAATTCATCTGCATCAGCTATCATTTCATTACTAATACCCGCAACTTCATTACCAAAAACCAGTGCCGTTTTCTGAGTTATGTTAAGGAGCTCTATTGGAGTCGCATTACTTGAAACTGAAGTGGCACAAATTCGATAGCCTGCTGCCTTCAGTGCATGGATAGCCGACTGATGATCGTCTTCATACTTATGAACTGTCATCCACTTAGCCGCTCCCATCACCACTCTGGGATTTATGTAGCATCGATTTGAATGTTCAATCAAATGAATATCCTGAATTCCCTGGCACTCACAGGTGCGTATCACTGCACTCGCGTTTTGCGTTTGAAGAATATTTTCCAATACCAACGTAAGATGTCTGGTACGCTTCTCCAATACCTGATCAATAAGGCCCTTCTTATGAGCTGACACAAAAGGCTCGAGAATTTCAATCTGTCTGGTGGTTTCCCTCAACTCAATCTTCTTTTCGCTCTCCTCCGAACAATCCAAGTTGCTGATCTTCTTTTTCTACCTCCTCCTGAATGTTATGTTTCAATTGCTCAATCATGGAGCTTGATGCATCTTCCTCTTTTACAACTTTCTTCTCTTCGATATTTTCGATCCTTACCACAGGTTGATGTGGGAATTTATTTCCCATTGCCTTCCAACCTTTGACATCAATAAGGTCCGTGAGACTCATTTCTTCGTCAACATGTTTGTTCTTAACCTTATAGACAACTTTGGCCTTGATTTGATTACCAAAACCAATCCAGATCAGTTTAGAACCTTTGGCTTCAGATATGAAATGATAGCGCTTACCTGGTTTTAATTGTTCTACAAGGAAACGCTTCACCAGATAAGTCTTGCTGGTCGAGTCATAATGTACAGCAGCGACAGGTTTTTCCGCATCAAGCTTCGTAATTTCAAGTACCTGATTAGGCTCATAACGATTGATCAGATCAAATGTCGTAATCTCGTAACTCCCTTCCTTATAAAAGACAATTACCTGATCTTCAGCTTTAAAGTTGCCTAGATATTTCCCTCTTTCATCTGTATTGAGTCTTCCAACTATATCATCATACCATACATCCAGTCCTCCAAGCGTTGACAATCCTGCTGATTTGAATTGAATTTTCCGTACGGGGTATTTGGTAATAATATTTCCTCCTGCACCTCTGCCTTTGATGGCGAGTTCCGCAAAATCAAAATCAAAGACCTTTTTTTTCGCCTTACTACCACCAGTGAGGTAAATGGTAATCACTTCAGCTTCCCCATTCGGGTTAGCCGAGAAGTACAAAACCTTAGAGCCTTTTGTTCCTTTGGTAAGGTCATATTCTTTATCACGTGTCACGGCAGTCACAGTAAATCGTTTCGCCATACATCGACCCGTTTTACCATCGACATAAATCATGTTATAAACCATACGATCATCTCCCTTTTTGAAGATGCCTGCATGGAGTATGTTTTTACCCATGAACACTTTATCTGCGATTCTGGAAACCAAACAGTTGCCATCTTTTCTAAAAGCGATGATGTCGTCAATATCGGAGCATTCAGTTACGAATTCGTCTTTTCGCAATCCCATACCCACAAAACCATCAACCTTATTGACGTACAGTTTGGCGTTATTGGCAGCAACAACTGTGGCTTTGATGGTATCAAAGGAAGCGATTTCCGTTTTTCGTTCCCGGCCCTTACCATATTTGTCAAGCAATTTCTGATAATACTCAATCGTATAATCCGTAATGTGCTCAAGATTATGCTCTACTTTTTCAATCTGTTCTTGAAGCGCCTGCATTTGCGCATCCACTTTGCTGGTATCAAACCTGGTAATACTACTAAGTGGTTTGTCAATTAATTTCTTATAATCCTCCTCCGTGATTTCTCGATAAAACTGATCGAAGAATGGTGTAAACAACTGATCAAGTACCTCATAGCATTTCTTTATATCTCCCGAATTCTCATAATCCGGATGTTTATACATGCCTTCATTGATGAAAATCTTCAGAAGATTGCTAAAAAAGATTTTCTCCTTTAATTCAGCCTTTTCAATTTCTAATTCCTGCGTAAGCAACTTAAGCGTCTGATCGACAGAGTACTTGAGAATTTCGCTGACACCAATAAAATGAGGTTTGTCCTCAATAATCACACAGGCATTTGGAGAAATAGACACTTCACAATCTGTAAATGCATACAAAGCATCAATTGTGATATTTGGAGAAACTCCGGTTGCAAGTGAGATTAAGATTTCCACATCAGCAGCCGTGTTATCGACCACCTGCTTAATCTTAATTTTTCCCTTGTCGTTGGCCTTAATGATTGACTCAATTAGTGATGTGGTCGTAGCTCCGAATGGGATATCCCGAACAGCCAACGTTTTTGAATCAACTTCTTCAATAGAAGCACGAACCCTTATCTTACCTCCCCTAATTCCATCGTTGTAGTCAGTGACATCAATCTTCCCCCCTGTTATGAAATCGGGATAAAGTTTGGTATTACGTCCCTTGAGTAAATTGATAGATGCCTGAATCAATTCACAGAAATTATGTGGAAGTATTTTAGTAGACAGCCCAACTGCAATTCCTTCAACTCCCTGTGAAAGTAATAGTGGGAATTTAACAGGAAAAGCTACTGGTTCCTTTTTACGTCCGTCATAGCTCAACTGCCAATCTGTGGTTTGTGGATTGAATATTACATCGAGTGCAAACTTTGAAAGGCGTGCTTCAATGTACCTTGATGCCGCTGCACTATCACCAGTTCTAACATCACCCCAGTTTCCCTGGGTCTCAATCAACAAATCCTTCTGACCTATATTGACGATTGCATCGCCAATAGACGCATCACCATGTGGGTGATACTGCATTGTACTTCCGATGACGTTGGCTACTTTATTAAATCTGCCATCGTCCATCTCCTTCATAGCATGGAGAATCCTTCTCTGCACAGGCTTCAGTCCATCTTGTATCGCTGGAACAGCCCGCTCCAATATTACGTAGGAGGCATAATCCAAAAACCAATTTTCATACATTCCTGAAACAGGAATGATTTTTTGCAATTCATCTTCTCCTGAATAATGTTCTGTCATCGCTTAATAACTGCTATGTAATTGATTCAATGGTTCATTTTCAATCCTTCTCTTCTTTGCTCGGATCAAATGTCTTAACCAGTCTAATTCTTTATCTACTTTTTTATAATTGAAGGGATACCACATGGACGTCTTACAAAAAATGTAGGGTCCATACATTTCTTTATCCAGCAAATAAATCTTGTACATGCCGTTTAATGATTCAATATCGACATCTCCAAGTCTTTCCAGCGGAATTTCAACATCCTCGTTTTTTTCATGGATGTACAAACTATCTTTTGTATATGAAACTTGCTTGATAAGCTTTAATCTTTTAAGCCAAGATGGAATGCTTAAGCTCACGGCAATCACATAGATAATGGCCATTATACCAGAAACCAGATTATTTGAAAAGATGCCCATCGTTCCATAGCCTACTACAATAACAAAAAAACTTCCCATTTGAATCTTTTTGTACAATGCAATATGATTGGTCGAAATGGTTCTTTCTTTCATCGCAACCCTTCAACCTCAACCAGATCCTTTAAAAAAGTCTCCAGATATGGTAAAAAACCAGTATAATGTGTCGCCCCTTCAAAAGACTGAAAACTCATGACTGTGGAGCCGTTTTCAACAAAATGATCATATGTCAAGGTACTTGTATAAAACGGGACAGTGACATCAGCATCGCCATGATACATATACATCGGAATACCTGGTGTCCAACCCAATAGACTATTTTCCTCCAATTCTTCAGTGATATCACTTAGTTCCTCAGAAGATGAGTTATTGATGAATTTATCTGTTAACAAGACAGATATGGTGTCATTAAGTAGCTTATTAATCTGACCACCATTTCTTTGACCATCAAAAACATCAACCACAAGATCATCATAGGGTGAGTTGAAAACACTACTCAACACATCTGTTGAGAATTCCCTTTCCTGACGGTAACTCTCAGCGATGTACGCCAGAAAAAATGGTTGATCATAAACATCCAGTTGCTGAAAATAAGAGAGCATCTCGTTCAATTCATAACCTCCGGAACTTGGAAATGAGGCCTTTAGCTCAAAGTAATCCACCTCCTGCTCCTCGAAATACTTGTGAGCTGCCATGGTAACATATCCTCCCTGGGAATAACCTGCCAGGTAAGTCTTAGGGCTTGTAGTAATGCCAAGCTCCTCAGTAAGATCATAAGCAGCTCTTAACCCATCAACCACCACTGCAGCTGAAGGTTCTTCAACATAATACGGGTGCATTAAATCGACACTTGCTCCAAATCCCACAAAATCCGGGACAAAAACAATGAAGCCTGCTCCAGCCATTGCTGAATAAATAATATGCTGCGTGTTATTTGCGAAAAGCTGTGTTGGTGCTGAGGCATTATCTGCAATCGTTCCATGCTGAAAACTTAAGAATGGAAAAGGAGTTTCTAATGAGTCCGGAATGTAGGCCATACCTGAAACCGTGATCGTTTCACCCATAAATTCCGTTTCGTAATCCACCACATAACTTTTTACGGGATAAACAACCTTCTCTAAAGGTAAATCCAAATTGAATGCACCAAGTGTGCCTTGTACAAGTCCTGCTGCCCTGGTATGTCCTTCCCTAAACGATACTAACCGATCGTTGATATCTTCTATCACCGGCTCATCTTCGCCACAAGACAACAGTCCGAATAGCAAGAGGTATGTTAGTGTCTTTAGTATTTTCATGCAGCTTGCTCCTTTTCTTCTACGAGATCTTTCTCTACTCTTAGTTTATCAATGATAAACTGCTGGCGATCAGGTGTGTTTTTTCCCATATAAAAGGTCAGCAAATCCTTAATCTTAGTTTCCTTCTGTAAGATCACAGGCTCTAATCTTATATCCTCACCTATAAACCCTGCAAACTCATTTGGTGAAATCTCGCCCAACCCCTTGAATCTGGTGATCTCTGGCTTAACTCCTAGCTTGGCGATTGCAGCCTTCCTTTCTTCTTCGGTATAGCAGTAAATTGTTTCTTTCTTGTTCCTTACCCTAAACAAGGGTGTTTCAAGGATGTACACATGCCCATTCCTTACGAGTTCTGGAAAGAACTGGAGGAAATAAGTCAGTAATAGCAACCGAATATGCATACCATCAACATCAGCATCTGTTGCAATCACGATTTTGCGATATCGCAATCCTTCCAACCCGTCTTCAATGTTCAATGCATGTTGAAGCAAATTGAACTCCTCATTTTCATAGACCACTTTTTTGGTATGACCAAAACAGTTAAACGGCTTACCTCTTAAACTAAACACTGCCTGCGTTTGAACATTCCTTGATTTAGTTATGGATCCACTTGCAGAGTCTCCCTCAGTAATAAAAATCATGGTCCCGTCCTTTTTCTCTGCATCTCCCTTCTTATCGTTCAAATGCAACCGACAGTCCCTTAGTTTTTTGTTGTGAAGATTGGCCTTTTTCGCTCTTTCGTTAGCCAATTTCTTGATCCCTGCAATCTCCTTACGCTCGCGCTCAGATTGCAGTATACGCTTTAGCAATGCATCAGCTACATCAGCATTTCTATGTAGGAAATTATCTAATTCTTTCTTTATAAAATCATTCACGAAAGTCCTCATTGTAGGGCCTTCTGGTCCTACGTTCTGTGAACCCAGCTTTGTTTTAGTCTGACTTTCAAAAACTGGCTCCTGCACCCTGACTGCAATAGCGCTTATAATACTTGCTCTAACATCCGTAGCGTCAAAATCTTTTTTATAAAATTCTCTTACCGTCTTTACAATTGCTTCGCGATATGCTGCAAGATGAGTTCCTCCCTGGGTCGTGTACTGTCCGTTTACAAATGAATAATACTCTTCACCATATTGATTGGCATGAGACATTGCCATTTCAATATCCTCTCCTTTTAAATGAATAATAGGATACCTGAGCGACTCAACATCCGCCTTTCGCGTGAGTAAATCGTAAAGCCCTTTTTCAGAATGATACTTTTTACCATTCAATGAAATGGTCAGGCCTGCATTCAGATAAGCATAATTCCAAATCAGGTTATCAAGATAATCGGGAATAAAATGAAAGTTCTTGAATACGGTAGCATCAGGTTCAAAGGCAATAAATGTACCATTCCGCTCTGTGGTATTTACCTGCTTGGCGTCATTAGTAATTTCCCCCCTTTCGAATTCTGCGAGTTTAGTTTTACCCTCCCTAAATGACTGGACTTTAAAGTAATTGGAGAGCGCATTCACCGCCTTGGTTCCCACACCGTTCAGACCAACGGATTTTTGAAAAGCACCCGAATCATACTTTCCTCCGGTATTGATCTTGGATACACAGTCAACAACTTTACCTAATGGTATACCTCGCCCATAATCCCGAACCTCTACTCTATGATCTGACACTTTGATGTTGATCTGCTTTCCAAATCCCATCATGTGTTCGTCAATACAATTGTCAATGACTTCCTTAACTAATACATAAATCCCGTCATCGTAGGAAGAACCATCACCTAATTTACCAATGTACATACCAGGTCTTAACCTAATATGCTCTTTCCAATCCAGGGATTTGATACTATCCTCGGTATACTGTACCGCTTCGGCCATAAAAAATCTAAACTAATTTGTCTTGTTATGCAATTAAACCGGGAATTTATACAAAAAATACAATTATCGAACAGCCGAATTTCCTGTGCATTTTGTACCAATAATTAAGGTCAAAACACCTAATTCACTGACTATGAATCAGGTAATAATTTGAAATCTCTATTTTCTTTTTATTAAGTAATAAATCAATCCAATCACCCATCCTATCATTAAAATTGGTCCTATGTAATTAAGATAGTTGTAATTGGCCGTGGGGACACCTTCAGGATTGTTCATCACACCAATGAATCCAAGGACTGTTGTCATGTAAATATTGACGCAAAATGAAAACAAATTTACCCATATGACACCCTCCTCAGACAGCTTGCTCTCCAATATTGGACTAATCATTCTAAACAAACCAAGAACGAGGATATTGACCACAAGGTAAAAGCTAATTGAATAGTAGAAAAAGGTCTCTTTGTGAAATACAACCTCTCCCTTAACACTGGTCAGATTTACTTCAATAGGTAGTGAAGCATAGGCAAAGCCCAGAATTATTAGAAAAAGAAGGACGGTGAATAACCAAAGAAATTTGACAGCCTTAGCCATTTTGTATATTTATATTGTAATAATCGATTGCGCTTTGCAACTAACTTGCAAAAGTAGAAGCCTTTAGGCGAATAGTCCTTGACGGAAGAAGAATTTATATCGTTAGTTAATACTCATAAAGGGATCATAGGTAAAATCATTTACCTATACATTGACAACCCGGTTGAGAAGGAGGACATGCGTCAGGAAATTCTGTTGCAGGCATGGCGTTCTTCTTCGAGTTTCCAGGGAAAATCCAGCTTTTCGACATGGTTGTACAGGGTTGCTCTCAATACTGTCTTGGGTTATCATCGAAAGAAAAAGCCGGACGTTTCGACACTTGAAAAATTACCAGAGTATGCAAGTGATACAATCAGCGAACCTTCAGATAGAACCGAATTATTACTTTTTGAGATCAAGCAATTAAACCCAATTGATAAAATGGTGATTACCCTACATCTGGAAGATTACGCCAATGACGAAATCGCTGAAATGTCTGGTCTAACCAAAAACAATGTTGGCGTCAAATTGCACAGAATCAAGCATCATCTAACAAACAGAATGTCAAGCAAATGAAGAATGGTATGGAAGACTTTAAAAAGATGTGGCAAAAAGTTGATTTAGATGAATCTTCATTGGATGATTTACTTAAAAATGAGCTTTCACAAATTTTTCAAGGAGAGTCCAAAAGCTATAGTCAGTTAATCCAAAAACAGATTCAGTTCAAATTGGTCTTTACCATCGGTATGACAATGCTTATCGTTGGAGGAATCAACTATTCTAATAACATGGCTGGAAGGGTTCTTCTCATGATTTTGCTAGGTGCTTATGTTATTGGAACCATTCTGTTGTACCAGGAATACAGTATTATAAAGCGGTCACTTAATCCCAATTTACCATTGAAAGAAAGTCTTAATCGAGTCCGAAACGCTGTATTGACAATTATTTCTAAGGAGCAATTGATTGGGCTTTTGCTTTATCCCATTACGATCGCTGCAGGATTTATCATTGGGTTGGAAATGACCCATGTAGACGAATTACCTTTTCCGGACGATTTCCAATTGCTCTTGCTATCCGTTTGTATCATTACCCTTACGCCAGCATCTCACCTATTAACCAAATGGATGAACAAAGTTGCTTTTGAAGACTTGTTGAGGCAATTGGATTCGCATATCCATGAATTGGATAGTCCATATTGAAGGCATAGAGGCTAAATTTGTAACATGAAATATTTCCCCATCCTTGTAACATTATTGATCCTTTCTTCATGCACCAAAGTCGAGATTGATGGTTTTGATAAAGAGTTGTGGTCAAAATCCATTCAAAGTTGCGATGGTTATCGATTTGAGATTTGCGAAAAAATCATTCTCCCAAAAAAAAATGAGGTACTGGGGTTAAATCAAAATGAAATTAAAAGCCTCTTTGGTGCTCCTCCAAGAAATGAACTCTATGAGCGAAATCAGAAATTCTTCTTTTATCCGGTAGACTGTGAGGGTAAACAGTCACTCTCTGTGCGTTTTGATGCTCTAGGGCGATGCAAGGAAGTCGCAATAGTTATCAACTAACCTGCCAGAAAACAAGACGAACTGTCTCGTTGACTTAAGATATTTTCTTGTTCACCCCTATCTTTTTCCCACTTATCTCATTGGAATTAATGTTTTATCGCTCATAATACCGGCTCACTCCTTGAAATACCGGTTCATCAAGATTTTTTCCGGTTCACTTCGTTTTGGTAGCACAGACGCAGTTGTTATGTTACTTTAGTAACATAATATAACCAAAACGACAAGGGAAATGAACAAGCTCATACAAGGTTTTGAATATGCACTGAGAGACATCAGTATCATGCTATTTGAAAGTACGTGGGATTATTTCGAGAAGCGTGCTGCACGTTTCAAAATGATTCATTGATATAAGACATAAGCGAGTAAGTATATAAAAAGGGCTCCATGTTATTGGGGCTTTTTTTGTGCCCAAAAATGTGATTCAGCCAACAACCTTAAAAACAGCTTGATTATACGGAGACCTCTTTTGGTTGTGACGCAAGCCACAGCTGAGATAGCAACAAAAAAAGCCAGGACAAACGCCCTGGCTTTAATGCTTATTTCAAGATCTACTAATCTTTAAGAAACAGATTTTACTGTCTTAATGATTCTTGCAGCCACCTTGTACGGATCTGCATTTGAAGCAGGTCTTCTATCTTCAAGATATCCACTCCAACCATTGTTTGCTGTGTATAGAGGAATACGAATTGAAGCTCCTCTATCAGATACTCCATAAGAGAAGTCTGTGATAGCTGCAGTTTCATGGTCTCCTGTCAAACGTTGATCGTTATCAGCTCCGTATACAGCAATGTGCTCATCTACCACATTTCTGAAAGCTTCACATACTTTCTCCACTTTCTCCTGAGAAGCAGCACCCCTCAAGTATGAGTTAGAGAAGTTGGCATGCATTCCTGAACCATTCCAATCAGTTGCTCCAAGTGGCTTAGGGTGATACTCTATGTACAATCCATACTGCTCTGAAAGTCTTTCCATTAAGAATCTACCAATCCAGATTTCATCTCCAGCCTGGTGTGCCCCTTTGGCAAAGATCTGCCATTCCCACTGACCTGCAGCTACTTCTCCGTTAGTTCCTTCTATATTAAGACCAGCATCGATACAAAGATCCAAGTGCTCATCTTTAAAATCTCTTCCAAATACATTTTGACCACCTACTCCACAATAGTAAGGTCCTTGAGGGCCAGGGTATCCACCAGCAGGGAAGCCAAGAGGTCGTCCCGTCTCAGGGTCCATCAAGAAGTACTCCTGCTCAAATCCAAACCAAAAATCAGCATCATCATCTTCGATAGTAGCTCTTGCATTAGATGCATGTGGAGAACCATCTGCATTCAATACTTCAGTCATTACTAGGAATCCGCCAGCGATTGCTGGATCAGGACAGATATACACTGGTTTTAGTATACAATCTGATGAACCACCTTCTGCTTGCTCAGTAGATGAACCATCAAAAGACCACTCCGGGCAATCTTCCAGCTTACCGCTAAAGTCTGATACGATTTTTGTTTTACTTCTTAAGCTCTGTGTCGGCTTATAACCATCTAACCAGATGTACTCTAATTTTGATTTGGCCATGTTTATTGTTTTACAAGTTTTATGAAAATTTTTGTGCTAGTCTAAAATTACTTAGAAAGACCCGTCGCAAATCTCAGTAAATTCTACGAAATTTCAACTCAGCTCCTAAATATTTTACAAATTAGCATTTTCTGAATATTTAATTTGAAATTATATCAAATTACTCCGTCTCCCACTCCTTCTTTTACGATAATTT
Organism: Cyclobacteriaceae bacterium; assembly: GCA_049115695.1. Classification (GTDB taxonomy): domain Bacteria; phylum Bacteroidota; class Bacteroidia; order Cytophagales; family Cyclobacteriaceae; genus JAGDZR01. The sequence goes on along the minus strand of JAGDZR010000003.1, from coordinate 28,041 downwards.
CAAACTTTTTATAACAAAGCCCATATCCATGATACGGGCTTTGCCGGTTTGTTTATAAGTAGTATTACCTACCCTTAGAATGAGTAGTAAGCACCCAATACAAATGAAGCAAGCGAGTTGCTATAAGTAACGTTTACAGGATCAGCAATTGGATCACCCTCTACCATGAACTCATCAGCAGAAGCGGCATCAATTCTAAATTCAGGAACGAATGTCAGACCACCTACTGTGTAGTTAGCAGAAACTGTAAAGTCAAGTACACTTTCACCAGCAGTCAACACTACTCCACTATCATCTACAAAATATTCACCTCTGATTCCCAATGCAAAAGCATCAGAAAGAGAAGTTTGTGCATAAAGCGCTGCTCCAGAAAAATCTGAGTTATTGGTAGCATTCACACCTAAATAAATAGCATCAGTAACATCCCAACCAGTAGTTAAGTCAACCTGGTAGAAACCATCTGAAACGATACCATTCAACCATGCACCACCTATGTCATTTGAGTAACCTAACTGAAAACCACCAACATAATCGTTAGAAGGATTGAAATCCGTAGCGTCAGTAGGGTTCATGATGGCTGCCATAAAAGTCAACTCATCGGTAAGGCTGATATCAGCTTTCAAACCAGAGTGTGAGAATGGTCCGTAAGAGAACATGTATGAAGTTGAGTAGTTGAAGTTTCCAGCGGGTGAAATCACCTCATACCCAAGGAATGTATTGAAGTTACCTAAAGTCAAAGTCAACTTATCTGACACATTCCAATATACGTACAACTGGTTAACAATTGGAGTTGATCCAACGGTTGATCCAAAAACGGCATCATTTCCTCTTGGTCCGAAAGCAAGATCTGCTACGAATCCTGCTTTTTCACCTTCATATCCTGTAACAAGGTTGATCATACCTAAAGAAAATCCTGGAAGATTGGCAAATGAAGTTCCAGGAGCAGTTGTAAGTCCTGATCCAGCATCATTTGTTCCATTCAAATTGGCTCTGTAATAAGCATCTACTGTTCCGGAAAATGAAATTCCTCCAGCTTCTTCGTCCTGCGCGTTAGCGACTACTGCTCCTAGTGCCAATACTGTTACCAGGGCATACTTGTTGATATATGATAAAATTTTCATGATTATTTCTTAATGTTTTTGAAAAATAGTCTCTGCATGCAGCATCCGCACACCTTTGCAGAGACCTTAATATTTTTTATTCTACAGTGATAGTATAACCTCTGATTCCATGCTCATGGCTATCCAAACCTTCTTCTTCGTGCTGCTGAGAAACTCTAATGCCGATCGTTTTCTTCAAGATGAAGAAGATCAAATAAGCACACACGAATGCAGCAACACCACAGATTGCTACACCAGCAAGCTGAGTCAAGAATGAATGATCAGGGTTAGTCGAGAAAATCCCAACAGCCAATGTCCCCCAGATACCACATGTTAAGTGTACTGACACAGCACCCACAACATCATCCAATTTGAATCTATCAAGCGTTACAGCTGAGATAACAACCAATACACCAGCGATCAGTCCAACTAGAATTGCAGGACCAGGGTTGATTACATCTGCACCTGCAGTAATTCCAACAAGTCCAGCTAGAATACCGTTTAAAACCATTCCAAGATCAAGTCTTTTGAACATTAAGTATCCAGTAAGGAATCCTCCAAGACCTCCAGCACATGCTGCCAAAGAAGTAGTTACCAAAACAAATGATACTAACGCTGGATCAGCTGAAAGCACAGAGCCTCCATTAAAACCGAACCAACCTAACCAAAGTAGGAATACACCAATTACAGCCAAAGGAACTGAAGAACCAGGCTTATCAATGACTTTTCCATCTACGTACTTACCCAATCGAGGGCCAACAATCATGATACCTGCAAGAGCACCCCATCCACCTACTGAGTGAACTAGTGTAGAACCAGCAAAATCATAAAATCCCATTGCATCAAGGGCACCACCACCCCATTTCCAACTTCCGATAATTGGGTACACAACTCCCACGAATACCAAAGTGAACAAAAGGTATGCGCCTAGTTTAACGCGCTCAGCGATTGCACCAGAAACAATGGTAGCTGCAGTTGCTGCAAACATTGCCTGAAACAAAAAGTCAGTCCAGTAAGTATAGCCGCCATCTGCATATCCGGCAGTTACATCTACTTTATCTGGAGAAAACCAGAAAGAACCCCATCCTGCTGCATCGAATGCAAACCATCCTGGCGTTTCGAAACCAGGATACATGAGAAAGAATCCCGCCAATGCATAGGTAAGCAAACCAATGATCGGTGTTAAAGTGTTTTTGAAAAGGATGTTTACAGTGTTTTTTGCCTGGCCAAAACCAGTTTCAACACCTGCAAATCCTAAGTGCATGATGAATACAAGGGCGGTAGCCACCATCATCCATACATTGTTGGCAGTGAAGAGTCCATCAGACACTTGCGTTACCATTTCTACAGAAGTTGCTGCAACTTCTGGAGCTACCTCTACTGCGCTTGTTGATGTTACATCTGCAGTAATCGTGCTAGTCAGATCGTTTTTCATTGATTCTACGTTTGTTTTCGTAATTTTTGTTGGTTATCAATTTAATTACGGAAACAATTTTAAGTAGTAATACGTATATCGAGACACTATCGAGCAATTATTTAACGTTTTTACGTAATTTTTTGAATTTTAATACTTAGAAAAGCCTTTAAATTAAAATTTCACATTAATACTACTTAATTGGGTGAATTTTAAATCAGTAAACACTAAGTACAAACACTTAATCTCGCATTTTATGAGTCAGATGCTATTTTTGGCTCAATTATGAAATTTTCAAACAAAAAAAAGCCATTCGATAAACGAATGGCTTTGGTAGTTAACGTGATTATTTCATGATATCACTCTGTATACTTTTGCTTAAACCTTTCGTACAGCAATTGCTGTTTTGCTCCCAGTGATATTTCCCTCCCGCTGATAAAGGCCACCTCAATAACGTTCTCCCCCATGTCCATCAGATCCCCTTTGCAAATCACGAAAGTGGCCATCTTTCCTTCTTCTATTGTTCCGACTAATTCATCGATACCCAAAATCTTGGCAGTATTGGAAGTTACAAGTTTTAAAGCATCTTCCTTTTCCATACCATAAGCAGCAGCTGTACCTGCATAGTAAGGTAGATTTCTTCCTCTTGACAACATATCATTGTGTCGCAGACCCACCAAAATCCCTTCCTTGGTAAGTAATCCAGGAAGTTTGAATGGCATATCATAGTCATCATCTACTCTTGAAGGCATTCTATGTGGCTCGTCTAATATTACCGGAACCTCATACTGCTTTAATAAATCCTTGACATAAAAAGCATCTTCACCCCCCACTAAAACCAGCTGCTCAATTCCTACTTGTTTTAATTGAGTGACAGCATGTACAATATTTCCTGCTCGGTCAGTATATACGAATACACGCTTGTCCCCAGAATATACCCCTTGTAATGCTTCAAGTTTTAGATTTCTGGGGGACCCATCTGACATTCCATAAGTTTTAGCGTCTCCGAGCACCTTCAATAGCTGGCTGACTTGTTCATCGTATTGGTTATTAGGTCTCCTTTCAGTCTCACCTCTCCACCACCTGGCGCCAAAGCTCTTGGCAGGCCATATAATATGTACGGCATCATCCTTTAGCAAAGTAGCATCTTCCCAGTTCCAAGCATCCAACATCATAATGCTGGATGTTCCTGGAATTAATCCACCTTGCGGCGTAGGTTGAGCTATTAATATCCCATTAAATATATAAGTTGGTAAAATCTCAGAATCCGTATTAAAAGCAATTTGAGATCTTATATTAGGTGTAATACTTCCAACTTCTCTAACATCCATGGTCGGTCTCACTGCTGAGATTTCTTCCAAACCAAGATTGGTAGATGGCATAATCATGCCCGGATAAACATGTTTACCTGCTGCATCTTGCACTTCATAACCAGTTGTATTTAGATCCTGTCCCACTCCTACTATCCATCCACTATCAAATAAAATGGTGGCTTGTTCAATCACTTTACCATTCCCTTGATGTAAGGTTGCATTGATAATAGCAATTGGGCTAGTTTGAGGATCAGCTGGTTTTGGGTTTTGAGCAAAACAAACAGACAATGATCCTGCAAAAAGTAATATGTATTGTAGCATCTTCATTTTCTTAGTCATTTAGGGTCTGAAATTCGTCCGCAAATTCATCACAATGCCAGCGATGTTTTTCCTTTGGTCTATAGGATTGTGTCTTACCACCATTTTCTTTTACCTCTTTCATTTTGAGAATCAGACGAGCGCGTTCCTCCTTAATGTATTGTCGCAGTTCTTTGTCTGTTTCCAAATCAAAATAGACAATACCATCTACCATGGTCATTTCAGATTTGGCATAAATAGACAGAGGATGATCACTCCATAATACCAGATCAGCATCCTTGCCTGCTTTGATACTTCCCATTCGATCATCAAGATGGAGCAGTTTAGCCGGATTGAGCGTTACCATTTTCAAAGCTTCTAATTCGTCCATATCTCCATATTTCAAAGACTTACCGGCTTCCTGATTGAGTCGTCTTGCCATTTCACCATCATCTGAATTAATCGCCACGGTAACTCCGGCCTGAGTCATCAGCGCTGCATTATATGGAATGGCGTCTTTCACTTCGTATTTGTATGCCCACCAATCAGAAAAGGTTGAACCGCCTACTCCATGAACAGCCATTTTATCGGCTACTTTGTAGCCCTCTAAAATGTGGGTGAATGTATTCACATTAAAATCAAATGACTCAGCTACTTTCATCAACATATTGATTTCAGACTGGACATAACTATGGCAAGTAATAAATCTCTGCTTATTGACAATTTCTGATAATGCTTCCAACTGCAAATCTCGCCTTGGAGCTGTCGTGTTTGACTTGGCCTTCTTAGACAAGCTATTATACTTGTCCCATTCAGCCTGATATTGCTGTGCCCTTGAAAATCCATCAACATAGACCTGTTCAACTCCCATTCTCGTTTGTGGAAATCGAGTGTTCCATTCACGACTTCTATTTGACTGCTTAACATTCTCTCCAAGTGCGAATTTGATAAACGGGTCTGCTCCCTCTAAACTCATTTCAGAAGGAAGACTCCCCCATTTAAACTTAATTATTGAAGACTGACCTCCAACCGGATTGGCAGAACCGTGAAGCTGTTGTGCTGCCGTCACTCCTCCTGCCAGCTGACGGTAAATGTCAATATCCTCTGAGTCAATGGCATCTTGCATCCTCACTTCCGATGTAATGGCATGTGAAGATTCATTTACCCCGCTCAACGCAGCATGTGTATGTTCATCAATAATACCAGGTGTCAGGTGTTTGCCGGTAGCGTCAATTTCTCTTGCACCTGTTGCAACTAAATCCTGTCCAATACCTACTATTTTTCCATTCTGAACGAGTACATCAGTATTTTCAAGTTTACCATCCCTTTCAAGGGTCCATACAGTTGCATTTTTAATCAGAATTGTTTCTTGCTTTGGAGTTTCAGAACTGCCATACGCTACAAAAGGATAAATCACACCTCCTAAATCAACGGCGTTATCTTTTTCATCCTTCTCATCCTCACTTTCTTCTTCTTGTTCATCAATCGGACTTGCTGACCATTCCTTCCAACTTCCATCCGACAACCTCGCTGAACCACTCAGTGACTTATTTTCTACCCATCCAGAAAGTCTTACTAATGCTCCTTCATGCTCGAATGACAGGCTCACTGCAAAATCATCAATAGTAAGTTTCGTATCAATCTTGATTGTGTCATTGATCATAAGCTTAGCTTTATGCGCGCCTGATTCACCTGAAATCTTTAGCTCATATGCATCTTGACCTACCATAAGATTATATGAACCCGCTAAATCAAGTTCATTGATATCTTTTACAACGTATTTTTTACCATGAATCCATGTTTCATAAATATCAAAGTCCTTGGTGAACAACTCACCTTCCGAAATGATGAAATTGGCTCTTGATCCTGACTTGAGCGTTCCAATCTCATTTTGAAGTCCTACCAATTTTGCTGGCGTATAAGTCATGGCCTTCAAAGCGCTTGTCCTGCTTAAGCCTGCGTCAACGGCCTTCTGGATGCTTGGGAGATATTCCTTTTTCTTTTCCAGCCCATTTGCTGTAAAAGCTATTTCCACTCCTTGCTGATCTAACATGAACGCATTAGCTGGAGCCAATTCCCAATGCTTAAGGTCTGCCAATGAAATATCAAGCGCTTCATATGGATCATCTACATCATATGCATCTGGAAATTTAACAGGTAGAATAAAGGATGCTCCTGTAGCCTTAATGGCTTCTAATCTTTGATATTCATCTCCATTGCCTTTAATGATATATTGAATACCAAACTCATCTCCCACTTTATCAACCAGCAATGATCTCAACTTGTTGCTGTTTGCCTCAAATATCTGAGGCAATGCTTTGGTTCCATTTATTGCGCTTAGAGATCGGTTAACCTGAAGCTTACTTCCTCCATCCCTGTACCACTTTGCATCCAAATATGATTGTCTGATCAGCGCAACAGCACCCATGATTGATGTGGGATAAAGCTGACTTGACGACCCTTTGTTGAAAGATAAATGAGCGCTGGCTTCCTCCTTTAATACCATCTCATGAACCGCATCTGTTCCGGTTGACACCATCAAAGATGTCCCTCTAAAAATCCCATCAGCTCTAAAGCTCAAAACTGCACCAAACCCATTCTTTCGAAGCTCGGCTGCAGCTTTACTATCTATGTCGAAATCATCAATACTCTTAAAGTCTGATTTGATTGCATCATTCCAGGCATAGGCTCCTTCTCGATCTGCATCGTAATTGGGTCCTCGACCACCACTGCGCTCAACCTCAGACAAACCATAAGATGTATATGGGTCAACGAATGCAGGGTAGATGAACTTACCTGCAAGGTCAATCACTTGAACGTCTTTGGCTGGTGAAATATTTTGACCAACTTGTACAACACGACCATCATTGACAATGATGGTTGCATTTTCAATTTTTGTCTGATAATCAACAAAGATTGTAGCATTTGTCAATGCATATTTTGAAGGTCGCACATCAGCTACCCCATTTACTGGAAAGTATTTTTGACTGAAACCTGGTAGCAAGGCTCCCATGAGCATCAAAAGAAATAAAGTCCTCTTCATAATTAGATTTTAAATAGGGCAGAAAATTAAAAGTCTATGCGATCTAAGGACAGTGGAATTATATAAATGGTGAAACTTATTACTAAATTTTCGTTTGAATAATAAGGTCAACTCAAAAACTCAAAACCAATGATTCGCAATTACATCATGACTTCCATGCGGAGCTTGTATAAAAAATTAAGCTTCACTGTCGTAAATGTCCTGGGATTGGCGCTAGGGCTCGCAACTTGTCTTCTCATTTTTCTATTCGTCAGTTACGACACTTCTTATGACAATTTTCAAGACGAGAATGTCCACAGAATTGTCCTCAATCGCGTTTATCCAGAACGTGAAGTCAATTACGCATTTATTCCGCATAGTATTGGTCCTCAAATGGTCATGGATTTTCCAGAAGTGGAAAATCAAGCAAGACTGTTTCAGGTTTTTGCTCCGAATACCCTGAGGTACAATGACGACTTTTTCATTGAGGAGAAAATAATCTTCGCAGATTCCAATTTATTTGAAGTATTCTACCTCCCACTCAAAGAAGGAGATCCACAATCCGCACTCAATGATCCAAATGCTGTTGTGCTAACCGAAAGCTCTGCTGCAAAAATATTTAAGGGAGAAGACCCAATGGGCAAACAAATCGACTTTCAAGGTCAAAATCGGATGGTAACTGGTATTGCTTATGATTATCCAGAGAACTCGCATATTGGATTTGAATACATCTTACCGCTCAATTCCATTCAATTCTTCAAACAATCCAACTGGTTGTCTTTCTCAGCTATGACATACATCAAGCTTAGACCCAATTCAACAACAGAACAGGTTGAGGAGAAAATCCCTTCCTTTTTGAAACAATACGCTGATGGGCAAATGAGACAACAAAACGGCGTTTCATTTGATGAATATATTGAAGCTGGCAATGGATATAACTACACACTGCAGCCCATTCAATCCATTCATTTGCATTCTAATCTAGAAGGTGAACTCAAGCCAAATGGTAACATCACCTATGTCTATATTTTCTCAATAGTCGCGCTTTTCATCCTTGCCATAGCTTGCATTAATTTCATGAATCTGTCAACCGCCAGATCAACCGAAAGAGGCAAAGAGGTTGGTATTCGTAAGGTTTTAGGTTCAGGCAAAGGGCAACTAATCGGACAATTCCTAACTGAATCCACACTCATCACCTTGATGGCTGGAATTGTTGCTGTTTTAATTACCTCACTGGTACTCCCTTATTTCAACGAAATAGCAGGTCGACCGCTCAGTGTGAGTCAGTTTAGCTCACCGATTCACATAACTGGATTTTTAACCTTGCTGGTGTTCATCGGAATTCTATCCGGTATTTATCCTGCTTTCTTTATTTCATCATTTAAACCGGTTACGGTACTTAAGGGAAAATTGCGTCATTCAAAATCTGGTACTGGTCTAAGAAATGTACTAGTGGTTGTTCAGTTTGCTATTTCCATATTCTTAATTAGCGCAACCATTCTGGTTTATTCGCAAATGAACTACTTGATGAACAAGCCCTTGGGCTATAACAAAGAAGGCGTTGTAGTCATCGAGAATGCTTTTAATCTTGATCCGAACGCTACTCAATTGAACTGGAATAAGTACGAGACATTTAGGACAGAAATCAACAAACTCCCTGGTGTAATTGGAACATCATTTACGTCTGGCATGCCGGGAGATTTGCTCCCCGGATATACGATTAGAATTCCCGGCGGAAGCAAAGAAAGCTATGCGATACGCAACATTGTTTTTGATGAACAAATATCGTCAACACTCGAGATGCAGCTTAATGAAGGTCGTTTTTTTGAGAGATCATTTAATGACTCTCTATCAATGATCCTGAATGAAGCAGCCGTTACTCAACTTGGAATTAGCAATCCAATAGGAAGCAAATTGATTAATGTCATTGACGAAGAAAACCAGGTTGAGTATACCATTGTAGGAGTAGTTGAGGATTTTCATTTCCAATCATTGCATGTCTCTATGGAACCAATTGCCATTACCAATATGGCTGGCCAGGGAGGATTCGTTAGCAAAGCTGTGGTTAGAATAAGTAATGACGAAATAAATGCGACAATGAATGACATTGAAAGCGTATGGAACAGTTTTGTAACAAACAGTCCATTTCAGTCATATTTCCTGGAAGCTGATCTGGAGGAATTCTATAAATCTGAACAAGCGACAGGGAAAATTTTCTCAATATTCACTTTTTTAGCCATTCTTATTGCCTGTATTGGATTATTGGGCTTATCAGCGTTCATCATCAACCAGCGAGTCAAAGAAATCGGTGTTAGAAAGGTGCTAGGAGCTTCTGTCCCTTCTATTATCCTTTTACTTTCTAAAGACTTTACCAAACTGATTGCAATAGCTGCTATTATTTCCATTCCGCTGGCCTACATATGGATGTCTTCCTGGCTGGAAAATTTTGCTTATGCGACAAAGATCAATCTATTTGTTTTTGCTCTGGCAGCAGGAATTGCCTTAGCGATAGGACTCTTTACGGTAGGCATGCAGTCCATTAAAGCTGCTATGTCTAACCCCGTCAATTCTCTTAAGGATGAATAATGAAATATTGGCATTCTCAATGGAGTCATCAACATTGAGAATGCCATTTAATTATTCTTTCAATAATTTTTGAGTCATAGATTTGGTCCATCGAACGATCTGATCTCGCTGTTCGTCCGTTAACCGTGCTTCGGGATGTGTTATGGTAAATACTGTCATCGGCATTTCCTTCTCCTCAACCTCTTCTCCTATTTCTTTGAGCTTTCGAATTTTTCTTCTTTTTGCCATTGTCCCCCACTTGGAGAAATTCAACTCTTCCCTTCCTTCATTGGTATCCTTAATGATTAACCATGATACGGGTGCAACATAAGAATACCATGGGTACTCAGTCTGATTTGAATGACAGTCATAACATGCCGACACAATCAAGTTAGACATTTCCTTATCGACCTGGAGCTGTCCCATTATGTCATCCTGGGTGACTTCATTAACCTCAGGTAAATCACCCCTAAAAAATTGAAGTGCCAGAAATATTCCCAGCACTCCAAGTAATACAATTTTTACTTTTGACATTACATCAAATCATCGAGGGTGCTGTCAGCCCACTTTCTCAACGTTTTAGTTTCTTTTTTTGTCAACTCTTTATCTGGATATTTTTCTAGCATTTTTTCAGGTGGCATACTTCCTTCTTCAAGCACTTCCAACATTTCATCCAATGTGGCAATTAAATCAGCTTTCTCCAGGGACAATAGTTTTTCCCATTGAAGTGCCTTTTTACCTTTCTCATTTCTTGAATCTGGCTTATGACATCCCATACATTTATTGTCAATAATAGCCATCACATCCTCCGGGTATTCCAACACATCCTGAAGAGGTTCATGTATAGTCGAATTACTTGGCACTTCACCTTGCGCTGTATATGCAAGCAAACCAAATACAAGTGGTTTTAAAAAAGATAGTATCATTTCTACATATAATTTTATTGTTCCAGACTAAAATATGGAATAAGAATATAAGTACCAACATTTATTTCGACGGGTAATGCTCAACACCAAGTTCAACCTTAATCTCGTAGCTTTGCAACATGATTTCATTAGGTATACATTTAGACCTGAAGGTGGTTCGATTGACTAGCCCGGGAGCATTTTTAACCGATGACCAAGGCAATGAAGTCTTGTTACCCAATAAGTTTATTCCAGCTGATTTGAAAGTGGATGACTTGATTAACGTCTTTACCTATACTGATTCTGAAGATCGTCCAATCGCAACTACTCAAAAGCCTTTCATTGAATTAAATCAATTTGGTTATCTCAGGGTTAGGGATGTAGCCAAATTCGGCGCATTTATGGATTGGGGGCTTGATAAAGATCTTCTTGTTCCGTTAAAACAACAACTGAACAGAATGGATATCGGTCGATACTACTTGGTCTATATGTATCTTGATGAATTGACCAATCGGCTTGTAGCCTCAGCCAAAGTCAATAACTTTTATAAGGATCAAATTGATCTCGAAGAAGGTCAAGTTGTTGATGTATTAATTGCAGACAAGCATGAGCTTGGACTAAGTGTAGTAATCAACAATGCGTACCGAGGATTGATCTATGATAACGATATCTTCCATGATGTGATTTCAGGAGAACGTAGAAAGGCGTTTGTTAAGCACATTAGATCCGATGGAAAGATAGATGTCACACTTCGTAAAAGCGGGCTTGGAGGATTGGAAGAAGGTGCGGTAAAAATTCTCTCTGAACTGGAGCTTTGTGACGGATTTATCTCTCTGAATGATAAAAGTTCACCCGACGATATTCAGGCGACTTTCCAAATGAGCAAAAAGAATTTTAAAAGAGCCTGTGGTATTCTTTATAAGCAGCGAAAAATAAAGATTGAAGAGAAAGGGATTAAACTCATCTAATTTTTTAATTATTTCAGTCAACATGCGTTAGTTTGATGCAAATTGAAATTATTACATTATGTCAAGGTATTATTTTAAATATCATCAATAATTCATCGATGTAATTGAACCCAAGTGCGTATTCTGGTATTTTGCGAAAATTTAACAAACAAAATACGACGTGAGACGGACTAGCACAATTCTATTTCTCATGCTCTCGGGACCACTGGTTTTTGCACAAGAAACCATTGATTCGGGCGCAACATCCTGGATGATAACATCCACAGCTCTGGTACTATTGATGGTACCCGGACTTGCCATGTTCTATGGTGGGTTAGTAAGAACAAAAAATGTACTTGGTACAATGATGCATAGCTTTACCGCTATGGGCATTATGACCATTCTTTGGGTGGTTTGCGGCTATAGTATGTCATTTGGAGACAATGTACTTGGCGGTTGGTTTGGTTGGAACTGGGACTACTTTATGCTTCAGGGAATTGACGAATCAATCATGGATGGAATTCCAGAGTATGTGTTCTCCATGTTTCAGGGGAAATTTGCAATCATCACTCCTGCTATCATAGCAGGTGCGTTTGCCGAGCGTATCTCCTTTAAAGCATATTGTTTTTTTATTGCCATCTGGGGAGTAATCGTATACAATCCACTTTGCCATTGGGTTTGGTCTGAAGGAGGATTTCTATTCAACTTAGGACCAAGTGGTGCAATAGATTTTGCAGGAGGAACTGTGGTTCACATTTCAGCTGGTTTTTCAGGACTGGTAGCAGCCATTTACCTTGGTGCTCGAAAGAAACATCCTCATCTACCTATGACTCCTAACAATCTTGTGATGACAATGGTTGGTGTAGGTTTACTTTGGGTCGGTTGGTTTGGATTCAATGCAGGGAGCAGTATTTCAAGCGGATTAACTACAGCCCAGGCTTTGACCGTCACGCAAATAGCAGCAGCGGCCGGCGCAATAGCCTGGATATTAATCGAATCCTTCCACACAGGCAAAGCGACTGCATTAGGATTTGCATCAGGAATCCTATCAGGACTGGTGGCCATCACTCCTGCAGCAGGAGTCGTACAGCCTGCTGGGGCAATAGCGCTTGGCACATTGGGATCTCTCTTTTGTTATTTGGCTGTTGTATATAAAAACAAACTGGGATATGATGATACGTTGGATGCCTTTGGAATCCATGGTGTTGGCGGAATAATAGGTGCTATTTTTCTCGTCTTTTTCATTCGGGATAGTTGGATGGCAGAAGCTTCATCTATTGCTGGCGAGTCATGGACCATTTTACAACAACTTGGAATCCAATCGCTCGCTATCGTAATGGCAATGGTGTATGCTGGCGTTGGCACATGGTTGATCCTATTTGTATTGAACAAATTCATGACGGTGAGGGCAACTAATGTGGATGAAATGAAAGGACTTGACAAAGCCTATCATGGAGAAAAAGGATATGGAATGATCACCCCTAACTAATATTATCATGAAACTAATTATAGCAATCATAAGAGAAACTCAACTGGATCAAGTACGTGAATCGCTTATTGAAGCGGGAATTAATCGCATCACAGTGGGTCATGTATCAGGACATGGAAGAAGAAGTACATCCAAGGAGGTGTATCGAGGGCAAATTGTGGTGCCCAACCTTGTTCCAAATATCCGATTGGAAATTGCGGTCAATGATGACTTTGTTAAAACCACTACAGATGCAATTATGCAGGGCACAACGGCCAATGAAGACGAACTTGTAGGAAGCGGTAAAATCTTTATTATGCCTATCGAAGAGTGCATTAGAATCAGGACTGGGGAATCTGGATCTGAGGCTATCTAACACATCAATAAATCGTATAAAAAATGCTCTGGTTAATCAGGGCATTTTTTTTATTTTAGAAACATGCCCAAATTGACTTTATGACAGTCAATTTAATCCTTGAAATCTTGATATGGCAATTGATCGGAAATCAAAAAATAGAATTGCGCTAAATACCTACTTCTTTTTGTTGGGCTTTGGCTTTTCATCATGGGCGTCCAGGATTCCAAATATAAAGGAAATGCTTGGGCTTAATGAAGCGGAGTTGGGGTCTATTCTCATAGCCATGCCAATCAGTTCTTTGGTAGGTATTCCCGTATCTGGATGGCTCGTTTCGAAGTTTGATAGTAGAGTGCCAATGATCATTGGCGTAGTGGTTCAGTGTATTTGCCTTATCGGAATTGGATTTGTGAATAGTGTCTCAGCACTTGTCGGGTTCGTCTTTTTCTATGCCTTCTTTGTTAGAATTGGTAATATCGCAGCAAATACTCAGGCAATATTTATTCAAAAGCAATTCGAGAAAAAGATCAATGGCTCATTCCATGGTCTATGGAGCGTAGGTGGCATTATGGGTATTCTGCTAACATCATTTATGGTGAGTCTGGAAATGAGTACCAGTACGCATTTCATGATCGCAAGCGGCACCATTATCCTTATTTCGATCATCTCCTACTCTTTTTATCTGGTGGGTGATAAATCTACCCAGCCCTCTAAACTACAGCTTGGAAAACCCGACCCGCAAATAGTGAGTCTTGGGATTTTGATTTTTTGTGCAGCAATTTGTGAAGGAGGAATGTTTGATTGGAGTGGAATTTATTTCAAGGAAGTTGTAGGTGCTGAAATATTCACGCTTGGTTATCTTATATTCATGGCCTTCATGGCTTTTTCACGATTCTTCTCAGACAGATTGATTGACAGGATTGGCATGAAAAAGCTTTTTATATTTAGTGCAATCTGTTTAGCCGGTGGGTTAGCGATTGCAGTTGCCTTTCCTAATTTCTGGATGGCCATGATCGGGTTTTCGATTGTGGGGATTGGTACCGCCAGCATCGTACCCATGACGATGCTACTAGCAGGCAATCATAAGAAGTATTCACCAGGTGTTGCACTATCCATCATCTCTACATACGGTATTATGGGCGTGTTTATCGGACCTCCAGTAATTGGGTACCTGGCTCATCTAATGAATTTAGGCATCTCATTTTTATTCGTAGCTGGAATTGGACTACTTATTATTCCGGTCTCACGCTACTATTTCAAAATATCAGGATAGGCATAAATCCCAGAATGGTCTAATATCAAAAAACCCTCTCCACAAAATGCGAAGAGGGTTTCAGTTCGTCGGGGCGGCAGGATTCGAACCTGCGACCCCCTGCTCCCAAAGCAGGTACACTAACCGGGCTGTGCTACGCCCCGAACTTTATTATGAAGTGTGATACACTCACGGACTAACTGGCCGTTCGCGTATTACATCCCGAACTTTAACCACATAATGAAGGTAGTATCCCTCAAAAGCGGACGCAAATGTATCCGAAATCTTCGACTTTCAATACTATTAAAGCTAATTTTTTGAGAGAATTTTTACACCCCTTTTAGAATCATCGATCGTATATCAAATCTCCAGGAGTTTTATCAAGAATTGTCTGAATAGTACGTTTGTAAATGATGTAAAACGAACCAATTAAAATCACTACTGTCACAAGTAATTTCCAGTCGAACAGAGCAAAATAATTATCCAATGCGCCAATTGAAGCACTTACCACGGCTAACAAAACAAATGACCCCACTAAAGAAATGGCAGTAGCCTGAATCAAAAAACTCATCAAAATACCCCTGTACAAAACAAACAGATTGGATCTATCCAAACCAAATGCCATGAAGGTCCCCAAGTTTGGTCTGATCTTATCCAAATGACTCTTCAGCAGATTGTACAGATAGAAGCAAATACTTACGATACTAAAAGCAATCAAAAGCATGGAAATGGACTCTGTTAACAGCTTGACCAAAGCAAAATTCTCTTTGTCCCGAACCTTGGCAATATCCATTTCAATCCTAAAGCCATCATATAAATATTCTTGAAAGTCTCTAACCTGATCGAGTCCTGTAAAATTGATCGCAATCTTGTCTGACTCTATCTGAAATGAGCTCGGAAAGTTATTGTATTCATAATCATAATATCTAATGAATTCGTAATCAGAAAGCTGACCGTTAAGATCATTGACTAGCTGGTCATAATCAGTAGACTTTCTGGGTCTGAAACCAAAGAAATCCAAAGTAAACTCCGTACCCTCTCTAAATGACTCACTATTAATCCGTTGCAATATTTCAGCATCCCAATCCTTGTATTCATCAGTTGTTTTGAAGAATGAATTAAGCTTAGTTGTAAACTCCCTGGCATTTTCACTATTGGGCAAAAACAAGGACAATCGTTTGTTGTCTATAACGCGAAAAGCACTACCCCCGAGTTGAGTTCTTTGAAAATAAAAAAATGGAGATGCTACAAAATAATTAAGCTCTGGCAACTCTTTCACAATTGCCCTGATGGGAATAGGGACATCCATTTCATCGAATGTCATAAGGATATGGGATGGTGTATTCTCATAACCCAATTCATCTAGCATTCTCTCAGAAATAATGAGTCCAATCTCATTTTCCATCTTAAATCCGCTACCTGCCACCAGATTATCATCTTCCAGCAAACGTTCGAGAACAGGATTATTCAAGTCTATTGATCGACCCTTAACCCACTTTTCATTTGTAGGACCACTAAACTGAACTGGGAACTCTACATAATTAGTAATATTGGCATAGTTGTATTTAGATTTTAGCGAATCCTGAGATAAGTGGCTTTTCAAATCTTCTACCAACCGTTGCTGTCTAAGCGGAATATCTACGCTGAGCAAATTAACGAATGGGTCGCTCATTTTATCTTCTAAATCACTCAGGGCAAGGTTTGCACCACCTATTGAGCAAAATGTGAAAGTCAGAATAAGAATTAAGACTTTGAAGTTGAATCTCTTTTCTCCATATATTTCTAATCTCTCTCCCTTTTGAAATAATGGCGTAAAGTTTTGGTTGGCTTGTGACATGCTTACAAAAGTTCAGCGATAAAGGTTCTTAGTGTTGAAGATGACATTGTTTCACCTGAGGAAACCCAGTCTGTGCCATTCTTTTTGTAAATATTCTTTTGATCAATCGTACCAACTCTTTCTCCCTTTTTGGTTAGAACGATAATTTCATCTGCATACTTAAGCGCGAGATCAATGTCATGTGATACAATAATGGACAGCATCGTTGATGCTGATGATTGTATTTTACTTTTTAGGGCTTCCATCAATACATCCCCATTCTTCTCGTCCAAGTTACCTGTCGGTTCATCACCAAAAAGCACAGTGAAATCCGGTGATGCGGCTCTAATAAACGCTAAGCGCTGTTTTTGACCTACTGACAATTCCGATACTCTGGTATCATCATTGATAAACTCCAGTGCCAGACTGTTACACCATTCCTTTATCGTTGATTTTGCCTTCTGCTCTTCAACGCCCTGAATCAGTAAAGGAATCATTGCATTTTCAATAGCGGTGAGATTGTCAAGCAAATTGTTTTCTTGAAAAATAAAACTCATGTACTTATTCCTCACATTGGCAATATCCCCACCATCCCATAAGACATTAAAATCGTCACTACAATCTGAAAACCTGACATTTCCAGATTTAATCGTATGATTCATCAATCCGAGTGTTTCCAACAAAGTACTTTTGCCCACTCCTGAGGGGCCGAGAAATACACATATTTTTCCATAGGGAATATCCAACTCTGGGACACTAAGTACAGTCTTCCCATCGCCATAAGCACACTCAAGGTTTTTAATAGTAAATGCGTTCATCTACGGGAATTTATTGGAGATAATCTATAAGAAATCGATTCGGACATACCAGGGTCTATTTTGCTCATAAATATTGGGATATCTTCTATTAAAAATGGGGCGTACAAAATCACTTCCGTAGTACTTGCATTTAATTCCTCATGTGCCTCGTACACAAAATCTTTTAATAACCATTTAACAGAATTCATCGCCTCGCTATAGAATCTTTCGCCCACAAAAAAATGAAACCTTAATCTATCAATCTTTTGGATATTTTTAGCATATAAAGTGCTTCTAAGTGCTTTTTTATCGTATAATCGGTTGGGCCTGGAAGAAACTCCCTCTCTCATGATCCCGGCAATATTCTCTGTGAATAAATCACCAGCACCAGTTAAAGGTTTTTGAGTATTGCTAAAAAAAATCAACGCTGACCTATTTGGATCATTAGTTCTTATTCTAGCTGCTGTCCGATAAAACGTTCTTATTACCTGATCCTTAAGCCCAAAATCAGCTCCATAGTTATGGCTATTTTCTACATAAAACACGTCAAA
This sequence comes from Cyclobacteriaceae bacterium, assembly GCA_049115695.1. Taxonomy (GTDB): domain Bacteria; phylum Bacteroidota; class Bacteroidia; order Cytophagales; family Cyclobacteriaceae; genus JAGDZR01. Next base: position 10,239 of record JAGDZR010000003.1, on the reverse strand, counting down.
ATAATTGTAATTGGCAGGTCGATTGTTATACTCCCAACGATCTACAGTTTTGAATGGTTTACCACCAACGAAATCCGCAAATTGATTTGCGAACATTTCCAATGGAAGCGCATCAATGGGGATCCAATAATGCGGATATAGAAAGGGTGCGAAATTAAAGGGGTTGGCGATATTATTTTGAATATAGTTAAGTGAGCGTCTACTGTTTCTCAACTCACGCATCATGTAGTCAAAGTCATCTTGCTTGATCAATTCTAAATCCAGCAAGGCTGTCCCTTCTGATTCCTCGTTATAATTAAATCTCAACTGAACAAGTTCCTCAAACAATGCATATTGCCCAAGTTCTTCATAAATACTAAGATTTTGCTCCTGGTAAAGTAATTTCCATCTTTCAATCAAATCGGCTTTATCAAGACTTTCAGAAAGAACGTCGATGGCTTTTTTTATTATGCTAAACTCCTGTCTGTTAATTAGTATTCCCTTTTTAAATACATCGTCTCCTACTCCTCCATAATCCAATTTCAAAAATCCAGTTTTCCATTGATCATCCTCCATCCAGATGACTTCATTGATTTCATTTGTTAGTATGCCTGTCGGTAAGAATCCTTCGTCCGCACGAATTTTATCAATAGCGTATACAATTTTACTATCGTCCTTTCTGAGCAAAGACTCACTATCCTCATAAATTTTTGGAATCTCATTTCTCTGCTCTATTAAATATCGATTCGCAACAAAACCGTTTCGATTGTTAACAATTAACAAATCCTCCCTTTTCACCCAACAAAACAGCTTCGGCTGGTAATGCAGAAATGTACGCAAGGAAATTAAAACATCATCTCCTCCATCGTCAAATTTGACCACATTAAAGATAAAATACCGGGACTCATTTGTTGGGGAATCTCTAAAAGCATTCGGCTGAATAGTTGAGGTTTGAGCAGAAACACTCTCCCACGAAGCGAGTGCCAGCATTTTCGCTAGGTAAGGACTCCAAAGAAATCTATCCCAAAGAACTAGATTGTTTTTAGGTACCCATCCTATTTTTTCAGCATCTTTAGAAAAGGCAATACTGTCAATATTTGGATCTTGAAATAACAATAAAGCATCTTCAGTTTCATTGGCTACAATGAATTCTTGCATGAACTCAGGTTCAAAGTCAGATTCGTTCCTTAAATTCTTATCGTTGAAAACCTTAACCCCTTCCCTGTCGACATAAACCTTCCATAAATACGGAGACTTCCGAGTATCTAGTGAAGTATTTGTTTTCTCAGTTGGGTGAAGATATTTAAACGGTCTGGTAAGCGCACGACTTTGCCCAAGCGCATTGAGAACGCCTAATAGACAAATGATATAGACCGTATTCCTCAAAGACATTCAATAGTATCAAGGAAAAAACTCTTGAGGAATCCAATAAAATGAAGCATCATTGGAAACGAACATATGGTCATTGTTACCATTGATTTGTCTCAATAAATCAAGTTTACTCTTTATCGCAAAAAGTAATTCGTTAAATTCTTGATTCGAAACTTTCACCTGGTCTCTTAAATCCTCAAACTTATATTTGGTTAATAGTTCCGTTTGTGCAGGCAGTCCGGTAACCAACTCCACAAGTTCTGATATCTTCTTATCACGTATTTCGTTCACGTCTTTAACTCCGTAGTTAAGACTTAATATTTCAAACCAGACATCACTAAGCTGTTGTCTCTTTTGATAGCCTGTGAGGTCTAATTCAACTAGCTCTGAAAGATCATTAGTCAAATCATCCAGTTCTCCCTGATCAAGAAAAAGCACATACTTAAACAAAGGATACTCGAGGGTATTCGTTTTCAATGGAACATATGACTCAAACAGGAATTGATACTTCTTTTCCATTAGTGTTTTCATCATACTATTATCAAATCCAGCCTTGCTTAGGAAATCAGCCATCTGAGGTGTAAGTATTTCTTCTGCTCCGGCTATTCCGCCTGGTCCAACAACACTGTTCATTATACCCTCCATGGCATTCAATAGCATGTTGTTTGATTGATCAACCATATCGATCAGTCCGACTATTTCAGATTGCACCTGTTCTGGCTCAATCACCTGCCCTGTCTCAACGTACTGTATTCCTCCCTGAACATTAGATGATCTTTCATTCAAACGATATAAAGTCGAAACTTCTGAACTCTTATCTTGTTCAAAAGCGAGTTCTTCATCAAAGGAAATAAGGTTTGTGCCTGCCCATTCCTGGTTTGTTACTTGTATGGCTTTGGCCGCTGACTCCAGAATTAATTCTCTGATTTGAAAAATGAAATCATCATATGACTCATGATTTCCGTGCTTGGCTTGAATCGCAAATAATGAGATAGAATAATTACCCATCATTCGCTTTAATTTGTCAAAATTCTCAAGTTCAATGTCATTTTCCTCATTGGCGCCAGCATCCCCTATAAGGATAATCACATTAGTTTCATCTTCTCTATAATTGAACATTCGAGCGCTATGATAAAGTCCGGTAAACAGTGCTTCTGCTGTAGATTTATCATTTTGATGATATTCTTCAATAAAACCTAAGTCGGAGATAATTTGATTCTTATCATTAGTAAGACTGTATTTTTCAAATTGATACTGTTCTTCCTCTTCAAAGTCACGATAGACAACTACGCCTATTCTATAATTATTTTCTGAGTCTGTTAACTCCCCTAAACTCCTTGTAACAGCACGCCTTGTGGCATCAATCTCAGCAGCCATACTCCGTGTCCCATCAATCGCGAAAACGATATTGATATTCCGAGCTTTTTCTCTCTGTCGGTTATACAATTTTTGATATGTAGCATATTCTTCAGCCGTTATTTCTTGTTGCTTATCACCACTTTCACTAAACAATCCACTGATCACCCCAGTTTTGATAATATTCTCATTCTGTTCGAAAATTGGAAAACGCTTCCAGTCTGGTTGCTCTCGCTTTTCGTAGGCCCTACTCCAAAGTGATGCAGAATTAGTAATTGATCCATTGGCATATGCTTCGGCCTCTGAAGCTGATCTGAAAGCAGCCGGTAATACTCTTGCTGTATTTCGCTCTTGAACTGCTGAAGTCTCCCAGTTTGGTTCGAGAGCCTGGCGTAAATCCCATGTGGTTACGCTACTCTTATCAACCCATCCATAAATATAGTCGCCAGCTTCTCCTGTTGAAATATTATCTCTTCTTCCTAGCAGATATCTCTCGTTCGACTCTTTGAATAAGTAAAATATATTGAATAATGGCGAGTCCTTATCATTCATTTCCTTTGATGTTGGACTATCATAAAAGGCCATTTTTCGACCCGCTTCATTTAGCTCTTCAATGCCAGAAGCTAGGATGGTTTCAGGCGTACTTACAGTCATTGCCTTTACTCTAAAACCCTGTTTTGCGCTTCTCAATCCTTCACTCCATAGTAGCATTTGACTCTTTTGGACCCAACCAAAATCATCCGGCTCTTCCCTAAACTCATTAAGCCCTCTGTTATACTTAGCTGCATTATATTCGACGATATGAATTTCACGTTCATTTTCATCAACTACCCAGAATTTCTGCATTAATCCCAAAACAGAACCGTTGGAAGTGCGTACTCCAGCCCTATCACACCAGACTACCCAAAGTTGACTTGATCGTGACTCCTCTACTGCATATGCTCGATCCGTCACATCTACTCTTGGACGTTCATATACTTTAGGTTTCCTCATTGCTGAAGAACCCAACAGTGTTTGTCCTATACCAGTCAAATAGCAAGAACTGAATAGAAAAACAGCAACGTATTTTATTATTCTTCTCGTCATTCGATTATTATTTCAATAATTTTATTTGCTCTATTTCTTCTTATTTCAGCAACCGATATTGATATTTTGTTGCTACTGGCCTCAAGTTGTATTTTATTCAAATAGTTCTCAAGACTGATTGAACCAACTGGAATGGATATTGACGCTGCGTCTAAGATTATTTGACGTTTTACACTCTTCTTATCTCTTCGGCTCATGTCGGAATTTGCTAAACCCGTTAATGCATCTGTCAAGGAAGATTCATCATATATTGGCTGATGTGTAGCTATAGTAGCTATTTTGGATTCTTCAACAGTAATATCCATAGTATGCTCATGCACCTGCCCAATCTTATTAGTTGCCATGAGTAATACTCTATAAGTCCCGGGTTCATCGTAAACGAAAGTTGGTTCTACTTCGTATGAGGCGTTTCCTTTATTATCAAAGGTCCAAATAAATTCATCCGCATTATTTGAAGTGTTTGCAAAAGTAACTTGTTCTCCTACTTTAAAATTTGTTTTCTCAAGAGAGAACTGAGCATTTGGTGGTGGGGATCCCGTTACGGCAATGACCTGCCTTTTCACAACTGGTGGCTCCTGCCCTGTGTATGTTAGTGAGACTGTAAATAATCCCCCCGTTTCATAAGCATGACTGGTGCTCCTTGAGTCAACTGATGGATATCCATCACCGAAATCCCACTCCCAATTGTCCTCATCGCCTATGTCCGATATGTTTTCGAAAGATACGTTTTCACCAGCCAGCGCTGCTTGCTGGTAATTGAAATCAAGCAACCCTTTATCTGACGAAACGGTTGATTTTAATTGAAACGCGAGTGATACTGATGCTGCAGCAATCAGTGCCAAACCTGTAAATATGACAACACGTTCCTTCTTTCTATGTTCTTTACTCATTAGCTCTTAGGTAAAGTTGGTACTCAAAAATATAATTAGTTATCCAGACCTTCATCATTCTAGCTTAAGCAAACCATTTTTTGTTTCAAACTTTTTACGAATTGCAACCTGGATTCCATATTTTCCAAAATCAATAAAGGACATTGAAGGTGTGACACCTGCATTTTGCCCCATCTCAGTTGAAATCAAATGATTAGTCTCTTTTATTGACAAATTGATTACGCTTTTCGATGCAGCCGCGCCGAGATAAACGAGCCACCCGTCAAACACTTTCATATTAAATCCAACATTTAGTGCACCAGATACTGCATAATTAGATGTTTGGATCATTTGATCGTTAAATGTTTGCTGATAATCACTTACAAAATTGTACTCCTCTACATCCCTGATTAATAAATTTAATTCAGGATAAAATCCAGTATAAGTAAACGTCCCACTTCCCGAGAAGATGGTTTGATAGTTGTAACCTAAATCAACCCCTGGTTGAATATAAAATGAGAATATTCTGGAAAATGCACGTTCATATCTAAACCGAAGAGGGATTTCCAAAAATCGCATTTTTACATTTTCACGAAAATTTTCTCCGATCACATTGTTGAAATAAAGGTCATTGTCTTTATCAATTCTGACATCACTATAGTAATAGCTGTCCATTGACAACTGGAATCCAATTTCAGAAAAATAAAGACCAAAGCTCCATGAAAATTCATTCGGTTCAGGAGCTGCAACCAGTCTAATCAAATCGATTCCCGCGGAATAACTTATATCGCTATCGATGGAAATTTTGTCCATTGAATAGTCCTCACCAAAAAACAAATCATCCGTATTGGAGCTGACTATTGAATAACCGCCATTAAAACCAATCTGTTTTTCAAACAATGGCTGCCTCTCCTCCTGTTGAAACCTAAGCCTACTTTCAATCTTCTCAATTCCTGCGATCTGGATATTTCCGGCTAAATTATTAAGCGTATCAAACACGATAAGAAACTTCAATTTAGGGTCATTAGAGTATTGTCCACCATCAGCTGAAATACCTACAATATCGAACTCAATCTCCAAATCAATTTGTCTTTGAGATATGTTAAACGTATTGTAGTCAATGGCACTACCAAGACTAGCATCTTTGACAGATACCTGCATGAAACCTTGAGGAAATTCCGCTTGGACGTCCTCTATGAATGCATCAACAGATTTTACAATTTCTTGCCCTGTCTTTCTTTTTTCGGTAACATAATTGGGAGTGATGAAGTCAAAAACCTCTGCTGTGTCGGTGAATAATCTTTTAAATTGAATTCTACTTACATCATCATTTAGCCTTCCATAGGATTGAAAATCAAAAACAATATCATCTAATTGATCACGTAAACTTTTTCTGATACCAAGGTCAATGTTGGTCCGTTGTGCAAGTAATGCTGAACCCATTAGCATGATCGATATGGTTAAAATCCACCTCAACGTCTAATGAATAATTTTTTTCCAAGCACCTTATCTTCAAAACTGAAGAGCACAAAGTATATTCCCGATGTGAAATCTGGTAAATCTTCATTCAAATTCACATCCCATCTTAAATCGCTTTCACTTTTAATATCGGAAGATGTTTTAATCACATCGCCAAACATATCAACCAAAATAAGTTCAACAGGACCTTGATAGGTATGATTCCATGTTACACTGAATCGGCCATCACTAGGATTAGGCGCGATCACAATAGACGGAGACTTAAGACTCGATGTATCAACAGCATCGCGCTCTAATGCTAACTGACCTACAAACGATTTTCTACAGCAACCATCCTGGCAAATTTCAATCTCATAATCAGCCGTTGTATCCAGCACTATATCTGAACTATAAAACTGCTCCGTAGCTCCATTTATTACAGAGCCGTCTTTATACCATTGATAGGTAGCTTCTTCATTGTAATAATCTGTGACCAGTAGATTTGTGCCTTTAATTTCAGCAAAAACAGCCGGAGGTGTTTTCTTGAGGGTAACTGAAACTACATCAGAGAAAACATCTTGGCCGAAATCACTTCCAACCAGGGCCCTAAACTCATAGTTATTCCATGCTTCCAAGACAGAATCTGCACTCAATGTACTATCCTGAAGTCCTTCAAATAAATCACTGGTTATTGGTCTGAACTCTTCATTTGGATCCGATCGATACTCCCACTGATATCTAACATCATATTCTCCCCGCCCAACTACGCTGAATTCTATTCTCTCCGATCCACATATTTCAATTGAAGTGGGCTGACTAGTGATAGCTGTTGGGTCGTATAAAACCAGTGTACCTGAGTTATAGGTAATGTCATAATTCAATGCTGTCAAACCAGAAGCATTTACATCGTAAAGATATCCAGCATCTTGATCAAGACTAGTCAGACTGAAAGCAGGAACACCCTTAACATCATCAAAATCGTCATTATTTCTGAACGGTGATTCTGAGCTCGACTGGATTTCAAAACTTATAGTATCAGGTTCTGTCGTAAATACTTCATCCTTGTCTTGTACAACTATTTCCAATGGTGCTGGGGAGATGCTCAATTGACCAGCAATGGTGACTATTTGGTAGCATGCGTCAAATCCTTGCGCAGATCCTTCAAAATTAATTGCATAATTTCCAACATTCGACGTGGAATCCGCAATTGTTGACGGCACAGGTAAGGTATCGAGATCTGCAAAGCCCTCTCCATTAATGAAATTGTCCGAATAGTCAACATTCAATTCCGGAACAGGGTCCCCATACAACATAGTCATATCAATCGCAGTAGCAATTAAATCTACCTTATTCACAGATATCTGTCCGATGACTCCCTGAAGAATATAGTAATCATCATTCCCGGTTACAGCAAATTTGATTTCTCCTGGCTCTGTTGGACAATCATACTTGTTCAAATCTGTCTGCAACACTGGTAGGCTAGATAACACAGTTTCATCATCATTACCATAAAAACCGTCATAGGAGTAAGTCAATTCTGGGATATCATCTCCATACGTTATCATCTTATTATCTGCACTTACGGTCAATATCTTTCTCACTAGAACAGAATCGGATAAGATGGAAATAGAGTTAGCATTTCCCGCACTATCGTATACAACACCTGTCGGCACCAATAAACCTACATAACCAACTCCTTCTATATCAGAAAGTACAATGGTCCTTTGTTCTCCATTACCCATTGTCACCCATTCTCCACTTACAGACTGAGTCGTCACCAATTCAGTCTGACTAAAATTGATTCTGCTTTGATCAATTCCATTATCGTCATAAAAGTCAATTAAATAGGAAACAGGACCAAAAATAGTTGTGTCTTCAGATGGCATACCAATAGATAGCTGAGGTGATGTATTGTCTACTACAAATGCTGAATCTCCATTTGTTACCAAACTTCTATTTCCAGCACTATCCGTGGCTAAAACTCCAATTAACATACTACCATCGAAATCACTGATCACACTTCCCACTGTCCAGTCAAATTGCCATCCACTTTCAGACTTAGATAAAGCAGAATCACTTATTCCCATATTTGACAGAGTTATCAAAGTGGTAGTTACTCCATTCAAATCTTCAATTATCAATTCCATGGAAACAGTATCTCCATCCTTCAAATACTTATCAGTTTGATTGGTGACTACTTGAACCCTTGGAACTGTATTATCAACAATAGTTATAGGACTTGAGCTAATAATCGCTGAGTTGCCAATCTTGTCTATTGCAGTAATACCGTAAGTAGCCGTATCATTTTTATTGGATACTATTTTTCCTACAATCCAATCAAACGTCCAAACAAGAGGATCAGAAGTTGACGTGAGTGCTGCATTCACATCACTGTCAATTTGAATTGACGGTATTGCTCCAAGCACTCCTCCTTGCTCTGAAAATGATATGTTCAACCTCAATGAATCTCCATCCTTTACATACTTCGTGTCATTGTCAATTACTATGGTGACAATCGGATTTTGTGTATCAATGCTAAACAAATCCAAACTGTCTTTCTGTATTTGAACATTTCCTGTTGAATCTTTTGCGGCAGATATATTAATGTCAATATCCCATATAGTCGTGTCTGCATCTTCAATTTCATATGTCAAGATGTAGTTACGATTGGACGACCATCTTCCAGAAGCAGAAATAAGGGAAGGTGTTCCTGCCAACGGGCTTTCTCCAAATGGATACGAAATTGTGGGCGATACAGATCTATCCATTGGTTCTGAATAAGTTACGCTGACAATAAACTGATTTGCTTCATCTGAATCACTGATTGTATCATGGCTTACTTCGATTTCAATGACAATGGGGTTTTCCGAGTCAATATTGAATGCATCGGTACTATCTCCGATGATCTGAATATTTCCTATTGAATCCTGACCACCAGATACACGCACGTCTATATCCCAAATACTTGTATCTGCATCAGTAAAATTATAGATGGTTCTATAGGTCATTTCATCAACCCATATACTCGACAGACTATCCAGACCTGTAGTGTCTTCATTAGGAAAACTAACCTGCGGATAAATACTTCTGTCCATGTGCTCATCGAAAATTGTGGTTATTAAAAAGGCTCCTCCTGCATTAGCATCATCTAGTGTATCTATACTGACAATGATTTGAGAGACTTCCGGGTTCTTTGTATCTATATTGAACGCATCCAAACTATCAAATACAAGCTGAATATTTCCAACTGTATCTCTCGCAGATTTAACTTTTACATCAATATCCCATATCGTAGTGTCACGATCAATCAAATCATAATGAAACGCATGTGTCGACTCGTCGATCCATAATGAAGAATTAAATATTAATCCTGCGGTATCCTCCTGTTGGAATTCAATAATCGGATTTATAGTACGATCCATTTTTTCCGTATAAACAGCTGTTATTATAAATTGACTGGAGACATCTGAATCAGAAATAGTGTCAATATTGAATGTAAGAGATGAAATTGCGGGATTCCTCGTGTCAATGTAAATGCTATCAGCTATCAAACTGTCCAACAAAGCATTACTGGCACTATCTAATCCACCCACTATGTCAAAATCAAACCATGATTGATCAATACTATCACTGACCACATAACTGTACAGCACTGAACTGTCACTGCTAAATGATATACTCTGCAGATTGAGCACCCCTGTTGTGTCCTGATTGAAAACCAAATCAGAAGTGTCTGACCTACTCAACTTCTCACTGTATCCCAGATGAATCGTCAAGACATTGCCGCTCGCATCATTGATCGTGTCTGCACTCAAGACGATGTTAGAAATCGTTGGATTCTTCGTATCAATGTAAATACTATCAGCAATCAAACTATCCAACAGATCATTACTGGCACTATCTAATCCATCCACTATGTCAAAATCAAACCACGATTGATCAACACTATCACTGACCACATAACTGTACAGCACTGAACTGTCACTGCTAAATGAAATACTCTGCAGATTGAGCACGCCTGTTGTGTTCTGGTTGAATACCAAATCAGAAGTGTCTGACCTACTCAACTTCTCACTGTAACCCAGATGAATCGTCAATACATTGCCGCTCGCATCATTGA
>JAGDZR010000002.1:0-216170 GCA_049115695.1 Cyclobacteriaceae bacterium | reverse complement strand
CGAGTCTGCCCGAGACTACTAAAGTTTATTAAATGTGAAAGGAAATTCTGGAAGTTAGAGGATTCATCATTCACAATTCTGAATTCATAATTCTGAATTTCACAATGGGGGGTTAGCTCAGCTGGCTAGAGCGCTTGACTGGCAGTCAAGAGGTCGTGGGTTCGACTCCCATCTTCTCCACATAAAGCGATTCAATTTGAATCGCTTTTTTTGTTGCTACCCGATAACAAGCTCATCAACAAGTGAGGTCGTGGGGCAAACGTTGCTCCGATCGACTAAAAGCCTAAACAACAACCAAATATTATAAGCTACTTTTCCGCTGAAAAAAGTAGCTTTAGATGAAAACTTACTCAAGGAAGAACAAACTAACTCATCAAAAATTCAACCCCTGATTATTCACTTCTTAAACCGTCCACTGGGTTAGCTCTAGCCGAACGCAGAGATTGAATGCTCACCGTCAATAAGCCAAGCGTCAATACCGTGAACCCGGGTACGATAAAGTAAAGCCAGTTAATATCCATTCTATACGCAAATCCGGACATCCACTCCACAATAGCATAATCAGCCAGTGGAACAGAGATGACAAATGCAATCAGGATCAAGCGGACATAGTCTTTGGAAAACAGCATGATGATCGCAAGGTTTTTGGCTCCCAGCACTTTTCTAATGCTTATTTCTTTGGCCTTTCTGCTCGCAGTGAAAGCAGAGAGTCCAATCAAACCTAACAGCGATACGAAAATGCAAACATAGGAAAGGATCGAAATCAGTGTTTTCTGCGTGAGGTCGGCTTCATACTGTCGAGCAAACTCTTCATCCATGAACATATATTCAAATGGATGCTTGGTGTCAAACATTGTCCAAACACTCTCAATATAATCAAGTGTAGCGCGCATGTCATTCGACTTGATCTTGATGTAAAAGGTTCCTCCCAGATCACTATCAAGGACCAAGAACAATGGGTTAATTTTACTGTGAAGTGATTCATAATGGAAGTCCTTGTAAACACCTACGATGTGATAGTCTTCTTTTCCATGGAAATGACGTACTTTTTTACCTATTGCATCATCACCCCAACCTAGTTCCTTGGCTCCTGATTCATTTATCAGGAAAGATTTGTAGAAATCTGCTTCAGAATTTTCTCTGAAACTGCGTCCGTCCACAATTTCTATCTCCATGAGGTCCAAAAATCCTTTTCCTACGTAAAGAGAGTTGAGGTGCTGCTGGACCATACCAGAGTCTTTTTCTATCATCATCACAGGCCCACCAACACCTCTCCCGGGAACACCATAAGAATTAGTTGTGCCGATGATATTCGGGTTTTTCAATAGCTCATTGGTGATGGCATGGGTGCGGTTTTCAACCACCGTATCCTGAACGTTGATAAGCACCACCTGGTCTTTATTGAATCCCAGGTCTTTGTTTTGCATGTACTCAATCTGCTCGTCCATCAGTACGGTACATATGATCACAAACAAACTAATCGCAAATTGAAAAGTGATCAAGGATTTTCTGAGGAAAGCACCAACCCGGTCTCCTGTGAATGTACCCTTTAGGGCTGTCACCACTGGTACGGAGGGGATGTAAAGCGCTGGATAAATACCAGAAATAAACCCTATAACTACAGTGATGCTGATCATTCCCGCGATCAGCGTAGGGTTGGATAGGTAGTTCAATGCCAGGTTTTTGTGAATCAATTCATTAAAAGGAGTCAATTCCAAAATGGAAAATGTAAAGACATTGGCAAGAACCAGTGCCACGAATGCCATTAAGAGCGCTTCAATCATTACACTACCGAAAAGAGCTGTTCTGGAGTAGCCAAGCACTTTTCTAATGCCCATTTCACCCGTTCGTGTTACTGATCTGGCAGTGGCCATATTCATGTAGTTGATGCATGCCAGCAGAATGATAAAGAACCCCACAGCAGCAAATGTGTAAACATAGGACAGGTTGCCGGTAGGTTCGTCTCCACCCTTATCGGAATCGAAGTGGATTCTGTCAATTCGCTGAAGTTCTGGATCCACCGTGCCCTCTATTCGTTTGCCAAAAAGTGCGAATGTCTTGTCATGAATATCCGAAAATTTGTTGTAGAACTTTTGGGTGTCATAATCTGCTGGCAACAATAGATAGGTGTAACAACTTGGGTTCCAGTAAACCTCTGAGGTCCGCTCCGCTTCAGCATCTTTGTCCCAATCTATCAACGGGATGTTGGACAATAAAATGTCGTATTTAAGGTGAGAGTTTTCAGGTAAATCCGAGATAACTGCCGTCACCTCACGCGTATCATCATCAAATTTTAACCGCTTACCAAGAGCAGGAGCATTGCCAAAATACTTTTTTGCAACTGATTGAGTAAGTACCACCTTTCCCGGGCCAACCAGACATGTTTTCGGGTTTCCTTCATAAAAAGTATGATCGAAAAGCTTGAAGACAGTGCTGTCTGTCAACCAAACCTGATCTTCATAAAATTGATTGATTCCGTTATTATCAGTACTGGATACTAGCGATTCCTCGCCTTTGAGAAATCGAACATATTCCATCACCTCAGGAAGGTCTTGTTTGAATATGGGTCCCAGACGTCTGGAAGAACGTGCCGTATTAAAGTCAGCACCCTGAGCCTTTAGGTGATTGGTATATCGATAGATTTGCTCGTATTTGATAAAATGCTGATCGTAGTTCAACTCATTTTGTAAATACAGTAGCAGAATGATCCCTACTGTGATCCCTAAAGTTAGTCCCAGAACATTCAGTACTGAGTAGATTCTTTCCTTGAGAAAAAGCCTGATCGCAAATATGATATGATTCTTTAGCATAATGTCTATTCCAGATATTGATGATCAAACTAACGAAGGAATCAATTGACCGATGAATTTATGCAGTGAAGTGTAAAACCTGTGCAGTAAACGGTCAATTTATCCTAACCAACCCTTCAGTTCTGCAATTTTAGATCGGCTGACTTTGAGCTTTTCTGAAGTGGTCAGCACTACCTCGCATTCGGTGCTACTATGCTTGTTTATGCTTTTTATATGTGATCGATTAACGATTGATGATTTGTGAATTCTCATGAACCGATCATCCAGTAACCGTTCCATTTTTTTCATGGTTTCGCGAATGAGATAAAAGCGGTTGCCCACGTGAATTTTCACATAGTAATCAAACGCCTCGATGAACTTGATTTCTGCTTTTTGAATAATATGGACCGATCCGTCAGACTTGATAACCAGACGTTCTGAATCGTTGCTGTCCTGATTTGCCGAGCCTTCCAGAGCATTACTCTCCGTGGATTTGATCAGTCGTTCAAGATTTTGACTTTTGTTGAGTTTGATAAGCTCGATAGCTTTATGAATAGCTTGCTCAAAGCGCTCATCGCTAAAAGGTTTTAACAGGTAGTCGATAGCATTTATTTCAAACGCTCTAATGGCAAATTGATCATGAGCGGTGATGAAAATGATTTTAGGCTTTGGTTCGGGGATGTTCGCAACTACTTCAAAGCCATTTACTCCAGGCATTTGAACATCCAGCAGGACAAGGTCTGGCTTTAATGCGTGGATTTCATCGATTGCTTCCATGCCATTTTTACAAATGCCCACCACATTCAACTGCGGGTTTTCATCGCAGAGCATTTTGAGTCCCTCTCGAGCCGTAAGTTCATCATCTACAATCAGACATTTTGCTTTCATCCTACCTCTGGTATTCTAATTCTAAAAACAATGCCTGCTTCATCCTGGAAACTCTGAAAACGAAATTGAGTACCATAAATTCGCCTCAGACGGTGTACTACATTAGGTAAGCCCACACCCTGATTAGAAAAGTTGACTGTTATTCCATTGGAGATAGAGTTGTAAACAGAAAAAACCAACCCATCGGATGTGCGCTCTCCTGTCACGCGCACGATTAGTGTTTCCTGTATTTGTACACCGCCGTACTTAAAGGCATTTTCTACCAACGGCTGCAGGATGAGTTCAGGTATTTGTTCCTGGTAAATAGTTTCATCAATTCGGATATCAATTCTTGTAGCATCCCCGAAGCGATGGCTTTCGATCAACAGGTATTTTTGCAGCAAGCCCACTTCTTCAGCCACAGTGATGAGTTTTTCGTCTCCTTTTTTGAGGCTAAGTCTCAAAAGGTCATTGAGGGCTGCTATCATCGACACAGCTGTTTTGTTCTCTTTTAACCGAACCTTCATGGCAATTCCATTCATGGCATTAAACAGGAAATGCGGGTTGATTTCTTTTCTGAGCGTATTTAAATCTGATTGGTAAAGTTCTTTCTCCAGGTTGATCGTTTTGAGTTCGGTGGCCCTTAACCGATCACTGATCCTAATGATATATAGGATTGCGGAATACCCAACGACCCAGAGCATTGCATCCATAGTAAAAGTCCAGTTTTCTAAAAGGAACTCACGGTATTGGAGCAAGGTAAAGCGCTCTTCTATCCGAAAGAATCGCTCCAAAATGATGATGAAAAAGGTGGCTAGTAGCCAGTAGAATATAATGGATCCAATGATTAGTAAAACATGATGTGTTCTGCGATAAGTGAACTGTGTCAGGTAAAAAGCGAATGTACTGATCAGGTAAACAGCTAGTAGCGGACCTAAACCTGCGGCAAGTGACACTGTAGGTATGGCTTTCAAAAACAAGATAGTTCCAATCACTACCAGACTGGCCATGTTGAGAGAGTAAAAGTGTTTTTTGGTTACCAGTTGATTCAAGACCGTGCAATATCTCGCGTAAAAATACACTGATCCGTCAGAAGGCTACTCCGAAGAAGATCGAATATGCTGATTAGTAGCGTATATAAACACACTTGGAGGGATGCTCAATAGGGTGGATTATGCTCATCCGTATATCAAACCAACATATTTCAAATTGTTAGCTTTGATCTATGATCATTGGTATTGGAGGAGCCAGCAGGTCAGGGAAATCAACACTCGCTGCTTTTATTAAAAACTTTTTTGAGAAAAAGAATGAACCCACAATCATCCTTGATCAGGACAATTTTGTTCTGCCCGAACCCAAATTACCTCAAATCAAAGGTCATCCGGACTGGGATCACCCAGATGGTATGGATTGGCTAGCATTAAATAGAGCAATTCGCGCTGCGGCTAAACAGCATCAACATACTATCATCGAAGGAATTTTTGCGTTTTACAACCCTGATCTCGCCGTGCATTATAACAAAATGATTTGCATGTCTGTTGATCAAAAAACATTTCATTTGCGCAGAGAAAAGGAAACCAGATGGGGAGTAGAGCCTGACTGGTACACCGATCATGTATGGCAGTCACATTTACAATTTTCTAAATGCCCTGGAACCGCATTGGTCATAAATGATTCCTTTGACGAATCTGCAATCATCGAGTATCTGAGGTGCTAGAAGTTTAGGAGATCATATATTTACGCTCAGTTCAATTAAAAGCAAATAAGTGGCGGCTAATCAAACTCTAACAAACGAAGAATTAAAAAATATCAAAAATCCGACCGATTTGCGCAATTATCTCAGCGAAAACGGAACGGACCTTAGCAAGATTGAATTTAATATTGCATATGAGGAGCAACTGCGGCTTCTGCAAATTGAGCTGGTAAAATTACAGTCTCATATTGTCAAGAATGGATTACGCGTTGCTGTCCTATTTGAAGGTCGAGATGCATCAGGTAAAGGCGGCTCAATAAAGCGTTTTACAGAACATCTGAATCCGAGAGCCATGCGCGTTGTGGCACTTTCTAAACCAAGTGATCTACAGAAAAAGCAATGGTATTTCAGAAGATATGTCGCAGTATTACCCAATGCAGGTGAAATTGTCTTTTTTGATCGGTCCTGGTACAACCGCGCCGTAGTAGAACCAGTGATGGGCTTCTGTGATGATCATCAGTATCAACAATTCATGAGACAGGTACCTGAGTTTGAGCACATGCTGTTCGAAGATGGTGTCATCGTTATTAAATTTTGGTTTTCTATTTCCAAAGAAGAACAGCAAAGAAGATTTATTGCACGTCGCGGAAACCCGTTGAAACAATGGAAATTCAGCCCGGTAGATGAAAAAGGACAGGAATATTGGGATCGATACACCTACTACAAGGAGCAGATGTTTAGCCGTACACACACCTCCTTTTGCCCGTGGATCATCGTGAAGACTAATGTCAAGAAGGAAGCACGCCTTGAAAGTATTCGGCACGTATTGTCCTGCTTCGAATATGAAGGCAAAAAATCCGCCAACGTATACATCGCCCCAGATCCGAATATCGTCATGAGATTTCATCGTTCAATCTATAACATCGACTAACATGGAATTTCAATTCAGCGATCAGGAACTTAAACTCCTCAATACAAATAAGGCAGTCAAAGTAATGCTGCAGTCAAAGGAGACAGTCACACCTGAAAAGGCTTTGCGATTTGTTAAGTATGAAAAAGAACTTGAACAGCTTCAGGTTCAGCTGATCAAAATGCAGCAATGGATCATTGACAATCGCAAGCGCATGTGTGTCATTTTCGAAGGTCGGGATGCAGCAGGTAAAGGTGGGGCTATCAGGAGAATCACTCACTATCTAAATCCCAGACACTTTAGAGTGCGAGCACTTCCCAGACCTACAGAGGTAGAAAAAGGCCAATGGTACTTTCAACGCTATATACAAAAACTTCCAGATCCGGGAGAGATTGCCTTTTTTGACAGGAGCTGGTACAACAGGGCAGTAGTTGATCCAGTCAATGGTTTCTGTACTCCAGAAGAATATGATCGTTTTATGCGGGAGGTCAATCAGTTTGAAAATTTGATCACTTCTGATGGCATGATATTGCTCAAATTTTACATTTCCATCACAAAGGAAGAACAGGCAAAGCGTTTTGAGGAAATCAAAAAGAACCCGTTGAAAAGATGGAAAATGTCTCCTGTCGATGAAAAGGCTCAGGAACTTTGGGATGTATATACCGACTATAAAATGAAAATGTTTGAGCAAACGGATACAACAGAAAATCCCTGGATCATTGTTGAAGCAAACAAAAAAATGAGAGCTCGAACCAAAATCATCAAGACAATTCTGGATAAAGTGCCTTATGAGTAAGATTGACTAAGTATTTATTGGCGAATTCCAACTTTCAATAATTCGGATTAGTTTTATCCTTTTTACCGAATCTCGCCATGTACAAATTTTTTGCTGCCTCCATAATCTTGGCAATTTCACTTACATCCTATTCGCAAGAAGGAGACTACTTCATTACCGAATATGAGCCAACCATCAGCTCACTTGATCACACCTATTTCGATCTAACATTCAGTGCAAACAATGAGCTAATAGCAGCCAATCGATCAGGGATAGTCATGTTTGACGGAATCGATTGGACCTTCATTCGAACATTGAGCTCCGCCATCTCCTTGGCGGTAGCCGAGAATTACGAAATATTCGTCGGATGTGCAGGTGATCTTGGAAAAATTGAAATCACAGACGGCAGCTATCAATTCACTTCTCTTGACACAACCAATGGAATTGTCAAACAAACCATAATACTTGAAGATCAGGTTGTTTTTGTCACTGAGCAGCTTATTCACATTTTCAATCGAAAATCAGGAGAAATACAACGACTATCACCTGACCAGGGCGACTTTTTTGATATCGCATTCACATTTGACGGGAACTTCTACATCCAATCTGGAAATGGGATGTTTGCGCTATCTGATGAACTTACCGCTGCATCACCCTTCAATGAAATCGAACGAATTATGCTCGTTGAGGAAGATATCCCCAACAATCAAACAATAATAGTAAATGAAGAAGGTGAGGTTTACATGGTCACAGCTGATAAAACGAAGCAACTTAGCCTGACTCCTGACTACTATACAGCTGCTCAATGGATTTCCAATCACCAGGTGAGTTTATCCACACTTTCAAATGGTTTGGTCATTTGGGACACTAAAGCGGATCAACAAATTGGAACAATAGACGCATCTAAAGGTCTTGCAGACAATGAAATCCAGACCATCGCTGCAGATAATTTTGGCGGGTTATGGCTGACAAACGAATTCGGATTTAGCAGAATAGCACCTGACCTCCCAATACGGTCGTACAACTATTATCCTGGCCTTGAGGGTAATTTGATAACTGCGGCCAATCAGGGTGACACCTGGTACATTGGCACCAGTAAGGGGATATATTATTTCGATCAGGAAGACAAATTCAAGAATGTAGTCTACTACGTGCCGAAAGGCGAGACCATAACCAAGGTCGCATCAGAACAGGCTCCACAAATATCTCAGGAAGACACAAAAAGGTCCCTATTTGGGAAAAAGCGAAAAGAAGGAAAAAGTCAGGTCAAAAGTTTTGTGCAAAAAACCCAATCAGGAGCTTCAAACCTATTGAAGTCAGTTTCAACTTCGATCAAGAGCCAAACAAACAAGTCATCATTGCTTTCCAAAATCAGTCTGCCGACTTTAAAAAATGCAAAGCAGAAATACGATCGAAAAATTAGAAAGGAGTTGGTGTCCACCAACTATTTATACAAACCTGTTACAGGAATAAACGAAAAGTGTAAAAAGCTCATCACTTATCGGGATCTGTTTCTAGCTCAAACATCATCTGGCATCTCGGTCATTCAAGACAATGAGGCTACTCTGATTTATGATCAACCTGTCAAAACAATGTTCAACATTGAAGGCAGTAACCTACTTGCTGTGAGTGAACTCGATGGAGGTATCACCATCCTCGAAAACGACGGAGACTTTTGGGCCATTCGTGAGCAGATAACCACTCCAGGTGAAATCATTATCACGTTATATCAGGATTCAAAGGATCGGCTATGGATGGCGGGAGCCAACACTCTTTTTAAGGCCACAATAGATGACTCAGTACGCATTACTGACTCCTACAAACTCAACAATCAGTTCTTTGATGATATCAGGATCACCGAGCTTGATGAAAAAATCACTTTAGTTAATACATTGGGTTACTACTACATTGACGATGAGACCGCCTCATTGAAGTATGATCAAGATCTACTTGAACGAATAGGAAAACCTGAGCGCCATTTAACCGAGCTGAATGGCAGGGTATGGGTTTATAATGGGGACAACTGGTTCGGCATCCAACCAGACCGCTCTCTAGAAAGCTACACTTATCTTAAGTTGATCCCTGGTATGACATATATTGATGAACACAAGGGACAATTCTGGATCATTGACAACAATGAAAGTTTGTATAAGTACAAAGGCAATGTAGATGATTCTATACCAGCAGGTAACATGTTTTACCGAAAGGTCAAGAGCAAAAAAGGTTTGATTAACCTTACGGAAAAGCTAAAATTCGACCATGACAATAGTAGTATTCACATTGAAATGGCAAGGCCGGATTATTTGGGAATTATGAACATTGAATATCAATATCTAATGTCTGGCCTAAATAATCAATGGAGTGATTGGAGCAAAAACAACCACCTCGATTTTGCCTATTTACCCGCTGGGAACTACACACTCAAAGTCAGATCCAGAGATGCCTTTAACCGCATCCAGGAAAGCGAACCTCTAGCAGTTAAAGTGACGCCCCCATATTGGGAAACATGGTGGTTCAAAGCTGGTCAGATACTATTTTTCACAACGCTAATTTTGGGATCAGCCAGACTTAATCGAACAGCAAACGAAAAGTATAGTCTGTTAACCGGGCTGCTCACGGTGGTCACTGTTATTTTTATCATTGAATTCCTGCAAAACCTGGCTGGGTCCTATCTGGGAGAAATGAGTTCACCCGTATTGGCCTTAGCCATAGACGTGCTGGTAGCATTATTTGTATTCCCTATAGAACAAGTCCTTAAGAAAATTGTCCAGGGAGCCTCAATTAAAAAAATGGTAACTGAGAGGATCAAAACTAAATAGCCTCCTCCAGCAGTTTTACAAATCGATAGACCTCCTGAAAGGTATTGTACATGGGTGTTGGCGCCACTCGGATAACATTCGGTTCTCTCCAGTCCAGAACGACATTATTAGCTATCAGGTGATCGAAAACTTGACGACCATTTTCATGAAATGACAGGGACAACTGACAACCTCGCTCTTCCAAATTGCTAGGCGTGATAATTTTAAGTTTGTCCTGCAACGCGACAGAGTTTAGGAGTAAATACTCCAAATATCCTGTCAATCGAACACTTTTGGCTCTTAGATTTTCTATCCCGGCCCGATCAAATAATTTGAGGGCACCAATGTGAATGGCGGTTGTCAGAATGTTCATATTACTCAACATCCATCCATCCGCTCCTTTCATGGGGGTAAAAACATTTTCCATCTTGAAACGAGTCTTTTCATCCTGTCCCCACCACCCAGCTAACCGAGGGAAATTGGTGTTTTGGGAGTGTGTTTCATGTATAAATACACCTGAAAGATTACCAGGTCCCGAATTCAAATACTTATAGCTACACCAAACGGCAAAATCGACTTTATCATCATGTAAACTCATCGGTAGGTTACCAGCTGCATGGGCCAGATCAAACCCAACCAAGGCACCCACTTTATGAGAAGCTGCCGTGATGGCTGAAATGTTAAGGAATTGACCTGAATAGTACTGAATCCCTGGAAGCAACACCAAGGCAAGCTCAGTTCCCACATCTTCAATTGTCTTACAAATCAATTCATTGCTCAGATAACCAGATTCATCCATCTCGACTTCAATCAGATTTTCTTCCACATCAATACCCTTTTGTTGCATATGGGATGTCACCGCAAAATGATCACTTGGAAAGGCTCCAGCTTCAATAATTACTTTCCTTCTTAGGCTTGTTGGCTGATAAAACGAAGCTAGCATCAGATGCAAATTGGTCGTCAGATTATTCATGGCAATCACCTCCGAAGGTTTTGCCCCGACGAGCCGTGCCATTTCCGCTCGCCCATTTTTATGATAATACACCCAAGGGTTTTCATCCGTAAAATGTCCTTCAACACCCATCGTTTTCCAACGATTCATTTCCCCAGACAAATAGTCACTGGCATTTTTGGGCTGCAGCCCAAGCGAATTTCCACAGAAATAGATGGTCTCCTTCCCATTCTTGACAGGAATGTGATACTCAGCTCTGAATCCTTTCAAACCATCCTTTTCATCCTGATCTAGAGGAAAAGAGCTTTCTCTATTGTAAGTAATGTCATTCATTGGCTACTAAATAGCATCATCAAAAATTCACGTTTTGCTAAACTACGAAATCGAAATACTACTTTTGAAGCATGCATATCGATCTTTCAAATAAAAGAGCACTGGTCTGTGGAAGTTCCAAAGGAATTGGGCTGGCAATTGCTCAGTCACTGGCAAAAGCCAACGCCAGTATCACACTAATGGCAAGAAATGAGGTTGCTGTTACCACAGCACTCAATTCGCTCAATGGAGCGCATCACAATGCTATCATTGCCGATTTCAGCGATATTGAATCTGTTTCAAATCACCTCGGAAATATAAAATCAGCACGGTATGACGTACTGATCAACAATACCGGAGGGCCTTCCCCTGGCTCATTACATACGGCAGACATCCATGACCTTGCTGAGTCCATGAGCATGCACTTGCACGTGAATCACCTGCTTTCACAAGCCGTCCTGGAACATATGAAACAAAATAATTTTGGCAGAATCATCAACATCATTTCTACATCGGTTCGAATACCCATTGATGGATTAGGCGTCAGCAATACAGTAAGAGGCGCTGTAGCAAGCTGGGCAAAGACCCTCTCAAATGAGGTGGGTAAGTATGGTATTACAGTTAATAGTTTGTTACCTGGATTCATCGAAACCGATCGACTATCATCGATCATCTATCAAAAAGCACATGAGCGCAAAGTAGGTGCAGATGAAATAGCTGAAGAAATGAAATCAACCATACCTGTAAGGCGCTTTGGCAAGGCACAGGAAATGGGAGCACTGGCTACATTCCTGTGCTCCGATCAGGCTGCCTATATCAATGGGACAACTATTCCAGTCGATGGGGGTAAAACGGGAACCATCTAAACGAAAAAACCCGGACTTTGGTCCGGGTTTTTCAATATTTTGAATATCAATAGATTATGCCTCGACTTGTTTTAGCATGGCAATCTTAAATGACTTTCTTTGTTTGTGTCCGCAGTATGAGCAAGAGAAATACTTCATAAGCTCCCCTTCTGCATTAGTAGTTGCGGGCTGTACTACTTCTTCCCTATCTACGCGAAGTGTCTGATAATTACACTCAGCACATTGAAGGGCATGTAGTCTACCATTATATTTTTCAATTTTAGTAAAGCCACTCTTCTCATCAATCCACACGTCATAGTCCACTGAGAATGCGTCTTCTTCTGCTTGCATACCCTCATCAAGATAAACATCTTCTTCTTCTTCACTCAATAGCTTCATTGGATTACCGTCAGGAGATGTCCGAGGTGTATACCTCAGCTTCTTCAGACGCTTCTCGATAAAGAAGGGATAGTAAAACTTTAACAAGTTCTGAATTACAACGCCAATGATCATTGCAACCATTGCGCTAATAAACAATCGTACAGCAAACCACAACCAGGTTGTACTATCAACCATGGTATTTGCCCATACCGAAAGACCCACTATGATCAACAGCGCTCCATACCACATCAAGTTGATTTCGTGCATGTTGATATAGTCGTAACGCGTTTTGTAGTCACGTGTCGTTAACAACTTCAGATAGTGCCCTATCAGCACAATCAATCCCACGGCAGCTACAGTCACAGCTAGATAAAATCCATATTTGTTCCAAGCTGCCAGCAGTTCAGGTGATATTGCTTTTGTCATATATTTTTTCTTTAGATCAAGCGGTTACAAGCTTAATAATACAAAAATGTCACATTTTTTTAAAATCACAATTTACCACTGAAAAATATAATTAGTCCAATAATCAGTTATTGTTTCAGATTTATTGCCTGTTTTGAACCTTTTTATCCCAAGTAGTGTCTAACAGCTAGCCCTTAACGATACCGCAAATGCGGTATTTTTTTGATTTAAATAGGAAAAGTTCAATTTTTACTTAGCATATCAATATTATTGAATTTAGATTTGCTTCCCCAAATTAATTTTATGGATTACCGCCATCCAGTCACCGCCAAACCATCATTCCAAATACTATTTGGCATTATCACGTCGTTGACAAAGTCGGACACGTTAAACTTGTAACTAATCTTAAATGTCTATTATAATGAAGAAAATTTTCCAAAAACTACTCTTATTGGCTGTTGTGGGATCTGTTGGTTTCCTATACAGCTGCGGTGAGGATCCAATCGAAGAAACATTTGATCCCCCATCAGTAACATTTGCTGGTCTTGATGAAGGTGCTGAAGTTGAATTCGGGACAGATGTTGAGTTAACACTTACTGTTTCTGCTCCAGGTGGATTCAATGTAGTTCGACTGTCTGATGGCACTAATCAAGTGGCAGAATTCACTAGAACCGATCTTGGCGTGGATGCTGGTACAACAAGTGCCACTACTCCAGCGATCACTTTGACAGAACTTGCTGTTGGCTCTTACATGTTGACTGCAGAAGCGGTCGATGATGATGGTCAAACAGGAGAAGCAACTTTAACTTTCTCAGTAACATCTCCTCCTGCCAAAATTCAAACAGCTGTATTATTGTACGCTCCTACGGCAGATGAGACTTCTCAAACATTTTACTCTATTTCTGAGAACAAAACTTACTCTGTAAATGATGTAGAAGCTACTTCAGATCCTGTATCAGCTAATATTGACCTGGGTTACTTCTTCGTAACTGAAGCAAACATTGCTGCTCCTTCTGCATACTCAACTGCCTTTACTGGTGCGTATGATATCAGTGATTGGGGAACCAGAAACGAGACGTACTTTGTAGCTGTTAGTGCAACTCCTACTGAGTTGGTAACTGTAGCTGACGTTCAGGCTGTTTTGGACGGTGTTGATTTTTCAGGTGGAAATCTTATAGAGGAAGGTCTTGAAACCGGAACCGTACTAGCATTCTCAACGGATGGTGGACAGCAAGGTATCCTTCATGTAACTGCGTTGCAGCCTGGTTTTAATTCAACTGACTTCATCACTTTAGAGTTCATTCTCGCTGAAGCAGGCGAATAAGCTATACCAGTCATAAAATTTTAAACCCTGGCAGAAATGTCGGGGTTTTTTGTTTTTAAAGGTTAGTATATCTTGGGGGCTTAAAATAAGATTCATGAAATATTCCCTATATCTTCTGTTGACCATTGTCGCCATCGTGAGCTGTCAATCCCCTTCACCTAAAACAGCACCTGCCGAATCTGAAGAAATTGACTATCAGTCCAAAGCTGAAGAACTAGCCAAAAAGTACATCATAGCAGATGGTCATGTTGATCTCCCTTACCGAATGGAGGTAAAAGGGTTCATGCTCAAGAAGGCAGTTGAAGATGTCTCAGTCGAGACGACTGGTAATTTTGATTATCCAAAAGCAAAACAAGGAGGACTTGATGCACCATTCATGTCCATTTACGTGCCTTCTTCCTATCAGGAAACCGGAGGTGCTAAGGAATTTGCTGACAGCCTGATCGATATGGTGAGTCGATTACCCCAAACATTTCCAGATATGTTTGGAATGGCGAACTCACCCGCAGACGTAACAGCCAATTTTGAAAAAGGACTAGTTTCCTTGCCAATGGGCATGGAAAATGGCGCTCCCATAGGAGATGACATTAAAAATGTGGATTACTTCTTTCAAAGAGGCATTAGATACATTACGCTAACGCACGGTACTGATAATCAAATTTGCGATTCCTCGTATGATGAAACAGAAGACACATGGGATGGCCTGAGTCCATTTGGCGAAGAAGTGGTCAAAGAAATGAACAGGGTCGGCATCATGGTGGACATTTCGCATGTGTCAGATAAGGCTTTCTATGATGTAATGAAGATCACGAACGCCCCAGTAATTGCGTCACACTCGTCCTGCCGAAAATTCACACCCGAATTTATGCGAAACATGGATGATGACATGATTAAACTGCTGGCTGAAAATGATGGCGTTATTCATATCAATTTTGGATCATCGTTTCTATCTAAAGCTGCCCGAGACAAACGTCAACAGCTCAGAGAACACCTGGTCAACTATCGGGCAGAAAACAATCTGACCACCGAAGATTCAGTTTACAAAGCGTATGCCAAGCAATATGCAATTGAAATCAATGTGTGGGAAGACATACAAACTGTTGCTGATCATATCGACCATGTGGTAAATTTGGTGGGTATCAATCATGTAGGCTTTGGGTCTGATTTTGATGGAGTAGGTGACAGCCTGCCTGCGGGCCTCAAGGATGTCTCGATGTTCCCCAATCTCATCGCAGAATTACTGAAGCGCGGATACAATGAAGAGGACATTGCCAAAATTTGCTACAAGAATACTTTCCGGGTTTGGAATGCCGTATTAGCTGCGGCTCAAAGTTAATTTCGGACCTACACTTAAGGAATGGATATTGCATGCTCTAGCTTACGGATCCTAAAAGATTAGACTGATCACTGATATAGGTGTAAAAATCAATATCAACTTCTGATTAAAAAGCGTTTTCGAAATGGTGCTGAAATTATTAATCAGTGCTCAGCGGCACTGTAAAATAAAACACAGAACCTTTATCCATCTCGCTGGTAGCCCATAGTTGACCTTGATGTTGATCAACAAACTCTTTGCATAGACCAAGGCCAAGCCCTGTCCCTTTTTCATCGGCTGTTCCATCTGTAGAAAGCTGAGCATCAGTTCTGAACAAATCTTTCAAGCCCACTTCCGAAATACCTATACCTGTATCCCTTATGGCGATTTCGACCTCATCACTCTTTATCTCACTTGAAAGCTGTATTCCTCCATTGGATGTATACTTAATCGCATTGGCTATCAAATTTCTAAGAATGGTATTGATCATGTGCTTGTCAGCCTGCACAAATATTGACCCCTCTGTCATGTTTGTCATTGAAATCGCCTTTTGAGAAGCGATATCTGAATAGAAATTCACGTTTTCCTTTATCAAATCATTGATATCAATCCTTTCAGGCGAAAATCTCATTTTCCCTGTTTGTGACATGGCCCAGTTCATCAGGTTCGACAATAAATCCATCGCTTTCAATGCGGAACTGCTAATAATTCCTGAGAACTTTTTAACACTTTCAAAATCCTTTTGCTCTACATAATCAGCTATCAAATTACTGAAACCAACAATTGCGTTAAAAGGACTTTTTAGGTCATGGGAAATTATCGAGAAGAACTTGTCCTTGTCTGCATTAGAGCGTTGAAGGCTTTGTTCTGACGCCCGCAATTTTTTATTCAGCTTCTTAATGGATTCACGACTCCTTGCAATATGAACAAGTCCAACTAGCAGCAGAGTACCCCCAACCAACAATAGTCCAATTACATTTCTTTCCTCCTTGATAACTGCATTTTGAATTTCAATATTTTCCTTCAACAACGACTTTTCAATTTCATCCTTCTCCTGAATTCGGTCAATGATCAACTCCGTGAATCTTGAGATCTCTTTCTTGTTAAAAAGGCTATCCTTTAAGGCAGTGGCCTCTTTATAAAGGGTCAATGCCAGGGCGGTGTTTCCGTTTCTTTCCTCAATATCCGCAAGCGCAAACTGATTAGCACAAAGCAATTCCGTATAACCATTACTTAATGAACTCAGGTAACTTCTATTCAAATAGTTAGCAGCAGACTTGATCTCACCCTTGAGCAAATAAGATTCACCTAAACTGTTTTCGGCAATTGAAATCCTATGTTGATTATTGATTTTTTCGGCCTCAATTAGAGAATTCTGAAAATAATATAAAGCCGAATCTATTTGTCCTAATTCTTGAAAGACCATCCCAATATTGGCCAGAAAGTAAGAATTATCTGAACTACCCGTATTGCTGTTTCGGTAGATGCTGAATGCAAGTTTATGGTGAGTCAGAGACGACTGATAATCACCTTTTTTCTTGTAACAGTTGCCAATGTTAGAGTAGGAATAGGTCTTTGCACCTATATTGTCGATTTCAACTGCTATCTCCAATGCCTCATTGTGATACGAAAGTGCCTGATCATACACGCCAAAATCCTGATATATCAATCCTATGTTATTGAGGGTAGTTGATACCCCTTTATGATCATTGATAGCCTTTCTGATAGCTAAACTTTGCTGATAGATTTGCAGGGCATCATTCCAATTTCCCAAAGACCAATTGGTCGCTGCAATACTGTTATAGAATTTTCCAATTTGAGTGCTATCATTCAAAGCCTGAGAGAGTGTAAGTGCTTTTTTGTAAAAATTAAGTGCATCATGAAACTTGCCCAACCCCCAATAGGTCTGGGCAATACTACTTAACAAACTTGCCCTGCGCTTATCACTTTTAACTAAGCCTAAAGCTTCCAAATAAGTTTCGAGCGCTTTATTTCTATCAGCTTTACTATAGGCGTCAGCTAGTTGAATGTAAATCTCTGCCTTAATAGAGTCAGATGGACTTTCTTTCAACCTAAAACGCAAACTATCTACTGCATTATCTTCACCTTGATGTTGTGCATTAATGTTCTCAAATGCTCCAATAAGTATTACCAGAAATGCGATCTTTAATGGAAGGGATTTCATTCTTTCTATAGCTAGAATAAATATATCACTATTCAAGTGAAGTTCACGACATAATCAGTCATCCGAGTGATATACCAAGCCGTTATCCTATCAGAGGATTGCTCTAACATATTAGCTATCAATCCATTACAGCTTGTATCCCGGATACCATAGAATTCAAAAACCGATATAAAAATCTGTTAGCCAAATGGCCCATTGAAATAATCCGGACATGCTACAAGAATACTTTCAGAACCTGGAGTGCGTTGATAGCTGCGGCTCAGGGTTAGTCCAGGTATTGGATACTATGGCGAAGATTCGTGGTATCAAACATCAGCAGGCCGGAACGATTTGAGTCTAATGATGCTCGCTTGTTCCCTTCTCGATCCCAAACTGCACTGCCTCCTGCCGAGATAAAATCATCAGTTGGACCTATTGCGTTGACCATTGCGGTAATGACACCATGCTTGGTTGCATGCTCAGACAATTTTCCATAAGCTCCTAATCTTCCTCTATCAGTCTTGGCCACACTGGCCATATAAACCGACGGTGAAAGACTCATTGCTTGCATGATGTGTTCATCTTGTGACAGTTCATAGCAAATGGTCGGAGCAATCGCTCCCCGGATCAAAGGGATACTTGCCTTCCCATTAACAAAATATGGTATTTCATCAGAATGGAGATATTGTTTGCTGTATGTTGTTATATCTCCTTGATCTATCATCAACATCGAAATATGGCATCCGGAACCAGCTTCAGATTGTGTTGGAGCGCCCACACACAGGCATATGGGATGCTTGAGTGTAAAATCAATAAGTAGTTTAAGTTCCACTTTCCAATCCAAAGCTGCCAAACCAGGGGCAATGGTTGGTTCATAATTGATTATAGATAGTTCTGGAAACATGACAACATCGGCCTTCATTTGATTTGCAGCCTCCGCACACGCAATGTGCTTAATCAAATTAGCTTGCACATCACCCTTTATTGACGACAGCTGAGCAAGTACAATCCTCATGAGATCTGATTGGTTCTGACCATATTACTTTGTCATTCATTGAAGTCGTTTGACGAAAAAAACTAATTTAGCTGAATATCCTTTTAATTATGAATCATTCCTTAGCGATCCTCTCAGTTCTGTTAATCATTGGTTGTGCCGCACCAGTAAGCGAAAACAAACCAGATCCTGATCAGGAAGAATGGGTTCAAATATTCAACGGAAAGGATTTAACGGGATGGACACCAAAATTCACCGGATACGAAGCAGGAGATAATATTCGCAATACCTTTAGAATAACAGATGATTCACTATTGAGCGTCAGGTACGACAACTGGGAACGATTTGATGGAGAGTTTGGACACCTTTTCTATGAAAAACCATTCTCACACTACCGTATTCGAGCAACCTATAGATTCAAAGGAGAGCAAGTAACTGATGGCCCTGCCTGGGCACTTCGTAACAACGGGCTTATGTTGCATGCGCAATCAGTGGAAACTATGGCCATCGATCAGGCATTCCCGATTTGCATAGAGTTTCAGCTATTGGGAGGAAATGGAACGGACGAACGCTCAACATGCAACCTATGTACACCTGGCACCCATGTTTACATGGGAGATTCGCTATTCACACCGCATTGTATTAATTCAGTGTCCAAAACCTACCATGGAGAGCAATGGGTAACTGTGGAAGGCCTTTTGTTAGGTGATTCACTTGTCCAGCATATCGTTGATGGAGAGGTGGTAATGGAATACAACAGAACACACATGGATGGTAGTCATGGTGACAACTTCAATGAAGGCGTATTGCAAGATGGAATGGCTGTTGACAAGGGGTATATTACCATTCAGGCTGAAACTGCTCCCATTGATTTTGATAAGATTGAAGTACTAGATCTTTGTGGCTGCATGGACAAAAAAGCTAAGAACTATAAAAGTTACTTCGTCAAGGCTGACAATAGCAAGTGTATTTACTAATGAGTTCCGACTGAAGATTGACAGCATTTTTTGATTTCATTCCTCAGGCCTAGCATTGTTTTAACAGGCAATTCAGCGATAGCATTATTGGCTAACCAGGACGGTACATCGCCGGGTTCTGAATGAAACTGATAAGTCACAATGGTCTTGTCATCAACTTGCTCTAATAGCATGAATCCTTCTGCATGCTGCATGCGTACGATTCCTTCCCTTGCCGGAATATAATCTGGAATACCCCTTAGCGAAACTTTAATGATGTTAGCATTGATCAGACTTGTCGACATGCGATAAACCATATCTCTATTGCTATACGGCCATGGAAAAATTGTTTCAACATAATTGTACTGCGTCGTATCAGTCTGATTGAGAAGTTCAGAGGCTTTTGTAAAACCATACCAGCGAGTATATTGATCAGCCTCCCTTAACACATTCATAATTTGAGCAGGTGTGGTCCATAGTGTCATCACGGCTTTGAACGATTTGAAATCTGACTCTTGTTCTTGCCTGGTATATACTTGTATCCCGTCTTTGTCTCTATCCAGTTCCCATGAGGATTGAGAAAAACCATCCATTGATAGCCACCCTATAGCAGCAATAAGCTTGAAAATCGTACAATACATCTTCTGATAGCCTAAATAATCGCCTCCTTGGACCTGAACAACCTATAGAAGTAATAGAGGAACAGAACGCCAAAAATCAAATCTCCAATTATCACCACGAAAACAATGGGTCCTGCTATACCTGATAAGTAAAACTTTAAGAGCGTTATCGCAAAACCTACCTTCCCAATTCCCCCAACAATAACAATTCCTGTATGTCTTACCGGATTGTAAGCAACAATGGAATAACCAATAAAATAAACAAGTGTCGTTCCCCAGGCTCCCTGATAAATGGCGAAGTATAGCGGGTCTGTCAACTCTCGGTCAAAAAATCCATTGAAGGTATAGGCCGTGTTGAAGTAGCCGAAAATCGCCCCTATCAAATTCCAAACTGCCGAAACGATGAAAAGGATTCTAAAAAATGTTATCTCCTGGTTCTTCATTACAATTGAATCTTGTGCTAATTATTCAATTGCAAAGGATAATTATTTAATGGCCCTGTGCATTTACATATGTAAAGAAATGCGCTCTACTTAGAAAGTTTGCTTCTGATTCTACTCAACTGGGTAGCACTAATGCCAAGGTATGCAGCAATGTGATACTGCGGTATTTCCAATTCGATCCCTGGATACTCTTGTCGTAGGATCTCATAGCGCTTTTCAGCATCAAGCATGGCCATTTCTATTTCCTTCTTCTCGCTACTCAAGAAATAGTTTTCGGCAACAACTCTTCTCAGTCGTTCAATCTCAAAACTTCCCTCAGACAACTTTTCAATTGTCTCAAAAGAAGCTTTCCATATTTTACAATCAGTCAGTGCTTGCTGAGCCACTTCATTTTTTTGTTTGCTGATCAAAGAGGCATATGACCCAATAATGGTCGGTGCAGCAAAAAAAGTCTTGTTGTATTCTTTCGCTTCGCTATTGATATAGTAAGCTCTCACAATACCAGATTCTAAAAATGCTATCTCCTTTGCATACTGTCCTTTCTTGACAAAATATTCCCCCTTTTTTAGTTCGGAATAAATGAATATATCGCTCATCAGGCTTAACAAATCATCTGAAAGTGGGCTAAACTGCTTAAAGAATCCAATTAGATTTTCCATCAATTAATCTGCTCAAGTTTCAACGCAATGATAATCCATCTTATTCAGTGAGGGTGGTGCCATGAATTGAAGTACGGTGGACTTCTACGATTGATCCCATAACGAATGCAGCAACTACACGTATAACGACTATGTCCACCATTTTGGTTAATTAATCACAACTGATTCATTAGAATTATCTACCTTATACATCACTATTATTTCACCAACGTTCTTTATGTCCACTATTTCTACAAAGATTCATCTCACTTCTTTGGCTCTTTGGCCAACATATTTTGTTGGATGGGGAATTGCCAACTTCATCTACATGAACAATACGCAGGACCAGTTAGCCACATTCATTCAACTAAGCATAGTTGTTTGGTTGATTGTCATTGTAATCAGTCAACTCATTCAAGCCACGTGGTTGCGTCCAATTGACAGGCTACTGTCGAACATAGACAATCTTGACAATAATGATTTATCCAAACTATCAAGATTGCTGCTCAACTTCCCGGTCTGGGCAGCAGGTCAAAACGCGTTGCTATACATATCTTCAGTAAGTGTTTGGTATTTCATGTATCGGCATTATTTCCACATTAACCATTTCGCGTCCTTTAGTTTAATTGCAATTGCTGTGGCCGGTTTCATTTCTATTTCGGTAGCGCTTTTTTTCGTTCATGGATTTCAATTAAGAAATATCAACAAACAAGTCTCAGAAATACTGAATCAACGGGGAGTTGAAGCAAATGGGTTGCCTATTTCCCTTGGAAACAAATCCCTGTATGGGTTTGTCCTTTCTGTACTGGGAATCACAACGCTGATGATTGGTTTGACTTATTACTACTCGGTCAACAAGGCGATAGGGGTAACCCTCAATGCCATGAGGCTCCATCAAGAACAGCTGATCAACAACAATTACTTGAACCTAAATGAGCAATCATCTCAGGAAGACATCATTCAGGCAGTTTCGTCAAATCAACTTGCCTACGAAATGCTCATATACAATAAAGCCGGTGACATCATTTACAACCCCAACCAAGTAAATCTGATGCTTCCTTATTGGGAAACATTAAATGACCAATTGAATCAGGACATCAATGATGGAATACCCGGCCAGCGCTACGACAATGTCAATGGCAATCTCATTTCCTATAATCCTTACAATCGTTACACCCTGATTGCTGTCACCAACTTAAATAATGTGCTCAAGGAGTTTAATTCATTTTGGGTCATCATCCTCATCTCATTGGGACTTGGGCTTAGTGTTACTGCACTAATTGCCTTGACCTACGCCAGATGGACAAGTTCATCTATCAACAGAATATCAACTCTTATGCAAGCAGTCAGTACTGGTGATCTTACAAATGTTGCTGGTAAGGATGCCGAAGACGAGACCGGAAATATGGTGCATAGTTACAATCAAATTGTGGTGAGCTTGAGCAGGCTTGCTTCTCAAATTAAACACAGCTCGAATCAGGTGGCTTCAACAAGCTCCAAATTGGGGAGTATGTCTCAACATATTGCCAGTGGAGCCAACCAACAAGCATCAACTACTGAAGAAATAGCGGCTTCCATGGAGGAAATGCTTGCCACTATTAACTCCAACACAGAGATAGCAGTGAAAACAGGTGAAACCTCTAGTCGATCGGCAAAAAGCATTGAAGACAGCAACTCTTCCTTTACCGATACCATAGAAGCTGTTAGCGACATTACTAAACGCATAGAAGTAATCTCAGAAATTGCGCGTAAGACTGACATTCTCTCGCTTAATGCAGCGGTAGAAGCAGCCAGAGCAGGTACACACGGTAAAGGTTTTGCGGTTGTGGCTCAGGAAATCCGAAAGCTGGCTGATCAAGCAGGACAAGTCTCAACTGAAATAGAAAAGCAGGCATCAGATTCCAGGGAAATCTCCAAGGTGGCTGGAGAAAAACTAAGGAAAGTTGTCCCTGAAATTATCGCATCAGCTGAGCAAGTGAAAAATGTAGTCATGGCTGGCAAAGAACAACAACGAGGAGCAGAGAACATCAATGTTGGCATTCAACAACTGACCGAAATAACTACTCACACGGCCTCAACGGCAGAGCAAATGTCCGCTTCGGCTAAAGAACTGGCAACCAGTGCTAACCAACTTGACCAGATCATCGATCAGTTTAAGACCAACTAGGTTTATTTGTTGTACCTCAACCTGCCCAGTTCAATCGAAATGGCAGTCTTTGTGAGAATCGTAAAGAAAAATGCTCCCATTGACCAAATCCCAACGGTAACACCTATTTCCACCCATGTAGGTGCATACTCGACAATTTTCCCCCAGGATCCGGGGATGAATCCTGGAATGATCAATCCCATTCCCTTTTCAATCCAAATGCCTACAAAGAGAAACACACAAGCAACCGTCAGCCATTTAAAGTTTTTCCGCAGCATGTGCAAAGTGAGAATGATGGTAGCCACCACATTGAGCCCCAGCGATGTATAGGTCCAGGGAACCAACGCATCATACCCGTGTAAGCCAAAGAACATGTAAACCGCACTTAAGCTATGGTGGGTTTGTGCATAAAACTCTTTGAACAACTCCGAAACGAGCATAATCAGGTTCACCTGAGCTGCCACAGTGACCACCATGGCTAGTTTATTGAAAGTTTTTCTGTCGATTTTATAATCCGTGAACCGATCAATGGTTTCCAAAATAATGATGATCAAAGCCGGTCCAGCCGCGAAAGCTGAAGCCAGGAATCTTGGCCCTAACAAAGAATTATTCCAAAAGGGTCTTGCAGGTAGTCCGGCATATAAAAACGCCGTTACCATGTGAATACCAACCGCCCAAAAAACCGAAATCATCACACCAGGGAGGTAAATCTTTCGGTTCGGTTGTTTATCCTGATATTTAGACATCAGAATGTAAAGGGGCACTGTGAGGTTGATAAACAAATAACCATTGAGTACTATCACATCCCAGGAAAGCATCGAATTGGGCCAATTGAATAATCCAATAATTGGAATAAGATGCCAGGCTCTCGCGGGACCTCCAAGATCTACCGTCACAAACGCCAAACACATTACCAATGCTGCAACCGCCAAACCTTCTCCAATTAAAACAGCTTTTGAAAAATCAACATCCTTTAAAACATATGTAGGCATCACCAACATAACTGCAGCTGCGGCGACACCAACCAAAAATGTGAAGTTGGAAATATAGAGTCCCCAACTAACGTGATCATTCATGCCCGTCACTGACAGTCCGTAGGTCAATTGTTGATAATAGCAATAAGCACCAAATAACATCAATGCCGTCAGCGTACCCATCCAGGTATGGTATTTTGCGGATCCTTCCATTGCTTGACTTATGCTTTGGCGAACCAGTGATCCAAATATTTTTAATTGTCCCATCTTTCGTCTTTAATCCATGTAATACCAAAACTTCGGCTCTGTCCCCAGGTCCTCCTTGAGTCTAAACACCTTTTTGTTATCCAAAATCCATCGAATCTCACTTTCTGGATCAAGCAGATTGCCGAACACCCTCGCACCGGTCGGGCATGCTTCGACACAAGCGGGATTTTTACCCTCACGTGATCGCTGAATACAAAAAGTGCATTTTTCCATTACACCTTTCTTTCTCAGGCGATTACCGAGGTAATGCTGTGTCTTATTCACCTCTTCTTCGGGGACTTCCGGAGTGGACCAATTGAATCGTCGACCATCATAAGGGCAAGCGGCCATGCAATATCTGCAGCCAATGCACCAGTCGTAATCAATCACTACAATCCCGTCCTTTTCCTTCCATGTAGCCTGCACAGGGCACACATCTACACACGGCGGATTTTCACAATGAAAACATTGCGTACCCATATAAAAATGTCCGGCGGCCGGCACTTCGTGATAGTAATTATCATCTGCTAACTCCCAATTCATTTGACCATTGGCATGTTCATGAATGCGGATGTACTGCATCTGCGAATTGCGATCCTGGTTATTCTCTTCAACACATGCATTGACACAATCCATGTATCCCTGACATTTGGAAATATTGAATGCATATCCGTACAGTACATTTTCGCGAGGCTCCTGTGTCGAAATATTGATGGTATTTCCTGTGTTCTTCTCATATAGCTTTTCGAGACGACTGACTGTTTGCTTTTTCTCCTCGTCAGTCATCAGGCGATAATTGGTTTTGAAGAACTCATCCCATTTGAGTGCATTTGCTTCTTTGGTGTCATCATCCCCTACAACACTACATGCAGTCGTCCCCATGCCTACACCAGTGAGTAAGCCGGCAGTCAATTTTCTCAGCGCTCCCCGTCGAGAAGTTTTGTCCATAGCTGCTTGAACGAAAGATTGCTCACCTGTATGCTGAGCTGATGACCCTTCGCAAGTGCAGTTACCTCCGCAAGCCTGTTTTTCCTGATCGTTCATTTTCATTTAGTGTTTTTCGCCCGCGTTTAATTTCACAGTATTCAGGCGACTAGGCCACCTCTTCTCAAATGCTGGTTGATGCGGATTGTGACATCCAACACACGTTTGTGATACGCGTGGCGGCACCCATCCAGCTAAACTTTTGCCATGCGCACCTCCCTTCCAATCTTTGTATTGTGTCGAATGACATTGACTACATTGCTTGTATGAATGATTGAAGTCGATAGGCTTCCCACTTAAAGAGGTCAGCACATCAGGCCGATCCATATTGTGGCAGGTTGCACAGTTCATAGTAGCGAAATCAGCATGCACAATTTCCACGTGCCAGTGTGCCCCTTTTGCGCCTTTGTTCTCTGCCTTAAGTGTTTCTATATCCTGATCATGGCAATTAGAACAGGGGTGACTGGTAATCTCTTTGGCTCTCTCGGGAATCAGAAATTGATCATTTAACCCTTCAATTTGAGTCTTCAGCACCTTCATTCCTTCTTCATCTAGCAATTTCTTCGAAGAAATATCATAGGTAACCTTCTCAGTTGCCGCCCTTACCTTTTCCGCATTACTCGGCTCATGCGCCCTGGAACAACTCCAGATAAAAGCACCTGCAAAAAGCGCCATGCTAAACACCGTCACTAATTGTTTGATTTTCATTTTTCGCTGGAATTTGAGGTGGTACTTTCTAGCCTTGTCCAACTAATTTCAGACTGAGGTGCTGCATGACATTGCCTGCAATTCACTCTTTCAGGATGGCTGACGCGAATTTCCTTTGGAGCCGATGGGCTTGCATGACATGCCAGGCAGTTTTCTCTCATTTGTAAACCATGAGGAATCTTCGGAGGACTGCTTAGTAGTGCCTTCTGACCTAGTGTTGGTCGATCTGCAGGTGAAAAATTACTTTTTCTAAACTCACTCAGCATTTTGGTCGGCACATGGCATTGGCGACAATTCATAAAGTTTGCATGAGGCGTAACCGGAGCATAGGCTTTGAACTGCGCAACATACCCTCCGCTTTGATGGCATTGCAAACAGTCTTTGCCCCCCATTCCTTTTTCATCTATTACGGCATGAGGGATAGTCGGAGGTGCGCCTGGATAGGCCCTTCGCTCATAGTATTCATCCAATGTACGTTCGCTCGGGATAAAGGAAACTTCCTTGTAATCCATAGCAGACTCTGACAAGGCAAAAACACCGCTCTCTGTAGGCAATGCATATAGGGATCGCTTTGCCGGGAGGTCTGTCCGTGCCTGCTCCTGCTCCGCTGAAATACTGGTGCCGATAATCACCACTAAAGCAATCATTAGTAGAATGGCAAAGAGTATTGAATATTTACCGCTTCGACTGCTCATACCTTCTCAACCTTTACCGCACATTTTTTATAATCCGGCTGCTTGGAAATTGGGCAATAAGCATCGAGTGTCAGCTCATTGATCAGCAGGCTTTCATCAAAGAATGGAACAAAAACCTGACCTTTTGTTGGTAGACCTCTCTCCTTTATGGAGGCTCGGATTTTTATATCTCCTCGTCGAGACGCTATTTTGATCATATCTCCATTCTTCACACCCAGCCTATCAGCATCATCCGGATGCAGCTCGGCATAACTCGATGGCATTGCCTGATGTAACACATCAACCCTACGCGTCATAGATCCTGTATGCCAATGCTCAAGTACTCTCCCGGTATTGAGCCAGAATGGGTATTCCTGATCCGGCACCTCTGGTGGCGCTTCATATGGGCGTGCCCATATCCATGCCTTGTGATCAGGTTTGCCATAAAAATCATAGCTATCTCCTTCACAAGCCGGATCATATTTACCATGAAATCTCCACTTGGTCTCACGTCCTTCTACAAACGGCCATTGTACACCACTTCTCTTCTTCAAAGTGGCATATGGTGCCATTCCATGTTTATTGCCCTCATGAAAGCGGGTATATTCATTCCAGATTTCTTCGATGTGATTTTCTTCATCCCATGGAAATAAGTCTTGGTAGCCCATTCGTCTGGCAACCTCAATCAGCTGCCAGGTATCACTCATCGCTTCGCCTGGTGGGTCGATTAGTTTCTCGAAATGCTGTGTGCGCCGCTCAGAATTACCATACATGCCTTCACGTTCTATCCACATTGCACTTGGCAATATCACATCCGCAACATCAGTTGTGGGTGTAGGGTACACATCTGAGACCACCACAAAGCGTCCATCCTTCTCTGCACCAGCTCGATAGCGGTTCAGGTGAGGCATGGTAACCATCGGATTGGTCACCTGGATCCACATGAACTTAATATCTCCACGATCCAATGCTCTGAACATTGAGACGGTATGATGAGATGGCTTTGGATTGATGTTCTCAACCGGAACTTTCCAGATATCGGCAGCTTTTTTACGCGCTCCTTCATTCATCACCACACCATAGGGAAGCTTATGTGTCAAAGTCCCCACTTCTCTTACTGTACCGCACGCACTGGGTTGTCCTGTCAATGAGAATGGGCTGTTACCCGGAGTGGAAATCTTACCTACCAATAAGTGAATATTGTAAATCAGATTGTTGATCCAGGTACCACGCGTATGCTGATTAGTACCCATGCACCACAGCGACATTACCTTTTTATTTGGATCACCATAGAGTGAAGCCATGTATTTGATTTCCTCTATGGAAACACCACTATAGCTCGCTACTTTCTCCGGCGCATAATCACTCAAAAAATCTTTATAGGCATCCATATCAATGCCTTTGGCTTCATCTGTGAATTTGAAGTTTTCCTCCAGACCATATCCAATATTGGTTTTACCTTCTTTGATGGTACAGTATTGCTCTACGAATGAGCTGTTTACCCACCCATTATTGACTATTTCATAGCAAATGGCATTAGCAACAGCAAGATCCGTTTGAGGATTGAACAATATCGATTTGTCAGCCGCAGTGGATGTACGAGTTGTTCGGGTTGCAAAATCTATGATTTTAACATCTCGTTTCAGCCTGTTGTCCAATAGCCTTGAAAACAACACCGGGTGCATCTCTGCCATATTATTGCCCCAAAGCACAAAAACATCAGCATGGTCTATATCTTCGTAGCATCCCATTGGCTCATCCATACCAAAAGAGGTGAGGAACCCGGTTACTGCACTGGCCATACACAATCGAGCATTGGCTTCTACATTGTTAGTACCAATTGCTCCTTTGAAAAATTTTGAAGCAACATAACCATCCGGAATGGTCCACTGACCAGAGCCATAAATGGAAACCGCATCTTTTCCGTGTTCTTTGATGGTATCCTGCATTTTGGAAGCGATCAAATCCAATGCTTCCTCCATTGAAGTTTCTACCATTTTACCATTCTTGCGCACCAGGGGTTTGGTCAATCTATCCTTACCATATAATGACAATACTGAATGATAACCTTTCACACAGCACAGCCCTTTATTGACTGGACTCTTTGGATCTCCTTTGACCGCAACCGCTTTGCCCTTGTCCAACCCGACCAAAAGTCCACATCCTACACCGCAAAAACGACAAGGTGTTTTCTTCCATTCAACATTGGCCTGATCCAGGCCGACATGCATACTGTTCTCCTGGTCGTCTGCAAACAGGATTCCAGGAAACATGGATGCAGCAGCAGTCATGGCAGATGCTTTGGCCACTTTGCGTAAAAATTCTCTTCGATTAACTTTATTCATGGTCATCTTAAATCAATCATTAAAGCCTGATACCAGGGTGATATGGGCAAGTGATGGTAATTGCTCAATCTGTTTGTACAATTCTTTGTCAGCCACTTCACTTGGAGTATCGGTTACAGCTACAATTACATCTTTGTTTTCAGCAACCTGTGATTCGCATTGTTCAATAAGCGATAACTCCTGTAGCAATTGAGTGGTCTTATCCTGTTGTGGAATGAGTACATAGCTTTTGATTGGCATTAGTTCTTCGGTTTAATATCAAAAGTGAGGAATTGGCTGACACCAAATCATGACGTAAGTCAGGAGAAAAAATGAGGTCTGAAGGGAACTTTTTGGAACGCTTCAGGGTCTTTTGCGCTAATTGTTAAATAACAGACTAGCATGAAACGACTTATTCCAATATTTCTCGTCCTCTTAATGAGTATGCCTGTTTTCGCCCAGTTGTCACTGGTCGGAGAAGTCAGGCCAAGATCTGAATTCAGAAATGGATTTAAAACACTTGCCGATGGCACGGTTGATCCTGCCTTCTTCACTGAGCAGCGATCCCGCATTTATGTAGGATTCAAAGCTGAGAAGTACCAGCTCAAAATCACACTGCAGGACATTCGCATCTGGGGCGCCAATGATCAAATCCATAAAGCAGACAATGGTATGTCCAATATCAACGAAGCATGGGGTCAGGTTGAACTGGCGAGCAATGTCAACATCAGAGTAGGTAGGCAGATTATTTCCTACGACAACCAAAGGTTCCTGGGAGGGCTTGAATGGGCACAACAAGGACGTAGACATGACGCTGCAGTTTTCTTATATGAAAACCAGGACAACCAGCTCAAAGTACACGTGGGTCTTGCTTACAATCAGGATGGTATAACTCCTGAACCAAGAAAGATATTTGGAACCACATATGCTGCCAACAACTACAAAGCAATGCAATACTTGTGGGCACATAAGGATTTTGAGGGTGGAGGAGTTTCAGCCCTTTTGTTCAATGAAAGTCGACAGTATGGCGCATTGCTAGACGGCCTGAGCCAACGCCAAACTTTTGGTTTGGTTGGTTCCTACAAGATTGGTGAGATTGTTGCGGCCGGAGAAGGCTATTATCAAGGAGGGTCATTTCAGGGTGTGGATGTTTCAGCCTTTATGTTTGACCTAAATGCTACATATAAACTCTCATCATTCCCGATTACTGGTGGTTATCAGTACTTGTCTGGAAGTGATATTGGGGCCACTCAAATCAATCATTTCACTCCTGCCTTTGGGACGAATCACGCACATAATGGTTTTATGGATTATTTCTATGTAGGCAATGCCCATGGTAATGTTGGATTACAAGATATTTACCTGAAGACTAAGATCAATACCGGCGAAAAAGGAAACATATTAATCTGGGGACACCAGTTCCTAAGTGCTGTGGATGTACCGACCGCCGGTGCGGCTTTAGGCACTGAAATAGATGTTGTTTTTACTTACAAAATGGCTCCAGCGGTAACACTAAACGCAGGCTATTCACAGCTGTTCGCCACTGAAACAATGGAAATATTGAAAGGTGGAGACCGCTCCGATCTACAAAACTGGGCATTTGTAATGCTGACCATTAAGCCAACGCTTTACACTGGTGAATAGGAAAAATGAGCATCAAAGACAAGGTGTTTCGGAAACGGAACACCTTTTTTTATACCCAAAAATGAGTATGGACACTCCCACCTAATTGCGTCATATTTGATTAACTAAAATCTCTTCTTAACTTGAAGAGGTGTAAACATTTTTAACAGAAAATCTATATCTACAATGCAACTTGACTTAACCTATTCGACTAACGTTTTTCTTCACAAAGATGATGACAGATTTCAATTTGTCTATGGATCACAATTGTATGGAACCTTTTTTTCAATTTACGCAAAATTCATTGGTGTACCAGTAGATGATCATTTCTTGATTAATAAAATTCTGGTCCAGGGCATTAACTATAAGGGTGCACTAAACATTGATATTGAAAATGCTTATGTCAAAGAAAAGTCAGATGAGTTCGATAATACTTCAAGCCAAAATGCATTAATCATTGGCATAGATGTCAGGGCTACTATCAATGCACAACCAGTTACAGAAGAAATAATTGTTGATAATTTAGGAAGTGGAATAAGTGTTCCTACTGACCATATCCTGCTGATCGAAAGAAAACTTAAAAGAATGTACCAGGGTAATAGTTCTGATCTTCGAGATAGAGCTTTTGTTGGAGGTCATTTTGATTCTGAGTTTTTTGTCCGGGATGGCCTGTTTATCAAAGATCATCAAGTCCCAAGGATGGACGCTAATGACACAATAACGAAGCACAATGCGGAAATGATGACACCTGGAGTGCGTTGCATTCCTGGCGTTGGAACTTTAAAATTTTGAGACGTATTTGTACGCTAATTCTGCTATCGGTTAGTGGAAATGTATTTTGTAGCGACAAAGAATTCAGTGAAATATTTTTTGCTTTCGATTTTGATAAAACCCTTCAGTATTGTAGGGAAAACAACCTTTTGGAATTCGAATCATTTACACAGATAGTTTCAAATGCAGGAGCCAATTACCAGAAAGATTCTATAATTCT
Organism: Cyclobacteriaceae bacterium; assembly: GCA_049115695.1. GTDB lineage: Bacteria > Bacteroidota > Bacteroidia > Cytophagales > Cyclobacteriaceae > JAGDZR01. Next base: position 184,319 of record JAGDZR010000002.1, on the reverse strand, counting down.
GGCAAAATATTTTAAACAAAAAAAGGAAAGAAGCATTGAAGACAAACTTATCCAGGCTTCATTTCTGGTGTATAACAGACTGGATGTTGAGCGGTCATTCATTTTGCTTAAAGAGTTGATATCAGAGGCGACCTCTTCCAAAAAAGAATTGTATCAAAAACTTGGTCTTCATGTTTTGATGGAGTTATACAATCAAGAATTAGTTGATAGCAGTGATGACTATCTCAATTTTATCAACACTTTCAGAACTTTATCTAAAACCAATAATGAACTCGCTTGGTACCATATTAATCATCTCAGGTATCTGACAAAACTGCGTGAACTTCCTAGTGCAGAAGTGTACAAAAATTCTTTCAAAAGTGCAGAGCAGTTTTTCAATGAATTCATTACTAGTCATAGCTTGAAAAGCTTCATAAATTTCGAAAAGGGGATCTATTATGATTATCTAGGAGATTATGAAAACTCGGAATTGGCTTACAAAACAGTTTTGGATAACTCCCCAAATGTTCCTTTTTTCCAACACTTGAAGTTTGGCTCTTATATTAAGATGAGTGCCATTCAAGCAAATCGTGGTAACTATACGCAGGCAGGCAAATTGCTTTCTCAGGCAAATGAAATTGATATTGCGGATTCTCTCTTGAAGGAATTTTTACTTAGTCGGTTTACTGCTGTTTATTATTACGAAAAAATAGGACAGTACGATAGCGCATATCAGTTTCTCTATCTATCTAATACCAACGAAGTTTTTTTAGATCACCGTAAGAACAAGATAAAAATTGCCGAGTTAAACGTAAAACTTGAATCTTCAGAAAAAGAAAAGGAATTATTGAGGCAAGACGACCTTATATTGAGGCAACAAAACCAAATGATCCTGCTCTACTCCGGAATTGGTTTTGTAGGACTGATTGGCCTGATTTCATTCATTTACAACGAGCAACGCAAAAAAAGAATCAGAGAAGAAAACGAGAGACAGATCGAAGACCTCCTCAAAAAGCAAGAACTGAAAACTGCCTATGCCTTATTGGAAGGTCAAGACAAAGAGCGAAATAGAATTGCAAAAGAGCTCCACGACAATATCAGCAGCACCCTGGTTACCCTTAAAATGTTTGTAGAGTCGTTTGATACTGAGCAGCTAACCAAGGATCAATCCGGCATGATGGATCGAATTGCCGATATCACGGCCAAGGCTGGAGAAGACACACGTAAACTTTCGCATAGTCTGGATTCAGGTTCACTGAGGCACTTTGGTCTTTCTGTTGCCTTGAGCGATCTGGTAGAGGCCGTTAATCGTACGGGTTCGTGTCAGGTGATTTATGAAAATCATTTGTCCTCAAAAATCACAGGTGAAATCGCCCATAACCTCTACCGGGTGGTTCAGGAATTGATCAACAATACGCTCAAGCATGCCCGAGCCAAAGAAATCAGACTTGAGATTACGGGGATTGATGATAACATCAATATTATTTATGAAGATAATGGATCAGGCTTCAATATCAAGGAGGTTAAAAAGGGTATGGGACTGAAGAATATTTTATCTAGAATTGACAGCCTTGATGGTCAAATCACATTTGACAATAATCCTGGAAAAAACATGACCGCAATCATTGAAATCCCTCTGATATGAAAAAGATAAAAACCCTGCTGGCTGATGACCATGCTATCGTCGTGGAAGGTCTACAACAAGTGCTCTCGCGTAACAAAGAAATTGAAGTTGTTGATCACGTGGAGAATGGTGAAGAAGTATTGAGATTTCTTCAATTCAATGAAGTGGATGTGGTGGTATTGGACATTAACATGCCGGTAATGGATGGACTTACCTGTAGCAGAGAGATTAAAAAGAGATTCCCGGATGTTAAAATTGTTATCCTCACCATGTATCCGCAACGGACATTTGTGGATGAAATCGTCAAAATCGGCGTAGATGGCTGTTTACTTAAAAACAATACTGGAAAAGAATTGACTGATGCAATCCTGAGGGTCACGAGTGGAAAACAATATTATGATCGCATTCGATCGTTCAACTCCGAGGAAGAGCAATTTGTTCAGCACAAATTGAGCGCTAGAGAACTAGATATCATTCGCTGCATGTCAGAGGGAATGACAAGTGAAATGATGGCTGACAAGTTGTTCATTTCTTCACATACCGTGCATACACATCGACGTAACATTCTCAGAAAGCTCAACATGAACAATAGCTCTGAAGTGGTACAATTTGCGGTCAGTCAGAAGTTGATTTGATTCCGGTATTCCTCACTTCGTTCGGAAACCGGAATGACCAAATCAAGTATAAATTCGCTTTGCTCGGAAACCGGAATGACATAAGAGGTATTCCTCACTTCGTTCGGAAACCGGAATGACCAAATCAAGTATAAATTCGCTTTGCTCGGAAACCGGAATGACAGAGCAAAAACTTCTGACTTGCCAGAACTCCGAAACAGAAGTGGTATTGCTTGCTTCACATAGAAACCGGAATTACTCGTATCTCAGTGTCTTACTTGGATTGAGCAGGGCCACCCGATAGATCTGATATCCAACAGTCACCAAAGCAAACAGACCTACAATAACTGCAGCAAACAACACGCTTATCCATGGAAAGTCTATCCGATTGGCATAGTTCATCAACCAGTTTTCCATTCCCCAATAAACCAAAGGAACACCGATAACGGCGCTGATACCTACCAGTATAAGGAAATCGGCAAAAAAGATGGAGATGATACTAGTGGTTGATGCGCCCAAGACCTTTCTTACTCCCACTTCCTTAGTTTTCTGCATGGCCATAAATGCACTCAGACCGAACAACCCTAAACTTGCTACCAAAATGGCTAGTATGGAAAAAGTTCCAAATATCTTCCCAAACCCCTGATCCTCTGAATAGAGCTGGGCAAAACGATCATCCAGAAACACATAATCTAATGGTGCATCTGGAAAAAATCTCTGCCAGGTCGTTTCGATATGCGACAACCCTTCTTTGAAATTCTCCGGATCTAATCTTACAACGGTACTTCCAGGAGTTTCACTGTGCCAGTAAACAGTCGGCTCCACCCCCTTTTTTAGTGAACTCCGATTGAAGTCTTTCACGACTCCCACGACCAGATGTCTACCGGCTTCTGGGTTCCTGCCAAACTGGATTCTCTGACCTACTATTGACTCAGGATCACTTACCTGAAGTGCTTTTAGCAACGCCTCGTTTACCAACAGGGCACTAGTGTCCGATTGAAGTTGATGATCAAAATTGCGTCCTGCTATCAATACCTGCTGGACAGTTGGCATGAAGTCCTCATCGTTGATTTGAAGGTAAAAAGTACCTTCGACCAATTCAGCGGCTCCATTGAGTCGAATACCTCCACTCATCGAGTTGATGTCCGAGCTTCCGCCACCTGGTAAGTTGGAAGTCATCCCGGCAGATAAAATGGCACTATGCTCCCCTAGCTTGGATTTGAACTGGCGCATTTTGTCACCTTCATTTTCATTATCATAGTCCACCCGATGATTGAATCCAATCACATAGTTGATATCAATGCCCAAATCTTTTTTGAGCATATAATCCACTTGCATTTGCACAATGAATGTACTGGCAATCAACATAATCGATGCGGCAAACTGCGTGACCACCAAACCCTTTCTTAGCAGCACTCCTTTCTTAGAGTTTCTGAATTTGCCTCTCAACACCACAAGTGGTTTGTACTCAGAAAGCACAACAGCCGGATAAAAACCAGAAACAACTGTCCCAACCAGAAACAAGAGCAGCACTCGATTAAGAAACATTGGATTTTCCCATATATGAACTCCGGTACTCTTGCCGATCAGCTGGTTGAAATATGGAAGCATCAGTTCTGTAAGCCCAACGGCTAATAAGGCGCTGATGAAATTAATGATCATTGACTCCAGCAGGAACTGGTAAAAAAGCTGACGTTTATGAGCACCAATGACCTTTCTCAACCCCACCTCTTTTGCCCTATCCGCAGCTCTTGCTGTGGACAAATTCACATAGTTCACCCAGGCAATCACAATAATGAAGAACGAAATAACGAACATAAAATTCACCGACTTAGCGCTCCCATGTATCTCTGGCTCGTAGGTGAAATCTGAATATAAATGAATGTCGGTGACTGGTTGTAGGTTGAATTCCAGGTTAGAATCATCTCCCATATATTTCCTGGACAATTCGGGCATTTTAGCTTGCACGGACCCAAAAGGTGCCTGTTCATCCAACTTCAGATAAGTATAGTAATTGTAACCATTCCAACTATCACTATCGATACGTTCCTGAATAGACTTTAGGCTAATCAATACCTTAAAACCATAATGCGTATTGTCTGGAACATCCTGCATTACCCCTGTGATTTTATAGGAACCAGTATAACGCCCCACAAGTTCAATGGTTTCCCCGATGGGATTACGTTCACCAAAGAGTGCTTCTGCTCTTGTTTTGGTCAGCACAATGCTTTTAGGTTCGTTTAAAGCGGTGTTCGGATCTCCAGATAACAGTTGATAATCAAACAGCTTGAAGTAATTGGAATCCGCTGCAATCACGTTTTTTTCCAGAATGAGTTGATTGTTCATCCGAAAAGCCACCTCATCAAATTTGTAGGTGGTTGTATAATCCAAAATTTCGGGCACCTCCTCCTTGAGCACCTTACCTGACGGTGCAAAACTCATCGCATCTCGGACTCCTAGCACACCATCACTAACTTGATCAGTAGTCAGGCGATAGAGTTGATCTGGCTGTGAGAAAAATCGATCATAGCTGCGTTCAAAATCAATGTACTGGGTGATCAATAAAAAAGCAGTAAGACCAATGGCGAGACCCACAACGTTGATACCAGAGAAAGCCTTGTGCTTCATCAGGTTTCTAAAGCTGGTTTTAAAATAATTTTCAAACATGGCTGTATATAAAATTGAGTTTTTGTTCACTTGACGGAATAGAGATGGACGAAACAACATGATTACGTCCACCAAATAGGTGAGCTCTGCTTGCACCTTGGAATTCCTCTCCAGGTTTTCGGCATACAATTCGTCCAAATCACCCCGTATATCCGGATAGTAATCTTGATGACAAAACCACCTGAATAAACGATCTGCTAAACGCTTGATCACACTATTTCTAGCTTTAGTGCTACCTCGGGAATGGACAACCACAGCTCATCTCTAACTCCTCTGTTGAATTCAAGTGCCTTTGCACCGAAGGCAGTGATCTTAAAATATCGCTTAGGTCTTCCTCCTCTTTTTTCATTAGTCTCCCCTTCTCTCGAGTCCAAGAACCCCTTTTGCTCCATTCTTCTTAGAGCCGATTGTAGGGCTCCCACACTTACCTTCCGTTTTAATCGGGATTCTATTTCAGACTTGACTGCTAATCCGTAGGCCTCATCGTAAAGCACGCCAACGGTCAGTAAAACAATCTCTTCAAATTCTCCAAGCTGATACTGCTTCATGTATTTTCCTAAATGTAGAGTTGCTAATTTAGGTGATATACTGGTTATTTCCTAAATGTAGTATTGAAGCAAGGTGAATTTCTCATTACAAAGCCAGCTCTATTCACCCTGGAAATGACACTTTGAAATTCGGATGATAAGACCTTTTTGATTGAGCTTTTTTGCATGAACTCCAAATACATTGACTCCTAACCCCCAATATCATGGTTTTACAGCTATCAAAGCCCTATAAAAGCAATCGTCCTTGACCAAACGTCAATATTGTGCTAATTTCCCATCCAATTGAATCATCAAAAATAGTATGAGAACCGCATTCACAATTATTGCTGTATTACTTGGACTGGCCGTATTGGGGCAACCCTCCTTCCAGACCTACAATTTTTCAGTCCAAACCGGAGAAAAAGACAAATACTACGAAAAGCAGGCAAAACGAAATTTTGAAGGAACGGCAGACGACATGAATGCTCCTGCTGAATACCTGTCCAACACGGGAATATTGTTTGCTGCACATGGTTTAAGAATTGCTGAGAAAAAGGGAGTTATCTCAGGTCTCCAGGAATTGCTAACAAATAACTATTCTTTTACAGTTGACAACACCCTTGATCTAATTGAAGATCTCAAAGTTCAATCAGCAAGCTTCGAAGGTGATGAAACAGTTACAATTAAAGCCAAAATTGTCAACTATTATAACGTCATGAACAAGTACAGTAAAATCCTTGCTGGACTGCCACCTGCTAAATTTAAACCTGTAAAAAAGAAAGATCCGGGACTCGATATTGAAATAGGTGACTACAAAAGTGGGCTTGAAGCAGCAGAAACAGCACTCGATGAAGCTATCGAAGCAGCTGCCTCCATGCACTATGCTAAAGGACGTGAATTGTCACGTTCACAATCACTGGAAGACAGTAAAGAAGCAGCCAGGAGATTCAGCTATGCACTGGACTACATCAATGACTACCGTGACGCAGCGGACCGTTATGAAAATGCAAGAAAGTTAGGCACAACACGGTTGGGCATCACTGAATTTGAATCCTCCGGCTCATCAGAGTTTGGCAACATTGGCTACAGTATCAGCAATTATTTATTAGACGAATTTTCGGGAAGAGATGACGAATTTGAGTTTTTTGAAGTCTTGGATAGAGATGCACTAGAGACTGTGTTACGTGAGCAAAAGCTAAGCTTATCCGGATTAATGGATGAAAGCACAACAGCAGAGTTGGGAGAAATCCCGGGTATAAACGCCATTCTGGTTGGACGTGTTGTCCAATCATATGTGGAGCGTGAAAAACTAGACCCAGTGAAAGAAAATTTTTCGAAAGAAGTAAAAGTGGGAGAGGAAAAATACACCGATGATAAAGGCAAAGAAAGAACAAGGGATGTTAAGGAAACCGTAAAAGTTGTCGCCAATAAGCACACAAAAACTTCTCTGGCGGTCGCGACCATCAATTTTAAGATTGTGGACATCTCAACAGGAAGACGAATAGCCGGTGATGAAATCACCGAAAGAGCAAGATGGAGAGATTCGTGGTACACCCTGGTATCGGGAGACAAACGAGCCATGCCAAGCCGTAGAACCGAAGTTCAATTTATTCCCAAAGCTGACCTAATGGATGATGCATTAAGTGATATTAAACAAACACTTTACAATCACATTGCAGCATATGGAAGAGATGTTTCAAGGTAGTATTAAATGGAGCCTGGTATTCTTAATTGGGTTAATCAGCTGTGATCAAAAGCAACCATCCGCATCGGCCGAGGGTCCGCAGCAGATGATCATTTCACGAAGTGACTATGCCGAAAAGTTGCAAGGGTTTTGGCTGGGCCAGTGCATTGCAAACTGGACCGGTCTGGTGACTGAGATGGATAAAATTGGGAACATTGGCAAGATCAAAACGGGTGATTTCTATACACGAGAAGATTGGGGCAAACCTGACCTTCCTAGTATTTGGGCTGAAGGTATTCCCAGTGATCTATCACCCACTATTGATTTTGTCTTCCGCAATCCAGATGAGACCTGGGGTGCTGATGATGATACTGATATAGAATACATCTATCAAAACTTGTTGCACACAAATCAAACAACACGACTGACAGGTGAGCAAATCAGAGATGGTTGGTTGAAACATATCAAGCATGAAGAGGAGAACTACCTCTGGGTATCCAATCAAAAAGCATTGGAACTCATGATTGACAGTGTAATCCCTCCTGAAACAAGCAGTCCATCACTCAATGAACATTTTGAAATGATTGATGCGCAGCTGACCACTGAGATCTTTGGATTATTTGCGCCGGGACGTCCGGACATTGCCCGGAAAATGGCACTACTGCCAATACAAACTACTGCGAGATACGATGCGCAGTGGATTTCTGAATTTTATGTTGCCATGTATGCTTTGGCTTCCGCCAATCAGGCGGATGATGTAAAATCTCAGGTATGGTTAATGGCGGAAGAAGCCAGGAAAGTTTTACCGGACACTTCCTACTCGTCCAAAATGTACGAATTCGTAAAGTCTCAATACAAAAGTGGAAACACCTGGGAACATGCCCGAGATGCAGTGTATCAACGCTACCAGGTCGAACAACGGGATGGCTATCGCATCACTGATCAAAATCTCTATTGCAATGGTTGTTTCGCTGCAGGTATCAATTTCGCAGCAAGTCTTGTCAGCCTGTTTTATGGAGAAGGAGACCTCATCGAAACCATCAAGATAGGCACTTTGTGCGGCTGGGACTCGGACAACCCAACAGCAACATGGGGTGGCATGTTAGGATTCATGCTTGGCAAAAAAGGTGTTGAGCAGGCCTTTGATAGAACTTTTTCAGATCGATTCAACATACATAGAACACGCGTGGGATTTACCAACGATGGCATAGATACCTTTGATAACATGGCCAACGTGGGGTTAGCAATCGTAGATCGCGTAGTTGTAGAAGAGATGAAAGGAAAGGTTGATTTGGAAAACAATCAATGGATTGTTCCTCAATAATAAAAATGGAGAGTAGATGACAATCATCATAGATCGTCAGTTCATGATTCGTTTTTTTTGGGTTAAAATCACAAGATGTCAATCCAAAACTTTGCCCAGGAAATTGCCTATTCAAATGATGGCATAGTAAGCAAACAAATACTTAAGAAAAAGGCGGGTAATGTAACATTATTCGCTTTTGACAGGGAGCAGGAGCTAACAGAACATACAAGTCCTTTTGACGCCCTGATTCAGGTACTGGAAGGCAGGGCGACCATTTCTATAGCTGGTAAAGCAATCCATCTCAACGCTGGTGAAGCAATCCTATTACCGGCCAATATTCCACACGCCGTTCAAGCACCTGAAAAATTCAAAATGCTTCTCACCATGATTAAATCAGCAGAATAGCCGTTCAAAATTCACGTACATTTGATAAATGAGAACTGCCATAGTATTATCTCTTGCCTTCTTGTTAGGATGTACCAACATGAGCGAATCTGTAAAAGATCCATCAATAGGAATTAATGGCGGTTTTGAATTTGAAAAAAATGATATTCCGATCAACTGGTTGGTTTATAGTCCGAGAACCGTCCCAGACGGAGAATTCAGCATCAGTTTTGACAATGTTGATAAAATCGAAGGTAATCAGTCGCTGAGAATGGATATATTGAATTGCGACACGACTGGAGGGTGGTTATCACCTGGAATAGCTCAGGAATTTCCCAAAATGCAGGGCCAGCGATTTAGGGCTAGTATTTGGATCAAGAGCATTGAGAGCAAGTATCAGGTGAAATTTGATCGTGTAAATGAATTGGAAGCTCAGGAAATTAACTCCTGGAAGGGGGCCAATCATGATTGGCAGAAAATTGAACGGGAAATTACCCTAACTGACCCATTCGATAAGTTTCGAATCGAAATCAATGGATTGGCTTCTGGCACGTTGTGGATCGATCACTTTGCTATGGAAATGCTTGACTAATCCACACGTTTGCAAATTTGATCCATTACCCAACCTGTGCGTACGGCAGAATCACCTTTACTAGGACATGTACCCCCATTATTGGTCAATTCTCCTACAATTGATTCGATCAAGGGCTGTTGTATATTGACTGGGATATCAAACTCAAAATTGACTGGTTCTTTTCCATCCACAGTCAAAGTCATACTTTGATCCCCAAAACAAGAGAATGCGATATGCCCTTTACTTCCTATGATCATAATGGTTTCTTCGTCGGCGCTCTTGCCAGTTGCAAAACACCAGGTTCCTTGTCCCATCACCCCACTTTTGTGATACCATGATCCAGTGGTGATGTCCTCTCCTCTGTACAGACCTGCCTGATTGCTAGCATATCCATGAGCCTGTTCAATAGGTCCTAGTAAAAAATCAAGAATATCGAGCTGATGGCTGGCCAAATCGAAAAAGTACCCTCCTCCAGCTATTTCTGGATCTGTCCGCCAGTTTCCAACTTGTCCGGCAGCACCTACAATATCAGGTTCCATTGTTTTGTTGAGCGTGATACTCACGTATCTAATGTCACCAATTGCCTTTTCAGCTAAAAGAGATTGAATTTTCAAATAGTTAGGTAATCTCCTGCGATAATAGGCAATGAACAAAGGCACTTTTCTTTTCGCACATTGCTCAACCATCCTTTCACACTCCTGATAATTCCTGGCCATTGGTTTTTCAACATAAACTGGTTTCCCGGCCGCAGCTGCTTTGGCTGTATAGTACTCATGAACATTCGGTGGAGTAGCGATATAAATAGCATTTACTTCAGGATCGTTGATCAACTTGTCAGCATCATCATACCATTTCGGGACATGGTGTCTTTGTGCAAAATCTGCTGCTTTGACACCATCCCGTCGCATTACTGCAATCAATCTGGAATCTTTGACTTGCTGAAATGCGGGTCCACTTTTTACTTCGCAAACATCACCCACGCCAATAATACCCCATCTAACTTCTTCCATATGCCAATTTTAATGATCAAATCTAACAGCTCCAATTTATCTTGCCGATCAAATGAAGGCCTATCTTTCGAATTGTTTTTTGCTCTATATTCCAATCATAGCTTGGAATGTCTTATTGTCAACTCATCTTCCTGAAAGCTATCAGGATGAACGCTGGAACAATATTCCAAACTGGTTGCTGCTGCTTGAAAACACGTCCAGACCCGCCTTGTATATTATTCCTATGTTCATGCAACTAAGATGGAAAACCAATCAACAGAAATTGGGAATTGGTATTTACACGGCTGGTTTGTTGCTCTATTTTATTTCCTGGTTACTCCAAATCTTCTTTCCGAATAGTGATTGGTCACTAACATATATTGGCTTTGCAGCCCCTGCATTCACTGCTCTTTTTTGGTTAATAGGCATAGGCATCACGGGGCATCAATTGTACTATCCTCGCCGATGGATTTTGCCACTTTATTGGATTTTGACCCTGGTCTTCATGCTGGCTCACATTGGTCATACATGGGTCGTTTTTTACTGAGATGGTTAATAAATGACCTTAGGGTTTAAACTTGGACCATTCAGAAGTTTTCCGTTAACATTGCCCAATAATTGTAATTGGTTATGAAAAACATACTTTCTCTTTCGGCACTTTTAATGGTATTGATCGCATCCGCGCAAATTTCTATACCCCCTTATAGTCCAACATTTAAGGTTTCAGGACGGGTTGGTTTGTCAGAAGTAGAACTTGAATATTCAAGACCAAGCGCCAGAGGCAGAGAAGTGAAAAGTAACCTCATTCCTGAGGGATCGGTCTGGAGAACCGGTGCAAATGCCTCAACTAAAATTACCTTTTCGGATAAGGTGAGTATCAATGAAAATGAGGTAGCGGCTGGCACATATGCACTCTACACAATCTTTGATGGCAACCAAGCCACGATCATTCTGAGCAAAAATCTTACCTGGTGGGGATCATTGGGGTATGATGAAGCAGAAGATTACCTGAGATTTGAAGTTCCGGTTGAGAAAACTTCTTTTACCGAAACTTTTACCATAGGCTTCTCTGATTTTCAGCGTAATGCTGCAAACCTGAATTTGATCTGGGGTGAAGCTAAACTTACTATGAACATTTCCACAGATGTTGACGGGACAGTGGCAGCTCAAATTCAAGCAACACTTATTGATAACTCTTCGGAAAATTTAGGAGACTATTACCAGGGAGCCTCCTACTACTACGATACAGAAAGAGATGCTGATCTGGCATTGAAGTGGATCAGTAAGGTAATTGATGAAAGCGACGAAGAGCGCTATTGGAACTACCACCTAAAGGCCAAAATATTAGCACGTCTTGGTAAGAAGAAAGCTTGTATCGAGACGGCCAATAAATCAATCGAACTAGCCACTGCTGCTGGAAATCCTGATTATGTGAATCTGAATAATCAATTAATTGAGGGGCTGGAATAATTTTCCAAGGAAACTATTCGTCATTGCTGATTCTTGACAGAAAGGAAAAACTCAGCAACAATCTTGCATCCTAAATGGCAGATTGCTTCAAATCTCTACCGTTTTACTTTGAGTTTTTCGCAATGATGCCAACCTTTCATCATGCCCAAATGTATCTATCAATAGCAAAATGGGCATTACAGGTTCCCCACCTAATCAGGAAACCAGAAAAATCTTGAATGCTTTAGCAGGTTCATTTTTAAAGCACAAATCGCAAAATAGAAAGGAAAATTCACCTATTATACTCGAGCTCATAGCTCACATCATCGGCAATCATGTCCCTTGCTTTCTGAAAAGCCTTGGACTGTGCGTCATCATGACTGGCGCCAAGTCCCTTCACATTGAAAAATGAGTTTTTATAAATCTCCTTCCCTGATGATCTGTTGATCATACTTACAGTCGCATCAACAAAGGTCAATGTGGCTATCTCCCCAACTTGCCCCTTTCGCGCAATGGCCTCAATAGTCAAGATCAAATCCGCAGCGTCCTCAGTGTCAACAAAAGAATAACGCAACCCTGCCAAGCTGCTTTTTACAGCAGGCTCAATAACCTTAATCTTCAAAGCGCTTTCGATTCCCTCTTCTTTACTCGCGATGTAAATTGCTGGAGCAACAACCATCAGTTCTGTCCTCAATTCTGGTAATGTGTTGGCTGATTGAAGGTCTGCGATAAACGGACTCCCGGGCTTGATGTTTAGATAGCCCGCCAGATTGATTGCTGCCCTTACCAGATAATCTTCACCGGCCAGCACCATTTCATCATTCAGGTTAAATTTAGCAACACCCAGTTTGTCGGTTTTCACGTCATATACTTCTGCCTTACTTTCCTTCTCAATTGTTATACTCAAATCAAGATTCCCGACGGGTTGATTATCAACCTTCACCTGGTAGGTCAATGGCTGATTGACAAAGTCTGAAGGTTTTATCATAACCCCTGCTTCTCCAGTTATTGTTATGGACGAAAGTTTGGGTATTAGGTCGAAGTTTTGAGGCAGCATCATTAAACCATTCGCTTGAATAGTGCTTGCCAGTATTTCCAAATTTGTTGAGGACACTACCGCTCCCTGATCCACAATGTTTAAGGACAAAGACAATAGGTTATCCGCCAAACTGAACTGCCCGTTAAGCTCACCACCGGCATCTCCAATAGTCAGTCTGTTGTCAGCAGAAAGAGATGTGGTCAATTGATTTTGTATTTCATCCATCAACTCACTAGAAACACCCGAATTGCTGTATTGAATAATCCCTCTTTTCACCACTGTGTTAGAACCTTCCGCCAGCTGATGTAAAAGAAGACCTGAAGTCGCCGAAACGATGTTGTTAATGGTCACTACCCCCGAATTGAACAGGTTTCGAAATGCTTGATTATTCCTGTTTGCTTTTTCCTTAAGTGCGTCTACATTAGCCGGATTTGGTTGATCCAGTGCATTCAGCAACTTTATAGATTTCTCAATTTCTGAAAACAGCCTTTTGTTATCGACGCACGCAGCAATGGCTGATGTCTTGTCACCTGACAATCTATTCAGATTTTGATCTATTTGTGTCGTGTTTTTCTCAATCAATTGCTGATTGAACCGAGACAGTTCCTCAATGGCCACATAGGCAAAAGCATATAGGATTTTTTTCTTCTTGTCATAATAATTCTCGAGTTTCAACCCTACCAGATTGGCGTCAGAAACTGACAGTGAATTTCTCGTCATTGACTGATCCGTTTTCGTATTCTCAATGGAAATTCTCAATTCGGATTGTGCATTTACACTGACCATTATTTGATCCGAGAGCTGTCCCTTTACAATCTGATATAGCTGAGATTGCATCTCTGTTTGGCTTTCCTTCTTAGTGACTACCTCAGAAGCAAATGCTGTGAGGTACAGTTCATTGCTCCATTTACTATCTCGAATGACAGGATCAACCCACTCAGGGGCCTGAGCGATAAGATTTTGACTAACAAGAATAAGGGCAAGCAATACGATGATTCTCATGGCTTCAAACTAAATATGAACTTAAAGCTAAGTGTTTCAACGAATTCTTCACAATCTGGCATTTTTCAAAATCCACTTATCCGAGCTAAATACTGATCATGCTCGTCCGTCAACAATATTTCGAAATCTAAACCCAAAGCGCTTACTATTCCTTCCAATGAGCTCTGATCCACATAAACCCAATCAAACCAGTCTCCCTTCTCTCCCTTATATTCATACTGGTAGCGGAAATCACCATAATATCCATGGTCTGGCTTTGGATAGTTTTCATAGAGATAGTTAATATCAGACGAATCCACAATGATCTGACCTCCCGACACAAGCAACTTGCCACATTGCTGTAAAAAGGTTTTCACATGATCAAGCTTACAAGCCAGACCCAACCCATTCATTAACAATAGCAGGGTATCGTATTGCTGTCGGTGGATTCGATAATCCTCCTCAGCCACCTCCTTCAAGCCAGACAGCCTCATCACTTCAGCACAGCCGGGCGAATTGTCGAGTCCGGTCACGGGCGCGCCCAAATGTTGAAGAAATAATGAATGAGCTCCCGCACCAGCACCCAGATCCAAAATGCTTCCTCTACAATGTGTCATCGCCAACTGCTCCAATGCTGAAAAATCTTCAGGCTCACGAAAGAACACTTCAACGGGCATTTCCTCTGCCTCACCAAAGGGATCATGTAAAATCAAGTCATGTCCATCTTGTCCTTTATAATAATCAAGAATGGCTGTACCGTGTATATCTATCACTACTTCAGTTATTGATCTTAAGTCCTAATCAAAGTTATCGTGTCATGAAATACAAAATTCCACTTATTTAACTTTTCATGTAGGACAGTTTGCAACTTGGGAATGCCTAGTTTATTGGCGCTTGGCACAACATTTTTCAGGCCTACTAAAAAAGAAAGCACTTCACTCATGAAGCGCCTTCGGCCTATAACTAACTGATTAAAAAGATCCCGTACGGGGATTGTTATTTCTTCACGTTCAACATGTACTTGGCTACTTCAAGACGTGTCGCTTCATCGATATAATTCTGAGGAGGCATTTCAGGATAATCCTCTCTTTTCTTTGTAGGACTTGCGATAAAGTCTGCGAGCCCTTGAGGATTGTTGGCGTACAAAGCCTGAATCGTCTGAGTTGGAGGCCCGATCATCCTGATATCGTAAGCATGACATCCTGCACATACACCATAATAGGTCAATTCTGCTCTCTCTTCAGGTTTGATTTCCCTTGGTGCAACTGGCTCATCCAACAAGAATGTGGTAACTGAGGCTGTGTTAGTAATAGCTGCTTCACCATATCCTCCAACACCAAATGTTCGGTATTTAGTCCTATTACGAATAGAGCTTCCTTCTCCTCCCCCGATGGCAACAATATCAGGACCTCTATCACTCAGCTGTGTGAGCATCAGCGCCTTCAAATCGGCAATTGGCTCAGAGCCATTATCAAACATAAAGTTATCAAGGATCACCAATCTGTCTGGATTCGGTTCAGAGTCTGGATCTTTAGTAGCATTGGCTCCAAAGTTCAAATCTGTAATAGCGATACCCGAGTTTTTATTCCCTGTAATGATGTTGTTTTCAATCACCACGTCATCGGCAGCCATTACCACTATCCCTGAACCTCTTGGTATACTGGCTACCATTGATCCTGGTGCTCCAAAATTCGGCGTATTATTATTGACAATAAAGTTGTCCCTCACGATCACATCAAAGCAGGTCTTGATGGGCAAACCTGGTGTGATAAATACCAAAATACCACCGGTATTGTCATGCGCATAGTTGTTTTCGACCAAACAGTGTCGACTGTTTTCTATTTCGATTCCAGCTACACTGTTGAACACCTCGTTATGTCGCACGTCAATATTATCGCACATGCCCACATATATGGCTGCATCCTCTATCTCACTCAATATGTTGTGCTCAATCAGACCATTTTTACCAAACTCCGGGAATATTCCATAAACCCCGGTATCAATGATCCAATTGTTTCGAATCACGAAGTTGTTACCAGCCTGACCCATGATCGCATTTCCTTTGTATTCTATGATCTTGAAGTTTTCGATCACTATCCCATTCCCTGAGTATAGAAATGCATCATTCAGCTGCTTTTGGCCGTCAAGCGTGGGCCACTCATCTTCGATGATGACACCCTGAATGGTCAGATTATCCTTATCGATGTATACGGTCTCATTGAATGTCCCCGGAAACACTCTGATCATATCCCCTGGATTTGCCAGTGTAACGGCAGCCTGGATAGATTCCCCTTCTTTCACTTCATGAATCACGCCTGATTCCGCATTAAAAAATGATGGGATGGTTCCTTTGGTACCACCTTCAGCATTGCTGTATTCAATGATTGGGGGTGGTGCAACTTGGGTAGATCCAAATATAAATTTACCTGCCACCAGTCCAATAACCAGTGCTAATAGGATCCAAATGATTCGTTTTTTAGAGTTTGCCATTTTTGAATTTGGTATTGATTAAACAGGATCTAGTCCTGAAGGTAATGTTTTTGGTATTTGCGGTTTAAATGTTTCGTCAGTTAATGTATGCAGAAAATCCACGATTCTGTCCAATTCATAGTCCGTCAGATTGGGCTCCCAGATATGCCAATGTAAATAAAGATACTCATCTTCCGGCACTGCATGTCCTCGTCCTTTCGTATAAAACTCCGCTGCTTCTTTCAAGCTTTCAAATCGACCTGAGTGCATATATGGTGCAGTTTTGACAATATTTCGCAAACTAGGCACCTTGAATCCTCCACGCATCGTTGTGTCTTCATAGGTGGTTTGTGCTCCAGGGTCAAAAGGCATACCGGCTGGATCAGGCGTGCCGATTACGGCAATTTGCTGATTGGTGAATAATGGAGGTGTATGGCATTCTGCACATCGTGCTACAAATGATCGAAATACATTAAGCCCTTCGATCTCTTGCTGGTTAAGTGCCTCATGATAACCATGTGCATACTGATCATAGCGACTGTTGAGTGAAATCAGCGAACTTTCAAAGGCTGCTATAGCACGATAAATTTCATTTTCCTTTATCTCCGCAGTTTTAGCGCGCGCTGGATAGGCCTCCGCAAATAACTCGCGGTATTGCTCAATCTCGTTTATGGTTCTCAAAAGATTCTCCGGGGTATTGCCCATTTCATGTTCTGCATACAATGGCCCTTTCATTTGCTCCTCGAGACTTTCTGCCCTGGCGTCCCAAAACAGATTTTTCAAATAGGCCACATTCCATAGGGTAGGTGCTGAGCGAGTCACAGGCTCACCAGTGACGCCTATGCTCCTGGCCATTCCATCACTAAATCCTTTGTTTGGATTGTGACAGGTAGCACACGAAACAGAGCGATTAGCTGAAAGCACGGGATCAAAAAAGAGGTATCTGCCCAAGTCTATCTGTTGAGGAGAAAAGCCATCTCGTCCTTCAGGCAAAGCCGTTTTTAATCCTCCAACTCCCTGATTATGCAAAGAATTGTACTGCATATAGAGATTCATGGAAATGCACTCATTCTCTTCATTTAGCCTAAATCCTGGAGGACAGGAACTACGCAGGTTAATGTTTTGTAAATCAGGCTCGGCTGATGTTGCCAAAGGCTGTTTCTCTCCTATCCATCTGATAAACAAGAACGCATTCAACAACACCAAACCTAACAAAAGCCCTTTCTTCATATTTTAATTTAATGTTTGAATGTACGCCATGACATTCTTCAAATCCTCATCATTCAAAGTTGTAGACATAGCTTTCATTTGTGCTCCAAATGTGTCCTCAGGATGTGACCCGCGAAGCTCATTGCCGTACTTCTTATACTGGTCTATTAAGTACCAATCATCCACACCTGTTAGTCTTGGGGCGTTCAGCGTCTTGTTTCCTTCCGCATTTGCTCCATGACAAGCAGCGCATATCTGATAGGATAGTTTGCCCTTTTCAGCATCACCACCAGTAATTGTGCTGGCCACAGTAACTGGCGCTAATGTGGCGATATATGCAACCACATCTTTGACCTGATCATCTGATCCGAGCGTTTTTGCCATGGCTGTCATCTGTGCGCCATTAGTATCTTCTGGTTTGTATCCTCTTAATCCATTTCTGAAATTATTGATCTGACGTTCCAGGTACCACGGTTCCTGATTGGCTATTGTCGGTGCATTGAGCATTTTGTTGCCTTGCCCATTTTCACCGTGGCATGCAACACATGTCATGTACAGGTTCTTGCCGTTTGCAGCATTCCCGTCAGTACTGGCAGCAGCAGTAGGAGCTGGTTTTGACTCAGGCGCACTCGCTGCTTCCTTGGCTTGCTCACCCCCGGACCCACAAGCTAAAGCGATACATGCGATTCCTAACAGTTTAATTGATTTCAACATCAGTAGTAGTCTTAAATTTTGTTTGTGTGATTGTTTAACAAACAAATGTAACTGCTAAGAAAGCCAGATTCAAGACTGACTTCCTAGTCCATCCACCTGGTTTGGGGTGAATATTGGCTATTAGGGGTGAATAATGCTGCCTCTAATCACCATCACCGGTAAGTTCGAAAAGTTTAATGTAGTTCTTAGATACAGGAATAGGATCAATAACACCCCTTAAGTAAACACTCAAACCATTGCTGACTTTTGTGGTCATGGACACTTTTTGCATGTTGATCATGAATGAACGATGACATCTTTTTACAGGCAAATCAGTCCAGGAAACCTCTAGTCGCTTGAGGTTATTTCGGATTAATTCCTTGGACACTACATCATCTTTCCAAATGAACACCTCAACATAATTATCGGCTGCTTTCAGGTAAAGTAGATGGTCTAATTCAATGTTCATCTGGATATCCCCTGTCTCATCTGGAACTGAGACAAGGAGAGTCCCTGGTGTTTTGACAGCCGAATTTCTTGCCTGCAGATACAAAACCACCGTGGCATACGGAATAGCACCCACCAGCAATGTCTGTTTCATGGTAAGCAGGTATTCAAACAAAAGTTCCGTTCCACCTAGATGTGTTTCACCAAAAAGTAATAGCATCAATGTACTCAAGAGGACCAATTCGCCTAAGGTCCAAAGAATGAAGTGATATCTTTTAAATGGCGTAATGGTCAATTGCTCACGCACAATCAATTGACTGCAAGCCAGAAAAGTCGCCCCCACCAAACCAAAGCTGGTCAAATAGAAGGCATCTGGCAAATCACCTTTTGGCATCCAGTCCTGCACATTGAAGGGTACATAGAGGTTCATAAAAGCTACTGCATAGCATCCTGTGATGATCACCAGCCATATGCGATGATGGCGATCATCCAGTATATCAAACTCCTTCTGTAAAATTTGGAACAGCACTGTCCCAAAATTAATCACCTCATGTCAGGCATTAAAGACTTGTGACCTTGAAATCAATTTTGACTTGCTGATCTTTTTTGATCTTGAGTTTTTTAGCCGTCTTTTTGGACAAAGTGAACTCAATTTTGTCTCTTCCGGAATCACCATCATTCACCCTGGCAACAATAGTCCTTCCATTTGCAGGGTTGGTCAGCTCTACCATGGCGCCAAATGGCAATGTGGGGTGTGAAATAGTAAGGGCTCCACCGCTATATTTTTCACCGCTATCGGTGTATTTACCTCGAGTCTTTACGTCATAAATGGCTGCCAGTGCTGAGCCCATCGAGCCGGCTTTTAAAGCTCCTGTCGTTACTGGTTTAGCAGTAGTAGGCGTGGTGGCTACAACAACAGGCATGGTTACAGCCTCATCATCACCAAATATCCTGGTACCAAATAAATAGTATTTGTCATAGTAATATGGATTGTGAATGGAGGTGATATTGACCCCTTTGCTTGATGCATGCAACATCTGATCGTCCTCAATCACAAAACCCGCATGAGAGACCAGTCGAGATGTATTGTAGGTTCTGGTAAAGAAAATGAGATCACCTGGTTTTAATTCATCCTTATCTAGAATGATTTTGCCATATTTTGCCAGTTCATTGGCATTGTGTGGCGCATGAAGTCCCAGGTCCTCCATTGTTTTCACAATCAATCCTGAGCAATCAATCCCAGCTTTGGAAGTCCCACCAAATTTGTACGGAGTGCCTATATAGTTTTTGGCTGTTTTGATAAAATCGTTTGGTTTGAAATCTGAGACATCAAAATACTTTTCTGCTCCGGCAGACTTAAACGTTTTCAGCCTTTTTACCAGATCAGCATCGCCAGCATTCTGTTTGATCAATTGATCGAGCGCTTCCTGCCCATAAGTGATCGTCGATGCAAAGCACAGTAGAAATAAAAAGCATAATCGGTTCATGACAAGAGATGTTGGTGAAACGTAAAAGTAGAATTTCTAAAAATGGAGGACAATCCGTGTATCTGGGTATTTTTCACACCAGGGATAGAGCGGTTTGTCTGAGTCGCCGGCTGGCTGAATAGTAGCGAAAGCCCGACCTGAAATGAAACGCCAGTGGAATGGAGGGAGGTGCCCAGATATAACTACTTGTTCCTTGGCCTTTTACGTAAATAGTTCTTAATTTCGCACTCGATTTTGAAAATGATTAATAACCTACATTCATAATGGCTAATAAAGGTAAAGTCACCCAAGTAATCGGTCCAGTTGTGGACATCAGCTTCGATACTGAAGCAGCTTCTCTCCCAAAAATTCTGGATGCGGTCTACATCGTAAAACCAGATGGTTCTAAAAATGTGCTGGAAGTACAGCAGCACCTGGGCGAAGATAGAGTGCGAGCTATCGCGATGGACGCTACAGATGGCCTCATGAGAGGTCAGGAAGTAATCGATACTGGTGCGCCGATCAAAATGCCAATAGGCGAAGGAATTAAAGGTCGCTTGTTTAATGTGGTTGGTGATGCCATCGATGGTATTCCTCAACCTGAAGTCACAGAAGGTTTGCCGATTCACAGAGCTGCTCCTAAGTTTGAAGAGCTGTCAACTTCTACTGAAGTGCTTTTTACTGGAATCAAGGTAATTGACCTGATCGAGCCTTATGCTAAGGGTGGTAAGATCGGTTTGTTTGGTGGTGCGGGTGTAGGTAAAACCGTATTGATCCAGGAATTGATCAACAATATTGCAAAAGCATACTCTGGTCTATCGGTGTTTGCCGGTGTAGGTGAACGTACGCGTGAAGGAAATGATCTTTTGAGAGAAATGATCGAAGCGGGTATTGTGAACTACGGTGAAGACTTCAAGCACTCCATGGAAGAAGGAGGCTGGGACCTAAGCAAAGTGAAGAAAGAAGATCTGGCTGAAAGTAAGGCTACCTTTGTTTTCGGTCAGATGAACGAACCTCCGGGGGCACGTGCTCGAGTGGCTTTGTCCGGATTGACCATTGCTGAATATTTCCGTGATGGAGATGGAACCGGACAAGGACGTGATATCCTTTTCTTCGTTGACAACATCTTCCGATTTACGCAAGCTGGATCTGAAGTATCAGCCCTACTTGGTCGTATGCCATCAGCAGTAGGTTATCAGCCAACATTGGCAACTGAGATGGGTATCATGCAGGAGCGAATTACTTCAACAAAGAATGGATCGATTACATCTGTACAGGCCGTATATGTACCTGCGGATGATTTGACTGACCCTGCGCCAGCGACTACTTTCTCTCACCTGGATGCAACAACTGTACTTTCTCGTAAGATTGCTGAGCTAGGTATCTACCCAGCTGTGGATCCTCTGGATAGTACTTCAAGAATTTTGAGTGCTGAGATCCTCGGTGACGAGCACTACAACACTGCACAACGCGTAAAAGAGCTATTGCAGCGATACAAAGAACTTCAGGATATCATTGCTATTCTGGGTATGGATGAATTGTCTGATGAGGACAAAGAAGTTGTACACAGAGCAAGACGTGTACAAAGATTCCTTTCTCAGCCTTTCCACGTGGCAGAGCAGTTTACTGGTCTTCAGGGTGCATTGGTTGATATCAAAGACACCATCAAAGGTTTCAATGAGATCATGGATGGTAAGCATGACAATCTTCCAGAGGCAGCATTCAACCTGGTAGGAACTATTGAGGAGGCTGTTGAGAAAGGTGAAAAACTATTGGCTGAAGCTAACGCTTAATTAGATGTTTATCGAAATAGTAACTCCGGACGAAAAGGTATTTGAGGGTGAAGTAGATAGCGCCACCTTTCCTGGTAGCGATGGGTCTTTCCAGGTCTTGAATAATCATGCACCGATGATCTCAACATTGGGTAAAGGTGACATGAAGTTCATTCAGACTATCGAGAAAAAAGTCAAGGAAACGCACATGTTAGTGGAAGGCGGTACCGTTGAGGTGCTGAACAACAAGGTGACCGTACTTGCTGAGAAAATTCACGGAGACGAAGAAGGATAATATCCTTAATCATAAATCATTTAAAGGCTTCCCTGAGCAATCATGGAAGCCTTTTTTGGTTCAATCCTGATATGTTTCACCAATTGAAGAAACCTATAGCGCCATTGTGTGTCTTTCTTAAAACTCACCTCATGAAAGGAACTATTCTAATGCTCATTTTTTTGTGGGCTACATCTTTGTGGGCTCAGGACCTGGGCGTCCATTTCTCTGTACTGAAGGAATCATTTTATTACCCATCGCACCATCTTGTGACTGGGCCCATTCATCCAGGCATTCAGGCCGGAGTAATGATCCCCACAAAAAAACTGAATCGGTATTGGGATGCTTCCGCAGGGTTTTATCACCACAGTCACTTTCAAAATAGTCTCTTTTTACTTGGTGGTTATCATTTTCAATATGCCATCAGCGACGGTCTAAGTTGGAACTGGGGACCAAAAATTGGCTACATTCATACCTTTTCGCCCACGGGCACCTTCGTCCATGACGGAGAGCAATACGTCCGCAAAAGAGGCGGCCGACCCAGTGCATTAATGGGGTTATCAGCAGGACTCTCTTACAAATTCACCGAGTCAATAAGTGCCAACACTTCCATACAAACTTTGATAGAAGGCCCTTTCGCTCCTTACTGGGGCGTACCAGTGGCGCCACATTCAATGATTTCACTTGGTCTCACCTACTACATCTCCAAACCGTGAAGCAGCTATTCATACTACTATCAGCGGCGCTAATTGTAAGCTGCAGTGACCTGAAAGTTTTAGAGCCCAATGATTACGCATGTTATGCACTACAAACAGACTCTTCGAGTCTTCATCCAATGGATCAGCTCTTCCAGCAGCTGATCACTGAAAAAATCAGCAAAGGCTTACCAGGGATTAATGTTTCTCTTCGCACACCCGATGGTCATGTCTGGAATGGCGCTGGGGGTCGGGCTGACCTTGCCAATGATGTGATGCTTAATCCTTGCCATCAAATGATGATTGCAAGTATTTCCAAAGTCTTTACCGCCACCTGCATTTTTAAACTACAGGAAGACGGCTTACTTAAGCTGAATGACAAATTATCTGATCATTTGGATGGTCCATACATGGACAAAATCAGAAACGCTGAAGTTGTCACCATTCGTCAGCTACTCAATCATACCAGTGGCTTGTATGATTATCTGGATCCATTGAAATACGAATTGATCTCTATCAACGAACCTTTCAAATCCGATTCCCCAGCCGACAAACTCAAGCTGGCGTATGGTAAGAAACCTGTGAATGAGCCTGGAGAAACCTATTACTACTCCAATACCAACTATGTGCTACTGGGCTTGCTTGTTGAACACCTTACTGGTAAATCACTCTCGGCATATGAAAAGCAAGTCATCTTTGATCCTATGCAACTCTCTTCGGCATTTGCAGGTACTACTGACCAACCGCTACCTCCTGGAATACCAAAGGGATATCTCAGCATAAATGCTAATGATGCACTAATGGAAAGTGAATTTTACTACCACTACGACCTGGCCACCGGAGATGGCAATATTGGCATCACGATGAGTGAACTCGGATTATTTATGCATGCGCTACATGAAGGCCGTATAATTGGCACTGAGAGTTTGGCAGCCATGAAAGAAACTGCTGTCCTTCCAGAAGACTGGCAAGACGAGTATCACAAGCAAAATGGTCAGGGGCTGGAGATCTTTGAAACACCATACGGGACAGCATACGGACATACGGGTGCAATAGTGGGCTTCCTCTCTACAGCATGGTACTTTCCTGAATCGGGTACCTGGGTCATGTTTTCAACCAATGGTGTCAGCCCGCTTGTTTTTGAGCAACGCGAAGCATTTACCAGGGAGATACTCGAACTTGTATTTGATGGTGAGTGAGATCAAACATTGAAGCTTAGCTCACCAAACTTTTCATTTTTTGCGTACTCTGATTGAGTGAGGCAACAGATTCCTGCAGCAATTTTGAGACTTCATCGTTGTTATTGGTCTCAGAGGAGATGAGTCTAATAGCCTCTTGAATGGCATTGATGCTACTCGCCTGCTCGGTTGCTAATTCCTCATTTT
Organism: Cyclobacteriaceae bacterium; assembly: GCA_049115695.1. GTDB lineage: Bacteria > Bacteroidota > Bacteroidia > Cytophagales > Cyclobacteriaceae > JAGDZR01. The sequence continues at coordinate 160,092 of JAGDZR010000002.1, read as the reverse complement.
TTCGAACCTGATCTACGATGACTTGTAACAATTCCAGCATCTCTGCAATATGTTGACGGGAAGTCTCACTAATCGCCAGACTTGATTCGACTATTTCCTTTATTTCATGACTACTGCTCTGCGTATGCTCTGCTAGTTTCTTCACCTCATTGGCCACAACACTAAATCCTTTTCCTGCATCACCAGCACGAGATGCTTCTATGGCAGCATTAATTGCCAACAAATCAGTTTGCCCGGATATCTCTTCAATTTGATGGACCTTTTCGCTGATCATTTTCACCGCATCTACAGTTTGTTCTAGTGTCTGTTTATTGATCAACAATGCACCTACTGCCTTATCAATCTGATCAGCTGTGGCTGATGCAGACTGCTGATTGTTATTGACGTAATTGGCTATGTTTTGAACTGAGTCAAATATGTGCTGGACATGATCGACCTGACGCTGGGCACTGATTGATATTTTATCCGATGACTCATTTACAGTTCCTGAGATGTGCTGATGAACATCTGTTGACTCGCGTATTTTTTCTAAAAGCACCTTGATCTCGTCATATCTCTCATTGGCCATCTGAGCAGACAACTCGGTTTGAGCCTGAGCATCCGCTGATATCTTCATGATAAAAAACAGGATGGTACCAATGCCTATGGTCACGATCGTTACGCCAATGGTTGCCTTCCGTGCGAGTAATATAAATTCATCTTTGTATAGTGGTATTCCGTCCAGGTGAACCACCCATAGCACCACAATGATCATGAGCACATTTAGGCCCAGGCTCAATCGCGTACCAAAAAGTCCGGTCACACAGAGTACCCCTAGGGCATAGTAATAGCCTCCGAGGAAATCACTGATCGGGTGTAATTCAAACCTGGTAAAATAAACGCCAAATAACACAACAGCCACAAGTCCTGACGATAATAAGGATCCGGCCATTTTCACTCCAATTACTCGAAGCAAAAACAAACTTCCTAAGCAAATGCCCATCATCATCAGGGACACGCCAAATCTGCCTAAAAAACTACCTTCTTGTCCGATAAGTGTACTTGCTCTGACTGTAAGTAATACTGCACACACCAAGGATAACACGACAAGCGCTCTGGACTTTACATTTTCCAGGTACGCATCCTTGTCTATGTGCTGGGTGAAGTAGTGAAATAATTTGTTCATTGGTTACTGGTAATTATGCTTCTGTGAGTTGCTTCATTTTTTGCATGCTCTTCTTTAAGGATTCTACTGATTCTGCTAAAGTCTGCGAAACTTCTCCATTTTCCTTTGAGTCATTGCTAATCATGCTGATAGCATTTTGAATAGCCGTTATGCGACCAGCCAAAGTGGTAAGTCGATTTGCATTCTCCTTAATCTGCTTATCGATCTGAGTCATTTTTTCAACCATCTGGTTGATTTGGCCTTCAGAACTTGAAGATATCGCCACACTCTGTTCGACTATTTGTTTTATCTCAATACTGCTGGACTGTGTGTGTTCCGCCAATTTTTTCACTTCATTCGCGACTACACTAAATCCTTTTCCCGCCTCTCCTGCACGAGATGCTTCGATCGCCGCATTGATTGCCAGCAAATCTGTTTGGCTCGAAATTTCCTCAATCTGATCTATTTTTCCACTTATATCATTGACCGCCTTCATAGTTTTGTCAAGCATAATGCGGTTTTCATTGATGATCTCAACAGTCTCATCAATCTGCTCTGCCGCCTGTTTAGCAGATCGTTCATTGATCAAAATATTTTCTGCTATTTCGTTTATGGTGTCCTCAATTTCCGTAACGGATTGTACCTGCTTATTCGCATTTTGGGCGAGTACATGGGACGAATCTGACACTACTTGTGAGATGTGTTCATGGACATGCGTTGAGCTCTTTATTTCGTCCAGCAAATTTCGAAGCTCGTCGTTCTTGGTGGCTGCTGCTTCGGATGATTTTTCAGTCACCTTTTGGAAATCTGTAGAAATCTTCATCATGTAAAACAAAATAGCGCTGATGGCAAAGAGCACAATCGTCAAGCTAATTGTTCCCCTTTTGGCCAGGCCTAAGTGTTCAGCCGAAATAATTTCTTTGGAACCCAGGTATATACTCCAAACCACAATTAATATAACCAGCACATTGAATAGCAAACTCCATCTATTCCCAAAAAGCGCAGTAAGGCTCAGAACAACCAAGGCAAAATAATAGCCGCTAAGGTATTCATTGATGGGATGTGAATTGGTGGTAAAGTAGATGCCGATCATCATGGCTGTCAGCATACCCGAAGAAAAAAATATTCCTGCTATTTGATAGCCGAAGGCTCGTAATAAGACCAAATTGATCAAACAAACAGTAATCAAAACAAGCGCAACGCCGTATGACGCGAAAAACGACGCATCATTCCCAAGGTTAGTAATGATTCTGATCAACAGGACTGTCAACGCGACATAGGTGAGCACAACCAAGGCTTTTGTTTTTACCTGTACCGTGTAAGATTGATTGATACTCTTTACTTCAAAAAAAGAAATGGGGTTGGCCATAGGTCAAATTGGAGCCGAATATAGTCAACATTGAGTATTCAACGATCATATTCTAAGTGAACCGGCAGGAAACCTAATTAACCGGGAAGCGGGATTAACTAACCAGTGAATTCATTGAATGAGTACTCTCATTTAACGATTGGACGGACAGCCTCAAATTTTGTGATATCTCTCCGTTACTTCTTGTTTCATTGGCTATCATTGAAATAGCATTTTGAATAGATGTAATGCGACCTAACTGCTCTGAAGCAACTGACGAAATGTCATTGATTCGGCCTTCAATTGAGGATATCTCTTCGAACATTTTCTTAATATACTGCTCTGCATCACCTGATACTTTTATGCTCTCTTCCACAATGTCATTGATTTGATGACTACTGGTCTGCGTATGTTCAGCCAGCTTTTTCACTTCACTTGCCACAACACTGAATCCCTTACCTGCTTCACCAGCTCTGGACGCTTCAATAGCAGCATTAATCGCCAATAAATCCGTCTGACTCGAGATTTCTTCAATTTCCTTGACTTTATCACTAATACTTCTGACAGCATGAAATGTCTTCTCCAGGATCTCCTTGTTGAGATTTATAAACTCAAGGGTCCCGGTGAGCTGATCGGCCGTCTCCTTTGCAGTTCTTTCATTGCTCGATATTGAAGACGCCATCATAGCTACTGTACTTTCAATTTCACCAACGCTTTCCACCTGCTTGTTGGCATTATTGGTCAGCTGCTCACTGTTAGCCTCCACATCCTGAGAAATATTCCGATGAAGGACAGAGGACGATTTGACCTTGCCTAACAGGGACTCAAGTCTGGTGTTTTTTTCAATAACCTGATGAGATGATTGCTCAGTCCGCTCCTGAAAATCATCGGATATTTTCATAATGTAAAAAAGAATGGATGCAATAGCGAAGGTCACAATGGTGTAGTTAACAATTCCACGACTGGCAAGGCCTTCAATTTCTCCAATATAGAGATCTGTGGAGCTCTTGTAAATGGCCCAGGCTACCGTCAAAATAACGGCCACATTAAAAAACAAGCTTTTCTTATTTCCAAATAAGGCAGAAAGGCATAACACAACCAAAGCAAAATAGTAACCACTCAAAAATTCGTTGATGGGGTGAATCTGATTTTTGCTGAAGTACAGCCCGATCATCATGGCTGTTACCATACCAGACGAAAAGAAGATCCCTGCAATCTCATATCCAACAGTACGTAACAAACCTAGATTAATGAGACAAACTGCGGTTAAAATAATCGCCACACCATATAAGGCAAAAAAAGCACCTCCGTCTTCCCTGCCAAGATTGGTGATAATCCGAACAATCAGGAAAAACAAGGAAATGAACGTAAGTGAGACAAGGGCCTTAGTCTTCACTCGAATGATGTAGGGTTGATCAATGCTTCGTGCGGCAAAGAACGAAATAAAGTTGGTCATAACAGTAAACTCAATAGTGCCGTGAATATAGGTTGTCTTCTCTGAATGAATGATATATTGTGGGGTTATGTAATCCCGACGTTACATGAATGATGCATTCATGATACCACCATCGTTCATGATGATAGAACCAGTCATATAAGAAGAAGCCCCCGATGCTAAAAAGACGGCTAATCCAGCCATCTCCTCAGGCTGAGCCATGCGACCCAAGGGCACTTTGCTTACAAGCGCCTGATGTATTTGTTCGTTCGTCCACAAGGCCTGGCTGAGCTTTGTTTTCACAAATCCAGGGCAAATTGCATTCACCCGGATGTTGTCCTTGCCCCACTCGGTACACTGACTTTTGGTCAGCATGATCAGGCTTGCTTTAGAAATATTGTAAGCAGCAAACATGGGCGAAGCATGTTCTCCTTCAATCGAGCTAATGTGTACAATGCTACCACCTCCATTCTCTTTCATTCCTGGATACACCAGGTTACTCAACTGCATGGCGGCATTCACATTGATCTCCTGAGTCTTCCTAAAAGCCCCCATGTCCATCTCCTCAATAGGTCCAAAGTACGGGTTGGTGGCCGCATTGTTCACTAAAACATCCACAGCACCAAAAGTCGATATAGTTTGATCAACCAATTTGCGTTGCTGTTCTTCATCTCCCACATGACAGGCGATCGCCTTCACACTCAAACCCTCCTGTTCAAACTGTTTGGCCACTTCATCAACAGCTGCCTGCTTTCTCGACGAGACCACCACATTGGCACCAGCCTGAGCCAACCCGAGGGCCATAGCCTTGCCAATGCCTTTGGACGCTCCGGTGACTATCGCTGTTTTACCATTCAGATTAAATAATTGCTGGATATTCATACAGTTTCATTCAATGATCAGAGAAAGATAAGTATTCTCACATGCCATTAGTAAATTGTACAGACCAAAACCTAATCAATATGCGCAGATTTTTCCTGGACGTGGTGCTTTGCACCTTTTTCATATTCGGCTTAATGGGCACTTTTGCCAGCGTCACAGCCTTTCGGGTTTTCGACCTTTTTGATCCTATTGGTGAGATGTTTGCTGATTTTGAACTGACTGATTTGGTCATGTCACAACTGAGGTCGGCACCTCCTGCAGATGAACAAATAGTGGTTGTTAACATTGGGGAACTGGATCGCTCCGGTATAGCTGAACAGATCTTCATTCTGGAGCAGTACGAGCCAAAAGTCATCGGTGTGGATGTTACTTTTTCTTCACACAAAACATACGCCGAAGACAGTCTCCTTGTTGCCGCCCTGACCACTTATGACAACATTGTGATTGGGAGTGAACTGCGCATGTTCAATGAAGAAACAGAAGAATTCGATACACTGGTTGTACCAGAAGAACGACTGGCGGCTGTCTCCAGATTTGGATATGTCAATACAGTCACCGAAGCAGAAAATCAGGACGATTTGAAAGCCTGTCGTGACATGACACCCATTCAACCGGTTAAAGGAGTCGACCACTATGCCTTTCCGGTGATGCTGGCCATGGCAATGGACTCTGCCAAGACGCAAAAATTCCTGGATCGAGGCAATATGTTCGAGCCGGTCAACTACAAGGGCAATGTGATGGATTTTGGACAAACTAACTTTGGCACACGCTACTATGCCTTAGATGTATATGATCTGTTCAGCGAGAATTTCGTTCCCGAAATGATCAAAGACAAAGTGGTCATCCTCTGCTATATGGGCAAGTTCTTGGGTGACCTGCAAACCCGCGAGGACAAGTACTTCACACCGCTGAACAAACGCTACGTGGGCAAGTCGGAACCTGACATGTTCGGTGGAGTAATCCACGCCAATGTGGTGTCCATGATCTTACAAGAGGACTACATTGATGAATTGAATGCCAACCTGGCTATTGCGCTGGCGATCATTATGTGCCTTTTCAATGTCACGCTTTTTAAGTGGGTATATGGTGCGTTACCCAAATGGTACGATGGCATCACCAAGGTCTTCCAGTTGTGCCAATTACTTGTTTTTTCCTTTCTAATGGTGATGGTATTTCACTACTGGAACTTCAAGCTCGATCTCACCCTAACATTGATTGTGATTGCCTTATCCGGTGACTCGATAGAGGTGTACCACGGCGTGGTTAAAAACCTGTTTATCAAGCGTGAACGTCAGCAGCTTTTCAAGGTGAATTGGAAGTTTTATTTGGAGCGGTAGCCGACTTTCCCAGCACTTTGCAAGTTGAGAATCTCCACTTCTAATCGATTATCATCTCCTGCCCGATGCTGCAAATTGAGCTGATAATTATAATCACTCAATCGTGTTTTAATGTGCAACAGCTCATTGCTCTCCACTAAAGAAGTATCTGATCTGAACTGTCCATCATGTTCAATATTGACGGTAATTAAATCTGGATTGCCCAAGACTTGGACAATCGTTGTTTGAGCTTTTTGAGCTATTGCCCTGGAAATACCTTCTTGCACGAGTCGGTAGAGACTGATTAGCAAAAACTCATCCTGTTTATCATAGGTATCAAGCTTATAGTCCAGCACAATTTTATGATCCTTAAAGCCTTGAATTAATTTGATATATCTCATCAATTCGGTTTGCAAAGAGTTGGTGCTCAAATCGGGCGAAATAAACGTCCTGGACAAAAGACGAATACTGGATATAAGTCGATCAATTAAACCAGTAGCAAGTTTGGGTTGCGCGTGTATAGTTTGGGAAAGATGACTTACCTGCGGTATGATATCTTTCCGAACTTTATCTGCGATTAACCCACGCTCTTGTTCCTGACCTGATAGGAGGATTTTGTGGTAGTCATTCTGAAGTCCTTGATAAGATCTCATCAACAGCAATTTCTCTCGGTTAGACTTCAATGCTGCCATGATAAAATAAATGATCCAGAGTAGAGACTGTATCAACATTGAAGCAGAAAAAGAATGCTCCAGGAAATCATGCTCGATGATTCTTGCATTCTGAATGGATTTGAGAATGGGGGCGGTTGCTATAAGAGCTACAATCAAAGTAAATAAAAAATCTATTCGTGTTTTAAACCAATCCCTATAGAAATACAAGATTATTATTGGAGAACACAGTCGAAAAACTCTCAGGATATCTACAAAAATGGTCGAATTCATGTAAGTAATCGGAGCTAAAACCATCATACTAAAAAGAATCAGGATGACACCCACAGATGAAAGAAATAGGATGCGTGTTGTTCGCTTAGTATTCGGCCTAAAATGACAATAGATAAATGGCAAAATTGTTGCCAAATATAGCAGCACAGATAACCTGCCTACCCAAACATGAATACCATCCCCAAACAGATATCGGGAATATCCTGTGTCATATAGCAGAAATATTAGGTACCAGAATTGAATGGCCGAAAAATAAATGTAAAACTGCTTTCTAGTTGAAACAACTTCCCAAAAGGCATATATCAAAAGAATGCTGGACAAGAAAACAATCAGGACTATATAAAATAAATCAAGATGGATAGATTCATGCATCTCTGATAAATTAGCAAACCATTGAAAATGAAGTGTTACCTGCCTGGTCATCGAGGTAACCTTAAACAGAAGTGTCTCGTCGGCAGCATCAAGTGGTACTATATTTCGGTTAATTTCTGAAAGCCGATCGACCTGATGAAGTCCAATCTCATTGCTCACATAAAATGCTTTGACCATTGTTCTCGGCCTGGTCACTTCCAAATAACCACTCGTGGAGAGATCACTCAAGTCGATAATATACCAGGTGTCATGCGCCACTAAACCAGGATTTAACTCAACCAATTGAGATCCACCACTTTCGTGCAATTTTTTGATCTCTCTTGAAGTTAGCTCACCAGTAGTGTCAATCACCTGGTAAGTTCGATCTCTGAATAGATCAGTATCGTTGAAACCGCAAGATGATATCAAGGAGCATATACCCAGCACCCATGCTATTCTCAAAACCGTATGTACCAATTCCTTTAAGGTCATCTTACTACTTCCCCTTATACCGCAATAACCATTTCCAGATATGCCCCATGTCCGTACTCTGAGCCTATTGACATGTCCATTTCCAATCGATCGAATCTCGCTCTAATACTTTTCAAGCCGATACCTTCTGATATTGGCCCCTTAAACCCAGCTCCATTGTCTTCTATATAGATCATTAGCTTGTCATCTGGTCGATCCATTATATCGATAACAATTTTTGTAGCCTTGCCGTGCTTTATGGCATTGTTGATCCCTTCCTGAATACTTCTATATGCATTGAGCTTTTGATCTGAGCTGAAAGAGAGCACCTTAGTCGAATCTATATTCAACTGAATAGACACTTTTCCTGATTGGTTTACCATACTAATGTACTTTTCCAGCTCGTGTTGCAATGATTCATTGACGATATCAGGACTAATGTAATTGGATGAAATTGTCATTAGGTCTGAACTAACCTGATCCAGAAAAGGGCTCGCTGCTTTTGAATTGGTTTGAATCAATAATCGAATGGCACTAAGCGTACCTCCAATGTTGTCATGAAGTTCTTTACCAAACCAATGCCTTTCTCTTTCCTGCCCCTCTATCAGCGCATATTTGACATTTTTCTTCAAGTCCATATGGATCTGCTCAAGCCTCAGCTTTTCTCCGATGCTCTTGCGAATGCTAAGGCCCATATAGGTCATCCACATGGCTACTTCCAAATAAACTACCAACTCAAATGAATATCTACTAGCCCAGGAGTCTGGGTAAACGCCGTAATTGTCCAGAGCAAATAATATTGGCGTCAGGAGAGTCAACAGGTAGATGTAATAGAACCACTTTTCATTCACTTCAAAGATTTTGGTCCTGGTCTTTAACACCAATACGATCAACGAAATTTGAAAGACGATGAATTCCGTCGCGACACCCACCACATCTATCTCCTTACCAAGACCACCATAAACCAAAGCCAGATTGAACAAAATCAATAATCCAGAAAATATCGCAAGCTTTTTATATAAGCTGACTTCATTTTTTAGTCGCGATATATACATCAAAGGCAACCAAACAAAAAGGTATATAAGGTTCATTAAGAAGGTCACCCTCATCACTTCATACGATTTCAGATAGACATTCAGCCATCCGGAGTGATAGGCCAGATATGTCCCTAAAATGCCAAAACCCATACTATAGACCAGGTAAAAGGTTTGCTTTGAAATAAGATAGTGGGTAAAGACTATCAGGAAACCTAGCACCAACAAAATCATGGTCATCCAGTAGGGAACAACCCTCCTTCCCAGACTAGCCATAAGTGCCCCACGATTCGTTACGGCCTCTACACCTGCATGCATGGTCATATTCAGAACAAGCGTACTGAAGAACAAATATTTGCTGTTTTGTAATTGGCTCATTTCAATCACCTGAGCTGTCCCCAACCGCAAAACAGGAATTTTAGAAATCTGGGCATCCGATGCTTCATATGACTCAAATGAAAAGCTTCGATCTGTTCCCAAGACGAGATATTCAAAATCTCCTGTCTCTTTGACTTCTTCAATGTTCAATCTCAGCCATATCCGATTCGGATTAAAACCAAAATTAGGATTCTCTCTTGCAGAAAACTGTTGAAGTGCAACTTGATCGACGGTCATTGCATTGGTGGTATCGACATAGTACTCAACCAATTGAAACATATCCTCACTTCGAGACATGGCGCCAAGCGAACCAAACAAGCATAATAAAATACAAAGTGTTTGTTTGATCATATTATGTGAGCACTTCCCATCCTTCCTTCTGGAAATTTGAGATCACTTCCTTGATATTGCTCGAATTCGTCTTATTGATAATATTTTTAACGTGAGTTTTCACAGTTCCTTCACTAATGAACAATTTCTCGCCCATTTCTCTGGAAGTTAGCCCGGCTGCAGAGCACTTGATGATCTCTAACTCGCGTCGCGTCAACAAGAATCCAGACTGCTTAATGGAGTCAATTCGCTCAGGTGTGACATCTGACCTAAAGTACGACTTTCTCTCAAGGGCCAGTTGAATTGCCTTCTGAAGTTCACCAGCATCCACATTCTTTGGAAGAAATGATTGAACATTTAGTTTTTGCAACTCATAGGCGAGCTGCTCATTATAAAACATGGACAATACAATGATCGGCTGGGTTGGTACTTTTTCTCTCACCAGGTGAATTACCTCAATTCCAGACTTACCCGGCATTTCAAGATCTAGTATCAATAGTTGATACTCCTGTTCAGCATAATTTTTTAAAAACTCATCCGGATCATCGAAATGATCCACATCATAGTTGGGATTTTGTTCCTTTAGAAAGGTACTTAAGACACTGGAAAAAAGGCTGTGATCATCAACGAATGCAATTTTATACATAAGCATTTAGTGATTTGGAAACCTTATGTTAGCAATGGAATTTATGAAAAGCAAATACATTGATCCACCAAAGCAGAAAATACCTATTAATTGGGACTTATGTTCCATAACATCAGATGGCAGAAAGGCCTTTTAGATACATTTTCACTGTAATCTGATCTACTCCCAGTTGATCGCTTATGCTTGATAGATCATTTCCCATTCTAAAAAGTTTTTGTATTTCCAGCGCTCTTCGCGAAAGTGATGCTGTATCTCTAAAACAGAACTTTTCTGGATAGGCAGACAGTCCGTCCATCATTTGTTTAAGGGCAGATTCAATTCTGAGCTGTTTGTCGCTTTTGACCAATACTCCCGAGACTCCCATCTCGCGTAACTCTCGATGAAGCACTTCATCAAAAAAAATGGAAGTGGCTAAAAATCTTTGCTCAGGAGCCACCAGTCTTACTTTTTTGATCACCTCTTTTCCAGATGCTGTTGACATGTCCAAGTCAATGATGCAAACGCTAAATTTTCCTGGTCTAAAAGCTAACAGAAATGAACTCGCCTCCTGGAAGGAATGTAAATCGTATTCGCTATCAGCTTGGTTTATTTGGTGAGCCAATGTAGACCTGTACAAGCTGTTTTCTTCAAGTAGCGATATCCTAGTCATTGATTTTTTAAATGAAATACTAAACTAGGTCGCTCTATCACCGATGTAAATACCTATTAAGGGAGATATTGTCGCTTTTATTAAAAATTAAATCATGTAGAGACATATAAATAATGATTATGCAATAGTTTAGAATATTCTAAAACAACCGGTCCAAAACATCATGCGTTCATTAATTCTGCTTTCACTGATATTGTCGTATTCAATCTCATTTGCACAAGACAATTTGCACAACATCAGGGGTCAGGTATATGACATTTCGAACAATCAACCTCTACCAGGAGCCACAGTGTCAATCATTAATTCAGACCTAAATATTGGCACCATTACAGACCCGGAGGGTGGATTCAGTTTAGAGGGCGTGCCATTAGGTAGGCATGATATTTCAATAAGTTTTCTGGGGTATTCAACCTATATCCAAAAAGGTGTCCTGGTCAGAAATGCTGAGGATGTAATGCTCAAAATCAAACTTAAGGAGCAAAGCAAAGAATTGGAGCAGGTAATAGTGACTTCTGATCAGCGACTCGTTACAAATGAAGCTGCCATTGTCAGTGCAAAATCCTTTCCGGTTGAAGAATTGAGTAAAATCCCTGGTGGAATGGATGACCCTGCCAGGGTGGTCAGGAAATTTCCTGGTGTTTCTCCTGCAGGCTCCATCACAGTAAACGAAATAAATATTCGGGGAAATGCATCACGTGCCAACCGCTGGCGATTGGAAGACATGGACATTTACAATCCAAATCATTTCGGTGTATTAAGTGGATCAGGAGGGTCGCTCACCATATTTAGCCAACGACTCCTCACCAATACTGACTTCTTTTCCGGAGCATTCCCAGCCGATTATGGCAATGCCTTGGGAGGCGTTTTTGACATGCGGTTTCGCAATGGAAATACCACAAAAAGGCAGCACTCCATACAGATTGGATTATTGGGCATAGATGTTGCCACAGAGGGACCCATTGGTAAGAAAGGTAACTCCTCCTACCTGGCCAATTACCGATATTCGACTACAGGCTTGCTGGATGGCTTCTTAAATTTAGGTGGTGTCCCCGTATTTCAGGATCTCTCCTTCAAAATACATCATACAACCTCTCAGCACGGTGTATTCAATGTCTTTGGGATTGGTGGCAAAAGCAGTCTGTCATATCTACCAGCCATGGACACCACTCAATGGACCGGACAGTGGTCTAATCTGGCCAGAATCAACCGCAATATTACCGGGACAATAGGAGCTTCTTACATTCATCCGGTAAATAAGAACACGTATATAAAATCAATTGTATTAGGCACGGGTATTCAGCTCAACCAGGTAAGATATTACCAAAACTATGACCTGATCACAGCAGACACTACGCGCCTTGGACAGGACAAAGATTTCCGGTTTAGCTGGCAGTCCTACATCAATCATAGATTCAACAATAAACATCAACACAGATCCGGTGTAATGATACATCGTCTTCAGAGCAACGTGAATTACCGACAGGTGGATGAGGGCAGACTTACCGCCAACACATCGCTTACTGATACCCTGAGATATGGTCAGGGATCTGCATACCTGATGCAATTCTATTCACGCTCTCAACTTTACTTAAACAACAGCTGGCAGCTCAACATTGGGATTCACGCCATGTTGCTCACCATGACAGGAGAGCTGTCCATCGAACCCAGAATTGGGCTTAAATACAATTTAACTAATCGATCGTCCCTGAATTTGGCCTATGGGTTGCATAGTCAAATGGAACCCTTCTTTAGCTACATCAGTTTGCAAAAAGATGAAAGTACAAATACTTACCGCAGACTCAATGATGACCTAAGATTTAACAAAGCTCATCACCTTACAGTCGGATTTTACAATCAAGTCAACGATTTGTGGAATCTGGGAATTGAGGCATATTATCAGCGCCAGTGGAACCTTGCAACAGGCGTACACTATCCGATCTCACGCGTAGGGGGCTATGACTTTATTTTCGAGAGCTTTGACCTGAATCATGACGGCACTGGCCATCACTATGGAATAGAACTAGCGGTCGAGAGAACAATGGAAAATGGCTTTTACTTCATTGGTAATACCTCCCTTTTCGAAGCTAACTATATGGCAAATGATGGAGTGAAACGCCCATCACAATACAATGCGAGATATGTACTCAATGTAGTCGGGGGCAAGGAATGGGCAGTCGGTCAAAAAAGAGGCAAATCCAACTTCCTCAATATCAATCTTTCCAGCACCTATGGCGGCTCTCAGTACTACACACCTATAGACCTGGATCGATCCATTGCCAGTGGATATTATATCGGTGACTATTCCCGGCCCAATGAACTTCAGCAAGATCCTCTTCTACTGGTTGACGCTTCGATCATTTACAAGAAAAATCGAAAACGGAGCAACACCCAATGGGTCTTGCAAGCCAACAATATGTTGAATCGACGATCGGTAATTGGTGCAGATTTTGATCGTGAGAATGCCCGACAGATACTCCAATTAGGAACAGGGTTTTTACCCATTTTGAGTTGGCGCATTAGCTTTTGATGGGTAGGTAGCTTCTAAAACTTACTGATTTGAGCTGTTGATACTTGATTATTCCCCTCGTAGAGGTAGACCGATTGTCAGATTGGTTGTTGAAGTAGATCGTCAGATTGAGCCTGTCGAAATCTGATTGTCATTGTGTCGGTCTTAACAGCTTGTCAGATTGAGTTGATTGAAATAGCTTCAGATTGCCCTCGCCTAAACGGATTATCAGATTGAGCCTATCAAAGTAGATCAGATTGGTTGTCGAAAAAGACTGTCAGATTGAGCTTGTCGAAATCTGATTGTCATTGAGCCTGTCTTAACAGCTTGTCAGATTGTGCAGTCTAAATAGTTGCAGGTTGAGCTCGTTGAAACAGCTTGTCAGATTGAGCTTGTCGAAGTAGATCAGATTGGTTGTCGAACAGCTTGTCAGATTGAGCTTGTCGAAATCTGAGTCTTCACCCAGACTGGTGCTTATCAGCCGGCCAACCCTCCGTGTACGTGCTGAATCATCGACTATCTCAATACCTATTAAGTGGTATTTTTTATTATTCCTAATAACGTTATTATAGTAAATATCTCCCAAAAGGGGTATTGATTAGGAGTACTTGCATAATGATCATTGTGATGTTCAAAACAAAACACATCATCATGAAAAAATTTATTTATTTATTCTTTGCCATTGGACTCATGTTTAGTGCTTGTGAGGAAAACCTGCCGCCATCGATCGCGGATCAAAGCTTTACAATTGAGGAAGGGCACACGGGTGTTATTGGCACCATCTCGGCAGTTGATGGCGAGGGAGATCCGCTCACCTTCAGAAGCTTAGCATCCAATGAATTTGAAGTGGACCCGAGCACTGGAGCCATCACTGGTAAAGTAGAGTTCGACTATGAAGATGCCACGGGCTGGGAATTTGAGGTTGGCGTAAAAGACCTTGAAAATCCTGAGGTATTTGCATTTATAACAATCATTGTAACGGATGTGGACGAAAATCTTCCTCCTGTCGCCACTGATCAAACATTCTCAGTTGATGAAGAGTCACCTGAGGATACGGAGGTTGGTCAAATTGTGGCAGTTGATCCAGAAGGTGGTAAGCTCACTTTTGAATTTCCAACAGCATTTTTCGATAATTTCAAGGCAACTGAAGATGGGAAAATTTCCGTCAACGGTGGTCTGGATTATGAAACTGTCACACAATATTCATACGATGTAGACATTTTCGACGAGAATGATGCTTCAGTTAGGATTAAGGTCACGATAGACATCAATGACATCCAGGAAAATCAACCTCCCACGGTCACTGATCAGACCATCACATTTAGCGAAGATGTAGCCTTTGATGTGCTGGTAGGTACATTAACCGCAAGTGATCCAAATGGAGATCCAATTGCATTTGATGCGAATGATGATACATTCTGGGACTATTTCTCTCTTGGTGAAACTGATGGGAAATTGTACACAAAAGATGGTTTTGATTATGAAACAAAACCCACATTGTCTTTTCAAATGAGCGTTCAGGACTATGATGCAACAACTGAAGAGTTTTATAACGACCCAGTCACCTTTACCCTAACCATTAACCTGACTGATGCACTAGAGTCTATTGCAGGTAATTGGTTTGTTGATAAAATAGACTCAGAACTAGTGGGATTGGAAAACGCTGATGCCAATGGCATTTCGTACGAAATCAATTATGAATTTGACGATGCTGGCAATGTATTTTGGAGAGTTGCTCAATACGATAATCAAATAGCGAATGAGTACGATTGGACCACTGGCACGTACAAGATTGACGGAACAGATATTACTATTACCACTGATGCAGGTACCGAAAAATTCAGTAATGTAACAATTGCTAATGAGCAAATGACTTTCACAGACATCAATGAGGATGCAGTCACTATGTCACTGGAAGAACTGAATTTATCTATTTACGATGATTTTGCAGTTTACTCCTGGGACGGTGAAAAAATAGGAAAGGATGAATCTCAGTCTAATTATTACTTCACTTTTGAAAATGATGGGGATGTAGAATACATAGAGATTGAATATGATGATGCTGGAAATCAAACTACCTATGAAGAAGTAAATGGAACATATGAAATCGATAACTATGATCTGGTTATTACGCTTCCTGGATATGATGAAATTCGATTCGCTGACGTCATGTTTACTGCAGACGGCATTCTCTGCATCTATGAGACAGATGGTGTAATTGACGTGATGGAGTTGATCCGACTTAGCGAATAATGTCCAACACCGGTCTAAAATAAGCTTAACGCTTTTCAATGATGATTTCAGGTGCTGGCGGATGAAAGTCTGCTGGCATCTTTGATCATCTCAAATAAAATTTAATCATCATGAAAATATTTAATTATTTAATTACGCTTACTTCACTAACTATTCTATGGAGTTGTGGGGATGCGGACGAATTAATTGAAAATACAGCTCCTGTTATTTCCGATCAATCATTTATGATTGATGAGAACAGTGCAGAGGGAACTGTAGTCGGCCAGATTACAGCGTCAGATGCTGATGGGGATTCGCTGACGTTTACTATGAATGATGCATCAGGTACGTTTACCCTTTCTACAGATGGCAAACTCACCGTAGCAAAATCTGAAAACCTAGACTTTGAGACAACAGCCGCTTATGAGTTCGATGTAACGGTAAAGGATGCTGAGACTTCTGTCTCCGCGACTGTTACAGTTACAGTTGTGGATATTGCAGAAAATGTATTGCCCACCATTGCTGATCAGACATTCGAAATTGCAGAAGATGCATCGGTAGGAACAGTAGTAGGGCAGGTCGTTTTTGAGGATGCAGATGGTGATAATCTGTCAATCACAAGTGCAGATACTACATTTTTCAGCTTGAGTTCAGCCGGAGAGCTTACAGTTAAGTCCAAACTGGACTATGAAACCACAACTTCTCATACCATGTCTATCTCTGTGTCAGATAACATCGATCATGATGGTGATGGAACAGCAGACTTGGTTACTGTAACCCTTACCATAAATGTAACTGATATTGAAGAGCTGGCACCAAATACAGTGAAAATGGGCGAACAGGTTTACTCGGTTGTTGGAACATGGATCGAATCTTATGGTAAAGGAGATCCTGCATTTAGTGGTACAAAGACACATATAAGCACGGGAATTTCATTTTATGATGCGGCCATCGTACCTACAGATGATGATCCATTCAATGGTCCAAATTATGCGGGCCCGGACAATGCTTCTGTTGGTGGGTGGATGGAGCTTCATTACGCTGGTGATGAGCATTTCAAAACAGGCACTTATGACCATTTTGACCTATATGGAAGTGATGGAGAATTGCTAGACAATATTGATGCGTCCGGGGATGTGTTTGAATTGACATTTATAACAGGGTTTGACTCTGTAAACGAAAAGTATTATGTCAATAAAAGTGGTTCCGTCACCTTGTCGGGAAGTGCAGGTAATTATCTGGTGGAAATGGACCTGGTATTGTTCTCACCTGAGGACTCAGACCAGGAGATATCATTTAAAGGCAGCTTTACCATCTCGATGGATCCAATCCCAGCTTTTGTCGATGAGGAAATTGAAATAAGTACCGCTCCGACCTTCTCTGTTCAGTTACCCGACACACTTGCTGACACATATGTCCGATCACCAACCTGGACAGGATCAGAACTTTGGGTAACAACTGTCACCTATGACGGAGCAACTGATGAATTGGTATATCACATTGGTAATGAACATGCGCTTGCTGTTAATGTAGCCAATGGAGACCTTGTGGAGGGAGTTTCACTGAGCGAAAATTTCCCCATTGATAACATTCACTATGAAGATGGGTCGTTCTGGAGTATTGTCTACGGGTCGTATTCAAAAGTAGATATTGCAGCCAATGAAGTGACGGAACAACTTGCCTCATCAAATGGTTATAATGAAGCTTTCTGGGTCTATGACGGTGAAGACTTTCATACCGATGAGAGCGGTAATTATACTACGATCAGCACCAGCGGGATTAAAACGGTTTATACAGATTATGAGACACCTAATGATCTCGTTTTTGGAGATGGCCACTTTTGGGCCCTGCAAGTCGCTGGAGAGGATAGTAAGATTATCAAACTGGACAAAGATTTAGATAGGGTCAAGGTATATGGCGTACCAAATCTTGCAACCCTGAATGAAGATGCGTGGCATGAAATCCAAATCGTACTTATTAATGGCGAATTGTGGGTCTACGATGGCATCAACAACTTCTACAACACTGGTCTAAAATAAACTTAACTCTTTTCAATGATGATTTCAGGTGCTGGTGGATGAAAGTCTGCTGGCATCTGTGATCATCTCAAACAAAATTCAATCATGATTGAAAAGAATTGTTTTGTTCTCCTAATCCTAACCATTGAATTGAACACTGGCAGATAATTATATTGATTAACCGTTTACATAAATATGTTCATATCTCGCATAAAACACCTCTTTAAGAGGTACTTCAACGGATTACTTTTTTGACAAATTGCTATCACAAGTATTCATTTTCAACCAAAATTAATCATCATGAAAAAACTTTACTCTATCCTTTTTATCCTAACATTAGGATATACACAAGCAGCGGTTATTACCGTTGACAATGCCTCCGACAGCAATGCCGACTACTCAGATCTTCAAGTGGCAATCGACTCAGCAAATGCGGGAGACACCATTTATGTGGCTGGCTCGAATACATCATATGGTTCCGCAGTTATTGAAAAATCACTATCCCTCTTTGGAGCGGGTCATAACCCCAATACTCAAAGAGGCCTACCATCCAAAATTTCTAGTTTTCAATTGCGATACGACATTGGCGAAGGCACATACGCAAGTAATTCAGTGATCAGTGGATTTTGGATAACAAGCAGTTGCGTGATCACAGGACGAAACGTTGATAACAAACTAGAAAATCTTAAAATAATACGGAACCGATTTGCCCACACTGTTAGCACTTCCTTAAGTTTAACCTATGTCGATGGTGTCACTGTCAAGCACAATTTATTTGGCAACAAAATAACGCTAGGTAATGGTGAAGGTCGAAGTTTGAACGTAAGCATTGCTAATAACCTCATTCTAGGTGGAATCAATCAAGGATATGGTAGTTCAATAATAATTCAGCACAATACCATTCTTGGCTTTTATGGCGGCAACAGTTCTACACAACGATTTACCTTTTCGGACAACCTTTGGGTCTTCAGATGGACTGGATCCTCAGATTTCTATTTATTAGGTGCAGAAGGTGATGGAACAGCAGCAGGTCTGGTAGTCAACAACAATTATATATATCACCATGAGAAAGGTACTGGTACAATTTCATTAGCGCCAGCAGAAGATATGTCAGGTTCTGGTAACGTTGAAGGGGAACTTCCAATATTTGAGGATTTTGTTTTTGCTGACCATTTAACTTCTCCTTCAAACATCGTGCTCTCCCTACCTCAGATCAATCTCCGATTAGATCCCTCCTCTCCTGGTTATGACGATGCAGGCGATGGGACACAAGTAGGCATGTATGGTGGCTCAGATCCGTTTCCTAGCGGAGATACTGCCGGAGGCGTGTATGACTTATCCCCTGTTCCTACCATCCCGCAGGTTACCGAAATGGACCTTTCTCAGACAACCGTGGGTAAAGACGGCACCTTGAATGTAACGTTTAAAGCCAAAGTGAACAACTAATCGCGTGTTGACACGACTCATGAAAAGGTCATGGTTGCTCAGTATGCTTTTACTGATCACCGTGATGGTCCAGGCGCAAACCCTGGAAAAAGCAGAGTACTTCTTCGATGACGATCCAGGTGTAGGCAATGGCGCTGCTATTACCATTACTCCTGGTGCGACTATCGATGAAACAGTACAGGTAGATATTTCCACTCTCGAGGTAGGTTTTCACAAGTTGAATGTGAGAACTTATGACGGCACCTCATGGAGTATTGCAGAAGGCCGAACATTTTACCTACAGGAGACGGGCGGTGGCGATCCAATTGCCGTAACAGTAGATGCAGCAGAGTATTTCTTTGACAAAGACCCTGGAGTAGGAAATGGTACCGTCATTGATCTTGGTGCCTCGACTAATGTCAGTGTCACTGCAGAAGTTACTATTGATACACTTTCAACGGGTTTTCATGCCTTAGGCATTCGCGTGCTTGATGATCGGGGTGTTTGGAGTATGGCTGAAACCAGATGGTTTTACATTTCCGAGTCGAAAAGCGAAACTTCAGCTACCATCATCACTGCTGCGGAGTATTTCATAGATGATGATCCCGGTTTTGGCTTGGGTACATCAATAGACCTGGCTAATGATACCTCTGTCTATTCTGGTGACTTTGATGTGGACCTGACAGGTGTAGCCTTTGGAGATCATGTATTATATGTGCGTGTAAGGGACGACAATGACGTTTGGAGTTCAGTCGGGCAAACCAGTTTCTCCTATGTAGACAAATTCAATCAGAGCGTAGATCTATCAGCATTGAATAGTCCCACCTACGGCGATGTGATTGACTTACCGGCACAATCAAATGCTAATCTGGATGTAACCTATTCGAGTTCCGATACTCAGGTGGCCACTGTCTCCGACAATGATGTGACCATTGTTGGTATTGGAGATTTTGAGATCTCAGCCACGCAGGCGGGAGATGCAGATTACATCGCATTAGATCAGTCCTATGCGGTTTCGTCAGCTAAGGCAAGTCTTACCGCTACAGCTAGCGACACGAGTAGGGCTATTGGCCAGTCAAATCCTGTGTTTGAAATTGCCTATGATGGATTTGTGCTGGATGATGATGAAAGTGATTTGGATGAGGTACCATCAGCGAGCACAACTGCAGATGAAAACTCTACTGAAGGTTTTTATGACATAGTCCTGGCAGGGGGTGAAGATGATCATTATGATTTCACTTTGGTGAATGGTTCATTGGAAATTCTGGCAAAACAAACTCAAACCATTGATTTTGAAATTGACTCAACTACTTACACCTATGGAGATGCAGTACCGGCGTTTACGGCCACAGCCACCTCAGGTTTGGATGTGACCATTACCAGCAGCGATCCGGCTGTTGCAAGTATTGATGGAGATACCGTCAACTTCGTGGGAGTGGGTAGTGTTACCATCACAGCCTCACAGGATGGTGATGCTGACTATTTCGCTGCTGATGATTCATCATATACATTGACCGTAGGTAAAGCCAGTCTATTGGTGACAGCTTCAGATGCTAGTAAGACCTATGGTGATCCTAATCCGGAATTTGAGATCGTCTATTCAGGCTTTAAATATGATGACGACACTACTGATATCAGCACCATGCCCTATACCTCTACAGATGCAGATTCTACCAGTCCGGCAGGGACTTATGATATCTCCATCACTACAGGGCTGGCAGACAAGTACAATTTTGTTGGTGCAGGAGGTACCCTTACCATCGAAAAAGCATCATTGACTGTTATTGCTGAAGACACCAGCAAAGTATACGGCGAGCAGAACCCAACATTTAGCTTAAGCATAAATGGATTTGTCAATGGAGATGATACCGATGACATCACAAGCCCGACCATATCTAGTGAGGCAACTCAGTTTAGCAATGCTGGCTCCTATGCCATTAGCGTAACTGGAGGATCAGCAGACAATTATGAGTTCGACATCACGGAGGGCGAATTGACCGTTGAGAAAGCATCACTCACGGCAACAGCCATAGACACTGCGAAAACTTATGGTGAGGACAATCCTGTGTTCGAGGTGAGCTACGAAGGATTTGTCAATGGTGAAGACGAAAATGACATCACTGCACCAACTGTAGTCACGGATGCGACTGCAGCCAGTGGAGTGGGTAGCTATGATCTCACGCTGACAGGCGCGATTGCTGACAACTATGAGATCAGTGTGACCAATGGCACCCTTGAGGTGGATAAGGCCATACTTACGGTGACAATCGCTGATGCGTCCCGATCATACGGTAAGTCAAATGACTTGACTTACAGCATCACGGGGTTAGTCAATGGAGATGAGATTGCAGACCTGGATGAGGCACCTGAACTGTTCAGTGAGGCAGATGCAGCTAGTGATGTAGGTACTTATGTTATTACCATGACGGGGGGATCAGATGCCAACTATGTCTACGAGTCTTCAGGTGACGGTGTACTGGAGGTCGTACAGGCAGCATTGACTGCCACTGCTGATAATGCAGTGAAAGTTTACGGCTCAGCCAATCCAGCGTTTACCATCAGTTACACAGGCTTTGTGGGCAGTGATGATGTCAGCGTGCTGGATACGGTATCCGTAGCGAGTACCATAGCAGATCAGACCAGCGATGTAGGCACTTATGCGATTTCAGTTTATGGAGGGTCGGATAATAATTATGCGTTTACTGAGGAAGCTGGTGTGCTGACTGTCTCTAAGGCTCCCTTAGCGGTGACAGCTGATAATCAGTCACGTGTATATGGGGAGAAAAACCCGGAGCTGACCTTCACTTACGCAGGATTTGTCAATGGCGAAGATTCAACTGTATTGAGCAGTGAGGTACAGATAGCTGTGGCAGCAGACAGTACCAGCGATGCGGGGAGCTATGATATAGTCCTATCGGGAGGTGTTTCTGATAATTATAACTTTGCGTATACCAATGGTGTATTGACAGTCGAAAAGGCCAGCCAGGAAATTGACTTTGAACTAGCCTCAGAGATCAACCTCTCAGCAGGCTCACTCCAATTGACAGCTTCTGCCACATCAGGTTTAGCGGTGGTGTATGAGCTTTCAAATGATGAAGTGATGTCTATTGAAGGAGCAGTAGCACAACTACTTGGAGCAGGATTTGTGACGATCACAGCATCGCAGGAAGGAAATGGCAATTATCAAATGGCAACCCCAGTTGATAAGGAAATTCAGGTAATTGATGATACCATGAATGAGGTAATGGGTTTGCTCAGCACGCGACTCAAAGTGTATCCAAATCCAGCAATTGATCAGTTTTCTATTGATTCTCCAGCCGAGCTATTAAGAATCTATGACCTAAAAGGAAAACTGCATAAGGAGTTTAGGAATCAGCAGGTTTTTACAACGAGCGATTTAAATAAGGGCACCTATGTAGTGCTCATCTATCAACAGGAGAAAATCTTCTATGAAAAGTTGATCATTGACAAGTAATCACAACAACAATTATGTAAATGAAAGGCTGTCCGTGCGGACAGCCTTTTTTGTGATTATTCTACTGTTATTTGGAGCGGTGATAACCTTTGGCAAAATGCGAGTTTCCAATATATTTGTTGCACCAAACCAATTACGTTATGAAATACCTTTACTCACTATTGCTGATAGTCAGCACAATAATACTGCGTGCTCAAACTTTTTATCCTGGCTATATTGTCAAACACTCAGGTGACACGCTCTATGGTGAAATAAGCCTTAGAGCCAATGAGCTCAACAGTAAATCATGCATTTTCAAGACTGATCAAAAAGACACTGAGTTCAATGCTGGAGAAATTTATGGTTATATCGTAGACGGAAGAAAGTACTACACTTCTGCCACTGTCGTCATTAACAACATAAAGAAAACAGTATTTCTAGAATACTTACTTAAGGGAATAGCCAACCTCTACTATCATTATGAAGATGGAGGAGAATTTTATTTCTACGAACGAGATGGAGAATTCCTTCAATTAAAAAACGACATTAAAGAAGTCGAAATTGAGGACAAGGTATACGAAGCTGAGAGCAATGAGTACAAATCAACTTTGAAATACATGTTCCGTGACTATACCGATGTATTTCCAAAAATTGAAAGTGCCTCGCTTAATCACAAAAGCCTGATTACAGTTTTTAAAGATTACCACAACGCCACTTGCGATGAATTCGAATGCGTTGACTATACCAAGGCAACCAAAATTAAAAAAGATTTTGAAGTGTTTGCTGGATGGTCTGCTTCTCATATGTCTTTAAAGACATCAAGCGAAACTTCCACATATATGGCCCCAACAGCAGGGTTTAAAATGATCCTTCACCCGGTTAAACTTCATGAAAGCTGGAGTTTTTTTACAGGACTAGGTGTTTCCAGGTTTTCGTTTCAGCAAGAGTTCCATAACGAACTGCTCCGACCCTATCGACATAAGGTGGATTTATCACATCTGATGATCAACATCCCCATAGGTGTCAGATTCACTACCAATGGCAAACTTCAATTCTACGCGGACGCTGCATTGGGAATTAATCGTAGTTTATCAATTACACAAAACGTAATTGCTGTCACATATTACGACATTCACAATGATTATATTGAAACTCATTTCGCGACCCCACTCAGAAGAATTTTGGTTGGTCCCAGCGTTGGAATTGGAGTTGCAAAAAAACTAAATGGCAGTAAAAAGCTTTTCGTTGAGTTAGGTTACGATTTAAGAACGCCTCCTACAAAAGGTGGTTGGTTATTGGATTATTACATCATCCAATCAGGGCTAATCAAAGCAGGATTTAGTTTTTAAGAGCGGTCTCCCTAACAATACCCACAAAGAGGTATTGTGAAAGAGATGGTTATAGCTGTACCTTGCGATGCTACTAACCAACACAATTATGAAAAAATCTATTTATTACATCAACACACTTGCTTTGGCCATTCTAGTATCACTTGCTTCATGCGGAGATCCTGAGGTATTCGGCTGCATGGATCCGGATAGCGACAACTTTGACGGCCTTGCCAACATGGATGATGGATCATGTGCGTTTTCAGGCCAGGTGGTCTTTTGGTATGGAGAGGCTGCTTCTCAATTTTTGGTTGACGATGAGGCCATCTCACTGACATACTACGTAGATGGTGAAATCGTAGGCTCTGGAGCTGCGGATGTTTATTGGAACAGTTCTGTTGCTCCTGATTGTGGGGAACAAGGCACTGTTACCGTAAGTAAAGATTTAGGAAGTGCTAAGTCACTCACTTTACCTTTTTACGTCGAAGATCAGACGGGTCACCAGTACTACTCTGGCAATGTCACTTTTGATGCCAACACTTGTTTGGCATTAGAGTTGAACTAACATATCAATGAACAGGGATATTCAAATGTCCCTGTTCATTTTTGAATATCCGGGACCGTAACCTCTCCCAAATCCAACATGGCATTGATCAGCGATACCTTTTCAAAAGATTGGTAATTGCCCATGGTAATGTCCGTTTTCCTAATCCATCCCTTATCCAACAAAGATTGTCGCTTGGTACCCGCTAACAAAAATCGGCTGGGCGTATACCAATCCGATCCATCCCAAAAAGCCAGATTGGCATAAGATGCATCTGTCAAGTGACCTTGCTGCACGATGATAATATCATCAGCATCACCCCTCTGATCGAACAAACTATTCAAAGCATCACGATCCGCCGATTTGAAGGAGTAATCGATCTTATTAGCTTCAATCAACTTCAGTGAATTGATCGCCTTCGTTTGATAAGGCAAGAGATCAACTTTTTGAACTTGTTCATTGTATACAATCCTCAGCTTCGCTTTTCCTTCAATTTTCTCTTCTGGAATCACCTCTCGCAAATCAATCCCACCCAATGAAAAGAAGTGAGTGAACAAAGTCTCATTTACCCTCTGCTGATGGTAGGCAAGGTTTTGAACCTCTCCATCAATCAGACAAATACTTTCAATGAATTGGGACATAGATCTTATTGATTAACTCCTGATACTCTGAATCCTTTTTGCTAAAGGAAGTAATCCCTCCTCCACTTTTATAATACAATTGATTTCCTCTTTTTTCAATAAACCTGATCATCACTGCACTGTCGAGTGACTTGCCATCAAACAGACCACAAACACCTGAATAGTAACCACGATCATGTGTTTCCGTGGCAAGAATAATTTCAACTGTCTTAGGTTTTGGTGCCCCACTGATAGAACCTGCTGGCAACAGTTGATATAGTAGTGTGCCAATTTCGGATTGCCAATCAGCAGGCAACCTTCCTTTGATTTCAGAGCTTACCTGGAGCAAATTTTTATCACTGGTCTTCAAGTGCTCGATATATCTGAATTTGCTGACCTCTATCTCATCTGCTATCTGACTCAAATCATTTCGAATCAGGTCCACAATTGTGATGTGCTCCGCCAACTCTTTAGGGTCTTTGATTACGACTTCTTCTGCGTTTTCAATATCCGCATCAATGGTTCCCTTCATGGGTCTGGATACTATTTCATTACCTGCTATTGTGATGAAAGTCTCCGGGGAAAAAACCACGAATTGATCCGGGACCAGCAGCTTGTATTTGGCGCTGGACATCTCGTAAATTTCATTTAACCCACTTTCACTTTCAATGCGTGATTCAGCGGTAAGGTTGACCAGGAATGAGTTCCCATAATTGATCTCAGCGATGACTTTGTCAAACTGATTTTGAAATTCCTTCCTCGAAATTGGGTGTCTTTTGGTTATTGGTCCTTGGGCGGCTGTTTTTAAATTACTGTCTCGATTGGACGGGAATGAAAATCTAAGGTCTCCCTGTATTTCACCCAGTTTTCTTACCCAGCACTGCTGGCCCAAAAAGTCTGTATAAAAAAAGAAAGGCGCTCTCTGCTTGCCTAGCTCATTGAGTTGACTGATCGCTTTCTGCTTCGACAGCAACATGTTTCTTTCTTTTGAAGCGCCCAATCATTTTTTTCTCATATGCCCAGAAGAATTCAAACTGACCAAACACAAACCCATAAAATAGTAATATGACATTGTACAGTGGGAAAATAATGATCCATGTAGCCACTTTGAACCAAGTGGG
The DNA here is from genome assembly GCA_049115695.1 of Cyclobacteriaceae bacterium. GTDB lineage: Bacteria > Bacteroidota > Bacteroidia > Cytophagales > Cyclobacteriaceae > JAGDZR01. The sequence goes on along the minus strand of JAGDZR010000002.1, from coordinate 133,916 downwards.
CTGAACAGCATCACCCATTATCAGGTCGATAATTGGTTTCTTGAGGTATACTACAGTTGTTCCAGTACAAGCAAAAACGATCAGAATAAGCACAAACTGTTTCATGCTCTTAACATTCCATTTCTCCTTGAGTCTATCTACCCAGCTCATTAATAGGTTTTTTATAGGGTTCCCACAATTCTCCTTCCGGCTGACAAAGCATCTCCATTTGTTCTTTTTTTACCGGATGTTCAAACGAAAGTTTGAAAGCATGCAAAGATATGCTCTTGTCACGGTTTGGTTTTGGATACCCGTATTTTAAATCTCCTTTGATTGGACATCCCAGTGCTCGCATTTGTACTCTAATCTGATGTGGCCTGCCTGTTTTAGGTTCAACCAGCATCAGCGAATGGCCTTTAAACCGCCAGATCATTTCATAATACAACTCAGCCCGCTTAGTTCCTTTCTTTTCTTCAGCATACGCCTTAGCCACATTCTTAATGGTATCCTTCTTAAGATAGTGAACGATGGTGTCTATTTCGATCTTCGGTTTATCATTGACGATGGTCAGATAGGACTTCTTGATTTGGTCATCCCGAAAAAGTTTGGTCATCCGCTCTGTGCCCTTAGAGGTGCGACCAAACACTACAATTCCACTAACCGGACGATCTAGTCGATGAGTAGGGTTGAGAAATACAGCCCCTGGCTTCTTGTACTGCTCCTTGATATAGTCTTTTCCCCAATCAGTAAGGGTATAATCTCCAGTCTTATCTCCTTGCACCAGCCAGCCTGCTGGCTTATTGAGAATCAAAAGGTGGTTGTCTTCGTATAGTACAGCAGGGGTTTCCATCGCGCAAAAATAAGTATCTTTATTTCTTAAATCAGACCTGATATGGCTTCAGTAAAGAAACGACTGATAAGTGTAGACGACTATTACAAAATGGCTGAGGTAGGCATTCTGAATCAGGATGACAGAGTAGAACTTATCAATGGAGAAATTATCGAAATGAGTCCAATAGGAAGTAAGCATGCAGCAACTGTTGATAAAATCAGTAGCGTACTGAGAGCCATTATTAAAAATACAATGATCCTTAGGGTACAAAACCCGATAAGGCTAAACAATCAAAATGAACCAGAACCAGATATATCATTATTGAAATACAAAGAAGACTTTTACTCAGAGCAACACCCCACTTCGAGTGATGTGTCAATCGTTATTGAAGTATCCGACTCGACGCTTTCTTATGACTCAGAGGTAAAGTCCGTTTTATACGCTTCTCACGATATTCCAGAGTATTGGATTGTCGATATTGAAAATGGATCGATAAAAGTGCTTTCTGATCCTAACAACAATGTCTATCAGACTGAAACTGTTCCCAAGTCAATTCATTTCATGGGCAACCAAATATCAATTGACGACCTCTTGATCTAAAATTCACTGAATAAAGTGGAACTGATAGACTAAGTTTCCCAGTTAGAGCTCCGGGAGATACTTGCTAAGAAATCTGGTTAATCCAACTACATGAAATCCAGTGAAAATACGTCTAGCTTCGGATTCTAGATATCCGGAAATCATAAATCAAAACTCAATTAATCATGAAAATCCGGAATGCAATTCCATATTTTCATGGTTATCCTAAAACTCACTGATAAAGTGGAACTGAATTTTAGGAAAATTGTCCTGCACCATCTGCAACCAGGCCTTTGACTCGGCCATAAATACCAGCTTTCCATCTTTGTCTCTGGCAATGTGTCTGTACTTGTCTTTGACAAAAGCATCCAGGTCAGCTTCATCTTCTGCACTGATCCAGCAGGCTTTGTAAATGTTTACCCCTTCAAATCTTACCTTGGCGCTATACTCATTAAGCAATCTGTGTTGCAATACTTCAAACTGAAGTGCTCCTACAGTACCTACTGCCTTTCGAGCACCCATTTCATAAGTAAACAGTTGGGCAACTCCTTCGTCCATCAACTGATTCAGTCCCTTATCCAACTGCTTGGACTTCATGGCATCCAGATTGATGACCTCTCTGAATAACTCAGGCGAGAAACTCGGAATACCTTTGTACATCCCCTTCTCCCCTTCACTCAGGGTGTCTCCAATTTTTAGGTTACCAGTATCAAAAACACCTATGATATCTCCAGGATAAGCCTCGTCTACCGTTTCCTTTTGTTGTGCAAGGAATGCTGTGGCATTAGAAATGCGCATTGGTTTGTCGTTGCGTACATGATAGTAATTAGACCCACGCTGAAATTTTCCCGCACAAACCCTCACAAAGGCGATTCTATTTCTATGTCTCGGGTCCATGTTGGCATGAATCTTAAACACAAAACCAGAAAACTTTTTCTCCGTTGGGTTGATCATGCGTTCCTCGGTCTCCCGCTCCCTCGGTAACGGCGCAATGTCAATGAAACAATCCAACAATTCCTGAACTCCGAAAGTATTTACTGCGCTTCCGAAAAAAACGGGCGCCACTTCACCATTTAAATAAGCCTCCTTATCAAAAGGATCATACACTCCCTCCACCAATTCCAACTCTTCTTTCAACTCAGCTAAAACATTCTCCGAAAGGTGATTCGCAAGCGCCGGATCATCCACTCCTTTGATTTGAATAAAGTCATCAACTCGCTTGGTTTTTGATGGCTCAAAAAGGTTCAGGTTATTGTCTTGAATATTGAACACACCACGAAGCGATTTTCCCATCCCAATAGGCCAGGTCATCGGACGTACTTTGATATTTAACTTTTCTTCTATTTCATCTAGTAGCGCAAAAGCATCCTGGCCTTCACGGTCCAGCTTGTTGATAAAACAAAGCACTGGCGTTTTTCTCATGCGACATACTTCCATCAGCTTTTCTGTCTGCCGCTCAACTCCCTTTACACAGTCGATCACCATGATCACACTATCCACAGCAGTCAATGTACGATATGTATCTTCCGCAAAATCCTCGTGACCAGGCGTATCGAGAATGTTGATTTTTTTGTTTTTATAGTCAAAGGCCATGACAGATGTGGCAACCGATATTCCACGTTGCTTCTCAATGTCCATCCAATCCGACCGGGTAGCCATGTCAATCTTATTCGATTTTACAGCGCCTGCTGACTGAATCGCCCCTCCAAACAAAAGTAACTTTTCCGTCAAGGTAGTCTTCCCCGCATCCGGGTGTGCGATAATCCCAAACGTCCTTCGCTTCTCTATTTCCTGCTCTATTGTCATGTCCTAATTTATCAGCCCGCAAATTTAGAGGATTCTATGGGGTTATTTATGAAATATTAGGGCGCTTTGTCCGGCTTTCACTTCTCTCCCGAGTACTCAGGATCAGACCCAGCTGTCGGTAGACAGGCGCATTATTCTTCCGGAGCGCAGATCATGCATCGTTTCTCAATCTTTTCCAAGTGCTCATAATTGTTCAAATTCGCAATTATGAAATCATCACCTGTTAGATATATCATCTATCTGCTCATAGGAGTTGCGCTCTATTTCGTGCTATATGAAAATGAAGCCCAGTACCAAACCTTCAGGAGCAAACTGCCTTATTTGCTGATCGGTGTTGTTATCTTGATGCTGTTCGTGAGATTCATCAGAGGAAAGCAGGGAGAGTAGATAATCAATTACATAACGAGCGCGCTTGGTTCCTATGGTGGGAAACGAGTGGCTTGTTTAGATTCCGGTATTTCTTCCTTTGGTTGAAAACCGGAATGACGGTCCTTGTTAAAACTTACAATCCGTCATTCCGGTTTGGGAGGTACGACCAATACCGGAATCAAAAAAGCCTTAAGCCGAAGACTGATACCGAAATGGACTGAGCGGTGGCAGGATCAGTCCGGCACGAGGTGGGTAGTGAGTAAGCCTGTGTGTCAGCCTGTGCGCCATCATAACCTGCCATGCGCTGACAATCTGTCACAATCCAGCCATTTGGCACATCCATTGTTGATAGGAGCATGAAAGTTTTAGAATAAATAGAAAGCATAATATAAATAGACATGGGTAAAATCATTGGCATTGACTTAGGAACAACCAACTCCTGTGTGGCGGTGATGGAGGGTAACGAGCCTGTTGTGATCCAAAACAGTGAAGGCAGAAGAACCACACCATCGGTTGTCGCATTTTTGGACAATGGAAATGGCGAGCGAAAGGTTGGAGATCCAGCTAAGAGACAAGCAATCACTAACCCGACAAACACTGTTGGATCGGTCAAACGATTCATGGGTAAAAAATATTCGGATGTTGGAAGCGAGATCAAGCATGTGGCATACAGTCTTGAATCGGGCAACAACGACGTGGTAAGAGTGAAAATTGGCGATAGAAATTATACGCCACAAGAGATCTCTGCCATGATCCTGCAAAAAATGAAGTCAACTGCCGAGGATTTTGTCGGTCAGGAAGTGACTGAAGCAGTAGTAACTGTACCTGCATACTTCAATGATGCAGAGCGTCAGGCTACTAAAGAAGCAGGGCAAATTGCCGGACTTGACGTAAAGCGAATCATCAACGAGCCAACAGCAGCTGCATTGGCTTACGGACTTGATAAGAAGAACGCTGACATGAAAATCGCAGTGTATGACCTTGGTGGTGGCACATTCGATATTTCAATCCTCGAACTGGGTGATGGCGTATTTGAAGTAAAGTCTACTAATGGTGATGTACACCTTGGTGGAGATGACTTTGACGCGGTAATCATTGACTGGTTAGCTCAGGAATTCCAAAATGATGAAGGAATTGACCTGACAAAAGATCCAATGGCGCTTCAACGTTTGAAAGAAGCTGCTGAAAAGGCTAAAATTGAGCTATCTAGCTCAGCTAGCACTGAGATCAATCTTCCATATATCATGCCTGTTGATGGTGTACCAAAGCACTTGGTTAGATCACTATCAAGATCAAAGTTTGAGCAACTGGCAGATTCATTGGTGAAGAGGTCAATGGAGCCTGTAAGACAAGCTTTGAGTGACGCTGGCATGTCCGCGAGTGAAGTTGATGAGGTAATCCTTGTTGGAGGTTCAACGCGAATTCCAATCATCCAGGAAGAAGTTGAGAAGTTCTTCGGCAAGAAGCCTTCAAAAGGAGTAAACCCGGATGAGGTTGTAGCGATTGGCGCAGCTATCCAGGGTGGTGTATTGACAGGTGAAGTTCAGGATGTATTGTTGTTGGATGTCACTCCTCTTTCATTGGGTATTGAAACCATGGGTGGTGTACTCACTAAATTAATCGAGTCTAATACTACGATCCCTTCTAAAAAGTCTGAGACCTTCTCTACTGCGGTTGATAATCAGCCTAGTGTTGAAATTCACGTATTGCAGGGTGAGCGTCCAATGGCCAAGGACAATAGAACAATTGGAAGATTCCACCTGGATGGAATTCCACCTTCACCAAGGGGAGTACCTCAAATCGAGGTAACATTTGATATAGATGCAAACGGTATCCTTCATGTGTCTGCAAAAGACAAGGGCACTGGAAAAGAGCAAAAAATCAGAATTGAAGCTTCTTCTGGCCTAACAGATGAAGAAATCGAAAAGATGAAGCAGGAAGCTCAGGCGAATGCCGATTCCGATAAAGCTGCAAAGGAATCTGTCGAAAAAATCAATCAGGCTGACTCATTGATTTTCCAAACTGAGAAGCAGTTGAGTGAATACGGTGACAAGCTCTCTGATGGCAACAAGCAGCCAATTGAAGCGGCTCTGGCTAAGTTGAAAGAAGCACATGCAGCTAAGAATCTGGAAGGAATCGATGCTGCCATGAATGAGCTTAATACGGTATGGCAAGCAGCTAGCCAGGAAATGTATGCCGCACAGCAAGCTGCTGGTGGAGCAGCTGACCCTGGAGCTGGTGCTGCAAGACCAGAAGCAGAAGCCGGTGGAGCTGACGATGTGTCGGATGTTGAATTCGAAGAAGTGGAAGACGAAAAGAAGTAATCCGCTGATCACATATAGATTTTCAAGAAGCACCTTTCGAGGTGCTTTTTGTGTTTAGGACCAATTCAGATACGAATGATTATTTCTACTTAAGCCTGAGTCTATTCATGCGCTTTACGGTTGACCTGCATTATTTTTTTGCGTAATATGAGGTTGTGGTTATCAAAATGACTTTTCTCATGCCTTAATCTAACGAATGCAAGGGCAAAACATTTAGATGTGATCTAGCTTAACAATATCAAAACAGAAATAATTATGGAGACTAAAGACCAAATCGAAAGCGTGGTTTTCCACCAGACTCAATGTTTAAATGCCATTGAAGATTTAAAAAACATGATTTCCTCTCATCATGAGGATACGGCAATCAACAAACTGAAGGATTTACAAAAAGAGTTGACAAGGCTGACGGTTCAACTTAAAGAAATTGAGACGCATTTGGAATAAAAGCAATTAGCCCATATATAGATAAAAAGGCCGGATGATCACAGATCATCCGGCCTTTTTAATTTATCAATTCTCGTAATTCGACATTTCATTCGATACACCAATTTCCTCCTTTATACTGTTCAAAGCCCCATTCAACTGATCTATACATTTGAATAAATCATTGATTACTTATTTCATGGCATCAAACAAACATAACCATGAAAAGATTTAATCATCAAGAGTACACCATCACCTGCCCATGCTGCGGTGTAGAAACTTCCATGTTGCTAAATGACACTGAGCATCAGCATTACTACGAAGATTGTGACACATGTGAAAGCCCTATCGAAGTGGATTTCAAACTCAACAAAGATGGAGTGGTCATGAGAGTAGAAATACTTGAAACAGTATAAAAGGCATACATTTTAAGGTGTATGCCTTTTTTTATCAGCTCTCCTGCATGAACGGATATCTATAATCCGTCGGCGGAACAAAAGTTTCCTTAATCGTTCTGGCGCTAACCCAGCGTAGCAAATTCATCATTGCCCCTGCTTTATCATTGGTTCCTGACCCTCTGGCTCCACCAAAAGGTTGCTGCCCGACTACAGCCCCAGTTGGCTTATCATTGATATAAAAATTTCCTGCGCTGTTCACCAGCTTTTTAGTCGCCAGATCAACCGCATATCTATCCTTGGAGAATATAGCACCGGTCAATGCGTACGGAGAGGTGTTATCCACTAGCTCCAACGTTTCTTCGAATTTGCCGTCTTCATATACATAGATGGTCACAACAGGTCCAAAGATCTCTTCACACATCGTTCTATAACCTGGCGACTTTGCTAGCAAAACGGTCGGCTCGATAAAATAACCTTTCGAATCATCGTAACCTCCTCCAACAACAACCTCCACATCACTATCCTTTTTCGCTTGATCTATATAGCCGGATATTTTGTCGAATGCTCGTTTATCAATTACGGCATTGAAGAAATTCTCAAAATTTTCTGGATCACCCATTTTGATTGACTTTACATCCTCAACCACATACCGCTTCACATCTTCCCACAGACTTGCAGGAATGTATGCTCGGGAAGCCGCGCTACACTTCTGTCCCTGAAATTCGAAGGCTCCTCTTGTAATCCCTGTCGCCACCTCTTTGGCGTTGGCAGATTTATGCGCCACTATAAAATCCTTTCCACCTGTCTCACCCACAATTCTTGGATAGCTTTTATACTTGTCAATATTTCCACCGATCGTTTTCCACAAATGCTTGAAAACTCCGGTACTTCCAGTAAAATGAAGCGCTGCAAAATCCGGGTGATTGAACACCACATCACCTGCAACCGGACCATCAACCAAAACGAGGTTGATCACGCCTTCTGGCAGCCCGGCTTCTTCAAATACTTCCATGATTACTTGTGCAGAGTACACCTGGGTATAAGCAGGTTTCCATACGCAGGTATTGCCCATTAAGGCAGGAGCGGCACAGAGATTGCCAGCAATTGAAGTAAAGTTGAATGGCGTGACCGCAAAAACGAATCCCTCAAGTGGTCGGTATTCCATTCTATTCCACATACCAGGCAAAGACTGTGGCTGCTGAGCATATAACTCCTGCATAAACGCCACGTTAAATTTCAGAAAATCTATGAACTCACATGCTGCATCAATCTCGGCCTGAAATGGGCTTTTTGACTGAGCCAGCATCGTCGAAGCATTGATTTTGGCTCTGTAAGGACCTGCTATCAACTCGGCTGCTTTCAAAAAGATAGATGCTCTATGTTCCCAATTCAATGCAGCCCACTCAGCTTTAGCTGCTAGCGCCGCATCTATGGCTTGCTTTACATGATTTGCATCGCCTTCATTAAAATGACCTAAAATATGCTGATGATCATGGGGTGGACTCATTGGGATTTTTGTATCCGTAAACACCTTTTCACCTCCTATATACATAGGAATATCCACCTGTGAATTGCGCATTTCCTGAAGTGTTTTCTTCAACTCCAATTTTTCAGGAGATCCGGGGGTGAAGCCTTTTATCGGCTCATTCACAGGAACGGGTACCGCATAATTTCCTTTCGGCATAATGATCATTTTTAGGGTTAGAAATCAGGGGCAAAATTAGTAAATCAAGCGTTACATATTACAAAATTCCCTCAAGCTCTTCAAGGTGCCTGATCACATGAGGGTGCTCATATTTACCGGTATTTTCAGGATCATACCATATGGATTGCCATCCGGCAGCTTTGGCTCCAGCAATATCAGTAGCGAAGTTGTCACCAATCATGACTACCTCCGAAGATTCCGTTCCTGACAATTCATTGGCCAGCTTGAAAATTGATGGAGATGGTTTTCTGTGACCTGAGGTTTCAGAAGTGATGATGTGTTCAAAATAATGAGCTATTCCAGCATTAGACAACTTTTTGTCTTGAATGTCATTGAACCCATTGGTAATGATTCCCAATCGATACTTGCGATCCAGTTGCGTCAATATTGATTTAGTTCCTGGCATCAGCGCAGTTTTTTTTGGGCATTCCGCAATAAAAAAATCAGTCATTTCTAAAGCCTCCTTACCATTTATAGGCGCTCGCCCCTCAAGAATCAGTTCAAATCTTTTTTTTCGAATATGGTCCCTATCTATTTGGCCAAGATTGTATTGATGCCAGAGAAGATTGTTGTGATAATGAAAAGTGCTTAAAAAAGCCGAGAAGCCAGTAAAGAAACTTTCAAGCCCAAAATGTTCATAAAGCTCGTTCAGGGCAATTGTTGCATTGGTTTCATAGTCCCAAAGCGTATGATCAAGATCAAAAAATATGTAGCTAATTCCCTTCATGGTCGATAGTCCTTTGCGGCAAGTTTATTTGCGGCAAGTTCCCGATTCGAATCCATTATGTGATAATTCTCCGAGTCTTTTTGAAGCTGGATATCTTTTTGCAAAAACTCCATCATATCATTGACAATCTCATGCACCTCCTCTTTCAAACTGTAAAAAACCCATTGATCAACTTTTTTAGTTTTCAGCAGCCCTGAATTACGTAGATAAGTTACATGCCTGGCCGTCTTGGTTTGAGTGAAGTCAAGAATCAACTCAAGATCGGTAATGGTGAGCGCTTGCTGCCGTAAGAGTAAATGAATAATTCTTACGCGAGCTTCATCTGAAAAGGCCTTGAAAATCTGTGTTCCCAGCGATAAACTAAAATTCTTGAGTTTCACAGTATATATTTGTTTGTCATAAAAATAACTAAATGATTGTTGCTCGCGCAATGATCTAACAGCATTGAATAAAGTCTCCCTCATATTGACCCTATTGTGTACTGTAACTCTAAGCATTGCACAGAAATCTGATACAACTTACGCTGACGATCAAAAGGTGATCCAGTTTACAGGTGTAATCTTCACGTCTGACAGTCTGGCTGTAGTACCAGGCGTACATGTCTATGTGCCAAAAGGTGGTCGAGGAACAACTACCAATCCATACGGCTTTTTTTCCATGCCCGCACTTGCTGGAGATAGCGTGGTTTTCAGCGCTGTTGGATTTGAGCGAACTTCTTTTGTTGTTCCTGCTCATGACAGTGAATTTGCAATGAAAGTAATGGTCTACCTCAAAGAGGATGTAACATATCTCAGTGAAGTTGAGGTATTCCCCTATCCTTCTGAAGCAACCTTCAAGGCTGCCGTCTTAGCCTCGACTCTGCCAGGTCAAGATCAAATAGATCGACTTGATGAATGGCTCAATGAAGAATACATGCGAACAGCCTATTGGGATCTTCCAGCAAGTCCAAACATGAATCATCGATACTTTATGAGAGAGCAAATGGATGCACGAATGTATCGTTATCAGTCACCAAGTAACCCATTGCTGAATCCTTTTGCATGGGCAACCTTTCTTCGATCCCTCAAGAAAAAATAGGTATAAGTCGATAAGTAACGGTTATCCTATGTAGGTTGATCGCATTTTTCTAAATTAAGGATTCCTTGAATAACCATCTTACCATGAGAATCCACCAAATCACCTGTTTACTCGCTATTATAATGCTATGGTCATGTTCCGACCAGCAACCCTCATCACAGGAAACAAGCCCTGTCGACAGGCACTTTAGCACACAATCAACCATTACCAAAACTGACAACATTCGGATTGGCATTGGAAATGGGGCAATCCTTGGATCCAATTTCGATCCCTCATCCATTGAAATCTCTCCTGCTATAGAGGGAGAATGGATAAAACTCAGTGATACCGAACTAGTGTTTACTCAAGACAAAAATCTTACTTCAGGTCAACAATATGCAATCACCCTGCCCTTAGTAAACATTGACAATCTCGTGAGTAATCAATCCTCAATAAAACTCAGTGTCGGCGTAATTGAGCAGGACTTTGAATTATTCATAGAAGAAATCAAAACTGATGAAACATCGGAAGCTCCTGCCTTGCAGATAACAGGGCGTATTTCAACTGCAGATTATGAGTCAAATGACAGGATAGAATCAATGTTGAAAGCAGAAGTTCCGGTTCATTGGACTCATACATCTGGCACTGGTCACCTGTTTACTTTGAGCAAAATTGAAAGGAAAGCGGATTCCTATCATCTTAATTTATCCTTCGACGGTTCGCTCATTGGTGTGTCAAAAACCGAAAGTAAAAGTGTGGAAATTCCCTCACTCAAAGATTTCAAAATACTCTCAAGCCGGATTAGCGAAAATCCACCATACCTCTCCTTAAGTTTTTCTGACCCTATTCAAAAAAATCAGGATTTAACGGGATTGATCACACTGGAAGACGACAACAATCCCAAATTCGTCATCAATGGTAATGAAATTCAAATGTATCTAAGCGGGACGCATAATGGCACTAAAACAGTCACACTCTACCCGGGCATCAAAAACGAATATGGCTATGAATTGACCAATACGATAAAACGAAGTGTTGCATTTGACGCGCCTAATCCCGAATTAAAATTGTCTTCTGCAGGTAACATACTCCCATCAACAGATGGGCTATTTCTACCATTCGAATCAATAGGACTAAAGTCAGTACATGTAATGGTGGTGAAGGTTCATGAGAGCACTATCCCACAATATTTCCAAATCAATCAAATAAATGGGGAAGAAGAACTTAAGCGGGTTGGAAACATTGTGCACAAAGAGCAAATTTCACTAGAGGGACAGGCTCAATTTCTCAACGAATGGAACCGGTTTACACTTGATCTTTCTGATTTGTTTAAGGCTGAAAAAGGTGCGTTGTATCAGGTTTTTTTAAGTATGCGACCAGACGATTCAGCATTCCCATGTGATACTCCATTCGAAACTACACCATCCACCCAGCCACTAAACACCGAGTGGAGCATCTACAAAGATGACGGATTTTCTGCTTGGGGTAATTATTCGAACTATTACTACCCCAATGGGTATCAATGGTCTCAGCGCAATAACCCATGTCATGTATCCTATTACAATAATCAGAGGACCGTAAAGAAGACGTTGCTTGCTTCTGACATTGGTCTAATGGCTAAGATTGGCAGCAACAACAGCTTACTCATAGCCACAACGAGTCTGTCATCTGCAAGTCCCGTACAGTCCGATATTCAGGTTCTTGATTATCAGCTACAAGCCTTAGGAAGTGGTCAAACAACTAGTGAAGGATTTTTTGAAATGTTCCCGGAGCGAAGACCTTTCATCGTGATCGCCAGTGTAGGTGAACAAAAATCTTATCTCAAGCTTGATGATGGGAGCTCTTTGTCCATTAGCAACTTTGATGCCTCTGGTCAACGAGTCAATAAGGATCTGAAAGGATTTATTTATGGCGAAAGAGGGGTTTGGAGACCGGGGGATGACATCTATCTATCTTTTATGTTAGATGATCCTGAGCAAACCATCCCTACCAATCATCCTGTAAAAATGACTTTAAGAGACCCCAGAGGAAACTTAAAGGATGAGCAAGTCAATTCAGATGGCACCAATGGTATTTACACGTTTCAAACCAAGAGCCAATCGGATGATTTAACTGGCAATTGGTTAGCTACAGTGACAGTGGGGAACAACACCTTCACAAAGCGTATCAAAATCGAAACGGTCAAACCGAATCGATTGAAAATCAACCTTGAGTTCCCTGATACTAAATTTTACAAATCGGATGGTCCGCTTGCCGGAACCATGGATGTCAAATGGCTAACGGGGCTTACAGCTCCAAATTTGCTGACACAGGTCCAGCTTACGCTTAGTCCTATTAAAACTTCATTTGACAATTTCCCAAATTTCAATTTTGATCTTTCGAATGCTAACTTCATCAGTGACCCCATCACCATTGTTGACAAGCAACTCGATGAAAATGGAAGACTTGGCATCATGTCAGACATGCCGTCAACCAAAGGTGCCCCAGGTGCATTGCGTGCGAGACTAGAAGTCAAGGCGTATGAACCCGGAGGCAACTTCAGCATTTATGGAAAATCACTTACCTACCTTCCTTACGAGTCCTTTGTTGGCCTTCGTGTTCCTGAAGGCAATGAATACGGATATCTTGGCAGGGACCAGCTTCATCAATTTGATCTTGCCAAAGTCTCTGACAAAGGACAACCCTTGAATGGGGCAGTTGAGATTCAAGTTTATAAACTATCATGGCGCTGGTGGTGGGATCAGTACGATGACTATGAAGCGAGCTATGTGCTCAGAAATAATGAAACTCCATTGATGAAAGAAAAAATTGACCTGAGTAACGGTCGGGGCAAAGTAAATATCGATGGAACAAAACTAAAATGGGGTAGACATCTGATGGTCGTTACGGATCTCCAGTCAGGACATAAAGCGAGCAGCATATTTTATATGGGCTGGACGGAGGGTGAGCAGTCCGGATTGGGTGCATCATTTCTATCAGTGACTACCGACAAAACTTCCTATGAAGTAGGTGAAAAAATTCAAGTTAAACTCCCTTCTTCAGTTTCCGGCAAGGCGCTAATAGCAATCGAGAATGGCAGTAAAGTCCTTGACAAATTCTGGATAGACACTCAGCAACCCAGTACGGATTTCAGTATAGATGCAACAGAAGAAATGACTCCAAATGTATATCTCAACGTGACACTATTGCAGCCGCATGCGAGCACTGAAAACGACTTGCCAATAAGAACCTATGGCCTTCAGCCGATCAAAATTTATAATCCCAAAACGATACTTAAGCCGATTCTTTCAATGTCTGAGGAGCTCGCTCCTGGCAAACAAGTAACCATTGAGGTAACCGAACAATCCAAACAAAAAATGTCATATACATTAGCTGTTGTCGATGAGGGCCTGCTTGACATCACCGCCTTCAATACACCAAGTCCGTGGGATCATTTTTATCAGAAAGAAGCCCTGGGTGTCAAGACATGGGACATGTATGATCAGGTCATGGGTGCTTTTGGAGCTCGTTTGGAGCGACTTCTGGCCATTGGCGGAGGTGGAGATTTAGAATCGGACAAAAAGTCAAATGAGGCCAATCGATTCGATCCAGTCGTCCAATTTATGGGACCGTTTACCTTAGACGCTGGCGGATCAAATACTCATAGTTTCGAAATGCCGCAATACATCGGATCAGTAAAGACAATGCTCGTCGCAAGCAATGATGCCGGGGCATATGGAATGGCTGAAAAAGTAACACCAGTTATTCAACCTCTTATGGTGCTTGGAACTATGCCAAGAGTGATAGGACCTGGAGAGTCTATTGCACTTCCTGTGAATCTTTTCAAATTCAAGGATGAAATCAACACTGCTCAAGTTTCGATTACTGCCGAAGGTGTATTATCCTTGACAGGACCTTCATCTAAAAGGGTCTCTTTTAACTCTGCAACTGAAACTGAATCTTTCCAGCTGAAGGTACATGAGTCAATTGGTGCAGGGAAGATTACCATATTGGCAAAGTCAGGAAACGAAACAGCTGAGCATATCATCAATATCGAAAGCAGACTGCCTAATCCCTCTCAAACCAAAGTGATGATTAAGCGCATTGAGGCAGGTGAATCATTAAATGGAAAAGTTGACATATTCGGTTTGACTGGCACCAACGAAGCAACACTTAGTTTATCTACTCTGCCTCCACTCAATCTCGAGAAAAGACTAAAATATTTGATTCGCTATCCTCATGGATGTATAGAGCAAACCACTTCTTCAATTTTCCCTCAATTGTATCTCTCAGGACTAGTTGAACTCACCAATCAGAAGAAAGTGCAAATCGAGTCCAACATAAAAGATGGCATTAAACGATTCGGAAAATTTCAAACTCATGAGGGTGGTTTTGCATACTGGTCGGGAAATTCTGATCCGAATCATTGGGGTACGAGCTATGCCGTTCATTTTCTGGTTGAAGCACAAAAAGCAGGTTTTTTTGTTCCAGCCGAACTACTCAAAAAAGCGCTCAAATTTCAATCAAGACTTGCCAAAAACTGGGCTCGATCAAATCAGACATATAATGATGACATTACACAAGCCTATCGGCTATACACGTTGGCTCTTGCCGGCAACTCTGCTCTTTCGGCCATGAATCGGATGCGAAATGAGTCAGACATCTCGTCTCAAGCGCTCTACCGTCTAGCCGCTGCATATGCGATTACAGGTCAACAAGAGGTGGCCAAATCACTATCCATTAAAGCTAAATCCAGCAATAAATTATCCCGTCAGCATTATTGGCATTCATATGGCTCAGATCAACGAGATATGGCCATGCTTTTGGAAACTCACGTTGCATTGGAAGCTTACGAAGATGCTTTTGAGTTGATCAATGAATTGTCTCAGGCGCTCTCATCTGACATATGGATGAGTACTCAGACAACTGCATACAGTCTGCTGGCTATTGGGAAGTTTGTCGCATCTCAGGATGTTTCTGGATCCATTCAGGCAAAGGTTGTATATGACGGCAAATTATCAACATGGTCAACCCAGCAACGGATCATCTCAGAAAGCCTCAACACTGCAGCAAATGAGAAATCCATCAACATTCAGAATACCGGCAATGCTGTCATTTTTGCTACAATAACTTCAACGGGTACTCCAATGCCAGGAAATGAAGAAGCAAGTGAAAAGGACCTCAAGGTTTCAGTTCGATACCTTCAAGAAAATGGTGCACCCATGGGTCCGACCGATCTGAAAGTTGGCGAATCCATGAAAATCGAAGTAAAAACCACGAATGTCTCTGGAAGAACGGTGAAAGATATTGCGCTGAGTCACATACTCCCATCAGGATGGGAAATCAATAATATTCGATTAAATGATGTTGTGGTAAACGAATCCGGAAACTTTGATTAT
Organism: Cyclobacteriaceae bacterium; assembly: GCA_049115695.1. Taxonomy (GTDB): domain Bacteria; phylum Bacteroidota; class Bacteroidia; order Cytophagales; family Cyclobacteriaceae; genus JAGDZR01. Next base: position 118,340 of record JAGDZR010000002.1, on the reverse strand, counting down.
CAAGACATTCGGGATGACAGGACCTATACTTACTTTGATTTGCGTAGGGGCGAATCCAGATCATTTACCACCTTCGTAACCTCCAGTTATACTGGGAAATTTTATTTACCCAGCGTACAAGCAGAAGCCATGTATGATGCAAGTAAACAAGCACGCACTGCAGGACAATGGATTACAGTAAATCCAAGGGAATGACGCTTACCTAATTGAAAGCTTTTGCACTAGATGAGAGTCATTAAGACAATTGGACTACTAATAGTTGTTGTTATCGGTATTGTTGCATTCACTCCTATACCTGAGATAACTAATCCATATTCATCCGTTATCTATGCCAATGATGGCTCCATCATGGGCGCTCGAATAGCCCGCGATGGTCAGTGGCGCTTCCCAACGCCAGACTCGATCCCTCATAACCTTGAGGTCTGCATCTTGACATTTGAAGACCAATACTTCAAGTTTCACCCAGGCATCAATCCTCTATCAGTCTTAAGAGCAACAAAACAAAATTTGATTGCAGGAGAAATCGTTTCGGGAGCTAGCACAATAACCATGCAGGTAGCTCGCATGACTTTCCGGGCAAAAAGGACCTATTGGCAAAAAATAAAGGAAACATTGTTGGCCCTAAAACTCGAGATGATTTTCTCCAAGGATGAAATTCTGATGCGATATGTCACAATGGCGCCCTATGGGGGCAATACAGTAGGTGCTGAAACCGCAGCTCAACGATATTTTCAACTCCCGATTGATCGATTGAGTTGGGCGCAAGCCGCACTACTGGCTGTTTTACCAAATCAACCTGCAAAACTCTACCCTGGTAAATCCAACGATAACCTATTAGCTAAAAGAAACAGGTTGCTTCATAAGCTATTGATCAGTGGTCATATCGATCAAATGGAGTATCGACTTAGCGTAAGTGAGCCGTTACCGGATCAACCAAAACCGGTTCCACAACTCGCCACACATTTACTTCAATCACTCGAAACGAAGCATGGTACTGACAAATTTCAAACTACTATCGATCCCTATTGGCAACAACAAGTTGCTCGAATAACCAATCGACATCATTACCGACTCCACGCCAATGGTATTGACAATCTCGGCGTGCTTGCCATTAATCTTCAATCTGGAAAGGTCCTTGCCTACATTGGGAATACAAGCAATGATGTTCAAGGTCGGTATGTAGATATGATTCATCGTCCTAGGAGTAGTGGCAGTATTCTTAAACCAATGCTTTATACAGAGGCCTTAGACAATGGGTTGATTTCAGCAACAACAGCTCTTCCCGATATTCCTACTTTTTTTGCAGGTTTTACACCGAAAAACTTTAATCTCGGATATGACGGCATAGTGTCAGCAAATGAAGCACTGTCCAAATCATTGAACATTCCATTTGTTCACCTCCTGAGAGACTATGGCTTTCAGCAGTTTCATGCTGACCTCACCAAACTTGGCATCAGCACCCTTGACAGTAATCCTAACCGTTATGGCTTATCGCTTGTATTAGGTGGAGCTGAAATTAAACTTTGGGATATTGCTCAGGTATACTTCTCGATGTACCGGAAGCTTTCCAAACTCCCCAATCAAACCATTCACTCATTTGGCTCAACAACCCATAAGAATGAAATTGATCTCTCCAGGGAATCCATATGGCACACTTTCAATGCCATGACCCAACTCGTGCGGCCGGGCGTTGATCATCATTGGGAAAGTTTTGCCTCCTCTCAAACTATCGCGTGGAAAACAGGTACAAGTTTTGGATTTCGAGATGCGTGGGCCGTGGGGATGAATGGTGAGGTATTGGTTGCAGTTTGGGCCGGAAATGCAGATGGTGAAGGTCGAGCAGGACTTATTGGCTCATCTGCAGCAGGGCCTGTACTCCTAGATGTACTGAACCTTTCAAATCATAACCGAAATTGGCTCGTCAACCTGAAACCACATATGAGAACCTGGAAGATTTGTCAAATTTCAGGAAAACTTGCAAATCAATACTGTCCTCCCCAAGATTTAGGTGGAACTACTGCTATCGAACGAATTGGCATTTGCCAATGGCACAAATCTTTAACAATGGATCAGACTGAAAAATGGCTGGTCAATAGCTCCTGCTATCCTGTTCATAAAACTCATCAAAAAGTTCATTTAGTGCTACCAGGCACATTGGGTACTTACTATCAAAAAAGACATCCCAACTATGCTGGACTTCCAAAGTATTTCCCGGATTGCCATTCAACCAGTTTGAATTCTGTCTCGATCATTTATCCCACACCCAATAGCTACATATACATTCCAAAAGGTGCACAGGGCAAAGAAGAAGTTATTTTACAGGCAGCTCATCAGGACATGAACAGCACGCTCTATTGGCATTTGGACCATAAGTATTTGGGGTCCACCGACAACTTGCATGAATGGGCTATTTGGCTGGAACGAGGTAAATACGAATTGACGGTAATGGATGAAATGGGGCAATCCGCAAACCGGCTGATTGAGGTAATCAGTGAATGACTACTTCTAACAGCAGCGGTACCTCATCATTACGCAATGCAATGATGTGCCTGACATTATTAATCGTGATTTCATCAATTTGCCTAATATCCTGATCCAGGAATAAATTCACATTGGCATTATCTACCAGCTCAAAACCATTGATTTTACCCAGCAATAAATTTCCAAATCCCGCACTGTATGTTCCTTCCTGTACCGACGCGGGAAAGAAATTACCTCCTAACAAAACGTCTAAAGCTCCATCCAAATTAACATCTGTTGTCAGAAAATCACGCGTTGGTGAAAATTGCATTTGATGAGCAAACGGCTGAAACTTTAGTTGACCATTTTCATTGATAAACACTCCCGTTCTGAACTCATTCGCCTCAAGCTTCAAGGAGTTCGCAATACCTTGGCTTCCGAATATCTCTTCCAGTTCAGCAGTCGCATAATCCCGGTTACTCAGAAACGATTTTTTCAATACGGGCAATTGCTTGTTAATCATTCCCTTATCCTGAAAAATAGATTCCTTTCCATCACTCATATGTGTGAGGATGCATTCATTAAAACCATTCTGGTCAAAATCATTTACATAAAGTCTCACCGGCTCTTCGAGGTTAGCCTTAAGCTTTGAGTTTAAACCCAGATTACCCGCTAGTATATCCATATCTCCATCGCCATCATAATCCACTGGTTCAATGCATTGCCACCATCCTTTCTCATCACTTGTCAACCAATCTGAAAAGGCCCCATCTTCAACCTGAAAGACTGTAATTCCCATCCATAAACCTCCTAAGACCAAATCCTTTTCACCGTTACCGTCAAAATCAATCCAGCTAGCATCCTTTACCATTCCCACATGGCTAAGTCCCTCAAAATCGGCTGTCACATCTCTAAAACCTTTGCCTCCTTCATTGTGCATCAAATAGCTTGGGGGTGCAATTCCATATGCCCATGGTTCTGCCAACCCACCGATGAATATATCGGGCCATGAATCATTGTCGAAATCATGAACTGCAACAGTCGATCCAGTTGTGAATACCTCAGACAACCAACCTTGCTGATGATTAAATGCTCCATTGCCATCATTGAGATAAACCCTCGGATTGCGTTGATGACTACTGTCTGTAAATTCATTACCTCCTGATACCACAATCAAATCCAGATCATTATCCAAATCCAAATCAGCAAATGTTGCGTCAACATCCTCATACTGATTGTGTATTTCAAAGTCAATATTTTCGGTAATTTCAAACTTTCCGTCGCTTTGGATGAACAGAGCGCTGGTTTGATACTTGGCACCTCCAATAAACACGTCTTCAAGGCCATCCCCATTCACGTCTCCTATTGCCAGGGCAGGACCTTCTCGGCTATTCATGTGCGGAATTAATGCCTCTCTGTTGAATTCAATAAATTTGTTTTCTCGGTGCTCAAATGGAATGTCTATTTCAGCTTCTATGAACTTTAAAGCAACAGGGATATAATCGATATCCATCCTACTGGCATCACTACAATTTAAAGTCACTGACTGATTGGTCGGGACATTTCTGAACGTCTTTGAAAGCCCATCAGGCAGTCTCCATACTAAAGAATCCAACTGTCGAGTCGGATCTAAACCGATCACAAGTTCAGCGGATATAGTAGATTGAAAACCTCGGTATCTGTACCATTCATATTTTTGAACGGACTGATTCTGATAGACTTCAACCCATCCTCTTGCACCACAATCACTTTCCAACTTTAGCCATTTTTTGGAGGAGTCATTTTCATTGGTTGTGTTCCTTAAAATTGAAGCCGTTTCATTCAAATTATTAAGGATCAAATCCAGATCGCCATCATTATCCAAATCGGCATATGCGGAACCATTGGTTACTCCCGGATATTGTTCGATGAGTTCAGATTTCATTTCAAAATCCAGATTGCCATTATTTTCAAATAAGTAATTATTCACACTTCCATCAGGCATCTGCTCAATAAACTCAGCATCCGTAACATCCTTGTTTCCTTTCACCTGATCACTATATATGAAATCAATATAGTCCAGGTCATTCGGTCTTTTTTGAATGCCATTGCTGATAAAAACATCCTTGTCCCCATCCAGGTCAAAATCAGCTGCCAGTGGTGCCCAGCTCCAATCAGTACCATGCATCCCGGTCAGCATAGCGATATCTGAAAACTTACCGTTCCCTCGATTAAGTTGAACCGTATTTCTTACATACTGCTTCATATAACCAAAGGACACTTTCATGTTAAATATATCATATGAATCATCACCTACAGAATTCTTTCGAACTACCTCATCCTCAGGAAGCATGTCCAGGGTGATAATGTCCGTTAGCCCATCGTTGTTGATATCTATCAGATCATTCCCCATAGAAAATCGACTGGTATGAGCTGCCATGTCCGCAAAACTTTCCTTGAACGTCTTATTTCCCTGATTTATATAGAGGTAATCATTTTCACTGAAATCATTGGAAACATAAACATCAACATAACCATCCTGATTGATGTCAGATAAACCAATACCTAGTCCATAGCCAATTTCAGATGTATAGATCCCTGATGATGCTGTGATGTCTATGAAGGAATTACCGACATTTTCATAGAGTCGATCTCCCGAGAGTGAATCCTTTCTTTGTCTCATCGAAGCTCTTCCATAGCTATGCTGTGTGTGTATGGCGTGATTCAACAAATACATGTCCTGATCGCCATCATTGTCCATATCAAAAAATGCAGCCTGAGTCGAAAAACCCCCAAAGTCAAGGCCGTACATCGCGGACGACTCAGTAAAAGTCAGATCTCCATTGTTGATATAAAGTTCATTGTGGCCAGATAAGTGCTTGTACCGAGACACCCGGGAAACATAAATATCCTCGAATCCATCATTATTGATATCCACGATAGCGACACCTGTTTTCCATGAGCCCGGACTGGCAGTGCCACTTGTCGTCGTAATGTCTTCAAACTGAAGATTTCCTTTGTTTATATACAGTGCATTATCCTGTTCACTGGAGGTAAAGTAGATATCCTGAAGTCCATCATTGTTAAAATCACCTATGCCTACACCCCCACCGTTGTAATAATACAGGTAATCGACAATGGTAAATTCTTCAGCATTGGCCAGATCATTACTGAAACCAATGCCACTTTTCAAACTGTCGATCTGAACAAACAAATAGTCTGAATCGGACTTATGAGAACATCCCCATATGAGAATTACACAGGAAAAAAGTAAAAGAGATCGAATCAAGGCTCTCGAGGTTCATTATTCTCCACGAATGCCTGAACCTTGTCATCATTGTTGGCAATCATCAGGCTGTATCCATTTTTAGTTTTAATTTGACTTATTCTACGTACCTGTTTATTGATAAACAGGCCTGATTTTTCATTAGAAATCAAGTCAAATTGTCCTGACCCGTCACCTTTTAGGAGCGTGCCATAGCTTGCATCATATCTTCCCATCTCAGGCTTTACATCGTATAAGTTCCCTGCGGTGAGGATATCTAGTATATCGTCGTTATCGAAATCTGCTATCGCAATAGCATAGGTACATGAAAACTGTACTTGGGGAGGCAGGTCAACACTTTCAAAAATGTCGTTGCTTTTATTTAAATATACGCTGGTTTTAAGGTTGTGCGCTTTAAGAACTCTTGCTTGGGATAGTACCTCATCATTAAAAACTTCAGTGATTTCCTGGTCTTTATAGCTGTCATACTTAAGGTATTTTTTCTTTATAAATGGCATTTGCATTGACAAGTCATGTCGCAATGGCAGAGGGAAAAGCTTGTCGCCTTCATATTGACAAATTACTTGTTCAATCGTTCCATTGTTATCAAAATCATTAATAAACATATGCAGCGGATAATCGTCGCTTGCTTCAAATCTACTATTCTGCCCATGGTTACCAACTACTAAATCAGGGAGCCCATCGTAGTTTAAGTCAGCAATCTCCACGGTATTCCACCAGCCGGCGGATGCGGAGATTGGCTCTTGTTTTTCAAATACACCTTGATTGTTTTTGAAGATAGTAATCGGCATCCATTCTCCAACAATCACGAGATCTAAATCATCATCACCATCAATATCTGACCATTGGGCATCAGTTATCATACCCAGCTCAAATAAGTCTGGAGCAATATCGTCAGCTACATTTGTGAAATTGGCATTGCCGTCGTTATTCAAAATGTAGCCATTGCGAGGAAAGCCATAACTATACGTTTTTAATCGACCTCCTACAAACAAATCAATATCGCCATCTTTATCATAATCTGCAGGAACAACAACAGAAGTGCTTTCATAGCGATTGACTGGAAGTACTCCTCTCTGTCGCTCGAATCCCCTTTCATCACCCAGATATAACCGGTCTGACAAATAGGGAGAGGTAGGATCAAATTCATTTCCACCACTCACTACATACAGGTCCAATTTTCCATCACCATTTGCATCGAACATGGCACAATCAACATCCTCAAATGCAGCATCTCTCTTTATTGTTTCCAATGCAAACTCCTTGAATGTTCCATCTTGTTGTTGCAGGCCGAGGAATCCATGCTCATCTGCGGCACCTCCCAAATAAATATCATCTAACCCATCGTTATTGATATCTCCTTTGCATAAGCAGGGTCCTTGAGACGAAATCATTTGAAATGTTAATCGATCACGATCAAAATCTACAAAATCGTTTTCTTTATGAATATAATCCGGCACAGGATTTTCGACAGCAAAAAACATTGATCCATCTGAATTCTCATCAAATGTAGGAATGGATTTTGAATCTTTTTCATTCAATGAAATTACCTGATTGGATTGCACATCATACAGTCTGGTCTTCTTTCCAGATGGCCAAACAACAAGTACCGAGTCCAGCATTTTATTACTTCCCACACCTATCAAAGGTCTGTTATCAACAGTTGATTCAAATCCTCTTGTCGGCAGGTGCTCCAAATAATACATTGTGCCATCCACATAGACCGAAATATTAGTCCCCAATGCATTTGTATTTTCGCTTTCACCTTTCAATTCAAATTTGACATATCGGTTCTCAGGATGCATCTGTTCCGACTGGTTTTCATACATAAAGAATGGCATGTTCGTGTTATTAACAACCAAATCGAGATCTCCATCATTATCCAAATCTCCATATGCTGAGCCACTTGAAAAGCTAACTTCAGAGAGCCCTAAGGATTCTGTTGACAACTTGAAGGTTAAATCCCTGTTATTCAAATAAGCATGATTAGAAATTGGCATACTTGGGATGTAATCAATCAGCTGCTTGTAGTCGACCTTTCCTGTTGACGTGATTTTCTTGGTTATTTCATTTTGTGTGACAAACTGTAAAAAGTCCTGATTAGTCAAATCCTGATAAATGCCATTTGCAATGAAAATGTCTTTAAAACCATCATTATCAAAATCAAAGATCAGTGCACCCCAACTCCAATCACTGGCCTCCACTCCAGAGTACCTGCCTATTTCACTAAATGTATTATCTCCATTATTTAGTTGTAGCGTATTTCTTGTAAACTGATTGCCATATCCATTTTGAACGCTGTACATGTATCTATCCCAACTATCAAAAGTGGTCACAGTCTTGATCCTTTCGTTGTTTCCTGGAAGCATATCCGTAACAAACACTTCCGGATTACCATCATTATTCAAATCGGCCATATCAGCTCCCATTGAAGCAGCACTCGTGCTCTTTATCCGCTCTTCCAGCACTTCGTTAAATCTACCATCCTTGTTATTGATGTAGAGATAATCTCTCTCAAAAAAATCATTGGACACATAGATATCCAACCAACCATCCTTGTCGACATCTCCTACAGTTACCCCTAGTCCAAACCCAATGATACTACCATAGATACCTGCATCGACGCTGACATCAGTGAATACTCCATTATCATTTCTATAAAGCTTATCCCCACCAACCGAATCCCGATTTGGCCGTTCATTCCGCCTAAGATTAAAACTACCTATTGCATTGTAGGAGTTGTTGAGCAAATACATATCAACATCACCATCTTTGTCATAGTCAAAGAAAGCTGCGTGGGTAGAAAAACCTCGATCTGCAATCCCATATTCCTCAGCCTCCTCTGTAAAGGTGTTGTCTCCCTGATTGATGAAAAGTTCATTTTGCTTATTGTCACCCTTGATATCACCAGAGTTACACACGTAAATATCCAAATGACCATCTCCATTGATATCAACAACACTTACCCCCGTACTCCATGCTTTTACCCCTGCTACCCCTGCTGATGAGGTCACATCTTCAAATTTTAGATTCCCCTTGTTTTGGAATAGTTTGTTGGAAGACATATTCGAAACCAGATAGATATCCAGTAATTGGTCACCGTTAAAATCCGCTAAAGCAACTCCCCCTCCATTATAGAAATTTCGATACTTGAAAATATTGAAATCCTCATCAAACTTCAATTCATTGGCGAAAGAGATTCCAGACTCCTCTGAAGGCACCAACCGAAATAATTTGGCTTCCTCTGGCTGCTGACAGCCTATCATTATGCCCACAAGAAATATTAATAGTAGTCTCTTCACGTTACTTAAAATTCGGAGGGTAATGAATCAAATCAATGAATGTCGCTTGAACAAATCGCTCATCTTTAATCTCCAGGACTATTTGCCTGTTCCCATCAATCTTGTAAAATTTTAATTTGTCGTTGATTTTAATTTGCACAAACTCATTGCCACCATACCATTTCTCCAAGACTGGTTGAATGTTCATAAGGAGCTTATCTGCCCATAAATGTTTGTTCCAAGGTGCCCATGCAACATAGTTGAAACGTGCATTGTATTTGAACGCAAGTCCATCATCATAATCAGGATAAAAATTAAAATCAACATCCAGATCATCTGCATCTTTGAAGCTATACTTGACACTTAAATTATCACCTCCGTGACTTACAATTTGCTGCTTATTCAACTCCCAGCAATGATCAAAAAACTCCTTTTGTGTGATGCCAAATTTTAGGCCCAGGAACAGTGAATCCTGCTTTATTCCCTTACCTAGTTCTTGAGTTGTGATAGACTCAATTGAGTTTGATGGTTGACAGGCCATCATACCCACAATCACTACTAATAATAAGTTTGAATATTTATTCATACCGTACATATACTCTTAATTCTTGATCGTTTACACCGAATATCATTGCCTCCTTTTCAGCGATTTTCAATCTGGCTATTGATCTTACTTCTCCTTTAATACTGATGCCCGTTTTATCCCCCGTTGCTTCTTTGAAAGTACCATTCCCTCTTCCGAGTAAAGAAGTTCCATAGTCTGCCATGTAACTGCCTATTTCCGGTTTGACCTTTAACAAATTACCTCCGAGCTGCAAATCTAAATGACCATCTCCATCTATATCAAGAGCGGATACGGCATAAATTGGAAATAATTGAGCCCTCGCAGGTAATGGGAATATTTGATACTCTTGAAGCTTACTATTAAGCCAAACAAAAGATTCCAGTGTGTTGACTTTGTGATGATACCCCCTTTGTAAAGCTTTGCTTCCAAAAACTTCTTCGATCGTAGCGTTTTTATAATCGCTAAACTTCAGGTAATTCTTCTTTAATCCTGGCAATTGCATCACCAAATCCTTTAGCTGAACAAATGGATATTCCTCCCCTTCGAAATACATGGTCGTAATCAAATCCAAAGTTCCATTATTGTCAAAGTCATTGACCAATAAACCGAGTGGTTCTTTCTGGCTCGCATGAAAACGTGTATTTAATCCATAATTTCCAAAAATGAGATCTTCTAGTCCATCCCCATTCACATCTGCTGCACTTACTGTATTATATAGACCAGAAGTTTTGCTCAATCCATACACTTGGGAAACATCGTTCCAGGTGTTTCCATCGTACTCAAAAATTCTTGGAGACATCCATTTGCCAACTAAGACTAATTCTTTGTATCCATTGTTATCAAGATCAGTTGCGACAGCATCCGTCACCATTCCGATCTTAAGCAATCCACTGGCTTCCTCCTCAGTCACATTTTCAAATAACCCCTCACCATTATTTTTCAACACATGTGAATTCGTAGGTACCCCATAATAAAAGGGCCTTTGTCTACCTCCAACGAATAGATCCATATCACCATCTTGATCATAGTCAAAGCTCAACACACAGCTGCTTGATTCCTGTCCTTTCTGGGGTAATCTCTGGCTGGATTGTGAGAATTGTCCTGCACCATCGTTGAAATACAAAATATCATTGAGACCATGTGATATCGAGCCAAACTCTCCTCCACCTGATGCTACATACAGATCCAGTCTTTCATCTCCATTCGCATCAAAAAAGACACACCCCTGGTCTTCATTTTCGGTGATTTTCTCAAATGGAGCAGTGATAGCAGAAAACTCCCCCTCATTCTGCTGAACAAATAATTGTCCATGCTGACCACTTGCTCCTCCTATATAGAAATCATCAAGTCCATCTCCGTTGACATCTCCAACGCACGAACAGGGACCTTCTGTAGAACTCATTTGATTCAGAAGTCGATCCATATCAAAATCGACATAATCGTTTTCTTTATGTACAAACGCTGGCTGATTGTGTATTTCTCTGAACCAAACCTTATCCCCTCTATTTTCTACTTCTCTTATTTTAGAATCTTGAGAATCAATTGTTAATACCTGGTTGACGGTTACATCATCAAGAATGGTCATACTTCCGTTAGGCCAAACCACAATAAGACTGTCGATTTGGTTAATTTCCCCCAAACCAAATATCAATTTATTATCGACCGTTGACTCAAATCCTCTAAAAGGATTGAGTTCCTGATACAAGACCTTATCATTGGCAAAAACCTTGATCTTCGCTCCAATAGCATTAATGTTTTTATCAATTCCTTTCAATTTGATACCGATATAATTCCTCTCGGCATATACTTCCGTTGAATTGTTTTTGTAAATAGCTGACGGCATATTCACGTTATTGACCACCAAATCCAAATCTCCATCATTGTCAAGATCACCGTATGCTGAACCACTTGAAAATGTCGGTCGCCCTAATCCCCAGCCCTCTGACTGATTAGTAAATGTCAAGTCCCCATTGTTTTGGAAGGCATAATTTGATAGAGACTCAGAAGGCATCATGTCAATCATGCTTTTGATCGCCTCTTCTTTTGTTTGAATAATTTCCTTAACGGCTCCCGGTTTTGACATGAAATTGACATAGTCCAAATCAAGCAAATCCTTATAGATGCCATTGGCCACAAAAATATCTTTTGCTCCATCATTGTCCATGTCAAAAATCAACGCTCCCCAGCTCCAATCGGTCGCTTCGACACCTGCATAACGACCAATCTCCGAAAAGGTCCCATCCGCATTTTGTAATTGAAGCACATTTCTTCCAAACTGATTAAAGTATCCTCTGTCCATCATGAGTTGATGTTTATCCCAGGATTCAAAAATCGCCTTAGACATCAATCGATCATGCCTCTCCGGAAGCATTTCTGTTACGAAGATTTCACTTAATCCATCATTGTTAATATCAGCAAAGTCGGCTCCCATAGATCCCATAGAGAGTTCAGAGATATGAGCGTCTAAGTTTTCTTCAAACGTGCCATTTTGTTGATTAATATAGAGGTAGTCGCGTTCAAAAAAATCATTTGAAACATAAATGTCGGGCCAGTTGTCTTGATTGACATCTCCCACTGTTACGCCCAACCCAAAGCCGATTTCGCTGGTATAGATACCAGCAGTTTCGCTGACATCTACGAAAGTGTTCCCCTCATTTTTTAGCAGTTTGTTACCACCAAGACTATCGGGTATCAAACGCTGATCTTTGATCAGGTCATATCCACCAACCGATTTGATGGAGTTGTTCAGTAAGTAACAATCCAGGTCACCATCTCTATCATAGTCAAAGAACGCAGCATGACTTGATAGACCTTCATTGTCCAGCCCCCATTGCTTGGAGCCTTCATCAAAAGTCAAATCTCCATTGTTAATAAACAATTCATTGTATCGCCTTGGCCCTCCGGGAGGTCCGGATTTGCATACATATATATCCAAGAGACCATCAGCGTTGATATCCACCATGCTCACCCCTGAGCTCCAAACATTATTGGTTTCAAGACCAGCTGATTGAGTAATATCCTCAAAGCGCATATTTCCCTTATTGAGATACAGCTTATTGGAAACCATGTTGCCACAGAAAAACACATCCGCTAACCCATCGTTGTTTATATCACCGATACCTACCCCACCTCCATTGTAAAAGTTCTTATAGGTATATGGATTTAGTTGTTCACTATAGACAAGTGAATTCTCAAATCTAACCCCGGATGCATCAGGAGACAATAGCTCAAAAAGGACGTCCTTTTTTTGTCCACAAGCGAGTGCTAGCAAAAACAAAATTTGGCAATACCGCATTTTTCCTGGTTCTAAATGGCTATACTAAAAAAAGGCAAGTGGACACAGCCACTTGCCTTTAATGCAATTTAAATTCTGATTTTATTTAATAACCAGGATTTTGATTTAATGCTGCGTTTACATCAATCTGAGGCTGTGGAATTGGGAATACCTCATATTGTTCGGTTGATACATCCTTCTCCCACCATGCATCTCCAAAGCGACCAAAGCGAATCAAATCCTGTCTTCTGGTTAATTCAGCATACATTTCTCGTCCGATCTCGGCTAATAGATTAGTATCATCAAGATCAGTAAACGGATCTACTCCCGCTCTTGCTCTTATATCATTAACAATTGCCAAAGCACCTGCGGCATCTCCTAGTCTGTACATCGCCTCAGCTTTTGACAGCAAAACACCACCCCATCTGAATATGACGAAATCATTTGACATATTGTTGGTTCCACCAACTTCAAACTCATACTTCTGAATTCGAGCCAAACCTTGTCTCCAGCCATTAGGCCAAATCTCATTACTAGCAGGTGTGTGTGTTACAGGAGGGCCATTTGGATCATCTGGTTCATGACCAGGATCTTCCAATCTGCTACCATCCTGGTTGTAGATATCACCTACTAAGAAGTTTGACAGTCTCGAATCCTGTGTTCCCACATCGTTAGGTACACCGTCCACATGATTAGGATCATCAGCGCCAGCTAAGCCTGACCAAACTGGTCCCTGAGGTCCAGGGTTCTGGTCAGGATCGATATAAGAGTTGTAGAATTCCTCAACTGTTCCATAACCATTCCATGGTTGTGATGTAAGGTTGAAAATATTCTGCCCTGAAATGTGCAATGTCATCATGTTCCAGTTGAAACCACCTGCGAATACCTTATCGTAAGGTACCACGAAGATGTTTTCAGGTGAACCTGAATTCTCTACTGCAAAGTTGGAAGAATAATCTCCAGCAAGCTGGAAACCAAATCCTTCAATTGCATTGGCATCATCAATTACTTTCTGCCATTCTGCAGTTCCTGTATATACCTCTGAATTGAGGTATAAACGCTGACGAAGTGCAATTGCAGCAGCCTGGTTCATTCTTCCATAAGCACTCCCTCCAACAGAAGCATCCAATGATGGAATGATTTCATTCAGCTCTGAGATCAAGAAGTTATAAACCTTGGTACGACCAGCGTCCAAAGAAGACTCATTACCGATCACAGCATCAGAGAAATCTACTACTAAAGGAACATTACCAAATGCATCCAATGCATAGAAATACCACAAGGCTCTAACTGCTCTTAACTCACCAATGAAAGCTTCAGCTGCTGGAGTGCCCAATACGCCAAACTGAGCAATCAATCTATTGCAAGTATTAACGCCTCCATAAATCTGCCCCCAGGCACTATTGAACATTGCATTATCTGGTGTAAACTTATGTTCGTGCAATTGCAACAAAACACCACCATCATACCAGTCACCACCTTTTGTAGGTACTACCAATTCATCAGTAGTCAACTCATTGATCGACCAAGTGTTGAAGTGGTTACCCATACTAAACAAGCTTGAATAGGCTTGTCCCAATGCGGCGATAAATTCTTCATCCGTTTGGAAGAAATTATCATCCGTCACGTCGCTATACAGCTCTTCCTGAAGGTCTGTACATGCTGGAGCAAAGAATAAGAAACCCAGCACAATGGCATACAACTTTTTATTAAATATATTTTTCATGTTTTTCTTCACTTTAGCAATTAAAAACCAAGATTTACTCCGAAACTGATCGTGGAGGTAGTGAAATACGTATTACGCCTTTCAATACCTGGAGCAAGTGCACCGTTGGTATTGTCTTCCAAGTCAGTGTATCTCACCTCTGGATCAATACCGGTATATCCGGTAATCACAAATGGATTCTGAATAGAAGCGTAAACTCTCAATTGTCTAAACCCTGCTTCATTTTCTCCAATCGGAAGACGATAGCCAAGTGTTGCATTATCCAACTTGAAGAAGCTGGCGTTTTCAACATGTGAGCTATTCACAACTGCTTTAGTCAAGCCTTCTTCCAAATCGTCACCCTTTACAACGTTGTAGTTGGCAACTGTTGTTCCTTCATAGTTCTCATAGAAACCTCTGTAGCTATTTAACATATCGTGTCCGAATGCTCCTCTGAAAAATACGTTCAGATCAAAAGCTCCAAAAGTGAATGAGTTTGCCCAACCAATAGTGAAATCAGGAAGACCATTCCCTACAACTTGCTTGTCATCATTACAATCACAGTAGGTTCCATCACCATCAAGGTCTTCAAAAATAGGTGAACCAGCTAGCGGATCATCAGCTCCATAAACTCCAATTTTCACAGGTAAGAAAAGCTGCCCAAGAGGTTCGCCATCTGCAACTCTAGACAAGTTGGTAGCATTCTGTCCCGGAGATCCCATATTCGCAGTATACAATGGAGAGTTATCCAGTTTTTCAATGATCGTTTCAAATGATGCGAAGTTCACTCCAGTTGAATACGAAAGATTGCCTGTGTTAACTACTTCATAGTTCAGACTTAACTCAACTCCGGTGTTTGTCATTTCTCCAATGTTCTTCCATGTTCTGTTGAACAAGTTTGGAGGAACAGGAACCACAACGTTGAATAGCAAATCAGAAGTAACTCGTCTATACCAATCAAATGTACCGGTCAACTTTCCATCCATCAGTGCAAAATCCAATCCTACATCTATTTCATCTTTAACTTCCCACTTCAACTCTGGGTTTGGATTACTCTGAGGACCGTAGCTAGGTACATAAGAACCATTGTAGTAGAAGCTACCACTTGGTCCGTATCTTCTTAGAGAAAGATAACTCTGACCTGGTTGGTTACCAGTCTGACCCCACCCTACTCTTAGTTTCAATTGATCTACTCCAGCAATAGTGAATAGATTGTCAAGACTCACACCTGCACTCACCGCGGGGAAAACACCCCACTGATTGTCAGTACCAAATCTTGACGAACCTTCTCTACGTACACTTGCAGATAGGAAGTAAGTTCCATCTACATTAAGATTTGCTCGGCCGAAAAAAGCGATCAATTTATTCGAGTTAGCATAACTAAAGACATTACCTAATCCATTAGGGAAATCTAAAGCTGCTTGCATTCGATTATAAGTAAAAGCGTTAGTCAAGTAGTTACCACCACTCAAACCAAATCCTTCATTATAGAACTCCTGATATGAGTAACCACCCAAAATGGCTAGATCAGCACTTCCGAAGCTCTTATCATAATTCACCGTGGTTTCTACCAACTGATTGAAAAAGAAGTCTGATCTTCTGCTAGCTGTACCATTTGGTGCACCTTGTCCTGACAGCTTTGCTGTGCTCGGAGCAAAAAATCCTCTTTCTTCTGTCCTTCTGTTTTGAGAGTAGAATGCACCTATTCTCAAACCATCCACAAAGTCACTCGCGTCATACTCAGCTTTCAAACTTCCCAGAACTGTTTGATCTGTTCCGTCATTGATAAGTTGTTCTGCGATTGAAACTGGATTCCAGAATCTGAATATGTCTCTTTCTGCATATCCACCCACATCGGTAAGTCCTTGTGTGCCATCAAACAACACCGGCATAGTCGGGTTGGCAATGATCGCATTGTCAAATACAGAGTTGTTACCAAACTGAGCATCTTTTGTCGTAGCTGACATGTCAAGTCTAACAGTCAATCGATCATTCAATGCTTTTTGATTGATGTTCATTCGTGCATTGAGTCTTTTAAACCCCGTGTTCAGACCGACACCTTCAACATTACGCATGTTTACAGAAGCACGATAAGTAGTTGATTGGTTACCTCCACCAAGCGATAAGCTGTGAATATTTGAAATACCAGTTCTAGTTACTTCGTCTAACCATACGGTTTCGCTACCGAGATCAGTGGTACCGTCTACCTGTCTGAACTCATCAGCAGTCATAAAATCAATTGAGTTCGCTACGTTTTCAAAAGAAACAGAACCATTGTAATCAACAGTAGTTCTTCCTTTTGATCCGGTTTTAGTAGTGATCAGGATAACCCCTGATGAACCACGTGTACCATAAATAGCTGCTGCAGATCCATCCTTCAATATGTCCATTGATGCAATATCACTCGGATCAACCGTATTAAGGTCTCCTCCAATTACTCCATCAATAACTACTAAAGGCTGAGCATTAGCACCAAATGTTGAAACACCACGCATTCGCAGCTGATATGACCCATTCGGGTCTCCACCAGGACGAGCGACTGTTAGTCCTCCAACTTTACCTTGAATCAACTGAGCAGGATTGTTGACCATGCCCTGGTTAAAGTCTTTGGCTTTCACACTGGCAACAGAGCTGGTAATTTCCTTTTTCTCTTGAGTACCATATCCAACAACAACAATTTCTTCTAATTGTTCTACATCAGAAACCAGAGAGACATCAATAACACTGCGTGCCCCAACTTCAATGTTTTGCAACATATACCCTACAAATGAAAAAGATAGGTTAGTCCCATCTCCTAATGATATTCGGTAGTTTCCATCGAAATCCGTAATGACACCATTGCTAGTGCCTGTTTCAACAACGTTTACTCCGGGAATTGCTTCTCCCGTTTCTCCGTCTGTCACTTTTCCTGTTATCGTTCTATCCTGTGCCCATGAGAGGGACATGATGCAGACCGATAACAAACTCAGTAAATACTTCTTCATACTTCTAATCTTAAGTTATCTAGGTTTCAATTAATCTTTTCAGATTGTACAAAAACATTAATTCGTTACTTCTCATTGAAGCCAAATTCTCGGCAGTTTATAAAGGAATTTACATAAAAACAATTGTAAAATGCAATTAATCCATTGCAAACGTTTGCAATAGCTATGATTTCATTATTTTTTCAAAAATTGAATTTTTTAAAGATACATTTCAACAAAAAACAAACTTGCACTTTACTTATACTCGTTATAATATTTCAGGTGTATACCATTAGCTTTATCCTCCAAACGCACTAATTTGAAACCAATGAAAAAAGGCAACATAACCATTAAAGACATTGCACAGGAATTGAACATCAGTATCTCCACAGTTTCTCGTGCACTCGCCGATAATCCGTTGGTAAAATTGTCAACCCGAGAGGCTGTGAAGAAGCTTGCAAAGACATACAATTACAAACCCAATTTTACCGCGCTAAGCCTGCGACATAGCAAGACAAAAACCATTGGTGTGATAGTACCACAAATTGTCCATGAATTTTTCGCATTGGTGATAAGAGGCATTGAAGATAGATGCTATGCAGCTGGTTACAATGTGATAGTCTGTTCTTCCCATGAAGACTATGAACGTGAAGTAGTGGATGCCAGGGCAATGCTCACCGGGCGTGTGGACGGTGTATTGGCATGTGTCTCAAGAACTACAGACAATTATGATCATTTTAAGGAGTTTGAAGAACGAAACATCCCAATTGGATTTTTCGATTGTATTTGCCCTGATATGCAAACACATAGAGTAATCATCGATGACATTCATGCTGGTTATATCGCCACTGATCATTTGGTTAAGTCAGGTTGCAGGAAAATAGCTTACATAGGAGGATCGGAACATCTGAAAATTAATCATGATCGAAGGGTGGGCTATGAAAAAGCATTGAGGGATCACGGAATAGCAATAGTTCCTAATTTCATACAGTACTGTGAAACAACTGATTTTGAAGAAGGAATCAATATTTCTGAGTCATGGATTAAAAATAAGGAAATCGATGGGGTATTTGCAGCTGCCGATATGTTGGCAATTGCCTCCATCAAAAACATGAAAAAACACGGCCTTGCTTGCCCTGATGACATCAAGGTTGTCGGATTTAGTAACTGGTCCATTAGCTCGATCTACGAACCTTCTATCAGTACTATTGATCAACCAGGATATGAGATGGGGTATAAGTCGGCAGAACTACTCCTCAATCAAATCAACGAGCCCGAAGCAACTAAATTTGAAACCGTGGTGCTGGCCACCGAACTTATTCATCGAGAATCCAGCTAAGCATATTATTTAAGGAATTTGAAATCGGTCCGAACCCCGTCTTTTTCTAAATAGTAAAGCGACCTGTTTTCAAACACGTATTTCTCCGAACCATCACTATTCGTCAATACCAAAACATCTCCATCCATAAAGGAAAATTGATCGATGGTTTCTTCTCCACTTAACGATGTTCGTGTCCTTGACGCTTGACCTTCATCATCAAAAACCCACAATTCCTCCCCAAGTTTTTTCCTGTCTTGATAGTCTTCAAAACTTAGGGAACGATCACTGTCAATCAACAAAAACCGCCTTACTTCTCCCGCATTGTTCTCATAAGTAAAATCACCCTTCAAGGCATCCATTACTTGTTGTACATTTTCCTCAAATGATCCCTTATTCGACAATCTTGTTTCGTAAAATACAGACTCTTTAAATTTCATGATCACCGAATCTGCAAGATGAACAGAATCGTCCAAATATTCGGGAATAGAAATGTGCAAAAATGACTGAGGAGTTGCATTCAGAGTATTCAACACTTTAGTGATTTTTCTCTCATTCTTTACAGTATGTAGGATTATTTCCTCTCCCTTAACTATTCTCCCAACAGTTTTTCCAATGTGGAGTTTTTCAATGTTGTAAGGATTCAAATCTGACAGTAAAAAGGACCGTTGTATATATTTTTTTCCACTGATCTTTCGCGGGTCTTCTGCTGAATTATTCCGGTAAACCAATTCCCCACTTTTTTTATCGTAAGACATCCGATTGATCCACCAGAGATTCTGGTCATCACTGTAATAAGTGAATGATAATTTTCTCACCAAATATTCTTTATTGGCAGCATGCTCAGCACTATCTATCAAACGAATTTGACTCAACGCCAGCTGGGCACCACCAAAAAGGAATATCAATACGTATATCAATCTCATACCTGTTTCTTTATTCTTATTGGCAAACCTAATACACTTCACAATACATTAGTTAATGTTTTGTTAATGGGTGAAAACAGAATAATGAAAAGTCTAATTTTATGAATTATGTCAAATGCTCCTATTCGGATTTTGTTGATTCTCGGGGTAATAACGCTCAGTGCGACAATTGCCATCCAGGTGTTCTGGTCACAACAGGCATTGCGGAGTGAGGAACGTCAGTTTGCACATTCAGTGCAAATGGCTCTGTCCAGTGTAGTTGAATCCATTTGTGAACTTCAAGGAAACGATAGTCCAAAAAGGGATCCTATTGAGCAAATTTCGACTAATTACTTCATTGTACACACTCAGAATAATATTGACCTTGACGTTTTAGAGTACTTGCTTTCAGCTGAATTACAAAAGCGGTCAATTGATTATAGTTTTGAGTTTGGTATTTACGATTGCAAATCACAAAGCATGATGTATGGAAGTTTGATTTCTACACAATCTGCCATCAAAAAAGCACCCGCTTTTCCTGTTTTGGAGAACTATGACTACTACTTTGGAATCTACTTCCCAGAAAAGGAGTCCAATATTTTCTGGAATGATGAATTATGGAAGCTCTCTACACTGGTCACTTTTGTGGTGCTGCTCCTTTTCACCTACAGCGTCTTCATCATTCTAAAACAGCGCAGACTATCAGATATACAACGTGACTTCATCAACAACATTACACATGAACTGAAGACCCCATTGGCTACCATCAAAGTGGCTTCTGAAGTTATTACTGAAGATGAAGCCAAAGCAAACCCGTCACGTGTCGCGCAATATGCTCAAATTTTAAAGACAGAAACTTTTAGGCTGGAGAATCATGTTCACGACATTCTTACAACCGCAGAATTGGAACATGGCAGCAAGGTCACCATCCAACCTCTCCTTTTGGCTGAACACTTGACAAAAGTGGCCGTTACTGGTGATCATCAACAGGAAATCAACTTAAATATCAGAAATGATGCCGCAGTACTTGCGGATGAGCGTTTGCTCAGAACTGCAATTAAAAACATCATTGACAATGCGTTTAAATACGGCGCGACCAAAGTCGAGATTTCAGAAAACGCTAACAATGGAAAAATAATCCTCAGCATTTCTGACAATGGTCCGGGTATTGAAATCCCCCATCAAAAGAGAATTTTTGATAAATTTTATAGAGTAACAAAGGGAGACACACACGATACAAAAGGATTTGGACTAGGTCTTCATGCGGTCAAAGTAGCGATGAGAAAAATGGGTGGAAATGTGAAGTTGGAAGTAAATAATGGTTGCACATTTTCACTAGAGTTAAAAAAAGCATGAAAGGAAATATTCTACTAGTGGAAGATGACGAAAGTCTTGGCTTTGTCACTTCAGACAGCATCCAGCATGAAGGCTATGCTGTTACCTGGGCGAAAAATGGAACTGACGGAGAAAATGAATTCCTGAAAGGCACTTTCGACCTGTGCATTCTGGATGTAATGCTACCCTATCAAGATGGATTCAATTTGGCAAAAAAGATTCGAGCCAAAAACGAATTTGTTCCTATACTTTTTCTAACGGCCAGGTCAATGGAGCAGGATCGGCTCAAGGGGTTTGAAATTGGCGGAGACGACTATATTCCTAAACCGTTTTCTTTGCCCGAGTTGATCTATAGAATCAAAGTGTTCATGAGACGCAGCGAGCGGAAAGAAGAAATGTCTTCAGCAGAAAATGAATCAATCATAGGTGAATACAAATTCCAGCTTTCCAATCTTACGCTTAGCCATCACCAAGAAGTACTTAATCTTACCAAAATAGAAGCGGATCTGCTCGCAATGCTATTCCAAAATAAGAATGCGCTTGTGAAGCGTGAGGATATTCTTGTTGAGATCTGGGGTGAAAATGATTACTTCAAGGGAAGAAGCCTTGATGTCTTTATATCAAGATTAAGGAAATACCTAAACCAAGATGACTCGATCGAAATCAAGAATCATCATGGCGTAGGCTTTCAACTTTGCATTAATTAAGGTTAATCTTTCGAACCAGTCGTTTTTTATCCATTTTCACCTCGAGCAAATAGCTCCCTGCCTGCCTCTTACTCATATCGATCGTATCAAAGAAATCTCCTCCATAACGCTCATAATGATTTGAGTAAACCTGATTCCCTTGCTTATTGAATATCGTAATGGTCAATGCTTTTTCTTCAGGAACAGAAAACTTAAGTCTGATGAGGCCGCTTGTTGCATTCATCCTTACTTCAAGATCATCCAGATCTAACAGTTCTTGCGATTTTACATTTCCAACTTTTCCAAACTCATCGTCCGAGACTTCTTCAATACTCATTTGACCGTCACCTTCTGATGTCTCGTCAATCCATTCATCTTTTTCCCATTCATCCTGATCCCATTGACTATGCTGCTGCCTTAACTGTTCTATCTGTTCCTTCATCCTTTGCTCCATCTCTCTCAATTCATCCGAACCTTGAAAGTGGTAACTAAAGAAGCTATTGGAATCACCCATTTCGGACATCATCTTTCTCATATCAACCATGGCATTTCCATTCCCTGAGAATCCAAAAGCAAAGGTTTCACTATCTCCTTGAAACTCCTTCAACAAAGGATCCGACTCCATCTGTTCCTGACTATCATATTCTCCCTCAAAAGTTTGAGATTCACCATCAACATCCTTGGTGATCTTGATGTGGATCTTATTTTGATCCTGTGCACTAACAACTGCACTAAACCCGAGCATCGCAACAGCAATCCCCAGCACTAAAATTGATTTCTTTTTCATTTCTCTTTTAAGATTTTAACCCGTTCGAAAGTAAAAAATCAATGAATGCAGGCATGTTAAAAGTGGGTTAATGATTGTTAAAAATGGTTAATCATGAACATCAGGATAGAAGCGCCACGTAAATTTGGCTCATGAGCAAATCGAAATTGAGCTGGATCATAGGACTCATGAGCGTTGCGCTTACAGGGTTAGTAGCTTTTCAATGGTATTGGATTGACTCAGTCATCTCATCAAATGAAGATAGATTTCAGAAGGATGTCATGGAATCACTACAGGCTATTTCCGCGAAACTGGAAAAGCAGGAAGCCATGGAAATGATGGATCAGCATCTACGATCCAGACAATTGGCTCAGCTTTCTCAAAACCCTCCTCAACAGTCGATTATAAACAGTTCAAATACAACCGGAGTATCCTTTCCTAACAAAGTCGAAAGGATGACAGACAGTGTTCCGATAGACAATCAAGTCAGTTTTCAGTTTTCTTTTGATGAAAATGGAGGTTCCATCAATATTAGTTCGAGTGGTGGGGTACAAAACAATGGACAAATGGATCCATTTAGAATAATTGCAGAAGAACAGGAAAGATTCCGTAAGCAATGGATGAAAATGGCCAATAAGCAGGATATGATGTACAATGTACTGGAAGATCTGTTTTCAACCCGGAGCATTGTTTCGAGAATAGATCAGAAGGAATTAGACTCGCTCCTTGACCTTGAGCTATCAAGTCGTGGCATAAGAATTCCTTATGATTTTGCCGTATTTCAACCCCAAAGCGCTCGCCTGATTTCTACAAATAATCCATCAAAAACGGAGGTTTTGACAACCAGCATGTTCAAGACTTTTCTATTCCCTAATGATCTGATTGGCGAACCAACTATCTTGAGTATCAATTTTCCAACCCAAGCCAAATACCTATCCAGTAAAATATGGATGATCATGTCTAGCTCAGGGCTGTTATTACTCATTGTTTTGTTCTGCTTTTCATATGCTGTTTACACGATTATTCGTCAAAAGAAATTCTCTGTCATGAAGAATGATTTTATTAATAACATGACGCATGAATTCAAAACCCCAATTGCTACAATCGGTCTGGCTATAGAGGCGCTCCAGGACACTGGCATCTCACAAGAAGCCAGCATGCGAGAAAAGTATTTAGGGGTAATTGGGGATGAAAACAAACGACTAGGAGGACAGGTTGAAAAAGTACTCCAAATGGCTCGTATTGATCGAAATGAATTAAAGATGTCTTTGAAACCGGTCAAAGTACATGAATTAATCGAAGCAGCTATTGAGAAAATAAACTTGCAGATCGAGCACAAGAACGGGTTACTCAAGCAGCACCTGCAAGCAGACGAAGATATTGTAAATGGGGACGAAACCCATCTGCTAAATGTGATCCTGAATTTACTCGACAATGCCATCAAATATTCCGATGACGCTCCTAATATTGCCATCCGCACAAGATCATATCGAAAGGAACTACACCTTTCAATCAAGGATCATGGAATCGGTATGTCAAAAGATCAGGTACGTCATATTTTTGAACGCTTTTATCGTGTATCTACTGGCAATGTGCATAATGTTAAAGGATTTGGATTAGGGCTATCATACGTTAAGACAGTGATCGAAGAACATCAGGGATCAGTAGATGTCGAAAGCGATCAGGGAATAGGAACAAACTTCATCATCAAACTACCACTCACTAAATGAAAAAATTACTCATTGTAGAGGATGATCCTAATTTAGGACAGATTCTTGCCGAATATCTCAACCTAAAAGGTTTCAATGCAATATTGCGTCAGGATGGAGAGGAGGGTCTAAAAGCATTCTATGAGGATACTTATGACCTCTGTATTTTTGATTTGATGATGCCGAAAAAGGATGGATTCACACTTGCTACTGAAATCCGTCAGGTCAACACAGAAATACCCATTGTATTCCTGACAGCTAAATCAATGAAAGAGGATGTAATCAAGGGGTTTAAAATCGGAGCAGATGATTATATCACAAAACCTTTCAGTATGGAGGAGTTGCTCCTACGTATCAATGCTATACTTAAGCGATCAAAATCAGAAGAAAAAGAAGCTTTCCCAAAAGAGTTTTCGATAGGATCACTCAAATATCGATACGACGAAAACTATCTCAAAACATTGAATGGTGAGATAAAACTCACCACCAAAGAAAATGAACTACTCAAACTGTTTTTTGAAAATCTCAACGAAACGGTGAGCAGAAGCCTGGCGCTCAAGAAGATCTGGAAAGATGACAGCTACTTTAACGCGCGGAGCATGGATGTTTATATCACCAAATTGCGAAAGCATTTAAAATCAGAGCAAAGCATCAAATTACAAACTGTGCATGGGGAGGGATTTAAGATTGTAGAAATTCAATAAACACGAGATACTATATTTGCATTAGGTCGTAGATTATTCTTTGACATTAAACCCCGAAATGCATGCAACTCGTCCCGTCAATTACCGTCCTCAATGGCAGAACCGCCCGCCTTCAACAAGGAGATTATAAGAATGAGAAAATCTATGACGTAAGTCCGTTGCAAGTTGCCCAACAATTTGAAGATCACGGGATTGGACGTATTCATCTGGTAGACCTTGATGGAGCCAAAAGAGGCTCTGTAGCCAATCACCCTACGTTAGAGATGATCACCGGTCATACCAATCTCAAGGTAAACTATTCGGGGGGAATTCACACGGATGGCGACATGCTCAAGACTTTCGAATATGGGGCAGACAGTATTACTGCTGCCACTATTGCGGTTTACCAGAGAGATCTTTTTGATGCCTGGTTAATGTCCTACGGCCGAGAAAAAATTGCCCTGGGAGCCGATAGTCTCAATGGGTTGATAAGAGTAGGTGGCTGGCAAAAAGAAACCAAAATCAAATTATTTGAGCACATCGAACATTTCTATGATAGAGGATTGAAGTATATCAAAACGACCGATATATCCAGAGACGGAGTGCTAGAAGGACCTGCATTTAAACTCTACAAAGAGCTGATTACTACATTTCCAAATTTGTGCATTTTTAGTAGCGGAGGAGTTCGCAACATTGACGATCTGTACATGTTGCAAGAAATTGGCATATATGGAGCCATTTTTGGACGTGCTTTTTACGAAGGAAAAATCACGCTCAAAGAAATAGAAGGTTTTAAAAGTTAAAGAATCGAGTTACTTGTCAACCTCGTCCAGCTCATATGAGCCAAATCGATTTTCATACTTGTACTTATAGATAAAGTAAAAGATATAATTGTACTTCGAAATAGAACTGTAGACTGTATCTGAACTTGATGGTTCCTCAGTGCTTTGAATAACTTCTTGATAATCTTCATCACCTAACAAAACCTCGACTTCTCCTGGAGAGGTGGGGATAGGCTGTTTAGCTTTTTCCTTTTCTTGTCCTTTTTTATCCTTTTCAGATTTGGACTTTTCGTCACATCCTTCATTGGTACCAGCCATTGTAGCTATACTAAGGGATGTCAGGATTAATATGAAGGCTAATTTTTTCAGGGCAGAAAATAGTTTATTTGAATATGAACGGGAATTTAGCCATTTTGATTTACAAATACATGA
The DNA here is from genome assembly GCA_049115695.1 of Cyclobacteriaceae bacterium. GTDB lineage: Bacteria > Bacteroidota > Bacteroidia > Cytophagales > Cyclobacteriaceae > JAGDZR01. The sequence goes on along the minus strand of JAGDZR010000002.1, from coordinate 92,211 downwards.
GATAATCGGGGCTTACGCGAATTCACCCGTAATAGATCGGTATTTCTTAAAAAATAGTGGGTGATCATGATAATATAGTATCAGAAGGGGCCTCCGATTATAAATTGACAATTCGCTCAACTCATGGAATGTGAAAAGAATTAATAAAGTTTAACCATAAAAAAAGTCCCACATTTCTATGGGACTTTTAAGGGTGAAAGACCGGATTCGAACCGGCGACCTCCTGAACCACAATCAGGCGTTCTAACCAACTGAACTACAATCACCATTTTTTTAGGACTGCAAATTTAATCCATTGATTGACATTTGAAATATTTTAGGACGAAATTTAATCATCTGTTAAAAGTCATACGTTCTCCTTTTTTTGACTCATCAAAAACACCCTGATCATACGCCAAATGCCCGCTAACGAAAGTGCGATGAATGGATGATCCAAATTCATGACCCTCAAAAGGCGACCATCCACATTTCGCGACAATATTCTCGCGTTTTACTGTCCAAGGTTTATTAAGATCGACCAAAACCATATCAGCAAAATATCCTTCTCGTATATAGCCACGATCTTGTATTTCAAAACACTCAGCAACTGCGTGACACATTTTGTCTGCAATTCTTTCCAGGGAAATTTTGCCCTGCTGGTAACAATCCAACATAGCAACTAAACTATGCTGCACCAGTGGACCTCCTGAAGGGGCAGTTAGGTAATTGCCATTTTTCTCTTTCAGTGTATGAGGTGCATGATCCGTTGCAATGACATCTATGCGGTCATCTAATAATGCTCGCCAAATCTCATCCTGATCAGCTTTTGATTTTACGGCAGGATTCCATTTAATGAATGCTCCTTTATCTGCGTACCGGCTATCATCAAACCACAAATGATGGATGCACGCTTCACTGGTAATTCTCTTCTGCGATAAAGGGATATTGTTTTGAAACAGGTGAGTTTCCTTCCCAGTCGAAATGTGTAAGATGTGCAATCTGGTATCATGTTTTTGAGCAAGCTCAACAGCTTTTGAAGACGACAAGTAACATGCCTCCTCCGATCGGATAACCGGATGCTGATCGAATGGAATATTATCACCGAATCGCTCCTTTGCTACAGCCAGGTTTCGCTGAATGGTAGCCTCATCTTCGCAATGGGTGGCAACCAGTATGGGAGCGTTTTTAAATATTGTCTCCAACACTTCTTCTTTATCAACCAGCATATTGCCGGTCGATGAGCCCATAAACACTTTAATCCCACACACGTCCTTAGGATTGGTCTTGAGCACCTCATCCTGGTTGTCATTGGACGCGCCCATATAAAATGAATAGTTTGCCAGGGATTTTTCCCTGCCAAGATCATATTTACTTTGCAGCAACGATTGGGTCAATGTCTGAGGATTCACATTTGGCATTTCCATATAGGAAGTAACCCCTCCGGCCACAGCTGCCTTGGCCTCCGTATATATTTCTCCTTTGTGGGTTAATCCAGGTTCCCGAAAATGCACCTGATCATCAATAACACCGGGAAACAAATGCAATCCATCAGCATTCACTTCCTCATAATTACCTTCGACACTCAGTTCTGATCCGATTTTCTGAATCCTTGACTGGTCAATGACTACATCCTTAACTTCAGCTTTCCCTTCATTAACAACGGTTGCTCCCTTGATGACGAATCCTTTCATTTAGTATTATTTTAATATTATATATAATTATAATGGAAACCCGCAGTGATTCAACTGTTCATTTTCCTGAATCAAAATCATCTTTTAACATATAATTTCCTCATTTACAGCTCATTTAGTTTCCCATTCCAAAAAACCTGACTAAATCATCATTTTTATCAATTTGATTTTGAACCATCCAAAAATGTTCTATCATTGTCATGGAAAGATGGATGATAGAGTCTTTCTTTCCATAGCTGGTTGAAAAGATCTTGTGGGGTTTTGGATTTATCCTGACCCCATCAAGATCATTTTTTTTGCTAATCCAGCTTAATTCTTTCTCCTTTATTTGCCAGTTCCCACGCTGTATAAAAAATGAGTTGAGTCCTCTTCTTCAATAGTTCAAAATCTATTTTCTCAATAGTGTCAGTTGATCGGTGATAATCTGCATGAGTTCCATTGAAATAGAAAATGATCGGAATATTGTTTTTCGCAAAATTGTAATGATCAGAACGATAGTAAAACCTATTCGGGTCATTGTCATCATTATAGGTGTAGTCCAACTCGAGCTCTAATGTATTGTTATTAACTGACTCTGAAAGATCATGTAATTCTTGCGACAGTTTATCAGAACCAATCAAATAGACATAGTCGCCATCATTATGCATCTCATCTCTACGCCCAATCATATCGATGTTAAGATTGGCCACTGTACTTGATAATGGAAATACTGGTGATTCGTCCGTGTAATATTGCGACCCGAGCAGTCCTTTTTCCTCACCGGACACGCACATGAACAAAATACTGCGCTTAGGTCCATTGTCCTTTTTGGCTGCTGCTGTAAATGCCTCAGCCACTTCCATCACTGCGGACGTACCTGACGCATCATCATCAGCTCCATTATAGATTTCACCATTATTCATTCCAATGTGATCATAATGAGCCGTTATAATGACCAGCTCATCTGGCTTTTCAGAACCCTTCAAATATCCAAGCACATTTTCACTTCCTGGATTATCAACTAACAAATCAGCATTGATGATCGCTTTGGCAGTCTCTCCTTTACTTAATGCTGCCGCACTCCGGCCATCATACATCCAGCTCAGCATATCTTCATCAACGAGTATAATTCGCTCTCCCTCCTGATCTAATGATGTTGAGGTGGTTGTTCTACTATAGAATTGCCGAAAGGATTTCAACCCCATCTGCAATTCTTCATCGCTTATCATCACCACAAATCCTGCTGGTTTTTGATTCAACATTTCCTCTACTCTGTCTTGCCAGGCTGCTTCTTTGTCATTGCTCAACACAACATACTTATCGGTGATGTCGATATCACCAATTGACCCGCTTCCTATCCAAACCAGATTCATGTACTCTTCACCAACCGTTTCTCTTTTTGAGAAATACACAAAGCGATCAGTTTCTAGTTTCTCCTCCTTTTTTCTTATGTAAATGGACGTCCAATTTGATTTATAAAATGGAAATTCCTGAAAATACTGTCCATCCACAGGAGCCTCCAATCCTATGTTTTCAAAGTATTTGGCAATGTATGCTGCCGCTCTTTTTTGGCCCGACTCACCTGTATCCCTTCCTTCTAAGCTATCAGCAGCGAGTATTGAAAGGTGTGTCCTTAAATCCTTTTCCGATATGGTTTTAGCAATCTTTTGTGCATTCTTATCCTGGCCAAATCCAACTAAAACTGTGCACGTCAGCAACGATATCATGATTTGCTTCATATGAGGCTTAATTACGTGAAACTGCAGTAAAACTAACCAACTTTTTCCTGACAGTCGGCCCTTCAAAAAAACGTTCCGAAAGGACAAATACTTGTAGATTTGCGCTCAAATTCTGAAAACAAATAGAGTCGAATGAACATCAATCTAAACCACCGAGATTCATTTGAAGAGCGTCATAATGGACCATCTCCATCCGAAGTAGCCCAAATGCTGGATTATGTGGGTGTCGATGATCTTGATGAATTGATCGATCAAACAATCCCTCAATCCATACGCCTGACAAAGTCATTAAACCTTCCCAGCGCTACAAGCGAATACACTTACATCAACGAACTTAGGAAATTGGCCAGCGAGAATAAGGTGGCAAATTCGTTCATTGGACAGGGATACTACGACACTATTGTGCCTCCGGTAGTGCTTCGAAACATACTGGAGAATCCAGGCTGGTATACAGCATATACTCCCTATCAGGCGGAGATTGCACAAGGACGTTTGGAAGCCCTTATCAATTACCAGACAATGGTGATTGACCTGACTGGAATGGAAATGGCAAACGCATCGCTATTGGACGAGGCAACTGCTGCGGCTGAAGCCATGTCAATGTTGTTCGGCGGACGCAAGGGTGCAAAAAAGAAATCAAATAAGTTCCTGGTAGATCAACACGTTTTTCCTCAAACATTAGATGTCTTACTATCAAGGTCTATTCCAATCGGAATTGAAATAGAAGTAGTTGAGCTCTCAGAGCAGCATCTTGATAATGACGAAGTATTTGGTGTTTACTTTCAGTTCCCCAACAATAACGGCAATCTGATCGATTGGTCACAGTTTACGCAGAAGGCTGTTGAAAAAGAGATTTCAATTGCTGTTGGCACTGATTTGATGTCGCTGACATTATTCACACCTCCAGGTGAGTGGGGGGCAGATGTGGTGGTGGGCACTTCGCAGCGTCTGGGTGTACCCATGGGATTTGGTGGGCCACATGCAGCATTTTTTGCCACGAAGGAAAAATATAAACGAGCTATTCCCGGTAGAATAATTGGTTCTTCCATCGACTCAGAGGGAAATACAGCCTATAGAATGGCACTCCAGACGCGAGAGCAACACATTAAAAGAGAAAGAGCAACATCAAACATCTGTACAGCTCAAGTCCTATTGGCAGTGATCAGTTCTATGTATGCCGTCTATCACGGACCAAAAGGATTGCAAAAAATTGCCAGCAAGATTCATGGCCTTGCCAGAACCGTTTCCAGTGGACTGTCACAACTTGGCATTGACAATCTGAACGACACCTATTTCGACACCATTTTAGTTCAGATAGATGATGCAGACAAGCTCCGTAAGATTGCTGAAGATCGATTCGTTAACTTCAGGTACTATGAAGACAATCATGTTGGCATTTCGTTTGACCAAACACATTGTGTAGTTGATGCTCAACTCGTGCTTGATATTTTCTCGGAGTTTACCGGTAAGCAATCTATTCCGGTCAGCGAGGAAGTGTCAATTGAAATCACGACCTTAAAAAGAACCTCAGATTATTTAACCCATGAGGTCTTTTCAAAATATCATGCTGAGCACGAAATGCTCCGTTATCTCAAGCGGCTAGAGAACAAAGATCTTTCTTTAACACATTCGATGATTTCATTGGGTTCGTGTACAATGAAGCTGAACGCCACTAGCGAGATGTTACCTGTTACCTGGCCTGAATTCGGTGGAATTCACCCGTTCGCGCCAAAAAATCAGACAAAGGGCTATCAACGACTCATTGATGAATTAGAAGGCTGGCTAGCAGAAATTACAGGTTTCAGTGCAGTTTCCTTTCAACCCAACTCCGGTGCACAAGGAGAATATGCCGGGTTGATGGTAATTCGTCAATATCATCTGGACAGAGGGGATGATCATCGCAACGTAGCAATCATTCCATCATCTGCTCATGGCACCAACCCCGCGAGCGCTGTTATGGCGGGCATGAAAGTAGTCATTGTAGACTGTGATGAGAAAGGGAACATCGACGTAGAAGATCTTAAAAAGAAAGCAGAAGATCATAAAGACGATCTGGCTGCTCTTTTGGTTACCTATCCATCCACGCACGGCGTGTTCGAAGAATCCATACAAGAGATTTGCCAAATCATCCATGAGCATGGTGGACAAGTGTATATGGATGGCGCTAACATGAATGCGCAAGTTGGGCTGACCTCTCCAGGTATGATTGGAGCAGATGTTTGTCACCTCAACCTTCACAAGACATTTTGCATACCTCATGGAGGAGGTGGACCTGGCATGGGTCCTATTGGTGTTGCTGAACATCTCGTTCCTTACCTTCCATTTGGATCAAAAGGCATCAACGGTGTTTCTGCTGCACCATTTGGAAGTGCCAGTATCTTACCTATCTCACACGCCTACATCGCCATGATGGGTGGAAGCGGCCTGACCAATGCCACTAAACTTGCCATTCTTAATGCCAACTACATCGCCGAAAGGCTAAAAGAACACTATCCTGTTCTTTACAGGGGCACTAATGGGCGAAACGCACACGAGCTCATTGCGGAATGCAGGCACTTTAAGAAAGTTGGCGTTGAAGTTGAGGACATTGCCAAACGACTTATGGACTATGGGTATCACGCTCCAACCGTATCCTTTCCCGTGCCTGGTACGCTCATGATCGAACCCACAGAGAGTGAGACCAAAACGGAACTAGATAGATTTTGTGATGTGATGATCGAGATTCGCAAGGAGATTGCAGAAATTGAAAACGGTGAAGCGGACAGTACCAATAATGTTCTCAAAAATGCACCTCATACACAAAGAGCTGTTATCGCTTCTGATTGGGACAGACCCTATTCAAGAGAAAAAGCCGCATTCCCGGTGGAAGAGTTAAGATTTAATAAGTTTTGGCCTGCGGTTAGTAGAATTGATAGTGCATATGGAGATCGTAATCTGGTATGTTCCTGCTTACCACTGGAGGCTTACTCGGAAGATTAAAATCTGATATATCAAAGACAAAAAAAGACCGATCGTCACGATTGCCGATCGGTCTGCCCTTAAGGAAGTGTGGGAGTAATCAGCTCCCTTATCATGTCTATAATTTCGCTTTTGTATTGTGGTGCAATATTGCCTGATATTGACAAACCAATCCTAGATTCTCGGTTGAATGAGTATTATCAATGATGAGCATGGACTATTTTACTCAACGCTCACGTTATCAAGGTTAATAAAGTCAATTTGACCTTGATCAGTCAATGTCACGCCAATAACCGAGTCCTTGTAAATCATACCAGCAAGAATTTGTTTGGACAACTCATTTAAGATTTCTCGTTGCAATACTCGCTTCAACGGTCTGGCGCCAAACTGCGGATCAAAGCCTATTCTACCCAGATGCTCCAATACCTTTTTATCAGCCTCTATTTTGATACCATTTTCCGCCAATCTGTTTTGAATCAACTTGAACTGAATTTCAACAATTTGCTGAAGATCCTCAGTTGTAAGTGGTTGAAACATGATGGTCTCGTCTACCCTGTTTAGGAATTCCGGTCGAACTGATTTCTTCAAGATTTCGAATACCTCAGCTCTTGTTTCCTCAATGACAACATCTCTGTTCCATTCCTCAATCCCCGCAAGCCTCTCCTGAATATGATGAGAACCAATGTTAGTGGTCATGATGATAATGGTGTTCTTAAAGTTTGCGATGCGACCTTTGTTATCAGTTAGGCGACCCTCATCCAAAACTTGCAATAATATGTTAAATGCATCAGGATGGGCTTTTTCAATTTCATCTAATAACACGACGCTGTATGGTTTTCTTCTTACTGCCTCGGTAAGTTGCCCGCCTTCATCATATCCCACATATCCCGGAGGCGCACCAATCAATCTACTCACTGCGTGGCGCTCCTGATACTCCGACATATCGATGCGTACCATTGCGGTTTCGTCATTAAACAAGTATTCCGCAAGCGCTTTTGCCAGTTCCGTTTTACCCACGCCAGTTGTTCCCAGAAAAATAAACGAACCAATCGGTCGATTGGGATCGTGCAAACCAGCCCTACTACGGCGTACCGCATCCGACACGGCCGAAATAGCCTCACTTTGACCTGCTACTCTACCTCCAAGCTCACGCTCCAAGTGTAAAAGTTTTTCGCGATCACTTTGCAGCATTTTGGAAACAGGAATACCAGTCCATCTGGCTACAATTTCAGCAATGTCTTCACTATCCACTTCTTCCTTAAGCAAAGACGTTCCACCCTGCATTTCATTGAGTTGTTGCTTGAGTGTTTCCAATTTTTGTTCTGACTCAACAATCTTCCCATATCTGATCTCTGCCACTTTACCCAAATCGCCTCCCCGCTCGGCTTTCTCTGCGTCAGTCTTATATTGCTCAATGTGCTCCTTTTCCTTGCGAATGCCCTGAATAACCGCCTTCTCATTTTCCCATTTAGCCTTCAATTCATTGCGCTTACCTTCTAAATCAGCAATGGACTTACTAAGCTCTGTCTCCTTCTGCTTATCACGCTCTCTCCGAATCGCTTCTCTTTCAATCTCTAACTGCATGATCCGGCGATTATACTCATCCAACTCTTCGGGCATAGAATCAATTTCGATTCTCAATTTAGCAGCCGCCTCATCCATCAAATCAATCGCCTTATCTGGCAAAAACCTTTCAGATATGTAGCGACTGGACAATTCGACAGCAGCGATAACAGCGTCATCCTTGACGCGTACACCATGGTGGACTTCATATTTGTCCTTAATTCCCCGTAGTATTGATATGGCATCTGCAACACTCGGCTCATCAATGGTCACTCCCTGAAATCGTCTTTCAAGCGCTTTGTCCTTTTCGATGTATTTCTGATACTCTTTTAAGGTGGTGGCTCCAATCGCATGTAATTCACCCCTGGCAAGAGCGGGCTTCAACAGGTTAGCTGCATCCATTGCGCCTTCTCCACCACCTCCTGCACCTATCAATGTATGGATTTCATCGATAAACAAAATGATCTCACCATCGCTATCCGTCACTTCCTTAATGACTGATTTAAGGCGTTCTTCGAACTCTCCTTTGTACTTAGCGCCAGCTACCAACAAGCCCATATCAAGCGATATGATCGTCTTAGACTTTAAACTTTCAGGCACATCACCATCAACAATGCGCTGAGCCATGCCCTCGACGATAGCAGTCTTACCAACTCCAGGCTCACCTAGCAACATGGGGTTATTTTTCGTTCGCCGCGCTAAAATCTGAAGGACCCTTCTAATTTCTTCGTCCCTGCCAATAACTGGGTCTATTTTACCCTGCTTTGCTTTTTCATTAAGATTAATCGAATACCGGTCCAATGATCGATAATTACCTTCTGCATGCTGATCAGTCACTTTACTCCCTCCTCGAAGTTCATGTATTGCTTTGATCAGTCCATTCTCTTCAAAACCAAGGTCTTTAAGAACTTGACTTGCCTTGTCCTTACCTGCAAACAATCCAAGAATCAAGTGTTCGACTGCAATAAATTCATCTCCAAATTCCTTCAGATATTGTTCAGCTTTTTGAAGTCCGGCATGTGAATCATTGCTCAAGTATGGTTGCCCTCCTGAAGACTTGGGGTACGAACTGATCAGTTCACCAACTTTTAATTCTAGCTGTCCTCTTGCAATGCCAATTTTTTTCAAAAGGAATCCCACCAAATTCTCATCCGATAGAAGAATGGCCTTGAGCAAATGTCCTGTCTCAATTATCTGATGCCCTTCACTTGCAGCAATCTCTGTTGCTTTTTGCAATGTCTCCTGGGCCTTGACTGTATAGTGATTAAAATTCATCTCGATACTAATTTACCTTAAAGGGAATGATCAAATTAGAAGCCAGATGAGTTTTAGGGTGTCATTTTGACATCAGAACTTGCTTAACCTTCTACATCAATGCCATTATGTCCTATATGATGATGTCACTGCTCAGGAGCTAAACGCTTTTTCAGCTTTCTTAAACCAAAGATGATAAGGGCAATAATTGGCATTACAGCAAACCATTGAAGATCGAAATGATCATGATTTATTAAATAGCTACCAAACGTTAAAAGCAAGGCCCACTTGATAAGTACATACAAGAGTACCCATGGACCGTATCGATTGATCATCTTTTTCATAATTAGATTTGTCTAACTTTTATGTTTTATAAATCTAATATACGTCAAAATGTTTGTAAAGTTTTAGTAGTCGAGTAGTGGCGTGTACAAATCCACCAATTGATTGTAGCGTGCAGTCCTATCTTCCTCCTTTTTGATTTCCACCAAATCAACCGCGCGTTCCATTCCACCCACATAATATCGATGAAACCATGGCATTATGCTGATCACTGCATCAAATACACCCTGTGTCCTTAAAAACACCACATATAAAGTCCCTACAGCACCATTTAATACGAGCGAATTTAAACCTTCACCATACCTCCCAGAATAAGCATGACCAGCGCCGGGAAGCAACGCACTCAATGCCAGCGCCTTATATTTGTTTTTTCGTTGTGATTTTCGCGAACTTTTTTCGATTTCCACTAATTCCGGCCAATCATAGACAGCCTGCAACTTATCCATTGCCATTTGTTCATCACCCATTTTGAAATCAATCAAACCTGTGAGTAGGTCTTTATTGCGTCCTGAAATGGTCAGGGCAATCGCCTTGGCTTCCAGCCACTTGTTAAGCCGTATATTGGCTAACGCCTCATAGATTAGATACTCCTCGTTCCGAGTGTTTGACCAGGCCAGATGAAAATACTGAGCTGCCTGCTCAAAATGACCAACCTGATAACTTGCAAGCCCTAAACCCGGAAGGATGATGCTATCATAGTCATAAGACTTGTCAAAAAACACTGCCCGCATATACAAGTCCTCCGCTTGCTGATAATTACCCCCTTGCAATTCCTGAGTAGCCAGTTGCACAGTTTGAAGAAGATTCTGCGCTAATGAGGTCTTAGAGATCAGCGTACACAGCAGCAATATGAGCGCGTAACTTTTCATTGTATTCCTCATCGATTTGATCATTAAACACACGAGCACTTTTAACACCTCCATATACATTGCCTGCATAGAAGGCTGTTGCCATCACACCAAAACCCCAACCCACAGCGCTCCTTACACCATTTTTACTGAAACCCCGATAACTCTGCCATCCGGCACTGACAGTCATCAATAGAGAAAAGAGTCCATCCTTGGCCCGCTTGGAATAAACTTTTCCCAGACCAGGAATCAATCCTGACAGCATTCCAGCCAATACCGGGCTTTTTCTTTTTTCCCCGACATAAGCATTTGCCAATTGCACAATTTCACTCTGACTATTCACGTTCATTGTCAATTCGGCCCATTTCCCCTCAGTCGCTAGGATGCTTTCTGACAGGAAATCATGTTGTGATTCATCAAGCATTCCTTGATTTAGATATGATCGCACCCCTTCAGTATTACCAATGCCCAGGAACACTAGCATACGCATTTGGGTAATAGCTTGATCCACTCCAAATCTATCTTCGAAATCATCCATGTAGCCCAATGTACGATTGAAAGACTGCTGATGAAATGCAGTCCGAACAAGATTTTTATGAGCAAGAGTGTCAGATGGATTCAAAAAAATCACCCGCTTGTATTCTTCCTCAGCCTTGCTAAACTGGCTTGAACTCAAAAGATAATTGGCATATTTAAGGCTATTCTTATAACTGAATAAATCCTGACCTATGCCCAAGTGACTCGTTAAACACAAAGCGAGGATTAAAAGGACTTTAGTATTCACCAACATCATCAATCAATCGTCTTTTCACCATGTCCTTTTCATATAATTGTGGGCTCAAGGAATTGCACCTGGAATATCTGTCAAAAAACATAAGTCCTCCCTTCAGCACTCCATGCACATCCACCGCTTCTACTGCATACTCAGAGCAAGAAGGTGTAAAGGAGCAGTTACTGCCATCCTGAGAACTAATAAACTTCTTATACCCTACAAAAAGCGTGGTATATACCAACTCCAATTCATTGTCTGCTCGTTCGAAATACTTACCATAGTTCACAACATGTTTATGATCTGAAACTTTTAGATCGTTTGATAGATCAATTTTTGGGAGTTGTGCCCAGCACAGGCTTGATCCGAACATTAAAAGCATTGTAAAATTCTTCTTCATCCTCAAAATCATCAATTTTCACATTTTTGTGCTCGGTTATTTTCTTTCTCTCTACCTCACCGGCATACACGGTCTCATATATCTTGTGTGGAAACACATACCTCCCTACCTTTTGATATTCTTTATAGAATTGCTTGGCAAGTATGTTGTAGTCTTTATCGTAAAATATAATGGCATCAATAAGTCCCTCTAATTTCGTGATGACAACACTCGCATCCGGGATCAACTCGTGCCTCCATTCGGTCACAATTTTGTCGCCCTCTTCCTCAACCTTTGTCATTCTGTATCCCACTTGTCCAAGACCAAAATCACTGATGTTATTGGATAGGATTAGATGATAAATACTGAAGTCCATCATTTGAATGGGAGAACCGACAGACCTAATACTGTCATGTTTGAGGCTGTAAATAAGTGTATCTCTAAATACCAACAGTTCCTTTTCAGGAAATCGGATATTGTGGGCCAACTCCGACTTATTAATATCATAAAATACCTTACCCAAGGTAAGACCCTTTTTCCCGTCTGAGGCAACTTCTTTGATGGAATACTCCGCCTCAATCCTTGAATTGAGTGATTGACCAGTAACTCCCTGCGTCAATGCTAGCACAAACCCTATTACGAACAGTCGAAAATTCATTGCTCAAAAAAAAGGCCCACTGCAAGTGAGCCTGTTGTTAGTTTAATTCTCTTATTAGCGAACCCCGAAAAATACTCCATTACCGAGTACCACGGCAGTAGCCAATCCAATCCAGAATGAAATTCGTGAATCAGAACCTTTGTCATCATTCAACAGAACGGTGAAAATACCAATTGGCCAGCAGAAGAATCCCCAAAGGAATGCTACCCAATCCATGTCTCCAAAGCTAAATGCCATTGTGGATGAAATAGAATTAACGGCAGCAACTGAGTTAAGATCGAAATCAAGATTTTCTATTTCAGCAAGTTCTTCATAAGTCAGGTTACTTTCTCCAATGAATGCTTCGAGTTCATCCAACTCAGCAAAATCTGATTCGAACGAATCTATTGCCAAATTATAATCCTCCGATTCGTATGAGTTCATCTTAGGTGCTGCTGATGCAAAACTCACCATCAGAACCTGAAAGGCCATGATAAGGCTACTTACTTTTAGTATTGTTTTTTTCATGTGTTAGTGATTAGATACTAGAAAATGTTTATTCGTAAGCTAATAGTTTATCAGATCACCTCCAACGATTCTAATTAGTAAATCTACTAGCCTGAGTTGCACCACTAATCGTTCCAAGGACAGAACTCACAACCGCTCCGATCCAGAATGATGTTTTTTGGTCACTTGATTTATCCTTATTGATCGCTACAACAAAAAATCCAATTGGGCAGCAAAAGAAACCCCAGGCAAAAGAAGCCCAGTCCATGTTGTCCATTGAAAATGCCTGAACCGACGCAATGCTATTAGACGTGTTAAGAGATTCAACATCAAACTTCCAGCTCTCAATGTCAGATACATCTGTAATTTCATTAGCCATAACATATGCTTCCAGGTCATCTAACTCTTCAAATGCTTTTTCGAATGCATCCTCGTCTAATGAATGCTCATTATTAGGAATACCGAATGCCCAGCTCGTATTGACGATCAAGATCTGGCATACCATAAAAAGGCTAAGTACTTTGGTGATTGTTTTTTTCATAATAATTAAAAGATAATCGTGAATGGCAAATATGATATCTATCCATCAAATGAGCCACCATTTGCCAAACATTTATACGTAACTAAGGACAAAGTTTTTTTTCAAAGGTTTCTACCTTATCATTGATCATCTGTTAATCCCCTTATCATGAAATATTTAAGTCTTTTTCTTGCCATCCTTTTGATCTCCTGTGATTCCGAACCGCAAACTCCTAGCGAACCTCAGTTACTGAGAGTATCATACGACAGTGAGGTAACTGAAAAAGAACGTGATTACTTCGTGTACCTCCCGAAAGGCTATCATGAGCAAGAATCCTGGCCGGTGATGCTGTTTTTGCATGGTAATGGAGAAAGAGGGAATGCCAAGGATGAACTCGATTTTGTTCTGGCCCATGGTCCCTTATATGAGTCATGGATTCAAAAAAGAGATCTCCCTTTTGTGATCATTGCTCCGCAATTACCCATGTTCAGTATGGGAGAAGTCCCATATATCAAGAATCGCAAAAAAGAAGATCTTCCGCAAAGACTGGAAGAGGGGACTCCTCCCCGACCCAATCTTTTCCCTGCGAATCGACCAATGGATGGAATTCCTATGGACACCACATTGGGAGGGGTAGGTCCTGAAGGTTGGGTAGATGGGTGGTTCAGAATAGAAAATGAAGTGATGAGCATGGTGGATGCCACACTCAAAAACTACAAAACAGATAAGTCTCGCGTATACATTACGGGCCTCAGCTATGGAGGTGTTGGCACCTGGTATCTGACAAGCACTTACTCTGACATATTTGCTGCTGCTGTTCCTGTGGTAGGATGGGGGCACCCGGAATTAATGCAATCAATTGTGGATGCAGCAATACCTGTTTGGTGTTTTGCGGGAGGAAGGGATCAGGCTGTCCCCGTACAATATTTCTACCCTGGCATAAATAAGCTTGAGGAACTAGGTCATAAAGATTTTCGGTTTACAACTGAAGAGGACATGAACCATGATGTCTGGAGACGCACCTATGCCGGAGAAGACATATACAACTGGATGCTTACCTATCAGAAATAATCAGGCTAAACAGGTGCAACAAAGGGTATCTTGACAATGAAGATCACACCTTTGTTGGTGTTTTTCGCTTCAAGCGAACCATGATGCTGCTCAATCAAGGCATAAGCTACAGACAGACCTAGCCCAATGCCATCACCTGGGCTTTTTGTAGTAAAAAATGGATCGTATATTTTACTCAAGTTGATTTCAGGAATCTTGGCGCCTGTATTTTCTATTGAAATCACCGCAAAGTCTGACTTATCCGTTTCCCGATATGTTTTCACCCAAATTTTACCAACACCACCATCACGTTCTACTGCTTGAATGCCATTTTCAAGAATATTGGTAATGGCTTGTCTCAAGTTAGCTGCATAAACCATACAGGAATCCTGCAACTGTAGGTCAAGGTCAAAAGAGACATGATCGCTGTACTGATCGTTGAGCATCAACAAGCTAAAATCAATCAACTCATTGATCAATATGGGTTCACGCTTAATCGCATCCCGGTTGGAAAGTGCTGTAAGACTTTTTACAATCTTTGCTGATCTATCAAAACCCGACTGTAGCATCGACAAAGGCTCATTATACTCATCAAGCTGATTGTTTTCTGTCAGTGATTGGTTAAATAAATTAATCCCGCCTGCAATGAAATTCAATGGATTATTGAGCTCATGCGCAATGCCTGCAGTTAATGTTCCGAGACTGGATATCTTTTCTACCTGCACCAACTTATCCTGTGTGGACTTAAGCGTATTTAATGTTTTTGTAAGTTCAAGTTCCGCTTCCTTTCTCACTTCGATTTCTCTTTTCAAATCACTGGTTCTTTTGTCAACAATACGTTCGAGTTGCTGATGACTCTGACGAATTGATCTGGTTCGCAGTTTGTAGAACCCTACAGAAAGAAAAAGGATAAACGCAATTGAACCTGCTTTGAACCAGGCCAATTCCCAAACAGGAGGCTCAATGATCACCTGAATTGATTTTTCATTTTGGGTCCAAACGCCATCCTCATTGGCTGCTCTAACTTTAAATGTGTATGATCCAGGATCAACAGTTGTATAGGTCGCGCTTGTCAAGTCTCCTACATAATTCCAGTCCTTATCCACGCCTTCCATTTTATATGCATATTGATTCTTGTCTGAATGTGCCAAATTGATCCCGATGTAATCAATGGTAAAGATGTTTTGATCGTGTGGCAGTATAATCTTCCGGGTGGAATTGATATTTTTCTTCAATCCATATGGTCCTTCCGTAATTTCCAAAGACTTATTGAACAGTTTGAAGTCAGTGATATAGATCGGCACCTCTCTTTGATTCAATATGATTTCATCAGAATTGAAGACATTGAAGCCATTGTTCCCACCAACATAGATGTTACCACCTTCATCTTTGAACGAACCTCCCAGGTGAAACAAATCTCCCTGAAGTCCATCTGACTGATCAAAATTCCAGAACTCCAGTTGTTCAATGGAATCGCCTATTCTCATGCGAGACATACCTTGCGTCGTAGTAATCCATATGTCGCCACTGTCATCTTCAATCATCGATTGAACGTAATTATTAGCCAGGCCACTACTGACATTAATTTCCACAAAATCTTTTCCGAAATTTTCAGTCACAAAGAGCCCTCCCTTATTGGATCCTATCCAAACACGCCCCTTCCTATCACTCAATATGCTTGAAATGAGCAATCCATCATTTCCTACCAGCTCAGTGTTTGTCAAAACTTCCTTACCCACGTAACCTCCTTCGGCAGAATCATACCGAACTTTGACCAGGGTATATCCCCCGCCTACCCAAAGGACATTTTCTGAGTCATACCCGAGCGAGTAAATCATCTCATTCTTTATGACCGTATCGTTTAGGAGCAAGTTTGACCCATGCAAAAACTCGTTTGCTCGAGTATCCATATAGATCAATCCTTCGTCCCATGATGCAATCCAGAGGTTTTCCGGGTCTTGTCTGTCCGGTAGCAGGTCAAAAATATTATTGGATATTAAACTTGTCTTCCCACCATCATTTTGATAAATCGTCCATTTTTTTGAAATGACATTGTATTTAATCAGACCATCAGACCAGGTACCCGCATATAGATCATTTCCCATTTGTTGCATACAAATGATCGCTCTTGCATCATTGATCACGTTTATATTCTTAAATTTTTTGGTCTTAGGATTATAGACGTTCAACCCATTTCCATCAAATCCTATGTAGTAATTTCCATCTGGCGCCTGAGCAAAAGTGCTCACGTTATTACCCAAAGGCATCCATTCTGTACCATTG
Organism: Cyclobacteriaceae bacterium; assembly: GCA_049115695.1. Lineage (GTDB taxonomy): Bacteria > Bacteroidota > Bacteroidia > Cytophagales > Cyclobacteriaceae > JAGDZR01. The sequence goes on along the minus strand of JAGDZR010000002.1, from coordinate 75,713 downwards.
GCAATATATGAATCGAACTTTGATTCATTCGGTTGAATAATATTGATGCCGTTGTTAAATGCCCCTGCCCAAATGTGACCATTACTAGTCTGCAATAAACTCCAAATTGAATTTGCATTAAATCCATTTCCACTCGGGTCATAAGACCATCTTACTATTTTGTTTTTTTCTAAGTCAAACCTATTCAGACCTCCATTTTCAGTGCCAATCCAGAGTACATTCTCTTCACTTTTAAACAAACTCATTACGGTGTTGGCTGAAATACTATTGGGATCTGAACTGGCTAGATGATGATGGTATGATACAATTTCTCCTTCTCTCATTAGGAGCTTAAACAGACCATTCTGTCGCGTTCCAATCCATATTTCGCCTTGGGATGGGGCGATCATAGTAACCACATCATCCAAATAATTTTCATCCAATTTTATTAACTCAAAAGTCTCCCACCCATAAGACATTTTAACGAGTCGATCTCCTCCTGCCCATAGATTACCAAAATCATCGAATAATACCGATTGGATGTATTGATAATCCAGTACACTTTTAATGATCTTATTTTGATAGGCATTATAGATTGAAAAGCCATTTTGATATCCAATGGCCAAAATTGAATCATTTAGCATATCAATCGCATACATATGCTGGGAGGTAAAACCCTCTCCATTTGGAATGACTTCAACGATTTTATTCAGTTCGCGAACATACTTGCACAATCCAGAACCATTGGTGACCAGCCATAAATCTCCGATTGAATCTTCCCTAATGTCTTGCACATAAAAGTCTCTGGTAGATTCCCTGAATTCGTCGGTTACATTGACATACTGTACAGTATTCTTCCCATCATATTTGTTCAACCCATTTTGGGTACCAATCCATACGAATCCCAGTCTGTCTTCGTGAAGTGCAGAGACAGTTCCATTCGATAGACCCGTATTGATTTGACGGATTTGATAGTCCTGTGCCAGGACAATCATAGAGACGAATGTCAGTGATAACGCTAATAATACTTTTTTGCTCATAGGTATGGAAACCATGCCAAAATGATTTCCTAAATCGTACGATAAAATAAGAATAATAAATGAGAATAGCACAAAGTGACGCATCAACAGACAGCTGATTTGATTGAATACGACCAAATGGTTCGCAATTGAGATATTTTTATGATCTTCAAGTTTCAGACCCTAAAACATAAGCATGAGTCACAGATCAAAGAGAAGGGAATTCCTCAGCACAAGTGCAAAATCATTAACCGCAGGTGCTTTAGGACTTGCAGCCTGTGATCCAACAACTTCAATCAGCAAGAAGGAAGGCCCATACATCAACTTCAATAAAACCTACAGATGGAAAATGACAACCACCTGGCCTCCCAACTTCCCCATCATGGGGACCGGATGTCAGGAATTTGCCAAATGGGTCAACACCATGTCTGGAGGCCGGATGGAAATTATTGTTTACGGTGGAGGCGAATTGATTCCAGCTCTTGAAGGCTTTGATGCAGTGAGCAATGGGGCAGTTGAACTAAATCATGGAGCCGCGTACTATTGGGGCGGCAAAATACCAGCAGCACCCTTCTTTACGGCAGTGCCTTTTGGCATGAATGGACTTCAAATGGATAGTTGGATGATCGCAGGCGGTGGTCACGAACTATGGCAGGAAGTATATGAGCCCCATGACTTATATCCATTTCCATGCGGTAATACGGGTGTCCAAATGGGCGGATGGTTCAATAAAAAAATTGACACTATCAACGACTTGAAAGGCGTGAAAATGCGAATACCCGGACTGGCAGGCAAAGTTTTTGCCAGAGCTGGTGGAACACCTGTACTGCAATCCGGTGGAGAAATTTACACCAATCTGGAAAGAGGTGTGATAGATGCTGCAGAATGGATTGGACCTTTTCACGACCACATCATGGGATTTCATCGAGTCGCCCAATACTATTACTATCCGGGCTGGCATGAGACAGGCCCAGTGTTAGAAATGATTGCCAATCGCTCCAAATTCCTGGAGCTACCCAGTGATCTTCAGGAAATCATCCAAACTGCTTGTTTTAGACTTAATAGGTGGATGGGTGCCCAATTTGATGCGAAAAATGCCGAATACCTCAGCAAAATAATGAATGCCGAAGGGGTAACCGCGCTACCATTTCCAGACGAAGTGCTCAGCACGTTAAAACGCTACAGCAAAGAAGTGCTGGAAGAATTGGCCTCAAGTGATTCTCAGAGTCGAAAAGTGCTTGATGCATATATCAAATTCCAAAAAACAATCACGCCTTGGATGAATATAAGTGAGCGCAAATACTACGAAAAAATCATGGGTTAATGAATGAGGAGCAAATTCTCAAAGAAGCGAAACACATTTTAAATATGGCTCCTTTTCTTACTGAAAAGTTTAGCCAGCATCCGCAACTTGGCCGGATCAAACCAGAAAATATTCTTATCGAGGTGCTCAAGTTTCTTAACTTGATTTATGGCTCTAACAGAACGCTTACACCATCACTTCCAGTTGATTTGGCTTGGCATGAATTCATCCTTTGTACCCGATTATATACAAAATTCTGCAACGAACATTTCGGTCGTTATATCCACCATTCGCCCGGAGGCACACAGTCAGATAACAATGAACAATTCAAAAAAACAATTCAATTATATATTTTACACTATGGTCAGCCTGATCGAGACGCATGGGGAGATTGGGCCGATGAACAGTGGAGCGACGCGCAATGCGGCTCCTGTAGTTCTTAAATAAAATCAATTATGTATTTCGAAGCATCCTTAACCGTAAATCCAGACCAACTCACCGAAGTTCAAAAAATTAAGCCGACCAAGGCTTTTAAACGCATGTTCTACTATCTCACTTTGGGTGGGGTATCAGATCAGCAAGAAAATGAAACATTCACAGCAGTGTCCATCTTGCAACAAATCAATCGCGTATTGCTCACATCCGGGATAGACAACATCGTAAGGTTATCTCATGATGACATTGATTTCTATCTGGACACTGAAGGTAAAGAACACGACCTTAAAGAAGCATTTGATAAATATGACCTTGAAATCGACCATTCCATGTCCAGTCAATTTGAGCAATTGGCAATGGTGCTTGAACATGACGATGACAATTTCAAGTATCTAATAGAAGTCTTCATTAACCGGACTCATGCAGTAGGGGCATACCCCATTGAAATCAAGAGTTCGGCTTTCCTGAAAGATTTTGCAGGGACCAATAAAACAGAAATTGAAGCTAAACTCAATCAAGTCTTTGACTCTCAAGACAAATACGATTCATTCAAAAATGAGAAGCAGTTGGCTTTTGAGACCGCCTTGGAGGAAATAAAGATGAACTTCAACAAGCTCATGAAAGTCAAGGACGTCAAATTAGACTTTAAGTCGAGGATGATTGTTCCGAAAGAAAAACTTCAGTCTTCCAAAGAATTACAACACAGAAGAGACGGTGGATATTACGGTCCTTACTATGGCTATTACGGGTACGACGATTACCTATTCTACAGCATGATGTGGTCCTCTCATTGTCATGATCACAACATTGTTGTTCATGACACTTATTTTGAGAATGAGACCGGTGAAGAACTCGGGCACCTGGACGAAGTTGACACCTCCAACGACTTCTTTGATGAAAACATTGAGTCGGATGACAGCTCCACTTTATTTGGAGCAGGTATGGAAGATTCCGACGTTGTTACTTCTTCTGACAGTGGCGGTTGGTTTGATTCATTTGGTGAGAGTGATGGAGATAGTGGAGACGGAGGATCATCATGCAGCAGCTGCTCGAGTTGCAGTTCTTGCGGGGGGGATTAAAAAAATACTGAAATACTATTCATGAAAATCACAGATATATCTGGTAAAGTCAACCTCTGTAATGGAGTAGAAATGCCCTATTTGGGGCTTGGTGTTTATCAATTGACAGATGGACAAGAAGTTGATGCCATAAAATGGGCGTTGGAAATAGGCTATCGCCACATCGATACGGCGATGATTTATCGAAATGAAGCCGGCGTGGGCAAAGCCATCAATTCATCAGAAGTGAAACGAGAAGAAATTTTTGTTACTACCAAAGTCTGGAACAGTGATCAAGGCTATTTCTCAACATTAAAGGCATTTGATAAAAGCTTACAAGAATTAAACCTCGACTACATCGATCTGTATCTCATTCATTGGCCAAAGCCAAACTCAGCTGATACCTGGCGAGCAATGGAAAAGTTGTACAACGAAAAACGTGTACGAGCAATTGGTGTTAGTAATTTCATGAAAAATCATTTGGAGGATCTTTTCAAAACAGCCAACATCAAGCCTATGGTCAATCAGATGGAATTCAATCCATATGTTGTTCAACAAGACCTAATTGACTTTTGCTCCTCAAACAAAATCCAATATGAATCCTGGTCTCCTTTTATGCAGGGAAAACTTTTTCAGTTGGGTCTTCTGGATAATTTGACGACCAAATATCAAAAATCCATTACTCAAATAATACTTCGCTGGAATTTGCAAAAAGGAGTTATCGCGATTCCCAAATCTTCCACTCGATCACGAATCAGACAAAATGCGGATATTTTTGATTTTGAACTGTCTGCAGCCGACGTGGCGCTAATCGATAGCTTGGAAAATGGTCAAAGGTCAGGTCCTGATCCAAACAATTTTGATTTCTAATTATTGCTTTTTGAGATAGATCAAATTGACCTGAACACCAAGGTTTTCACTTGCCAGCACAAGATTTTTACCGTCCATCTCGTCAATGAGAATTTGAGCGTAGTAGCCTTGGTCATCTTCCGTTCCAAACCAGGACTGACGCCCATCCATATCAAGCGTATAGGTATAGGTATAGGTTTCACTGTTAACTTTTAAGGAGATAATCAATTCTTCATCAGTGAACTCGTAGGTTCCTGTGGTAGTGCCATCTGCGTCAATAATCTGCACTTCGTCAGGTCCGTCAATGGCATTTCGATAGGCATCATAACTTTCATATGGCGCATGTGCAAATTTCTCAATATCCCAAACTCCTTTCAATTTATTTGGAGACACTTTTTGGCTATCGCATGCGCTCATGCACACGACGATTCCGATTAAAAAAGCAATGTATTTCAAGGTTGTGACCATTTTGTTTTATTCTTAAAAATAGAAATCAGGGAGCAAAATCAAAAATTCCGGATTTATCCAACTCAATGGTTAAATTGACAGGATGAAAAATTGGTTGGTTTTGATTGTTCTATTTGTCATCGGTTGTGCATCAAGCCAAGAAGCACCTAATGATACTCCTTTTGATCATATTGCTGACAGTAAAGCAAAAGACATACTTTCCAGAGCAATGAAGCAGTCCGGAGGATTGGAAAATTGGTGGGCAATAGATTCGATGCAATATATGAAGCGATCGATTTTATATCATCCAGATAGCTCCAAGGAATCGGACGTACTCCAAAAACATTTCTATCGGTTCAATCCAAGATTTACAGCAGACATCTCCTGGCGTGTCGACACTACCTCCCACGCTATTGTCTTCACCGAAAATGATGTAATCAAACTGCTCAAGGATCAGCCAGTAGTGGCGGATAAAGAAAAGTTAAGACAATCGGTAATGAGCGCATTGTACGTCCTTGCTCAGCCCTATAAGTTGATTGATGCTGGCACCATCCTCACTTACAAGGGACAAACAACCTTGCGTAATGGATCTACTGTAAATGTTATCGAAGCTCGCTATAACCCGGCAGACCATGAAAATCACTCAACTCAAGACCTCTGGTGGTATTATTTCAATGTGAAAAGTGGCTATTTTGAAGGGAGCATGGTTTATCACGCTCCAACTTATGCTTTGCTTGAGAACCTCTCCTTTGACAATTCCGCTCCAGTGCTCTTTCATAAAAAACGAAAAAGCTATCGATCAGATAGTTTGGGAAACATTGAGTATTTGCGAGCAGAATTCGACTACTACGATTATAAAGTATGGCAATAGTTAAACCCCTTCTGCAACCACTTCTTCAACGCCCGGAACCATTTTCTTCAATAGATTTTCAATTCCTGCTTTCAGCGTAAGCGTTGAGCTCGGACACCCAGAGCAACTGCCTTTTAACAATACCTTGACTACACCCTCATCAAAAGAATGAAAGGAAATGGCACCTCCGTCCATTTCAACTGCCGGTCGGATATATTCATCCAATATGCCTTTGATTTTGACCTCTACATCTGAATCAGCATCAGTTACATTATGATCCTCTTCAACATGTTGTTCGGTAAGGATTTGTTGTCCCTCTTCCAAAAATGTCTTAATAATGCCACTGACCTCATTTTTGATCTCGTACCAATCTGTTTCTTCCTGCTTGGTCACTGTCACAAAATTGCTCATGTAAAAAACTCGTGTCACATATGGCAACTGAAATAACCTGGCGGCCAATGGTGCCTCAGCAGTACTCGTCTCATCCGGATAATCTCGTGTTACTCCTTCTGGGAGCAGCATGAAATTCACTACAAATTTCAGTGAATTCGGGTTTGGATTAGATTCTGTATATACACTAACGGGGATCTTGCTTTCACTCATTTTTCAACCTTTCAATAATAAAGGGCAAAGTTGAACAAATAGTTCAACTTTGAAGCAATTGGCATAAAATAGATCAGTATTTGGTCAGCTCTCCCTCGGATTTTGCAATCAATGTAGAAACTGTGGCATCACCTGTTACGTTTACAACCGTCCTAAGCATATCCAGCGGTCTATCAATAGGGAATATTATTGCTACCCAAGCCGGATTGAGACCCACTGATTGTAAAACAATGATCATCATGATAAGTCCCGCACTTGGGACCGCTGCTGCGCCAATAGATGCCAATGAAGCTGTCAGCACAATGATTAACTGCTGAGCAATCGTCAGGTCGATCATGTGCAATTGAGCCATAAATATCACAGCTACGGCCTGGTGAAGGCTAGTGCCATCCATATTAACAGTAGCACCGATGGGTAATACAAAACTTGATACAGATCTAGGAACACCCATATTGTCCTCTACACATTCCATTGTCACTGGTAGAGTAGCCGCACTAGAGCTAGTGGAAAAAGCAAGAAATTGAGCTGGGCTAAGGTTTTTAAAGAGCTCTTTATAGGTCAGTTTGGGAATGAAAACTTTAAGTATCAATGGATACAAGACCACCACCACAAACATCAAACCAGCAATCAATGTCAGTGCATATGAACCCAATCCCAGGAATAACTCAAACACCTCTCCAGGTGTATCTGCCATCTTGGCTACAATACCAGCCAGCAAACAAAAAACAAAAAATGGAGCGGCCTTCATCACCAGATCCACCATTTTAAGAAAGACCGCATTAACACCTTGAATAAATCCTATTACGGGCTGTGCTTTGTCCTTAGGAATGAGTACAACTGTAATGCCGAAGAAAATGGCAAAGAAAATCACCTGCAGCATCAGCTGATTATTTGAGATTGCCCCCATTATGTTTTCAGGGACCATGTCAACAACGAATTTCAAAGGTGAAGCTGATTTCTGAGCTTCAGCAGACTGCATTTTAGCCTCAAGATCTCCCCTTTCTTTCTCACTCAATTCTCTTCCCTTCTGAGCTTCGGAAAGATATTGCTCGTACTGAGGATCTGACAAAAACGACTGACCATCTTGCGAAAGTCCCATGTTGTTGTCCTGTAGCCATATCTCGTAGGAAAGTCGATTTTTGATACGCTGCTCCTCTTCCATGTAGCTACCTGGCTTGATTACATTGACTAATGTAAGCCCAACAGTGACGGCCATTACGGTAGTAACCATATAGGCCAACAATGTTTTACCTCCTAGTCTTCCCAGCTTTGAAATATCGCTTAAACCCGATACTCCGTTAATGATCGAAAACAAGACCAGTGGTACTGCGATAAACTTCAGTAATCTGATGAATATGGTGCCGAATGGATCGATCCAGTTGATTGTAAACGAATTCCACCCTAGTGCGCTCGATACAAATGCCCAAATGACTCCCAGGACAAGGCCAATGAGTATTTTAAAATGAAGAGGTAATTTTTTCATATTGAGAAATGTGCAAGCTCAAATAAAACTAAATTTTGTTGGATGTTGTGGTCAATACTAATCGTTAGTGTCAGTATTTGCTGAAGCCTCGTCTAGTTTCCCTTCAGTGGACGCCACCACTACCGCTACCGAAGCATCGCCAGTAATATTTACCATGGTTCGGATCATGTCCAATATTCTTTCGGGAGCCATGATCAACGCAATGCCAGCAGCGGGAATACCTACAGCTTCCAACACCACCACCAGCATCACCATTCCTGCACCAGGTACTCCAGCTGTGCCCACTGCCGCCAGAGTGGCGGTTAACACAATGGTCAATTGAGCCGTCAAAGACAATTCGAGTCCAAGTGCTTGTGCAATGAACACTGCGGTTACACCTTGATAAAGACTGGTACCATTCATATTGATGGTCGCACCAAGTGGCAGCACGAAGCTTGCAACTTCTTCCGACACACCAAGATGTTTTTCAACACGATCCATTGTAACGGGCAAAGTTGCAGTGCTCGAACTGGTACTAAATCCCAGCAACATGGCAGGTCTCATACCCTTGAAAAAATCTTTGTATTTGATTTTCGAAAAGAAACTTAAAAGCATTGGGTAAATCACGACCATCATTACAGCCATGCCGGCAATCACTGTTAGTGAATACCACAAAAGTGCCAGTAGCAAGTCTACAGCTTTGGAGGGGTCGTCACCTGCTATGTCTATGATTAAGGATGTCATCAACGCGAAAACACCATAAGGCGCAATCATCATGATGTACTCTACAATCTTGATCACTACATCGTTGATGCCATTGAAAAAGCTCAGTACAGTTGCACCTCGCTCTTTTGGGATTTGCAGTAGCGCTATGCCCACAATCAAGGCAAAAAACACGACCTGCAGCATACTACTATTGCTCGTTGTGGCTTTGAAAATATTGTCCGGCACCATATCTATCAGCGGCTGCAATGGCCCTCTTGTCTTGAAGTCTCCTGCTTTTGACACCTGGCCTTCTACATTCTGATCATATAGCTCCATTAAGTTGGTCCGTGTTGATTCAGGTAATTTATGGCCAGGCTTGGCTATGGCTACCAGCGACAATCCAATGGTAATACTGATTACAGTGGTGACTACAAAAATCAGCAAGGTTTTACCCCCCATTCTCGAAAGTTTCGAAATATCACCCATATTGGCCACTCCAATGATCAGAGAAGCAAGCACTAACGGAACAGCAACCATTTTCAATGCGCGAATGAAAATGGCACCTACGGGTTTGATAAAATCAACTACAAATTGTGAGAGAAAAGTTGATTGCAGGCAAATCAGCCCTACAATCAATCCAAGAACCATCCCAATTAATATTTGGGTGTGAAGTGCCAGTTTTTTCATTTTGAACGGTCAGTTTACCGTCCCATTCAAACTTAGCATTTGAGCGCTAGCATATGGGCCGGGGTTAATGTCAAGCCCGTAATTTATTTGTTCTGGCTATTAAATAGAAATCCGCAATGACGAGGGCCGCCATAGCTTCGACAATCGGTACTGCACGTGGAACAACGCAAGGATCATGTCGACCTTTACCAGACACGGTAGTTTCTTTTCCGCGCTTGTCAACACTTGCCTGATCCTGCATGATGGTGGCGACAGGTTTAAAAGCCACATTGAAGTAAACGTCCTCCCCATTGGAAATACCTCCCTGGATCCCCCCACTATGATTAGTCTTCGTTCGGACCCGGTCAGCCTCCATATAAAACTCGTCATTATGGGCTGAACCACGCATGCTCACTCCCTCAAATCCGCTACCATATTCAAATCCCTTTACAGCATTGATCCCAAGCATTGCACTTCCAAGGGCAGCATGAAGCTTATCAAATGCTGGCTCCCCTAGTCCGACAGGACACTGTTTAATGACACCCGTAACCACTCCTCCAATGGTATCTTGCTCTTTTCGGACCTGATCGATCAGGTCAAACATCTGCTTTGCTACTTCCTGGTCCGGACATCTGACGTCATTGTCATCTGTTTGTCCTAAGTCCAGTTCAGTATAAGGCTTATTCAGTTTTAAATCACCCACTTGTGAAACGTAGGCATAAAACGCTACACCTACAGATTGCTTCAAAAACTGTTTGGCCACTGCACCTGCCGCTACGCGTGCGGCTGTTTCTCTGGCTGAACTTCGTCCCCCTCCTCGGTAATCTCGCTCACCATACTTGTGCTCGTATGTAAAATCAGCATGAGATGGGCGAAATTTTTCTGAGATGTGCGAATAATCTTTGCTCTTCTGGTCTTTGTTTCGGATTAACATCCCAATCGGAGTGCCTGTTGACTTTCCTTCAAATACCCCTGATAGTATCTCTACCTGATCCTCCTCTTTCCGCTGTGTAGTGATTTTGCTTTGTCCTGGTTTTCTGCGAGAGAGCTCCAATTGAATCGCCTCCAGGTCTATAGAGATTCCTGCTGGAACGCCATCAATCGTGACTCCCAGTGCAGGACCATGTGACTCACCAAAAGTGGTGATCTTAAAAATGTTACCGAAAGAATTACTCATTTATTTTTGAATACGAGAACCGCCGAAAATATCAAAGCAGCGAAGATAAATAGGTTCGCCAGGATTTGAACCCAAGAACTTTGATTAATTGGCTGAAGGTCATTGTCTTCAAATTCAATACCATCATAGAATGACCCCAAATCACTTGATGAAATATATTCATTTTGCCGGCTTTCTCCTTCCACATTGACAACAGCTCTGGAACTAAGCGTATCGTAACGATCTTTGTCTGGATTGAAAAATACCCATTGAAAAAAATCATTGAGTTCGTACTTTCCTGGCTCATTAGGAATCACATAGTAATCAAATGACTTGGTCCCTGTAACTGCATTTGAGGCTCTTCGGATGTTTTGTCTCACATCCGGTTCATAAATGTCAAATACTTTGTTTTCCGGAAAACCTGGCGGTTCGATTGCGCTGATATTTCCTTCGCCCATGATATTAAAGGAATAATTGAAGCTTTGACTGGTCTGTAAATCTTCGCTACTGATTTTTTCCTGTAACCTATAATTTCCCACTGCTACACTTTCTTTCAATGGATGAGGTGGTAGTTCTTTAACAGCGACTGTTTTAGACTTGCTATAGAATGTCTCAAAGTCTTCTTGTCGGTTACGTCCAAAAAATCCAGGGTTCTTTGCTTGCTTGTACTTAATCAGCTTTAATCCGACTGTCGGAAAATCTATTTGCTGGACATTCAGTGGAAAATACGCTGCTTGATAAATCTTGTATTGAGTATAGCTCCTACCCCTTATCACCACTGGCTCCCCGTTTATGTTGTCAATATTGAAGTTCTCCTCCCAGCAACTACCTGGCTTTATCTGCTTTACGATTTCCGTAATTTGATTACCCAGATCATAAAATCTCATGTCCGCTCTATTGTTTTCTGAAACATAAAACGCTAAGGTTGTTGTAAATCCTTCTCCCACATAAACTTCAGACTTATCTGTTGTAAGCGCTAAAAAAGCGTCAGCCTCTACATCGATGAATTCAGTCGGTTGTGATGGTCGTTGATTAAAAAAATCTGCAAAAGGGTCGCGTTGAGGTTGACGTTGCACCGGAGGACCAACCGTCACTTTTTTACCAGGAATTCGAAATTGCGCATTGTTGATGGTCATGGTAAAGTTTGGCACAGTTACGATTCCTTCGGCAGTTGGCTGATAATTCTGAATAATGCTTTGAGAGGAAGACATTTGACCATTGACGTAACTCGTTGAGGTAGATGAAGAAGTCCCTCGCTTCACAAATCCTTCTATCTCAGGGAAGGGACTGTAATTCTTTAGTCGTTCGTTCTGAATGGTTACTGTTATAGTCCATAGTTGGTTAGTTGCTACCTTGTCTGGACCCATCTCAACCTTAACCTCCTGAGCTTGTGATACTTGAAAAAAAACCACTCCCAACACACAACTCATCAACATTCTAATCGTTCTAATCATCGACGCTCTTTGAAATCGTTTACATTTTGAATTTGGCTTGCTCATTACCTTAGAATTTCATACCTTTTGGTAACGATTATGTCCAAAGACAGAACGTCAAATTTACATTATCGGTTTAGTTCTTAACAAAAATTTCAATTAGGTATGTTAGAGTACTTCAAGACTATCCTCTCAAAAGTTAGTTTCGATCAAAAATTGTTTGAAAAAGAACTTCTGAAAGCGATAAAATCCTTGGTCAGCGAAGAAATTCAACAGCTCAAGGAATGGTGCTACTCCAAATTTGGAAACGTGTACAAACAAACCTTAAATCATTGTTTTATACATGCCACCGCATGAAAAAAGGCCCTTCGTGGGCCTTTTTTCATGCGTAGACCTCAATTAGCACATATCAACTGAAATCAACGTCTGTTTCGAGCTTACCTTTGCGCGGTGAAGCAAATAACACTTGTTGTTCCTCCAGAAATAGGACTCGATGAACAATCGCTTGATTCATATCTGACAAGCAAAAAACTTAAGTCCACGGAAGAATTCTTTCGCATAGAAAGACGGTCAATCGATGCTCGTCAAAAAACAATCAAAATCAATTTACAGGTCACAATTGATTCGAAACCAATTGACATCTCTTTCAATGAGTATCATGCCAGTCAAAACAATGTGTCTTCCTGTCCTCAAGTAATCATTGTGGGTGCCGGTCCAGCTGGACTTTTTGCAGGATTAAAGGCAATTGAGCTAGGATTTAAGCCAATCATTCTGGAGCGAGGTAAGGATGTTCAAACCCGAAGAAGAGATCTGGCCAAGATCAACAAGGAACACATAGTCAACCCAGACAGCAATTATTGTTTTGGTGAGGGTGGTGCCGGCACCTATTCGGACGGTAAGCTGTATACGCGATCGAAAAAGCGGGGATCGGTTAGGCGCATCTTTGAGATTCTGGTAGCGCATGGTGCGAATCCTAATATTTTATTTGAGGCACATCCTCATATTGGCACCAATAAACTGCCCAAGCTGATTGCCGCTCTCAGAGAGGAAATCATCCAGCATGGCGGAGAAATCCATTTTAATTTACGCGTTGAAGACCTGATCATCCAGGACAATGAGTTAAAAGGAGTACTGGACCAAGCAGGCAATCAACATGTAGGAGTAGCCACTATCCTGGCTACAGGACATTCCGCAAGGGATATATTCAGGTTACTCAAAAGACGAAATGTCGCAATAGAAGCAAAACCATTTGCTTTGGGTGTGAGAGTCGAGCACCCTCAATCGATCATTGATAAAATCCAGTACAAATGTGAAGACAGAGGCCCATTGTTACCGGCTTCTGCTTACTCAATTGTGCACCAGACACATCTTCAGCAATCAAGTCGGGGAGTTTTCTCTTTTTGCATGTGCCCAGGTGGCTTTATAGTACCTGCCGCCACTGCTCCTGGAGAATTGGTGGTAAACGGAATGAGTCCATCAAGAAGAGACAGTCAGTTTGCAAATTCGGGAATTGTAGTAGCTGTGGAGTTAGAGGATATTCCTGAGTTTCATCAACACGAGGAACTTGCCGCTATGGAATTCCAGGCAGCAGTCGAAAAGAAGGCATGGCAAATGGGAGGTGAGTCTCAGGTGGCGCCTGCTCAACGGCTAGCTGATTTTGTGAATGGAAAGATCTCATCAAACCTTCCCGAAACAAGCTATCAGCCCGGTTTGATATCCACTGATATGAATGAAGTATTACCGAACGACATAAGTAAACGAATAAAAATAGGTTTCAGGGCATTCGGCAAGCGCATGAGGGGCTACCTGACTAACGAAGCTCAAATCATTGGAGTTGAAAGTAGGACCAGCTCTCCTGTTAAGATTCCAAGGGACAAAGATACTTGTGAACACATCTCTCTAAAGCGGCTTTTCCCCTGTGGTGAAGGTGCCGGATATGCAGGCGGAATTGCTTCTGCAGCTATGGATGGAGAACGATGTATGATCAATTTAGCGAAGCTCTATCCATCAAAAAGCCAATCATCTGAATCAATCAGTTCATCGTTCGAGTGACTCAAATCAGGGCAGATGAGTATATTCACTTTTTAATTGTCCAACCAATGAAATTAAGAATCAAGCAAAAAAGCCTTGCACTTCGACTCGAGGGAACAGAGCTAGAAACATTAATGGAACAAGGCGAAGTTATACAAAAGTTATGGCTAGGTCCAGCTCCAACATCTATACGATTGTCCCTGGCCAATGGTCCAATCAATGTTACACATCGAGACGGTAATTTCAATTTTCAGATTTCAAAAGAAAATGTTGAGACGTTGATTGATACCAGTAAAATTGGCTTCCTGGAAGAAAAGGAGTCATTCTCATTGATCATTGAAAAGGACATTCCCAAGAAAAGAAAGGACTAATTGTGAGAGGAATAATGCTGTCCATGTTTATCCTCTTTTTTCTTAACAGTGTGTTTGGGCAGTTTATTCAGGGTAACTATATCAATCCTGCTAGTATTGATTCATACCCGCTTAAATATCCAAATCTTATTGATCTTGACACAACAGGTGTTCCTTCACGTTTCATCAATTACTTCCCTTATCGCCTATTCACTTACTTAAATGGTCAACTAATTGGGAATATCACGGCTGAACATAAATGTTCCTATGATACCTGTTTACATCTTTATTATGAGTATGTATATGATAGCTCGGAAGTGCATTATCTTTCTCAATTCCTTTACAACAGCAATGCGAGAGTACTCTCTGATCACTTTCTTAGACATGAAATGTATCGGTTTTCGTGGATTAGATCATGGCATGATGGCTATGTATTTACACTCCACCTTACAAACAGCCCACACATTGAGGTTTCGAGAATGTCTGTCGATGGAACAGTAAAAATCTCGCATCACAAAATCACTTTATCTAAATTAAAGGTTAGTGAGTTCAAAAATCATCTGATCAAATCGAATTTCTGGTTGTATGACAACTATAACCCTCCAATTGGAATGGTCGTAAATGATGGAGCGGAATGGTTATTAGAAGCACATACCTCTTCAAAGTACAAGTTTATTTTACGAAATGGCCCTGATTTATACCATCCAGACGAGCTTTTGCTAAGACAATTGGGTCAATGGTTGATTTACCACAGCGGTATGGAAGTAGGTCCAATCTATTAATTTAAAACCTCAAGTGCTTTACGGTCTGAGCGTTGTTAATAAGCTGTTTTAGCGAATCAATGCCAATCTGGATGTGCTGATCTACGAAGTTTCCTGTTACCTGCTTGTCACTCTCATCAGTTTTAACACCCTCAGGAATCATTGGAATATCTGACACCAGGAGTAGCGCACCAGCTGGGATTTCATTTCTGAATGCCGCTGTGAATATCGTTGCTGTTTCCATGTCAATGGCCATGACCCGTAGATCACGCAGATATTCTTTGAATGCCTCATCATGCTCCCAGACTCGCCTATTCGTAGTATAGACTGTACCTGTCCAATAATCCATTTCATGCTCTCTCACCGTTGTGGATATTGCCTTCTGCAATGCAAATGCAGGTAACGCCGGCACTTCAGGTGGCATGTAATCTGCTGAGGTTCCTTCTCCCCTTATGGCGGCAATGGGAAGAATAAAATCACCAACATTGTTTTTCTTCTTCAAACCGCCACACTTCCCTAGGAACAGTGCTGCTTTTGGCTCTATGGCTGTGAGCAAATCCATGATGGTGGCAGCATTGGGTGAACCCATGCCAAAATTGATAATACTGATACTATCAGCAGTCGCAACCTGCATAGACTTATCCTCACCTACAACAGGCACTTGGTGCCAATCAGCAAATCGCTCCACATACCCCAGAAAATTGGTTAGTAAAATATATTCACCAAAGTTTTCAAGCGACTCTCCGGTATATCTCGGAAGCCAATTGGTGACGATATCTGCCTTAGTCTTCATATTGGGCTTGATTTGATTCAAACAATTCAATGGTCTCTAGGCATGTTTGGTAGCCCAGATCTATCAGCTCGTGAGCTCTATAAAATTCGAAAGTACTGCATACGTCTCTGCTGATATCTACTTGCATGTCGGGGCGATACTGATCTAATAAATATCCTGTGAGCTGATCCTGCATCAAGTCAATTGAACGATTCAACAACTCAAAGTAACCTAGCTTTTCCTTAGGAGATTTGCTGCCCGGAAGTAGCTTACTCCACTTTTGCTTAAATCCATCTAGCATGTTCAAATAGCTCTCCTCCCGCTCTTTTGCTTTCAGAGTATTGAGCTTCGGTTTATAGGGCTTATTAGCATTTACATTAGACACCAGCAACAAGTCTCCGTCAACTCTCGAAACTCGATTGACAGGAATGGGATTCAGCACCCCACCATCAATAAGATTGGCATCACCTATTTGTAAAGGCTTAATAACTGTTGGTATTGCAGTTGATGCACGAATTGCTTCATACATACTACCGGAGTTCATGACCACTTCCGTTTTGGACAGAATATCAGTTGTTACAGCTGCAAAAGGAATAGACATGTCTTCTATGGCATGATCTGGAATAACCTTTTTCAATTCCTTAAACACCTTTTCCCCTTTTACAAATCCTTGCACACTAAAAGTAAAGTCAACCAGATTGAATACATCCATCCGGTCAAGATTACATACCCAATCGGTATATTTATCCAATGCTCCACAAGCATGAAATGCTCCGACCAATGCTCCGATTGAGGAGCCGGCAACTGAAGAAATTTGATAATTATTTTCCTGAAGGGCTCTGATGACGCCTATATGCGCAAGTCCTCTGGCCCCTCCACTTGACAATACAAGTGCTATATTTCTATTTTGATCCATTTCGGAGTAATATCACCCGAAATTCTCAAGTCACGATCAATTAATCAAGCGGCAACTTTTACTTCTTCTAGTCCCTTTCCTGCTCCAAGATCATTCAGCAACGCAAAATGCTGTCTAAGTGCGGAGAAAAATGTCTTATGATGATAATATGGAATATTGAACTCTTGAGCCGTTTGTTTCACAATCTTTGAAAGATCGCGATAATGAACATGACAAATATTCGGGAACAGATGATGTTCAATTTGATAATTCAATCCACCTACTAACCAAGAAAATACGGTACTGCCATTGGCAAAATTGGCTGTAGTTAATAATTGATGAATCGCCCAGTTGTTTTCAACACTATTATTCTCATCCGGAATAAAGAATTGTGTTTCGGGAATCACATGAGCTGGTTGAAAGATAAAAGCAAGAATTAACCCGCAAATAAACTGCATCGTGAAAAATCCACCTAAAATCACCCACCAGGCAACATCTAATACCATAAATGGAAGCACGACAGTTAATCCGAGGTACCATGTTTTATTGAAGATGATTTCAATCAAGGCTTTCGTAGTAGTTGTGCCCTGAGGTTTAACAAGATCCATCTGACTGTATCTTTTCAGTTGGTCAAAGTCTTTTGCCACGAGCCAATAAAAAGTCATTAACCCGTATAAAAACGGAGCATAAAACGCCTGATATTTATTAGCAGAATTATGTGGCTGATTGGGTGACAGACGCAACAATCCCTTTTTATCAATGTCTTCGTCATATCCCTCAACATTGGTGTAGGTGTGGTGCAGTACATTGTGCTGAATTCTCCAATTCATTGGATAACCACCTATAAAATTGAGGATAAATCCAATGAACTTATTTACTCTCGCATTGCTTGAATAAGAACCATGGCATGCATCGTGCATGATCGATAGACCAATACCTGACATACCAAACCCCATGATCAGCCACATGGCAAAAATCGGCCAGGCACCTGTGACCACACCAGTCAACATTAGCACAAATGGGGTAAAATATAAACCAATCATAAAGGTCGTTTTCAAAACCATATTGACATTGGCATGTCTTGAAATATCCTTTTCCTTAAAATGATCGTTTACTCTTGATCTAAGAACTTTGAAAAACTCGGGTTGATCTGTTGATTTAAACTTGACTGCTGGCTTACTCATAAAGCTTGATTGAATTAAAATGTAGTCAGGTGAATGCTTGTGTCGCGGAATAAACTCGTAATCTATACAGATTTGACTTTAACTTAGCCAATTATATCGTGTAATCTTACGTTTTATGACTAAAGTCCTTAAATATTTTCTCTCAGGAATTTGTATTGTCTTCGCCTCCATATCATTTGCTCAGGACAACAAAGTGGTGCTCATTGATGCTGACCCAATTGACCCGAAAAGGTATGAGGACGTCATGTATTCTCCCTATTTATTCGAGGAGTTTGTACCTGCAACCTTGATAGATAAAGATCGTAATGAGTTGACCTACTCTAAGATTAATTATAATGGCTATACCCAGGAGTTTGAGTACCAAACCGAGGACAAAGTCATTGAGCTCGACAAATCCTATCACCTAGTTGTAAAGTTCAATTCTGACAAATTTACATCCGGTCTTGAAAAGAAAATGTCCAAATCTACCCAGTTCATTCGTGGGATTAACCCCACTGATTTTGATGAATTCTATATTGAGGTTTATAAAGGTGAATCACATTATGTATTCAAAGAATTTGAAGTGACTATCGTCAACAACAAAATCCAAAATGTAGGTCAAACCATTGATCGTAAAATGTTTGCTGCCAAGTTCGTTTATTTCATTGCTAAAGACGGCAACTTAACTCCCTTTAGCCTGAACAAAAAATCAGTCACACAGGCACTTGGTAGCACAAAGGCTGTCAAGAGCTACATCAAGTCCAATAAGCTCAGAATGAACGAAGAATCCGACTTAACCCAACTCTTTGAGGAACTCAAATTTTAGATTGAGCTGATTAGGTATCAAATTTCTTTTTACGCAATTCACCAATTCTGCGACCATAAATAATCATCACAATCGGATAAAAGAAATAAATATTTCCAGCTACAATCAGCGTAATGTCATTGCCCCACAGGTCAAGGGCCGCAACACAAGCTGAAGTAAGGGGAATACTGGCCAGAAGGAGATTAGTTCTCATGCTGGCTCTAGTCATAAACTCCTCATATTCGTTTAAATCCAAATCCTCCTTACGGCCCAGGGCATATCTGTACAGCCATGCGAGACACATAAAAATCATGGCAGCCCCAAATCCATAAACTGCTAGCAAAAAGGCCACATCACTTGTGCTCTCCAGTCCGAAGGTTGTAGAAAAAGTATTCGAATTCCCAGTAATGAGCATACCATAAAATTCGAAAACAAATCGAGACAAAAACTTCAATGGGTACACATAAACCAATATCAGAAAGATGAGTATAGTATTTATGATGACCACCTTTATGTTTTGCAAACCGTACTTCAAAAAGAAGATGTAGTGCTGATACCATATCAGGGCTATTAGCGCAACGCAAAAAGCAAAAGGGGGAATCATTCTCATTGATTCTCTCAACTGATCAAATGTTTGTGGAACTGTCGATGAGAGCACCAATAATGTAATTGCTAAAGCGAAAGCCGCATCGCTGAAGGTTTCAACCCTAGTTTGGGATAAACCTCTATACCTGAAATTTGAATCAAGACCTACTTGTTGATCCTTTAACACTTGTCTCATGACCTAAAATTATGTTATCTAATGTTAAGTAAGCAATTCACTATTGTGTACAAACAACACAATAAACTACCTTTGTTTTGAATGAACCTCGATTTCATCAACCAATTTGAAAAGGCCATTGATCTAATGGTTCCGGGTCAATCCATTGATTGCGTTGTGTTTGGCTATGGGGGTGGTCACCTAAAAGTTCTGGGGTTGAAATGGCGCATGCAAAACCGTTGGTCCCTCCCCGGAGGTTTTATTTTTCTGCATGAAGACATTGATGACGCAGCACTACGGATACTGAATGAGCGGACCGGTCTTACCCAAGTATTCCTTAGCCAATTCCATACTTTCGGTAGTGTCAATCGCCGTGAAAATGACTCATTGATCGAAGATTTTAAAGATCTGGGCTTCAAGGATTATCCCAAAGTCACTCAATGGTTTTCACAGAGATTCATTACCACCGGATACATTGCGCTTGTCGACATTAAGTCTTGTAAGTTAGTTCCAGACTTTTTGAGTGAGGGGTGTGAATGGCTCAATGTGAATGACCTGCCCAAAATGACTTATGATCATGCCAACATTGTGAGCAAAGCCCAAAATACATTGAGAGTACAGCTCAATTATTTACCGCTGGGTAAAGAATTACTCCCCACGCAATTTACAATGGGCGAGTTGCAAGAGCTATACGAATCAATTCTTGGTTACAGTTTGGACAGAGGCAATTTTCAAAAGAAAATGCTGCGATTAGAAATTTTGGACAGACATGAGAAGAGAATGAATGGCAAAGCGCATAAAGCGCCATACCAGTACTCGATCAATGAGGACAATTATGAAAATGCAGTAAAAAACGGCATTGGATTTTTGTAATGCTCGGCTACATTTGCAGCTATGAGAATGTTCAAATTTTTCCTCGTACTCTTTGTTGGCGCCATGTTAGCATCGTGTGCGCAAGAGCAAAAAGAAATTGTCATCTACGGAGCGAACAGCTGCTGGCACTGTAAGAAATTCAAGAAGCATCTTGATGCTGATGGTTTTGAGTACACTTTTCACGATGTTGAATTTAGCAATCCGTTACAGCAGGAAATGCTGGATGTGGTAAAAGCATCAGGATATAGAGGGAGAATTAACTATCCGGTCGTCGTAATAAGTGGGGAAGTACATATTGCTCCGGAATACGAAACTGTCAAGCCAAAGCTGAACTAAAGTCCTCCTTGACTTAGTTGACTTACCTTTTCCCTGATTGCGTTTCGTTCGTTTACCACTTTGCCAATTACGATTATTGCAGGAGAGGTTAGTTGCTGATCACTTACAATATGAAGCATATCTGACAAGCGTCCATATCCCTCCTTCTGGTTTTCCGTGGTACCCTGCTGAATAATTCCAATAGGCTCTTCTCCACCTCGGTATTGTGCGAACAAACTGACAATCTTCCCGAGATTCTTCATTCCCATTAGGACAATTACGGTAGCCGAAGATTGGGCTGCCAGCTCAAGATCCTTTGAAAATTCTCCATTCATAGTTGTCCCGGTCGTTACCCAAAAACTTTCATTAACACCTCTTTTTGTAAGGGGTATGCCCACGGCTCCTGGCACAGCAATTGAACTACTAATTCCCGGAACTACTTCACCATCTATATTCCTCTCACTTAAATAAGCCAACTCCTCATGTCCTCGACCAAATACATAGGGATCACCCCCCTTTAACCGGACTACTACTTCATTTTGTTTCGCGAAATCCACCAGCATGTCATTAATATAGATTTGCTGATATTGATGCAGACCGCTCTTTTTCCCCACATATACCTTACGGCAATCTGGTTTGCACTCATCCATCAATGCCTCATTCGCCAAAGCATCATATAGCACCACATCTGCCGAGGCTAGCAATTTTTTGCCTTTCACAGTGATTAGATCCACATCACCTGGTCCTGCTCCAACTATATATACCTTTCCCATTACTACGTAGTATTGTTCAATATTTTACGTAAAATTGCTTTATTTCCATAAATATCTACGTATTTTTACGTAATTATTTGAAAAAACTAATCAATTATGAAAGTTGTCGTCGTTGGTAATGGCATGGTAGGCTACAAGTTTTGCGAAAAACTTAGAGAAGCAGCTCCTGCCAATGAAATTGAAGTATTGGTATATGGTGAAGAACCGTACGCTGCATACGACAGAGTCCATTTAAGTGAATATTTCACCAAGCAATCTGTCGACGATTTATCAATGGCGCCTTCCAATTGGTACGATGAAAATAACATAACACTTAAAACAAGTGAATTAGTAGTTGATATTCACAGAGAGGCCAAGACTGTTTCGACGCATCTTGGAAATACTGAAAACTACGATTTTTTGGTACTAGCTACGGGCTCGAGACCTTTCATTCCAAAAATAAATGGGGTTGACAAAAAGGGCGTATTCGTATATCGAACAATTGAGGATTTAGATCAGATTATATCATTTGCTTCTAAGTGCAAAAAGGGGACTGTATTAGGTGGTGGATTATTGGGACTTGAAGCAGCAAAGGCATTACTGGATTTAGGTCTCGAAACCAGCGTAATTGAATTTGCACCTCGATTAATGCCCAGACAGTTAGATGAGCCTGGCTCTCAAATGCTGCAGGGTCAATTAGAAAACTTGGGTATTAATTTTTTACTCAATAAAAACACCAAAGAAATAAAAGGCAATGGCACATTAACCGGGATGACTTTTGCTGATGGAGACGAGCTGGAGTCAGAAATGCTGGTGATTTCTGCCGGCATTATCAGCCGTGATGATCTTGGAGGCGTTTGTGGGCTCGAAACGCATGCAAGAGGTGGGTTTATCGTTGACAGTAAAATGCTCACCAATGACCCTTCTATCTTCGCAATCGGTGAAGCAGCCAACTTTGAAAATATGGTCTATGGTCTTGTTGCGCCCGGCTATTCGATGGCAGAAGTAGTAGTTAATCAATTAGTTGGTGGGGAAGAAAAAACATTCGATGTTCCAGACATGTCCACCAAACTGAAACTCATTGGTGTTGATGTTTGCAGCTTTGGTGATGCCCTGGGTGAAACAGAAAACCACGTTCCCATTAGTTATGTAGATAGTAATACGGGAGTATACAAACGAATCAATCTATCACCCGATAAGAAAAAACTTATTGGCGGGATTCTGGTCGGAGATGGCGAAGCTTACAACATGCTCTTGCAAATCACTCAAAACGACTTAGCCATTCCAAAAGATCCTGAGGCACTGATCCTTGGTAACCGTGGCGGAGAAGAAGAAAATGGCAATATGATTTCAAGTCTACCTGCTACCAGTCAGATCTGCTCATGTGAGAATGTGACCAAAGGAGATATTGTTAGTTGTATTGAAGACAATGATCTTGAAAACATCAAGGAAGTAAAAAGTTGCACCAAAGCGGGAACAGGCTGTGGCGCTTGCACTCCGATGGTGACCGATATCCTTATGGATACATTAAAGTCAATGGGCAAATCCGCTCGTAAAGTCATTTGTGAACACTTTGACTATACACGTCAGGAACTCTGGGATCTGATAAAAATTAAGGACTACAAAACTTATGACGAGCTCATCGATAATCATGGAACAGGTGACGGATGTGAGATCTGCAAACCCGCCGTTGCTTCGCTGATGGCGAGTATTTGGAACGAATTAATCCTGAAGCAGGACAGCATACAGGACACAAATGACAGATTTCTGGCTAACATCCAAAAAGGAGGTTCGTATTCTGTCGTTCCGAGAATACCAGGAGGAGAAATCACACCGGACAAGTTGATTGTGATCGGTCAGGTTGCTAAGAAATATGACCTCTACACCAAAATAACAGGGGGTCAAAGAATTGACATGTTTGGCGCCAGAGTAGACCAGCTTCCGGCTATCTGGGAAGAATTGATTGCTGCTGGATTTGAAAGTGGCCATGCTTATGGCAAATCTCTCCGGACTGTAAAAAGCTGTGTCGGGTCAACATGGTGCAGATATGGCCTTCATGACTCGGTCTCCTTTGCCATTGAGGTAGAGAACAGGTACAAAGGTCTAAGGTCACCCCACAAACTCAAAGGAGGTGTATCAGGTTGTAGAAGAGAATGCGCAGAAGCACAAAGCAAGGACTTTGGTATCATCGCAACGGAAGCAGGCTGGAATCTATACGTCTGTGGAAATGGAGGTGCCAATCCTGTACATGCTCAACTGCTTGCGGGTGATGTCGATAAAGAGACTTGTGTTAGATACCTGGACAGGTTCCTGATGTACTATTTAAAAACTGCGGAACCCCTCAACAGAACAGCTACATGGCTGGGCAAGTTAGAGGGCGGCATTGAGCATCTTAAAGAAGTGGTCGTGGGTGATTCATTAGGACTGGGAAGTGAATTGGAGGCTGATATGCAAAAGCTCATTGAGAGCTACGAGTGCGAATGGAAAGCAGCTATCGAAAACGAAGAAATGAAAAAGAAATTCAAACCTTTTGTCAATTCTGACGAAACTGATAGTTCAATCAAATTTGGAGATATGAGAGGGCAAATTGTGCCTACAAACTGGTAAAATATGACAGAGGAATTAATAGCATACAAAACTGTAAAAAAGGAGGAGGTCAAAGTGTGGCACAAAGTTGGATCAACCACTGATTTCTCTGAGAATGGAGGACAAGCCGTTCTATACAAGGGCATGCAGATTGCGGTTTTTAATTTTACCCGCAGAGGTGAATGGTACGCCACTCAAAATCAATGCCCACATAAAAATCAAATGATACTTTCACGAGGTATGATCGGATCTGATGGAGCAGAACCCAAAGTTTCCTGCCCCTTTCATAAAAATACCTTCTCTCTAAAAAGTGGGAAAGCGCTCAATAGTGACAATTGCGACCTGGCTACTTATCCCGTTAAAATAGAAAATGGGTATGTCTACGTAGGTTTTGAGGATTAAGGCATGTGATTGCATCAAAAATGTACGTATTTTGTCGGTTCAATCTCAGTAGATGCCGAATAGCAAATTCTATAAACTTGGATTCCTATATCTGCTTGCATTATCATGCATCGCCCTGAGTATTGTTGTCAGTCAGTTATTAATTCAGCAATACATTTCTGACCAATCATCCGATGCTCGTGTTGTAAATATTGCCGGGCGTCAAAGGATGCTGTCCCAGAAAATCACAAAATGTGTCTTACTCATCAAAAGTGGTCAGGATGCAAGTACAGAACTAGCACAAAGTTTAGGTCTCTGGGAAAAATCACATCAAGGACTTCAACATGGTGACAGTGAACTTGGACTACCAGGTGGTAACTCAACTAACATCAGTCAAAAATTTGAAGAGTTAGCGCCTTACTTTCAGGAAATCGTACATTCAGCACATACCGTGCTTCAAAATGACTCAGACTCTGTGGTAGATAGGGCAGTCGAGCGTATTCGCTTGGCTGAACCCTCATTTTTGAAAGGCATGGATGCCATTGTCTTTCAATATGATGATGAAGCTAGAAAAAGAGTAGAGTCCCTTAGTAAAATTGAATACATATTATTATCAGTTTCCCTCGGCATCATCCTATTAGAGTACATATTTATTTTCAGACCCATTGCCCGGAGCATTCGCCAGTCCATGGTTGAATTGAAAAGATCTGAAGAGTCCTCAAAAACGATGGCAGCTGACATGAGTAAGCTTTACAATGAGCTTGTTCGCTCATACCAGGACCTTGAAGCTGTCAATCTTCAACCTGCCGCTCCAGTGTTAGTTGCCTCACTTAATAAGCAGGGAATATTCACATTTATTGCAGATCATTTCGTCAAACTCATGGAATGGCCACCTAAAGAGGTGCCACATTCAATATTAGATTTACTGACTTCAAATGGTTATCAGTCAAACTTCATTCAGTCCGTATTGAAGCTGGTGAATGATGGTTCCAAGTGGTCAGGTGAATTTAAACTTACAACCTATGGTGGAGACTTCATTTGGTTGGATGTCAATCTAATCCCAGTATCAAAAGGACCGGATATCCATATTGTAGCTCGAGATGTCACTGAGTTTAAAGAAGCCAAAATAAGGTCACGCGAAATCAATGAAGAAAAAGTAGCTGCTACTGTAAAGGAGCAACAATTTAGGTCTGTACTTATTCTGGAAGGGCAAGAAGAAGAACGTAACAGACTATCCAGAGAATTACATGATGGCGTGGGACAGATGCTCACTGCACTAAAACTGAACACAGAATCAATTACGCTTGCCAATTCCGTTCACGCCCGAAAGCGGTTGGACGAAACCAAAAATCTTATACGTACAATCATAAGGGAAGTCCGACGCGTTTCTTTCAATATAAAACCGAACAGCCTGACTGATTTTGGATTAATTCCCGCCCTTCAAAAACTATGTGAACATGTCTCTGGATTGTCGAATGTTGAAGTTGGATTTGAAAATCGAACTGGGTTTATCACAAGACTAGATAGTCACATTGAAAACAACATTTACCGAATCGTCCAAGAGGCCGTAAATAACGCCCTGAAGTACTCAAAAGCCAAGCAGGTTACCGTTGGTATCTCTCATTCCTCTCATCATTTATCCATTTTCATTGCAGATGATGGCGTTGGGTTTGACTATAAAAAACTGCAGGAACAGGGACATTTCAGTAAGGCGGGTCATGGCATCTTCAATATGAAGGAACGAATCGCATTTGTAGGCGGGACTTTCGAAATAGATACTTCTAAAAATAAAGGAACAACCATTAACTTAGAATTACCACTAGCATCATGAGCATCGTAAAAATACTTTTGACTGACGATCATGTCATCGTAAGAAACGGCATCAAAACACTCCTGGCCGAAGAAGAAGAACTGCAGGTTATTGCTGAAGCATCCGATGGATTAGAGGCAATAGAAGCTGTCAAAGCAAATGAACCTGATCTTTTAATCATGGACATTCGCATGCCGAATATGAATGGTCTTGAAGCAACTGAGGCCATCAAAAAAACTGACACCAAAGTAAAAATACTGATTCTCTCCATGCATGATGAAGGTGAGTATATCATGAGAGCTTTGCATTTGGGGGCTGATGGCTACTTACTCAAAGACTCAGACAAAGGTGAGTTTCTAAAGGCCATACATACGGTTATGAGTGGCAACAAATATTTTAGCGGAGATATATCCAATGTTTTGGTGAATTCACTTCTTGGTGGTCAGATCTCTTCTTCTCCATCAACCGGAGAAAGTGAACTAGTTCATTTGACCCGCCGTGAGTTAGAAATTTTGGGATTGATTCGTGATGGCAAATCCAACAAGGAAATAGCTGATGTGCTCGGTAAAAGTGTGAGAACAGTAGAAACACATCGATTCAACATCATGAAAAAACTCGATGTATCCAACATAGCTGAACTGCTCAGATACATCGACCAGCATCCGACTTTAAAGCAGCAACTGGAAAGGTGAACATCCACCAGGATATTCAGACTTATTGGAGAATGCTGGCATTTCCATGGTCGGCAGAAAATCATCAATCACTCATATTAATTTTGAGTCTGTAATCAAAAATCAGATGAGATACCTATTTAGCGCCCTAATCTTCCTGTCCTGGTGTGTTCAGGCTCAGGATAAATCATATCCAGAACTTAATTATGATAAAGTTCAATATGAAATCCCCATGCGAGATGGGACCACACTGTTCACTCAGGTATATACGCCAAAAAACAAAAGCAAAGCATACCCCATTATGATGAAAAGGACGTGTTATAGCACTCGCCCTTATGAAGCCGATAAGTTCCCACAATTGTTAGGGCCGTCAACCTTCATGATGGAAGAGGGCTACATATACGTCTATCAGGATGTGAGAGGCAGGTACATGTCTGAGGGGGAGTTTGATAACATGCGACCCAATATTCCTGGCAACAAAAAATCTGACATAGATGAGAGCAGCGACACTTTTGATACAATCGAATGGTTGATTAAAAATTTAAAAAATCATAACGGACGTGTAGGACAGTGGGGCATTTCTTATCCTGGATTTTACACAGCCGCAGCTATTCCTGACGCACATCCCGCCCTGAAAGCCTCAAGTCCTCAGGCTCCAATTGGCGACTTTTTCTTCGATGACTTTCACCACAATGGTGCACTGCTTCAAAGCTACTTAAAGGCGTACCCAGTTTTCGGAAAGCAAAAAACAGAAAAAACCACGACATCATGGTATGGTGATCAGATGATCACCGACAAAGTTGCTGATGGATATGCCTATAATTTGGAAATCGGACCGTTAAAGAATATCACCGAAGGCGCATACAAAGACAACTTCTTTTGGCAGCAAATGGTAGATCATCCTAACTATGACGAATTCTGGCAAAAAAGGAGCATCGTTCCACATATGGAGGACGTGGATCACGCAGTGATGACGGTTGGTGGTTGGTTCGATGCAGAGGATCTTTTTGGTCCTTTGAATATTTACAAAAACATCGAAAAAACGAGTCCTAATGCGTTCAACATTTTGGTGATGGGCCCATGGAGTCATGGAGACTGGGCACGAGAGCGTGGCATTCAAGCAGTTAATCATATCTATTTTGGTGACAGTCTTTCAACTGATTTCAAAAAGAACATAGAAGCCAAATTTTTTAGATCCGTTCTTAAAGATGGAAAAATGCCTGATCTTCCTGAGGCTTATCTGTTTGATACAGGCTTAAAATCCTGGCAGTCTTTTGATCAATGGCCGCCACGTAACCAGGAAAAGGTTATCCTTTCATTTCATGAGAATGGTAAACTGGGCGTCAATGAATCGGCCAACCCTAACAGCATTTTTGAATATAGCAGTGATCCCGCCAAACCGGTTCCCTATCGCTCAGAAACAGAAGGATTTGTATTTACACCCCGAGCATATATGACTGACGATCAGCGCCATGCAGCTCGGAGACCTGACGTACTCACATTTCAAACAGATGAATTAACCGAGCCATTGACATTATCAGGAGAGGTGGCCGCAAAATTGAAGGTGATCTTGAGCTCCTCAGATGCTGATTTTATTGTCAAGATCATTGATGTACATCCACAGGATCATCCAGACTACAAACACAACCCCTCAAATATAAAGATGGGTGGATATCAGATGTTGGTACGGGCAGAAGTAATGCGTGGAAGATTCAGAGATAGCTTTACTGAACCCAAACCATTTGTCCCTGGAGAAAGCTCAGAGGTCAATTTCCGACTACAGGATATGCTTCACACATTCAAGAAAGGTCATCGACTAATGATACAGATACATAGCACATGGTTTCCTTACATCGATCGTAATCCACAGAAATATGTGGACAATATTTATAAAGCAGACGCTTCAGATTTCGAAAAAGCAACTATTCAGGTACTCGGTTCATCGGTTGTTGAAATCGGAAATGATCCCATGGACACGTCCATCGAAACTAAAAAGTAGAAGAACGATCTTAACCTTTCACTTACATTAAAAATCCGGGGGCAATCTGCGGTGCAGATTGCCCCCGGATTTTTCATTCTCGGACTGCTAATCCAATTTTTCAACTACATCTACCAGCTTCAAAAACTCCTTTCGATATCCGTACCGATCGACTCCAATCGCATTGTTAGCTAACATTTTCACATCTTTCCAATTCATAGATTCGGAGTACTCAGATTCTCGAATTAGCATCCCAAATCCTGCAACTGCGGCCGACCATTGCATATTCATACTAAGATCATTTTTCAGTTGATGATCCAGCGTCTGAGTAATTAATCTGCTGGTTGTTCCATCAGGTGTTTTATATCTAAACTTAATTGTGAGGAGCTCATCAGATGCATTTTCAATGACATTGGCTTGTTGATACTTTAGGTCATCCACTGCCTTGAGATGACTACTTTCAATCCCAACGGGAATCACCTCATAAAGTGCTGTAACACTATGCCCACTTCCAAGTTCTCCTGCATCTTTCTTGTCATCATTAAAATCCTCTGCATTCAATTTTCGGTTTTCATAGCCGATCAACCTATAAGCCTGAACGATAGCTGGATTAAATTCTACCTGTATTTTCACATCCTTGGCAATGGTAAAAAGAGTACCCCCAAACTCATTGACCAGCACTTTTCTGGCCTCCATGATATTATCGATGTAAGCGTAGTTGCCATTGCCTTTATCCGCCAATGTTTCCATTTTGGAGTCTTTGTAATTCCCCATCCCATATCCCAGTACAGTCAGGAATATTCCCTCTTCGCGCTTTTTTTCAATCAATCGCTCCATTGCGGCGTTGCTTGACGAGCCAACGTTGAAATCACCATCAGTCGCCAGGATGACTCGATTATTACCTCCATCAACAAAATGTTGCCTGGCTGTTTGATACGCCAATTCTATCCCTGCCCCTCCGGCCGTAGATCCTCCTGCTTCAAGTTTGTCAAGCGCCTTGAGAATTGAAGATTTCTGATCTCCCGATGTAGGCGGCAACACTAGCCCGGCAGCACCGGCATACACCACAATCGACACTCGGTCCTGAGGTCTTAGCTCGTGGGTTAGCATTTTCAATGAAGATTTAAGTAACGGCAGCTTGTTGTGGTTCTGCATTGAACCGGACACGTCAATAAGAAAAACAAGGTTGGAAGCCGGCAATTCTTCGGTTGCTATCTCCTCCCCTTGTAATCCAACATGTACCAGGTAATGATCTTTATTCCATGGGGCCCTCGCCACTTCAGTGGTGATCGAGAATGGATGATCTCCACTTGGTTGCGGATAGTCATAATCAAAGTAATTAATGAGCTCCTCAATTCTTATAGCATCCTTAGGAGGCCTCTGCCCATAGTTGATAAATCGTCGCATATTACTGTAACTGGCCGCATCGACATCAATGCTGAAGGTTGATAAAGGATGGTCCTTTGGTTTTCGAAATCCATTTTCATGAATGGTCGCATACTCCTCCGTATTCCAATCTACATCCATTTCATAATCCATTTGAACAGATGCCTTTACACCTTGCGATCTCGCTGATGGTGTAGCTAATCGTTTGAAAATCCCGGACTTTTGACCATACCCGGACACTACTACTTCTTCCAGCTGTTCCATAGCACGTGCTGTCATCTTCACATCAATCGTCTTTTGATTACCAACCTGTACTTCTTTCACTTCATATCCAATGAATGAGAAATGCAGCACGGATTTTTCATCAGCTACTGCAATGCTGTAGTATCCATCAAGATCACTCACTGTCCCATTTTGCGTGCCTTTTTCAAGAATGGTAACACCTGGTAACGGCATCCCAACATCATCCAGAACCACTCCATTGACCCAGGCATTGTGGTTCTGTCCATTGAATGATACAAGCATTGAGATAATAATTGTAATTAGCATTTTCATGGCTTTTTCGTTTAGTACTGCCATTGAGATGCTATGAGGATAAATATTCCATAAACAATGCAATAATTTTTTTTCGATGCGTATTATTATGGAAAATCTCTTCGAAACCACAGGGTGTCAAACACAGATCATACGGATGAGTTCTTACTCCGGCGTTACCGGAAATCAGGAGATATGTCTTTGCTAGGGAAGTTATATTACCAATACATGCATTTGGTTTATGGGCTTTGTCTCAAGTATCTCAAATCACGTGAGGACAGTCAGGATGCGGTCATGAACATTTTTGAGAAAATTTCCATTTCGCTTAAAGATCAAGAAGTTACTCATTTCAAAAGCTGGCTTTATACGGTTACCAAGCATCACTGTCTCATGATTTTGCGTAAGGACAAGAAAATGCTTGTCAATACTGAAAAGATTATGGAATCCGACATAGAAATGCATCAACATAATGAGGAACTTGAAGAAAATATAAGTGCATTAGAAAAATGCATTCAACAGTTAAAGGATATTCAGCAGAGCTGTGTCAGGTTGTTTTTTCTTGAAAAAAAGAGCTATCAGGACATTGCTGACTTAAAAGAAATAGAATTGAAAACAATAAAGAGTCACATACAAAATGGCAAAAGAAATCTAAAAATCTGTATGGAAAAGCAGTGAGTAAATCCAAAAACGATATTGACAAAAAGCAATTGCTTGAATATTTGAGCGGTCCAAAAAAGGGGAAACCAGCAAATGAAATTGAACGAAAAGCACTTGATGATCCATTTTTGAAGGAAGCGATTCAAGGTTTTGAAGGAATGGACACTGCTGAAATTGAGCAAGACCTCAAATTTCTGCAATCACAAACTGTTAAAGGCCCACGAAACAAATGGTGGCTTTCAATTGCCGCCAGTGTTGGGCTTTTACTGATTTCTACAGGAATCATCTGGTATCTCGTTATTCCAGCTGATACGGACACATCAATTGCTTTGAATGAGAATTCCGAATCTAAAATGGAAAAAGAAGAGCCTATAGAGGAGATTGTATTACCTGATCCAAGCGAGCAAAAAGAAGAAATCATTAATCCACCTGTATCTACTCCAACCTTACCCGCCATTAATGATAACGATGATTCGGAAAATGAAGAAACCCACGAAGCTGGACCATCAGTCAATGATGAGGAGATCGAGCTACTGGAAAATATCGCAATGCAGGATGAGACCGAAAAATATCAGCAGGATGATCATGCAAAACCATTATCCCCAGTGACTACAGCTGCACAGTCAGCACGAACATCTGGAAACGGATTAATTGCAAAAACAGAGATTCAACCGCTAACAGATGTGATCATTGGACAAGTTAGCGATAGCGATGGTTTGCCTATACCAGGCGTGAATATTATTCAGAAAGGCACTACCCGAGGTACAATATCGGATATGGAAGGCAATTATCGAATTAGACTCTCTCCCACTGATAGTGCAGTGTTGACATACTCCTTTATTGGTTACGAATCTCAGGAACTGAAGGTAGAACACAGCACATCTCAAAATGTTGTTCTATCCCCTGACATTGAATCTCTAAGCGAAGTAGTTGTCGTGAGGTATGCACAAAAAACCAGTTCTGAAGGTTTCTCCTCATATGAAGCTGCAAAACCACTTGGTGGGTATAGCGCTTTCGAAGAATTCGTGGCAGACAATATTGTCACCAACAATGATTTAAAAAATTCCAAGGTAGTCCTATGGGTCTATTTATCTTCTGATGGATCTATTGAGGATATAGAAGTTAGAAGGTCAGTAAATGAAACACTAGACAAGGAAGCAGAACGTCTGGTAAGAACATTCAAGGGATGGACTCCAGCCAAGCGAAATGGACAAAATATTTCTAGTAAAGTCAGGGTTAAAATTAAATTTTAGCAAAATATTATTTGGAATAAGAATTGTATTCAAAATTATTTAAAAATCAACGATCATTATTTAAAATATATCAACTATATTGGTCATTACCTTAGAGCAAAGAACTAGCAAATGAACCAAATTATGACAGATGATTTGTTATACAAATCTTTCGTAGTACAGGACGGCACTACCCTGACCATCAAGACAGTGGATCTACTTGTTGAAGACGATTATGGACTGTGGGTCTACTTAAAGTCAACTGGTCAAACCAGTTCAGATGAAGAATGGATGAAATTGGAGGAATTTAGAGCACAGATTGCCTAGACGTCTAACGTTCGCAAATCAACATTCTATCCTTATTGTTTAAGTCTTTTACCAACTCTATTTGACTAAAGCCAATTGAGCTTAGCAGGGCGGTGGTTTCCTTGCCGAAATGCTCATTGATTTCAAGAAATAGAGTACCCTTGCTATGAAGATGCTCCATTGCAAATTTTCCAATTTCACGATAGAAGATGAGCGGATCTTCATTGCTTACAAATAGAGCCAAATGCGGATCATGCTCTAGTACCACTGGACTCATTTCGGCCTTTTCCTTTTCAGTTACGTAAGGAGGATTGCTAACAATAATATCCCACTCTCCACACCATTCATTTGAATTTAAGATATCTGTTTCTTTGAAAGAGACCTCTGCTTTGAGTGCCGTCGCATTTTTTGCCGCGACTTTAAGCGCATCGGGCGACACATCCCAACCTTCACAATGAAATGACCCATTTTGAAGATTAAGAGAGATGGGAATAATCCCACTACCAGTCCCAATATCAAGAATTCGTTGTTTACCAATAACTCTTCTGATGATTAAGGCCACCAGCTCTTCTGTTTCTTGTCTTGGGACCAGTACAGATCGATCAACGAAAAATTTTCGATTATAAAACCAGGCAAATTCGAGAATATGCTGGATTGGTTCATGCTTCAAAAGACGCTCAACAGCATCGTTCAATCTAGCCTGCTGATTGCTTGTCAATTCGATGCTCACCCCTATCATTACATTGGGTCTAGAAATCTCAACAATTTCCTCTACTAATAATTGAGCAATAGGTTTTGCCTCTTCCTGCTCATAAGCATCGGATAGCCGTTGCATGATTTCATTTACAAGTTCCGTAGACTTCATGACTGTAAAACTAGAGCTATGCAATGAGATTATTCAATAAAAATCTGACCTTCGAGTTGTGTTGCTTCTCACTTATTCATTAGACATCTCACTTGTCTTATTATTGAGTTTTGTTAACATCTCCCTGACTCATGGGAAAGATAACTCATTAGTTTTGCGACATGGTTCGAGAACAATTCATGTTGCGTGCACTACAATTAGCTGAGCTAGGACGAGGAAATGTAAGTCCTAACCCTATGGTTGGTTGTGTGATTGTACATGAACACAGGATCATTGGTGAAGGTTATCACCAACAGTTTGGTGGTGCGCATGCTGAAGTAAATGCTATTGCTTCCGTGAAAGATCAAAGCCTTTTGGCATCATCCGATGTGTATGTAACACTCGAACCGTGCAGTCACTACGGGAAAACACCTCCATGCTCAGATTTACTGATAGAAAAACAAGTGAGAAGTGTGATAGTCGCCACAAGTGATCCTAACGAGAAGGTCAATGGACAGGGCATTGCTAAAATGCAAGCGGCAGGAATCGAAGTGACAATTGGAGTACTTGAGAAAGCATCCAATCAATTAAATGTTCGATTCAATACTTTTCATCAACACAAGAGACCTTATGTGATCTTAAAGTGGGCCCAGACAAATGACGGGTTTATTGCGAGGAAAAATTTTGACTCTAAATGGATCAGCAATTCATATTCGCGCCAACTGGTTCATAAATGGCGAACTGAGGAAGATGCAATTCTGGTTGGATACAATACGGCTTTTTATGATGATCCGATGCTCAATGCCAGAGAATGGGAAGGAAAAGACCCGCTTCGCGTGCTTTTGGACAGAGATTTACAACTACCAACTAGTCATCATCTTTTGGACGGCTCAATTCCCACAATGATCATGACCAGGAAGGCAAAGGAGTCCTCTGGAAACCAGCGTTACATTCAAAACGACATGAGTCCAAAATCAATTCTCGAGGCGCTATATCAAGAAGGGGTAAGTTCTGTAATCATCGAAGGAGGATCACGAACGATTCAAGACTTTATCAATACCGGGCTCTGGGATGAGGCTCGAATATTTACGTCAATAACTGAGTTCCCTGAAGGAATTAGTGCTCCCAAACTTGACATGAACTCATCAGAAGTAATTGATGTTGATGGTGACAAACTCGAAACATTCTATCATGCAAAAAGGCAATCTTAGCGATAAATTCAACCAGTTTACAGATCACTGGAATCCAAGGATCATTGCTGAACTCAACGGTCAAGCTGTCAAAATAGCTAAGTTCTCAGGAGAGTTCACCTGGCACATGCATGAGCACGAAGACGAAATGTTTATGGTAATCAACGGATCAATTACAATTGATTTGAGAGATCAGTCATATGTCCTCAACCAAGGGGATTATTTTGTCGTTCCAAGAGGTGTCGAGCATCGACCAAGAGCGGAACAAGAAGCTGAGGTCCTGATGTTTGAGCCTGGATCAACCCTCAATACAGGTGGAGAAAAGAATGAATTTACCAAAGAACAGTTAGACAAACTATAATGGCTGAAGAACTGATTATTTCAACAAACGAAGATAAACAAGCACAATACGAATCTCTGATTCCACAAATCAAAGCGCTTGTCAGTGATGAGCCAGATATGGTGGCCAACCTGGCCAATATTGCCGCTGCTCTGAAACAAGCAATGAATTTCTTTTGGGTAGGTTTTTACATTGTCAAGCATGATGAGTTGGTATTGGGCCCTTTTCAAGGCCCCATCGCCTGCACAAGAATCAAAAAAGGCAAAGGAGTTTGTGGTACAAGTTGGTCGGAAGCTAAGACGATTATCGTCTCTAATGTAGACGAGTTCCCAGGTCATATCGCCTGCAGTTCTGATTCAAAATCTGAAATAGTCGTTCCCTTTTTCAAAAATGGGGAAGTGACCATGGTGCTGGATGTAGATAGTGATGAGGTCAATTCATTCGATGCGATAGATCAAAAATACCTTGAACAAATAGGTGAATTTTTGATATAATTTTCCTCATCAAGGGGATATAATTACTTATTATCTCCTTTTTAAAGGGATATATATTTTGTATTTATCCTTATAACAG
The DNA here is from genome assembly GCA_049115695.1 of Cyclobacteriaceae bacterium. Taxonomy (GTDB): domain Bacteria; phylum Bacteroidota; class Bacteroidia; order Cytophagales; family Cyclobacteriaceae; genus JAGDZR01. Next base: position 39,783 of record JAGDZR010000002.1, on the reverse strand, counting down.
GGATGAATGAAAGATTTACTTAAAGAAATCATCAAAACGAACCAAAACAGGAAGCTTCCGAAACTATCTCCTCGAACTTTGGAAGTTCCATTAAATTCGGAAAAAATTATTTCAATGATAGGATGTAGAAGGGTAGGCAGACTTTCTTGCTTTATCAAAAAATGTAGCAGGTATTGCAATCTTCCAATGATCCTAGATGTTGCCGGTTCCTGAATTTTGAAGTGAACGCCTTTTGTTTGATGCAACTAGCCTGGACCTGGTTCTACAAGCTTATCGTGAGTTATATCCCGATCTAAACATTAGGGACTGTTATTTGTTTTTTGATGAGATCCAAAATGTTGATGGGTGGGAAAAGTTTATAAGACGCGTTTATGATCAGGAAACTCAAAATATTTTCGTTACAGGCGCTAACTCCAAACTATTAAGTTCTGAAGAGGTAGAACACTCACATATGAAGTCTACCCTCTATCATTCAAAGAATACCTTCAATTTAACCACGTAAGTCATGACTATTTGTCACGGAGAAAAAAGCTGAAGTAATCAATAGATTTCATGGCTTCTTAAACAAGGGAGGTTATCCGGAAATCGCAGAATCCTCAAATGTTGAACAGAATCAGAAAGTCCTTCAGGAGTACTTTAATGTAATGATCTTTCATGATTTAGTTGAAAGATTCAATATTAGTAATGTCTCTGTTCTAAAATACATTATCAGAAAAATCTATGAAGGCGTTACTGCACCTATTTCGATCAACAAAATCTACAATGACCTCAAATCCAATAGACAGGAGTTGAGTAAATCCAAACTTTATGAATATTTCGACCATCTACATGATATATACCTAATTAGGCGTTTCAATTAATTTGATTTTTCGCTTATCAAACAAGAAAACGCTGAGAAGAGAGCATACCCAATAGATCATGGCTTATTGGCAGCTATCAATTTTAGTTTTTCAAGGAATAGTGGTAAGCTTTTAGAAAATTTGGTTGCCAATGAGTTTCTAAAACTAGGTGCGAGCGTTACTTACTTCAAGCAGTCCAAAGAGTGTGATTTCATCGTTGAGCAAAATGGTGAATTTGTGCCATTTCAAGTCTGTTATTCACTAGAGGATTCGGGAACAAAGAAGCGTGAAATCAATGGATTAGTGACTGCCGCAAGGTTTTGGGAGTTAGTTATGGTGTAGTTCTTACGATGGATGAATCTTATCAGCTTACACACCAGCATTATAACATCGACGTAATACCAGCCTGGAAATATTTCCTTAACTCTTTCTAAATCGTAGAACAAATAAAAATTCTCTTCGTATAATTGTTCTACAATTTAAAATCAAATGAAAGAAACAGGTCTTGGTGAGTTCGAAGAAGTCATTCTTCTACTCGTTGGCATATTAGGTGAAGATGCCTATGCATTTAAAATCAGTGAGGAATTTGAATCGCAAACTGGTCGACCCGTTTCCATTGGTGCGGTACATTCAGCACTTGAACGAGTGACTAACAAAGGGTTTCTTATTTCAGAAATGGGCGCTCCATCTAGAGGAAGAGGTGGTCGCCGAAAAAGAATTTATTCTATCACGGCGAATGGTCATCGCGCGTTGCAAGCCTCACGTGACTTTAAGGTTTCGCTCTGGAATCAGTACCCCAAATTTGCCGCCGGCCATCTCAAATTCTCTTGAGTAAACCGCAACACATACCGCCCAGGCTAGCAGAATGGCTACTGACAAAATTGATTCGTTCAGATCTGCAAGAAGAGGTCCTTGGAGATCTGGATGAGAAATTTTTAGCGCTTTGTGAGGAGCAATCAATAAGATCGGCAAAACTCAACTATTGGTACCAGGTATTGAATTACCTACGTCCTTTTGCAATACGCAAGAAAAAGTCAAAAAACTCAAATATCACAACCATGTTCGTTCACAACATCATTTTATCGCTTCGAAATTTCTCGAGATTCAAAACAACCTTCTTTATTAATCTCGTTGGACTCTCAACTGCACTTGCCAGTGTGCTATTCATTTATCTATGGATCAACGATGAAATCCAGATGGATCATTTTCATGCAAATGATCATCGCTTGTATCAAATCAAATCCAACCAAACAGATGCTAGCGGAACCTTTACCTGGAAGGGTGTCCCGGGGCTACTACTGGAAGAAATCCAAAGTACTGTTCCGGAGGTCGATCAGGCAGCTGCCAGCACAGACCCCCATGAATATACGCTTTCAATAGATGATCGATCCATCAAAGCGCAAGGAAAGTTCGCGAGCGAGGATTATCTGGATATTTTTAGTTTTCCGCTCATTGCTGGTAATACAGCAACAGCGCTATCTGGAAAAGACGGGATCCTCATCACCGAAGAATTAGCTGAGCGGCTATTTCGATCGACTGATGTGCTTGGCGAGACCATCAAATGGCATTTCTGGAATAACACCAGACATTTTGAGGTAGTAGGGATTTTGAAAAACCTTCCTAAGCATACTTCTGAACCATTCGATTTTGTGCTGCCTTGGAATTACTTCCACGATGATCTTATTACTTATAAAAACTGGTACAATTATTACGCTCGGATCATGTTGACTACTCAACCCGAAGCAAGCGTACAACTCACGGAAGAAAAAATCAATGCAATTCTTAAAGAGAATCAGAAAGGCCAAAACGTGTCATTATTTCTTGCCAATTATGGTGACCAATACCTATTCAGCAAATATGAAAATGGTGAACAAGCAGGAGGACGAATTGAGTATGTCTATTTGTTCGTGGCTATTGCTTCGTTCATCCTAATAATTGCATGTATCAACTTTGTGAACTTATCCACTGCGAGGGCTTCTAAGAGAACCAAGGAAATTGGCATCAAGAAATCCATGGGAGCATCAAGGTTATCGCTCATCGGCCAATTCTTTACCGAGTCGACGCTTCTTACCTTGATTGCATTGATCATCGCACTCGGAATTGTCGCAATACTGTTGGAGCCTTTCAACTTTCTCACCCAAAAGAGCCTGGCACTTGTATTTGATGGGCAATTTATTGGAACTCTGCTTTGCGTCCTGCTTTTAGTCACCCTTCTTGCTGGTGTCTATCCTTCTCTTTACCTGTCCAGTTTCAAGGTGGTCCAAATTTTGAAAGGGCAGCTATCGATTGGTTCTTCTCAAAAAATGGGTAGAGCCTCGCTTGTTGTAGCTCAGTTTTCCCTATCCATGATTTTAATTGTAGCCGTCATGATTGTTTACCAACAAATGGACTTTGTTAAGAACAAGAACCTAGGCTACAACCGAGATAATGTGCTCTACTTTGAACGAGAAGGCACCCTACTGGAACAGTCCGATGCGTTGGTTGCAGAATTAAAACAGTTACCTGGAGTGCTGAATGCTGCTCCTTCTGGTTTTATGGTTGGAGGTGGTAATTCCACCGGAGGAGTCGGTTGGCCAGGAAAAACGGACGAAGATCAGATTCAGTTTTGGGAAACAAGGTCCGGAGTAGGGACAATAGATATTTTAAATATCGAAATACTTGAAGGGAGAGATTTTTCCGAGGAGTTCAGCAATGATAGCAGTGCTGTGATTTTCAATGAAACAGCGATTGCTGCAATGAATATGACAGACCCTATTGGCAAGACCATCACACACTATACAGGCGAAAAAAAGATCATAGGTGTAGTCAAAGACTTCAATTTAATCTCATTGCACACGGCTATTGAACCCATGATTTTCCTTTATGAACCAGGTAGAGCTCATTTTGTGATGGTGAAACTGGAAAAGGGAAATGAGCCAAGGACAATCGAAGCAATTGAGAAACAATATCAAAAATTCAATCCTGATTATCCTTTCAAAGCCATGTTTTTGGATCAGGATTATCAAGCTCAGTATCAGTCAGAGGAGCGTGTCTCTCAACTTTCCAAATATTTTGCCGGATTGGCTATTCTTATTTCATGCTTAGGTGTTTTTGGTCTCACGGCTTTCACAACTGAAAGAAGAACCAAGGAGATCGGCATTCGAAAAGTGCTGGGATCAGGAAATTTTAATATTATGCTGCTGATTGTTGGTGACATGACCAAAACCATTGGACTAGGTATTTTAATCGCCATTCCATTGAGTTACCTGCTTGGTCAAAACTGGCTCGAGAATTTCGCCTATCACATCGATCTGTCCTGGTGGTATTTTGCTTTTGCTGGTATTGCGGCTATAGGAATTGCCTGGTTGACAATGGGATTCCAGACAATCAAAGCTGCCTCAGGAAATCCTGTTGATTGTCTGAGGGATGAGTAGCTGTTTATCAATGATGCATTAATCGTCATTGCGATGGATTCGTAACAAAGTGAAGAATTCAGAAGCAAACTGCTGCTAGAACATTTAAGGCTAGCTCGGACAGATTGCTTTATTTCGTACGCAATGACGATTAATGCTGACATGCAGGGAATTGCCAAATTCTTAAAATTGGATACGAGATTCGCTTCACTGACTACCATAATCGAATTTCAATAAAAACTACAATTAAGGTATTTATTAAAAATTAAATAACTACGTTTAAGGCAAATATCAAAAATATGGGTAAACATCAGTTGGGAGAATTTGAGGAAATCGTCATGCTGACAGTAGCAATTCTTTATGGGGAAGCATATGGAATCGCCATTATCGATGAAATGGAGAAGCGACTCAACCGCAAAGTATCAATCGGCTCATTACAAACTGTTCTAAGGCGGTTGGAGCAAAAGGGTTATCTCGAATCAGAGTTTGGGGAAGCAACTAGCATCCGCGGAGGAAAGCGCAAGCGCTACTTCACATTGACCTCTTTTGGCAAAAAGGTGCTCGAAGCATCCAAAAACCAGCGCATGAATCTTTGGAATGCCATTCCTGACATAGCGCTCCAGTCATGAAGGCTCAACACTCTTCGCCTCCGAACCGGGCAAGACGTTTCCTTAAGTGGTTTTGCAATCCGGAATATCTAGAAGATATCGAAGGTGACTTATTGGAGCGATTTGATAGATCACTTCAATCTCACTCTCCGCGCAGAGCTCAATTTTCATTTACCCTCGATGTTCTACGCCTTTTTCGCCCTTCCCTTATGAAACCCATTCAATTATTCAATCGATTTAGATTCTCAGGACTTGTCCGGAATCAGATCATCGCCTCGGTCCGAACCATGAGGAAAGAGAAATCTTTCTCCATACTGAACATTATTTGCCTTACGATTGGCATAGCAGCATGTCTCTATGCAGGGTTATATTCCTACCATCAGCTGACTTATGACCATTTTCACGAAAAGGCTGATCGCATTTATCGCATCAACCAAACCTTCATTTGGGGAGAAACTGATGATCTATTTGGCTCAACAGGGCCGGCTGTGATGGATGCCATACAGTCTGAAATTCCTGAGTTTGAAGTCATGACGCGGATCCACACTATGAATGATGCCGTTGTTTCAATAGAAGGATCTACTCAAATCAAAGCCTTTGAGGAAGGTGAAATCAGGGGAGCAGATCCTACGTTTTTTGACGTCTTCTCATTTCCACTCATTCATGGCAACCCTCAAACTGCACTGGCTCAACCTAACAGCGTAGTTATCACAGAAAAGCTGGCCAAAAAATACTTCGGTACCACAGACATCTTGGGTAAAAACATCAAAGTGGAAGATCAGGATGGGAGCAGAACTTTACAAATTACAGGTGTTGCGAAAGACGTCCCCAATAATTCACACGTTACATTTAGTGTTTTAATCTCTCTTTCATCCTTAGAACGTTTGAGGCGTCAATCCGACACATGGTGGTGGACTACATTCGTCACCTTTGGAGTTTTGAGGCAAGATGCGAATCCACGGTTCGTGGCAGATAAGGTTGCTCAAGTTCCGGGTAAATTTTTGGAACCATTTCTGATGAAATATCAGGGAATGACCTATAAGGAATTCATTGAATCTGGAAAAAAATGGGACTTGTACATTCAACCGCTTTTGGATATTCATTTGAAATCCACAAACGTTTATGCCAGACTCAATGAAACCAAAGACATTCAGACGGTCTATTTGTTAAATGGAATTGCAGGATTGATCTTATTACTCTCAGTCATCAATTTTATTAATATCACTACTGCCAGAGCAACGAGGCGCGCAAAGGAAGTGGGCATGCGAAAGATTTTAGGGACTAACAGGTCACAACTTATTGCTCAATTCCTGATCGAATCATTTTGCTTTTGCTTACTCAGTCTTGGCCTTGCCTGGCTTTTGGTAGTAAGTGGAATTGACTACCTCAATGAACTATCCGGAAGTGCTGTGGATCTTGCTGCTATTCCATCGATCATAAGTGCTACGTCAATTTTAATTACACTTGTTATCGCCTTCATTTCGGGTCTCTATCCAGCCATGGTTATCTCCTCCTTTCGACCTATCGACATCATCAAGTCCACAAATGTCAAATCTGGCGGAGTTCAGCTGCGCAATGTATTGGTTTCATTACAATTCACCATTTCGATTGGTTTAATCATTGCTGCATTTATTATCAACAATCAAGTCCAATATTGGTTGAACATGGATTTGGGCTTTAATCGAGAGCATGTGTTGGTAGTGCGAAATGGTGAACGACTGGGAGAATCAATTGAGTCATTTCGGAAAGAAGTAGTCAGCATCCCTGGAGTCCGTCAAGCATCCATTTCCACAGACACTCCTCCATTCGTAGATGATGATGACAGTGATTTTTACTTATCAGGAGTTGACAAGCCACATGATGTTAGTTTTTGGATTGCTGATGAGACCTTTGCAGATATTTATGGCTTGAAGCTGACTGCAGGTAGAAACTTCAACTTACAAATGAATAATCGAAAAACAGCCATTGTTAGTCAGTCTTTGATAGAGGCCTATGGCCTGACCGATCCATTTGAGGCCTTAGGGCGTACGATCGAATATTACGATTACAGCATTCAAATTATCGGTGTGTTTGAAGACATCCAAACAGAAATCAGGTGGCAACAACTCCCCATTGCTGTTTTTTATAAAGAAGGTTTCATAGAAACAGATGCTTATCGAGAGATATCCATTGACTTTGATCCGTCGCTTGATGGACAGTCAATCAGCGAAATGGTTACCGGTGTTGAGGATACCTGGAACAGGTTTAATCCCACACTTCCCTTAAAGTACTTCTTCCTTGATCAACGTTACGCTTCAATATTTAACTCAACCATTCAATTCGGCAAGCTGATCAACTTCTATGCGATAATGGCCTGTATCATAGCCTGTCTGGGACTTACAGGACTAGTTGCTTATGTCATCGATAGAAGACATAAGGAAATAGGGATTCGCAAAGTACTGGGAGCGTCCATCACTGACATTTGGTTGTTGCTTACTGGTGAATTTGGAAAACTAGTTTTGATAGGATTCGCCCTGGCAACCTCACTGACCGGGTGGATCATGTCGGGATGGGTGGAGAACTTTACCTATCAAGCTCCTTTATCGATCAGCGTGTTTGTTCTATCAGGACTCCTCATGGTGCTAATAGCGGTTATCACTTTGAGTCTTCAAGTAGCCAAAGCTGCTGTTAGCAACCCTATTAATCATTTGCGTGATGAATAGGTTAACGCAGTTTCTATTCCGATTCTTCAAAAAGGTCTGTAAATCAGAATATCTGGAGGATCTTGAAGGAGATCTCCATGAGAGATTCTATAACTATCAGCAGCAAAAATCAGATAAAGCCAACTGGCTCCTTACGCTGGACATACTGCGCTTGTGTCGACCATCGCTACTCAGATTACCTGTCAAAACTCATAATACTATGCTCAAACAACATTTAACCATAAGCTTCCGCGCATTAGTGCGGAACAAGACCTACACATTTATCAATATCGGAGGACTATGTTTAGGACTCGTGATGTCCCTTTATATAGGACTTTGGGTATGGGATGAGATAAGCTATAATCAGTATCATGACAACTACGACACCATAACAAAAGTGCTTAGACTAGGTACTTACAATGGTGATGTGGAAGTAAGTAGTTCCATGGTCACTGGGTTAGGCACCCTGTTGAAACAAGACTATGGCAATTATTTTGAAGATGTTGGAATGGTTCGTCAGCGACTGGAACATCGGGTTCTGTCCGTTGATAATAGGAAATTCACCCAATCCGGATATTTTGTTCAAGGGTCAATCCCCCAAATGTTCTCGCTGAAAATGATCTATGGGAGCACCACCGGACTAAATGATATCAATAATATTTTCCTTTCAGAATCTGTAGCGATGAGACTGTTTGGAGATATTGACCCTATAGGTAAAACATTAAAAATGGATGCCAACTGGACTCTTCAGGTCACTGGCGTCTATGAAGATTTACCTCATAATTCAGTGTTTCAGGATGCCAGCTACCTGGCTACCTTAGACAGATACCTCGCTCATTGGTCTTCATTAAATGTTTGGGACAACTACAATATGTGGATCTATGCTCAGCTGCAACCAAAGGCCGATTTGCAAACTGCCTCAGACGCCATCAAAGAAGCCATGACAGCACACATTGATGTCGAAACGAACGGACCTGCACCATCCCTTTTTCTTCATCCTATGCGGGACTGGCATTTGTATGCCAATTGGGAAAATGGCCAGGTAAAAACGAGTAATAGATTAAAATTCGTTTGGTTTTTTGCCATCATTGGCTTTTTTATCGTGTTGTTAGCCTCCATTAACTTCATCAATTTGAGCACTGCCCAGGCTGACAAACGAAGCAAAGAAGTGGGCATCCGAAAAACACTCGGATCAGCCAAAGGACAGTTGATCGCTCAATTTTTAAGCGAGTCTTTTTTGATTGTATTCGTCAGCATGGTACTCGCAAGTGTACTTACAATTGTCTTCCTTCCTCAATTCAATCAATTAGCTGATAAGCAAATAGTACTACCCCTAACATCTCCTTCAATTTGGCTGGTTCTGCTTGGTAGTATGCTAGGAGTCGGGATTTTGGCTGGTGGATATCCAGCATTCTTCTTATCGCATCTAAAAACCCTTCGAGCGCTCAAGGGTAAAACTGTTCAGGGAAAAGGATCTACGTTATCACGCCAGGGGTTGGTCATATTTCAATTCACCATTTCCATCGCGATGATCATTGGAACCATCATCATTTACAACCAAATTCAGAGCGCCAAAAAGCGTGACGCAGGATATGACCAACAACATTTACTTTCCTTTCATCAGCGCTCAAACGAGTATCAGGAAAAATTTGACGTGTTAAAAAATGAATTAATTATGACGGGTCAGGTTGAGTCCGTCGCTAGTTCCAATTACTCTGTCATCTCGACCCTTGGATGGAATGCAAGCTTTGGTTGGGACGGAAATGCGCCTGATTATCAACTTGCTTTCAACACGATTAGTGTGAATGCAGACTATGGCAAAACGGTAGGTTGGGAAATCGTTGAAGGGCGAGATTTTTCCGATGAGTTTGGAGATGAAAAAACGAATGTGATTATCAACGAATCGGCACAACAGGTAATGGGCCTAAAAGATCCAATCGGTGCTCCATTGAGATATGAAAATGGCTATTATGGAAACAAGAACTTCACCATCATTGGAATAGCAAGGGACATGCTGAAAGGTTCGCCTTATGAGGCTACTAAGCCATCTATTATTTTCCTGAGCAACTACCCCGAGCAGAACTTGTATGTGAGATTGAAAGCTAACTCTGATACACACAAGGCATTGAACCTACTCAATGATGCATTCAACAATGTGATTCCTTCAGCTGCCTTCAATTATCAGTTTGCGGACCAACAGTACAACGCCAAATTCAAGTCTGAGGAAAGAATAGGGGTGCTAGCTGGTTACCTTGCGACACTCTCCATTTTTATAAGTTGCCTCGGTTTATTCGGACTGTCCTCCTTTATGATTGAACTCAGAACGAAGGAAGTGGGTGTAAGAAAAGTGCTTGGGGCATCCTTGCTTCAAATCTGGCGGCTACTATCCATTGACTATATCAAACTGATATTGATAGCCAGTGGATTTGCTATTCCACTCTCCTACTTGATTTTAAGAGAGTGGCTTCAGGGATATGAAATTCAAACGGCTCTAAGCTGGTGGATCTTTGCCTCAGCTGGCCTGGGCGCCCTGTTGATAACCCTTTCCACTATCAGTGGTCAAGCTTTTAAGGCCGGTAATCGAAATCCAGTGGAATCATTGAGGGATGAGTAGCAAAGCATAAGGGCCGATGACTTCTGATGATTAGCTTCAGGACTTGACAACAGCATTGAAAATTCTTATTTTTCAATACGGACCAAATTAATCATAAGATGATACGACTGGTATTAACACTGCTTTTCTGCTCAACAATGCTTTTAAGCCATGCTCAGCAGTTAAGAGATGTGGTCTATCTGCATAACGGAAGTGTTATCAAGGGAATTATAATAGAGCAAGTCACTAATGAATCAATCAAAATTGAAACTGCGGATGGTTCATTATTCGTCTTTCAAATGAGTGAAGTCCAAAGAATTGAAAGAGAAGAAACACCCAATTTGAATCAAAACACCAAGTTTCAAGCTCCAGAGGTAATGGGAAAATCAATCATCGGGGTGGATGCACTAGGTTTACTTACATATGGCCCTGACCTTATTGGTGAATTCAAATTAAATGAAACGAATACTTATTTAACGACTAACCTCCGATTAAATTCTTTGGGTATTGCCTACCTTCTGCTAATTAACGTAAGTGCCGATCCGGATGATTACATTCGTTTTGATGCCTTAAACTTTTCATATGGGATCGGACTTAAGAAGTATACTTTAGGTGCTAATAGATGGTATTATGGAGGTTTTCTCAACCATGGTCACGGAGGATATTTAGCAGACCCGGGCTATCAATGGGAATGGCAGTCTCGTTTCAATTATATGATGCTTGGTGGATATGGAGGGTACGTCTGGCGGAAGTCAAATGGTTGGAATATCTCTGCAGGCTTCACATTTACACTGGCAGTCGCTTATAAGGACGATTGGAGATATACCAACCCAACCTATTCCTCAACCGATTGGATTGATGACAGTCCCACATTCATGCCACTACCAACTTTTAATGTCCTTTTTTCAAAAGAAAAAAGGTAGTTGCCATTTGAATCCGTCACTCATCTCTCAGTTCATCAGCAGGGTTCGTTTGTATGGCATTGAAACCCATGAGCAACACTGTAACGACGATAAGGAAACATGCTGAAATGATCGACAGCAGATACGGCCACCAGCTCATTGCTACCTGATAAGTATAATTGTCCAACCACCTTGATGTAAGAAAATAAGCCATGGAACTTGCTATCAACCAGGAAAGAATCAGGAACCTCAAATAATGATTGCCTTGCAACCTGAATAATTGCATGAAACTGGCTCCCATGATTTTGCGTATGGCAAACTCTTTTACCCTAGATCTGATATTGTAAGCAGTGAGTCCTATCAAGCCCAGCAACGCAACAATTAATGAGATACACGATCCGCCCTGGATCAAGGAAGAAACAATTGCTTCCTTTTCATAATTTGACTGGATCATATCATCGAGGAAAGCCCAGCTCATCATATCATTTTCATCATAGTCATTGTGCACAGCTTCGATGAAGGTCAAAGTTGCTGTTACATCATCAGGTCCGATTTTAATAACAATATCATCCAACGACTCGAATGGATTAACGTAATGCCCCACCACCAACGGACCAATAGGATCATGCAGTGATGTATAGTGAAAATCCTTCAAAACCCCCACTATCTGTACTTTCTTGATCGTTTCCTCTTCCAGGTCAGCGACCTCAATCCAACTCCCTATTGTGTGATTTCCAAGCTGCTTGGCTGCTACCTGATTAACAAGGACTTCATTTTCATCATTTATACCATCGAATCCCGTTCCTTCGGCAACATGCATTCCCAGAAAATCCAAAGCATTGTCATCAATACCATAATAACGCATCTTCAATCGGTCATCTGGTGATACCAGAACCTGAACAGAAGCTGGTGACCTGGCTCCCCCAAGCATACGCGTTACACCTGTCACATCGTAAACATTTGGATGTGATTTTAACCGTTCTTTGATGACTTGATAATTATTTCGAACTCCACCACCGTTAATTTCTACCACCACGGTAGCATCGGTATCAAATCCCAAATTTCGATGCTGAATAAAGTTGTGTTGCCTGTTAACATTGATTAGCACAATGACCAAGGAGAGCACCAATGTAAACTGAGTCGTCACCAGAAAATTTCTTAACCTAATCCCGGATGACATTCCCAGATGTAGACCTTTGAGTGACTTAATAGCTGAAATATTACTTTGAATCCAGGCCGGATAGAATCCAGCCAGGACCGTAATTAAAAACATGAGTGCAAAGACACCAGGGAGCAGTGGCAACAAGAAACCCACACTCAATTCAAAGTTGGTTCCTACTACTCGATTGAAATACGGTATTAGCTCATGTGCAATAATCAAGGCAATGATTGTTGATAATGTCACGATCATTCCGGCATCTAAAAGATATTGAATACGCAAATTCAATTTTGAGGCACCCAGACTCTTTCTTACACCAACTTCTTTGGCTTTCCGACTTGCTCTTGCCGTAGATATGTTGACATAGTTGAAAATCGAAAGCAGCAAAATCAAACTGCCAATCAATGCAGCAACCCTGATCTTCACTCGATCACCTTTTAGGTACTGATTGATACGGCCGTCTATTCCTTTCAAACCAAAATGTAAATCTGCTAATCCAACCAAAAAATACGGATTGATATTTTCGGATGGCTTATACTTTGTCAGTACTGCTGCTATGTCATCTCTGAATGCTGCGGGATCGGCGCTCTCTTTTAGTCTAATAAATGTAGCTGCCGGATCACCATCCCAGGATTCAAACCATTTGGGAAACCAATTGATCACATGTGTGTAAAAAACATCATAATCTTGTGTGATAACATAGTTGAATTGCATGGTGGAATTATTGGGTAATGCGGCCATGACACCCGTCACGGTAAACCGACCATACCTCTCCAGTTCTATTTCCTTGCCCATCGCAGATGTCCCGCCAAAATATTTTAACTCCAATTGTTCATCAATCACAATGGACCGAGAAGCCTTGAGGACTTCTTCTTTTTGACCTTTGATCAACTCATAATCGAAAACATCCCAAAAAGAAGATGACGCAACGATCCCATCTTCCTCGAAGAATTTTCGATCATTGACCGTTACCCATGTTGAAGCCGCCCCATGTACTGTTACAGCCTCCTCAACTGATGTCATGTCATCACTCAGAGCTTGCGCCAGTTTCAACGATGTGAAAATTTCAGGATCATCTCCTTCACTATTCTGAAATACCTGGATGACCTGATAAGTACGATCAGCATGCTGATGAAACTGATCGAATGAGTATTCATGTCTAATAAGAAAAACAGAGAGCAAAAAAACCGCAAGACCCAGTGACAGTCCTACGACGTTGAGTAAAGAAAACCGATAATCCTTTATGAGACTTCTAAAGCTCGCTTTAGCAAAATGAATGTACATGGTAAATACTGCATTAATGGTTGGTTTCTTAATATTGACCCAGCGAAAAGATCTAATCACATCCAAGGCTTGCATTCTTTTTGCAAGCCTCGGCGATTTTTCAGATCGAATATTGAATAGTTCAAATAGATCTCCCTCTACCTCCTCTATTCTGTCATCACTGCAAAACCATCGCAGCAATCGAATCCATAAATTCGGCTTCATTCGTCTCTAAGAATTGTGGCAGGGTTGACGTGAAGTGCTCTGCGGAATTGAACAAGAATAGTGAGACTGACGATGGTTAATACTAGCACCGAACCAATAATATAGGTGAACCAGCCAATGTTTGTCAAATAAGCAAATGACGACATCCACTGGTTACTTAACCAGATACTGAATGGAATTGCTAATCCTATTGCAACCGCAAAAACCACCCCAAATTGCTTGAAAAATCGAAGAAATAAATCAGCCGAAGAAGCACCCATCACCTTTCGAATGCTGAGCGCTTTGAGCTGCTTATTAATAGCCTGATAGGCCAACCCCAACATGCCCAAGCACGAGATAAAAATTGCTAAAAAGGAAAAACTAATTAACAACCTGCTTGTGTTTGACTCTGCTGTATAAAGAGCGGCCATTTGCTCATCAACAAACCGATAATCAAAACTAAAACCAGGATATATGTCGAGATAAATGGACTCAATGGACTTTAAACCAGCAGTGAGTTGCCCATCTTTCACTCGGACAACAAATTCATTGGCAGAACCATAACTGTCGCTCGCATCTATGCCATATAAAATGGGTCCAATTTCTTTGGTCATGGGCTGCCAATGATAGTTTTTAACTACTCCCACTATAAGACCGCCATCCAACTCCTTGCCAATAGGGTTTACATCTGGACCCCATTCCTCCCTTAAGTAATTCAGTAATGCTTCATTGATGACATAATGTTTTTTTGATTCGTCATGGATAGCTCGAAAGGGAATACCCTCAACTGCTTCTAACCTAAAAGTCTCATAGAAATTTTCATCTCCATTGATGTAATAGGCAGCATACTGTTTTTCCGGATTCATGCCCTCGAACTCAATGACGCCACCCGTTCGCACATCTATTGGCAATTCCGAAACCCAGGTTACATTGTCAATAGAGGATTCATGCATCAGTCTATCTTTAAAAGTCTCGTAGTGGTCGAACATTCCAGCCTTCAGCTTTAAAGACACTAGATTATTTTTATCCCATCCCAATGGTTTGTTTTCAAGGAAATTTAGCTGTTTCATTACAATCAGTGCACAAATCACAAGAACAGTTGAAGTCCCAAACTGAAAAGAAGTCATCGCACTTCCAAAAAATTGACTACCTAAACGTTTACCTAACCACCCTTTCAAGAGAATTGTGGGTTTGATATTCGATAAAAGAATAGCAGGATAAAGAGCCGACAATATGGCTAAAGTCGAAATGACCAGCGAAGTACCCAGTATAAACCGTTGAGGTGTAATGATATCCCATGCGGAAATCAGATCGAATGACTTCCCGGTCAAATCATTGAGCATAGGTAAGAGTTGCCAGGCGAAAAAAAGTCCTAAAAACGCCGCAGTTCCAATTAGCAACAATCCTTCACCGATAAAATGCATCGCTACCAATCCTCGATTCGCTCCCAGCACTTTTCTTACACCAACTTCTTTTACTCTTTCAGTAGCTCTACCCACATTAAGGTTCATGTAATTGATTGCTGCTATCAATAATACCAACCATCCGGCAATGGAGAAAATCTGAACATAAAGTTTATTTCCCGCAACCGACATCATCCCACTTACTTTGGGGTTCAGGTGGATGTCTGATAAAGGTTGTAGTGTAATTTTAATCCCACGATTAGTCGGTTCATGCTTTGACATTTGATTCCAAATCTTATCCGCCAACCTCACATCGTGCTCTGCTTTAACATAAGTATAAAGAAAGGATTGCTTCCAAATACCAAGATATTCAGGCGCGATACGGGCCGTCAAAGGAAATACCCAGTCAAATTGCAAATGAGAGTTTACTGGAACTTTAACGACTCCAGCTATCACAAAACTTGATTCATGAATCGTGACAGTTTCGCCAATTGGATTGACTTCAGGAAAGTACGCATCGGCTATTTGTTCACTGATCACAATATTCCTTGTTTGAGCTAATAGGGTTGGCTTATGACCTGCAACTATTGGGAAGTCAAAAAAGGTAAAAAACGTTGAATCAACCGCCAATCCCTTACTCGTTGGCAGTGTGCGTTCAGCATGCTTAAGATCTGCTCCCTGCATATAAAAAACACGGATCGAAGCTGATATCTCCGGATATTCGGACACTAGCGAAGGTCCCAATGCAGGAGGGTTATAGGCCCAAGGCTCTGTTTGCAGACTATCAGTCTTCAATACTCGATAAATCCGTTCGCTATCCTGATGGAATGTATCGAAAGATGCTTCGTCATAGACAAACAGGCTGATCAGCAAAAAAGCAGTAATACTCAAACCCAACCCTGCAATGTTGATGGCAGAAAAAAACTTGTTTCTAACGATCTGTCGATAACCTGTTTTAAATGTATGCTTGAATAAACTTTGAGACATGATGAAAATTTTGACCCTCTTGAAATTGATAATCCGAAACGACTTGAGCACATCCCAGGCAAACCTCCACCTGGCTTTCCTGGCGCCCATCTTTTCAAGGCGGAGTTCGTAGAGCTCTACCAAATCTCCTTCCATTTCCTCGATATAATCAGGTCTACAAAACCATCGGAGTAAATTGATTAACCAATATGGAGGTGGAGGTAACACTAGCTAAATGAAATCTTAGGAATCTGCTGATAAATACCGGTTCTCAGCTCATATTGTGCATCCAGTCTTTTCTTACCTGCAGCTGTAATCACATAGAACTTCTTGCGCCTTCCGCCTCGATCTTGCGTAATCCCACCAAATCTGGAATTGACAAATCCTTTGGTTTCCAGCCGCTTCAGTGCAACATGAACGGCCGAAATATTGACCTTCTTACCAAGTTTTTGTTCTAACTGTTCCAGGATCAACACCCCGTATGCCTGGTCGTGATGAGCTGCCACCATTAAAAGTACCAGTTCCTCAAATTCACCTAAAGATTGTTCGCTCATTAGATCATTATTTACTTAACAAACGTGAAAGTAATAAATTAGTTTTACTTTTGTTAAGTAAATATCCAGACTTTATTTAATTGGGAAAAAGTCGAAGCGAGAACAAGCTTTTTGAAACAATTTTCCTTCATGTAATTTTACACTGAAGATTGCTTTGCTACGCTTTCGGTAATAGACTTAACGATTATTGCTTTATCGAGATAGGATACAGACATACAAACCTGGTTCCTTTCACTCATAATGAGTCCACATTCTTATCATTTTCACGACTTTTTCTTCTTCGTAAACTTGATAGACTAAGCGACGTTGAATGTTTATTCTACGGGAATAGACGCCAATTAAATCACCCTGTAATTTTTCGTATGGTGGGTAATTCTGAAATGGATCTTTCTTCAAAATCTCCAGAAGAAGTGTTATTTTTTCCTTTGATCCAGATGATGCCGCTTTTTTAGCATCCTTTTGAGCTTGTTTGGTGAACAAGAGCTGATAACCCTTCACCAATCCAAATCTTCGGAAGTATTGGACAAAGGCGTGTCAAGTCCTTCTTTTATTGACTCCCTCATCCCCGGAATGCTCGTCAAAAACAAAGTTTCTTGAATAGAACGCCAATCAGCCTCGCTCACCAATACTGCATTATTTCGTTTGCCGGTTATTTGAATCGGTTCATGAGTTTCATTTGCCTCATCAATGAGCTTATAAATATTTTGTCTAGCCTGGGTTATATTCAGTGACTTCATTCAGCAAACGTACGTAATTACGGACGCAATTGAAGGCCGAATTAGTGAATTCTACCAATGGATTCGCTTTTTAGATCACAATCAAAACGGCATAATGGAATGGAACAAACACCACCTCATTCCGGTTTCGACAAAGGAGAATACCATTCATTTTCAGTTTGAGTAAAGATTACCGTGTCATTCCGGTTTCGACGCAGGAGAATACCTCCTCATTCCGGTTTCGGCGCAGGAGAATACCTCCTCATTCCGGTTTCGACAAAGAAGAATACCCTTTCATGAGTTTGAGTGAAGATTCCCCCGTCATTCCGGTTTTCGAGCGAAGCGAGAAATACCGGAATTACTCCATCTCACTCAACAACTGATCTACCGCCTTTTTCAGCTGCGGATCAATACCTTTCGCCTTGTAGGCTGGAGGATTAAACACCTCAATGTCCGGTACAGCCGGACCATGTTCCATGTTTTCCTCTGTTGCTTTTACATACCAGGCACGGAACGGCATTCTTACATAAGAACCATCTACCAGTGTCCAACCACCTGTTGAAATCACTGCGCCAAATGTAGGACGCCCCACAAGTGTTCCCATATCCAATGTTTTATATGCATGTGAGAAAATCTCTGCATTGGAATAGCTATTCTCATTGCACAAGGCTATGCTTGGCTTGGTCCAACTAGCAAATGGAAGTCGCTCACCAAACGGATAGGTTTCCTTAAAATCCAGGTGTTGATTTAGACTGTTCGCCGCACCTCGCGGAATAGTATAGGCATGTTGCCTAACATTTAACACGGTCATGAGGTAATCTGTTGTCCATCCTCCTCCATTATATCTCACGTCAATTACAATCCCATCCTTCCCATAGCCTGCTGCCATCAATTCACGCTCGAAACGCTCAAAGCTTGTCCAGTTCATCCCTCGGATGTGTAAATAGCCTAGTTTTCCAGCTGAGTATTCATTGACCAGTTTTCTTCGATTCTCAACCCAATCATCATACAACTGACTGCTTAAGCTACTCACTGGCCATATCACCACCTCCCTATTTGCTCCTTTAGCATTCGCAACATTCAGCAATACCTGATTATTAGTGGTCCCTTCCATTTGCTCAAAGAAGTTTCCTCGTATCTCATTTTGATTAACACGATTAATGATATCACCAACATTCAGCTTGCTCTCAGTTTTGGATGCTGGGCTGCCAGGCAAAACCCTAGTTACCTGAAAACCACCATTGACATTCTTCCCTTCAATCCCAATCAACCCTGTTCTTTGTGTTTGAGTCTCTTGTGGTTTCTCTCCACGATACATACCCATGTGGCTTGCATTCAGTTGACCAAGCATCAGGTTAAACACAAATTGAAAATCTTCCTTCGTGGATGCTTTCAGTGCTAATGGCTTGTACTTCGCCTTTAAATCATCCCAATTCTGACCGTGAAATTCAGGATCATAGAACCCCACATCCAGAGCCCTCCAACCTTCCTCGAATATTTGATCCAACTCCGCCTCCTGATTGATTGTAACTTTTGAACTCACACTCAGTGATTCAGACTTGTCATCCTTAAATTTCAATCGATTGATGGTGCCTCTTGATGTGAAATACAAGTATTCATTGTCATTATCGGCTCGCAAACCTCCCGGCCGTTTATCGCCACCAACGACTTCCTTGTTTTTGGAACCATCCCACTTAATCTTGTAGAGATTGCGTTCCAGTTTATGATTCTTTCTCCAATCCGGACCATTCGCATAGTACACATACTCGCCTTTCTTGTCAAAGGCAAAATCTGTTTCTCCACCTGCATACCCAGTCACTTTTTCCATACGTTCCCAAATCCGATCAAAGTCTATCTGCACCACCAAATCTTCTTCCTCATCACCTTTGTCATCTTCACCTTCTGTGGCCTCTCGCTTCCATGCTTCCCCGGACTTTTCCCAGTCTGATTTTTTCAGCCAAACAAACCAGATATCATTGTCACCATTATTTCGTTGAGAGGCAAAACCAAGTTTGCTTCCATCTGGACTCCATTTTGGATTACCATCCCACTTTGGGTGCATGGTAATATTTACAGGCTCCTTGCTATTATCTGCGGCATGGATGTACACTTCCTGATTGAAATTAAGATCTGATAGCCCATACGCCAGCCACTTACTATCAGGTGACCAACTGATACCTTCAGGGGTATCCCAGCCGTCTTGCAGGATTTTAATATTGGTGATGGTGCCATTATCTGAAATATCTGCGGACAGCAATTTTCCTCTCCCTCTTCTAAATGCAATCTTTTTCCCGTCAGGTGACATGATTGGATCAAATTCTTCTTCCTCTGATTGAAGTATCGGAAACACCTCCCTCTTGAGTGTTTTAAATAGATTTTTCTCATCATTGTCTCCCGAACGAATCATGAATAAATCGTTCTGACCATTCTGATCAGAAACAAACAACAATACCTCATCATTCAACCATGCCAGATCACGATCCCTGGCAGGGCCATTGGACAATACAACACTTCGCTTATCTTCCTTATCGTTTCGCGTTAGATATACATCTCCCCTATGTATGTAGGCGGAAAGTTTACCATTTGGAGAAACAGCATAGGAACCTACCTTATTCGAAACACTTTTCGACATCACAGGATCAAAGCGGTAGTCACTTGATACATCAATCTCTATATCAGTGGATTCACCAGTTCTGCCATTCCTGACCACAACTCGATCTCCTGTTTGATAGAGTATTTTGCCATTGCTTACATGAAAGCTGTTAACACCAAATTCCGTCTCTTCGGTGATTTGCAATATCTCTCCTCCGAGGGTAATATGATGCAAATTGTACTTTCCATTTTGTGAGGAGATATAATACAGCGCATCATCATCAATCCATTGTGGGCTGAAATCATTCCCTTCATAGGTGGTGAGCTGTTCGTAAGTATCATCAGCCTTATTCCATATCCATATGTTCCGATTTGCAGGGCCAACATACGCCTCTCTGGCAGTGCGACAAGTACCTCTTACAAAGGCAACTTTACTCCCATCAAAAGAGACCGTAGCATCAAAACCAAGGGCGTCCATGTATCGCACTGGAGTACCTGAACCAACAGCTGTTGTATAAATTTCATATTCCCTTTCTACCTGAGCATAGGTTCTTCGAGTATTAAACAAGATTTCTCCATCAGGCGTGTAGCCAATTATTACCTCGGCTGCTGAGTGATGGGTCAATCTGGTCGGACGTCCTCCTTCAGCAGGAATCGTAAAGATATCTGTATTACCATATCGACTACTTTGAAATGCAATAGTCTTTCCATCAGGACTCCACTTCGGATTACTATCCACTCCCTCATGTATAGTCAAGCGATCTGCTCTTCCTCCCTCGACTGGTACAGTCCAAATATCACCTTGATAACTGAATGCAATGGTGGTTGCATCCGGATTGAGTGAAGGTTGAAATATAAGGGGCTGGGATGAAATACTCCACGCTATAAGGACTAGAACTACTGACAAAAGGTGTTTCATGAATCAAATGTGTTTATGATGCCCAATGTAGTGGCTTTATCACCGGAGAGAGAATGAAAAGGTATGAATGGTTGTTGATTTACACCTATTGAAAAAAGTAATGGGTTATGCTAAAATAGCAAGGTGAGAAAAGGTTATGATTGAAGTTATTAACTTTCACAAATGAAACTTTTCGTCTTTTTATTTCTACTAGTCCTGATGGTCGATTTACGAGCGCAGGGTACTGCCGAGTTTCGACTTGGAGCTCAATGGCTTGGCAATATGACAAATTATGAGGCGTATTGGACTTTGCTAAACAATGATGAAGTCAGAGCACAGGGTGAATTTGCTGGAAGAGGGGCTCAAATTGAGCTGGGTTATGGTAAAAACAACTGGCTATCTGGAGTTTTGTATTCTTATGCAAACGAAAGAGAAAGTCCCCTTCCCGTTGAACTCAAGTCGATCATGTTTTATGCTTTGCGCGATTTTTGGGTTAATCAATTCTTAGCCATCTCCCCGCAGATTGCTGCAGGGCCACAATTTGCACTATACGGAGAACTGGATGATTGGGGTGATCAAATGAGAGGAGTGGCAGGCTTACAAGGGAGATATAAATTGGGACTTACTTTTGAGCTTACTGAACATATATTGTTAAATACAGCTTATCAATACAGTAACAATATTTATCGGATGTTCAAGTCTGATGCCGCGGTTTTGGGGAATTTCAATTTGATCAAATCCCATGAAATAACGCTTGGCATTCAACTAAGATATCGACATACCAAATAGAAAAATGTAAACATTAAAGCTATGTGTTGGTTAGTGTGACAAGTTCAACTTATGAAAGATTCAATTCTGTCTTCTGAAACTATGTTCCATGAATTAAATTCATTTATACCTCATTCAACAACAAGATGATATCCATGAGATCAATATTGTTTGTTTGCTCAGTACTCATGGTTTCCTTGTTCTCATGTAGCGACAATGATGTGAACGACTCCAAATTTTCAAAAGAAGAACTCGAGTGGCTAAAAGAAAACCCGATAATTACACTGGCTGTTGACAATACCTACCCGCCACTCAACTTTGTTGATGACAATGGAGAAATGGCAGGTGTGAATATTGATTTGATTAGAATCATAGAAAAGAAACTGGGAGTAACTATACAGCTGAAGGGTGGCACCTGGGACGAATCTCTCCAAAGAGCACTTTCACATGAGGTGGATGGGATTATCAATGCTACCGCCTTGGATGAGCGTAAGGATCGACTCAATTTTACCATTGACTTTATGGCTGATCCACAAACCTTGATTTGCAACAAGGAATTCAATCATAACGGAAAGCTTGAGGACTTCAGGAACTCAAAAATCGCGGTTAAAAGAAATAGTACTCATTACAACTTGCTTGCAGCAAAATTCATCAAAAGCAATTTGGTTGAGGTAGAAACTGTATTGGACGGAATTAAGCTACTGAGTGTCGGTCAAGTCGACGCTGTGTATGACGATTTTGCTCCTATCTATCATTTAATAACGACCAACAATTTAAACAACCTGAGCATTGTCTTTGTTGAAAGTCAAATATCCGGAGCTGGTATTGGTCTGAGAAACGACGAACCATTAATGCTTTCCGTTTTTGAAAAGGCTATTGCATCTATCGATGAATCCGAAATAATAGAGATCAAAGAAAACTGGTTGAATATTTCTCCCAAATTCAATCTGCTGCCCATTTACATTGGATTTGGTGTGCTGATTGCCGTGGTTATCGGGGGGCTCATTTGGAACTCGGCATTGTCCTCTCAGGTAGCAAGTCGTACAGCGCAATTGAAAAAAGAGCTGACTGCAAAGGAGAAAGCTCAAGCTGAACTCACCGCCCACAAAGAGCAACTTGAAGAAATCGTTGAAAAACGAACCACAGAATTGAAAGTCACGAATGATGAACTTATCAAGACCAATAAAGAAATCGTTTCCCAACGAGATAAGCTTGAACATGCCTATCTGGAACTGAAAGAAACCCAGGAGAAATTGATTCAATCGGAAAAACTTGCCTCCTTAGGCGTATTTACAGCTGGTATTGCACATGAAATCAATAACCCGGTGAACTACATCACGTCGGGCACCAATGTCTTGTTTGACATTATTGACAATCTAAAAACCAATCCAAATGGTCTCCAAGAAAAATTTGATGAGATCAATACGGTAAGAAGCGCCATCAATATGGGTATTGAAAAAACAGTCTCCATTGTATCGAGTCTACGGAATTATGCGCACTCTGACGAGACTAATTTCGTTGATTATAATATCATAGACTGCATTGATGACGCCTTACTCCTGCTCAATAATTCATACAAATACCACATCCAAATTGAAAAAGATTTACCTAATGAAGTGATCATAAACTGTCTTCCGGGTAAAATCAATCAGGTTTTTGTAAACTTAATAAACAACGCTATTCAAGCCATTGACAAAGAAGGCATGATCAGCATCAAGGGTTCCTTAACCAGAACTAATGTATATTTTGAAATCTCGGACACTGGGCATGGTATCGATCAAAAAAATTTGGCAAGTCTTTTCGACCCTTTCTTCACTACCAAAGATGCTGGAAAAGGAAGTGGCCTTGGCCTATATATCGTTCATGGGATCGTGAAACAGCACAACGGGGAAATAAGCGTTCAATCAACCGTTGACGTTGGTTCCACATTTCTTTTAGAGTTTCCCCTTGTAACTAGTTCATAGATTGAGACCCTTCGAATGCTTTTTCAATGTGATTAATCAGCTCACTGCGACTATAAGGCTTCAATATATATTGATAAATCTTGCTTTTATCAATGAATAATTCGCTTTCAATGTAGCCACTGAGAATCATGCACATTGCATTTGGAAAAGACTTTTTTATTTCTCCGATTAGCTCCATGCCATTCATTTTGGGCATTTTGTAATCCGTAATCACTACTTCAATTCCCTGATTCCGAACCACCTCTATAGCTTTTTCCGGATATTGTTCAGTGATAACTTCATAATGTCCTTGCAAATTCATTTTCAGCAATTGAAGGTTCATTTCCTCATCATCGACATACAGTATTTTCTTCATCGAGGTATGGCTATATGGTTGTCTTTATCACTGAATTAGTACTTCCCAAGTGTTATTGCTGAATATTTCACAAGGTATATAGGATCGAATTATTTTCCAGAATTCTTCTTAAAATACTCTGCCACCATTACTCCGCCTACCACAACAATACCTCCTGCAATTTGTAAACTGGTGAGCCTTTCACCTAAAAACAAATAAGCAAGTACAATAGTCGAAATGGGCCCAAGGCTTCCAAAAATTGAAAACTGATTGGCACCAAGACCCTTGATGGCATAGGAAATAACATAGGACGGAATCACGGTGGAAATAACAGCCATTGCAAGACCATATATGTAAACGGGTCCAGGTAACTCAAGCAGATTAATCTGCATTTTGGATTCAATCATAAAGTGAGTGATGACCAAAAAACAAGAGATTAACATAGCATAGGAAGTGAACCGTTTAGGTCCAAATTTCGGAATCAACCACCCACTACCAACTATATATCCGGCATAAGTCAGTGCGCTAAAAAAAACCAACACTCCGCCGATAAGCGCATTGTGATTTTCCGAAAGGTTTATCTCAGGAATAAAGACAATGCTAATTCCCACATACGTAACCAAAATACCAATCAGCTGAAATCGGGTCGGCCGAATGCCAAGAAAAACAAAAGAAATCAGCACGACCAACGTAGGGTAGACAAATAGTATAAGTCGTTCGAGACTCGCTTTGATAAATTCAAGTCCTTTGAAATCAAAATAGGAAGCCAGGTAGTAACCAATGAATCCAAATAAGAACAAATAGATCAGGTCTTTTCCATTGGCTTCATTCTTGTCTTTTCTGAAGCTAAAAGCAATGACTGAATAAATGGGTAGGGCGAACAGCATTCGCAGCACCAACATAGTGATAGCATCAACACCATAGCTGTAGCCAAGCTTGGCAAAAACTGCCTTTGTTGAAAACATTAACACCCCTAACACTGCCAGGAGGGAGGGAATAAGTCTACTCGGGGTTTGTGGCATTGGCTTCAGTCAATTTCGTTTCAGGCTCCTCCTTGAAAAATGACTTCTGCCAAATAAGAATAATACAAATGCTAACAAAAATGGATGCATCAGCAATATTGAAAACTGGCCAAAGCGCCATATAATCACCGCCGATGAAAGGAATCCAATCAGGCAACCTGCCTTCCCAAATGTCGATGTAAAACATATCGATCACTTGACCATAAAACCAAGGTGTTGGGGCGTCAAACGGCGCATTGTCCAGATAGACTCCATAAAAAATACTGTCTACCAAATTACCAATGGCTCCTCCTAATATCAATCCGATACAAACCAGAAAGCCAATTGCGGCTCCCTTTTTGTAACTCATGAAAAGATAGTAGCCAATTGCTGCCATCGCAATCATACGAAAAATGGTAAGCACCATTTTGGCATTCTCAAACGGAAGTTCCATACCAAATGCCATACCCGGATTAGTTAGATAATGGAGTTTAAACCATTCTCCAATTACCTTGATCTGTCCACGGCTGCCCATTTCCATGTTATTGTGAACGAGCATTTTCACTACTTGATCCAATACGATCACACCAAAGCTGATCGCAAAATATTTCAATACACCAGAATTCTTTCTCATGGTTTAATTCACTTCTAAATAGATTGTCAGATTGATGCCATCAACATCCAACGCTTCACCTTTTAATTCATCAACAAATATCAAAGATAAAGCTTGAGTTTCCCGTTGAATGTATTCACCAAAAACATCAATTGCTTCATTGACTAACGACTCCTCACTGGAAATGGATACATTGATTTTGTCCTGAACTTCAAGTCCTTTGTCTTTTCTTAGGTTTTGAATTCGATTGACCAAATCACGCGCCAATCCTTCAAGTTTCAATTCATCCGTGATGGTGATATCTAAGGCCACAGTCAAACCATCCTCGCTTGCTACCAACCATCCGGGAATATCTTTCGAAGATATTTCCACATCCTCAAGTGTCAATTCAACTTTTTGATTTTCAACTTCTAACTCAAACCTGCCCTCTTTTTCAATTTCGATAATATCCTCCTGACTCATTGCGTTCACCAGGGGCGTTATCTTTTTCATCAGTGGGCCATAAGTAGCACCTAGCTTTCTGAAATTCGGTTTGATCATTTTCACCAAAACTCCAGATGCATCGTCGAGATACTCAATTTCCTTTACGTTTGTCTCAGAGATGATCAATTCCTCAACTTGCTGTAGTCGAGACTTTTCTTGTTTATCCAGTATCGGTACAAGTATTTTCTGTAAAGGCTGACGCACCTTTATCTTTTCCTTCTTTCTCAATGAATGAACCAAAGAAGAAGCCAACTGTGCCAGGTGCATGCGTGCCTCAAGTTCCGTGTCTACAATCTCTTGATCAACCTCAGGAAACAAGCAGAGATGAACTGAATCTGCATTGTCGGCTTTAGTAACCGAATTCAGATCCTGGAACAATCTTTCAGCATAGAATGGTGCAATTGGCGCCATCAACTTTGAAACAGTCTTTAAGCAAGTATAGAGTGTCTGATAAGCGGCCTCTTTGTCATCATTGTATTCTCCAACCCAATATCGCTTTCGATTGAGTCGTACATACCAGTTGCTGAGATCGTCAACTACAAAAGACTGAATAGCGCGTGCAGCCTTGGTTGGCTCATAGTCCTCGTAGCAGGTATCTGTTTCAGTAATCAATGAATTCAGCTTGCTCAACACCCATCGATCACTCTCCGTTAACTTGCTTTTATCCAATTGCTCATTAGCAAAATTGAATCCATCAAGATTGGCGTAAAGCGCAAAAAATGAATACGTATTGGACAAAGTCCCGAAGAGCTTACGCTGGACTTCCACAACACCGTCCAGGTCAAACTTTAGATTATCCCATGGGTTAGCATTAGAGATCATGTACCAACGCGTGGCATCCGGTCCATATTTGTCGATGGTCTCAAATGGATCAACCGCATTGCCTAGACGCTTGGACATTTTGTTGCCATTCTTATCCAAAACCAATCCATTTGCCATCACATTTTTGAAAGCAACACTATCAAAAAGCAAAGTGGAAATGGCGTGTAGCGTAAAAAACCAACCTCGCGTCTGATCAACACCTTCCGCAATGAAATCCGCTGGGTAATTTGCCTTGAAAACATCATCGTTTTCAAATGGATGATGCCATTGTGCATAAGGCATTGCACCACTGTCAAACCATACATCTATTAGATCTGGCTCTCTGTACATTGGTTTACCCGAATCGCTCACCAAAACAATATCGTCAACATAGGGACGATGAAAATCGAAATCATCTCCCACCAAATCCTTCATTAAACCTGCGTCAACGGACTTTCTGGCCTCCTCTTGTAGCTCCTTTAGGCTTCCAATGCACTTCAGTTCCTGCTTATCTTCTGTTACCCAAATCGGGAGAGGTGTTCCCCAAAATCTGGATCGACTAAGATTCCAATCAACTAAATTCTCCAACCAGTTGCCAAATCTTCCACTTCCTGTTGATGCTGGTTTCCAGTTGATCGTTTTGTTCAACTCGACCAATCGATCTTTCAGAGCGGTGGTTTTGATAAACCAAGAATCCAAAGGATAGTAAAGTACCGGTTTATCCGTTCTCCAACAATGCGGATAACTGTGCTCGTATTTTTCTACTTTGAAAGCCTTATTCGCCTCTTTTAATTGGATGGCGATGAGCACATCTGTTGGTTTGAAATCAGGCGCGTTTCTTTCTTCATCGGTGAAGTACTCTTCCTTGACGTATTTGCCTGCAAAATCAGTCACCTCGGCAACAAATTTTCCTTGTTTGTCTACCAATGGAAGTTCTTGACCTTTTTCATCGGTAATCATAACCGAAGGCACTCCTGCCTGCTGACAGACCCTAAAGTCATCCGCACCGAACACTGATGCAGTGTGAACCACCCCTGTACCGTCTTCTGTTGAAACAAAATCGCCTGGAATAACTCTAAACGCGTCTTTTTCAAGCTTTTCATTGGTCACATACGACATCAATTGGTGATACCTAACCTCTAGCAAGTCCTTTCCTTTAAAAGACTCACTCACCTCAAATGGGATCAGTTTATCACCGGCATTGTACGCTGAAAGCTCAATATCTTTGGCCTTATCGGAAAAATATTTCCCGACCAAATCTCTGGCCAAAACCACAGAAATTGGCTTGAAAGTGTATTGGTTGAAGGTTTTGACCTTTACATAATCAATCTTTTCTCCTATTGCCAGGGCACAGTTCGAAGGAAGCGTCCATGGTGTAGTAGTCCAGGCGAGGATTCTGACATCCTCTTTGTCATCTTCAAACAAGAAGTCAGATCGATCATTCTTCCTGACCTGAAATTGTGCCACAACAGAAGTATCCTTCACATCTTGATAGGTACCTGGTTGGTTCAGCTCATGCGAGCTCAATCCAGTACCAGCCGCAGGAGAGTACGGCTGAACCGTATAGCCCTTGTAGAGCAGGCCCTTGTCAAAAAGCTTCTTAAGCAAGTGCCAGAGCGACTCCATGTATTTGGACTCGTAGGTAATATATGGATCATCCAAATCCACCCAATAACCCATTATTCGGGTCATATCATCCCACTGATCCTTGAACTTCATCACCGCCTCCTTACACTTCTGATTGTACTCGGCTACTGTGATTTTCTTTCCAATATCTTCCTTGGTGATCCCAAGCTCTTTTTCGACTTTCAGCTCAACAGGCAATCCATGTGTATCCCACCCGCCTTTGCGCTTGACCTGAAAACCCTTTTGTGTTTTGTAACGACAAAAAATGTCTTTAACCGTCCGCGCCATTACATGGTGAATGCCGGGAGTTCCATTTGCTGATGGAGGTCCTTCAAAGAAGGTAAATGTCGGAGCACCTTCTCTTTCTGAAATGGATTTTTCAAAAATTTTATTTTCTTCCCACCAGTTGAGGATATCCTTTCCGACCTGAGCATAACTCAGTTGCTTATATTCAGGATATTTAGCCATGAGCTTAACTAATCTTTTTTATTTGTTGAGCTACCATTACCATTTTCATCGGTATCAGCAAACTCTGGATATGATTCAATTAATGGATGCTTGGTTACATCCCGCTTCCCACTATCAAACTGCAGCAACAAGGCTGGCAATACAATCACGTTGGTAAGCATTGCAAAAAGCAGTGTAATAGAGGTTAGCTTTCCTAATGCTACTGTTCCTCCAAAATCAGATGCTGCAAATATGACAAACCCACAGAACAGGATAATACTGGTATAGATCATACTTGCCCCTGTTTCTCTCACACTTTTACTTACTGCAATTGAAACTTGAAAATTATTGGCAAATAGCTCCTGTCTGTATTTCGCCAACAGGTGAATACTATCATCCACTGAAATACCAAATGCAATGCTGAAAATCAATGCAGTACTTGGCTTCAATGGGATTCCAAAATACCCCATAATCCCTCCGGTGATTAAAAGAGGGATGACATTCGGCACCAATGAAATCAGAATCATTTTACCATTTCTGAATAAAAGGGCCATAATAACCGCAATCACCAGAAATGCCACGAGCATTGAGGTGATCAGATTGTTGATGAGAAACTTATTTCCTTTGATAAATAGCAAGGTTGTTCCGGTCAACTCGGCTTTAAGCTTTGTGCCTTTGGTCATCTCATCCAATCTCGGCCGTATGACCTGTTGCACCAGAGAATCCATCTTCTTTGATCCTACATCAGCAACTTTTAATGACACCCTTACTCTTTGTCCTGTTGAGTCCATGAAGTTTTTAGAAAACCCATTTGGATCATCCTGGTCACCAAGGTATCTGATGATGAACCCCAAATCTCTTTTGTTAGGAATAGTGTAGAATTCTGGTTTGTCATTGTAAAATGATTGCCGGGCAGCTTTCACGAAACTCACCACAGAAACAGGTTGCGAAATGTATTCCAGTGAGTCCAGAAATTTTTCCATCTCATCAATCTTTCTTAGATTTTTAAGATTTTGAACGCCTTTTTTATTGCCCGTATCTACCACTACTTCCAATGGCATAATGCCACTAAAGTTCTTTTCAAAAAATTCCAGATCCTTTTTGAGCTGGCTCTTTTTCGGAATATCATCTGAAACATAGGAGATTGCCTCAATACGGCTGACCCCATATCCAGCGATGATCACTACAATGAAGGTTAAAAAGAATATTGCCTTTCTATGCTCATGAATAATCCTGTCCAGAAAGTTCAGGAACCCCTGCAACATGCTAAATTCCAAATGTTTTAAATGTCGGCCTTTTGGAGGCTTTACATACGAATACAGTGATGGAATTAATATGATGCTGACCAGGAATGTCGCCATAATGTTGATAGACGCCACTATTCCAAATTCCATCAGAATATTGATATTGGTGAAAACCAAAACACCAAAACCAACCGCTGTAGTAAAATTCGTAATGAGCGTAACAATTCCAATCTTTCGTATAATTCGACGAAGTGCCCTTACCTGATCTCCATGCTTAGCGTATTCCTGATGATACATGTTGAGCATGTAGACACTGTTCGGAATACCGATCACCACGATAATCGAAGGTATTAATCCTGTAAGGATTGTAATTTGATAGCCGAGAAGTGCTATGGTACCTACTGTCCACATCACCACCACACCAATTATAATCAATGGAAAAGCAACTGCTTTGATTGACCTGAAAAAGAAAAAAAGAATCAAACCAGTAATCAGGACCGAATAAACCAAAAACTCGTTCAATTCTGCTTTGATCTTCACCATATTGTGGGATCGGAGATATGGCATGCCTGCGAAATGAACGTCTATTTCAGTTGCTTCCTCAAATTGTTCCCCAGCCAGAATAATATCTGCAACTAGCTTGTCACGGGCTTTGGAATTTAGGACTTGCTTATCGATAGTGACCAATAGCAACGTAGCACCATTGCGCTCGTTGATCAATTGCCCTGTATAAAACCTTAGTTGATTAGTGAGGTACAACAAACTATCCAACTGATGTTGGTCGTCTATCATATCTGGAAAAACTGGTGTTAGCTCAAAGGTTTTTTTTGCCCGATTGGGGGTCAGTTTGCGCAAATTGGGCAAGCCGAGCACTCCATTAACGCCATCAAGCCTCGCCAACTCATCACTCAAATACTTGAATCGCTGAAAATTGGTAGGTGCATACACAGCACTGTCCTGGATGCCCAGGGCAATAACATTCCCGTCCTCACCAAATGTTTCCTTGAACTTGATGAGGCCCTGCATTTCTTCATCATCCTTTGGTACTACGCTGGCAAGGTCATAGGACATCTCTAAATACTTAAATTGAGAGACCATAAATGCCGTAATAATGCCGATGATGATGATCAGGTAAAGCCTATACCTGAGTATGAAAATCGCTAAATGATGCCACATTTTTAAACAGTTCGCAAAGGTAATGATTTTATCTACTTAGGCGGACTTTAAAGCTCCGATGTGTATTGTGATTGCGTGCCTCAACTTGTCGAAAATCATGCCAGAGTTATTTCAAGACTAATTGACCACCAATAATCTTGAATAAGCGTATCGCAGAACCATCAGTCAACCCCGACACAAAGTCGTTGACTATTTGCAACAATCGATAGTTGGTATTGTCTGGTTTTTCTAGTTGTGACTGTATATGCGAAGGTATCAAACGATAATGCGCATGATGTTTCGCATTAGGCTTGGCCTTGTTCATATGGTATGCTGCATGTGTAAAGGCCAGCATTAATTTTTCAATGATGTTGTATCCGCTGGCTTCCCGTTCCAGCACTTGTTTTGACCGATATATTCTTTTGACCGATAGTTTTGTGATTTCATTCAAAGTAGCCGCAGAAGGAATGGTGTCCGTCAATGCACTGTCAAATGTTCCATCCAGCAACTGATCTTCAACATCAAGAAATTTTTCTACACATTCTTGAATCAACTGTCCAATGGTCATTGCGCGGAGCGTACCAAGCTTTTCGTTGAGATCAGGAAGAGCATCCAATTTCTGAGGAGAATATTTACCTCCTATCACTTCGGCCAAAAGGTCCCTTGTCAAATCAAAAGGAACAAGCCCTAATCGGGTTCCATCTTCCAGGTCAATGATGCTGTAACAAATATCATCTGCAGCTTCAACAAGAAATGCAAGCGGATGTCTCGTCCAGGCATCTACACTCAGATTGATTAATCCAGTAGTCTCGGCCATATCCTGGAATACGCCTAGTTCAGAGAGTGTAAACCCATATTTCTTTTGACTTTTTCTCTTCTTGTCTTTTTTGTCAACACTGCTAATGGGATACTTTGTAAAAGCTGCGAGTGTCGCGTAGGTAAGTTTTAAGCCCCCATATACAGAATTATTTAGTATTCTGTACCCTTGAGCATTCCCTTCAAACTGTGTCAAATCACTCCACTCATGGCTTGAAACCTTGTCTTGAAAAAAAGCCCCTTCGTCCGTATCGGAATAAAAGGAAGAGATACTGGTTTCTCCAGAATGTCCAAACGGTGGATTGCCAATATCATGTGCCAGACATGCTGCTGCCGTAATGGCTCCAAAATCATGATAGGTCAACCCTGCCTCTAACAGGTCCGGGTTTCTCTCTATGATTTTCTTCCCAACTTCCTTACCCAGCGATCTCCCGACACTGGCAACTTCCATGCTGTGGGTCAGTCTCGAGTGAACAAAATCATCTTCAGGCATTGGGAATACCTGAGTCTTGTCCTGAAGTTTACGGAAAGGGTGCGAGAAAATAATTCGGTCGAAATCTTGCTCAAATCGACTCCTGGTATCAAATAATGGCAGCCCAATTTTATCACCGTATCTTTTGGCTGAAAGCAGCTTTAACCAGTTCATTTTTTGTTTCATAACTAAGCAGCTTGATTGAGAAGCAATAATGGATCTTGATTGAGAAGTCTTCCCAAGGCAAGATAAAGCTCTTTGTGATAATCCTTGAATTCCTGCGGGCGTTCAAAAAAATGCTCCACTGCAACTGCAAAAAATTCATGAGCATTAGTTCCGCCATAGCTCCTGAAAATTGAATCGCCTCCAGCATTCAGTTTAGCAATTTCCGCAAGAGCCAGATGATCCCATTGATTCAACTCTTGTTCAGGCAAAAAATCAAATTCCCCATTACGAATCCGATTTTCCAGATGCAGCGCATGCGCCATTTCGTGCAAACCCAGATTAACACCCTCATTACTTGCATATCCTTCGACATAAGCTTTCCAGGACAATACAATCGCTTGTTGTCTGGGATTCACTTCTCCTCTGTGATACTGCTTGGTAATGCGGCTATAATAGTCATCAGGATATATCAAAATGTGTTTGAAGTGTTTGAGATACACACGCGGCAATCCAAATGTTAATTGAATCGCAGATGCTCCAATAAACACTTTCATTTCATCTGTGACTTCCGACAACTGCCGTGGAATAAACTGCTTTGTATCTATAAAATAGGTTAGCCGTTTAACGAAAATCTGTTTCGACCTGGATGGCAGCATTCGAAAAAAGGGAAAGTGCTTCATCAGCATTTCCACATGTTCCTCTTTCCATTTCAACTGAACGGGAACCCATCTATCCGAGGGTCCCTTGAAGAAATAAACCGGATATCGTTCGACAATTATTAATGCAAATAGCACCATTGAGATTAAAATGATGGCGCCAAGCATCAGTCCTAAAGTTCTTTTAGCAGGTTACTCATACTAACTTTGGCTCCTACCTTTTGAGGTAGCTCATCAATGGCGACACGATCTTGTTGCATGCTGTCTCTGTCTCTAATCGTAACCGTATTGTCCTCCAAAGTTTGATGATCCACCGTTACACACAGAGGTGTACCAACTGCATCTTGTCTTCTGTATCTTCTGCCAATGGCGTCTTTACTATCGGATTGCACAACATGATCGAACTTTAGTTCATTAACTATTTCAGCAGCTTTCTCAGGCAGGCCATCTTTGTTAACCAATGGAAGAACAGCCACTTTGGTTGGTGCCAATGCAGCAGGGATCTTCAATACTGTTCTTTCACTTCCATCCTCTAATTTCTCTTCCTGATATGCACTCGACATTACGGCAAGGAACATACGATCCAATCCAATCGATGTTTCAACCACATAGGGAACATATGCACTATTCTCCTGCTGGTCAAAATACTGGAGCTTTTTACCCGAGTATTTTTCATGAGAGCTCAGGTCAAAGTCTGTACGTGAATGAATGCCTTCCAGTTCTTTGAATCCCATTGGAAATTCAAACTCGATATCGCATGCGGCATTTGCATAGTGCGCCAGATTCAAGTGATCATGGAACCGATATTTTTCTTCTCCCAAACCAAGTTGCTTGTGCCACTTTATCCGAGTTGCCTTCCAGTGTTCATACCATTTCATTTCTTCACCTGGCTTTACAAAGAATTGCATTTCCATTTGCTCAAACTCCCTCATTCTGAAAATGAACTGCCGGGCGATGATCTCGTTTCGAAATGCCTTACCGATCTGGGCTATTCCGAATGGAGGCTTCATCCGACTGGTTTTCTGTACACTAGGAAAGTTCACGAATATACCCTGTGCCGTTTCTGGTCTCAAATAAATAGTACTGGCTCCATCTGCCACAGATCCTAGTTCAGTGGAAAACATCAGATTGAACTGACGAACATCGGTCCAATTGCGAGATCCGGATATTGGATCAGCTATTTCCAAATCAACAATAAGCTGCTTGAATGCCTCCAGATCACCAGCCTCAACAGCCGTTTTCATTCGATTTTCGATATCGGCAATTTTCTCCTTGTAGCCAACTACGCGTCCATTGGTGGTCACAAATTCATTTTCATCAAAATCATCACCAAATCGCTTGGCTGCTTTTGTGACTTCCTTTTTGATCTTTGCTTCTATTTTGCCAATGTACTCCTCAACCAATACATCTGCGCGATATCTTTTCTTCGAATCTTTGTTATCAATCAACGGGTCATTGAAGGCATCTACATGACCAGATGCTTTCCATGTAGTCGGATGCATGAAGATCGCAGCATCAATACCAACAATATTCTCGTTGAGCTGCACCATCGATTTCCACCAGTATTCCTTGATATTGTTTTTCAACAAAGCGCCATTAGGACCATAGTCATAGGTAGCGCCAAGTCCATCGTATATCTCACTGGAAGGGTATACAAAACCATACTCTTTGCAGTGAGAAGATATATTCTTCAGTGTTGTTGATTCCTCTTTCGCCATAATAGCCGCAAAGATGTGGAAAAACTGGAAATGCAATAGCATCAATCACACAGTGTGATTCGATTACTCATATCCTCTTTCAATCCCGCCGAAAATCCCCATTCATAAAAAAAGGGTCAGCTAAGCCAACCCTCCATCATTTCTAAACAATTTGTGGTTAACTACCACATCCCACACATTCTATCTCTTGATTGGCTGGTTTTACACCATCCCGTCTCATTTTTAAATTGTGGATTTTGTCTTTGATCTCCATATCGGCGAACATATCACCGGTCAATTGAGATTCCAACTTGTCGATTTCTGTTTTGATTTCTTCTGGTGCCATTCCTTGATTTAGTTTGAAGTGTCCGGTCTTCTGAACCGTATTTGGAAACAAAAGTTAAGCAAAAAAGGTGCAATGAGCCAATATTATTCAGAGAGATAAATTCTTTTGACGCGCTGACCAACATTGGTAAGCACTTCATAAGGGATAGTATCTGCCCATTTTGCGAGATCCTGGATGCTTGGAAGTTCGCCGAAAACAATCACTTCGTCCCCTTCTTCAACATCCAGCCCTGTCACATCAATCATGCACATATCCATACAGATATTACCGATTGTTGGTGCCAACTTTCCTTTGACAAGTAGCTTCCCGTTACCATTTCCAAACACTCTTAGATAACCATCTGCATAACCAATTGGAATAGTTGCAATTTGTTTCTGCTTATCTGCCCTGCCCTTTCTGTTATAACCTATAGATTCTCCAGACTCAACAACTTTCA
This sequence comes from Cyclobacteriaceae bacterium, assembly GCA_049115695.1. GTDB lineage: Bacteria > Bacteroidota > Bacteroidia > Cytophagales > Cyclobacteriaceae > JAGDZR01. Next base: position 3,989 of record JAGDZR010000002.1, on the reverse strand, counting down.
CCTGAGAAACGTAAGTCTTCAATTGACTCGTAGGTTTTAGATCCAATGCTTGCACAGGATCATAACCATATAACCCAATTCCTAACCTCACCATGTCAAATTGGGCATCAAGATACCTGACTATGCCAGATGAGTTGATCAAATGTTTGATTGGGTTATTGGGCAGTGAATGCGCCAATACTTCGCTATTCTTTTCAAATACGCTGATTTGACTATTTGTGAATTCATCCTCCTGCGCTACATCGCTACTGGACAAGTGCGAAAAGATACCAGCCACTTCAATGTGATCATTTAGCTTAATCCAGCTCAACAGTTCACCCATTTCATTTGACTTAAAACCCAGCCTGTTCATGCCGGTATCAAGTTTCAAATGAATTTTAGGAATTCTGGACAATTGACTTAGTTTATCCAATTGTCTAAACCCATAGATTTCAGGCTCCAAAAACCACTTGACACATTTCTCAAATTGATCAGGGTCTACATTCATCACCATAATGGGTGTTGTGATGCCACTTTTTCTTAACCTGATGGCCTCATCAACATAGGCTACTCCGAGATAATCCACACCATGGAACTGCAACAGATTGGCAATCTCGAGACTTCCTCCTCCATAAGCGAAAGCCTTGACCATGACCATGAGTTGTGTTGATGGATTTAGCAGCTTTCGATAGCAACTTAAATTATGTACAATGGCTTCAAAATTGACCTCCAAATGAGTTTGATGGTGCTTCTGTTCAAGCAATTCTGTGAAGCGCTCAAGGCGAAAAGTTCTGGCACCTTTGACCAAGATCATCTCACTACCAAAATCCGGGAGATGATCAAGCAAGTCATCAACTGATTGAAAAAAAGAAGTAATAGGCACCTTCCAATCCAATTGTGTCGATGATATGTGAGGACCGATTCCAATCAATCGATCAATCTCGTTTTCGTAGAGCCAATTGTTTACCTGTCCATATAGTTCAGCAGGACTCAATCCTGATTGATAAATATCCGTCAATATCAACGTTCGGCGTTGATGTTGTTTTTGTTGTTTCAAAAAGTCAAGAGCGACTTTCAACGCATGCAAATCATTGTTATAGGTATCATCGATTAAATAGGTCCCGTTAATGCCTTGTTTGATCTCTAATCGCATACCAACAGGTTTCAATTTGGAGATTACTTCTTGTATCAACACCGGCTCAATTCCCAGCTCCAATGCAGCTACAATGGTGTGCAAAGCATTCTCCTGCCAAATCGGAAAATCAAATGGCAAATGAAATTGTAACTTCTGTTTTACAAATGAAATGAGGGAATCATTGACGGCACAGTAATATTTGCAGTCTTCATCTGATGATGACCAGCTTATCAAATTGTCAGGATAGGACGCTTTAAGCACCTCATAAACTTCAAGATGATCCTTGCAACAAATGACTTTTTCGGATCCTTGAAAGAGAAGGGCCTTTTCTCGAATTTTTTGTATGCGACTTTCGAATCCTTCATCATGAGCGAACCCGATATTTGAAAAAATGCCCATGGTTGGTTGGATAACCTTATTGAGGTTATCCATTTCTCCTGGCAGAGAAATACCTGCCTCAAAAACTCCAAAGTCATGTCCCTGGCCCAATTGCCAAACGGATAATGGAACACCGATTTGAGAATTGTAACTCTTAGGACTCTTGGCAACAGCATGTTGCTCGGACAGCACTAAACTCAGCCATTCTTTAATACTTGTCTTTCCATTGCTCCCGGTAATGCCCACGATCGGTATTGACGAACGTTCTCTTTTTGCTTGAGCAATTTGCTGCAAGGCACTAATAACAGATGACACCTGCAGATAATTGACTTTGAGATGAGTGAGGATTGGCTTTTCCACTATGTAGTGCCGCACTCCCTGTTGGATCAACTCGGCGATGAAATCATGACCATCACGATGCGCTCCTCTAATCGCAAAAAATAGTGTAGACGATGGGTCTGTAATCAACCTTGAATCTGTGGCAAGCCATTTGATCTCAGCATCGCTTTCCTCTGATCCACCGTTTCCGACCAACTCAACTATCTCAGACCACTTCATCTATAAGGACAATTCCATTTCGTACTGATCGATTTCGTTTACAAATCCCGTCTGAAGCAAAAAATCGTGCATTGCCACTTGATCTTCAGGTATGTTGAGTACTGTAATGCTTCGATCAACAGACATTTCTTCCACACTATTCAACAAGGTAGTACCAACGCGTTTTCCTCTAAAAATTTTAGCTACAGCAAGTTGACTAATTCGAGCAAGTTGTGGTTGAAATATGACAAATCCAGCCAATACCCCATCATACATTGCCTCTAGAATCAATTCATGCTTGAGATTGTGTTTCAAATGATGATCTGAGTCAAAAAAAAGTGGTTCAAAATCCTTGATAGCACTATATTTTTCGGGATTCCATTCATTTTTCATGGTGACGGTAACATCCGAATTTGAGCTGCCTATAATGCTTTTCCCGATGTAGCATTTCACTTTTCGTTTTCTTTCAAACCCCAGATTTTCGTAGAGGGACAACCCTTTATCATTGGTTGTGATGACTTCCAAAACCATCTGTTCAGCATCAGTTTCCTTCATTAAAGGAATCAGGTAATCAAAAATTCTCTTGACATGACCAAGCCTCCTCTTTCCAGGAATACTTCCCGTACCTCCATTGTAAATAGTCTTCGTTCCGTTATATAGATTCGATGTGCAAAGCATGAATGAGGTTATGATATCATGCTCCATCCACATCGCCGACAGTTTTTCATCTGGCACGAGTTTGTCCAACCGCATTTGAAAATCTTCAAATCTCGGACTCAGCCTTACCGGATAGGTCGAATAAGCTTCAGTAAACGACCTGTAAACTTGCTTGATATATTGCCTCGAATAATTAACGACCGCCATGGCGGCAAATCTATACTATTGATCGTTGAATGTTAATATAGGAATTTTGGTATCAAGGGCCATAGTTCTGGTAATCGATACACCAAACACCCGTTCGAATAAACTATGCTTACGTGGCATCATGGCTAAGACATCCAGTTGATGTTCCTGGACAAATTTATTGATCCCATCTACCACCGAATCGGTTTTGACAGTAAGAATCGAATGGCTCACATTCTTAAGACCCTCTTCGATTATACCGATTCTATTTTTGACTTCCTCTGGGGCTGCATCACTATCATCCACGTGAAAAACCAGTATTTCAGACTCAAATTTCTCCGCCAACCAAACCAGTGAATCAAAACACTTATGCGATATCACTTTACCAAAATCCGATGCGAATCCGATTTTCTTAGGCTGAAACTGCTCACAATTTTCTGGAATCACCAATACTGGAACGGACGACTGCTGGATTACATCAGTAGCATGTGTTCCAAACAGATGATCAATACGATCATGAGATGCTCTGGTTCCCATAACGATCAGGTCTATGTCTTTAGATGCTATTTCTGATTGAATGGCATCCGTGAAATACGACATAAATCGATCTGTTTCGTGTGGAATGTCTTTCAGTTCAACAACTTCAGACTCCAATTCTTCAAATGACTGTTTGACCTGGGTCTCGTAATCAGACATAATACTATCCACAATAGAACCTCCCGTCAGGTCGGGATGAGGTGTATGTACGTGAATCGCATTGACAAGGTGAATTTTAGCGTTTCGTTTTCGCGCAAGTTCAATTGCCGTCCTGAGGGCATTCTTTGAACAATTTGAAAAATCAATTGGGACCAGAACGTTCTTTAGCAGCATAGGTGACGTTTTATTTAAAAATAACTCTTTCTCTGACTAACTGAAATGCAATCGCATAAAAATTGATGAAGTAGATTTTTAATGGGTCAACTGATTATTAATTGAGAGTTTCAGCTATTTTTGGGTTCCAATTTTCAGATGGTCGCTTTTCTGGCTTCCATCATCATATGAGGCATTAGCTCAGTTGGTTTAGAGCACTACCTTGACAGGGTAGGGGTCACTGGTTCGAATCCAGTATGCCTCACTG
>JAGDZR010000001.1:0-432375 GCA_049115695.1 Cyclobacteriaceae bacterium | reverse complement strand
GTTCACAATCAGAAAAATAGAGTGTGTCTGCTCGTCAATCAGCCGCAGCTCGGTTTTCACCGGATCCGCATCGTCACCCAATTGCACCCGCAGAACATCCAAATTTCCCTGAATCACCTGCACAGGATTGTTGATCTCATGCGCAATACCTGCTGTGAGCTGTCCAAGCGAAGACATTTTTTCTGACTGAATCAATTTGATTTGAGTATCCTTCAACTCATCAATGGTCTGAGTCAGTTTCTTGTTTTGATCTCTTAGCTCATCGGTCTTCTGCCTAACCAACCTGGCCAGCACTTTTTTCCTGCGTTTATGAAAACTTACCCGCCAACTATAAAAGGCATAGAGGCATCCAATGGCAATAATTACCACACCCATTCGAAACCACCAGGCAGCCCAAAATGGAGGAACTACCGTAATCATCACTTCTACACCTTGATTACTCCACAGGCCATTCCCCATCCTGGCTGTTGCCTTAAATGTATATTCGCCCGGATCCAGGTTTGTAAAATGCGCGCGTCTTTCTTTTCCCGAATAAACCCATTCATCATGTAGACCTTCTAAAATGTACCTATAATCGGTGAGCTCAGGATATCTATAGTTAATAGCTGTTAATCCCAAGGTGATAAAATTCTGGTCGTAATTAAGTACAATGTGTCTGGTTTGACTTATGTCCTGCTGGAGAATGCCATCAGCAGTTATATCAACCGGCTTGTTGTACAACCACAAATCCGTTATATAGACCTGAAAATGGCTTTCATCATCCATTATGTTGGATGGGTCGAAATAATTTAATCCATTCAATCCTCCAAAATAAAAAATGCCATCACTTCCTTTGAGATAAGACCATCTATTGAACTGCCTTGCCTGAATGCCATATTTCACATAGTTTTTTGCTGAACCCGATTCTTTGTTAAACTTATAAATACCATTATTACTGCTGAGCCATAGGTTATTTTGATCATCTTCTAAAATGCCGACTATAGTCTCATTGGACCTGTTCAATCCTAAATCATACTTTAAAAAGGTATTGCTTTGCCTGTCAAACTCATTCAGGCCTCCAGCATTGGTTCCGACCCATAAACGCCTTTGCGAATCTTCATGTATAACATATACGCCATCTGAAGTCAAACTTCCGGAACTGTTTCCTTGTCTGTAATTGGTAAATACTTTTTGTTTTTTGTCGAAGCTGTACAACCCCTTTGTTTCTGTTCCTAACCATAGCAACCCCGTATGATCTTCCACTATAACATCAATGAAGGTTTCTCCAATTGAATTTGAATCATTCGGATTCGCTGTGAACTGCTCAAAATCATCAGATGCCCGTCTATACCGATTGAAGCCATTCCCAAATGTGGCTATCCATAATTCTCCATCACTATCTTCAAAAATGTTAAAAACACTATTATCACTCAGACTATTTGAGTCCTGTGGGTCATGAAAATAATTGGTGTAAACATTCGCTTTGGGATTGTATCTGGTCAACCCGCCAATCCACATTCCCAGCCAGATATCTCCAAATTGATCAACTGTTATCGCCAAAACTTTATCATTTGGGATGGTATTATTACTACCCGACTCGTGCCTGAACCTTTCAAATTTTTGAGTAGATGGATCTAACTTATTGAATCCATCTCCATCTACGGCGATCCAAACATTACCATCCGCATCCTCTGCAATTCCTTGAATATTGTCACCTGAAATACTTGAAGGGTTGTTGACTAAATGCTGAAAATGATTGAATACATATTTTTCCCTATCAAACACATTTACTCCCCCAAACCGAGTTCCGACCCACATCCTCTCATCCTTGTCAAAAAAAACTTTGGTTGCGATACTGCTACTCAAACTAAATTCATCAGCCGGATTGTGCTGAAATCTTTTGAATGATGCTGTTTCTGGTTGATATTTCAATAGTGCGCCATCATTGGCAATCCATATTGTTCCTTGAGGATCCTTCGCTACGTCATACACAAACGGACTAATTATTTTCTCAGGATCAGTTGGATCTATTTCGAAATAATGGATTGAATCATCGGTTGGATCATATTTGGCCAATCCTTGCCGAAAAGTGCCTATCCATACATTCTCATCATTGTCTACCAACAATGATGACACTACGCCAGTTGAAATGAATTTCTCCACGGACCTAGTTGCTGGATTGAAGCAAACAGCTCCATTTGCAACGCCAACCCAGAGCAATCCCTTATTGTCCTGAGCAATACAATAGATATTGGATGATGCATCTGAATCCAAATTTTCCTGATCAAAATAAAAATTTTCAAAATCATCAGTGTTTGGACGATAAAGACTCAGTCCATTGTCAGTTGAAATCCAGACGTTACCCACTGAGTCCACCAATACTTGTCGGCAAACATTTCCGCCAAGTGAGTTTGGATCTGAGGGCTCATGTCTATATTGAACAAATTTACCACTAGCCCTTTCGTATTTGCTTATGGCCCTTACATAGCTCGATACCCATATATTTCCACTACTGTCTTCAGCGATTGCTGTAACATTACTATGTGCTAAACTCTGATCATTAGCTTCCTCATTAAAAAAGGTTTTGAACTCATAACCATTGTATTGATTGAGCCCATCCTCGGTCGCAATCCATATAAAACCAAACCGATCCTGATAAATATCCAATACATTGGCTTGCGACAAACCGTCCTCAACTGATATATGATCAAACCTCATTTGTTGACATAGAACGTCATGGCGAATGATCAGAATACACATCCAGAAAATACCAAAACAATACTTACTCACTAAGGAATAATTTAATGTTTTTTCACCAACTCACCACAAATCCTAGTCATCTGATCAAACAGAAGTTGTATTAACTGATCGAAATGAGATGGACTATTAGAACTAGCAAAATCATCTTGGATTTTGAACTACGAATATTTCTCCGAATATTAGGGGGCTTTCATCTATATGAAATGCAAAACCTAACCTATTATTTGAATGGCACAAAAAAAGCCGATTCATTAACTGAATCGGCTTATAAAGATTCTTTATGGCAAGCTTTTATGCTGCTTGCTTCTTTTTAGAAGACCCTTCAAGTGTGACCTCCTTTGTATTCTTTATCTTAATAACTCCTATGAAATTTAATACTTTGATCACCTGATAGGTAGGATCAATTTCGTGCCATCTAAACCCACCGAAGTTTGCACGACTACCATGTTTGTGATGATTGTTGTGATAACTCTCTCCCATCATTAGGAAATCGAAAGGCAAAAAATTTCTACTTGTATCGCTTACCTCAAAGTTTCTGTATCCATATTTATGTGCAAACCAGTTGATGATCGCTCCGTGTATCGGCGAATACAACCACATGATTGGCAAAAACACCCATAACCATGGTTCAGTCGCATAAGTCCAAAAGACCCAAAAATACGCCGCACCCCAAAGCAATCGGCTAGGCCAAGAACGTGCGAAATTATCGAAAATTGACCACTGAGGCACATTCTTAGTGAATCGTTCTTCAACTTCCAATTTCTTATTGGCTATAGAGGAATATACCGTTTTTGTTTTCCACATCATTTTGAACAGCGACTCATCATACTTAGGTGAGTGCGGATCCTCTGGGGTGTCAGCAAATGCATGATGCATTCTGTGCATAACTCCATAACCATACGGACTTAGATAATTAGGTCCCTGAAAAATCCATGTTAAAACAAAAAACACCTTCTCACTGAATTTACTCATTGTAAATGCCGCATGCGCTGCATATCGATGCAGAAAAAAGGTTTGAAAAAACAGTGATAAGTACCACTGTGCAATAAAGAATATTAAGATTACTGTCATTCTATTTAAGTAAGGTTTACCGTTGATCTTTTTTAGAAGATCAAATCAATCCGGGTTTGTGACAAAAAAGGTTATTTTTTTTTCAATGGAAACTTATCGATCATTTCGTCCTTGAACTCCGAAATAATCTCGGATAAGTGTCCAAAATTGCATGCTGCAATAAACGATTCTGGAATCTGAGGAAATGAGATGTCGAATTTCAATTTTGGGGTTTCCTGCTCAATCTTGCTCTTGGCTCGACAGAACAATTGTCGGCAGTGGTCCTTTTTCTTGTCTAAGATGTGCTGCAGATCATCATAATCAATATTAAAAACCTCTCGCAATACAAAAACTGATCTTTCAATAGGTGCTAGTTTTCTTTGCAATACCTGCCAGGCCTCTCCAAGCTGGGCATCCTGATCAAAACTGAAAATGGATTTTGACTGATAAGAGTCTACCAAAGCATCATGGTCCTCAGGTGAAGTTGTATTCCTTGCTATTCTATGCTTTAAGGATGTTAAAAACTTAAGACAATTATTATTGACCGACTTCACCAAATAAGCCTTTGTATTCTCAATCTTTTTATGATCAATACTCAAATACTTCTCAAAAGTATCCTGCACAATGTCTTCTGCGTCTTCGAGGGTCCCGACCATCTTCAAGGCAATCGAATACAAAAGCGGCTGATATAGAGCTATAGCTTCAGTTTGGCTCATGTTGCAAAGAAAAACCAACATCCTCTAATAATCCAATAATATGACAAATATCAATACCGAGCTGGAGAATTATTGATGTAAAAGAATGTCAGAGCAGTTGAACACAGACCATCTACAGCAGATATAGGCAGAAACCCAAGTTGATTAGTCAAATATTAGATAGAGTCTATTTTTCACCTTTTGATAGGTAATCATGAATGTATACGGAGTAAATGCGCTATTTCTTAGCTCAATTTCATCCCGACCATCAATATTTTCAATAAAATTCAATGACAAACAATGAATACATTTATTTTAGTGCCTTAATTGAATTGAAACAAAAATTCCAAACAATACAGATGAGACGAATATTCTATTTGAATGTATGGGTTGCAGCCATTTTTTTAGCTAGCTGTGGCGGTGGCGCAGAGAAAAAAACTGAGGAGCCAGAGTTCAACGACAAGTTGGAATCGTTTGCTGAAGAAGTATTTGATTACCCGATCCCGACATCATATCAAGTAACTAATATGTTACTGAAGGCGAATGCCAATTATGTATTTGATATTACAAATGATCCTGCAAATGTCAACAACTATGTAGCAGAATGGCAAAAGGCTATGAACCTTGGCGTATATGGTGCTGACCTTAGTTACTCCAGTACTTATAACAGACAGGAAGAAACTGTTAAATTCCTTGATGTGTCAAGACAGCTGATTGAGGATTTGAATATTGGTACAGCATTTAATGCATCGATGGTCAATCGCATCGAGTCTAACATTGAGAATAAGGATTCATTAATCCTGATCATTACTGAATCTTTTCATGACACATATAATCACCTGAACAAAAACGGTCAGGAGAAAAATTCAATTTTGGTCATTGCGGGTAGCGTTATTGAAGGACTACATATTACAGCTCAGCTTGTGATCTCAAGTGACTATAATGAAGAACTGTTAACTGTTTTAGCCAATCAAAAGACACAGGTTAAGAAGCTCGTGGAGTTGATGGAAGCACATGCTGAAGATGAAAACGTAAACAAAGTACTTCCTAAGCTTAGATTCATTGATTTGTTTTATGATCAGCTTGGCGATGATACAATCATCTCAAGAGGGCAATTCGAAGACATCTACAATAGCATCAAGGATATGCGAAAAACGGTGATTGGATAATAACCTTTTTAAAATACTTCATAAAAAAGCTCCTGACATGGAGCTTTTTTTGTTTGCATCCGTAAACGGTTCTTAGTGAAAAATTAGCTGAAGAATTAAATGCTTGTCTTATTTTAGAGGTTATGAGTGAATCTATTATCAATGCATTGGTCCATCTCTTCGCTATCTTCGAAAGCGTAAAGGAAGACTATGACGAGGATACTGGCGAGTTAATTGTCAAAGCATATCTCGAGAAATCACTTAATACTGAGCTTACAAACGAATATTTTAATCTGTTTCATGATTACTTAAGGTTTTATAGAGAAGCCAATCGCAATCCTTCGGGTGATCATGAACTTAAGATTGACTCTACCAGCATCATCCAAATTGCGAAGATTTGTAATCAAATCAACAAAGAGCTCAAACTAGTTGAACGACTTACAACATTCATTGATCTTCTTGAGTTAATCAGAGCGGATGAAAAGGTGTCCGATAAAGAACGTGAATTTGCTTCATTGGTAGCAATGAACTTCAATCTACCAAATGATGAGGTAGAAGACATTAAGCACTTCATTTTTGAACCGGACAATGATAATATCAGCTACGCCAATGGTCTGGTGGTTGACAACAAAATGACCGAATGGCCTGAAGAGGTAGCCTGGATGATGCGAAAACGCAAGGTTGAAGTACCTGGGACAACCCAATACCACCACCTCTACATCGAAAATCTTTTTGGTCGAATTTTTGTCCTTCAATTGCCCAGTGTTGGCACTTATGTATTTAGATATGACGGTCCTCTCAATCTTTATTTGGAGGGAAATAAGATCAGCAATCGAAAGTCCTATTTCCTAAAGCCAGGATCTATCATCAAGGGTCCTAACATTAGGTCTATATATGAAACAGAAATCACCAAACAGTTCCTTAAGGAAAAGAGTAAGGTCAACATTGTATTGTCTGGTGAAGACCTTGAATTTAAATTCAAGAACTCCGAAAACGGTATTCAGAAATTCTCGTTTTCTCAGGAATCTGGTCAACTAGTAGGAATTATGGGAGGAAGTGGCACGGGTAAATCTACCCTACTCAATCTTCTAAATGGTAAACTTGAGCCTACAAAAGGTCGGGTACATATCAACGGCTATAATACCCAACGAGCAGCACGGGAAGGAGTAATTGGATACGTTCCTCAGGACGATCTCTTATTTGAGGAACTAACTGTTTTCGAAAATCTTTACTACAACGCCAAAATATGTTTCAGTGATTTTTCTGAAGATCGCATTCGTCAGACCATTGAAAAAGTATTATCAGATCTTGACTTACTGGAAACAAAAGATTTGAAAGTAGGAGATCCACTGAACAAGACCATCTCAGGTGGACAGAGAAAGCGCCTCAATATAGCACTAGAGCTAATGCGAGAACCATTGGTGTTATTCGTAGATGAACCTACTTCGGGTCTCTCATCGATGGATTCTGAAAAGGTCATGTGGTTGCTCAAGGAGCTGGCAAGGAAAGGAAAGCTAGTAATAGCCATTATCCACCAGCCCTCATCAGAAATTTATAAACTATTAGATAAACTTTGGCTATTAGACCGAGGTGGATTCCCTATCTATACAGGCAATCCTATTGATGCTGTTGTGTATTTCAAAACAATGAGTACTCAGGTCAATGCCGCAGAAAGTGAGTGTCAGCGTTGCGGTAATGTCATTCCCGATCAAATATTACAAATCGTTGAGGCTCAGGAAATTGATGATCTTGGAAAAGAAACAGGTAAGAGAAGAGTAGCCCCAAGAGCCTGGTACATGAAGTACAAAGACAATGTCGAATCTCAACTTAAAAGAATACGTTACAAGGAGCAATTGCCCCCAACCAACTTTCTAATTCCCAGCATGTTGGGCCAGTTTCGAATCTTTGGCAGACGAAATCTCAGTACTAAGATCACGAACCATCAGTATGTCGCCATCAGTTTGCTTCAGGCGCCAATACTGGCCATGATATTGGCTTATTTTTCAAAGTATGTTGGTGATGGAGCTTACGTCTTTTCTGAGAATAAAAACTTCCCGGTATTTCTGTTCATGTCTGTGGTAGTTTCGTTGTTTATCGGAATGTCTGTGAGTGCTGAAGAAATCTTTAAAGACAGGAAGATTCTGGAAAGAGAATCATTCCTTAATCTTAGTAGAGTCAGCTATATCAACTCCAAAATATTCTATCTATTCACACTATCTGCCATCCAAACGCTTTCATTTATCGCCATTACGGCCTGGATGTTGGATATCCGAGGAGTTGCTTTCGAATTTTGGATCATTTTATTTTCCACTTCCTGTTTCGCCAACCTGGTTGGTTTGAATATTTCGGCAGCTCTAAACTCGATTGTAACAATCTATATTTCCATCCCATTCATACTTGTTCCACAACTTCTATTAGGAGGTGCGATGATAAAATTTGATGATCTTCATAGCACCATTACCAACCGTATTAACGTCCCTATTGTTGGCAACCTAATGGTATCTAGATGGTCTTACGAGGCTCTAGCGGTTGCGCAGTATAAACACAATGACTTTGAAAAACATTTCTTTGTTGCAGAACAGGAAATGAGTCATCGGTCCTTTCAGACCAATTATATTATTCCACGTTTACAAACTATCACAAATGGCCTGAAGCAGTCTGAAGACCCAGCGCAGTTCCCTAGTAAAATTGGATTACTCAGAACAGAGCTTGTCAAACTTAGTTCTGATGAAGCCCTACCCTCCTTTCCTCTGATTGCCTCCGTAACTCCCGAAGTTTTCAATGAAGCAACTGCTGATCGGGTCAAAAACTATCTCACAGCCGTCAAGCAGCAGGTAGTCGCAAATTACAACATAGCATCAGCTAAAAAGGACTCCATTTATTATGTTTTGATTGAGAAAATTGGGAAGGAAGGATTTCAAGAACTTCGAAAACACAATTTCAACGAGAGCCTATCTAACATTGTTACGAACAGAACAGAGTTGGAAAAAATATTTAACACGGGTAGTGAGTTGATTCAAAAGAAAGACCCGATTTACACCTTACCTCAAAGCAACACGGGTAATGCTCACTTGTATGCACCTGACAAGATTGTCGCGGGTATTAAAATCGACACGGTTTACTTCAATATTGGTGTAATATGGAGTTTTGCCATCCTCTTATATCTCTTGCTACTTGACGATACATTCAAAAAGCTGCTGACATTTGCAGAAAGAAGAAAACAAAAACGAAAAGGATTATTGCGAGTATAAAAACATGTACATAGGATAATAGCAAAGCAAGCCAGAACCACTTCAAGTCACCTTGCCCCAGGATTTCAGCTAACATTACACTTAGATACTCTGATTGCCATCTATGGTACCACAGCGCGACTAAAGCTAAACCAGTTGTTGAATGGAAATATCAGTTTGGCAAACTTCTTGTTTACAAGTCAATAAACTGAATAGTCATGAAACCCTTTGTACTTTCAACCATTGCGCTCGTATTACTTCTCTCATGTTCGGAAGAAGCCCTTCTTGATAACAAAGCTGACAGAGTCAGTGGCATGTGGGTGTTTAAAGAAGCAAAATATCATGACTATAATCGAGTGTTTGCGAATGATTTGAATCGCGAATATGATGGCGACATCATTGAATTAGATTTTGATTTTTATGCTGTATACACTGACTTTGAGTTAAAGGAAGCATTCGAGGGTTCTTGGGGGATATATTTAGAAACCGATGAATATGAAGACATTTATTTTGTTGAAATGACCTTTTATGACCCTGTAGTCGAGGAGGAATTTGGGTATTATGCCGAAATCGAGATGGTCACCAACAATAAAATGAATCTAATTGCGCGAAATACAAACGGTGAATACCGATTCAAGCTGCTTCGGCTCTAAGTCAACGAAATTCAACTGAGCTTGAGTTTTTTATATAAAGCTTTCTGACTAATCTGAGTGATATCTCCTGGTTTCATGGGCATCACACTCAGCTCCTCAATACCCACTCTGACCAAACGTAGCGTTGGGTGACCAACCTTGGCAGTCATCTTGCGCACCTGTCTGTTTTTCCCTTCAATCAATGACAACTCAATCCATGTTGTCTCTGGATGTTTGATATAATTAACAGATGGTTCGCGTGGGTATATGTTCTCAGGAGAAACAATTTTTACTTTAGCTGGAAGTGTTTGATGTTTTTTACCACCAATATTGATGGTCACACCTAATTGAAGCTGTTGAAAAACTGTCTGCTTTGGGATGCCTTCAACTTCCGCCCAATAAGTGCGCCAATGCTTATACTTTGGATCCAATAATCGATGATTAAGCTTTTTATCATTTGTTAACAGTAATAATCCCTCACTATCCAAATCAAGCCTTCCAACAGGATAAACATCTTTTGGCAAAGAGTAAATGCTTCCTAAACCGACATTTCCATCTTCGTCACTAAACTGACTTAAGATTTTGTATGGCTTATAAATGATGAAATATTTTAATTTACTGGCAGACAATCCTGATTGATGACTTTTTCTGAAAGTGTTTTACAATATTATCGTCAACTGACGGGTCCTGCAAACTTACCTGAAGGAGTGGAAACAATGAACCCATATCAAAATCCAGATACCTTCAGGATATGCGAAATTTTCTACAACAAGTATTACGCTGACCGACAGTCAAGAATTATCTGTTTCGGAATCAATCCCGGTAGATATGGTGCTGGGATAACAGGTATTCCATTTACAGATCCTGTTCATTTGGAAGAGGTGTGTAACATTCCTAATGTCTTTGAAAAACGAAACGAGCTTTCTTCTCGATTCATTTATGAGATGATCAGGAATTATGGAGGACCGGATTTATTCTTTAACAAAGTATACATTTCAGCCGTTTCTCCACTCGGATACATACAGGACGGTATCAACCTGAATTACTATGACCTAAAGGGATTCAAAACTCTATTCGAATCATATGTTGTTGAGCAAATAGAAAAGCAACTTAAGTTCAACATAAACCGTCAAGTTGCATTCTCAATAGGTAAGGGCGAAAACATCAAATACCTGAGATACATCAACAACAAGCATAACTTCTTTGAGGCAATTGAACCTCTACCTCATCCCAGATGGGTCATGCAGTACAGACTTAAAAGGAAACACGAGTTTATCGAACAATATGTACAAGCTTTGCAAATTTGATCGTTAACAATATCAAACTCGCTTAATATGAAAACGCTCATTCTCTCTCTCATTGTTATCATCTGCATAACATCGTGTCAGGATGACGACCCAACGCCAAATGAAAACGAACAGTTAACTTTTACTGATTCATTTGACGGTACGGGAGCATTGAATGGCTATGTCACCAACAATGAATCGTCACTTCCATCTGTTTCTCAAAAGAATGGCAGATACTATGCTGAACTCACGGACAACAGCAACAATAAAACATTGCATTTCCATGGTGATCAAGGAAGACTGGATGCCATCAAAGCTCAATTTCCTTTCGAATTTGTTGCGATCGAAATTGGGATTGGGATGATTGATGATGAGCTAACTGCACCGGGTTCATCTGGTGATCCTTACAATTTTGCTGGTGTTCAGGTGCACGCACTCGATCTGTCAGAACCTACTTCATCGCATGTTGTCGTTGGTCATAGAGGTGGTGTCTCTTTCACCATCGAAGGAAAAAATACAGTGAATGGCTCCTCTTCAGTTGACGACATTGGCTTCAACAAAGTTCCGGAAGGCCGAGCCAATATCCGTATTGTTGGGAATGAAGATCGTACACTTACTGTCTACTGGCAAAGAATTGATGAGACCGAATGGAATTTATACAACGATACGGGTAATCTGCCAGGTCCCCTTCCCGTATTTGAGAATGAAGTGTATATTGGTCTGATCACCTACGCATATGGTGACACCAATATTCCATTTGTCGGCACATGTGAGGAGATTTCACTCGATAATTACATCAAGGAAGATTAACCCAATTCAAGCCTCATCCCATCTTCTAAACGAAGAAACTCGCATTCCTTTAATTGCAACATTTCATTACCCATATGAGACAGTACAATCCTTTTTGTCGCTAATACATCACGCTTCTCAAGAAGCGTTCGATAAGAAAGATGACCGGGAGTATCTTCTAGATGATTGTTGCATTCAGTAATGAACAAGTCAGTACCATCAGCTAAGTCTACGAGACGATCAGTCCACTCTGTATCACCACTGAAGGCAAATTTGACACCTTCAAAGTCAAACCTGATACCATGAGGTTTTGATGCTGGTGAATGAACGACTGGAGCAGCTCTGAATTTAATATTTTCAAATTGCTGCCATTCCAAATCATATTCGATAAAGGTCAATGGCAATTCGTCTACGAAAGCGCCTGTTTCCGGGTAAAGTGCTTCCTGCAACTTTTTTAGCTGTTGTTTAATTCCAATGGGTCCAACAATGGTTAGCGGAATTGATTTTGCCAATTCAACTTTTTGAGAAAGTAATAGATATGGAAGTCCCCCGTAGTGATCACCATGAAAATGAGTAATAAATACGGCATCCAGGTCTTCAACAGATTTGTTCATTTGCTTTAATCTGACAAACGTAGTTACCCCACAGTCTACCAGAAAATTCATCGATGATGATTCAACGAAAAATGAAGTGGTGAACTTACCCCCTGTTGCGAATGCATCACCAGATCCAAGCACTGTTAAAGCAGCCATTTATACATTCATTTAGTTAAATTATTTTGATATGACTAAATTGAAACGAACAGTACACAATCCCAAGCATCATTATGAAAATCACCTATTACGGACACAATTGCTTCCTTTTTGAAAGTGACACAAGGTTTCTTAGCGATCCTTTCATTACCAAAAATCCATTGGCCGCTGCAATGAATGTGGACAATATAAAAACAGACCATATTCTCCTGACTCATGGACATGGCGATCATATAGCTGATCTAAGGCAGATCGCGTCAAACAATGATGCTCAAATCATCGCGATGGTAGAGGTGGCCCAATGGTTTGAATCAAGTGGTCAAGCGAACACCAACGGAATCAATTTTGGAGGTACAGTTAAACTCACGAATACTACCAGTGTTAAATATGTGCAGGCACATCACTCAAGCAGCTTGCCTGATGGGTCATATGGAGGAAATCCAGGATCATTCATTATCAAATCTGAAGGAAAAACAATCTTTCTTGCCGGTGATACCTCTTTGCATTACGACATGAAAATGTTCGGTGAACTCTACCGATTTGACATAGCGATTCTTCCTATTGGAGGACATTACACAATGGATTTTTATGATGCAACCCATGCAGCCAGGTATTTAAAAGTCCACCGAGTGATAGGTTGTCACTATGATAGCTTCCCTGCCATCAAGATAGATCACGCAGTAGCAATGAAAACTTTTGAAGAAGCAAACCTTGAACTCATTCTACCTGAAATCGAGCAATCAATTAATTTATAAACCTCCTTTATTGACTTGTCAAATAGGTTTTGAGTCTTTCTATCTCTTTCTTGCTGTTACCAATGAAAATTTCATTTTCAAAGAGGAAAACAGGTCGTTTAAGAAAAGTATATTCTTCTAAAATCAAGTTTCTATAGTCTTCTTCTGTCAATTCCTGTTTAGCCAATCCCATGGATTTGAACTTCATTGCTCGTCTGGAAAAAAGCGATTCAAACGATCCTGACAACCTGACCATCATGTCTATTTCATCGCTTTCAATGTTACGCGCTTTTATATCAATTAGTTCAAATTCCTCAACCTCATTCCCCAGGTCATCCATAATTTGTTTGCAAGTGCTGCAAGTAGACAGATAAAACAGTTTCTTCATAAACTTAAAATTAAATTGAATTCATCACTTGGGAAACTTCATTTTAGGGCTAGCACCAAGAATTTTAGGATAATTGATCATAAATTAGTACTACTAACTATTAAATCTACATGCTCTCTATTTTTCCGCTTTTCAACTCCAAAAAAACGAATCCACGTATTATTTACAGTAAAGGATATCGCGCCTTTATTGTACTGGATCAACATGACAAAACTTTGTTCATAGGAACAAAGAGTGAGTGCAAGGAATACCGGTCTCTAATGCCCCATTTGAAGAAAACCGGGTAACATAAATTGGGGATGGTTTTGCGTCAGACTATATTTACTTCACCTAAATATCCCAAATTTGAAAAGCAAAACCCTCTGGAGTCCATCGGACAAATTCATTCAGAATTCCAATCTAAAGTCCTTTGAGCGTTGGTTAAATCAAACGCGTCAATTATCATTTGAAGATTACAATCACCTCTGGCAATGGTCTATTGATGATGTAGATGAGTTCTGGATGGCGTGTTGGGAATACTTTGATATTCAGTACTCAGGATCATTTGATCATGCAATTACAAAAAATGAAATGCCTGGTTCAGATTGGTTTGAGGGCACTTACCTCAATTATGCTGAGCACGTTTTCCGAAACAGTAATCGATCAAGGCCTGCTCTCACCTATTTGGAAGAAGGTGGTAATCCAATCAATTGGTCCTGGGACAAACTGGAAACATCGACACTTCAATTTCGAAATTATTTAATTCGAAATGGTATCGAAGAAGGAGACCGGGTGGTCGCGTATCTACCCAATATTGCCGAGGCAATTGTTGCGTTCTTAGCCGTGAATAGCCTAGGTGCTGTATGGTCTTGTTGCTCTCCTGACTTTGGAGTAGACACGGTGATCGATCGGTTCAGTCAAATTGCTCCAAAAGTGCTTATTGGGAAACCTTCCTATCCCTACAATGGAAAACAGCATGATCGATCAAATGAATTGACTCAAATTATCAATGGATTGAATTCATTGGAATGCGTCGTTATGATTGATGGCTTGTCTCACTCAGGTTACGACAGCTGGTCAGAAATCATGAAAGAGCCAACTACAGGTTCACTGAGCTTTCAAAGGGTAACTTTTGATCATCCTATATGGATTCTTTACTCTTCTGGCACAACCGGCATTCCAAAAGCCATTACGCATTCACACGGTGGAGTTTTACTTGAACATCTGAAGTATCATAAATTCCATAATGATACTCAGACAGGTGAAAATTTCTTCTGGTTCACTACGACAGGTTGGATGATGTGGAATTTTCTTCAGGCGAGTATGCTTGTTGGCGGAATTCCCATACTGTACAATGGAAGTCCTGGTTTCCCCTCACTCAATAGATTATGGGATTTAGCTGATACGTTACCTATCCATCATTTTGGAACGAGTGCTCCCTTCCTAACGGCTTGCATGAAAAAAGGTCTTTCTCCAAATACCCAAAACAAGTTTAACGAACTTAGGTCCATTGGCTCTACTGGCGCTCCTCTTCCTCCTGAAGTGTTTGATTGGGTTTATGAGCACATATCCAATAATGTTTGGTTGTGCTCAATGAGCGGAGGTACAGATATTTGTACTGCCTTTGTCGGTGGTGTTCCCTACCTACCTGTGACAAAAGGTCGAATTCAGGGACGCGCATTAGGATGTGCACTAAAATCATATGATGAAGATGGTATTGATCAGTTTGACGCTCTGGGCGAAATGGTAATTGAAAAACCAATGCCATCAATGCCTATTTACTTTTGGAATGATCAGGATATGAAACGCTATAAATCGAGCTACTTCGAAGCATATCCGGGAAAATGGACGCACGGTGATAATGTTGAAATTTCCAAAGATGGTTCACTCATTATTCAAGGCAGATCAGATGCCACATTAAATAGAAATGGAATCCGAATTGGAACAGCGGAAATCTATAATGTTGTAGACGAAATTGATGGTATCGAGGATTGCCTTATTGTCAATATGGAACAATCCAATGGAGAAGATTTTATGCCATTATTTGTAGTGACCTCAGGAAATGTTGCATTTGATCACCTGTCACAACAAATTAAACACCAGCTCAAAATAAAGTGTTCACCCCGCCATATTCCAGACCAGGTTGTGCAAGTGGATGACATTCCCTATACGCTCAGTGGTAAGAAAATGGAAGTCCCTGTAAAAAAGATATTGATGGGACGGGATATTCAAAAATCAATTAATAAAGATGCAACAAGAAATCCTGAAGCATTAGATTTTTTCATTAATTGGAAACCGTCATAGCCATTGGTTGTACATATCTGAAAGGTCCAACGGATCTTCCTTTTCGTGTTGTATGTCCAAAAGCTCTGAGAACAATGCTTTGACCATATCACGATGATCCGGATCGCCAGAGAGATCATTCATTTCATTAGGATCATTTTCCAAATCAAATAGTAGCACCTTATTCGCTTGCGGATAAACAATTAATTTGAATCCATCCTTCCTGATCATCCGCTGATAATCAACATAGCATCCATAAATACTATTGTAGCTTCCTTTTTTTGTTTCATCAGCAATGATGGACATTAGTGAATTAAACTCTACAAAAGATGGCTTTGGCACACCTGCCAGTTCAAGGCTTGAAGCCATAACATCTTGCAGGTACACATCCTGAGAGCGCTTACCTCCAGCCTCAATACCAGGCCCCATCACCATCAATGGTACCCGAATGCTGTGATCAAACATATTCTGTTTACCAATTAGTCCATGGTTACCCACTGACAATCCGTGATCACTTGTGAAAAAAACATAAGTATTTTCCATTTTACCTGATGCTTTTAAGGCCTCAAGAATTTCTCCAATCTGATGATCCAAATGGCTGATAAGCGCATAGTACTCTTTTCTATGAACCCTAACAGCGTATTCCGTTCTTGGAAATGGAGCCAATGCCTCATCTCTGAGTGTTGGGCCATTGCCAATATCATCTTTATACGTGTATTCTGGCATAAAACTTTCAGGAACCGCGATGGATGTTTCATCATACATGTCAACAAACTCCCTGGGTGCTTGACGAGGGTCATGTGGTGCATTGAACGCCAGGTACATAAAAAATGGCTCAGTTTTATCTGATGCATCTGAGATGAAGGAAATCGCATTCTCTTTAACCACTTCACTCCAATGCTTACCACCCTCCCAAAAGCCTCCATGTGATGGATCATCTGGCAACCAGCTGGTATCATCCTCATGTTTGGGTCGATTGTATCCGATTGGCATTACGGCATCCAAATCCTCACCATTTGCAAAAGCTTCATGAACATGTTTTCCTTCGCCTCCAACACCCCAGCGATCTCCAGGCATCCCTGGACGCTCATGTTTCACTATGTCAAACAATGAATCCGATGGTGCTTGAATATGCCACTTACCCGTCATATAAGTATTATAACCTCCTGATCTCAATAGGCTACCTAATGTTTCATCGAGTTTTTCACCAGCCTTCCAATCCTGCTCCAGCTGGTAAGCACGCCACACACTTCTGCCTGAATTCATCATCGACCTTGAAGCAATGCACACTGCACCATTCCAGCCTCCCATATTGAATGCATTGACAAAAGTCACGCCCTCATTGACTAGTCTGTCCATGTTGGGTGTGCTCACCTCCTTATTTCCCAATGCATTTATCGAAGCATAAGTCTGATCATCAGTGAAAAGAAGCACAATGTTTGGCTTGGCCTCTTTTTCTTTTTCAGACTGACAACCTATTATAGTAAGGATTCCTACTAAATACAAAATATATTTCATACCGCACTATTATGAGATGAAGATAGCTAATAGCATTTGTGACTTTTTGCGCAAACGTTCAACCTGATCAAACTTGTTGACTAGAAATCGCGATAAACACCACTTAGGTATTTATTAGCTTCCTTTTCTGCGAATTCGGCCTTTTCACGATCCCAGTGCAATGTCTTACCTGGAAAACGACCGGCAATCACTCCTAATAGTATGGTTTCAGTTAAACGGGAAGCGTATGAAAATGGAGCGCTGCATTCACTCTTTCCTAAACAGGCATCTACAAACTGATGATAGTGCTTATTACTTTCTGCCCCATAATCTGACACAGGACTTCCCAATGATTTATCAGGATCGTATTTTGAGATATCAATATCAACATATTTCCCGTCGATAATATGCTTAGGCAATTGCATGAAATGAGGCAACAGCAATTTTCCTTTCTCACCCATAAACATTGCGCCCTGATCTGGTAATTGATCTCCATTTGGTAAGCCTAGGTCTTGATGATCCGCTGGAGCACCCTCCCCATCATACCAAATCCAGGTAAGTTTTTCTCCTGTGTATGCGGTACCAGGGAATTCATAGGTTACTTTGTTTTTTTCCGGATAACCGAATCCTGTCGGTTTTCTACAATTATTCACAATTGTTTGTGGCACATCTAAAGCAAGTGCGTTGTACGGTGTATCAAATATGTGAACACCCATATCTCCCAAAGTCCCACATCCATAGTCCATTAGCTTGCGCCAATTGCCAGGATGATACAAGTCTTTCTTAAAAGGTCGCTCAGCCGAGGTTCCAAGCCAGAGGTTCCAATCCAATGATTCGGGAATAGGATCTGAACCCTCAGGTTCTTTACCATCATACCCCCAATTTTTAGGTGACCAGGCATGAACGGTATGAACTTTTCCAATTATTCCGGATTGAATGAGGATAGTTGCCAACTTGTAATCATAAAATGAATGAACTTGAATACCCATCTGCGTAACCAAATTCTTCTCTTTTGCCACTTTTGCCATTTCGCGCGCTTCGGTAACATGATGCGTCAATGGTTTTTGACAATAAACCGGCTTGCCCATATTCATAGCTTTCAGGGAGGCAGGTGCATGTGTATGATCTGGCGTTGAGACTACCACCGCATCTATTTGTGCCCCAATTTCATCGAGCATTGAGCGATAATCCTTGAATAGTTTTGCTTCTGGAAACATCTTCCCTGCCTTCTCAAGGTTTTTGGCATCAACATCACATAATGCGCTTACAATTACATTGTCGTGGGCAGCAAATGCCTTTAGATCTTCAACTCCCATAGCTCCTACACCTACGTGTGCAGTACGCAATGAATCTCCCTGTGCCAATTTTGATAATGCAGCTTCCGGTAGTAATGAAAGTGCTCCTAGCGCCGCTGTTCCTTTCAGGAAAGCTCGTCTATTCAACTGAAGTATTTGCTTGCTCATAGTTTTTTGATCTTAATGTTTTTAAACCATATAGGACTGGAATGATCTTGAAATCCAACGTATCCCTTCTTGAATTTGGCATAATCTGGAAAGTCCTTCCATTTTCCATTATTCTTTCTTTCGTACCAATCATCCGACCATGGCACAAACGACAATACCATCTGATCATTCAACCAATACTCCACTTTTTCTTCAGTAAATACAATTTTGGATGAGTTCCATTCACCCACAGGGTTCAGTTGCTTTTTCTCAGGATTAGCTGCATACATGGCATAATCCGATGCAGTCTGCTGAAGTGGGTGAAGTTCTGACGGGTTTTCATACCCAAGACTCGTGTTGTATGCTGTCAGATCATGGATCCGCGCATAGTTCTCATCATCAATCAATTGATATTCCGCGGAAATTTCCGGCGGCCCACTGTAGCCTTCCTTAAGATGATAAAAAATACCACTATTGCCTCCTTCTGGAAGTTTCCATTCTACATAAAACTCAAAATTATCGAACTCCTCAGCACCATATATAATATCCTTTCCTCCCTCGTAATCCTGTTCCAGGCCAAGTTCTGTATCAAACTGTAATACTCCGTCTTCAACCATCCAGCCTGGAGGCAGTGCATCTCCATTATAAGCACGCCATCCTTCTGCTGAATTATCCGTCAACAAATTGATCCAGTCTGACTCAACAGGTTTAGGTGCCTCTTTGGGGGATGTGGATCCTTCACTACTCGTTTTTTCTGTCGTTCCGCATGCCAATAGCAATGCCATCATTACCATTGGCGCAACCAAATTCTTCATATTCGTAATTTTAATTAACCAAAGCTCAATCTATGAAATAGACGTTATTTATTTGGCCATTAATTTGACAGAAGGCGATTAATACCTGGATGGCCACAATGATTGAAACATTTCTTTATCTGAGGTGTGCTCTTGTTGACATCAACGCAACATTTACCCTTGTCATCCTCCGCATCGCATGCCCAGGTAAGTTGCCGCTAACCAGGCATAGTTTTCTGGACTTCTCTTTACAACGTTATTGCGCGCATAGGCAGCAGCCCTTCTGGCAATCCAACAGATATGAATTCTATGATGTAAAAACATGCCTGCTTCATGCCCCATTTCATGAATCAATATTTTTTCATGTAAATGTGTGCGATGCTCAAAAAAGGCATCACAAATCCGAATTTTTGTTCGGCCAAATGGAATAGTCCATGCACCAATCCATCCCGCACATCTCCCTTTGTTATCAGCAACCATTTCAAGTGTTACATTCCCCTTAAACTGTTTGTGAATACGATTGATCTTTCTTCTGACCATTCCAATCCTCTCAGCTCTCCCCAGCCACGTCATGAATTCGTTGTTGTTTTCCCATTTCACCTTTCGCTGTAAATGATGAACCATTTCTTCATTTCCATCCACTTCCCAAATCTCATCCATTGTAAGTTTCATCTCCTCTACAGCCTGTTCTGCCAACACAAATGCATGCGTAATTTCTTTAGCGCGCCTTTCACTAAAATCTCCCTTCAAAATTAGATTTGGTACGTCCTGGGACTGAGCAAGCCAGGCACCAAAAAGAAAAAAAACAAGAAGTATTCGAGTCATGCTAATTGAAACATGAAATTACCTAATTATTGTAGAAAGCACCGGCTATTTTGTTTTTCTATGTCAATTATTAACCACGTGATGAAAAGGGCAATTAATTGCTATTGAATCGAGTGTAAGTAAATGAGTAGACTTCATCATCTTCTTTTGATTCAACCAAAACTTGCATTTTTTCATCACTTAATTGCTCAAAAGAAATCCCGTCGAATAGCGCTCGCTTATCACTGACCTTAAGTAGCTTGAAATCTACTGTTTCATCCTTTTCTTCCCAGCCAGTTAGATCTCCGTTGAAGTGCTTTAATTTTAGATAAATCCCCTCATCGGTAGCTTGTATTATCATGATCTCATAGAAAGTTGTTGCATTATCCTTCACGTGCTTAAAAACCCCCATCATCGAGTCTCCCATCGGTGGTCCCCAAATCTCTTCCACTTCTCCTCCAAATGCTTCCCCTCGCCAGTGACCGGAAATGAAACCAAGCTCAGATAATTCATGAACATCATTCTGTCCATAGGAAGTAAAACTCATCCCTACTCCGATTATCAATAGCAAAAAATATCTCATTCGTCTATTTAACTTTTGGTTTCTATGGACCTCAATGGGCTTTAAACAATGTGAAAATCTTAAATTACTTCGCTAATAACAATCCAGCAAAAAAAGAATAGCACTACATAAGAGCTGGTCAAGAAGATTACCCTTAAAGCGGCCAGTGATCAAAAGGTTTCTGGAGGAGTATTAATCTTGACAATTATAAATATACCCATTTATCCATTCAGAAAATAGCACCGTCAGTTACTTATTTGTGGAAAAATGCGCCAACTCTTGTTTAGGTGCAATTGCCGTGCCTTGGGACCACATTTCAGCACTTTCTACATACTCCTTCATAAATCGGATTTTTTTGGACTCCTCTATTCCTGTATACATTGATTGATCAATCGCTTCCTGATTCATAACCAGTATTTCCCAGGAGGTATGCACATCGAAATCAATCTGCAGCTTCATTTTCAACTCACTTAATTCTTTATCAAACAGCCACCTTCTCTGTTTTTTCATAATTGAAAATGGTCTATCGATAGCCGAAAATTCATTCTGAGTGGCTGACACATATTTGAGATGATAACCATCAGTGTCCTTTCTAAAAATAACTCTGCCAGTCATATCTCGCATAGAATGTGAAACACCTAAAATGTCGATATTCTGACTTGTTTTTTCACTGGCATAATTATACTCCATCATTGGGACTCCAAAGTCATTGATATCAACATACATCAGGCCTTCAAACAACCCTCCTACACGCGGTTTAAATGCTATTTCATAAACCAGGGATTCTTCCATTAAACTTACTCTTAACAACTCATACTTGTACTTACCTGGATGATTGATAAACTGCCAGTTCTTGCCTTCAAGGGATGCAAATTCCTTAAATACATAGTTGATATTGCCTTTAATATGAGGAACAGGAACTTCATAAAAGTTGGTATCTATTTCATCAAAAGAAATGGTGTCCTCTGGATTCAACTCTGCTTTGAAAGCAAGTATCCCACTCCTGAATTTATAGTAGACTTCTTCGTTTTGCTGCGTTTGTCTAATATCCTCTAGCAGTCCTTCCAACCTTTTTTCAAGTTCTTTACCAATATCCTGAACAGAACTTGCTTCTTTTGATACAGCGTCTATGGAAACTAACTTTGATTCATCATTCTCAACATACAAATCAACCACTGCATCCTGATAGTCAATGAATTCCTTAGGTAGCTGATCGATTAACTCTTTAATGGTTTCTTTGTCTAACCCTCCAAAGTCTGACTGTTTGATCTTAATGGCATTCTCTTCTCCAAAAGGGGTTTTCTCAAAACGATGATAGAATATTCTTCGCTTTGCATTAACCTCAGGATAGTTTTGCTCATACCTCTCCTTTATTTGCTTAACAATGTCCTTTACATCAACTTCTTTCGAAGTGACGGCCACTTCATCTAGATTGATAATTGCTGGCTGTAACCTAACCACGTTTTGACGCTGCAATTCGCTGATATGAATTTTCAAGGTTTCATAGCCTACAAAACTAAACTTGACGCTATCGTCAAGAGATAGCAAAGCTTGATCCAGCACAAAAACACCCTCAACATTGGAAATCGTACCAAGGTTATGCTCGATGACATGAATATTGGTAAAGGGTAACACCTCTTCAGTCGCATCGTCTACAACTGTCCCCGTATATGACTGTCCATACCCCATCAATGAGGAAATAAGGCAACTATAAATAATGAGCAATGTAATTCTCATGTTGACAAAATTGGGAATCTATCGATGAACAAACCGGAGTGATCTACCAGCTTCCGATAGTCATGCAATAATTTCTTTAATGACGACATAATGAATCTAATGTTACATGTTGAAAGATCTATTTTCTTTTTAGTTTCATGTTCAATATCATGGAAGACTTCACAGCAATTGATTTTGAGACCGCTAACTTCAACCCTAACAGCATCTGTCAGGTAGGATTGGTCAGAGTTGAAAAAGGTGAAATCGTCCATCAGGTTAACAGACTTGTACGTCCCCCGAAAAATTCATACGCAAAAAAAAACATTGAAATTCATGGCATAAGACCTCTGGACACGGAGCTTTCTCCGACGTTTGACGTGGTATGGCACGAAAGCGTGAAAGAATTCGTAATTGATCAGGTTTTTGTGGCGCATAATGTTGGGTTTGATGCAAACTGCTTGCGGCATACCCTAGCCTACTATGATGAAATTCAACCGGAGTTTGAGGAAAGATGTACGCGTCTGATTTACGGAAGAGGACTCGCCTATTTGAGTAAAAAGTATCGTATCCCACTCAATCATCATGATGCACTCAGTGATGCAAATGCCTGCGCACAATTGTATCTTAAACATTTGAAAAGGCAAGATCTTCCCAGGACGGGGGACCTATTCGCATAATTCTACTTTCCTTTATAACAAGAAATCTTAACTTTAGCGGCATAGTCCCAAAGCATGAAATATAGACAGACACTGCTGTTTGCAATTTTGACTGCTTCAACCAGTCTATTTGGTCAAATAGAAACTTTACGATTTGATCATCTCACTCCCGATGATGGTTTGATCACCGCTACAATTAGAGATGTTGTTCAAGATGACAAAGGATTCATTTGGATTGCAACCACATCAGGACTTAACCGATACGATGGTCACGAAATATTGACTTTTTTTAATGAGCCGAGCAATCCATCGAGCTTATCAGATAGTAATATTAAGTGTCTTTATGTTGATCAATCAGGAACCCTTTGGGTTGGAACAAGGAATGGTGGATTAGATAGATTTGACCCTGCCAATCAAACATTTACAAACTATAATTTTTCGGAATCGGATTCAAGCTCCCTGATTGGGAATTACGTTAGGGATATTATCGAAGACTCAGATGGCAGACTTTGGGTGGGTACAGCTACCGGATTGAGTCTGATGAACGGGAAAGATGGGACATTTGAGCAATTTTCTCATGATTCAAATGATTCTACATCACTCGCTCATAACATGATCCATGAAATATATGAGGATAGTAAAGGAAATGTTTGGATAGGCACCTCAAATGGTTTGAGTAAATGGAATAACGGAAGTTTTATAAATTTCTACAAAGAAAACGAATCCAATTTTTCGTTGGCCGACAACAAGGTCTATGCTATTTCTGAAAAAGGTAACAATCTAATATTAGGCACCAATAATGGACTTACAATAACACCATTGGATTCTATCTCTTTTCGTTCATATTTCCCAAGTGAAAGTGGTATTGATGGCAATAGAATTTACAAAATGCATGTTGATAGACAAGGCAACATCTGGAATGGAATTCGTCTACATGGACTCGCCCTATTTGATGAAAACACATCAAAATTTGAGCTGATCACTCAAAGTCAATCAGATCCCACAAGTCTTAAAGCCGATATCATCACCACCATCTACCAGGACCGCACTGATGTGATTTGGTTTGGAACTACCGCATTTGGTATCAATATCTTCAAACCACAGTTTTCATTTATCCAGCACATCAAAAATAATCCATCACATCAAGCTGGTATAACTGCAGGGCCAATTACCTCTATTGTTCAAGATGAAAATCAAACATATTGGATTGCGAATATGTACGGAGTTATCGAACGGTTGAACGAACAACTAGAGGTCATTTCGACACATTCGAGCTTTATCGACGGGGGCACAGAAGTAAACCCTGGAAATATTCACGATCTTTTATTTGATAGGAGTGGGAATTTATGGGTAAGCTGTCGTGGTGGCCTCTATCGATATGAACCCAGTTCTTCTATCTTTCAAAGATATGATGGATTGCCACAGCTTAGCGGGAATGTAGAATGCTATGATTTGCTTCTCGACCAGCAAGGAATCATTTGGATTACGACTTCCAATGGTATCATGTGGTATGATCCTGAATCAGGTATGAATGGCCATATTTCAAGTGACCCTACTAAATCAGTGCACTTGAGTGGCAGTATGGTTTACAACCTTTTTGAATCCTCTCAGGGAGAAATGTGGATTGGAACAGAGAGCGGGCTTGATCGATTAAATAAAACAAGAGATCAAATTGAGCATTATGTAAATGCCCTAGGTAATGCAAATAGCATCTCCAGCAATGCCATCAATGTTGTATTTGAGGATCAATCAAAAACCATTTGGGTCGGAACGGAATCAGGCCTCAATAAATTCATCCCTACCTCCAATCAATTTGAAAGATATACGATGGAAGATGGGTTAAGCGATCATGTCATTTACGGGATTCTGGAGGGAGAAAACAAAAAACTGTGGATCATTACACTAAAGAGTCTTTCTCTTTTTGATCCGGTCCATAAAACGTTCAAGTCCTATACGCGTAAAAACGGTCTTCCGGTTGGTGAGTTTTATGAGCACTCCCATTATCAGGATCGAAATGGCAAAATGTTCTTTGGCGGTGATCAGGGGTTTCTGGCTGTGAATCCAAAAGAATATCAAATTAGGGAAACATCTCCATTGGTGTCTTTTACAGACTTTAAGCTGTTCAACAAATCAGTCCAGCCTGGTCCAAACACACCACTAGAACAGAACATTACTGAAACTCAATCGATCGATCTCACCTATAAAGACTATGTCTTTTCATTTGAGTTCGTTGCGAATGATTTTGTTTCCCCGCTAACCAACAGTTATTCGTACAAAATGGAGGGATTCAATGAAAATTGGACGACAACCGACGCTTTGAACCGAACTGCCACCTATACCAACTTAAATCCCGGCTTCTATACATTCATGGTCAAAGCATCAAACGATGATGGTACATGGAGCAGTGAACCTACATCAATTGATATCTATATCGCTCCGCCCTGGTGGCAAACTACCTTGGCATATGTCCTATATGTTACACTCTTTATCAGCACACTCTTTGGATTCATCCAATGGAGAGCCAGTAGATTAAATAGAGAAAAGATGGTCCTGCAAAAATTGGTCGATGAGAAGACCGAGGACTTGTCTTCTAAAAACCAACTCCTTGAAGAACAGGCAGAAAAACTGAAGGAACTGGATCTGTTAAAGGATAATTTCTTTACGAATATCTCACATGAATTTCGTACTCCGCTAACCGTGATCATGGGATTGGCCAGCAGGTTCCAAAATGAACTAAATGACACTGGTGCAACCATTAAGAGAAATGCTGAAAGACTGCTTCAACTGATTAATCAACTTCTAGAGTTGTCCAAGTTGGAATCTGGCTCATTAGATTTAGTTCTTACCAAAATTGATCTTGCCTTTGAAGTAAGAAACACGCTCATGCTTTATGAATCCATCTGTGAGGATCGCAATATTCACGTGTATTTAAATGACACCCCTCCTATAGATCATCAAATCGCTCCAATCTGGTTGGGTGCCGACAGAGAAAAGCTAAATAAAATCATATCCAATGTAATCTCAAATGCGATCAAGTTTACACCTGGAGGCGGTCAGGTGAACATTCATCTCGAATCCGACAAAGATGGCATGTGCCAGCTGCGAGTGTCAAATACAGGTTCTGAAATTCCAGCTGAAAAACTTCCTTATCTGTTTGACAGATTTTATCAAGCCGATTCAGCAACAACTCGAGCATTTGAAGGCACAGGCATAGGTTTATCGCTTGTAAAAGAACTTGTTGACCTGCATAACGGCACCATTAGTGTGACTAGCGATCAAAATGAAACTTCGTTTGAAATCACGTTACCGTCCAACGCTAATCTTGATTTGCCAACTACTCAAGAAGAGATTGCAATACCTGTAAATATCGAGATCACAACACCTGCTCTTGATGAAATCAAATCGCATCAGGAAGATGACGACCGGCTCCACATACTCATTGTCGAAGACAATCTGGACCTTAGCAAATACATTGCTTCAACATTGTCAGATGAATTCAGAACATCTGTAGCTTTCAATGGAGAAGAAGGTTTTCAATTGGCGAAAGAAGAAATCCCTGACCTGATCATTAGCGACGTAATGATGCCCGTAATGGATGGATTTGAACTCTGTCGACAACTCAAAATCAACGAAAAAACAAATCACATACCGGTCGTCTTGCTCACAGCGAAAGCGGCGCGTGAAAACAAACTTGAAGGCCTTGAAACCGGAGCAGATGATTATCTGATAAAGCCATTTGACGAAACTGAACTAAATATTCGTGTGAAAAATCTGATTGAGATCAGATCTAAACTTCAACAGAAATATCAACACGAATCTTACTTGAAACCTGACGAAGTTGTTGTGGTGTCAGAGAGTCAGAGGTTTATCAATAAACTAAAATCAGTTATTGAAGACAACATCAGCAATGATCAGTTTAGCGTCGAAGAACTAGGAAACGAAATTGGCATGAGCCGTTCCCAAATCCACAGAAAACTGAAGGCGCTCACGGACCAATCCATTACTAATTTCATCAGAAATTATCGATTGCATCGTGCCGCTGATCTTATCAAGCAGCAGGCTGGCAGCATTACCGAAATTGCCTATCAGGTTGGTTTTGGAAGTCAAACCTACTTTAGTAAAAGCTTTCAGGAATTATTTGAGTGCTCTCCCACATCATACGCAGAAAAACATAAATAAACCCCCATGTCCTTTTGACATGGGGGCAATTGAACGTAGCACAGGTCGCTAGTCCCTTTTTACGACCCGTATTGTCTTCTGTTGTTGCTGTGTAATAATTTGGACCAAATACATTCCTTTTGACAAACCAGTCATGTCTATTTCATTTGTATCGGTAAGCCGAGAAAGTATTTTTCCATTTGCATCCATGAGCACTACAGCATGTGATCCAGATCCGCGTATTTTTAAATAATCAGTCACCGGATTTGGAAAAACGGTTATCTCCAACTCTAGCGGCGTACTCAGGGTTTGATTTAGCATTACTTCAAAACTGAATGCTGTATCAACTGAATGATAATTCGCATTACCATTTTGAACCACAGTGACTTCAACCATGCCCTGCTCTCCTGTCAACGTAACTAACCCGTTTTGATCAATTGTCGCTACACCAGTTACCTGAATCGAAATAGGTAATTGTGAACTCGATCCAGCTGATATATGGAAAGGATCACTTGTAGTATACATCGTTTCCGGTGCTTCTATCTCAATCGTCTGAGTTGCCTTATTTATGTTGACGACTATCGTATCTGAGGTTGAATTAATTGTGTCATTCCCATCATGCATGGCGACAACCTCCACTTTACCTGCCCCCATGATACTTGCCATCTTTTCTTCTGTCTTAAGCAAACTAGTATCCATGCTTAAGTATGTGACTTCCAGACCAAGATTCGAAAATGCGTTTAGCTCAAATGGTTCTGCTCCAAAAGTTTTAGTCGGAATCTCATCAAACTTGATAAAGTGAGTTAGTCCGGCAATTTCAATGGACTGATGAACGCTATTAGCGGGAAGATAATTTTGATTCCCAGCATGAATTGCAGTGATTATCGCTATTCCAGCTCCTTGTATCGTTACCACATTACCTTCAATGGATACAACCGATACGTCTGATGAAACAAATGAAACAGGCAGATCCGACGAGCTGGTCGCAACTAATTCAAATGACTCATCACTGATGCTTTTCTCTGAAATGTCATTGAATGTGATAGTTTGACTGGACTTGGCTACTATCAACTGATGTTCAACTGGATCTGCAACAATATAATTTGCATCACCATGCTGCATGGCTGTAACGGTTGTCTCACCTGCCCTATGAACTGTCACAGTGTTACCAATAACTGTAGCGATTGTTGTGTCCTCAATTACAAAAGTCAAATCCAGTCCGGAAGAAGAGGAAGCTGACAATCTGAATGGTTCGTTCCCATATGTTTTAGTCGAAATTGTATCAAAACTTATGAGTTGATTAAGCTTATCAATGCCCAATTCTTGTAACACATTCTCAGCAGCATTGTAATAATCATTTCCTTCTTGAGATGCCGTTACTGTTACCAATCCAGCCTTTAAGATCTTTGCTATATTTCCATCAATAGCAAGAATTGTGGTATCAGAACTACTGTACGTGACAATCAAACCAGCATCACTTGAAGCCACAAGTTCAAAATTCTCATCACCGAATGATTTGGCAGAAATAGAATCAAAACTGATCACTTGATCAAGCTTCTCAATGGTCAGTTCTTGAGTCACAGTCTCTGCAGCAGTATACAATTCATTTCCCGCTTGGCGGGCACTGACAACAGCAACGCCTGGTTTTAAAATGGTTGCCAGGCTCCCCTCGATTTGTAATACTGAAGTATCAGAAGTGGAAAATGAAACCTCAAGGTTTGCGCTAGACGTTCCTTCTAGTGTAAAACTAGAATCTCCATACTTTTTGGACGCTAGCTCCGAAAATTCAATGTGCTGATTACCCTTGGAAATATTGAGATCTCTGGTCACATCTTCAGCTGCAAAATAATTATTATCTCCTGATTGTCTGGCTGTTACGGTAGTTTCACCAACGCCTACAATGATAACTTTACCTCCATCAATTTTTGCAATGCTGGTATCTGAAATATGATAGTTGATCTCGAGCCCTGAGGAAGATTGTGCCAACAAAATAAAGGCATCATCTCCAAAAGATCTATCATCAAGACTATCGAAATCAATTTGCTGTGAGACTTTCAGTACGGTTAAACTTTGATCTACATCTACAGCCGCCTCGACTGTTTCATTACCTCCTTGACTTGCTGTTATGATTGTTGTTCCTGCACCCACAATTGATAACACACCGTCCTCAATTTGGGCCACTTCTTGATTCGAACTACTATATTCCACAATCAGCTGCGCAGATGAAAAACCTGATAGTAGCAAGTCATCTTGACCAAAAGTCATGTCATCCAACTCGTTGAATGTAATTAACTGACTTCCTTTTTGAATAGATATGGTCTGCTGAACTGAATCAGCGCCCTCATAGTTCATGTTACCTGCCTGATGTGCAGTTACAATCACCTCACCAAGCTCCACTAAAATCAACGAATCACCATTGATTTTAGCAATTGAAGTATCAGAACTTGTGTAAATAACATTAAGACCTGATGTAGAAGTGGCGCTCAGCAATAAATTACCATCAGTGTACACATGCTGATCTACTAATTCAAATGTGATGCTTTGTGAAGACTTGTTTACTAATACTTCTTGCTGGATAGGTGTTGCTGCGTTGTAAATGTGATTACCAATCTGACTAGCTGTGATGGTAGACTCACCACCTCCCACAATCCATGCTGTATCATTTGAAATCATGATTACAGATGAATTTGAACTTTCGTAAACTACATCCAATGAGGAACTTGCCTGACCTGTCAGTACAAAATACTCTTCCCCAAATGTCACATCACTCAACTGATTAAATGTAATAGATTGGTCGACCTTGGAAACCACTAATGTCCTGACCACTGAGTCCGCAAGGAAGACTTCATTTCCAGCTTGAATTGCGGTTATTTGGCAAATGCCTCCCCCTACTATTTCAACTTCACTACCCACGACTTTTGCGATCGTTGTGTCGCTACTTTTAAAGCTCACTGACAATCCCTGATCTGAAACCGCGCTTAGAGTGAAGTTTTCATCGTTGACATTCATTGGGTCCAATTCATCAAACGTTACCTGCTGTTTATGTTTCTTTCCTAGTCCTGCTAAGTTGATTACAAAAGTTTCTTCATCTGGCGTATCATTGGTGATGACAATGGATGCAGATCGCAAGCCACCTCCTGATGGCGTAAAATTGATCTGAAAAGTCGTACTTTCATCAGGGTTTAAAACGCTGTGCAAACCAGCACTGTCGATACCATAATCACTCTGATGAGTACCATTAAGCTCTATTCTTGGAAAACCCGAAAGGTTTAAGGTTGAATAGATGCTCGTATTTTTAATTGTAACGGTATAGTCCGTTGAAGTGCTGTCCACCAATATTTCGTCAATTCTAAGCGTATCGCCTGATTGACTTTTATAACCATTGTACTCAATCTCAACGTCATTGTCGACTCTCATCACTGCAGAACCAACCATTCTTACCCCTTTTGCATAGGTAAAATTCCCTCCCAACAGAAGCCAATCACCATTTTTGGTGATGTCCAGTACCGGTCCATTCAACAACGGCTTAAAATTAGTATTGACATTTCCTGAAGTCTTATCCAGTAAAGCCAACCTATGTGCAGGTGCACCATTGATTGAGGAAAACCACCCAGCGACATACATTTCATTTCCCTCAACTATCAAGTCATAAACTGTATTGTTTGCATCGGCAATCCAACTTGGACTTAACTCGCCTGTCGTTTTATGCAGTTTTGCTAATTTCTTTCTTGATGCTCCATTGACATTATTGAAAAAACCACCAATAAATAAACTATCTCCATCCAGCTGCATATCCCATACATAATTATCAACCTGAGGTGCCCAAGAGCTTAACTCCCCGGTTGACTTATGCACCTTTGCCAGTTTTGATCTGTTTACTCCGTTTATTGTTGTGAAACCACCCGATAGAATGACACTATCTCCGTCCATTTCTAAATCGTAAATGATACTATTTGAAGTTGGACTCCATCCCCCTGCTTCGCCAGTGTATTTATGAATTTTCGCCAAGCGAGATCGTGAAACTCCTCCAACTGAAGTAAAATTTCCACCAATCAAAAGGCTATCACCATCAATTATAATATCTCGTAACCCTGAGGCGGATGGTGACCAGGACCCAAGATTTCCAGTAACTCGATCAAATCTTGCCAAACCGATACGCGCCTCACCATTGACCTTATTGAAGTTGCCACCAATCAGCATACTGTCACCGTCCATTTTCATTACATATACCGGGAAATCTGTATTCATCTCCCAGTCACTTAATTCACCGGATTTATGATCATATCGAGCGAGACCTATGCGTGTTTGACCTCCAGCAGCTGTAAAATCCCCTCCCACAAACATTTGATTACCTGATACAGCAATAGTTTGAACCTGATCGCTCAGACCAAAATCAAATGATTCAATCAGCTCTCCGGTTGGAGATAGTTTTGCAATGTAGGCACTTGGCTTACCGCTGATCATTTGAAAATACCCCCCTACGATCATGTTGTGATCCTCATCAAAGGCAATGCTATTTACTCGCTTGATATCTCCCTTGATCACAAAACTGTTGATATCGACAGCAGCATCAGGCTCACCAGTGTTCAAATCTATTTTAGCCAAGACATCAATAAACTGACCACTCATTTTTCCAAAATAGCCTACTGCAAAAAGTTCACCCTCATGAATTGCTAGCTTGTTCACATTACGATCAGCATCTGGATCCCAGGTCAAACTCGCCTCACCCGATGTTTTATGAATCTTAACCAGACGATTCCGAGTGAGTCCGTTTACTTGCGTAAAAATGCCTCCAACAAATAATGAATCACCATAAATTGCTATGTCATTGATATAATGATTATAGTTTGGTGCAAAGTCACCCAACACTCCATCTGACAAACTGTACTTTGCAATGTAGGATCTACTTATACTTCCTTCGACCAAAGTGAATGATCCGCCCACAAGAACGCTATCTCCATCCGGAGCAATTGAATGAACCATTCCATTCTCGATTGATGGATTCCAACCTCCAACCTCACCGGATGACTTATGGATCTTTGCCAATTTTTTATGTGATGCCCCATTTACGGTTACAAACTGACCTCCGATCATAAGGGAATCACCAATCAATGTCATTGTATACACCGAATGCGAAATGGAGGGCGTGAAGGACGTATCCACTGAATTATCGGATAAAATATGTGCCAAATATGACTGTTGGATTTCTCCAACATATGAAAAATCACCTGCGATGTACCAGCCACCTTCATTGTCAGGGATAGCATGTCTTACACGAGAATTGATAAATGGAAAACCCGGTTGTAATGTTCCATCAAGGTTGGTCACAATACCATTGCCATGGACATCTTCTCTATCAAATGCTCTAACAAAACTTCCACCGAGGTAAAGAAAGCTATCATCTGATAGAATCTGCTCCACTTTACCATCGGTGAATCCATACTGGTTCTGTACACCTTGACTATTGGCGAAAAACCAAAAAGTAAGAATAAATGCAACTAACAATATTCTCATCAACATCATGCTCACACGTAATCGTGCGTAATCAGTAGATTGAATTTTAATCTTCCTGATTGAAGATTGTGTTTTTAAAACGGTCATTTTTAGTTATGCTTTGTTCAATTGCTTGCAAATGACTCAAAAAGCGATGGAGGGCGGATTAACACATGTTGCGGATTCATTAAATATTGTTGCATGTTATTAAAAACAGTCTCTATTGCCTCTATTAGCCAATTACTACAGATATATTTCAACTCAAAGGGCGTGAGTTTTGGACTTACAATGTGAGGACTTTAGTCATTTGTCCTTTGAATGGATTCTCCATTTTAGGAAAACCACGCTCAGATTGACAGATCTCAAACAAGAAATCCACTTCTACTCGCGACACGTGGCGCCTGTTAGTCTTTGATATGTAATTGGCAAAATCTTCAAAAAGATGGATTAAAAAAGATCAATTTTCACCACTATTGCGTTTGTCCTCAAAAACTGATTTCATGAGAATACAACTGTTAGCCCTAAGCTTTTTAATTGTTCTGGTTGGTTGCTCCAATGACGATGAGCCCTGCAACTGTGATGCTGGAGGTATTACCATTTCCGCAAATACCCGGGATACCATACTGACCGTGAATTCATTGGGTGTGGATCTAACTGTTCCCATTAGTCTTCCTACTTATGGCGAAATGATGCCGGCGGTTATCGTCATGCATGGATCGGGTGGCAACTGGGATGATGAGGATACTGATAATGACGGAATCGATGATATTGTAAACGAATGGGAATTATCCAGGCAAAACAAAGATTGGAAGGAAATGTTAAATGAAGATGGATTTGTTAGCGCATTTCCAGGTAGTTACTATCCCAGGGGCACAATTGAAAATGCGGGAGAATGGAAAGACCCTCCAAAGCAATTCAAAATCAGTGCAACATTTGTTAGAAACCATGATGCCTATGCTGTTTTGAAAATGCTTAAAACCCTTCAATGGGATGATGGAAAGAAAATCGTAGATCCGCTTTCTGTGGGTATTCTTGGTTTTTCTCATGGAGGTACAGCTGTTCAAAGTACCATCTATGATCTATCACAGACACCTGATAACTGGACATGGACACAATCAATTGATGGGGTTGAGTATTCCAATGAGATTGGGCCTCCAGTAGTGCTCCCACTAGATGGCTTGTTTAAAGCTGCGGTAGTTTATTACCCTGGCTCCTTTCACAATGGGTATTATGGCAATCCCTGCTCAGAAACATCCATTTACAAACCTTATTGTGATTTGATGATTCATGTCGCTGAAATGGATCCATTGACAAAAAACTCACTATGTCTTATCAATCATTTGCTCATGAATGAGCCGGACGTAGCGCTTTCCTATTTTAACTATGAAGAAGCATCGCATAGTTTTGATGGCAAAGATGACGGGACAGACGGAGAAGCCTCAACGTTAGCTAGAATTCGAACTCGAGCTTTCTTTAACGACCGTCTCAAATAACCTATTGCTACCGATCATAAGATAACTGGACTGATTATCATTTATCAGGAACTGAGGATTTACTCTTTAACACCATCGGTTTAAATTGCGCGACATTACCTTTTGCAACAGCATAATAGAATCGCACAAGGAAAAGCAGGTATGCCCAATTCAACGTTAAGAAAAGATCTAGTCGATCAAATTATTGATGGTATCCAACCTGGCTTACTCATTATATATGGTGAGAAAGCAATCGGAAAGTCCAGGATTGTTGACGATTACCTTTCAGTCAACAAAGATACGGCCGTATTTAGATCCAAACCCGATTCGTCTTTAGCAGAGTTTGTTACAACTAATGAGAAGGCATCAGTTCTCATTCTTGATAATATTGACGCAATGCTTCGGGCTTTAACTGAAAAGTCCGTCCTGCAAAAACAGTTTGACGCATTCATTGCTTCAGGAAAATGCATCATTTTGGTGGTGCGAAAAACTTCAATCGCAACAATTAAGGATGTAGTACAGGCTCTCAATACAGAGGTCAATTACCTGCATCTTCCTCCGGTTTCTTTTAAAGAGGCTGAGTCTTTGTTACAACATGATTGTAAAGCCAGCAATATCTCCTATGATCAAAACTGGCTTCAAGACCTGAGTTTTGATGGGCTCAATATTGATTTCCTCGGACTCAGTTTGTTAATAGGATTAATTTCAAATGGTAAAACGCCAGAGAACACTCAAACGCTCTATGATGAATTTTTTGATGCTTTCGTTTCTGAACATGATCCAAAATCGGCTGAAATAAGTTTATTGAAGGCGATTGCCATTTCGGAGATTCCAAGTGAAATCAATTCAATTGCCAGCAATGTCTATAATTTAGATAAGAAGGATATTGATCCTATCATTTTCAAATTGGAGCAATCCAGTCTGATTCAGGTAGGCGATAATGCTATTCAATTCGCTAACATTCATTTTGCAGCTAAGGCCGGGCATCTTTTATCAAGATATGAAGACGGGCTTTCCAGGACTGCTCTTTTCCTTTCAAGGGTCAATGGCAGCACGTTCATTAAGCAAAACAGATTGCTAACCGCTGCAGAACTTGACCAAATTAGGCTATTCGAAAAAGGATTGGTGTTGAGCGATGAGCTAAGATCCCTGGTTAACAAATCCAGGAAATCGATTCAAAGAAGCAAAATCCTGAAAATGACTGCCCTAATCGGTGTAATTGTGGTCATGATTGCTTCCCTACTTATTGTTATAAAAAGCACCTCAAATAACACAAAACTTGAGGGCAAACTCAATAAAGCAATTGTCAAAATAGAAAAGCTTGAAGCGGCCGCAAGAAAAGCAAGCATCAATACCAATTCCCAATCTCAATCCCTTAAAGAGGATAATGCCTTATTGGAAAAGACAATAAGAAGAGAGGACAGTCTGAAAGCAAGAAATGCGATCCTAAACAGCCAATTGAGATATGCATACAGGAAGGCCAATATGCTGGATGATAGCCTGTCAGTTACCAAGGAAGTCACAGCATTTGTTGCAACACAATTGGATTCGGTTCAAATGAATTTGCAGGAATCATTCAAAGCTCAGCAGGAGCTTAAGGAAGAAAACATCATTGATATTGCTACCGGCTTAGCGAAAACATCCATACTCGAACCCAAACCTGCACAGAAAAGAAAGTTTGCACTGAATAGCTACATGTTAGCTCAAGAAAGTTCGTCAGGTGAGACTCCTACAATTGTCATGAAGGCACTACTTGATGCTCAAACTGCTAATATTGACCAAAATAGATTTGAAATGATCGGTCATGCCAACACACGAATTACTGATATTTTCAAAGCCAATGACATCATTTATTCATTGGGAGACGATGGGTTAATTAAGAAGTGGTATGAAAGTGAGCGTGAAATGTACCCATTCGAAATAGTTCCTGGTTTTATCTACTATTACAAAGAGGGTAAAATGGATATTATCGAAAGATCATTGAATTCATTCAATGTACTGAACATTGGGACTAACGATAAAGAAACCAGCCTGGTGTATCTTGGAGATAAAAAATTCATTCAAATCAAACCGAGCTCTGACGAATACTACGAACTTTATGCTAACAAATTAGAAGGAAAGGTGTTGGCTATTTTTGCTAAAACTGATATTTGGGAAGTATATACCCAGACTCAGATACTCCGAATTTCCGCTAAAGATCCAACAAAAATAGAAGTGTCCTATACAGAACTCTCAATTGCTATTTCCGATATTATGCAGTTTGGTGGTGACTATATTGCACTTGTGGGTGATGAGCTCTATAAGTTGACTGAAAACTCAATGACTTCATTCATTGCCGATCATCCTGACAAAATAAGTGCCTTGGCCATCGATCGCGTGGCTAAAAACCTGGCCATCGGGTATAATTCAGGTGAAATAAGAAGATATTCAGTTGAGAATGGGGAACCATTTATACAATCCGAAATAGCTGCACATCAATCTCGTGTTTCAACACTCACTTACACATTGGGTGGCCAGCTCATCAGTGGTGCATTTGATAAACATGTACGGATCTGGATGCCAGATGATACAAGTGTTTTTGACGCTTCCAGTTTTCAGACTTCTACTTTTGTAACCACATTGTATTTTGACGAGAACAGCCAATTGCTGATGATTGGCGAAATGGATGGATCGCTAAGTTATCATCCTTTAGATGCTGCTGTGATTGCAAATCGACTATGCGAATCGCCTGTTGAAACAATGACAGAAGCAGAATGGAATTACCACGTCGGACCTGATATTTCATATGACCCTTACAAATGTGATGAGCAATAGAAATCTACTAGTCACTGGGCTATTTACGTCTATTATGATTTTCGCATTTCCAATGCTTGGCCAGGATAGTGAGCTTGATCGAACTGAACTCATTCGCGGACAACAGGCATATGAACAAGGTAACATGCTTGATGCCGTCAATGCATTAAAATCCTTCCTGGACAAGAAAGAAAACACAAGGAAAGACGTGATAGCAGCCAATCATACCCTTTCAAATGCCTATTTCATTCTGGATTCAATAGGATTGGCTGAGCAGAGTATCAGGAATATCCTCAACCTAAAGGCTAACTTTTCAGCAACTGGCACGGATGTCTTCAAATTCAGAAATGCACTTGAAATAATCCGGAACAGACCTAAACTTCAGTTTGGTGTTGGAGTAGCTATTGGGATGCCATTCGTTTCTATTGGTGGACTCTATACAGATCCTTTCGAATTCGACAACTCATTACTTATCAGTGGATTGTCAAATGAAAATCTAATTGATAATATTGAAGGGGAATCATTTAAGTCGGTCTTCCTAAGTGGAACATTTTCACTAAAAGATCCATTTTATATCAGCACTGCCATTGGGATCAATAGTCTCTCTTTTGCTCATCGGGACAATTACAGCCAAACGAATGTTAAAACAAGAATCATCAACTACTCAATACCCGTACAGTTTTCGTTCAGGCTCCCTTGGAAGCCAAAAGGAATAATCCCCTATCTGCATACTGGTATAGGCATAAATTATCTCAAATCATGGGATCACCACTTTGGTGCGAATGATCCTTCTGGGTTCGATTTAGCCTCGTTCAGAAACCAATTGACGACTGATTGGATTTCGACAATCTCAGGTCAGTTTGTTATAGGCCATGTATTGATTAAACCTGGAATTAACTTCACAATGAGTATTTCCGATAGATCAAAAGCCATGAGTGATGATCTGAATGCATCTTTAATGTATAATGAGCCCTCCATTGTAAACTATAACTCAAAATTTGGAGTGCTGAGTTTTTCAATCGAACTATGCAAACAAAGATATTGATGAGTTTAAAGATCGTGTTGCCTATTTGTTTAGGACTCCTATGTGCCTGCTCGACCGAAATGGACATCAGTATCAATGATGGAGACTGGACCCAATTTATCTATGAAACCTCATCAAAAGGTGTCATTGAAATCAACAGTTCATCCAGCCCAACTGTAGCCTTTAAAAATAGTCTATATAGAATTCTAGGGGATGAAGGAGAATTGGTTTTAGATTCAAAGGAAGTCATCTATGAATTTGATGAGCCTCAAGTTGTCCATGCACAATCAATTTATTCAAACGAAAAGTTTATTTTCGGTAGCATCCGAAAGGAAAATAGCATACCAGTTTATCGACTCAGATTTTTATCAGAGGGCTTTCAAGTACTCCAATTAGAGCACTCAAATGTCATAGACGCTCAATTTATCGGTCAAATTCGTGATGCATTTACAGGCGTATTGCTTTCAGACACATACCAAGTCAACGGGCAAAACTTTACTGAGGCATCAGTGCTCAAATATGTCTATCATGTGGGCATAGGGATTGACATAACCGATACTTTGAAATTTGAAATACCATTAGCAGGTAATGAGATTGAAACTTTTAATATAGCTGCTGTTGATGATGACCTGTTTATTGCAATTAACCAAAACATCTTCCACCTCACCTCTACTGGAGAAATCATTGTACATGAACAAGATGAATTAGTCAATCAAATATTTGCCCTGAGTGGGAACCTGGTGATTCGACAAGGAAATCATATCCTTCAGGTGGTGAATAAAAATTTGGAAGTTCAAAATGAGCGCATTCTTTTCAACTTAATCAATGATGAAGAAAATAAATCAGATTTTATTACGCTATTCGCAAAACAGGATAGAATTTATCTGATCACATCTCTAACA
Organism: Cyclobacteriaceae bacterium; assembly: GCA_049115695.1. GTDB lineage: Bacteria > Bacteroidota > Bacteroidia > Cytophagales > Cyclobacteriaceae > JAGDZR01. The sequence continues at coordinate 393,357 of JAGDZR010000001.1, read as the reverse complement.
AGGATTGAAGTATCTGAAGACTCTGATTATGCAGAAATTCCTATTGAAATCAGGCTTACTGCATACGATGATGAATTTGGCATGTTACATACCAATGAAATTCTGGCTGGCAGAGACTACCAGAATAGTGCGTTAATCACTGATCATTTTGACTTGATCTCTCAAGACGTTAGAAATGGCAACTTTGGTGTCTTTCTTTTCAAACGAGATTTGAAAGAAAACAAGTTTCAGTATTTGATCAAAAAAGTCTCTTTCTGATCAAATAGATACAGCTACAGCGGTTCTACGAATATTGAGTTCATAGACTCCTTTCTCACAGTTCTCACCGATTATTCTGATGATCAGCTTGTCTTCCACTATACCATCCAATAATCCCTGGTTTGTTTCGTCACAAGCTTGAAATACATTGTTTATGGCTGCCATGGCTCCCCCACTCTCAATCTCAGTGATCACTCCCTGATCATCTATCTCAAACCGTAACGATCCGCCTTCCGAAGTATTAGGATTAAAAAAGCTTCCATTTTGCGTCAAAATCTCTAAGGTTCCAAGATATCGTTGATCCAGGTCACTCTTTCTTAGATCACATCTTACAATACTGGTCGTTAGCTGTCCACTTTGTGAAAAATCACCACGGGAGTTGATATTGTGTTTTATTGTACCTACATAATAGCCGTCAAACTTACCATTATTCTCAATAGTTACTCCATTTGAACTGATCAAAGAAAGTTGCCCTATATTGGCACCTACCATTAAGATTTTCACACGATAGTTTTTCCCTTCCTTAATCTCTTCACCTCTTACATCCAACATGCTGGGCAAATCGAATGCATAATGCTTACTATCCTTAATTTCAACCACATGATACCTCAATTCATCAAGTTTGAGAGCATCTTCAATCTGTATTTCACCATGGTCCGATGGGATCAAAATAACCCGAAACTCATCCACACCGCTTAGATCCCATGCTTCAAAAAGCACCGTTAAATCTTTTGCAGATGCACTATTGTCTGTATCGAATAATTCTATCTGCCCTATTCTCTGAATAGGCTCTACAGGAGTTTCCTCACAGCCAAGTATCAGAACTATTAGCAGTAATGTAATATGGTAGCTCTTCATCATTTTGTCTGATTCAGTGTAAAATTACAACACAGTCCAATCATGTCCGAATTAAGCTATCGAAGCGATAATATTGGGGTACAAACGGTACCGAAGCTATGCTATTGGTAGGACTACTTCCACAGTATATTTTTTCCCTGGTTCGATGTTAGTGATAATTGATCCATCCAAAATTGATCCATCCACTACGATTTGAATCTCATCCGTTCCTCCAACTTCCATGCTAATATCAAATGTTGACTTTCGGAAATGCCTGATCACCTTCACTGATTTCCAATCTGATGGTAGATTAGGTGTTATTTTTAAGCCCTTTGGACATCCCTGAACACCTAATAGTCCGTCTATGATACATCGATATACCCAATGCGCTGTTCCAGTATTAAACAACTGGCTTGATCTACCAGCAGTTCGTGGAAATTGCCTGTAAGCACCTCTGTAGTAATTTGGGATAAACACAGGGAGCTGTCCCCGCTGTAAAATATCTTCCTGATCCGGACCTGGAATCATTTTTCTGAGCATACGAAAAGCAGCATTCGCCTCTCCTATCTGGTAGAGTCCGTAAACATAAAAAGCGGCAGCATGATTATAGATCGACCCATTTTCAGCTGAGCCTGGAAACTTCTGAGTAACGCGTCCAACATCATCTCTCATGGCCGTATAAGCGGGCGCTATGATTTCTACGCCAAAAGGAGATTCAAGTCTTTCTTCAACAGATTTAAGGATTTTCCTATTTTGATTTTGAGTAGAGCAGCCACTTAAAAATGCCCATCCCTGAGGGTTCAGAAAGATACTACCTTCCTTATCGGTTTTCACTCCAAACAACACACCATCATCCGTGATACCACGCCCGTACCACTCATCATCCCATATATGTGCATTGATAGCCTGATTGATTTCCTCTCTAAGTTTTTTGTAATGAGATTGATAGGCTATATCTCCTACGTCTTCACAGATATCAGACCAAACCTTTAACGCATATGATGTCGCCATTGTGAGCCAGCCAGAAACTCCTTTGCCCTTATACCCTACCATATTCATCGGATCGCACCAGTCCCCCTGCTCAATAAAATTTAACCCGCGATGATCCCTGTTACTCACTAGCCAATGCATGGCCTTATGAATGTGCTCTGAAACAGTCCCCTCAATTTCACCTCCGGCATAAGGCAGCACTTCATTTAACAGATTATAATCATTCGTCTCGTCAAGGTAGGCCTTTAAACATATGGGTACCCAAACGCAATGATCGGTGTGAGGTACTTCATTAATATACTTTAACTCTGCGTCTCGATGGATCAATATACCATCTGGCATAGAACCATCGACATTTTGCTGGCCTAGAGCTATTCTAAACGCTCCTTTTGTCACCTCTGGTAAAATGTAGGACATACCCATATTGTCCTGCAAATAGTTCCTTGTTTGCGGATCTGTTGTGAGTCGATTGGTTACACCGTGATAGTAGATTTGCCTGGGAAGCCAGTGATTTACAAACAGATTAAAGGATTCATCAGGTGACTCAATTTCAATCAATGACTTGCCTGAGGAAATGTATTCATCGTATTCTTCCTGTAGCTTTTCAAACTGATCCTTCTTTCCAAAATATGCGTCTCTTATATCTTGAACTTCCTGGTCAGTAGCAGCTGCACCAAATAAAAATTTGTGCTCTTCTGACCTTTCACCCGGGGCCAGCTCCATATTGTATTGCATTGCGCAAGTGGGAGTCTCATAGATGGCATCCCCCATACTTAATGTCTCCTGCTGAATACCTGCTGGATGGCTCAATCCTCCTTCCCCTTCAAATTGCTCCTGATTAGCTTCCCAGGCATCCGGAACATGATCTCCAATCAAAAACGTCTTGTCTTTGAGATGTTTATTCTTGAAATAGTCCTTGTATTTTTGATAAGGCGTGATAGATGAAGTGATGATTCCATTGACCAATTTATTATAACGTCCAGACTGATTCATCCATGACATGTATCCAACGGGAAAGTAAGGATAAACGCTAATTTCTCTTGGTTTTGATCCAAGGTTAGTTACCTGCATAGACCAAATCTCAATCGGATCATTTTTAGTCAATGTCAGTTTTAATAGAATTTCTAAATCGTATTTACATACCTTCCACTTGATATCAGATTTACCAGCTGAAAACTCAAATTTATCAAGCGAAACTCTGCATGGCTCGTATGGTGCTGAGAATAAATCACCTGTCTTGTGATCTTTAACATAGAAAAATCTCCCGGGATGATGCGCATAATACGGTTGCTCAGGCTGCATAAAAGTTTTGGCCTCCAAATTAGGTGCATGCGCATATTTAGAGGGTTCGGGTTGCATAAATTGAGCCACTGCATACCCTCTGCAATTCATATGAATCATCATACATTCATTCCATAGAAATGCTGCCGCTCTAGGCATTTTTGTAGGACTGTATAAATTCAGTCGCTCACCGCCTTGAGAATGTTCAATTAACATAGAAAAATATTGTACCTGTATAGATTACTTTCTGCTCTTCAGTTCTGCTTGAATATGCTCCAATTTTGTACTGGTCAGATTATAAAACTTCAATGCAAAAATTGCCATGAAGGCAAAGAATGCTGGCACTAAAGTTTGCAACCACACTATACTTGTCAATGAAGCTCCATCTTGCACTTGATTGGCTGCATAACCCATGGAGGCCAAAACCCAAAGGATTCCTGCTGACCCCAAGGCCCCACCAAGTTTCTGTGAGAAGGTTGCCGCAGAAAAAGTCATGGCTGTAGCGCGCCTGCCTGTCTTCCATTCATTATAATCAGCCGCATCAGCATACATTGACCATGTTATCGGTGACTTTGGCCCAAGACAAAGGCTTATCAATATGTTCAAAGCAAACATCAAAAGGATCTCCCAGGGTAAATCAGAGCTATCGTATATATTTCCTTGCTCATCAGTCTTGTAAACACTTATTACACGATTCCTTTCTGCATTGTCAATTGTATTTATTTTGAGTGTATTGCTATTTGCACCTATGGTTTCTAGTTTTTTAATGAACCAAAACACTCCTGTTTTATGCTGTACCCACCGATAGTTATCTCCTGGCAAAGATTGTGTGCCCAGTAAATCTTCAGCCTTAAGCGTAACTGAAATTTCAGGTGGAACTGTAACCACACCCTCAGAAGTAGGTTTAGGTACAAATGCAAACAAAATGCTCAATCCTCCAACCAAACCCATCAACAGCATGAGCAATTTTGCCTTATCCATCAACTTGGTCAGGTATGGAGACATGAGACTACCTATCGCATATGCGGCCATTTGAACACCAATGTAAGCACCCATCAAATCTGGCCTCTTGACAAAATACTTAAAATAATAAGTGGCTGAGCTTCCTCTAAACACAATAGTCATCATAATGATCATCGCTAAGGCAAAGAGTATCAACCAAGGCCGGTTCCCAGCCAAATCTTTAATATCATCCCAGGCATTTGTTCGCTGCTCCTTAGGTGGTTGGATTCGCTCTTTGGTAGTCATGAATGTAACCCAAAACAGGATGGTCGCAACAGCTGCATACAAAGCCATTGTCAACTGCCATCCCTTCGCTTCATCACCATTTGCGAAATACTCTGCTAATCCAGGCGTAAATGCACCTACTATTATGCCCGTGAAATAAGCGAAAAAGAACCGCCACCCGAAAATAGAATTTCTCTGATCCGCATCAGCTGTTATTACCCCTGCTAATGACGAGTAAGGCGTACTCAAAATGGTATAACAGAGCATCATAAATGAATAGGTGCCATAAGCCCAAATTAATTTGCCCCCTTCACCTAAATCAGGTGTACTCATCGTGAGTATTGCAGCGCCCGCCATTGGCAATGCCCCGAATAATAAATAGGGTCTGAACTTTCCCCATCGACTGTTGGTGCGATCAGCGATAGCTCCCATGGCAGGATCTGAGCAGGCATCTACAATCTTGGTCACCAAAAACATGGTGCCAGCTGCTGCAGCTGGGAGCCCAAAAATATCTGTGTAAAAATAGGACAGGTAGGATCCTATAATGATCCAATAAAAATTGAAACCGGCATCTCCCACAGCATAGCCAATCTTTTCTTTCCAGCTAACCTGGTGGGATACCTCTTGTTTGTTTGATTTAGTCATTCTCAGTGAATTGGTAGGTTAAAAAATACCTCGAACGACAACTAAACTAGATGATTTGAGAGACTGGAAAGGTGAACGAGAAAAACTTGAATGATTATTCCACCCAATTTAATTCATAAACCATTGATTTCAGATCGCAATAATTTAAGATGATTAGGAACTGATCTAACTTAATAAAAAACAGCTCTTACCTTGGCAATAGCATTTATTCCCTTTGATGATGTGCCGAATAGCTATTGCGTTATAACAATTTTATAACTGGCAATCTTCGTTTTCAACTCAGTTTCATCGTAAAAATTAAGGACGTATATGCCATCTTCAATTTGATCTGTTTTGAGGCTAAGCGACTGATTTCTACCATGGCTTAGTGGCTGCCTTATGATCACTTGCCCAGATAGATTTAATAGTTCAAGCATTACATTTTTAGAGAGTAATCGCCTGTACCGGATGTTCAAATCTCCGTCTGTAGGTATTGGATATACTTCCAAATCTTTGAAATATGGTCTATAAACACCAAGCTCTTCAATCACTTCAACAACAATACCCTCTTCTGTGACTGTTGCAGCAAGTTCATATCCATCACCATCTTCCTCGTCTGATATTTCAAATTCTACAAATGAATTTGGATCCATAGGAACACCTGGATACTGAATATTTAATCGGTAAAAACCATCTGGCAAATCTCCAAACTCAACTCGCCCGTTATCATCTGTTTCTTTATATACTACCAACTCCCATACATCTTCTTCGGTTCTGCCACCACCACCAGTTGTACGCCTTCTCAATGAACATCCAGCTTTCTTTACTCTCCGACGAGAATCTAATCTCCCTTGAGGATCCACATCATCTTCGAAATCGCTCTCAACAATCATTCCGATAATACCTCCTTCAGGATCCGGTGGTAATGGAGGTGGGATTCTTATCATTTCAACCGTGTCGGTCAAGAATTCTCGTAACATCAGCACATCAGCACTGTCCCACTCCAGGACACTTTCAAAATAGGTTGGGATGAATTGCACTTCATCATCGCCTTTAGTCATGGTAAAGTCGGGATCGGTCCTGGTGTACAGCAAATAATCCCCCAACACTACACTATCAAAAAACACATGATCATTCATCACTGGCTCAAAACCCACTGTATCATACGGGCCACTGGCTGTAATTTTGAATAAATAACTCTCACCGTCCTCGATAAAATCCTGCTCTCCATCCGCATAAAAGAAGGAAGGGTAAAAATCAATACTTCCGAAAGCATACACCCCTTGAACTTCAGTTTCTAACTTAAAATCTGGAATGGAATCGCTTGTCACCACCGCGCGATACGCTCCCATATTTTCGTAAGTCAACCCATTTATCTCATAAGCATTCGCACCTTCTCCCATGTCATTTTCAGCTGCGTTTAAGGTTACACCTCTCCAAAACCAATTGAAATTGAGTTCATCGGATCGGCCAGTATTGACAGATAAAATTACCTGACTGTCCTTGGGTAAAGTATCAGCAGCAGGCATTTCAATTAATGCCTGGCCCTCAAAGTCAACTTCAACTATAGATCGATTGGGGACTATGGAGGCAAAATCAAGCTTATTGTTAGACATCATCAGGGTATCCAGCTTAGGCATTTCCGTCATATCCGGTATCAAATCAATAGCATTATTCGATATATCAAGATAGACCAGATCAGCAAGATCCAGGATTTCTTCGGGTAGATGTCCCTCAATATTCTTATTGGAAAGATCTAGCCTAGCTACTCTGTTGTTGATAATACCAACACCTTCCCAGCTAGTACTCGCAACACCTTCCCAATTAACATCCAGACTAAGCGAATCCTTTATGGTCAGCAGTGATCGACTATCTCTTTCTAGCGATGACACCCTTAAATTCACTTTACTAGAAGCAATTGTAAGGCCGCTCACTGCTGAACTGGTTGCTTCTACGTGGAATACCCCTTCATCAGCAAATCCATCTATAATCACTTCTTGTATAGCAGAACTTCCGGCAATGACCGTGTCATTCCGGAACCAGGTATATGCAGTAGCTCCACCGATCATCCGATCAATCACTACAGTCTGTCCAAGTTCTGCAAGTATTCTTTTTTTACTCAATTGAATTTTTTGAGGGCTATAGGAAGCGGTGGGCTGATTAGCTATCAATACTGCAACACCATTGAAATTCATTAAATTGTTGATAACACTAATAGAGGCAACCGATATCGAGTCAATCACAAGCCCCACTAAGTTATTGTTTGATAGGTTCAAATTGGTCAGCGCGTCGAGTGCACTGCTACTTGTTAAATGAATTTCACCACTTAACATATTGCCAGATAGGTCAATAGCCGTAACTCGACCTTCAGACACGCTCACACCATACCAGGTGTCAATTGAACCTGTGAGCCAATTATCGGATCGCGCCCATTGAGAACCGATTGCGGAATTATAAATACCCACAAGTGCCAATGAATCTATGAATCTATAATCCAAGGTTGGCTCAACTACTGTTGGAGCAATAATCGTCAATTCAAAAATGGAAGTATCTTCTCCAATATTGCCAACAGAATCAGTCGCTGTAGCTCCAATCTCATAAAAACCAATTGCCAGATCAGGAATAGTTCCCGCCGAAATAATCCATGCCGTATCATTGACTATTGGTGCGTATGTGGAATCTCCCAATTGAATCATTACCGTTGCGGATGGGTCACTTATATCACCCGATAATTGTGGAGACGTTACAGATGTAGTGATTAAATCAACTCCAACAACAGGTGCCGTTGCATCTATTTTCAGAGCATTCAACACAGTATCCGTACCCGTGTTACCTATGGAATCAATTGCTGTGATAATCAGATCATAACTACCATCAGCCAATGGACTAATCAAATTATCCGCCAACTCCCAGGAAGTATCCCCAGGTAGCAATGCAGCTTCGTACAAACTATCTGCAATGGACAATATAATGCTTGCATGTTCTGTAACAGTTCCTGTAATCCTGGGTGTATTATCATTGCTGACCACTCTAAACACTGTCGAAACCGGCCTCTGAGTATCAATAATCAATTCATTTATGGTAATATCAACACCCGAGTTGTCGAATGAATCAACAGCACTTGCTGATAAATCGTAAACGCCATCTGCCAACGGATCAATGACTCCTTGCGCAATGCTCCATGAAAGTGAATCCATTGATATATCTGTAACTTCCTGACCATTTACAGTGATACTTAATGAGGAAAGTCCTTCAGACGTAGTTCCGGTTATACCCGGGCTGTTAATATTGGTCGCCAGGAAATTAATGCTGATTACAGGGGCAATTGTATCTGGCTCGAAAGTAAAAGTTCTTCCTTCGACAGGCCCCCATTGACCATTCTGAGTTTGGGCTCTCAAATAAAAAGTATGCAGACCACCACTCAAAGTATCCACTTGTAAGGTATCTGTGATGTTTATTTGATTAGATACGGTAAAATCATTTATGGGTATTCCTTGCCCGTAACCCGGGTCAGTATCAAAAAAGTACTCCATTTGCTGTACCAATTGTGGTTCACCTACATTGGCATGATCTACGTACATCAAGCGAGATTCGTATGCACCCCAATCACCACCTTGCGTTTTTCCCCTCAAATACAGGATATGAAAACCCTGCGATAATCCTGAAGCACTCAGTGTTTCGTTAAGATTAAGTGATTCGGCAGCTGAAAAACTATCGATAATAGTCCCCTGACCCACACCTGGATCAACATCGAAGAAATACTCCAGGCTATCAATTTGCTGAATCACATCTGCTCCTGAAGGATCTACATAGAGCAGTCTTGACTCTGTCATCCCCCAATCACCTCCCACAGCCTTACCGCGTAGGAATAACGTATGAAATCCCACTGCAAGACCAGAAGTATTCAAGGTCTCATTCAGATTTACCAACGCACCAACAGTAAAACCATCAATAATGTTACCGTTAGCGTATCCAGGATCGACATCAAAGAAGTATTCCATCGAGTCCACTTCAATGATCTGATCCGCTCCTGCTGCATCAACATAAAGCAATCTAGACTCTGACATCCCCCAATCACCTCCAACCGCCTTTCCACGTAAGAATAGTGTATGAAATCCCACTGCAAGACCAGATGTCGACAAGGTCTCATTCAGATTGATCAATGTACCAGCTGTAAATCCATCAATGATATTACCGTTAGTGTATCCGGGATCAACATCAAAGAAATACTCCAACGAGTCCACTTCAATGATCTGATCCGCTCCTGCTGCATCAACATAAAGCAATCTGGACTCTGACATCCCCCAACGACCATTGGAAATCTTGGCTCTCATATACAAAGTGTGAAATCCAATACTCAGCGACGAAGTGGAAAGGTTTTCAACAAGGTTGACTAAGCTATCCGGCGTAAAGGAGTCAATAATAAAACCCTGACCAAACCCTGGATCAATATCAAAAAAGTACTCCACTGTATCAATTTGAGAAACCTCAAAAACTTCAGATTGATCCACATAAAAAACGCGCGATTCGGTAATCCCCCATAAACCAGCAGATCTCAAGCTATAGTCAATGATCGTGTCGGGATAGACATTATTCACTCCTGTATCCAGCGTATTATAAATCTCAAGCGGATCCACAAACCTTGCTCTCATAAACAGGGTATGAAAGCCATTTGACAACCCTGATGTAGACAAAAGCTGATTAATATTGATAATGGTATCGGCAGAGATATCAATGCCTGTTCCGCTTCCAAAACCAGGATCATTGTCAAAGAAGTACTCAATGTCCGTAACCTGAAAATCCGACTGAGCACTAACAGTTGACGTACTCGCAAAATAAATTAGTAGCAGCAAGCACCAAACTCCGTTGAGTTTGATCGATCTAATTAACCCATGACAGAGCATTACTATTAGTTGCCTTTGGCCTCAATAGTAGCATTCATATCTGTGCCCTCCTTGATTATTTCAGGGATGTTGAGTACACTAATAATGGGCAAAGGTGTACCCGTGGTACTAAATGGAATAGTACTCCCAGACACGCCAATATCCGTACCATCGGATCCAGCATCTACCAATGGAGAACCACCTAAGCTATCCGGGTATGGATTATAGATAAAATCCCAGTCATCAACAATTGGGACATTCAATAACAGCGGATCAGTATTGACAAAGGTAGAGTCTCCCGAATTACCATTTTGCCCTATCGGAAAACTGTTGTTGGATGCGGCGAATGAAGTGTTGTTATTGTAAGTAGAGTTGGAAACATCACCTGTTAAAGCATCCGACGAAGGATCTCTGCCTAAAAAAACATTATTAGAAATCGTGCTAGTAGTTACTGTGCTAAAAGCAAAATCATTAGTGCCATTCCCCAAAAACAAATTATTTTTAATAATCGCATCTGATATGTCCATACTTCCGTATCCCCCGCTTGAAGTCGACGAAGATCCACTGATAATATTGTTGGTTACAACTACTGATGTAGCTGAAAAATAAGACTCAATAAAATCTAATACCCTAACACTACTTGTTTCACGCATGCCAATAATGCAATTCCTAATCACAATATTGCTTGCATTTGTCATCGTACAACACTGTGTATTTCCAAGAATTCTGTTTACATCCGAATTCTCCAGAAAAATATTTCCGTTTGACCCTCCAGCTGAATTTGAAATTGTAAAAATCCCATTAATAATTAAGCCAGAAACTCGCACACCAAAAACACCCGTCGCTATTGTTACATTATTTACGGTAACCTTATTCGGTAGTTCCTTTTGAGGATTATAACCAATTCCAAAAATGGTTATACTGTCCTGAGTTACTGTAAAGTCCGCATACAACGCCTGACTGGGTATGATATGAATGATATCTCCAGCAGATGACGCATCGATTGCTTCTTGAACAGAACCAAAAACGTGCGCACCCCCTGGTGCTGTGGGCCGATTATCGGCTACCCAGATATTTTGAGCATTTGAAAGAAACGTAATTATTACAAGGCAAAGTGTAAGGACGGTTTTCATAATTGTGGCGGTTTTGTAAACTAAAAATATTGATTATTCATCACAAACCAAAAACCTTAACCGCTATTCGCACTAATCAATCATAGCTGTACTGAATTCAAAGGCACTAAGTCTTTCCATTTTCTTAGTGATAATCCAGTCTGTTTTCCATTCAATCAAGCCAAGTTGAATTTCGTTTAGCGCATATTTTAACCTTTGACTACCAGGATCATTTTGCGTGCCACCAACAGGCACCATTCTTCCATATCGCGCACTTTTAACATAGCGTTGAAACTTAAAATCTTTGAAAACACACTTAACATGGTCACTATTTTCCCGCAATTCAATCTGATATTGCACGCGACCAAAAGGTCGCTTTCCTGCCATGGCTTGTTCGTATACCAGATATGACATATCTATCATGGCACCAACTGAAGTATGTTCAATTTTTCTTTTGTTACGTTGTAATTCACTGGCAAGCAGCTTGATGGATGTATTCGTGTGTAGCACGAACTCTAATCTCTCTGGAAGTTCCTGAGCTTTAGGCACAAGTGCCCAAAGCAACAATGACAAACAAATTATTGTCTTGAATTTCATGGGGTGAGGGGTTAATACGTCCTGTGTTGTTTACTTTGAAGTATAATTTAGGGAATTCATTTAAAAAATCCCATTTACCAAATATTGATCGTTTACGTCTGTGGATTATTTCAAGCCGCTTTGTTTGCATTAGAAAAAATTAATCAACGCTAAAGCAAAGTCTGGACAACCCCCTCTGCACCTCTGGAGCCGACATAAAAAGTCTCCAAAGCAAACCACTTCGGTGATTTTCAATCATAATCGGAATCGGACCCTGATCTATCGCCAGGTATCGAGGCAAGTACCATCTATGCTGAATACTGAACGCATCGTATGGACCATATTGACCAATAAGAGAATCTGCATCATTGTATAAATAACTTAACAATCTCATGCTCTCTTCTGGCGTGTAAGGAAAAGATGACAATGCTGCTGTCGGAGAGATAACCCCAATATCATCTCCAGGTCGATGACCGTGATATCCATTGATGGAGTAACTAGAAGTCAATCCCCAAACCGTTTCGTTGTATCCTTTAAATCCTAATGGATTGTTCTGACTATATGCTACATGTATTTTGGCATGGTTAACGTTTAAGTTCCAATAGTCTGCATATTGGTCTGATAGTTTCCTGGGATCTAGTCCCAAATATGAATAATGGGCCCAGAATAATGGCCCGACTGGATGATCTCCATGCTCATAGTGATCTAATGCTGTCTCATACCCTAAGTACAAAGTGTCATTGGCGATTTCACCTTTTCTAGCCCATCCATTGTGATATACGTCGGGATCTATTGGATGAGTAGTTGATCCTGCTGCTAGCACATACATGATCAATGCCTCATTGTATCCTCCTACTGGAAAATCCATTTCCCACTCATAGTCGGGCGACCAGTGCCAATACAATACATTTTCTCCTTTGGTATACCAATCCCATTCAACTTGTTTCCACAAGTCCGTGATCCTATCAACAAGAAATTCACAATAATCCTCATGAATGAAATACTGACGTAAGGTGATCAAACCCTGAAACAGAAAAGCCGTTTCAACCAGGTCCCCTCCATTATCTTTTGGACTAAATGGCTTAACCTTTCCAGTTTGTCCATTCAACCAATGCGGAAATGCGCCATGAAATGTATCTGATGTCTCCAAGAAGGAAATAATTTTTTCAAACCTATGGCAAGCTTCTTCCTTTGAAATGAAACCTCGCTCAACTCCGACAATCAGCGCCATGATTCCAAATCCTGAACCACCTGTCGTGACAACAAACTGATCGACTTCCAGCTCATCCAAATGCGTGCGCTCCCTGGCCAGACCTGAATTAAACTCTGCGTTTGACCAGAAGTAGTCTATTGTTTGGAATTGGACAGTATCCAATAGTTGTTGATCACTCAGCATTACCTTTTCTTCCGTCAGTTGGCTACACGCAAACAAGAGGCATACACACAGGACCAAATTGGAATATTTCATTTGGGATGATAAATAGAGGATGATTCCTTTCTCACTTTTTCAATATCTAGCGACATGGGTTTGAGTTGCTGATTGATAAACAAGTCCATCTGATCGTCGTAGTGCTCGCTTCCAGGAACATTTGACGCGCCAAATACATTGACAGTTTCAATGATTGGTGGACCTGATGCCGGGTACCGCACCATCATGATATATGATTCACCCGCCACTGCCTTGTAGCGACCGTTTTCGTCGGGAACACTATGCATGGCGGCCAACACATCGGGCATTCCCTGTATACTGAGAGATTTATCTCCACGTTTCAAAAACTGAAATTCGCCCAACGAAACATCAATTTTATTATAGTTGTCAATGAAGTAATCACCAGTTCTATTCAATCCTTCGACTAACTGCCCATCCGTTGGAGTTATCGATGCTCTGTACCGTGCATCCAAGTTTTCATTTAAGATCCTATATAGTATCATGGCCTGAGCAGGACCTATTGATTGAATCAATGCCTTTCTATCCCAATCTCTTAAAATATTCAACACTTGACTACCTCTGTCATTTAATCCTGCTTCACTAATGGTGAAAACAGGGTTTAAATTGATTGGATACGCCAATGAATCAGGCAGCTGCAAATCATACTTAATGGTTTTCAGCATTTTATAATCGATTTGCTCAGATGCTTTGAGTAAATCGATCAATCGTAAACTTCTATTGTTTTCCCATATCTCATATCCCATGGTAGGATCATAATCAGATGGATCAGGGTTCTCATCAATAGAGCTACTATATGCGCTATTATTGGTATTAAAAACAACACCCGAAGATGGGTTCAGGTTTTGAGGAAGATTCTCCAATGGTTGATAAGCGGCATGAACCAACTTTGAGTCAACACCTGGCAATGTCTTGTCCCAATCATAGCCAGCAACCCTAACGGGAATTTTAGCATTGCCAACATGTAAAATATTGCTTGCCTTGTCTGCATAAATAATATTGAATCCAGGAATTGACACTCTTTCCAAAGCCTTCAGAAACGCCTCAAGGGAATTTGCCTTATTCATTTCGTACCATTGTTGAATGGCCTTAAGGTCTGTCAACACACCAAGATTAAATGCAAATACCCCTTTATCGTTACGCAGAGCTGGTCCAAAAGCAGACCAAATCACTTCTTTTTTTACTCCAATTTTTAGGGGACCGAGTTTTACTTTCAACTTGACCTTTTTTGACTCCAATGATTGCCATTTGCCATCTAACCAATATTCGTTTTTGCTTTTGGGGTTAATTTTTAATTGATAGACATCTATTTTATCAGGATAATTGACCGTGTGCGCCCAACCCAAGTGTTCATTAGTACCATGAAAAATTACGGGACCCCCAGGAAACAAACCTCCCAGCATATTAAGCCCTTCATCACTCACCATATGAGCTTCATACCAGGCTACAGGTCCCTCCAGTGGCTGGTGTGAGTTGACAACCAAAAAGGTCTCATCTGTCCCCGTTTTTCTTGGTGATAATGCAATCGCATTAGAACCCATAAAAGATGAGGGTGCCGGGTCTATCGCTCCTTCAAATATGTCCTTGATGATACCATCAGCCCCACTGATGACAGCTAGTGAAAGCCCATATGCCTTGAGAACGTCATATTGATCAATTGGAAAAACTCCTTTGAGTAATACTCTCTCTGGATGATGTAAAGCAAATTGATTGGTAGCATCCACATAAGCGTGCAATACTTCTCTAAAAGCCGGCGAAAGACTTTGATACTCCGTCCTTGCCAGTTCATCAAGTCTAAGCAGTTGTACGATGTAGTCAATGGGCGCTCCTTCTTTTCCTAAATGTGTACCCATTAGTCCTTTGGCTGCTAAAAGCGGCAATTGGATCGTTTCAAAGTCATCTTCCGCATGCGCCCACGCTAATCCATAGGTGGCACCTGCATCAGTGGGTGCATGGATATGGGGTACGCCCCACTGATCTCTGATGATTTCCACTTTATCGGGTTGGACCTGTCCTTGTGAATTAAGGGCAATCAGTGCGAACAGTCCAAATCCAACAATCTTTAATTGAATAGCAAGTGATGGGTTTGAGATCAACTTAATCTCTATTTGATTCATGAGATCAATCTACTGATGAATGTCCGAAACGGCAATACTCGAGCTCCATCTACCCATCAGAAATAACAAGTACTTAATTCTTTTATACCTTATAATACCGGTTGGAAATTAAAAACACAGGCTAACTCCAACTCATGATTCATTATAATCCTTAGGGTAGTTTATTTGTATAAAATATTAGAATTCTTCATACTATTGATTTTGGTTAATCCCTGGCGAACCACCACTTCGTTAGGGATTTTTTATTTCAATGAAAAAGCCAAATAGCTATCATTGAAATTTACCAAGATTGCCGTTTCCAGCAGCAATTACCAGATCATGCTTACCATCAATCTGTTTTTTTCATTGCATTGGAATATGCCTGCAATTGAAATGGCTAACCATTCGATTTTTTCCTAAGCTAGAAATTTGCACAATCTTATAAGCCATCATTATACACGTTCTTGATGACATGTATTCAGCATCAATTATTGCTTACCTCGAAAGCAATTGCCTCATCAATTTCGCGCTTATCAAAAGGTTTTGTGAAAAAGCGGCTGATTAGTTTCTTATTCAGTGCCTCTTCTATTTCCTGATCATACTCAAATCCTGTCAGAATGAAATAAACCAATTTATCAAAAGTTTGCCTGGCCTTTCTGATGAATTCAACGCCATTCATTTGTGGCATTCGCATGTCGCTGATTACTACGATGATTTTATCCTTATGATCTTCCAACTCTTTTAATCCAACTTGTGCGGACTCGGCTGTATAAACGGGATACTCCCTAGAAAATCGAGCTTTAAATAGAAATAGATTTGCAGGCTCATCGTCGACGTAGAGTATTGCTATATCCTTTTTGTTCATTTAGGTAGATTGGTAGTGTAATATTGAATTCATTCCGGAAAGATTCTTTATTCTTAACGAAGATTGAACCCATATGTTCATAGATTGTCTAATATACTATTGATAATCCAAACTGAATTCTTCACCTGGAGGTTTAGTCGCAAAGAAGAGTCCCAAAGAATCATATAATACGCCTTACTTGTCACTCTCTTTCCAAATCCGTAATGAATATTGTCACAATATTATTAATTAATCTCGTAGAAATAGTGATTGTTCCGTTTTCTTCAATGGATTACTCAGCATTGGTCAGGATATTTAGAAATACCTGATGTAGTTGATGGGGAAATTGCAGCTCATCGTATTGAGCTCGAACACCAACCGAAATAATGAATCCCTAAACTGATAGACCTAGTTTAAAATGGCTCCTTATTTTTATCAATGAGGTATTCTGATTCCTTTCTTACAATTTAGGTCTAGAAACAAAAACAGGCAACATTTTATATGTCACCTGCTGTAAAAATGTTTTAAATCAGACGTTACTCTTTCCGCTCAATCCGTCGGGTTACAAAAAAGCCAATTATAAGGCCAAAACCTCCTGAAATGAAGATCATGGATGGAATAGCTACATCCCAATCCAGCGCTCCATACTCCGCCAAAAGATTTCCATTTAGAATCCCCAAACCAATGGCGACAAATAAGATTGCAATGTTCAAAATAAATTTTGCAATTGAAAAACCTTTACCCTTTGTTTCAAACAACGATGCGTCAGCTCCTTTTTCGATCAGGGCCATTCTTTCTCTGTTTCTTGTTGTCATAAACACATAGGCAATTCCGAATATTGTAGCACAGATGGCTAAAAATACAATCAATGGTTCCATGTAAATTGAGTTTGTTTAAATTCAATCATATTGACAACATTAAGATTCATTCGGTTACAATTCTAAGCCAAAAAGAAAGTTGTAACCGACAAGCGACAATAGTAGTCTAGCAAAGAGTATGCATGATGAAAAGGCCATCATTCAATCCATACTGGCTGGGAATTGCCAGGCATTTGCTCAACTGATCAACCGACATCAGCAGCAGGTATATAATTACGTGTTATTCCTGCTAAAGAATAATGAAGATGCTGATGAGATAACGCAAGATTGTTTCGTTAAAGCCTATCGAAATCTTAAGTCATTTAGACATGATGCCAGATTCAGCACATGGATACTAAGAATTGCTCACAATAGTGCAATGACTGTATTGCGAAAGAAGCGCTATTCGACTGTTGATATAGAGCAGGCTAAACAGCTAATGGATAATTCGGGAAGTGATTACAACCTGAATCGAAATGAGCTATCCACAATGCTCCACGCAGCGCTTGATGAGCTGAAACCTGATGAACAAAGTGTCATAACTTTGTTTTACTTTAATGAAAAAAGTGTGCACGAAATTGCCACTATCACGAGATTGTCTGTTTCGAATATTAAGGTGAAATTGATGCGATCCAGAAAAAAGCTTGAGCAAATACTATCACATACCGAAATAAAAGCATGGATGGAATGAAAGATCACAGTTCACAAAAAAACAGCGACTTAACCGAGCTATTTCATTCGGCCAAATCTCCTGTGCCACCTGATCTACAACAAAAGATCATGCTATGCATTGAAGAGCCGTCCAGACAGGTGACAGCATACAAACCTGTTATAAGTTTATCAGCCTGGCTGATCATTGGTATTCTTTTATCTGCGGCTTCAGCATATATTTTGTTTTCCTCCCGGTCCTCCGAGATGAGTTTATTGAATGGCATTGAGCTCACATGGCCAGACATGCACCTACCTCAATTGCCGTCATCTGAGACCCTGATCGTCTCATTACTGGCATTTGTGTTGCTTGGTATTTCTCTGATCATTGAATTAATTCGACATAAGAGGATCCACTACTAATCAACGCTAGAAAAATAGACCCAAAGGGAATCAACTTAACGCTCGAATACTTTTTTCGGTCATATCCGTCCGTTTTGATTGAGTTAACAGTCTAAGCTGTATAACTAAATAAAAAACAATTATTATGTCAAATTTTCTGGTAATCTGCCATGCACCAAATGCAGCTGTTGAAGCAATGTCTAAAGCAAGGTAAAGCTATCCACTGGTTTGATTTCGAGCTCTTTTACCAGGAAGTCTTTCGGGTTTCAAAACCCAGCGCCATTGTTGCCATACTAGGATATGGATTGGTCCAAATCCATCCAACCATTGATCAAGTTGTTCAATACTTATATAAAGACATCCTTGGAGGTTATTGGGATGAAGAGCGAAGGTTCATTGATGAGCATTATAGCACCATTCCTTTCCCTTTTGACGAAATCACAGACCTGACCACACCATCAAGGCATTCTGGACTTTGGCTGAATTTGTCGGCTATCTCAATACCTGTCTGCGGTTAAACATTATAAAGATTCAACTAATCAAAATCCCATCGACCTGATTCAAATGGCCCTGCAGAACCAATGGGAAGGAAATTTACAAGTTACATTTCCAATATTAGCTTGAGTTGGTAAAGTATAGCCCTTACTACCGAACTTTTAACACCCATGCATATTTGCAGGGACGATTACCTGGCTCTTGCAAACTTAATGGTATATCAACAGTTGTTTTCCCATCCGTGGTTGCCCAATTCAATTTTTGATCGCTACCCAACATAATGATCTCTGAATTTTCGGAAGGCTTTACATGACTAAACTCGAGTTGCTCCCCAGGCCATTCAGTAGCAATAACATATGAGACTTTTCCAGTCTTATCTGTGACATAATACGTGGCTTCTCCCTCTTTAAATTTCTCAATAGTTCGAGAACTGTAAACAATTTCTCCATTGACTGCCATCCATTCGCCTACTTTCGCTAATCGATCCACTGTTGCAACTGGTATCAACCCCTCCGCTGTAGGTCCTACATTCAGCAGGTAATTGCCTCCTTTAGCGGCTATGTCAACAATATTATGCACCAATGTTTCCGCACTTTTCCAATTATTGTCATGTGTCTTAAATCCCCAGGTATCGTTCAGGGTCATACATGCTTCCCAATCAAAGGATGTAGTCTCTTCCAATATTTCTTGCTCAGGCGTCCCAAAATCTCCCACATAAACCTGATCCTCACTGTTCATGCCCATCATACCTTTTCTTCCTTTATCCACACGATTATTCACCAAAATGGAGGGTTTCATGTCTCTAATAAAGTTGTACATTTCTATTCCTTGCTCATGGGTATATTCAGGTATCCACTCCCCATCAAACCATAAAATTTCAGGATCATAGTTTTCAATGATCTCCTTTACTTGTGGCTTTAGATACTGACTATAATACTGAGGAAAGTTTGGATTCATTTTTTCCTTTGTGTTGTAAGTCGGAAAGTGAGGTGCCTGGGCATCCGGATGATGCCAATCCATAATCGAATGATAAAGCCCCAGCTTGATACCAGCCTCATCACAAGCTTGTTTGAGTTCAGCCAAAAGATCTCTTTTAATGGGAGCAAAATCCATAACATCATAGTCCGATACTTTTGAGTCCCAAAGCGCAAAACCATCATGATGTTTTGAGGTAATTACAATGTATTTCATTCCGGCTTCCTTGGCAATTCTAACCCATTCCCGGGCGTCATAATCAGTTGGATTAAACTGTGCAGCATATTGCTCATACTCCGCCACTGGAATTTTTCCGCGTTCCATTATCCATTCACCAATACCGTTAATCTTTTCACCTTTATGAACACCTGCCGGAACCGCATAAGGCCCCCAATGAATGAACATGCCAAATCCTGCATCTCGCCACCAATCCATGCGCTGATCAAATGAGACTTTTGACTCTGATAAAATTTCAGGTTTCTGGTCAGAATCATTGTTTTTTTGACCTGTACTTGGTGAACCACAGGCTACCAAGGCAGTTAGGAGCATTATTGCATATTTCATAATAGATTAATTAAAACGTTGACTGACAATATCATTTGCCACTTCTTTTTTGATTTTATTTCCACTTTTCCCTTTGATTTTATAAGATAATTCAAATTGGTGATTAAACAACTTGAATCAGATGACCGCTTTTTCCTGAAATCAAATGCCCAATGGGTGAAAGTGCTAGTTCATGCTTTTCAAACAACAGCTCAATTTCCTTTTTGTATTCAGCTTTTACGCTGATCAATAGGCCTCCGCTAGTTTGAGGATCCGCAATGATATTTTTAAACGACTGATCATTCAGTCTGATCTTATGACCATAAGTGTTCCAATTTCTATTAGTTCCACCTGGAATACATTTTTTGTCCAGATACTTCTTAGCAAAGTCGAATACAGGTATCTGATCTTGCCAAAGTTGTGCTTCCATATTTGAAGCTTCACATAGTTCAATCAAATGACCTCCTAATCCAAATCCAGTGACATCAGTTACGGCATTCACCAACGGAAGCAAAGCAATTTCCTGACCGATTTTGCTCAACGTCAGCATGCTTGACTTAGCTACAGATAGATCTTCAGCAGTTACATATCCCTTCTTTTGAGCCGTTGTAACCAAACCAATCCCAAGTGGCTTAGTCAGATATAGGAGATCCCCGTCTTGACCATCTCCGTTTCGCTTGATATTGTCAATGGGTACTTTCCCTGTCACAGCTAAGCCGAATATAGGTTCAGGAGAATCAATGCTATGGCCACCTGCTAACGGGATGTTGGCCTGGCTGCAGATGCTGCGCGCTCCATTGAGCACTACTCCGGCAACTGAAGCTGGAATTTTATCTATTGGCCAACCCAGTATAGCAATGGCCATGATTGGCTGCCCTCCCATCGCATAGATGTCACTAATGGCATTGGTAGCTGCAATTCCTCCAAAGTCGAACGGATCATCCACAATGGGCATAAAAAAGTCAGTTGTACTGATAATGGCTGTTTTATCATCAATTCTAACTACAGCAGCATCATCCTTCGTATCATTTCCAACAAGGAGCTGTTCGAATTGTCCTGAAGGTTCCATTCCACCAAGCACATCAGATAAGACACCTGGTGATAGTTTACATCCACAACCCGCTCCATGACTAAATTCTGTTAATTTATATTCCATAGTTATTCATTAGCTTGGTGGCAGTATTAGAAACATTTTCAACATCTAACTCGATATCTTCTTTGATCAGGTTCAACTTCTTATTTAATGATCGTTGATATCGCTCATCATAATATTTTAACAGGATTGCAGCCGCACTTGATAAATCATCATTATCAATAAAATCAATGGCTGTCTGGGTAAACTGCGGTCCAAGTTTTTTGGCAACTCCAAGCGTAGCTTCCTTTAATTGATTTCGTTTGATGTTCCCATATGACTCCACCAGAAAAGCGACTCGTTCATCCTTCGGAACACGAATGAAGATGTGATCAGATGCCTCCATTTTGGCATAAAGTGTCTCTGTGAGATTGACATTCCCAATCCGAATGCTTTCATCTTCAATCCATATGGGCTTACTCAGATCAAATTTTTGAAATCTATGAAATACATCATTTTGAAATTGCTCTGTGGTGGGTTGTTTCAGAGATAGCTTATTACCAAATGAAGAACCCGGATGATTTGCAAAACCTTCAAGATCAATCACCTGAGCCCCTTTAGCAATCAAAGCCTTCAATAACTCAGTCTTCTTACTGCCCGTATAACCCGTGATTACTTTGAGGTTTATATTTTGTTGGTAAAAAGACGATTGGTAATTCCTAAAGGCCTTGTAACCAGCCGTAAGCAACAGTACCTTAAAACCATATTGCTCCAATAGCCATCCCATGCTCTGGGACCTCATACCTCCTCTCCAGCAGTGTAATCTGAATTCATTGGAATCAAATGCTTCAGCTGCAGAAATAAATTCTGCCATCCTGGGGCCTACTATTTCAAGACCTCTTTTGATTGCTTTCTTCTGCCCTAGTTGATTGTAAATGGTTCCAATTTCGGTGCGCTCGTCATCCTGAAACAGGGGAAATGAAATGGCTCCTGAAATATGTCCATTCAAATATTCAGCCGGGGATCGAATATCCAACAACGGGGTACTCTCTTCAAGGAACTTGTCAATTTCTATTTGCTGCACTTGCTAGTTTTCAGGTAACGAAACTAGCAAAGAACCAACAATAAATGCGCTTACATGTCGGGGGAATGTAGTTCTTACTGAACGACTACATTTTCTTTGATTTTTTCAACAAAATGTTCGTCCAGCATCCATATAAAGTAAGGTGCAATATCAACACCAATTTTACCAGCCAAAACACTCTTGACATAGAACTGAGTATTATTTTCCTCATTCTGCTCCATAAGGAATTTGTTTACCTCATGACCAGGCATTATCATGGTTTCTGGTACAGCACCAATTGCCTGGGTGCCTAATGCCTCTGATATTTCAGTAATGGACAGTGACGCCACAATATTCTCAATTTCCATCATGAAGCCTTTCTTCATCATTTTGCTGTCACTGCTATTGACATTATTTACACTATCCGGAAGGCACACTCTGTTGATTTGATCTACTTCATGTCGATTGATTATGAAGAAAAATGAACCATTCATCTCTCCCTTAATTCGAACTTTCATCAAATGAACCTTGAACCTTCCGAGCGCCTCTATGTCGTCAATTTCTCTCAAAGGGCCATTGCCAAAAACAATACTATCCGTTTTAAGCGGGATATTCAGCATTTGCTGAAGTACATCGACAGCCTTGGACATCACATCCTCTATCAATTCCTGAATTACGGTAAGTTGTTCTTTGTTTAAGTCGCTCATTAAAGCCTATGACAATAGTTAGTTGAAATCAATTATGCTTACGACAAAGATGCTAATTGGTTCAGTCATCACATAAAATTAAACAGTAAGCCAGTAGCAAAGTGTGTTGAATGGTAATAAAATGTCCTGAATAGGTGAAGGCAATAGTAGAAGTTTAAATGTCTAACAGAATTCTTTTAATAAATCGTTATACGCTATAAAATTATAAGATATGTTCTTTCAGTGAGACTGTGCATCCAATGTTTTGTATCCAACACAAACTGAAGTATTTTCGGTTACATGTCCCACCCGAAGTTATCGGATAAGCTATTTCTGTTCGAAAAGTTACTGAACCACTTTCCATGGAGCATCTTTTTCAAAGATGAAGATGGCAAGTTCGTGTATACAAGCCGATACATGGCTAAGCGATCAGGGCTCTCTTCCCCTACCATTGAATCACTGAAAGGCAAATCCGCCGAGGATCTTTATCATGAGCGATTTGCTAATAAGCTTGCGGTAGAAGATGGAAAAATTCTAGTGAACGGTGATGCTTCTATAGGACAGGTCAACAACGAAATATTAAAGGACGGTACAGAGCAGATTTCAAATACTACCAAAGTCTCCCTTAAGGATGATAATGGCAACATTATTGGTATTATGGGCATTGCTCATAACATATCGGAAGAGTTGCATGCTGCCAGATCAATGGTCATTCAGGCTGAGGAAAATGCCATGCTATCTCAATTCACTGCCGGTCTGTCTCATGAGCTGAACAACCCAATCTCCATAGTCAAGACAGGCACCATTATTTTAGAAAACATTCTAGGTGATCTGATGGAATTGCTCGAATTATATAACAAACTCGAATCCAAACTGAGCAGTGATGATCTTGATGAAATTCAGTCCTTTAAAGAAGAAATTGAACTAGACGAAGTACTTGAAGAACTGACAGCTACCATTGCGGATGTGAAGGCTGGTGCCAATCGTGCTGCCAATATTTTGAAAGGACTTGGCGACTTCAATGCGAAGAAAGCCGAAAAAGAAGACAAAATTCTCGCTGACATTCATGAGGGCCTTGATTCTACTCTCACTCGACTTTACAGCAGATTCGGGAATGCCATTAAGATTGTGAGAGAATATGATGAAACGATTGAACCCATTCTCTGTTTTCCCGGTCAATTGAATCAGGTTTTCTTCAACATCATTATCAATGCACTTGAAGCCATGGAGGAGACCGGGCACGGAGAAATCAAGATTTCGACCAAAATAATTGATCACTTCCTACTCATCCACTTTAAAGACACTGGAATTGGTATGACTGAGGAAACCCGGAAACAGCTATTCGAACCTTTGTTTACTACCAAAGAAAACTACTCCGGACTTGGTTTGTCAATTGCATATGGTATTTGTGAACGACACGGAGGTAAGATCCTTGTCAAAAGCGCTCCTGAAAAAGGATCCATTTTTACTGTAGTCCTCCCCATCAGTCAGGGCTGACTATCTCAATCCATTATTCCCTAAGAAAATCTGATATAACTCTTGAAAATCCTCCACATCCGGAGACATTTCAATTGCAGCTTCATAGGTTGTAAGTGCATCCAGGAATAACCCATTTTCTTCATAGAAAGAAGCCAACATCAACAACTCCAAGGGTGAATCACTTGACATGCCAGACTTAATATCGCTCAATTTGGATGCCATATCAGGTAATTCGCTGGCTTGCAATTTCTTCACAGGAAAACTTCCTGAAACGAAATCCTCATCACCCTTTTTTGAGATGGTCACTATGTACAATCCCATATCGCTTTTGATTTCATCAAAATTTAAGGTATAATTTGTCTGGGTCGTTTCTGTAGTAAATATTACGTCATCCAAAATATCCTTCACCTCAAGCACATAAGTAGCACCAGATTGTGGTGAAGATGTATACCATCTAATGACACCCTCATTTCCGTAAACTTCTGTATCCTCAAGTAGCATGACTTCAATTTTTGCTCCCAGACTTCTCTGCCCAGGCTTCTTTGCTGACTGACTAACCCCTTCGGTCATTTTATCTGAAATCATTTGAGCATACTTGCCGATTGTGGATAGTTCCTTACCCATCACTTCAGATAGTAAGTCTGCAACATTGAAAGTACCCACTTCCTTGAGCTCTATGGTCTTACCTGAATGGTGCATCAAACCGAGATATACACGATCAGATGTCTCAATTTTATCCGCAGCTGTAAGTTTAGCTCCTGATTTCAGGGTTATGACTTCACCATTTTCCTTTTTTATTTTGTTTTCACCTCTGTTAGCCAGCACTTTGAAGTCATAATCCTGACTAAACAGCTGTATCGACACAGCTGTGATAATTACAAATGCAAATAGTTTTTTCATGATCACAGATAAGTTTGGTGACTTAATATTAGATCAAATTTAGTTCAACCACATCGGATCGAAAAAATCTAATTGATAAACCATAGAACGAATTCAAGAAGGGAATTATTTTACAGGAAAATAACCACATGCATCACTTGTCCAAATTACCGAATGTCTCTGAAACCATTTTCGTAAAAATGTCGAAAATGGCAAATGAAAATAACGCCATTAACCTGGCACAGGGGTTTCCTGACTTTCCCTGCGATCCTTACCTGATAGATTTGGTCAATGAAGCAATGAAGGATGGACAAAATCAGTATTCAAACCCCATTGGCATTCCATCTCTTCGTCATTCGATAGCTCACCTCGTCAACAATTGCTACAATGTTGACGTCAATCCAGAAAGTGAAATCACCGTCACCGTCGGGGCAACAGAGGCAATATATTGTGCTATTTCTGCCTTTATTTACCCAGGTGATGAAGTCATCATCATCGAACCTGCTTATGACTGCTATGAACCGGCCATTTTGGTCAATGGAGGTAAAGTTGTTCGAGACGCCATGACTGCACCGGACTATCAAATTGATTGGGATGTTGTCCGAAAAAAAGTGGGGGAAAATACCAAAATGATCATTGTCAACACACCTCATAACCCTACTGGAAGTGTACTCGATGAAGAAGACTTTCTACAATTGGATTCCATTGTAGCTGATACTGGCATCATCGTTCTGTCCGATGAAGTGTACGAACATTTGGTGTTTGATCAAATGCCCAAAAGAAGCATCCTGCAGTACCCGGCAATCAAAGAAAATGGGATCTCTGTCTCTTCTTTTGGCAAAACCTACCACACAACAGGATGGAGAATGGGATACTGCATCGGAGCAGAGAAGCTAACCACCGAGATTAGAAAAGTACATCAGTACAATGTGTACTCGACCAATACACCTCTACAAGTAGCATTTGCAAAATACCTTCAAGACAGGTCCAAATATGACACGTTACCTACATTTTTCCAACAGAAAAGAGATCAGTTCCTGGATGCCATGAAGCCATCACAATTCGTCCCACTGAAATCATCTGGCACCTATTTTCAACTTTTTGATTATGCCCATATTTCTGACTTAAATGACGTTGCATTTTGCGAGTGGCTAGTCATTCACAAAAAAGTTGCTGCTGTACCTGTCTCTGTTTTTTATGAAAATGGTCACGATCAAAAGGTAATAAGACTTTGCTTTGCAAAGAGTACAGCAACCTTAGACGCAGCTGCATCACGATTATGTGCAGTTTAGGACTTAAAACCAATTATCCATCAGCGCCTCCATATTTGGCTCTAAATGATGAAAGAATTCATTTGACTTAACATCATATTTATAATCTTTCCGCCATTCTTGTACATTCGCAGTAACTTTCTCAATGCTATCGAGGATAAAGTCAATTTCATTGATGGTTGTTGTAGGATGAATGGAAGTCCGAATCCAACCAGGTTTTTGTGACAAATCTCCTTCATCTATTTTCTTGGTTAGCGTTTGAGAATAGTGTTCATCGACATGTAACAGGTAGTGGCCATAGGTACCCGCGCATGAGCAACCCCCTCTGACTTGGATCCCAAATCGATCATTTAGCAACTTGACCATCAAATTGAAGTGCATTTCATCACTGTAGAATGATATGGCCCCAATTCTATCGTATTGATCATCTGCCAATACTTTGATCGAAGGAATTTTTTTAAGCCCGTCTATAAACCTCGTAACAAGGTGTTTTTCAACTGACTCTATCCTCTCCACTCCCATTTCCTCCTTGAGCTGAATGCAAAGTGCTGATCTAATGGCTTGTAAAAAACCGGGGGTTCCCCCATCTTCACGTTGTTCAATATCATCAAAATATCTTCTCCCACCCCAGGGATTTGTCCAGGTAACTGTACCACCTCCAGGTTCGTCGGGTATCGTATTTTTGTAAAGTTTTTTATTAAATATCAATACTCCTGATGCCCCCGGTCCACCCAGAAACTTATGGGGCGAAAAGAAAATACCATCTAGTGAACACAATGAATCTTCAGGATGCATATCGATGTTTACATAGGGCGCTGAAGCAGCAAAATCAACCAGACAGATACCATCATGTTCATGCATGATCTTCGCCAATTCATGATAGCGAGTTTTTATTCCAGTAACATTGGAGCATGCCGTAAACGCTCCTATTTTTATTGTTCGATCGGCATAATCAGTCAGGCTACTCTCAAGGTTTTCGGTGGAAACAGTTAAGTCTTCAGCAGGAGGAATTACAACCACATCAGCAATCGTTTCCAACCAGCTTATCTGATTTGAGTGATGCTCCATATGTGTCACAAAAATGACTGGTTTGTCCTTCTGATCGAGGCTGATCTTACCTTGCATCCACTCTGGCAACTTCAATCCTAAGATTCTGATCAGTTTAGACAATGCTCCAGTCATCCCAGTTCCAGTGGTTATGATCACATCATCACTATTTGCATTTACATGACGTTTAATAATATGCTGTGCTTTATGATAAGCATAGGTCATGGCCCTGCCTGTCGTGCTAGATTCAGAGTGTGTATTGGCAACTAAGGGGCCAATATCATTGATGATGCGATCTTCAATGGGTTTATAGAGCCTTCCTGAAGCAATCCAATCCGAATAGACCAGCTTCTTTTTGCCATATGGGGTTTCGATGTGATGATCTATGCCCACAATACCTGCTCTGTATTGCTGCAATGCATCAATTTTTTGTTCAATCATTGGGTTAAACTATTGTGATAAGCGAATCGAAAGATCATCGGCTCGTTTGAATACACCAATGCCATAGTATTTTACTACATATGTACCTCCCGAAAGGCTTTTAAAGCCAAAATCAGTGACCCCAAATTGATAATCCATCAAAATGTTCAGCTGACCTTCATCATTCTCTTTATATATTTGAAAATTAGTCCTTACATCATTATCATCGGCAGCTACATTGATCAAGGCACTTTGGCCGCCACGCAGCTCAAAGGGTGCATAGCAATAGGCAAACCCGGTTGTCATGACTTCCTTTTTGGCACTTAACCCACTGTCTTTCCATTTGACTACTGCCACTTCTGCGGGAGTTAGTGTTACCTCATTACCCGGAACAATTATATTTTGTTTCGGCTTCTTGAAACATGTTGTCGGAGCATTTGCCTTACCTCCTACCGGATTTCGCGTCATCTGTACAACAGCATGCGCGTAACCAATCGATCCGTCTGGTTTATACGTCAAAGTGTAGCAACCATTGGCAGGCACATTATATTCAAATGAGACAGTATCCTTCTGTTGAGCAAGGAGTACTTCAAACTGGGGTTCAAACTTTGAAGAGCTTGTTTGATTAACCATGGTCAACTCTACAGAACCAATGGTCGGCATGTAGCTGATCTTAAGCACATCACCCGAATAAAGATACATTTGTGGACCAATACCTTTGCTCTGATAATGTATTTCCGTAGCAAAATGGTAACTCGCAGAATCCTCCTGAGCGTAAGTGGAGCAAAGACCAAAACAAACTGAGATACACAGTAATATCCTCTTCATACTTTAAGATTAATTATTATCCATAGCATTCACAATCCTGCTTCAAAGAATGTGATGCCTTAGTTAATTTAAGAGATTGATTTATTCCGGCATATATACCGCTGTGCTCGAAAATAACCACCTTTCAGATCAATCTACAGCCGGACTAATGACCTCAGGCCCTTTTATGAATCTATTGACTCAAGTCCATTCAGTTTTGACGTGGGTGCTATTTTTGTCTTTGATAATTTATCATATAGTCAAACTCAATCATCCCAATTCTCAACATGTTCAACTGGTTTAAAAAGAAAGAAAAATCAAAGTCGCTACCGCTATTGATTGATATGCAGGGCAATGAGCTAAAATCCGGAGACCTAGTCACCACGATAAGGTATGACATGGGTGAATGCAGATTGTATCTGGAAGACGAAGTATTTTACTACGAATCAATCGCTTCTGGCAAGGTAGTCAAGTATACCAAAATGATAGATGCCATTACGCGTCATCAGAAAGTAATCAAGAAATCCGACTGATCATAGGGGTAATGTAACTGAGACTGTTATCCTATTAACCGCAATGGTAAGAAAGGAAACACAACTATCTGATGATTACCAAAGATGAAAAGTATTTAAGGAGAAAGACGCGCCTTTTTATTCGTCGAAAGTATCCTAATGCATCTCGTTTGAAATGGGGTGATAACAAAGATGTAACTGGCTACTGGTACTTTGTTCCTGAACAAGGAATGATGTTTACCCCATGCAAACTCTAAGTGCTAGATCTTGAGTAAAAACATTAAAGACATTGCAATACTTAAAAATGCAATTCCCATGGGAAGCCAGGCATACCAGGTGTTGTAAACGTTCACATGATCAGTCCTGATCAGTTTTGAAATTTGTCGTGAAACCTTTCTAACCTCATCGCGAAGCTTTTTTGATATGGCTTGCAATACAAAAACTGACTGCTTTTCTTCGAGATTGAATGTTGCTAGTTTCAATAATAATTCAATATTAATCCATCCCGTGCTCAATTTTTCTTCTGGAATTTGATTATCAAGGGCAAGCATTTTGAAATAGGATCTTTCAATAAATGTTCTGCTCCTTGATGAAATGGCACATTGATAGGTCAAAAGCTCGTCATGCATAGTTTGCTCAATTGAACTCCAACCTTGCTCTGCCAGAAAGGCAACTCGTTTCCGCACTTCGGCGGACACATCACGAGTTACACGAGCATCTTGAAGCAGACTGGCTATTAACAGAGATGTCAGGTAAGCAATTAATAATAAATAAACACCAATCAATGCGTTTGTATTTGAAAAACCGAGAAGCGTGGCTAGCATGTCATGCAAATCAAAAAGCACAACTACCAAAAGCAATGCACTCAGTAATATGGTAAGTACTGTGAAAATTCTTGTTCGATCTGAAAGAGGAAAATTTGACATCACTGTATTCAGTTTCTCATCACGAAATATAATTATTTTTAAACAATTACTATAATCATTTGGTAATAACCATCTGTTTATTAATAATTTAACAGCTGTTCCCGTCTCAAAACAACATAGAAAATATGGCTCCTTGTCCATGCATGTTCTACCTTCGCTAGTTCATTTAGTAATAAGTTTGAAATAAATCTGTGTTACGAGATCTTGACCTTCCAATTGTTGAGGTTGTTGATGAGATCATCAATGAATTAAAGAACAATAACACCCTCCTACTCCATGCTCCTCCCGGAGCTGGCAAGAGTACGCTAGTACCCCTTACACTACTGGACCAGACCTGGTTAAAAGGCAAGAAGATTTTAATGCTCGAGCCAAGGAGATTGGCCGCCAGGACAATCGCACTAAGAATGGCTGATATCCTTGGAGAAAAGCCAGGTAAAACTATTGGATATAGAATTAGGTTTGAAACTTGTGTTTCTGAACAAACTAAGATAGAGGTAGTCACCGAAGGTATTCTCACCAAAATGATTCAATCTGACAATAGTTTAGACGATGTTGGGTTGGTCATCTTTGACGAGTTTCACGAAAGAAGTCTTCATGCGGATCTTGCCATGGCTTTCTGCCGCGAAGTGCAAAGTGTTTTACGGGAAGATTTGAGGATTCTGGTCATGTCAGCAACTTTGGACATGCCTCATCTCATCAAAATGCTAAAGTGCCCTGCCGTAACGAGCAATGGAAGGCAGTATCCGGTAGACATACACCATGTAGGGGATCAAGACGAAACGCTCCTTCCTGAAATGACGGCCCGTACAATCGCCAATGCCACTAAAAAACATGACGGGGATGTACTCGTTTTTCTCCCAGGTCAGGGAGAAATCAGGAAATGTGAAGAGATACTTCGCAAGCAATTAAAAGCATTTCAAATTCACCCGTTGTTTGGTCTGCTTCCTGCGAACAGACAGTATGCAGCAATAATGCCCGACAAGCAAGGCAGGCGCAAAATTGTTTTATCAACTTCCATTGCTGAAACAAGTTTGACAATAGAGGGAGTGAAGATAGTCGTTGATTCAGGTTTTGGACGGACCTCAAAATTCGATCCTAACTCGGGATTGTCTCGTCTTCAGACGGTTCAAATAAGTAAAGATTCAGCCGATCAGAGAGCCGGAAGAGCTGGTCGATTATCTTCAGGAGTGTGTTATCGAATGTGGACAAAAGCAACTCATGCCAGACTAAAAAGTCATCGTACGCCTGAAATCATGGAAGCTGATCTAGCATCGCTGGTCCTTGAAATGGCTCAATGGGGGATTAATGACCCAATGCAATTGACCTGGACTACTCCACCTCCAATAGGGACTATTGCACAGGCAAGTGATCTTCTTCATAATCTGAACGCGCTTGATCGTGGTAAAATCACTGAACACGGAAAGGCAATGCACGCATTACCATGCCACCCAAGAATTGCTCATATGCTAATCCTGGCAAAGGAGGATGATCTTTTACCATTGGCTACTGACATTGCTGCTTTAATGGAAGAACGTGATCCATTGGGTAAAGAAGCTGGCATCAATATCAATCTCAGAATAGAGGCGCTCAGGAAATTTCGAAGAGAAAAGAGTCTCAACAAAAGGCTATCTAGAATTGAGCGAATCGCAGCTCAATATCGTGCTATGCAGGGTATTGAAGAAGACAATGAATTGTTTGATGAATATGAGACTGGGATATTACTCACGTATGCTTATCCGGAAAGAATCGCATGTAATCGTCCTGGCAATAATGCTCAATTTCAGCTTGCAAATGGCAAGATTGCCATGGCTGGACATAAAGACGATCTTGCACATGAACAATGGCTGGCCGTGTCGCATGTAGATGCCAGAGACGGAATGGGTAAGATCTTTATGGCCTCCCCTTTAAATCCAAAGGACCTGGCTCCTTTGGTGAAAGAAATGGAAGTAGTGAAATGGGATACAGAGCTCGGTGGATTGATCGCTACCATGGATTTACGTATCGGAAATATTGTGCTTAAAAGCACTCCATTGCCTGACCCGGATGAAGCATTGCTGAAACAGGCCATTTCAGAAGCGATTGCTAAGGAGGGCGAAAGACTACTGAATTTTGACGACAAAGTAGCGCAATGGCAAAACAGAATCATCAGCCTTAAAAAATGGACCAATGATGACTGGCCGGATGTAAGTACTCGGACATTACTTTTAAAAAATAAAGAATGGATAACTCCGTATCTGGATAAAATCAAAAAACCGGAAGATCTCAAGAAACTGGACTTATCAACTATTTTGGAAAGTAGCCTTAGCTGGGAACAGCAGGAACAGTTAAATCAGATGACTCCTACAAAAATAAAGGTCCCTAGTGGCTCTAGCATTGGACTTCACTACCGAAATGATGGTGAACCACCAATACTTGCCGTGAGAATTCAGGAGGTATTTGGCATGCCATCAACGCCCAAAATCAATAATGGAAATCAACCCGTTATCTTGCACCTACTTTCTCCTGGCTATAAACCTGTTCAGGTCACGTCGGATTTAGAAAACTTCTGGAATAACACCTATTTCGAAGTTCGAAAAGAATTGAAAAGAAGGTACCCTAAGCATGTTTGGCCGGACGACCCCTGGACTGAACCTGCTATAAGAGGAGTTAAAAGAAGACAGTAAACATTCATGATGGTATCATGATAAAAGCTTGCAAATGGAAAATTCCAAACAATTCATGTTTTGTGAATTCAGCTGGGTTTTTCTGTACAACAGACTGAATACTTTTGAATACAGCTCTTTTTTCTTTTTAGAATAGCTTTGGTCAATATTTAATGAAGATGGACCAAGACTATCCGGCGATACTATTAGTAACCCCTCCTTTTACACAGCTCAATACCCCCTATCCTGCAACGAGTTATTTAAAAGGTTTCTTAGATGATGAAGGCATTAATTGCCGGCAGGCAGACTTAAGCCTGGAGACGGCACTATCACTTTTCTCAAAAAACGGACTCAAAAAGGTTTTTGATTTAGCCGAACAAAAATCAATCAGCAGTTTAATCCTGGAGCTAAGGTTTGAATACGAGCATACTATCGATTCGGTAAAGCAATTCCTACAAGGGAATCAGCCAACACTTGCTATTCAAATATGTGAACGCAAGTTTTTACCTGAAGGTGCGAGATTTGATAGTCTGGATGATTTGGATTGGGCTTTTGGTAATTTGGGCATTCAGGATAAGGCCAAACATCTGTGCACGCTGTACTTGGATGACCTGGTAGACTTTATTCAGCAGCACCTGGATAGCCAATATGGCATGAGCCGTTATGCTGAAGACCTGAGTCGATCTGCTACGTCCTTTGATCCTATTCAAGATCAACTAAAGGAACCCGCCTCCTTAATTGACCAGATAATGATTCAATGCCTTGAACGACATATTTCGGAGTTTCGACCTGAGGTTGTGGGGTTTACTGTTCCATTTCCCGGCAACTTATTTGGAGCACTCAGATTGGCAAAACACCTCAAGGCCAAACATTCTGATATCAAAACAATCATGGGGGGTGGATACGTGAATACGGAATTGCGTAAGCTGACCGATGTTCGAATATTTGAGTTGATGGATTTCATCACATTCGACGATGGAGAGCAACCCCTACTTTCCATTTTAAAATCTATCAAATCAGGAACTCATGATGGGCTTTGTAGAACAAAAATCCTTAAAAACAATGAGGTGGTTTATCTGAACAATGAAAAGATCAGTCCGATCCCATTCAATAAATCCGCAACACCCTCCACATCAGGACTACCGACTGGTCAATACCTGTCGGTACTGGAAGTGGCCAATCCTATGCACCGACTCTGGTCCGATGGACAATGGAACAAGCTTACCATGGCACATGGGTGTTATTGGAAAAAGTGTACATTTTGTGATATTTCTCTGGACTATATAGCCAACTATCAACCAGCCAATGTAGTACACCTTTGCGATCAAATGGAAACCATGATTGAGGAGACTGGCATAACAGGTTTTCACTTTGTAGATGAAGCAGCTCCCCCGGCTTTAATGAGAGATCTGGCGCTCGAAATCATCAATAGAAACCTAAAGGTCACCTGGTGGACCAACATCCGATTCGAAAGTCGATTTACAAAGGACCTTTGTTCTTTGCTCAATGCTTCCGGCTGTATTGCCGTATCAGGAGGGCTGGAAGTTGCCGCTGACAGGGTACTTCAACTCATCGACAAAGGGGTAGATATAGAACAGGTAGCACAAGTAACTGACAACTTCACACAGGCTGGCATCATGGTACACGCCTACTTGATGTATGGCTTCCCTACTCAGACTGACCAGGAAACTATTGATGCTGTCGAAATTGTTCGTCAATTATTCATTAATGGCACTTTACAATCAGGATTTTGGCACTTATTTTCAATGACCGCTCATAGTCCTGTAGGAATAAACCCAGCGTCTTTTGATGTTGTTGAAGAAGGGCCAAATTTCGAGGGGTTTGCCCACAATGATCTTATTCATGCTGATCCTACAGGAGCTGATCACGAACAATACAGTCAGGGACTCAAAACTTCCATATACAACTACATGCATGGGGTTGGATTTGATCTACCGGTGAACCAATGGTTTGATTTTAAAGCACCCGTAACAACCATACCTCCTAACTACATTGAAAATCTAATTAGGCTAAGAAAAAATAGCCTCTCAGCCCATAGTCAGGTCATATGGATTGGAAAGTCAATCAAAGCGAATAGTTACGACGTAAAGAAGAAGGGAAAATTGAATCGCATGATGAAAATTGAGATCAAAAATGGATATGAATCACATGCCATTAAGTTGAATGAGACTGAGGGTCAATGGTTGATGTCGCTCATTAACGATTTGAGCGAAAATAACTCCCGTTCAACTTTTTCTGCAATCGAGGCTTCCTATAATGGCCTAACTTCCAGTAGTAAAAACCTAATTGAACAACCATGGTTCCAATCTATCAGAGAAGCAGGTCTGTTAATCATTTGAATATTCTTCATCTGTGCCTGTTGATCTGCTTTTTTGTTGGTGTTCATTCAATGACACATGCTCAATCTGAGGGTTTAATTCAAACCTCCTGGCAAACAGACGCTGATAAGATTAGGCAAGCACAAAATGTGAACAATGATTCATTGTTACGAGTCAGCTGGTATTATGGTGCAGAAGGTAAAGTCATAAATGGGTTGGATAGTGCTTATCAAATAATTGCAGACAATATCAACATTCCTGAAGTTACTCAGGGCGGACAGGTTATTGTGGCCTTTTATCTTGATCAGGATGGCTCAATCTCTAATCCTGCCATTGTTCAATCATTAGATGCTGAGTGCGATCGAGAGGCGCTGCGCCTCATTGACTTTTTAAGCCTGAAACCTCAGGTATCGTCCCATCACCCTGTAAAAATACGCTTAGAAATGATGATTGACTTCAACCAGAAATATTCAGATCAAAAATGAAAACCGCTAACTTGATATAGACGATCTAAACTTGAGTTTCGCAAATAAATATATCCTCCTTTTACTCTGTGCGGTCATGGTTATGACGAAGCAGGCATATGCACAGGTCAATGTGAAGGACAGCCTTGAGCAATTTTTAAAGGGTCAATCCACAATTGATGAGGTATACCTGGATGCATTCAATGAGCTTACCTTCGAATATATCAAGGCCAATCCTGGTGAAGGTATTAACATGGCCAATCGTGCCATTCGAATGGCAGATTCAATTGATTATCAAAAGGGTATGATGAGGGCACTGACACACAAAGGAAGCGGCTTCTGGATCAACGGTCTGTTTGATCATGCGCTAAAACACTACTTGCAAGCTTTAACACTGCTGGTCGAAGATGATTATTTAGGCAAGTCTAGTCTCTACAATAATATTGGCGAAACTTATAAAAAACAGCAGCAATATGACTCTGCGCTCATGTTCTTTCAAAAAGGCCGTGAAGTTGTTTTGAAGTCTCTAAAGGGTCGATATCCTTCCATTCTGTCCTATAACATTGGAGAACTCTATTTTCTACAGGGTAAGATAGATTCAGCCAAAAAATATTATGATATAGCATCGCATTTTGCCGAACTAGATAAGAATGACAGAGGTAAAGCGTATGCATCATTTGGAAAAGGGGAAATCGCTTATGTCATGGGAGATCTTAACCAGGCAATCAAATATCATCGTGAATCGCTATCTATCAGGAGACTCATTGACGACAAAAGAGGGATCGTTCAATCATTGTTCAAACTCTCAGATTATTATTTTGAGCAAGGGGATAAAAGCAGAAGTGAAATTTTACTCAATGAAGCTGAATTCCTTTCTACTCAGTTTCAAGATTTGCTTTACGAGGCATATTTACGAAAGGCCGAGTATTACCGTTCTACGGAATATTACAGACAGTCAAATGACTATATTATTAAATACCGGCTCCTGAAAGATAGTCTTGACAAGGAATCGGTTATTGAGAGAATAAAAACTATTCAGGAAGCACTGGAGGCAGAAATACAATCCGGTGAGATTGCATTGCTTGAAGAACAAAATCAATTGCAGGAGGAATCCATTAAGAACCAAATCATCGTGATTACCTCAATTTTGATTGGCTTAGTCATACTGGGTGCCTACCTGTTTCAATACTATAGAAACCTGAGGTTAGAAAAGGAAAGAAGCACAGAGTTAAAAGTATTGAACCGCTTGATCAGAGAGAAAAACACTGAAATAAAAGAAATCAATAAGAACCTTGACTCACAACTTATTCAAACGCATAACATGCTGGTCGAGAGTCAACGTGTTTCGAAAATTGGAGGATGGGAATACAATGTTCAAAATGATGAACTGAGTTGGACGGTTGAAACGAGCCGACAAATTGGCTTAGAACCTTACGCAGAAGCATCCTTGGATGCAGTTAGAAAATTTTTCGGATCACAACAATACAGCAAAATAAGAACTGCTCTAAAAAAGCTATGGAGAACGGGTCAAAAACAGTCTATCCTCGTTCGCTCTATTAAACGTAATCAGACAAGTGAATCGAGCTATATCAAGATAGAAATGATGCCTGAGGTAGTGAATGGACAAATACAAAAAGTCTATGGATCTAGCCAGGATGTTACTGAAGATGTACTGATCGAAAAACGAGAGCAAGAAATCCTCAATGTGTTAATGGAATTCAACAAACGCAGTGACTTGAGGTCCTCAACCTTTGAAGAATTCGTCGGCACCATTCTTTACAGGAGCATCGAATTACTTAACATTTGGAGAGGAAATTTCTGGTTGTTTGATCCGGAGCAAAACACCTTTCATTTGTTTAAACAGACGCGTGATAAAAGTTCAGCTTTGGTCAAATTGAGTGTTGATGACATTCCCAATTTCTATGAAAACCTAATACAAAACCGCACTGTGGCCATGCATCATACAAATAGTGATAGCCGTTCGAAAGAATTGAAAACATCTTATTTCGATCCAAATAACATTTCCTCCGCTTTATATGCCCAAGTGAGACTTGAAGGACATTTGGTTGGATTTCTGGGATTTGAAAAACAAAAAACTTCAAAAAAATGGAATTACTCAGAGCAGCGATTTGCGGGATCTATTGCTGACATTGTTTCTACGGGCTATAGCTCATTCCAGAGTAAAAAATTACTTAACGAAAACGACCAATTAATCGATCAGCTAAAATTAAAGAACCAAAGTCTTGAAGAATTTGCATTTGTCATCTCACACAACTTACGTGAGCCTGTTGCGCAAATTATCGGCCTCAGTCACCTATATGACCCAAAAGATACTGATCATAACGATGAAGTCGTTGATAGGATTAAAAATGCTTCAGGGAACCTCGATAAGGTGCTTTATGATCTTTCTCAGATAGTCAGGAGCAACATTGATGAACAAAGTAAAAGCACCTTTTTATTGGAGAAGGAAATCGAAAATGTATTGAGCTCTCTGTCAGATGAAATTTCCAGAAGCAAAGCGAATATCAGTTTGAATTTTGATCAATCAATTGAAGTTCATAGTGTTCAGCCAATGATTAATAATGTGCTTACACAGCTCATTTCCAACGCGCTCAAGTTTCGAAACCAAGCTACTCCTTGTGAAATCAGCATAACAGCAACTAACACAGAAAGCACGCTATCTATCAGTGTACATGACAATGGACTTGGGATAGACCTTGAGCGATTCAGGTCTAAAATTTTTCACATATATCAGCGATTTCATCTTAATCATGAAGGCCGAGGTATCGGTTTATTTATTGCCAGATCACAAACCGAACAATTGGGAGGTACTATTGAAGTAGAAAGCAGACCTCAATCAGGGTCGACATTCACAATCCAATTACCTAAATAAGGGATTCGAAGTTTTCAAGCATCTCAGTACTAAGTGGCTTGGACCTATAGCCCACTACCGAAGAAAAGCCACTCGCTTTTTGCTCATCGTCTGGATTGATACTTGAAGTTAACATGACCACTCTGGGCATATTTGAGAGCGCTAGTGCTTCAAAAGCATCCAAAAAGTCCCAGCCATTCATAATTGGCATATTGATATCCAGCAAGATTAGCTCAGGAAGTTCGTGTTGAGGACAAGATTGCAGAAAGTCCAAAGCTTGTTGTGCTCCTTGAAAGGTAGACACTTGTTGTGCTAATCCACTCCTTTTGACAATGGTCGAATTCAAAAAATTCGTTGAATCATCATCATCTATCAACATTATATGCATCAAACCCACTGTAATTTTTAACTAAGATGAACAAACTTTCATAAAAACTTACCTCCAGCCAAATCAATTTGATTAAACCTGAGCTCAACGATTGAAAACCATTGATTATTGACGATGATCAGTTTTTGATGTGCAAGTGGTCATAATTGTTCTCAGATGCATTCCCTAATTAGTGGTATAGAATCTTATGATTATGAACAATGTAGTAGATAAGTCCAAAAATGAAGTCGTAATCCTGTTCGCTGGCGATAGCGGTGACGGGATCCAATTCACAGGTG
Organism: Cyclobacteriaceae bacterium; assembly: GCA_049115695.1. Taxonomy (GTDB): domain Bacteria; phylum Bacteroidota; class Bacteroidia; order Cytophagales; family Cyclobacteriaceae; genus JAGDZR01. The sequence continues at coordinate 354,117 of JAGDZR010000001.1, read as the reverse complement.
GTCAATTCACTGAAACAGTAGAATTGATCGGTCACGACATCAGTACATTTCCCAATTTTCCAGCTGACATTCGTGCTCCATTGGGGTCTTTGTCCGGAGTATCTGGTTTTCAATTGAAATTTGGAAGCCAGGAAATTTACACTCCGGGTGATCAATATGATGTTCTGGTGGTAATGAATGCAGCCTCCTTAAAGGTAAATCTTCAAAATCTAAAAAAGGGCGGCATCATCATTGCCAATACGGCAGGTTTTGATACCAAAAACCTGAAGCTAGCCAAATACATTGATGGAGAAAATCCCCTGACTGATCACACACTCGATGGATATGAGGTTCATGCAATCGACATTACAAAGCTTACCCGAGAGGCGCTCAAGGGCTCAGATCTTTCTATAAAGGAAATAGACAGATGTAAAAACATGTTCGTCCTTGGGTTTATCTATTGGATGTTTAGTCAGTCTCCTGATAACACATTTAAGTCTATTGGTGAGAAATTCCAATCTAAACCTCACATTGCGGAAGCAAACACCATCGCGCTTAAAACAGGTTACAATTTCGGTGATACCAGTGAAACTTTCACTTCACGATTCAAAATCAAACCAGCCAAACTCCCAAAAGGAAAATATCGCAACATCAATGGAAATCAAGCCGTCTCGCTTGGTCTAATTGCAGCAGCCAATAGAAGTGGATTGGAATTGTACTATGCTTCCTATCCAATCACTCCTGCTTCTGATGTGCTTCACGAGCTTTCCAAGCACAAGCATATGGGTGTTAAGACCTTTCAGGCAGAAGATGAAATTGCTGCTGTTTGTGCCGCCATTGGTGCATCCTTTGCAGGAGATATTAGCGCCACAGCATCATCAGGACCTGGTATTGCATTGAAAAACGAGGCTTTGGGACTTGCCGTAATGCTTGAACTCCCGTTGATTGTGGTAAATGTCCAGCGCGGGGGCCCATCAACCGGACTTCCAACAAAAACTGAGCAGGCAGATTTATTCCAGGCAATGTACGGCCGCAATGGAGAAGCGCCAATTCCTATTCTTTCCGCATCCTCACCTCGTGATTGTTTTGATATCGCATATGAGGCATGCAGAATAGCAGTTGAGCACATGACACCCGTGTTTTTATTATCTGATGGCTACATAGCCAATGGTGCTGAACCTTGGCGATTTCCGTCCGCTGAAGAATTGAAACCCATCAAAAAAGTGACTTCAATACTAGGCGATAAGGATGAAAATGGTCAATTCTTACCATATAAACGCAATAAAGAAGGTGTTAGACCGTGGGTCGCTCCTGGGGTAGCGGGTTATGAGCATCGAATTGGTGGGCTTGAAAAGGAAATTGAAACAGGAAATGTTTCTTACGATCCTGTCAATCATGAAATGATGGTGCATCTGCGGGAAGAAAAAATCGAAAAAATCGCACAGGACATACCGCTTCAAAAGATCAATCGGGGTGAAGCTGACGCTAAAATTTGTGTACTAGGATGGGGATCCACATTCGGTGCAATAGAAACGGCAGTTAAGCAATTGACAGACATGGGGAAAAGTGTCGCTCATGTGCATTTAACGCATTTGTTTCCGTTCCCACAAAATTTAAAAGATCTATTGGTTGGTTTCGACACCATATTAATACCCGAATTGAACAGAGGTCAACTTGCCGCTTTAATCAGGCAAGAATTTCTGATTGAGGTGATCCCTGTTTCGAAAATGAAGGGCTTACCATTCACAGTTGAAGAAATTACTAACCTGATTAACGAACAATTATGAAAGAGCTAACAACACTATCCCCAAAGGATTACGCAACCAACCAGGATGTCAGATGGTGTCCGGGTTGCGGTGATTATAGCATCCTAAAACAAGTACAAACCATCATGCCTACATTGGGTGTTCCGAAAGAAAAGACTGTTTTTGTTTCAGGTATTGGTTGTTCGTCACGATATCCATATTACATGAATACTTATGGCATGCATGGTATTCACGGTCGGGCGACTGCCATAGCAAGTGGATTGAAAACAGCCAATCCTGATCTGGACATATGGGTAGTTACTGGAGATGGAGATTCGATGGCCATTGGTGGCAATCATTTGATACATGTCCTTCGGCGTAATATCGATCTGAACATATTGGTGTTTAACAATGAGATATATGGTCTTACCAAAGGGCAGTACTCTCCTACTTCACCGAAAGGAAAGATTTCGAAATCCACTCCTTTTGGTTCTGTAGATCACCCATTCAATCCGTTGGCATTGGCTATTGGAGCTGAGGGCACTTTCGTCGCACGAACGGTGGACAGAAATCCACAACATTTAAGAGATGTCCTAATTGAAGCCCATCAGCATAAAGGGACCAGTTTTGTGGAAATCTATCAAAACTGTAATGTCTTTAATGACGGTGCGTTTGGTAAGTTCACTGATAAACAATCGAAGGATGCGACTACACTGTATATGGAAGAAGGTCAACCCTTGGTATTTGACAATGAAACCAAAGGAATTCGACTAGATGGTTTTCAACCAGAGATAATCAAATTGGACAATGGCTATTCAAAAGATGACTGCTGGGTACATGATCCAACAGATAAGATCAAAGCTTCCATTTTAACGAACTTCTTTGAATATGAAGCAAAGCAAAGTGATCTCCCCAGGCCATTTGGTGTCTTTTATAAAACAGATCGCTACCCTTATGAAGATTCGATGGTTGATCAGATTGAAAATGCCAAAAAGGAAAAAGAAGCTGATTTAGACTTATTACTATCTGGCAAAAACTGGTGGCAGATCAATTAGTTTCCGCTAATTGATTTTATGGCCGAGACGAATACGTCAAGTTCAGCAGTCGAGGTGTATACATTGGGAGTGATTCTCACTCCCCTTACACCTGGCCTGTTGATGGCCACTGTCCAGATTTTGAATTCTTCAAGCAGTCGCTTTGATAATTGAGCGGGCTCAATGCCATCAACACCCACATTAGCAATTGCACCGTGTCTATTCATATCCTTGGGAGTATTGACCACAACCTTAGGCAGTTCCCTAACTTTGGATGTCCAGTAGTTCTGAAGGAATTTTAAACGACGCTCCTTGCGCTCACTACCTATGGCCATGTGATACGCAATGGCTGCTTCAATGGCCAGGTCTGTATGAACAGGGTGAGTACCTGTATGGTTTAGTCTGGAAATATCATCCGGTTCACGATCATCTTCAGCCAACAAAGGCCACACATCCGCTGCTTTACCCTTCTTTACATATAAAAATCCTGCCCCAAGTGGCACACTCAACCACTTATGCAAACTTGTCCCGTAGTAATCACAGTTGAGATCTGACAGCTTGAAATCCAGATGAGCAAATGCATGTGCACCATCTACCATTACTTCTACTCCACGCTCATGCGCCATATCACAAATTTTCCTAATCGGAAGAACCTGTCCTGTAATGTTCACCATGTGACAAACCATTAATAACCTGGTCTTCTCTGTAATCTGTGCAGCATAGAGCGCTACAATCTCGTCATCATTTTTAGGATGATTCGGCAAAGACACGAGTTTGTTAACCACCCCATAACGTTTGCTCATCAATTTGAACTGATTCAACATGGCACCATAGTCCTGCTCCGCCATGATGGCCTCATCTCCAGACTCCCATTTCTGACCAGCTATAATCAGGTCAAGGGACTCAGTGGTATTACGCGTGATCACCAACTCATCGCTTTGGCATCCAGCCAACTCAGCCACAGCACCAGTCACCCTTTTTTTATTTTCCCATTGCACGGTGCGCATGTACCAGGATCCATCCCTGTTGATGTCCCGTATATGTTCAATATATTTATCAAGTGTTGGTTGTGGCAAGAAACAGTAATAGCCATTCTCCAGGTTGATATAGTCGTCTTTCAACACATAGTCAGAACGAACCAGCTTCCAGAATTCTTCATTCGATGATAGTCGCCTGGAGGTAAGATGTCCGTGTGTGTTTAGTGCACTTGACAAGCCGGGAAGGCCTAATGCACCTAGCGCACCCAGGTTTTTAAGAAAATCTCGCTTTTGCATAAGTCAATGTTGTAATTCGAAGATAAACAGAAGTTCGGAGCAAACATTGAAGTATTCAAACAGCTTAATACTTTCTATTTAGGATTTCGCTCAGAATAATTGCCTTTTTAGCATCATCTGGATTTTGTAGCATAGACTTAATTTCAGAGGCGAACTCATTTTCAGTTTCTTCTTCAGCCGTACTTCTTAAAACCTTTTTACTGCTAAATTTTTCGTCTGGTTCAAATCCTATATTAAAACCCTCAGCCCTTTTGATAGATTCCTCGTAAATCCGCTTTGATTCTTCATCTGCAAATTGTCTATTCCTGCCCTCCATTTCAATCGACTCGTCTTTTTGAACCGGTATGATTTCCTTTTGTTCTTCGTAAAACGGAACAGGTTTTTCTTCAACCGATTCTTCAACTGGTGTTTCAGGTTCCAAGGATTTTTGACCAGTGATCTCTTCCAGAAGCTCCTCAAATGTAGCTGGACGACTTGTTTGTGGTCTATCTGCTAGTTCTGTTTCAGTTTCCAGAGGTGATTGCGGTCTCGGACGATTTACCGGTGGCTTATTCTTTTTCTTGAGTGCTTTTCCTATAAAATATATCGCTGCAAAAACCAGGTAGATCCAAAATTGAATATCGTCCATTTCTCTATTAATATTTCAACCAAAAATAAGCGTATTTTTGTTAGCTTCACGCTTTCCAAAAAATCTGGTCTTTTAATGCAATTATCTCGTTTGGAAATAAAGGGCTTTAAGAGCTTTGCCGACAAGGTCACAATCAATTTCGATGATGGAATTACGGGAATCGTGGGGCCAAACGGGTGTGGCAAATCCAATGTAGTGGATTCGATCCGTTGGGTCCTTGGAGAACAAAAGACCCGGGTGCTCCGATCAGAGAAGATGGAAAACATCATCTTCAACGGAACAAAAAACAGAAAGCAAACTCAGCTTGCTGAAGTATCACTCACTTTTAATAATACCAAAAATTTAATCCCCACTGAATACAGCCAGGTAACCATTACCAGGAGATATTTCAGATCCGGCGAAAGTGAGTACTTGTTGAATGGTGTCACTTGCAGGCTGAAGGATATAACCAATCTATTCCTGGACACAGGGATAGCGTCAAACTCCTATGCGATCATTGAACTGAAAATGGTAGATGATTTGCTCAATGATAAAGACAACTCACGGCGATCATTATTTGAAGAAGCGGCTGGCATCAGTAAATTCAAGATTCGCAAAAAAGAAACACTTAGAAAGCTAAATGACACAGATGCGGACTTGGATAGAGTCGAAGATTTACTTTTTGAAATCGAGAAAAACCTCAAATCTTTAGAAAGACAGGCTAAACAAGCAAAGCGTCATTACGAAATAAAAGAAGAATACAAGCATACGAGTATTGCCCTAGCCCAAAAAACCATCAAGTCTCAACAGGAGGTACAGGACAACATCCAGCAACAACTGATCAATGAAGGCGATAAAAAGCAATCACTCAATACCCAGCTGGCAGAGAAGGAAGCGTTACTAGAGCAGGTAAAGGCAGATTTGATTACCAAGGAGAAGCTACTCTCCTCACGTCAAAAATCACTCAACGAACATGTCAATAAGATCAGGCAATATGAGAGTGAGAAAAAGATAAAAAATGAGCGTCAGCGCTTCTTGCAAGACAAGGTTGAAAAACTAAAAACACAAATCTCTCAAGACAAACAAAGTAATGAAAGGGCTGCTTTTTCATTGCAAAGTCTTAGAAAATCACATGAGGAAGCCAATGAAGTCTACCTGCAGGCTGAAAAAGAACTAGCTTCATTACGAGAAACCTACGAGGAGCAAAAAACAAAAACCAACGCACTCCAACTCGAAGTAAACGAGCTAAACCAAACCTTTTTAACCAAACGAGAAGTTGTATTTCAATACAACAAGGATCTTGAAATCAAGCAAATTCAGCTCGGAACGCTCCGTCAGGAATTAGAAAAAACCAGCGAGGACAGCACTCAGCAATCTGCTAGTCTGGAAGAATTTGACCAAAAAGTCAAAGAAATTGAGGACGAACGCGCTGTTAAACTCAAGGCGTTTGAAAAACTGAAAACAGATCAGGAGAATCTAGAAGTCAATTCAGAGGAACTCACACAAAAAACAGGACTACTCAGGGATGAATTAAGCCAAATTAACCGATCGCTTGATGCGACTCAAAACGAGTACAACCTTACCAAATCATTGGTTGAAAATCTTGAAGGATTTCCTGAAGCAATTAAGTTTCTAAAGAAAAAGACGAACTGGAAAGACTTTCCGTTGCTCTCAGATATCATAGGCTGTCCGGAAGATTATCGGGTCTGTATAGAAAATTACCTGGAAAACTACATGAACTACTATGTAGTGGATACAGTACAGGACGCAATGGATGCTGTGAAGCTTCTCAATGATTCTGGTCGTGGCAAAGCCAATTTCTTCGTTTTAGAGCAGTTGGAGGATTTCAAACCAGAAGCCGCTGCTTTGTCTACCAGTGGTAAAGCAGCAACAGAGGTCATTGAGTATGAGGAGAAATACAAAAAGCTCATTTCGCTACTGCTACATGATGTTTATATCTATGAGGAAATTAAACCCGAACTATCAAGTGAGGCAGTGCTGGTAGAAAAGTCTGGAAAGATAACGTACAGGAAATTCGCAGTGTCCGGTGGTTCAGTAGGCCTATTTGAAGGTAAACGTATTGGCCGAGCCAAAAACCTTGACAAATTGAGTGAGGAAATTAAGTCGCTCAAGAAACGTCAGCAGCAAACTGAAAAGAAACTGCTTGAAAGTCAAAATCAGATTGAAAAGCTCAAATCACAAAGCAAAAAAGAAGAGCTAGAATCCCTTCGGGAAGAAATGAATACTATCAATGAGGGGTTGGTTAGTGTTAAAACCAAACACGAACAACTGTCCAACTTGCTCTCCTCCAATGCATTGCGTAGAGAAGATATTGAAACCCAGCTAATTGAAATATCTGCTGATGTGGCAGAACTTGAACCATTGTCTCAAAGCGAGCAGGAAGCGCTCGGACAATTGGAAACTACTGTTCAAGAGAAAAAGGAAGACCTTAGTCTTGAAGAGGAAGAGCTAACAAAGAGATCTACAGCGTTTAATGATGCCAATGTTCTGTTTCATCAAAAGCAAAATCAGGTTAATAGTATTCAACAGGAGATTACTTACAAAGAGGAATCCTACAATAGTAGTCTTGAGCGCATAGAAGGAAATAGCGAAGAGCTAAGGGAAACGGAACAAGAAATCAACACCCTGGCTCAAAACAACGCGACCAACGATGAAGAGCTTATTGAGATGTATTCCGAAAAGGAAAACATCGAAGGAGGTGTAAACGAAGCGGAGAAGGAATACTACCAGAGTCGTGGGATGATTGACGAAGAGGAAAAGCACATTCGTGAAATTCAGCGTCAAAGAGAAAATGTCGACCATGTGATCATGGAGTGGCAAAACAAACTGAATGAAACGAAGATTTCTCTTACATCAGTAAAGGAGCGGCTATCCGTAGAGTTCAATATTGAATTTCGTGAAATGCCTAACGAGGTGTCTGAGGAGTTTAAAGACAAAGATGCCGGTGATCTTCAGGCAACCGTCGAGAAGCTTAAAAATCGCCTTGATATGATGGGGCCGATCAATCCGATGGCGATGGAGGCCTATGAAGAAATAAAGGAAAGGCATGATTTCATCACCAATCAGAAGGAAGATCTGCTAAAAGCCAAAGAATCTCTGATGGCGACTATTGAGGAAATCAATACAGTTGCCAAAGAAACATTTCTTGACGCTTTTGGAAAAATTAAGGAAAATTTCATCAGAGTATTTCGCACGCTCTTTACAGAAGAAGATGACTGTGATCTGTTTCTGACTGACCCTGACAACCCACTTGAATCACCAATTGACATCATTGCTAAACCAAAGGGCAAGCGACCATTAACGATCAATCAATTGTCAGGAGGAGAAAAGACATTAACTGCTACCTCTCTCCTATTTGCAATCTACTTAATCAAGCCTGCTCCATTTTGTATTTTCGATGAAGTCGATGCACCCCTCGATGATGCCAATATTGATAAATTCAATCAGATTATCAGAGAATTCTCAAATGACTCTCAGTTCATCATTGTTACCCACAATAAGCGAACTATGTCCAGTACTGATGTGATTTATGGCGTTACCATGATTGAGCAAGGTATCTCAAGAGTGGTTCCTGTCGATTTACGGGAACTTACCTAGGTCAACTATCCAACCAGCTTTTAAAATCCTGAACCCGTTCTCTTGCCACAATTACATCCTCGGTGTTTAATCCTGCAACCTTCAGTTTTAGCCGACTGTTGGTAAACTGGATGATATCTTCAATGCATTTTAATGCGACTATGTACTTTCTGGAAATACGATAGAATTGTGAATGGTCCAATAACTCATTGACTCTCTCAACAGTATAATCCACAATGTATCGTTTACCATCTTTCGTTTGAAGAAAGGTGATTTTCTCCTCTGAATAGACTGCTGACAAATCAGAAGTCGCAATAAATTTAAGATGATCGCCTATTTTCACAACAAATCGTTCTTTATAAGACTGTTGCATTCCAGCTAAAAGGTCTTCCAGCTTCGATGAGTCAATCACGTGAGCAGATCTATGCGATGATTCGAATTTTTGAAGAGCTGCCTCCAACTCAGATGGATTGATAGGTTTGAGTAGATAATCTACACTGTTTACTTTAAAAGCTTTTACGGCATACTGATCATAGGCGGTAGTAAAAATAACGGGGGCCTTCATCTCAATGCGCTCAAACAATTCCAAACTCAATCCATCCGATAACTGAATGTCTAAAAAAACCAGGTCGGCATCCTGGTTACTCAGTAATTCTTGAGCTTTGGTTAAACTTTCTGCTGTTCCTACCAATTCATACTCCGACCTGAACTGCTTGATTAATTGTTCAAGTCGCTTTGCAGCGAGATGTTCGTCTTCGACAATGATGTACTTCATTCGAATTTTAATAAAGGTAGTTTAACAACGAAAGATTTTTCGGTTTTATCTATCACCATAGATAGTTTGGAGAGGTGTTCATAACGTGCCCTCAAATTTTCTAAACCAATCCCAGTGCTGTCCAGTGATTTCTTTACATTTAGAGAATTCGTCACTGTGACGTATTGCTCATCGCATGCAATCTCAATGCTCATAGGATGATCTGCATCGATGATGTTGTGCTTAATGGCATTTTCAATTAACATCTGAATCGAAACAGGTAACACATATCTGTCTTGTTGACCATTGCAGTCAAATTTGAATTGTAGGTTACTACCAAATCTGATTTGCTGTAAATACACAAAAGACTGAACAAAATTCAATTCCTCTGCCAATGTGGCCACTTCATTATCAGTTTGATCCAGGACATATCGATATACCTGAGATAATTTTTGGATAAACGCAACCGCTTTCTCCTGATCGTCATACACAAGGGAGGTCAGTGCATTTAAGCTATTGAAAAGGAAATGTGGATTTACCTGATTTCTCAAGCTCTTAAACTGAGTGGCCACCTGCTCTGTTTTGATCCGTTCAGTATTGATGACCTCCTGCCTCCATCCCAGCAGAAAGGCACGTCCGTGCATAAATGTATTGATGACCAACGTGGTAATGACTACAGGTATCAGATCCATCAAAGTAAAATTCTCTACGACCTGATCGTATTCCCTTCCCCATGAAAACACCTGAAAACTAATGGTCAATATATAGAACACGCTTCCAGAATAGAGCGTGGTAGAGATAAAAGCCACAACGACCCTTGTTAATGGAGCCTCAAACCATGTGACCCATTTATCAAGTAATACAACAGAGTACTCACTTCCTTTCCAAAGCAGCACCCACAACGACCCTGAATAGGTCCAAACAGATGCCAGTTCAGTTGGATTTTGAAAACATTCCCTACAAAATATCAGTGATTGCACTAAACCACCAATTAGGAAAATGCTCAGAATTGATGTGAGCTCTTTTTTTATTTTCATTAGAACAAGGATACAGTCATAGTTGAATTTCCTTTCACTTCGAATTTACATTGTTCGTATTTAGGAGGACCAAATTGTCCCCTCGCATTATTGGAAAAGCCATATGGTTCGCTTGGTATTCCAATGAAGTTAGTGTCCAATTCTTCATTATTATTTAGATCTTGAAAAATGGTAATGGCATATTCACCATCTGGAAGTTCAAGCGGGATTCTGGTCTTTTTTCCTGTCACATCTGCCTTGGCATACATGACGGCATCTTCCATGAACTTATTTTCTTTGTCATAAATCGCCACAAGTATTTGTCCCCTTGTTTCCTGAACCTCGACATCCAATGTAACTGTTGATCCTCCAAGGTTCAATGTGCTAATCAATATAAGTAATGTAAGCATGATAGTATTTGTTTAATTCGAAACAATGCTAATTGCGATTTGTTTGTTCTTTCTTCAAAAGGTTGACCAACTGTCAAAATAGACCGATGGAACGTAAAGTGCATGCATATTTTTTAAAAATAGTATGCATGCATAACATTTTTCTTTATATTTGAATTTAGTATGCATGCAGAGTATTTTAAGTTAATCTTTTAATCCAATGGACACAATCACTAGCAGTACAATAAAAGGAGGAGAATTCTTAATCAAAGAAACACCTAGCCAGGAGGTATTTATTCCAGAGGAATTTTCCGAAGAGCAAAAGATGATGGCTTCCGCTGCTCAGGATTTTATTAACAAAGAAATATTTCCAAATGTAGAGCGGATTGAGAAACAGGAAGAAGGGTTGATGGCTTCTATTTTGGAAAAGGCTGGTGAATTGGGACTACTGGGCATCACGATCCCTGAGCAATATGGTGGATTGGGCATGAACTTCAATACCAGTATGCTCATGGCAGATATTATTGCAGCGTCAGGATCATTCAGCACAACCTATGGTGCACATACTGGCATAGGAACTTTACCCATCTTATACTATGGCACTGAACTGCAAAAACAACAGTATCTTCCTTTATTATCTTCTGGGGAATGGAAAGCATGCTACTGCTTGACGGAACCAGATGCCGGATCCGATGCAAACTCCGGTAAAACAAAAGCTACCCTAACAGATGATGGTAAGCATTACCTAATCAATGGTCAAAAAATGTGGATCTCCAATGCGGGATTTGCTGACTTGTTCATTGTGTTTGCCAAAATCGATGACGATAAAAACCTGACCGCATTCATCGTTGAGAAAACGTTCGGCGGCATTACCATGAATGATGAAGAAGTGAAACTTGGCATAAAGGGGTCTTCGACCCGCCAGGTTTTCTTCAATGACACAAAAGTACCTGTTGAAAACATGCTTTCTGAAAGGGAGAATGGTTTCAAAATAGCGGTAAACATTCTGAATATTGGAAGAATCAAGCTTGGTTGTGGAGTCATTGGTGCAACCAAGCATATAGGAACGCTTTGCACCAATTACGCCAATGAAAGAAAGCAGTTTGGAACTTCCATCAGCTCGTTCGGGGCAATTAAACATAAGCTGGCCGAAATGGCCATTAAAACGTATGCTACTGAATCTGCTTCTTATCGAGCGGGTCAAAATATAGATGATAAAATCAATTCCCTGATTGAGGAGGGCATGGAGCCTGACAAAGCAAAGCTCAAAGGCGTTGAGCAGTTTGCTATCGAAGCTGCCATCATAAAAATACATGGTTCGGAAATACTCGACTACATCGTAGATGAGGCAGTCCAAGTATATGGGGGCATGGGTTTCTCAGAAGAGGCTCCAATGGCCAGAGCATATAGAGATGCTCGCATAACACGCATTTACGAAGGAACGAATGAAATCAATCGCATGCTCATGGTAGGCATGATGTTTAAACGTGCGATGAAAGGCGAACTCGATCTGCTAGAGCCTGCAATGGCAGTAGCCAAAGAGTTGACCTCCGTTCCAAGCTTTGAGCGACCAGACCTGTCCCAACCATTGGCGCAAGAAATAGAAATAATCAAAAACCTCAAAAAAGCTACCTTAATGGCGGCAGGTAAAGCTGCTGAAGTATATGGTCCAAAACTCAATGATGAGCAAGAAATACTGATGAATATAGCGGATATGCTAGTGGAAGTATACGTGGCAGAATCTACTGTATTGAGAACACAAAAACTGATCAGCAGTACAGGAGAAGAGGCCAATCAGTTATTCATCGATATGGCTAAAATGTACGTCCATACTGCCGTACAAAAAGTAAGAAGCGCCGGTGAAGAAGCAGTTGCCTGTTTTGCTACAGGTGATGAACTGAAAGTGATGTTGATGGGTATGAAGCGATTTACTAAAACAGACCCCTATAATACCAAAGAGCTTAGACGCTCGATTGCGGATAACATGATCGAACAAAACAAATTTCCGTACACCTTGTACAGTTAAAATATTCCCAATGGGGATACAGTTGATTCTATTTTGATAAGGCTGTCTCAAAATTGAGACAGCCTTTCTTACTTATTACTTAAAGATCTTTTCAGCATCAAAAGACACCTCTGCCCATTGGCTCGCGCCCAAATCCAGACTTCTCTGATTCGGAGTACTTCCACCTATTTTTAAAACATACGTTCCCTTTCGTAGTATTTTTTCACCCTCATCAGTGAACTGCATGACAGCATCCTGATCAAGTTCATAGCTTATCTTGACGGTCTCACCGGGCTCAATATTTGTTCTTTTCAATCCCTTGAGTGATTGAATGGGATCTTCCGATCCTGCCAATGGTGAAGCAATAAAGAATTGCGTGACTTCTTCGGCTGATACTGATCCAGCATTCGTTACTTCAACAGTTGCAACAACTTTACCATCATTCTTCTCGATTATAGCATTGTTATATTCGAAGTTGGCATAAGTTAATCCAAAACCAAATGGATAAAGCGGCTCCTTCTCCATATAGCGGTACGTCCTTCCCTTCATGTTATAATCTTCATATGCAGGAAGCTGATCAATAGATTTAGGAAAAGTAATCGGTAATCTGCCAGATGGTGAGACATCACCAAATATCACATCAGCAACGGCATTGCCCCCTTCTTCCCCTGGATACCAGACAAACAAAACGGCATCCACCAGGTCGTGTAGTTCAGGAATAGCAATTGGGCTACCGCCTGTTAAAACCAAAATAACAGGTTTATCATTGTCTTCTGCAACTTTCTTCACAAAATCAATCTGATTTTGTGGCAGCTTAAGATCAGTTTTATCTCCTTTGTTTGCCGAAGCGAGTGATTCTCCTTCTTCTCCTTCAAACAAACCAGAAATACCCATGACCACAACTGCTGCATCCGCACCCCTTGCTTCACCAGTAGTCCAGTCAATGGGGTTAATATTGTCTCGATAGGCCAGTACTCCTTGCTTGTAATTAACCGTAGTACCTAAGCTTACACGATTGACAATACCATCAAGAATGGTTACAGTATTCCCTGACAGTCCAAAATAATTACCTAACAATATCTCCTCACTAGCAGCGTGAGGTCCACTCACATGTAAGGTTCTAATATCTTTTTTCAGCGGCAATACCCCATCATTTTTCAGCATCACAATCGACTTGGCAGCTACTTCACGAGCCAGATTTCTGTGCTTATCAGACTCGATCACATCTAATGAAACATTGGTGAATGGATTACTTTCGGGTTTATCAAACAACCCGAGCTCAAATCTTGTCAGATAAAGGTGCTTCAAGGCATTATCAATGTCTTCCTCCTTGATCAAACCTTGCTCGATTGCACCACCCAGCTCATTGTACACCACGCCACAATTGACGTTGGTACCATTTTTCAAAGCAAGTGCAGCAGATTCCTCAGCTGTCTTTGTGACTTTATGATACTGATGAAAATCCAAAATTCCCCAACAATCCGAAACAATATAACCATCAAAACGCCAATCTCCCTTCAAAACTTTTTGTAGCAAAAACTCACTACCTGCACATGGTTCTCCATTTGTTCTGTTATAGGCCCCCATCACACCTTCAACATCAGCTTTGACAACCAGATCTTCAAATGCTGGCAAATAGGTTTCGTACATGTCCTTCATCCCTACCACGGCATCAAATTCATGCCTCAGTGCTTCTGGTCCGCTATGCACCGCATAGTGTTTGGCACAAGCTGCTGTTTTGAGATACTTTGGGTGATCTCCCTGCAAGCCTCTAACAAAAGCCATTCCCAACTGACCGGTAAGAAACGGATCTTCTCCATATGTTTCCTGACCTCTACCCCATCTCGGATCTCTGAAAATGTTCACATTTGGGGACCAGAAAGTCAATCCCGAATAACGTGATCGATTACCAATTCGCTGTGACTCGTTGAATTTGGCCCTTGCTTCATCTGAAATAGCAGTTGCCACCTGGTTCATGAGTTCAGGATCAAAAGTAGCTGCCATTCCAATTGCCTGTGGAAATACAGTTGCTCGCCCCGTTCTTGCCACTCCATGAAGTGCCTCATTCCACCAATCATATTCAGGTACTCCCAGTCGGTCAATGGCTGCACTGTTCATCACCATTTGACTGATCTTTTCCTCTAACGTCATAGCATCAACCAAAAGCGATGCTCTCTCATCAAAAGATCTGTTCTCATCATACCAGGGAAAATCCTGAGCAGATGTGAAACAGACTGAAATTATGAAAAGCCCAAAAAGTACTTTTCTAATGTTGAAAATTTCCATCATAATATCATCCAATTTGCTTTATCCAAAACTCAATACTATTCCCAATATATCATGGAGTTTTGATCATCGCAAAGAATGAGATACGTCAATTTTATTAAAGATTCGCCAATTGCCTATTCCAATAGGTCCATTTACCAAGTCCTATTTTTCAGATATTCGTCCAATTCCTTTCTACTCATGGGCAACTCATCTGGGTTATCATCCAACCACTTCAAAAATGCACGCTTGATATCATAAGACCATTTACCATCAATTTGCCCGGGTTGTATAAACCCCCTCCTTCAGAAACTATTCCATTATTCGGAAATAGTCAAAGTCCACTACACCTCCAGCTGACCGTGTAGCATAATTGAACAATCCAAACCGATAGCCCACAAAGTGCGGCAAGGTATATCGCATATGCAATTCATCCCCAATGGCATTCCATGAATCGTTATCAAGACTGTAATAAAATGACCCAATATCTTTTCTATCCTTGAAATCACCTGTTGCTTTTAGATAAACTACATCTTGATCTAGCAGAACTCGTTCAACTTCAACTGGTTTGTTATCGTCTGATTCGTTCTTGATCATAACCACGTATTTTGAACCATTGTCGTATTTCACACCAACTATTCCATAACTCTGCTGAAACAAGGTCAATCCAGCCAAATCACCCTCCTTCATTCCAGACACATCGATTTTAATGATACCACTACTCTTTGGTCCAATTGTTCGTTGCGTGAGGATATTCTTGGCTTCTACGATACTCGAATCGACACGTACAGTGGTTAATCTTAAATTACCTTTCTTGCCATCGATCGACCACCCATTTATGTCGGGGTTGTGATTCCATTGCCATACCAAAGGCAAGTCAGGCTCGCCCTTTTTTCTTTTGAAATCATCTGAGGACACAATCCCAGGTATGAGACTTTGATTCACAGGCAGGTTCAATTCATCAGGGACTTTTCCATCCTCTCCCAAGACCGGCCAACCATCTTCCCATTTGACCGGCACGAGATAAGGAATACGCCCAACTGCACCATAATCCCTAAATAAATAGGCATACCAATCACCTGAAGGTGTGTCAATCAAACCTCCCTGAGCAACGCCCTTATCTTCCAGCATTACCCTTCCTTCATAAGGTCCTGTGATTTTGTCGGCACGATGAACGATGACAGTCCGCATTCCCCCTCTTGGCCATGCAATATTGAAAAGATAATACTTGCCACTTACTTTGAAGAGTTGAGTTCCTTCTCCAGGCAGCATGATTTCCTTCTTTATGGGTGCATGTGCCTTTTCGATTAATACCTGTTCGGTTCCTTCTTTGACTCCAGTTAAATCATCTTTCAACTGTACCATACTAAGTTTCCCGGCTCCCCAAATCATATAAATCTTGCCATCATCATCAAAGAATATCGAATGATCATGGTACGAAGGAGAAAATGACCTTTTCTCCCAGTTGCCTTCATTCGGATCTGTTGATGAAAAAATATAAGTTTTACCAGTGGTACTGGAAAAAGTAGAAACATAGTAAGTCCCTTTTACATAGCGAAGACAGCTTGCCCATGATCCTCGACCGTACATATTCTGACCATTGTCCAAATTGAGATCATCGGCACTGCCAAGGGTTTCGTAAGCATAGCTTACTAGTTTCCAGTTGACCAAATCTGTGGATTTCATGATCGGCAAACCCGGATTCATGTGCATAGTAGTACTGCTCATGTAGTAGGTTTCCCCTACCCGTACAATAGATACATCCGGTACGTCGGCATGGATGATTGGATTGTGCGCTTTTCCATTTTGCGCTTTGCTTAACCCACTCAGGGACAGCAATCCAATGAGTAAAAGCATTTTAAAGTCTATCATGCTACTAATTTCCCATCCGTCAATCTAGAACAAACAAAAACTGTCTGAATGCTCTTCATCATTTAGTCTCCTGAAATAATAAAGGAGCAAACTTGTAGAGGTTGTTTCTCCAAACTGGCCAGGCATGTCCACCCGGATATTCGCTATAGGTATATCGAATATCCATTTCGTCAAATTTGGACATCATGACCTGGCAATTATTATAGGCAATATCTTCTTCTCCACCCATGGCTATCCAGAAGAGGTTAAGATTATTATTGATAATTTCTGCATTTGCCTCCATGTATTCATATTGGTCATCTCTTGGTTTGCTTTCCATGTTGGCGAACCATCCAGAACTAAATACTCCTAAATATCCAAACATGTCTGTATTGGGTAGCCCGGCATAAAGTGTTTGGATTCCTCCCATTGATAGTCCTGCCAATGCGCGATTATCAGCTCCTTCCAACGTACGGTAGTTTTCATCTACGTAAGGAATTAGGCTGTTTTTCAACTCATTCTCAAACATCTTCAAACCTCGCTCTTCAAATGCCGATATGGGCATATTGCCATCGGCCATTACCACCAGCATTTCCCTGGCTTTCCCTTCAGCTAACAGGTTGTCCATGATCAAATCCGTTTTTCCCTGAGTCGCCCAGCCACTTTCGTCCTCGCCACCTCCGTGATAAATGTAGAGTACCGGATATGATTTATCGGTATTGGTATCATAGCCTGGTGGTGTGTAGAGATAGAATTGACGCCATGAGCGAAGCGCTTCAGAGTAATATTTTTTGATAAGTATGTCGCCGTGTGGTACGTCTTTCAATTCATAATACTCATCCCCTTTAAATGGTACTTCTATGCCACTGGCCATTCGTCCCATTCCAAAAAATGATTCGCTGGCCGGATCTGCAAATGCAACTCCATCAATCAATAGTGAATAGTAATGAAATCCTTCGCTCAATGAATCTGTGGTTACTGTCCAAACACCCTCATCGTCCTTTTTCATATCATATTTTCTACCCAGGTCCAATTGGACATTGTCCGCATCGGGAGCTTTGAGCTGAAAAATAGCCCTATTATCGGGCAAGATTTGTGGATAATTATTGCGCCCTACATTAGTCTCCGCAGGCGTGCCTAATAAGCTATACTTGTTGAATTTAGATTGATCCACAGTCTTAAAGAGCATTTTGGAGAACATGTATAATCCGTTTTTCCAAACTTTGAAATCATGAACACCCGGTTCTATATAATATATATGAGGAACGTCCTGATCTACGAGGTACTCGTGTGTCCTTTGACTAAATCCTATTAAACCATCTTTATCACCACAGGAAATCCACAATAGCTTCAGCATACTTTTTGCGGCCACTGGATCAGGCACCAGCTCGTCTGGTGCCTTTGTATTAGGTGCCGATGAGAATCCACCAACCCAGGCAAACTGATCAAGATTACCCAAACCAAAGTTCAATGATTGACCACCACCCATCGATAAACCTGCAATGGCACGGTGCTCCCGATCTTCGTATACTTTGTAATTCTTCTGAATATGTGGGATCAAATCGTTCAAAAGATCCTGTTCAAAAGTGGCAAAAGCCTCCACTTTTGCACTTTCAAAAACATTCCCAACTGCCCGATCATCCTTCATCGCACGACCATTTGGCATCACGACAATCATTGGCTCTATCTTTTCGTCTGCATAGAGATTGTCTAATATATGTTGCGGCTGACCTCCATTGAGCCATTCCTTTTCATCACCGCCAATACCATGAAGGAGATATAGGACCGGATACCTTTTCTTTTTTGAAAAACCGGGCGGAGTGTAGATCAATGCTCTTCGAGACACCCCAACAGTCTCAGACTTATAGTTTATTGTATCAATCTTACCATGTGGAATATCCGTTCTTGCTTGATCGAAACCCTGTGGTGCTTGCCTTTCCAGTTGTTGGCCAAAAACAGATAAGCCCATGAATAGAATTCCAACAATGGCAATCCCAAACCTCAAGCCTATTACGCGTTGTATAACTATTGAATTTCTCATTTCAAAATCGATAAGTCTAGTCCTGCGAAAATTATTTAGGCAATGAGGTATTAGCTGAAGTAGCGTATAACCCAATCATTGCACCTGTAAATCCACCTGCCTTATTGGTCGACAGCACATCGCCAGGAACTGTTCCGCCAAGGCTTTGAAAATCTCCTCCATCCACAGCATATTCAAATTGATAATCATTGCCAATAGCCGAAACCTGAAGCTGAATTGGATTACCAATATCTACTTTTGTGGATGCCAGGACTTCCGAAGTAACTTTTCTATCTCTTCCTCTACCTGTTGACTCAGTTTGCTCCAACAATAGTAAGTACTCCTTACCAACTTTCGTCACCCCAAATACAAAATTTGAATTTTCATTTTGCACACATGTAATCCCTGCCAGGTCCTTTTCAGACTGAGGTTTATAGCTCATCTCAGTTGTAAAACTGAAATTTTTATGCATCTGTCTGTGGAAAAGTGTAGCAGTAGGTTTTAACTCCTTGATGTTTGTCTCGAATGGTGTTATCTGAACTCCGTTCTTGGTTAAGGACATAAACTCTTCTCTTGGTCCTCTCAACCCTATCCATCGATAGTCGAGCTTTTCAGCACTAAAATCCTCTGTATACGTGAAGTTTCCATTTGGAAAAAAACCATCCTGTCCAGCTCTGTTTTCAACTCCCTTCGGTAATTGTAATTTTGGTTCCATTGGTACCAATCCATTTTCAAAAACCGGAAATTCTCCTGACCAATCCACTGGTAAAATGAATGTTTCTCTACCTGTATTTACCTGATCTTTCTCATTGGGTCTAATCGCCAAAAACACGCCATAGTATTTGCCATCAGGCCCTTCGATAATATCTGCATGACCCGCCCAGTCTACCTTATTTTCCCGCTCCTTCGGGAAATATCGCTGAGTTAAAATTGGGTTGCTTGGCGCTGGAATAAATGGCCCTTTTGGGCTATCACTGATGAATACCACTTCACTATGCCATCCGCCTGTTCCGCCTTCAGCACACATCAAGTAGTACTTTCCATCTCTCTTGTATAGGTGTGGTGCTTCTATCCAAATTGGCTTGTCATCTAAATCTACTCCACCATTTACGATGATTTTGTCTGTTCCTTTGATGACTTGATCTTTTTCAACATCGTATTCCCACACTTTGATAACACGATGGCCGCCATATAACTCCTCACCTTCATTTGGTGCATCATTGTGAACAATATATGCCTTCCCATCATCATCAAAAAAGATGGAAGGATCAATTCCGGCAAAATCCAACTTGTAAGGATCACTCCACCCCTTTTTAGGGTCTTTGGTTTTTACTAAAAAATTTCCGAGCACACCCGGCAACTTAGTACTACCAGCAAAAGCAGTTGTGATCATATAGAATGTATCATTGTACTGATTGTAGGTGATTCCAGGTGCGTAAACACCTGCGCTAATGCCGGTATCGTGCACGTCTAATTGAGATGGCCTGTCCAATACATGACCTAACTGAGTCCAGTTGACCAGGTCATTTGAATGGAAAATTGGAACCCCAGGAAACATAGCGAAAGAGGAAACCACCAGATAATAGTCATTACCTTTCTTAGTAATGGCAGGATCTGGATAACATCCCTGAAGTATAGGATTGTAAAACTCACCTTCTTCCAAGGGGTTATTAATGTATACCTCATCGTTTCCCTGATAGACTACTTTTGAAAACACCGGAGCAGTTTTGGGTGCTGCCTTCTTATCCTTATCACCTGAACTGGCAAAAACTGTTAAAACAGCCATCATTGTCAAAACCGACATGATTGGAAATTTAATTCGACTCATTATTTTCACTTGTTTATTGGTTCTAATTCTATACTATCCTAATATCCTAAAATGAATGCAACTTCATTGCATTTCAATTCTGTCCTGCTTGAATAGCTCATTCTGTCTGATTCTTGATTAATCTGATTGAATAAACACCCCCAGCGGTATTTTCGGGTAACGCCTGAAACTTTATGCGGATACTATTTTTATCCTTGATCATGCCATTTGGAATGGGATAAAGTACATCCTGCATAATGGCTATGTTCCAGCGACCTGTATTATCCTCAGTTAACAGTTTTTCGTCATCTATATAAATATCAAACTTTCGTTTTCCCCACTCGGCCCCAAAATAACGAACCAATAGACTCAGCTGTTTTGCCGATCCAGTAGCCAATTCGTAGCTGAAATAACCTTCAGATCTTGCAATGCGATAAAATTGATTCAGGTTGTTACCTGATGTGGAGTTTTCCATTTGCATTAAGTGGTCCGCTTCCGGTTGCTGCTCTCCGGGAGTGACAAAATCAACAGTGCGTTTTTCAATAGCCAGTTTTTCCGCTTCGATACCGGCAAGAGAATCTGTATAAGACTCATATTGGCTATTCGTCAAAGTCAACCAATACAACATATAACGTGCATCATGTATTTGAAAAAAGGGTTTAAGATTAATGTCCTTCGAATCATCAATATTTAAACTATAATTTAATGGCTGATTTTCTATTGGAATAAGTTTGTTGCCGATCAAATCGATGTTATCATCAATGAGAATTGGCGCCAGATCAATAGGTAGTTTTTCACCCATCGGAATTTGACCGAAGCGGCTGTCATCAGCGATAATTCCTTTCAAATCTTCAGTACCGGTTGACGCTCCCAATACGATGGGTCCATTCAAAAAAGCCACATACTCTGGAACGTTAGGCAGACTTTCAGTCGTGATTTTCATTGGGAGCTCCATTTCCATTACATCACCCTTCTTCCATTTCCTGTCAAGCGTCACATAAGATGACGGCATTCCATCAAAAACTTGCTCTTCTCCATTAATGGTAATTTTTAATGTACCTTGATCCACCCACCCGGGATACCTTATTTTCAATTTGAATTTAGCTGCACCTTCTACAATTGTCAATTTCGTTTGTCCTTTGAAAGGAAAATCAGTATCCTGTCTGATTTTCACATTCTTATCTTTCCAGTTAAGTTCTGAAGCTATGAACAAGTTGACATACAGGCTTTCATCAGCTCGTGTGTAAATAAACTGGTTGTATTTACCATGATTTTCCATCCCAGAGCCTACGCAACACCACATGGCTTGATTTGGCGCTGAATACACCCTATAATGCCTTGGACGAGTTGGTGTAAAGTACACGTAACCGCCATGCTCCGGATGTTGAGAAGACAGTATGTGGTTGTAGAGTGTTCGTTCGTAGTAGTCGACATATTTAGCTTCTGGATGTTGCCTGAATAGATCTTCTGTCAATTTGAGCATGTTGTACGAATTGCACGTTTCCGGGCCTTCATCCTCGTAGATGTAATCAATGGTGACTTCTTTATTAGGAAAGTGTTCTCTTCTGCTGTTACCACCAATGGCTAGTGAGCGTTCTTTCGTGACCGTGTTCCAAAAAAATTGACTTGCATCGTCGTATTGATCATTTTTACTTACTTCAGCAATTCGTTCGAAACCAACAAATTTTGGAATTTGTGTATTTGCGTGTTTGTTATCCAAATTGTCTACTCCTTTCGAGGCGGGTTCCAAAAAATCTTTGTGTGAAAATCTTTGTGCAGCAAGTAAATATTTAGGATCACCTGTCATCTGATAGGCATCTGCAAAACTTTCGTTCATGCCTCCATGCTCCATGTCGAGTACAGTCTCCATTTGTTCGTCAGTGAGGTTTTGTGTCAGATTTATTGCCCAATCACAGAATGCAAGAAACATTTCCTTGCCCAAGTCATTCCCCGTATAAAGCCAGCTGTCTCGAAGGCCGGCATACATTTTATGAACATTATAGAAAGGAACCCATTTGGAGAAATAGTTATCAAAATCACCATTCTTAAACGTATTCCACAATTCTGCACTGTTAGGAACGCCACCTATATATCCCACTGCCCATTCAGGATTGTTTTTCGCATTCGCTTCCTGACATATTTTGAGTTCTGAAAGCATGTAGTCCATGCGGCGCTTACATTCTAAATTGCCTGTAGCCTCATAATTCATGGCCATGGCGGTGAGATAATGCCCGCCAACATGTCCATCGAGACCAATCCAATTGGGATAACTATCAGCTTTTGGAGGTAATCCTGCTTCTTTGAGGTAAGGTGCCAATAGCCTATCCACATCGTACTGCAAAAGCACCTTGATATTAAGATCTCGCGCTTGCTTAAAAGGGCCATCCAATAATTGAATTTCGGAGAGATCAAATTCATTGGCATACAGCCTGCTTTGACTTTTCAATTGAAGAGAGCAGAATAAAATACAACCTAGTGCTAAGGATATTTGCAATTTTTTTTTCATTCTAGATAAAGTATAAATTTTACTTAGCCCATTCTTGTCCTTCCGGAGTTCTTCTCCACTCAAAATAATCGTCCACCACTTCTAATGAAGCTCCACTTGGTAGAGATCCCAAATACATCACTCTCACAGAAACTATTGTCTTAAATCACTTCAATTTTAAAGACAGTAACCACCTCATCCATTTTAGCAGCATCTGGAGTTTTTATTACCAGTTCATTGTTATCTATGGACCATGTTAAATTTGAATCATCTCCCACTACTGATACACGCTTTATCCCTCCACTCAGATTTTCAACGATATGTCCGATTGCAAGAGAAGCATTCGCTTCCGGCATGCCTAGGACGTACACGTATATCGATTTACCATCCTTTGATGTGGTAAATCGAAAGTCATTATTGCTATATGTCATAGTAGCTGACTGACCTCCAAAATGCCCCTCTTCAAATGCCGCTGCACCATACCCATAAATTGTATAGGTTCTTGTTTCATATACAGCTTCTTCATGCTTCCTAATCCAAGCACCGATTTCATTCAATATATTCAGCTGTTTTTCAGGAATAACTCCATCTGCTCTTGGCGATACATTTAACAAGACAATGCCTTTCTTGCTCCAAACATCAATCATATTTCGAATGATCAATTCTGGCTCTTTGTACGATAGGTCTTTTGTATAACACCATGATCCTCTACTGATGGTGATATCTGTTAGCCAGTAATCCTCAGAAATATCTGTCTTTCCGCCTTGTTCTATGTCCAAGACCCCCACATTATCGGGTAAATCTTCCTGTTTATAGGCAACTAAAGGTTCTTGATTATTAGCGACTCCACTATTGAAATGATGAGCCACCATCCTGCTTCTGTATTCGTCTGGAATTTCATCCAACCATGAATCAAACCAGATCATGTCAGGCCCATATTTGTCTACTACTTCTTTTACCTGATTCAACCAGTAGTCATGAAATTCGTCAATTTCCAAATTGCCATAGAGTCTTCTCAGTAACGAATCAGTAGTGGATGTAATCAGATCAGGGTGATAGGGATAGTGACTATCCCATCCGACATCAGGCCCGTTCCCCGCCCAATTGGCTGTGTCCTTTGCATAACGTTGACCAAGTCGTGCATGATGAAAAGTTGCTATCGTCTTGATGTCATGCTTACGAAGTTCTTTGTATAAGAGGCCAGTAATATCTTTTAGAGGTCCCATGTCTTGAACATTCCATGGATTGACGTCACTGGCCCACATCGCAAACCCGTCGTGGTGTTGTGCGACGGGTCCTGCAAATCTGGCTCCTGCGAGCTTAAATGCGGACACCCATTGCTGAGCGTCAAATTGTTCTGCCTTGAACATGGGAACAAAATCGTGGTAATTGAATTCATCTAAAGAGCCATATGTTTTTTCATGATATGGATTGACTTGCCAGCCCCACTTATCCCCACGATCCTTGAAATACATCCACCTGGGATACCATTCATTGTAATACGCAGGCACACTATATACACCCCAATGAAAATAAATACCGAGTTTGGCATCTTTGAACCATTCAGGCTCCTTAGGATTGGTGGAAAGCGATTCCCAATTCGGCTCATACGCCAGATTTTCAGGAAGTTCTGGAAATGTTTTAGTATTATTTGTACATGAAGCACAAGTAATCACCCATATGATTCCAAATATTTTCTTCATAACTCAAGCTTTAATTTCCAATCCTAATAACTATGTCTTTGACTAATCATTAAAATCGATGCTTTGCGTAATGAATCAGAGAGGGAGTGTATTCATACACATACTGATCTATTCCAAATAAAGCCATTCTGTTCTTACAGTATTAACCTTATCTGGAATCTATCAAACCAAATGTACTGTATTTTTTACATTTATTAGAGCATTCTTAAGGAATCCTAGATAACAGAATAGATTTTTTAAGTTTTTATCCCAACTAAATCTAAATTTCAAAGGCCCGAAACAAGTAAATTTTTCTCTCAACTTGTACGGCTACTTTCCGTCCGCTGGTGTCACACTTCATGGCGACCACTGGTCATAATACATGCTATCAAAAGCACTCGAACGATTCATCTCAGATCATAACAACCCATATCTGGTGTAAATATCGAACCTGATTATATTGCACCCTAAATATTTTTTTTACTAAAATTTAATATCAATTATCAAAATGTCGACTGTTACAGGTTCCATGAAGTCCCTCGGGTTATTGTCTTTCGGTTTTGTAATCATGAGTGTTTTATGTTCATGTGAAAAGAAGATAAATCCAAATCCACCCAATGTTGTCATCATATTCCTTGATGATGCCGGATATGGGGATTTTAGCCCTTTTGATGATGTCACAGTTCCAACTCCAAAAATTCAACAGCTATCAGACGAGGGTGTTACCTATACCAACTTCTATGTCCCCCAAGCCGTTTGTTCCGCCTCCAGAGCCGCCCTACTTTCCGGATGTTATCCAGGCAGAACTCGTGTATTTGGCGCTCATGGCCCCAACGCCAAGGGGCTTGATACAACCTTTCCTATCATGTCTGAAATATTTAAATCGGTTGGATACGCTACAGCATGGTTTGGAAAGTGGCACATAGGAGATCAGCCAGACACACGCCCACATGCCAGAGGGTTTGACGAGACTGCCGGTCTGATGTACAGCAACGACATGTGGCAACATCATCCAGAGAATCCTGATTATTGGGGAAAGGAGCCATTGAAGTTTTGGAAGAATGGAGAAGTCATCATACCAGAAGTGGATCACAAACATCAGGAAAATCTAACAAAATGGGCTACTGAGTCTGCGGTATCATTTATTGAGAAAAATAAAGACAATCCCTTTTTCCTGTATGTCCCGCACTCAATGCCTCATGTTCCTATTTATGCTAGTGAATCTTTTCAGGGTAAATCGGGACAGGGTATTTATGGAGATGTTACGATGGAATTAGATTGGTCCATTGGACA
Source organism: Cyclobacteriaceae bacterium (assembly GCA_049115695.1). Lineage (GTDB taxonomy): Bacteria > Bacteroidota > Bacteroidia > Cytophagales > Cyclobacteriaceae > JAGDZR01. The sequence continues at coordinate 328,314 of JAGDZR010000001.1, read as the reverse complement.
AATCAATGATGCACTCAAGCGTAATGGACTTGAAGAAAATACCATCGTCATTTTTTCATCAGATAATGGTCCCTGGATAAGCTACGGTAATCATGCTGGCAAAACACCATTCCGGGAAGCAAAGGGGACTTCCTTTGACGGAGGGGTTCGATCTCCTTGCATTATCAAATATCCCGCACAACTGGATGCAGGGAGGAAATCTGATGTGACCTTCATGACGATAGATCTATTGCCCACACTTAGTCAGCTTATTGGGATTGACTTACCTACAGGTGATATTGACGGTAAAAATGTCTGGCCCTTGTTGTTAGGAGATCCAAATGCGCCGAATCCACAGGAGTATTATGCCTTTAGCAATAATCAAAACTTTGAAGTGATCATGAGTAGTGATGGTCGCTTTAAAATGCATTTACCTCATTCGTATCGCACGCTGGCATCCGATGGTGCAGATGGAATTCCCGGGAAGTATGAGCAGGCTAAAATTGACATGAGTTTGTTTGACCTTGAAACTGATCCTTATGAGACTAAAAATGTTGCCTTCCGGCATCCCAAGATTGCGAATGATCTGCTCATGAAAGCTGAAAAGCATCGATTGAAATATTTTACTGAAGAGTAGAGGAAATCCCCTCATATGACTTTTCCCCAAAGAATTTGACCTAAGATAAGTTTCATAATAACTGTCAGTTAATCAATATGTTATAAAATGATCATGAGGTAAGAGGTTACCTGAGACGAATTGATGTCATAAATAAATATGATTATTTAAATATATTTTTTAACTAAAACAACATTTATGCGTCACCAAAAACTAATGATACTCGCAATATCCTTTCTTATTGTCAGTACAATTTACGCTCAGGAATTCGTAGGAAGCTCAACTCCATACATGACCATCGAATCCACGCAATTTCCTGACAAATTAATGCCGGTTAAAAACATCAATTATGAAGTTAATATTTCTGGGATGATTGCCCATATCGTGGTAAATCAAACTTTCGTTAATGAAACCTATTTGCCGATGGACGCTAAATACGTTTTTCCAGGTTCGACCAAAGCGGCCGTATATGACATGAAAATGACTATCGGATCAAGAGAAATACAGGCAGAAATATTTGAGAAAGCTAAGGCAAGAAGAAAGTATCAAAATGCAATCAACAGTGGATTTACAGCTTCGCTACTTGAACAGCAAAGGGTGAACGTATTTACCATGGAGGTTGGCAACATTCATCCTGGAGATACCATTGTAACATCCTTGTACTATACTGAAATGATCAAACCCTATAAGGGCATCTATGAACTGGTTATACCCACTGTGGTTGGTCCAAGATATCAGGAAGAACAATTACTTGCGAGTACTGATGATTCCTGGATTCACAATCCCTATTTGGTAAGTAAAACACTCCCCAACTATACCTTTGATATGGACATACAACTGACCGCAGGTGTCCCCATTCGGAGTTTGCGATCAATAAGCCATCAAATGGATTTTACTTTTTCGAGTGCCAGGCAATGTGCAGGTAGCATCAATATTGCAGATCAATTTGGTGGTAACCGAGATTTCATCCTGCAGTATTCACTGAATGGTCCGTCTGTTTCATCAGGCATCATGACCTACAACGAAGAAAATGAACAATTCTTCACCATGATGATTCAGCCCCCCAAGCAATTGCACAATCTCAATATGCCGCCTCGTGAATACATATTTTTATTGGATGTAAGTGGTTCAATGCATGGCATCCCGCTTGACATCACCAAGCAACTGACCAGGCGACTTTTTGAAGTACTCAGACCACAAGACAAATTCAATATTGTGTTGTTTGAATCAAATTTCCTGAAATTGTTTAGAAAACCTCAGTCTGCTAGTCTACAAAACCTGAAAGAGGCTCAACGTTTTGTCTCCCGCATGAGCAGCGGTGGAGGCACAAATCTTACCCGAGCATTACAACATGTATTGAATCAGAAGGAGAACTTCAAAAGTCATTCCTCATCGATCATTGTCATATCTGATGGATACATATCGGCAGAGGACAAAGCATTCAAAATGATTAGAAACAATCTGAATGATGTCAATGTATTTGCCTTTGGAATTGGGGCTAGCGTCAATCGGCACCTTATCGAAGGTATTGCAAAAGCTGGACGAGGAGAGCCTTTCGTAGTGACTACATCCAGGTTTGCGATGGAGAAAGCACAGGAATTCTTTGACTATATCGAAAAACCGGGATTAACCAATGTAACAGTCGACTTTGGCAATAATTCGGTATACGATGTTTATCCTAAAGTCATTCCTGACGTCCTGGCCGAACGTCCCCTTATGATTTACGGAAAATACTTTGGTACATTAAACGATACAATCAGCATCTCCGGTTTACATGGTCAGGGCGTGTACAACGCTTCTATTCCAATAAGTAAAATCGTGCCAACGGATGATCCTGGATTAAAAAGATTGTGGGCTTACAACACCTATCGAGAGAAAACTGATTTTCAGGGATCAAGTAGCTTTTTGGATCGAGAAATGACTGACTTTGCACTGAAATACTCATTGCTTTCTGCGTATACATCTTTTGTAGCAATTGACAAATCGCAAACCATCTCGCAGAAAGCCAAGTTGACAATTGATCAACCTCTGCCCTTGCCATTAAACGTAGGAGACATGGCCGCACAACATCAGGTGGCGAGACTTAATGCCACTGGCGCAGTGAGCCGATGTGTTGGCAATAGCACCTTTGTTCAGCTAAACTATGGCTTTGACTACAACCAGGAATTTATCAATGATGAAATCATCATTTCCTGGACACCCTTGTACCAAGGGCCCTATAAAATTGAAGTTAACAACATCTTTGATCAAGTAGTTTTTGAGCAAACGGCTACTGAAAATTTTGCTCGGATTGATACAAGGCTACTAAATGAGACATTGCTCATTATCAATGTCAGCAATGAAGGTGGAGAGTTCAGCACGGGTATTTATGGTGCTAAAAAATCAGAAAGAGAAGGGATTCCGAAACTCATCGATTTTGAAAAGCGAATGCCGCTGGACTATTACCTCAACATGATCGAAATCTATTTAGAAGAAGACCTGATCATTGATGCAATAACAGCGTACGAAATGGCTTACTACCATTATCCTAGCAGGGCATTACGCGACAGCTATATCAATTTATTAGTGGATATCAACAGTTTCAGCTGGTAGTTACTATGGGGCTGAAAGTTCAGTATACAATGAGCGCGCTATTCAGTCCCTACCTCTACCTGTGACATCTGTATGATTAGCAATGTTCATAAATATCTTTTACTTTTAGTCCAGACCAAAATCAAACAGTGATGAAAAAACTCAGCAAAGAAGACATTAGCCAGGAAGTATTTGACCTATACGATGAATATGCACACAACCGTATCGATAGAAGAGCATTCATCCAAAAGCTTGCGACCTACGCGGTGGGAGGCCTAACCATTTCCTCTTTGATGAGTTTCATAATGCCCAATTATGATCTTCAACAAATCAAAGCTGATGATCCTCGGCTGATAACTGAAACGATTACCTATCCTTCACCTAAGGGCGCAGGCGAAATAAAGGGCCAACTTTCCCGGCCTAAAGACAAAAATGCCAAACTACCTGGAATTGTTGTCGTTCATGAAAACAGAGGTTTAAATCCACACATTGCCGATGTTGGCAGGCGTGCAGCCCTTGCCCGTTTCATTTCTTTGGCTCCAGATGCCCTATCGCCTCTTGGTGGATACCCTGGTAACGATGATGATGGGCGTACTATGCAACGTAAGCGAGATCGAGATGAAATGTTCGAGGATTTTGTTGCGGCAGTAGAGTACCTCCAAAACTCTCCAGAATGTACTGGTAAGGTAGGAATTGTTGGGTTCTGCTATGGAGGTGGTGTATCCAATCAAATGGCTGTGAGAATTCCTGATCTGGGAGCTGCGGTTCCTTTCTATGGCAGACAACCTGCTACTGAAGATGTTCCAAAAATTAATGCGCCATTATTGATTCACAATGCGGCCCTGGACACTCGCGTAAACGAAGGGTGGCCTGCCTATGAAGAGGCATTAAAGGCCAACAATAAGGAATACACTGCACACATGTACCCAGGTGCCAATCATGGATTCCATAATGACACCACTCCGAGGTATGACAAGGCTGCTGCTGAGCTGGCCTGGTCGAGAACCATTGATTTCTTCAATGAAAAACTGAATTAAGACATACGTCATAATTTGCTGCTGGAATTCACACCAATTTTGCCTACTTAAAGTGAAGGAATGAAAAATCTATGGGTACTACCAGGGGTTGTTTACATGCTTTTGTCCTGTTCGTCAGCAGATCACAGCTTGACCTACAGAGACGTTTCTGAGGATTTCAAAAATTACTGGTACGCAGGAGTAGCTGAACTCAATCGCTATGAACTTCATCAGGCACGATACGGTGAAATTCACAAGGGAGATGCCGTATTAATATTTGTTAGTGAGGACTTTCTCCAAGACAAACAAGTCAAATACGAAGGCCGCCCAACAGATGAGGAGATAGTTTCAGTGCTGAAGTTGAATTTCACTCGAAAATTTAACACTGGCATATATCCCTATTCCATGATGTCGTCCATTTTCACCCCAATTAGCACAATTGCTCCAACGTTCAAAACCACAACAACCTCACAGGAATGGTGCGGACACACTTTTTCACAATTGAATTATCGAGACGGTAGTTATGAAGGAATACTCAGCTCCTATTTCGAATCAGAAGCTGACCAACAATTTACACTTGGGAAGACTTTACTTGAGGATGAGCTCTGGAATTTGATCCGTCTTGAACCTGAACAGCTTCCAATCGGCAATATTCAGCTGATACTGGGATCACAGTTTTTAAGAATGAAACATATTCCAACTCGAATTGAAAATGCTAATGCAACTCTAGAAAGTATCGTTGATGAAGCATTCGGCAACATCAGTTCCTACAGAGTAGTCTACCAAAACATTGATCGAGCTCTGGAAATCAAATTTGAACAGGATTTTCCTCATGGCATTGTAGCATGGAGCGAATCCAGTGATGATTTAACGACCATTGCCACACTGACCCATCAATTGAACAGTCCATATTGGAGTCAGAACAATGTTGCCGACTCAGTCTATCGTCAGCAACTAGGATTGGAATAGAGGATCGATCAATTGATCGACCCCATTACTCTTTTCATAAAGGCATTGCCAGCCTCCTTTTCACTCATACCCTCTTTGATCAGTTTATTGACCTCAATTGCACCATAGAGATTAGACACTAACTCTCCTAACACTTCGAGTTCCTCATCTTTCAGCGCAGTGCTCTCAGCAAGATGCTCCAGCACCTCTACTGTCTCATGTACATAGTCAATATCATTCTCCTTCACAAAGGAGTTAATGTGCTTAATGATTGGTAGTTTCATTTATGAATTGTTTGAGTGATTCCTCCTTATTTGTTTGGACCTGTCCCAACAGTTTACCATCAACAAAAGCGGCAAAAGTTGGAAGATTGTTTACCTCCGCAAGCTTCCGTGAGTTTGGAAACTTCTCAGCATCTACCAAAACGAAATTGTATGCTTCATTGTCATTGGCCAGTCGCTTGAACTTTGGTTTCATAATTCGACAGTTACCACACCAACCTGCAGAGTATTGCACAATGGTTGGCTTATCTGATTGGGTTACTTCTTCTAAATTGTCTTGAGCTAATTCTGTGAACATCTCTTTATTTTTTTAATGACTTGATAAATAATTGGCAACACTTTTAGAGTCTGCTGTCATGGCTTCTTCGCCTTCACTCCAGTTGGCGGGACACACCTCTCCGTGCTCCTGCACATGCGAGTAAGCATCAATCAAGCGTAGGTAGTCCTGAACATTTCTGCCTAGCGGCATATGATTAATTCCTTCGTGAAAGACCTCTCCTGTCTCATCAATTAGATAGGTGGCTCTATAGGTTACATGATCACCTTCCAACAAACCGGTTTGTTCGTTTTGCTTGGAATCCAGAATCCCCAAAGTGCTAGCAAGATTTCGATTACTGTCAGCCAATAAGCTGTAAGTAACTCCTTCTATGCCTCCCTGATCCTTTGCGGTAGATAGCCATGCAAAATGTACTTCCGCGGTATCGCATGATGCACCAACCACAATCGTATTTCGTTTATCAAACTCACCAAGTGCCTCCTGAAACGCATGCAGTTCAGTTGGACAAACAAAAGTGAAGTCCTTAGGATACCAGAAAAGCAAAACCTTCTTTTTGTTCTTTATTGCTTCATCCAAAACATTTAGTTCGAATGTATCTCCCATTTCATTTGTTGCGGGAACTGAGATGTTTGGAAACTTCTTACCTGTTAATATCATTTCTGTTTTATTCTTTTGTTTATGACGCAAAGATGAATGTCATAATCCATTGACAAAAACGAAATAATCTATACATTTGATAGACACTATCTATCATGAACTTTCAACAGTTAGAATACGCCATTGCCGTACACCGGCTCAAACACTTTGGAAAGGCTGCCGACAGTTGTCACATAACACAGGCAACATTAAGTGCTATGATCATCAAACTAGAGCAGGAGCTCAACATTGAATTGTTTGATCGAAGTAAAAAGCCAATTAAAACTACAGATACAGGTGTGCGCTTCGTCGAAATTGCCGAACGTGTACTTAAGGAACAGGCCGCCTTTTTCAAACTTGATCAAGCTGAAGAGCACATCATTGGTGAACTGAAAATTGGGATCATTCCGACCATTGCCAACACGCTGCTTCCCTTGATATTACCCATGGTCATGCGTGACCACCCTGATCTAAAACTTCACATTGCAGAAATCACTACTGAGGAGATTAAGCAACAGTTGATGATGGACCATATAGATTTGGGCATACTAGCAACACCTTTGGATGATGAATTGCTGGAGGAACATATCCTATACTATGAGCCCATGATGATCTATGGCATTGACAATGTAGATAAAGGCTATGTCACATCAAAAGATGTTAAAAACCAAAGAATTTGGTTACTGGAAGAAGGTCATTGTTTTAGAAATCAGGCGATTACCATTTGTGAGGTCAGGGAGAAAGACATGCGTGAAAACAATCTCAATTTCAGAGGAAGCTCTTTTGACACCTTAATTAATCTAACGGACGGTTTTGGGGGCTATACCTTATTACCTGAATTGTATGCGGGTACCATGTCCGATTTGCGTAAGTCAAAAACCAAACAATTCCAAAAACCAGTACCGGTTAGAGAGGTGAGTATCGTAACCTATCGTCAACTTTCCAAACAAAATGCAGTAACCTACTTAAGCAATCTGATCAAAAATCAAATACCACCTTTACTGTCTTCACATCAATTCAAGAATGCCGAAATGGAGATCATCGGCATTTGAGTCTTGACTCACTCTAAACTCCAATCAGGCGCAGGGCTATCTGGGTTAAATAATTCGTCCAAATAGTAGGCCCTCCTACTGGTAAGGTCACACCCCCCTCCTCCTAAATCATAGACGCAAGCTGAATAAATGAGTGTATTCGCGCTCACCATCATACTCCTTGGTGCACCATTTGCTAGCGTATCATCGTCATGAAAGCGTCCCAAAATGCAATGCCCCAATTCATGAAATATCAGTGCTTCAAATTGTTGAGGAGTCTGGATGCAAAACTCATTTAGACTGAGCGTCACCTCTTTTTGTCCATCATCATTCAAAGAAGCGGAATTGCATTTTCCACATGCCGCAAGTGTTGGATCCACCTTTATGATCAAATTGTCGATCTCCAATTCAACACCCCGTGCATTGGCCTCATGTATAAAAGCATCAACATGCGTTTGAAATCTTTCTGGCACGCTATATACCGGCTCAAACTCCTCGGTACAGCTCAAGAGGAATATGGCGTATATTATACAGGTGTATTTACACAATTTCATGGATAATCAATCTATTACCGTTTACTACAACGAAATAAACAATTATGATTGTTCTAGCCACTATGACCTTCAAGAAACCTTGAGAGTGATGATTTTTAAGTCCAGTCCTGTTTGATTGCTAGTCATACCAAAAAAGGAATCCATCCAAGAGCACACGACGTAGCTATTGAATAGATTCCATTTTCGTTATGTGACTATTGTTTAAATATTGTCATTCTAAACATCCAACACGTACGGCTTCCTATACTCCTTACCTCTGAGCTTATTGGCTTCTAAGTCACCATAGAAAGTTTCACTGATTGGATCGAACTTCAGCGGACGACCTAATTCGTAAGCAATGTTGGCGATGTTGCATACAGACGCAGACCTGTGTCCTGTCTCTACATCACATATTGGCATGGATCTATTCTTTATCGCATCGATCCAATCCTGGTAATGATTGTCGCTTTTGTACAACCGAACGTCTCCACTACCCATTTCTTTTTTGGCCAATTTCTTATTGGATGGCTCCATAAAACTACGGCTCACATCAAGTGTTCCTTCGCTTCCAATAAACCTTACAGCCCAACCTCTTCCAAAGTCCTCATGGACCATCTTGATGCCATTGGCATAATTCATTACTAGTCCACGAGTTGCTGATTTGTCCGAAGGAGGTATGTATTCAACCGGAACCGTCTCGTCCATTCCTAGTCCCCATTGTGCGATATCAAACATATGCGCACCCCAATCACTCAAAATCCCACCTCCAAACTCTTTGTAATCACGCCACTTCGGCCAAATCTTAATAGGCCATGGTGGAGAAAGTAGATCATTGTACCCACGATACTGTGCTGGTCCAATCCACCTGTCCCATCTGATTTCATCTGGAATTTCCTGATTCGGTAGGTCGCAGGCTTTGGCAGGATCTCCAACATTTACCTTTACCTCTGTAATCTCTCCCAGGTATCCATTTCTCACCAACTCACATGCCTGTCTAAACTGTTCCCAACTTCGTTGCATGCTACCGGTTTGAAATACCCTATCATATTTCCTTGCAGCTTCTACCATAGCCCTTCCTTCTTCAACTGTATGTGCCATTGGTTTTTCACAATACACATCTTTTCCTGCTTTCATAGCTGCAATAGATGGGATGGCGTGCCAATGATCTGGTAAACAAATGATCACTCCGTCCACATCTTCGCGATTGATAACATCCATGTAATCTGTATAGATATCACAACCCTCATATTTAGAGCTATTTGATTTTTCTGCATAAAGATTATCCACGATTTCTTTGAACTTGGACAGTTTAGCTGTGTCCACATCGCATGCTGCGACCATCTGTATATCATCCAGTCCGATAAATCTGCTTCCGAGTCCCTTGCTTTGCTTTCCCGTTCCGATAAAACCCAGGTTAATTTTATCACTTGGTGCGGTAAATCCATTACCTCCTAAAACAAAACGGGGCACTATTGTAAATGACGCTACAGCGGCACTCGATTTGACCAGAAAATTCCTTCTACTTGTTCCAATTTGCTTTTTCATGTTGCTCAAGTTTAGTTGTTCCAATTTAGAAATATTCAATTTCTGAAGTCATGACTTTTGACAGTTCATTTGTCACCAAGCGTCAATCATATGTCATCTATGGTAAAGACCACCGATAGTCGATCACGTTACTTGTGTCCATGTGTAATAATTTGTAATTCATGGCCAACTCAATGAAAACAACCACTTGATTTATTATCTATGTATCCTGACCAAACAATGAATTCTAACAACACTCTATTAGGACATGAACACACTTAAAACAATTATACCTGGAATGATCCTCTCGATCGTTTTGTTGAGTTGTCAGGAAACGGTCACACAGGTAGAAACAACCAAATCTCCTCCTCCCAACATCTTATGGCTAGTGGCGGAAGACTTGAGTCCAATCCTACCTCCTTTCGGAGATTCTACGATTGTAACACCCAATATCAGTCGATTAGCAGCCGAGGGTGTTCGATATACCCATCTTTTTTCGACCTCAGGTGTTTGCGCTCCCAGCAGGGCTGCTATCGCGACGGGAATGTACCCTTCAAGCATTGGTGCCAACCATATGCGCACATCCTCTTACCCGGAAGTTACGGGATTGCCTGTCTATGAAGCTATCCCTCCAGCCGAGGTGAAAATGATGAGCCAAATTTTAAGAGAGAATGGGTATTACTGTACCAATAATTCCAAGAACGATTATCAGTTCAAGGCTCCAAATACTGCCTGGAATGAAAATGGAAACTATGCCCACTGGAGAAACCGAAAAGAGGATCAGCCCTTTTTCGCTATTTTCAACTTTAATACCACACATGAATCAGGTCTCTTTGAACCCTATGGTTACAAAAAAAATGAAATGAGACATTATCAGGCTGGTGACACCTCCTTTAAGGCGTCTGAATGGAATGACAGGGTAACAGAGGAGAACATGCCTAAGCACGTAGCGAAGGATATTGACTTCCCAATCCCACCCTATCTGCCGGATAATGAGATTGTTAGACGTGACATGTGGAAAGTATACAACAACATAGCAGAAATGGACCGACAGGTTGGAGCTATACTTAAGCAACTTGAAGCCGACGGATTGTTAGAGAACACGATCATTTTCTTTTATGGAGACCATGGAGGACCTATGCCACGTCAAAAACGACTTATCTATGAATCAGGCTTGAAATCACCACTAATCGTCCGCTATCCTGACGAAAAAGGAAAGATGGAAATTGATCCGCAGTTGATCAGCTTTGTGGATTTTGCCCCTACCGTATTGAACCTTGCGGGCATACCCGTCCCAACTTACTTGCAAGGTCAGGATTTTATGGATGATAATCAGCGTACCTATGTTCATGCCGCAGCAGACAGGTTTGATGGATTTACAGATGCCATTCGTGCCGTCAGAGATGACCGATTCAGACTGATCAAAAATTACCGTCCAGAGCAAGGATACTATCTACCTGTGGAATACCGTGAGCGAATTCCTACTATGCAGGAACTTTTAAAGATGAGAGATGCGGGCACATTAAATGAAATTCAGGCGCAATGGTTTCGAGAGAGCAAACCCGAGTATGAATTGTTTGATCTAGAAAATGACCCTCACGAGCTCAATAACCTGATAGATGATCCAACGTATAGTGATAGAGTCGAACAACTCAAAGTGGAATTGGACAAATGGCTTGAAGACATTGGAGATGTACCTAACCTACCTGAACGTCAACTTATTGAGAATCTTTGGAACGGTGAGGAAGCGCAACCTAAAACTGCAGATCCGATCCTTACAGTCAATGCATCAACTGTGACAATTACATGCAATACGGCTGGTGCAAACATTGGTTATAAATTAATTGATAATGATGGCAATGAACTCAAAGAATGGTCAATTTATACTGATCCTGTTGAATTGGCGCCTGGCGAAAAAATCAAGGTGATAGCACATAGAATTGGTTATCAAAGGAGCAATGAAATTCTTCAAGAAATATAACGAGCAAAGAAGCTGCTAAAAACAAAGCACTTACTGCTTTAGCTTAAAATTGATACGATAAATTTGTGTTGCCTACATACGTATGATCATTCAATACATATTCAGAGATACAGGTGAAGTAAAAACAGAAAAGCCTCCAGCTGAACGGCTGATTAAGTTTTTGTATGACAATCCGTTTGGCAAGAAGGCTGTTTTGCCAATTGCCAAGCGAAAGTTTATATCGGAATGGTATGGACGTAAAATGAACCGTCCATCGTCGATTAAAAAAATCAAGGAGTTTGTTGAAGACCTTCAGATCGACATGACGGAATATCAACAATCTATATCGGAATTTATTTCGTTCAATGATTTCTTCTATAGAAAATTAAAACCAGGCACACGCCCGATTGGTGAAGGGATGGTATCACCCGGAGATGGGAAACTCATAGCTTTTGAAAACATTTCGGAAGTGGGCAACTTCTTTGTGAAAGGTAGATCTTTTGACCTAGCTGAATTCCTGAATGATGAGTCGCTCGCAGAATCGTATCGAGATGCTGCCATGATCATTTTAAGGTTGGCACCAAATGATTATCATCGATATCATTTTCCATATGATGGTAGGCCCTCCGAAGCTCACAAGATCAAAGGAAAATATCTTTCTGTTTCGCCACATGCACTTTTCAGCAACTTTGCTAAAGTCTTTTGTGAGAACAAACGTGAAATATGCACTTTAAGGACCAGAGACAAAGGAGATGTTCTGCTAATTCCCGTAGGAGCAACCATGGTAGGAAGCATTATTGAAACTTATCAACCTGACCAACCGGTGCTTAAGGGAGATGAAATGGGGTATTTTGCATTTGGAGGTTCCACAGTTGTCATGCTCATTGATAAGGATAAAATAACGATCGATGAGGACCTATTATCCAATACAAGAAATCAAATGGAAACATTTGTCAGGATGGGTGAACAGATAGGTCGATAATCTCACATCAAACCTTTAAAATCATAAAGGCGATGTAATTAAGGGCAATCTTAATACTCGAAATCAAGGATTATATGAGCTGCTTGATCAACCCACAAATCAAGCTGTTTTGAACATGGCAATGACTTTTTTTAACTGAGCTGCATGACCTTCCAGCTCCAGAGAGGAACCAGACATAACCTCAGCAGATGATGCTGTATTGGCTGTAATTTCAGAAAGTAGTTGCACCGCATCATTGATATTTTCAACGCCATTTTTTTGTTCTTGCGTGGCATTGGCAATTGAGTTTACTTTTTCTGCGCTAGTTACAATTTCAGGTACAATTTTCCTTAGCTTTTCTCCAGCAAGCTCTGATATATTGCGACTGCCACTTGCCTGTTCCTCTATTTCTGTAGACACCTGTCCTGATTTATCAGCAAGCTTTCTGATCTCTTGAGCCACGACAGCAAACCCTTTTCCGTGATCACCTGCTCTGGCTGCCTCTACTGCTGCATTGAGGGATAGGATATCAGTTTTACGGGCAATGTCTGATATTAACTCAATTCTATGTGTAATATCAGTTACAGCCGCAATTGCTTCTTCAAATGATTTATTACTATCAGAAATACCACTTGCACTCCTGGATGCCGAATCCGCTGTAGCTTTGGCAATCTCCATATTGGAGGAAATGGTGGCCAACATTTCCTCCATTGAAGCAGCTATTTCCTCAGTGGTTGAGGCTTGTTCATTTGCTCCTCTTGATACTTCCTTTGAGACATCTCCTAATTTCTGACTGGTCTCAAACACCTCATTGGAACTAGACTTAATTTGGGTAACAATTTCTGTTAACTTACCTACTATCCGATTATAGCTTGATGCCAATCCAGAAGTTTCGTCCTCAGCATCATGACCTACAATTTGAGTAAGGTCTCCTACACTAATTGCAAGCATACGATCTGATAACAATAAAATTGCTGAACTCATCCATTTTGCGAAAGAGATGGCAATAACTGCGCAAACCGCCATTCCTAATCCTAGCACAAACAAAACCAAATACCAGAAATTATTAAACTCGCTGAGAATCGTATCAAGTTTGGACACAAACACTAGAGAATAGTCTCCATATGGATGATATGCAAGCAATTGACCATGCACATTGTCATATCGTGAACCTGCACGACCATTGACAAAGTCGTCAAGCAATTGTTCATTAAGGCCGCTCCAAAATGGCAAATGCCAATCTACATCCTGTGTGGAATAAATAATTTCCCCACTTCGATCAACTATTGCAGTAATTCGATCAGGTCTTTCCAAACTATTTCCAATTTCATTATTGGAATGCTGGTCAAAATCGATCGGATAGTTTTGATACATATATTGCAACTCTTCCGAATGATCCTTCAATCGTATGTCAATTGCATGGTTAATGGCATAATAATAGGTCAATCCCAAAATCAAAATAGCAATTCCAAAAATCGATAACACAAGACCTCCAAGTGATTTTGTCATGACCGAAAGCCTTGTACCCCGGCTGCTCAACCCTCTACGATGTAAGTGCTCAGAGATCATTCGATTGGTGGATTGAAGGATATAACCATGCAGAAAAAACAAAGAAGTCGAAACACATACAATCCCCGCAATGTCCATAATAACTACCGTAAAAGATCCGAATGGACCAACTCCAAAATACCTGAAAATGAAATACCAACTCCCCCCCATTACCAGGTACATTATTGCACTTTTCAATGAAATATAAATAGGCAGATTAAGCGTTTTTCGAGAGAGTCTTTTCAATTCCTCATTGGAAAGCTGTTTGACATTTTCAATCAGTTTGTCAATTGGACGTAACTTCATTCTCAAAACCAGCTGACTAACAAGCACCCAAAACACCCAATAAACTACATTGATCTTTAAGAAAAACCATTGCTGATCGGGTGCATTTTTCATATATATAAAATTGGGTACTGACCAACCTATCAAGAAGACAGGCCACATGAGCACTGAAGCAATGTGCACCTTTTTTGAAATGGTATGCATTCGGATTTAGAAGTTTAGATGAGCTGTATGTTATAAAATTACAAACAGAAACGCAACCGAATGCGTAATGTTTTGATCTTTACTAGTTATTTGCTCAGTCGAAACTCTAGATGTTAGTCACAACCATATTTTTCTGAAACAAAAAATCCATTGATCATCTGCCCTCTCAATCGAAAAGCTTTCGAAATAGCATTCGGATGACAATAATTAAGTAACTCAACTACAATAAAACTTCGCGATTCAAGATCCGTCTGGTTTTGAGCAATGTCTCCAATTGATTACCTTATACATTACTCAGGAGCTGAATAATTGAAGATTTAAACGCTCAACAAATCCAGACGAGATGAAAAAAATAGACTGGCCCAATCATATCATCGCCTTTTTTAGTGCGCTTCTCGGCATTCTAATTGCATTTAGACTTGAATTTATCCGAGAAGAGCATCGAGAACAGGAGCAGCTTCAAAAGGCACTCCTAGTGATCAGAGAAGAGGTTGATAATAATTTGAGTATTTATCAATCTAACTCAGAGAAAATCTGTAATTGGCTCAATTACTATTACACCGTTAAAGACACAATTTCAGGAGACTATCTTGAAATTAACGTCCTTCCGGTTAAGGGAATATCCACCAGCGGATGGGAAAGTGTTATTAATTCAGGGCTTGTGGCCAAAATGAATCATGACCAGGTTTTTGCGCTTACCAAAATATACAACTGGACCAGGCGAGATCTTGGTGTTACGGATGATGGCATGATTGAAGACCAGCTGGATGGGGGATTTGATAATATTGATATAATTGTCGCCTACTATGAGAGAGTTTGTAAAGTGCACAAGCTGAAAAAAGATCAAATTATGCCTGTTTATAAAAACATCAAATGGTAGGTCAAGAATAAAAACGAATTGTAGGCTTAAAAATTTCATGGCTGAGGTAGCATGTTGAAACAATTACAGCATTGAAAAAAATGAATCTCTTAATGAAGACCCTTAACTTCCCTGTACTCATAGATGGTGGACTCTCTAATGTATTGGAAGAGCAAGGATGTGACCTAAACCATCCACTATGGTCCGCCAAACTCATTCATGAGCATCCAGATCAAATCATCGATGTACATTATAAATATTTGTTGGCAGGTGCTCAAATCATTACAACTGCAAGCTATCAGGCATCAATCCCTGGTTACCTGGCCCAGGGGTTTGATCAAAAGTCGGCTGAAGCAGCTATAAGTAGATCTGTGGGATTGGCAGAGGAAGCAATCCTACGTGCTAAGTCATCCGGTCACATTGATTATGATCCTCTGATTGCAGGAAGTATCGGACCTTACGGTGCATATTTAGCTGACGGGTCAGAGTATCGAGGTAATTATGGCGTTTCGCAAAAAGACCTGATTGCCTTTCACAAGGATCGGTTGACCTTACTCAATCGATCGAATGCGCATATCCTTGCATGTGAGACCATCCCGAGTCTACAAGAAACCAAGGTGCTCTCTAAGTTGCTCCAGGCAACTACTAAACCTTCGTGGATATCATTTTCATGTAAGAATGAATCACAGATCAACGATGGATCGACCATTGAAGAAGCAGTTGAAGTGATAGCTCACAATAGCAATGTATTTGCTGTTGGGATCAACTGTACAGCGCCACAACATGTCTCCGGTCTTATTAAAAGAATTAAATCCTGCACAAGTACCAAAAAGGTGATTGTATACCCAAACTCTGGTGAAGCCTATAATTCAACAACCAAAACGTGGATTGGTCTTTCTGAACCAGATCAATTCGTTCAAATGGCACGAGAGTGGAAATTCTTAGGAGCTGATTTGATCGGTGGTTGTTGTCGAATAGGACCAGCACATATCCGCAATATGTGCGACACCTGGCATTACCATTGAGCTGATATATAGACTCAAAGGATCACACAATGAAACAATCCTTCTTCTCGCTGCATATTTCACACTTGTTATGTTGAAGGGTAAAACGCTTGGTCATTGTTTTGGACCCAGCATGGAAATCGCATTCAATTATTCTAAGCATGACATTACATAACCACCTCACTTCTTCTCTCAAGTAGTAATACATCTCGCCATTTACCATTGAGTTGACCCAGCTTTTCCCTTACCCCGACAGTTCTAAATCCAAACTTGCGGTGCAGTCCAACACTCGCATCATTTTCAGGAAAAATACCTGCCTGAAGTGTCCATATGCGATTTGATTCAGAAAAGTTGATAAGAGATTCAAGCAGTAGACTGCCGATCCCTTGACCATGCCAATTTGCGGAGACATATACACTTACCTCCGCCACTCCGCCATATACACATCTATCAGATACAGAACTTAGTGCTGACCAGCCAACCACAACATCATCCTGAATACAAACCATAGCACTACCTGCAAGCTTCTTTGTCATCCATTCGGTATATCCTCCAATATTCTCCCCTGTTTCGAATGTGGCCAATTCACTGGCTATCCCTTCCAAATAAATGGATTTTACAATATCAAAGTCCGGCTTGATCATTGGCCTAATCATCCTAAATCATTGACTTTAGTCGTAAATAATTTCAGCAAATCTTCATTCACCCGATAAAAAGAAAACTTGTCCTGATAGGTCACCTCAAACAATCCACATTCACGTAATTTTTTGACATGTTGAGATAGACTGGATTGACTGTAATCAAAGTGCGCTACCAAATCTTTATTACATACGTCATTACGCACAACATTTTTGCTCCGCACATACACCAGGAGCGAAACCCTGACTGGGTGTGCAAGCGCATCGGCTATTTGAGCTACAAGAACAGCTTCGGCTGAGTGCTCAATATTTATTGTTTTCCTAATCTTCATATCACCTATCGCTAATATACATTTTAATTGATTAAGAACCTCCATATAGTGGGTGCTATGATGCCAATCAAACTTGCTGCCTCGTTGTAACAGCTCCTAGGCCATGTCATTGATGCATTTTTTCCCATTGCCCGTGTTACCAATCTCTTTATGCTCCCTTCTCCTACCTGGTTTGCTGTGCTGGATATCACAGTCGCCTATCTACCAATAGCATGGATTGCCCGAAGGATTTTAAAAACTAGCTGAATGGAAATTCAGAGCCTTTTTTCAATCTTTTCCAGCTTGTTCAAAATCTCCATGGTAACAGGGTTTTCGCTAGCATTGTTTCGCATTTCTTCCTTCCTGAGTCCCATCGAGGTATCAAGTCTGCCAAGCAGCAATGAAATGAAAACAAATAGCACCATAACGGCCGGATAAACCATCCATTTGTTTAGATCTAGCAACTCACGTATCCACTCATTTTCAAATGAGTTAAGAAAGATCACCACCAACATGACGAAATTGATATACCCGAGATACATGCGTGCACGATCTAGATAAATTTTCCACCTTACGGCAGTTCGTTTGTTGAGCGGAATACCAAAAAATTTTACGGATTGTTTCATGATAGACGGAGGTTTATATCACCAACGTCTATGGCAAATCTGTGTTACTTAATTTTTATTTTCAACACATACATATCTGCTGTCACGAACAAAACTGATTTATCTGAATTGAAGGCACAGTTGGCTGTTGCCTCACCAGTACGAATAATTCCTAATAGTTCTCCTTCAGGACTGAATATCAAAACACCCCCTGGCCCTGTAGCGAATACATTCCCCTGATCATCCACTTTCAATCCGTCCGGCAGTCCTTTGTCTGTTGGGACCCTGTCAGTAGCGTCAAAAAACAACCTTCCGTTTGTAAACAGACCTTCTTCCCCTACATCAAATGCCTTCCAAATTGCCATTTTGGGATCAGAGTTTGCAACATACGCGGTTTTTTCGTCAGGAGAAAAAGCCACACCATTTGGGCGTGTCAATTCATCGGTCAATAAGGTGATCTCTCCAGCTGTACTAAGTCTATACACACCTTGAAAGTCAATCTCTTTTTCAGGATCCTCCATTCGTTGAGGCAATCCATATGGCGGATCAGTAAAGTACAAATTTCCATTACTCATATAAGCCGCGTCATTGGGTGAATTGAATCGCTTCCCTTCCCAATCACTTGCCAAAGCTACAAAATCAGGTTTTGGATCATTCAAGGATGCAGTCATCACAGCCATTCTCCGCTCCCCATGCTGACACAGTACCAATTGGCCATCACTATTGAGCAGCAACCCATTGCTTCCTGGCTCTGATCCCTCAAAATTCTCACCTAAAAACCCCGCAGGTTGTAGATAGACAGCAGCCTTCTGTCCTTCTTTCCATTGATAAATAGCATTTCGTGGAATATCACTATACAATAGCATTTGCTCAGAATCGACCCAGAGAGGTCCCTCGGTCCATTCATGGCCGTCGGCAATGACTTCAATCTTCGCATTTGTATCAATGATTTCTTTCAACCTGTCATCAAGCACCTCAATTTTCCCATTAGCCAGCATCGGGTTTCCCTTCAACTTCTCTTCTCCCGATGTTTCTTTAGGAGTACCACTACATCCAATAATTAGGCTTAAGCAGGTTGTAATCAGTATAACAAAGAGGCGATTCGAATACATAAAAATGAAATTTTCAAATAAAAAATGCAATGTAATTAAAAACTGTTTAATTCAATTGTACATCACTGATACAGTCTAATGTAATCAACTGTCATTTCCTGAGGAAATTGAGTGGTTTCATCAGGATTCCCAGGCCATCGGCCTCCGATTGCAACATTCATTATGAAGTAAAATGGAGCATTGAATGGATATTGTTCACTACTTGACTTACTGAATGTTTTAAATTTCTGATTATCGAGATACCAGATAATTTTATCACGATCCCACACAATAGAGAATACATGAAACTGATCTGCAAAAACACCACTGTTCAAAGCCCTGCTTCCAGTTGACGTTTTATAACCTGTGCCACCGTCATAGTGGACAGTCCCATGGGTTTTAGCTGGCTCATGTCCGACGATTTCCATGATATCAATTTCACCACACATCGGCCATGCCACCTGATCAATGTTGGTGCCTAACATCCAAATAGCAGGCCAAATTCCTTGTCCTTGTGGCATTCTGGCCCTAATGTCGACCCTTCCAAATTGATGGGCTACTTTGCTCTTGCTGATGATGCGAGCCGAATAGTACTTTCCTTCATCTTCAGTTGCGGTAATCGTTAGAAAGCCATTTGAGATTTCAAGATTTTCAGAAGTATATAGCTGCAATTCATCATTGCCCCAACCACATATGCCCTGATCGCACCCATCGCCAACATCAGGTGTCCAGTAATCACCGTTCAAAGATGAACCTTCAAATTCATCAGACCATACCAACTCCATGGAGGGAAGGTCTTTTTCTGTAAAATACCCAAGGTTATCTACTGAAATATCCTCCAATGGATCACTGTCTAATATGGTTACAAAAAATGTGAAGGTCTCATCTTCATTTGTAATTGTAAGCTCAAATCGCTCCGTAATCTCCGAATAATTATCCCCAACAATCTCAACCTGGATGGAGGCTTTACCTCCTGCAAAAATGACATCACCACGCTCGGTTATGAAATCATCACCATCCTTTGCTGAAAACTCTATCAACTCATACTGAGCCGTAAAATCCATCAAACTACCCTCAATACTAAAATTGATATCAACAATCTGATTGATTCTTTCCTCTATAATCGGACCGGAATCCATAACGATCTTTTCAAGGATCAACGGATCATCTTGCTTGCAGCCCGTTCCTACGAATAAACAAGAGAGAGTTATTAACTGGATATAAATTCGGCTCATAATTTCCACGGTTTCATACATAGTAACTCAATTATCTTCTCTTAGTTTAAATGTCTCGGCTGGGTTTTTATCCAATAGTTGTGCGATCTCTTTTTCTTCAAATGAACGACTCTTCAATTCTGGAATCAGAAAATTAAATATATCAGTAAACGGTCTAAATTCGCCCCCGTTTTCTTCATCAGGTTTGTACCAGCCTGCATCATGTGCAATCAATAATTTATGAAGCAATCCTTTGTTCCTAAACAACTCGATTCTGCTCGCATAGCTTTCAATAGAATTTTCATGTACACCATCCAGGCTAATCATCGCACCTCGCCTCGCTCCTTCAATTAATTTTGTGTCATCTGATTCATTTTGAGCATGTACCCATACAAAAGCATCAAGCTTTACTCCTTGTTTTTCAAGGATATCCATTTCCTCAAAAGCCGGAAAGGCCGGTCCTGTATGTGAGCAAATAGACAGACCAGTTGCCCGATGAGTTAGTGCGGCTGCCTTTATCAGTTTTTGATGAAGCAATGACAAGGGGCCCGGATTAACACTAGTTTTAATGAACCCAGGCTTCACTCCACTCTTCTCAATCCCTTTTTCAAATTCCCTGATCCAAATATCAGCTATTCGTTCAGCATTTAAATCATAGACAAATGCAGGTAGGTACTTGTTATCTACCGCACCATAAAATCCTGTATTGGTCACAATATGTAACCCAGTGCTGTTGGATAATATTTTTAATAATTCAGGATCTCTTCCCAAATATGCAGGCGTACACTCAAAAATGGTTTGCACTCCTAATCGTTTTATTTCATTAAGATATGGGAGCACCTTTTGTACGACTGCATCCCTATTCCATCGATGATAACCTGTCAATGCTGCTCCAATAAAATCGACCAGAAAGTGCTCATGCACTAAACATCTACCCAGCTCACCAATTTCGACCTTGCCCAAGACAGTTTGGACATACTCCTTAGCCATTACAGGCCATAACGCCGGGGCAGAAATGGCACATACTGACTTTTTAACAAAATCACGTCTCGTTAACATAGCCGATCTAGTTTGCTTTAGCTATTGTCACATAAAAATCCTCCAATATTTCACTGGACCTAAAGTCTTCCCAAATGTCAATTTTCCTGTTATTTTCAGGTCTCTCCACCCATTTTGCATCAACCATTATCGGTGCAGCGATTGTCTTTTTACTACCCCAGGTTTCGTTTTTCAATATTGCAACGGCTACCATATCGAATAACGCCCGCGATGGTGGGTCTCCATGCAAATCGGCATGTTCAAACAAACTGACAGAGTAATCTCCAAAAATATTGAATTCACCTCCATGACGTCCTTCGACAACCATTTCAATTGATGGGCCTTTGCCTTTCAACTTCTCATAGATATCGGTGGGAGTTGCCCTTACTGCATCAGAACCAGAAGGCTTACCATACCTAACCATTACCATTTCAAAAGGCACTACTGTATTAAGTATATAATTCATGGCGGGAATGTCATTCTCCAGGTTATACTCTCCCGGTTCAGGATAATTAGAACCTAACCACACAATCCTTACCCTATCAGCAATTTCAGGAGATTTTTTCAAGGCAAGCGCAACGTTGGTGAGCTTTCCTACGGGCATCAGAACCAGCTTCTGTTTTCTAGGTTTATTGGCCTCCTCTATAATGAATGAAACAGCCTCTGCTCCATCAAAAGTGTCAGCATCAATCTCAGCAACTATGTCTTCAAAATCAGCATCACTTCCCTTCAGAAGTGGTATTTCTTCAAGCACATCGCACAATTTCATGACACGTTCAGCTTCCGCAACTTGCTCGTCAATGGCCCCTCCATTGTATGTTGCATTGACCGTGACACCAACAATATCAAAGTGTTGATCATTGAAAAACAAATAGGCCATAGCATGCTGATCATCCAATTCATTATTGGCATCTGTATCAAAGAGAATTGGAATTTTGCTATCAGTGGGAGTAGCTGATGCTACAGGGCGCTTGTCTGCTGGTTTGTCAGAGCAAGCCAAGCTCAGGCCCACAACCATAAGGGTTATTACACTAAATCTCATTTCGTTTCCGATTTAATGTAAAATAATTCGATCAGGCCAAAAAACAGCCTAGGTGTACATGATTTGACAATTCATTCAGCAAAAGGCAAAAAAAAGACTACCTCTATAGAGATAGTCTGAAATATCGTAGACCAGCCTTAACTGGTGTGAAAAAACTTTTTTACTGTCTTCAGAAAAGATAAGTAACGACCTTCTTAACTGAATACTTAATCAATTCGAAGGTGGTGATTGCTAAATTTGTCATGTCCTTGCTGTTTAATTATGATACTAAAGTAAGCAGCCTGATAAAACCATAAAAATCATTTGGTTGAACCGGAATAATAGCTGATGAACATGAATTATTCACTAATTCTGAGATCCTTCAAGCCCATCTAAATAAGCAACCAGGTCTATCAATTCCTGCTTGGTCATGATCATTTGTAGGTTTGCTGTCATCAATGAACTTTCCAGTTGCTCTATTGAGGCAACATCCGCAAGCGTATAGGTTGTACTTGCATTGCCCATTTGTTTCAGGGTGAATTCGGTTTCAGTCCTGCTTTGGATCAATCCAGTCAACTTCGTACCATCTTTCAATGTCACCATGTATCCTTCATATCCGAAATTGATACCGGCATCTGGCTGTAGAATGGCTGCAAACAAGGCCTCTTTTGATAATTTAGATCCAATCTCAGACAATCCCGGCCCAAAATCAATTCCAGACCCATTTACTACATGACATGCTGTGCAAACCGTTTTGTAAACTTTTGCTCCATTGATCGCATCACCTTCCAATTCCACTAATTCAGAAATGGGTGGTAATTCCTCGCCATCCTTAGTACCAGGCATTTTCAGGTATTTCGCTGCTTCCGCACGAATGTTGCCTCTCCAGGCGGAAAACATTGCGCCAGCCGCTGACTGTTTCAACGCGTCCGGAATTTTTCCCTCAGCCAATAACTCCAACATGCGATTTTCACCCTCCCAGCCTCTGGCGAATTTGTTGGTGGCCATTTTCCTTAACTTCAGTGGATTGGATTCATTCAGCATGAATTCCTGTAGATAATTCAATGATTCATTGCTCCCAATTGTCCCTAGGGCAATCAAAATGGTGCTTTTTTGTTGCTCATCTCCTGCTTTCAGCACGCCCACCAAACTGTTTTGATCCTTATTAAAAAGAATTCTTGCCGCATTTCTACCATCACCACTGTTAGGATCAGCCATCATGATATCAAATAGCTCATCATCATACTCATTGAGCTTGTAGCGCTGTATCGACCTGATGAAGTCCTCAGTGCCTCTGTAACTATCTGTCAATTGTATCAATTGAGCTTTCAGGTCGCCATTGGCTTGTACATAGTCTCGATCCAGGTGATTGAACACCAACTGCCTCGTCTGACCCTTATCGTGAGGACTATCGCCAAGCAGTCCCGCCAGCACATTATTCCTATTGCCCGACTGATGAAAATCAAGCGCTCTAAAGTAGCGATAGGTGGCCTCAATATTTTCACTTGACTTGATTAGGCTACCCAACAACGCTACAGCCTTGTCTGCTCTCATTCTCCAGACTATGTCCTTGTTCGCTCCTTTGTCCCAATCTGCTCCGACCATTTCCAGCCACCTATCAAAGCATAGATTGGCTTTAAGATCCGCCCCGATACCTAACGCTTCCAGGTACCATCGATCTCCTTTATATTGCTGGGCCAACTCAGTCCATATCATTACTGCCCTAACTCCTTCGAGAAATCTAAGTGATACGGCGACCTCTCTCCTCACCTGAATTGACGGATCATTTTTCATTTTATCCGCTACGTCAATCAACAAGTCATCACCATGTTTTTTGGCCATTCTTAGCGCCATGATCCGAATATCTTCACTATCCGAGCTCATGGCTTTACCAATAGCCTGCTGCGCATCTAGCTCGCTGATTAACCAAAGGGCTCTGGCCTGATAGATCGGGTTTTGACTGTTTGACAACTCCTGCAAGGCATCATTTGCGCTTTGTCCTTGCTCACGCAAACCTTGATGCGCCAAGTACCTTACTGCAACATTTGGACTTTTGATCGCCGTTATTAACCCTTCTATTGACTCAAAGTCAAAGTTGGGCGTTGAATAAGATTTTGTAGAGGGTGCCACCCTAAAAATCCTGCCTTGTGCCTGATCTCCAAGCAAGTGTCCACCGACACCTGGGTCATACCAGTCAGTCACAAACAAAGATCCGTCTGGCGCCACTGCCACGTCTGATGGTCTAAACCATGGATCATCATTGGCAAATGCCAAAGTATCAATGATAGCATTATACCCAGCACCTTGTTTGGTCCTTGGGTATGCCCGTAAAATATTAGGTCCCGCATCTGTGTGAATGACCTGACTCCTAAATCGCTCAGGTAGCAATTCTCCTTCGTAAAGTATAATTCCTGTAGGGGAACCTGCATAGGTCTGTAACATGTTAGGCACAACACCCGGGTCTCTTAAATGCCAATGACGCAAAGGTATCTCCTCATGCATACCTGTTCTCTTTTCTCGCCAACCTGCTCCTGACATTTCATCACGATATCCGTAGTTACCAAACTCTATTACGCAGTTAATTCGCGTACCCCGGTTACCATCATCATCATTATCCGATTGCCAAATGTTGCCATAAGCATCAACCGCCAATTCATATGGATTTCTAAAATTCCAGGCCAAAGTTTCAAAATCAGAACCATCAATATTACATCTGAAAATCATTCCTTGCTGGTAAGGCTTTAGCTGGTCATTTACGATGTTACCTGCTTTATCGACAACCGGGTCTCCATTGGCGTCCATGATCTGATTTACATTATTGCCTACATTGAAATATACTCTCCCATCAGGACCAAACACGAATGAATGCACACCATGATCACTTTCAATCCCGTTCATACCGCTAAACAATATCTCCTTCTTATCCGCTACGTCATCTCCGTCCTCATCCGTCAAAACCAACACATTAGGACTTTTGGATACAATCACTTTATTTCCCAGTACTGCAATACCCAATGCAGCGTTGACATCCAGTCCCTGATAAAATACAGTTGATTTATCTGCAACTCCATCACCATCTTCATCTTCCAGGATAACAATGCGATCTCCTTCAGGCTTTTTATCCTTATCAGGATTAAGTGGCAAACGATAGTTTACGCCTTCACATACCCATACTCTACCTCTATGATCAATGTCCATGCTTGTCGGGTTGACAACCATGGGCTCGGACGCAAACAGTTTCAGATTCAGGTCATTTGCAACGTCAAAAGATGACTCAGCATAATCAACCTGACGCTTCTGATCCTCTGTAAGAATAGATCGATCGACCTCATTGCTGGTACATGCTACAATAAAAACAGATAAATAGACTAAACGCTTCATATGCTAAAAGTATCACATGCGCATCATTTGACTATCCGGTCCCGGGGGGCATTGGTGTAAAAGAATGTAATATCCATTTGTCAATTGCTCCAAACAATGGGTATTCAATGCGCTTTTAAGAGAATAGTGCTACTCTTTAGGAAGGAGGTCCTGCTTATCAACATAAAACCCTGACCAAATTCATTCTTTGATCAGGGTTTCAATGGTATGAAGAAGTTTACCTGTACAATTAACGAAAAAATTGGCAAGTCGGATGCATTTCGATGTTTAATTAACAGGATTTAACATTCAAGTACTGATTCTCTTACTCTTAAGCGTTGAACTTGATGGCAAGATTTTTGAGGTTTAATCATCGTTGAATTAAATCGTTCTGTAATTGAAATCAATCTTATCATTATCACTACTCATAGCCTTTCAGTTATGCTATGCCCAATCAGAGTTTTCTCTATCTACTTATCAGTCAATAATCAGTAGTAATGTTACGGCCGACCAATTGAAATCGATAAGTTCTCCATCAGGCCCCTACTGTAACGAAATACTGGATGGACCCATACTTGATGAGATTACTTTTTTGAGTGAAATCTCTCGACACTTCTCATTAACTGCAGATGAGCTTAATTTATTACGGAAAAATCATTTCGTCATTACTGAGCGGCTGCAAAACTACTCACCATCTCAGGGTCTGCTAGATATCTACAAAAATGACCTACCCATATTCTTTACCAGTGACCTGCTATTGCATGGCTTGCACAAATCATATGATGCTATTTTAATCCAATTGGAACGAAACGTTCTGGCACCCAAACTGAAAGACCTGATCAAAGGCTTACATGATGAATTGGAAAACTACAAAGCCCAGCACCGAAATAATCAACTAGTGATGGAAGCTTTGAAAGATGTAGAACTCTATCTTTTAATTACGCTATCGCTTTTGGAGGAACCTGTCAGTCCGGTATTTCAAGATAACATCCCAACCATGGACTCAATACGTAAAGCTATTTCGGAGAAACAACTATTACAGGTTCCATTATTCACCAAGGCTCCTCGTACACTGGACTTCAGTCAGTTTACCATTAGAGGGCATTACGAGCAGGAGGAAGACCTTCAACCATACTTTCTTGCTTCAATGTGGTTGGGTAGAATTGATTTTTGGATGAGCAAACCTCCTGAACCAACAGGGTCAATGTTTAGCGATCTTGACATTCAGCAAATGTCAATCGCTGGTCTAATCCTAAATGAACTCATCACCGTATCCGATGGATGGGACGAATTGACAGCAATTAACAAAGTGATTCAACTACTGGTCGGAAACTCAGATAATCTTACTCCTTTCGAATTACAATCAATGTTAACCTCTCACGATATTTCAGCAGAGGAATTAACAGATTCGACTACATATGAATTGTTCAAATCCGAGATTCAAAATGCCGACCAACAACTGATTTTATCCAACTTCTTTTTCGTCCATGGCACAAATGAGGATGAAGTCTCATGGCCAGTGTCCTATCGACTATTGGGCCAGCGTTATATACTTGATTCTCATATTCTCTCAAGTATTGTTCATCCCTATTCAAGATTGCTCATGCCCGACCCTTTGAATGTTTTATATGCGCTGGGTAATCAAGACGCTGTATTTCTACTGGAAGATGACTTAGAAACATATAAGTATGGCGCACGACTAGAAGCGATGAAATACCTGATCAGCACATATGATGATGAGTATTGGAGTCAATCATTTTATAGCTCATGGCTGAATGCCATTAGGTCAGTGGCAAGTCAACCGGAAGGAAATGGAGCCCCCTTTTTTACCAAAACTGGGGCATGGAGACATCAAAAGATGAACACCCAGCTGGCATCCTGGACACAATTGAGGCATGACAATCTGCTCTACGCTAAACAGTCTTATACTGGTGGGATTACATGTACTTATCCATATGGGTATATCGAACCAATTCCATCTTTATATGATCAGGTTTCACATTTGGCAAATCGTGCTCAGTCCATATTAAATGAACTAAGAGGAAATGAACCGTTCTGGGATCATATACTAGACTACTATGAGAGAATGGAGGAAATCACACTAACATTAGCCACAATTGCTCGAAAGGAATTAGACTATGTACCACTCTCTGAATCCGAGATAAATTTCATTAGACAGACGCTATATGAACAAATGATTGGATGTGGCCCTGAAGTAGATGGCTGGCTATCTGAACTATTTTATCAAAAATCCGGCTTCATAGAAGGCGACATCATTGTAGCTGATATACATACCCAGCCTACTGATGAAAATGGCAACATTGTAGGCAAAGTACTTCATACCGGGACTGGACTATTCGACCTTGGCGTATTCATTGCTCCTTCTCCCTGTGCAGATTCTACACTTACTGCCTATACCGGCATCACCCTCTCCTACTATCAGCAAGAAACCGACAACTTTGAACGACTCACGGATAGCAAATGGGAGACTGAAATCAACAACCAAACTATTTCAAGACCGGAGTGGGTGTACACATATATGGCTGACAAGATTGGTACTACACGATCAACATCTTCTAATTTACCATCGCAACCAGCCGAATATAACTCAGTGGAGAAGCAATTGACAGTATTGATCCCCGGAAGAGTGTTAGGAACGACCTATGCTCAACCAGATATTTATCCGAATCCAAGTATTGACCAAGTAAACTTCAGAATTGAACTGGACCTAGAAAATGTCAACGTTCAATTAATTGATCTACAAGGTCGACATATTGTTGATCGACAATCCCCAATAGTAAATGGGACAACATCATTGGATGTTGCTTTTCTGAAAAGAGGGATTTACGTCATCCGATTGACAGGGCCAGGCCTAAACTATCAATCCAAATTGATCCTCAAATAATCAATCATCAATGGACTGAAAAACCAATTGCCTAAACTTCCAGCGGGTTTGATCATTCACTGGCCCCTGGGTTTGTTTCATGATAATGCCAATAACATTTTCTTCAGGATCTGCGAAATATTGAGTATTGAAATAACCGCCCCAATCAAAAGTTCCGGCACTACCCCTACCTCCTGTCGAGATGGCCTTTTCGTTAGTTACACCAAAAGCTAGTCCATAATGACTATCACCACCCCATAAGTCTCCAATCTGATTCGCCATAATGGTCGCAACGGTTGTTCTTGATAGTAATCTGACTCCATTGAGTTCCCCCCCATTTAAATACATTTGAAGGAAAGTCGCATAGTCCTTGGCTGTGCTGCTTAACCCTGCTCCTCCAGAAAAGAATGTTTTTGCTCCAGTCTTAGGATAATCTGTATCATAGAAGGTCTCAGGATATTTCTTCCATCCTTCTTCCCATTTGAGCACGTCAACTAATCGATCATACTTTGACTTTGGCAAGTAAAACCAGGTATCATTCATCTCCAGCGGATCAAATATTCGCTTGCGCAAAAAGACATCAAATTTCATTCCTGACATGATCTCAATGAAATATCCTAACACATCCAACCCCTCTGAGTAAGTAAACTTTTCCCCAGGTTCATGATGTAATGGTAACCTCGCCAATTTCTTTACACTTTCTTCGATGGTGATGGGTTCAGTTGTGAACAGGTCCGTAATGCCAGCCTTCTGGTAAATCATCTTCATTCTTTCATCACCATCAATCACACCATATCCCAATCCAGATGTATGTGTGAGCAAATGCCTGATTGTAATTTCTTGTGTTGCATCCTTCGTTGTATAAGTCGTATCTGCATACTTAAACTTATCTAGTATCTGTGGTGCCTTAAATTCAGGTATATATTTCGAAATGGGATCATCCAACTGAAACAGTCCTTCTTCCCACAACATCATCACTGCAGTTGATGTAATCGCTTTAGACTGACTGGCAATCCTGAATATCGCATCGTTCTCGAGTGTGGAACCTTTTTCATTAGACTGCCCGTACGACTTATGAAACACTATTTTTCCATTTCGCGCGACCAGCGCCACAATGCCAGGTACACCTTCATCCTTTACTGATGCCTGACACATCTTATCAATACGATCAAGACGTTCGGCGGACATACCGACTGTTTCAGGTTTAGCGTATGACAATTCAGGCGAAACCTGGCCTGACTTAGTTTGTGCCGACACCATGTAAGCCAGCCACAACAACGAGATAAAAAGTGTCTTTCTAATAATATTCATAAAAATGTATTTGTCCCTAAGTTAATATGCCATGCACTACTTTGCCATGCACATCCGTCAATCTATATCTTCTACCCTGATGTTTGAACGTTAGTCGCTCGTGATCTATTCCCAACTGATGCAGAATGGTCGCCTGAAAATCGTGCACATGCACTGGATCCTTCACAATATTGTAGCCAAACTCATCAGTTTCACCATAGGTCATGCCAGGCTTGACTCCACCTCCTGCCATCCAGGCGGTGAAGCACCTCGGATGATGGTCCCTTCCATAATTGGTTTTAGTAAGTTTCCCTTGTGAATAGTTAGACCTACCAAACTCTCCTCCCCAAATCACCAAGGTATCCTCCAATAAACCACGCTGTTTTAAGTCCATTACCAATGCAGCTGAAGCCTGATCCGTGGATTTTGTCATCACCTGTATATCACTTGGTAAATTACCGTGCTGATCCCACCCCTGATGATATAACTGCACAAATTTCACATCGTTTTCGATTAATCTTCTTGCTAACAGGCAATTAGCTGCATATGTACCAGGCTTACGTGATTCTTCACCATACATTTCATAGATATAATCTGGTTCATTGCTAACGTTCATCGTTTCAGGAACAGAAGTCTGCATGCGATACGCCATTTCATATTGTGCAATCCTGGTGTTGATTTCCGGGTCCATTACCTTTTCGTATTGTGCTTCATGCAAAGACTGTAAGGTGTTCAGCATACGCCGGCGGCTTGCCTTCGACATACCATCAGGATCATTAAGAAACAATACAGGGTCAGCACCTGACCGAAACTGTACGCCCTGGTGCAACGATGGTAAAAATCCATTTCCCCAAAGGCGCGAATACAAGGGTTGACCACCCTCTCTTCCTCTGGACAACAAAACACAAAAGGCAGGCAAATTATCATTGTCAGATCCAAGTCCATAACTCAACCAGGAACCGATGCTGGGCCGCCCAGCTTGTTGTGATCCGGTTTGGAAAAAGGTGATAGCAGGATCATGGTTGATTGCTTCAGTATGAAGCGTCTTCACAAAACACAAGTCATCAACTACTTTTGAAGTGTGTGGCATGATATCGCTTACCCAAGCGCCACTTTGCCCATGCTGTTTGAAGCTAAACTGACTGCCGGCCATTGGAAATGATTTCTGATGGGCCGTCATACCAGTGACACGCTGACCATTTCGAATAGAGTCAGGTAACTGGTCTCCGTTTCGTTGCTGCAGCAATGGTTTATAATCAAAGGTTTCTAGCTGGGAAGGGCCTCCACTTTGAAAAAGATAGATCACTCTTTTTGCCTTTGGATGAAAATGAGGACTTCCCAGTACACCTTGCTTTTGGGTATTACCAAACAAATCGGTCGTCAGTAACGACGATAAAGCAGCACCACCTATTCCCAAACTTGTTCTGGAAAGAAAGTGCCTTCGATTCATCATTTCTGAAATTCGATCATCCATTTTTATCGCTTAAAAACCGTTTCATCATAGTTTAAAATGGTACTCATCACCAGGGTAGTCGTAGCAAGCTCATGTTTATCTAGAGACTCATCGTACGATGATGCACCGATAGCAAGCCAGTCTTCCACTTCCCGATCAGCCGAACCCAGATAGCTATACTCATCTCTATATAAATCGCTCAGTAGATTCATTTCCCTTGTCGATGGCATTCTACCAGTCAACAGCTTGAAGCCTAATGAAATACGCTCATTTAACTCCTGATGGGTCATCATCACACGCTCTGCCAATTTCCTGGATGCCTCTACAAATTGTGGATCATTCATCAATTCCAGTGCCTGCAATGGTGTGCTGGTCTTTTGTCGTTTCACGGTACAAAAACTTCTTTCAGGAGTATCAAAATTCATCATCGAAGGAGGTGGAGATGTTCTTTTCCAAACAGTGTAAATACTTCGACGATACAAATCATCTCCAACCCCTTGGTGATACTCGGTAGCATTCCTGGTTGCCAATTGTTTCCAAAGCCCCTGCGGTTGGTAAGGATACACACTAGGTCCTCCAATTTTGGAAACTAGGAGTCCGCTCGCAGATAGCGCGTGATCTCGGATCATTTCGGCAGGTAACCTATGACTTGGACCTCTTGACAACCAGACATTGTAAGGATCAATTTCATTTCGTCGATCATCTGATTTCGAATCCTGTTGGTAGGTGTCTGATAGCATAATCAGCTTGAGCATATGCTTGATGTCCCATCCTGATGCCACAAACTCGACTGCAAGCCAATCCAGCAATTGAGGGTGAGATGGGAGTTCTCCCTGACTGCCAAAATCATTTGATGTGCTGACCAAGCCCTGACCAAATAGCATCTGCCATAGCCTGTTGACCATCACCCTCGCTACCAGTGGGTTGTCGTGATCAGTCAACCAATATGCCAATCCCAATCTGTTATTTGGCCAATCTTCCTTAAATGATAATATGTAGTCCGGTACGTTGGGCACTACAGGTTCAGTAGGTGCATCGTATTGCCCCCTTGCTAACACATAGGTTGGTCTTGGTTCTCTCAACTCACGCATGATCATGACTTCTTCAAGATCAGTAAGTAGTTTGTTCTCACGCCCTATGAGCAGCTGAGCACTGTCTTCTTTTTGCTGACAAGATTTACAAACCCTTTTGACGTAGTACTCCTGAAGTTCCGCTTCATTGAATTCGTCCAACATTGGATCGAATAATTGCTTCACTTCAACCGCTGTTAGTTCATCATTGAATATTTTAATGTCATCTATTAGGGCTTCATCCAGCGTTTCTTCAAATCGCTTCCCCACGGCAAAGTCCATGTTCCAATACCAATTGACACTGTCCTTTCCATACCACCTGATACTTCGATGCAGGTTGTCTTCAAAAATATTGAGAGATAGCCTTTCATCATTGATGTACAGGTTAATGCCAGTTGCCTTACTGCTTCCATCATAGGTCATAGTGAGCATCACCCATTCATCAACCGGAATAGCTTCTTCACTAGTCACAGATATCGAATTTGCCGGAAACACATGATTGAGACTTGCTGTCAACGTACCATCTGAATTGAGCATACATTCGTACCCTCGATTGCCATCAAACAAGCCCCCTGAACGGGTAAAAATGGGCCCCATATTTCCCTCATGTTTGTTTTTAATCCACACGCTCACACTAAATGGATCATTACGCTCAAAAGCCGCCACAGATTTTCCGGCACTGATATAGCTATCCCCCGTGAGGTCAAACCCCCTGCCAAATTTTGTATCAACATGTAATGGAAGATCTTCTTCATGTCCTGCAAGCCATGCATGTCGTTTTGGTTCCTTGCTATCAACCAAGGCAAATTGGTGATCCTTGGTCTCAAGAAGTTCATCAAGTGAAAAATGAACGTTAGGAGTAGCCTTTTTAAGGATAGACGCTTCTTTCCATTTTTGAAATGCCAATGCATCAAATTGCGCCTGATCTTTGAGCAATCGCTCAATCCCACCTTTTAATTTGTTCAACTCAATTTCACTCAAACTGTCCTTTAGGATCAACGTTGGACTTGCCTCTCCGGCATAAGGGATTTGCCCCGTCTCATTAACGGAATTAAAAAATGCAAAGAACTCAAAGTACTCCTTCTGAGTGACTGGATCATATTTATGATCGTGACATCTGGCACATTCCAAACTCAATCCTAAAAATCCCTGACCTAGTGTATTGGTCCGATCTGCTACATATTCAACGCGATATTCCTCGGAGACTATCCCGCCTTCCTGGCTTTGCATATGATTGCGATTAAAGCCTGTTGCCAAGAGCTGTTCATCTGTAGGATTATCAAGTAAATCACCAGCCATCTGCCAAACCACAAAGTCATCAAATGGCATATTATTGTTAAACGCATCAATTACCCAGTTCCTCCAAGGCCACATATTCCGCATACCATCGTCCTGATAGCCGTGACTATCTGCATACCGTGCCAGATCCAGCCACTCCACTGCCATTCGTTCACCATATGATGATTTATCCAGCATCTGATCGAGAACTCGCTCAACGGCATTTTCTGATTGATCCTGCCGAAACCCTTCGACTTCATTCAATGAGGGAGGCAATCCAGTTAGATCAAAAGCAATTCGTCGAATCAAAACCTCCTTATCGGCTGATTCGGACGGACTCAGGTCCACCTTCTTCAATTGCTTTTTAATATAATAATCCACTGGACTTATACCATGCGGCACTTCTCCTTTTTCTGGTTTAATAAAAGCCCAATGAGGTTTCCATTCAGCCCCCTGTTCAATCCATTTTTTGAGTACCTCCTTCTCTGATGCGGTTAATGAGAGATTTGATTCGCCAGGTGGCATCATCATATCCGGATCATCGCTAAAAATCCGATCCACCAGGCTGCTTTTTGATGGCTTACCAGGTACGATCGCATAATGATCTTGATTTTCACCAAGTAATGCCATTGCCCCACTTTCAGTGTCCAATCTTAATCCTGCTTTGCGGGTGTTTGCGTCCGGTCCATGACACGCAAAACATCGATCCGATAGTATAGGACGTACATCATAGTTGAAGTCTATCTTTTCGCCTTCAGTAATGCTATCGTGATTAGAATTACAACCTGCGAAGACTGCACCAATTGCTAGAATTAAACTAAATCTATTCAATACCTTGATTCTGGTCATTAAGAAAAACCTGATTTGATACTAATCAACTAATCAATAAATATACATCGATCTCTACTGTTTTAATCCTCCTTTGACCATTGTTTACATAGTTACAGGAGTTGGTATCTTTTGAATAATTCCCGCATTGCCTTATTGCAATTGTCTTCTGTTGGTAACTGGCTACCATCAAAAAACAGACCATATGCTTCATTTTCGTGATAGGCATGACAGGTAAAGTTGAGTTGATGCTCATCTGCAATATCCAGAACGTCCTTCATCCAGGATGCCCCTCCTTTATCATCACGATAACTAAAAATACTCGTCCCAAACTCCCCCATGTAAACCGGAACCTGGTGTCGATTACCCCAATCAATGTATTGATCAATACTCGCTCTTAAATAAGCCTTATTGCGTTGATACTGAATACTACTTGTATTATCAAAACCATTTGAATCGTTGACGTACTCTGTGCGTTGCTCATCTGGATAGTTTCCCCCATCCACAATTCCAGTCCATTCAAATCCCTGATGCGTGTATTCATATGGCTGGTAAGTATGAAACTCATATACCACATTTGAGTCGTCAATGACCGGGAAATTGAGATTATCGTTAGGCAAGTTTGCTGCTTTGGCATAGAATGCTCGCTCCAAAAACAAAATATGATGTTGATCAACTTTCCTGATTTCTTTAGCGGTTCTATCAGCTAGTGTAACCCACTGCTCAACACTTTCACTTGGTACTGGTTCATTTAATAAGGCATATCCAGCAACCTGAGTTTCATCTTTATACCTTTCTGCCATTCGCTTCCAGAAAGACACAAATTGGTTTTGATTTTCCTCACTTCCCCAGAGGCCATCTCCATCTCCTAAACTCTGAAACCCTCCTGGTGCAATGTGCAGGTTGAGAATAAGATAAATTCCATGATTCCTCGCCCACTCAACATTTTGATCGATCCAGTGCCATCCGGCCTGAGTCTCAATCGTTTGATGATGGATGTAAAATCGAACTACATTCAACCCCATATTCTTCAACCACTCATAGTCTTTCTCACTATGGTGAGTAGCTGGTGGATCATGGCGTTCCCACACTTCATTGCCAAAGCAAAATCCGATCAATCGAATGGGTGTGGAATCAAGAACGATTTGCGTTCCCGAGGTAGATAAAAAAGTCTTCATAAGCGTAAATGAAATGGTATTAAAAAGTCACGAAAATAAGGAATTCAGGTATTATGAACCTATGAAAAAAGCGTCATTACGAATTATTGAAAAGTGGCTATCAATCCGGTAATCGTCAAAGAAGAATGAGGAACTAGAACTCTTTTCCCTGATGATTTGCTGCCATTTCCATTGCGCTCTTCAGAATATTAATGTAGCCTATACCCAGCACAATCAATCCCACTGCCAAATCTTCAATTTTATATTCCTTGGGAAAAAGCAAAAAATAAACACCCATTCCAATTACAATCATGGTCAATAGAAACAAGATGATCAATGCCCACCTACTATACTTAGGGTTTTGCCAGATTTTTTTAGACAGTTTGTTTTGAGTCTTTCGTGTATCCTGAAGAGTAGAGATTGAAACTCCTATACCAATAAAAATAAGCCCAATATTGAAATCAGTAAATAGAATGCTCAAATCAGAACGTATTTCGTTAAATCTAAAAATGACCGGTCTGTACAACCAATACAAACCCAATAAGTACAGCGGATACTGCAAATAGCTGATCTTGTGAAAAACGGCGCGAGAATTCATGCTCCCAAAATAGAGTATAACGCGTTCTTTTCAAATGGTTAGATTACTTTGATCAGATATTTCCGTTCGAGCTCTTTCACTAAATCATCGTCAATTGATGACCACTCTTAGTTGATGGTTTGTCACTCCTCTATGTAATCAAAGACGTTTTTCACAAACCTTTTGGTTGTTAGCGATTGATCCTTGACTTCAACCAATGCTTCTGATTTTCGCCCGACATCCAGTACCACCTGTCGATAGCCAACATCAGTTGTTTCATCTTCAATCAAGGCAAAATCAGTCCCATCAATATTCACAACAGCGGAGGACGGCAAACAACCAACTGTATCCAACTTAAGCACTATATCCGCCTGGACAAAGGCTCCAACTTTAAGCCCCGGTTGTTCATCAAAATGTCCATGGACTAAAACGCTTCTATCGTCGCTATTGATTGACTGTCCTACCTTATACACTTCTCCTTTCCATATTTTGGATTCTTCACCTGACAGTTGAAAATTGATGGATTGTCCTTGTTTTAAACCATGAACATCCTTTTCAAAAACCTTAAGTTCCAAATGCAAATGATCAGTATTGATAATGGTCAAGGCCTTGCTTTGAAGTGCTAAAAACCCACCATTATTAATTTCAATATCACTTACATATCCAGCTATTGGCGCTACAACTGGTACATATCTATGAATAGCACTATTGCTTATAGAATTAGGAGATATATTAAGTAAGCTAAGTTTTTCATATATAGCAGTTACCCGACTTTTCAAGACATCATACTCCTTCATTACTTCCTGCAGCTGTTTTTCAGAAACCGCTTGTTTTTCAGCCAGTTGTTGCTGTCTATCTACATTAACACTTAGAAATGCCAAAGTAGCTTTGGAACTTAGGTAATCTTCCTGAAGATCGATCAACTCATTACTGTACAGCCTGAACAGCACTTGTCCTTTTTTGACAAGTTGCCCTTCAATCAGGTTCAAATTTGAAACGCTACCTCCAATCAAGGAGGATACATCAGCTCTTGATGACGGAGGGACGTCTATGCTTCCGTAGCACCTAACAGTTGAGGCCATCAATTCATATTGAATAGGAACCATTTCGAAATTGGCTCTTTCGGAAGCTCTATTTTTCTCAGAAACAGATTCACCCGGATTACTACATCCAAGTACCACTATACTTACAATATAGATAATTGAATATTTCATGATTAAAATACTAAATGATTAATCTTCAGAGCCGTTTGATTATAGCTCTTTAGCTTTTTTAAGAATTGAATTTGGATATGTTGAGATTCTTGAATGGATAGCGATAATTGGTAAAAGTCAATTTCTCCATTTTCAAAGGCCAGCATTGAAAGTTCTAATAGCTCCTTCGCATATTGCTCACCACTCGCTCGGTAGTAGGATATTTCTGCTTTATGCTCAGCCAGCACCTTCAATAACTCATTTCTTTTTTGCTGATAATTGAGCTGATATTGCTGCCTGGATGTCGACAAAATTGATTGTTCAATTCTTGCCATCTGAATGGCTGATCGATTTTTGGAAAAGAAAATTGGAATCCCAACACCGACTTCAAATCCAATATAATTTTCACCATTGTTCGTTCTATCATTTCCTTGAAAATACTCGAGGTGAAGATCTGGTAGTGCTTCATGACTGGCTTGTTTGAGTTGTGCCTGCCCTATTCGTTCATTCTGACTCCAAAATTGATCTCCAAGTTCAGAACCTTTGGATATGCTGATCAATTCAGTATCACTTGTAACTCTCTCAATGGTCGAATCGTTGATTAATAATCGCAGATTTCTTAATGCTAACTCAAATTGTTCATTCGCCAGATCAATAGCCAGGCGGTTATCGGTTACCATCTTCTGCCCTCTCAGTTTATCAATCATATTGGTCTCCCCAAGCTGTTGTCTGATATCTATTATGTCAGCAAGACGGATAAATGCACTATCATATATATTGAGTAAGTTGAGTAAATCCTGTTGGTATTTCAACTGATAAAAAGACAAGCCAACATCTCTGTAAATGTTTTGTGCTTGTATGCCGTATTCAATTTTTTTCTTATTTACTTCCTCCTGTTTTACCTGTTTATCTGCAAGCATTGCGGTTGGAAACCTGATTGCCTGATCTATGCCCAATACATGTAAAGGCATATTATTCTCATTAAGGTTATTTTCATCATAACCATAATAAAGATTGGTTCGATCAAGCGACCAAGAGGATTTAATCTGTTTCTCAGCCTTTTCAATTTTCAACTTACCAATCCGCGCCTGAGGATGATTTTGAAGTGCCTGCTGCTGAGCTTCTATCAAGGTTACTTCCTGAGCTTGACCAGCTATAGCGGACATGACAAGCCCTATCGCTGCTGCCAGTTTGCCCAATTTGAATTTCCTGAGGCGTAAGTTTGAAACCGTATAATAAAGTACTGGCAGCACTAGTAGTGTCAGAATAGTGGAGGTAAACAAACCACCAATCACAACTGTTGCAAGTGGTCTCTGCACCTCAGCTCCAGAAGATGTCGACAAGGCCATCGGCAAAAAACCAAGCGCCGCGGCAGAAGCTGTCAGCAGTACTGGCCTTAATCTTTGCGTTGCACCCTGCAATACCCGATTCAAACCATCCCATTCATTCCTCTCTTCCAATTCTTTGAATCGATCTATTAGGACGATTCCGTTCAATACCGCAATTCCAAATAGGGCAATAAAACCAATTCCCGCTGAAATGCTAAAAGGCATTCCTCTCAACCACAACAAGAATACTCCTCCTACTGCGGCCATGGGTATTGCTGTAAAAATGATTAATGCATCTTTCATGGAGTGAAAAGCGAAATAGAGGAGTAATAAAATAAGCATTAGTGCAGCAGGAACGGCTAGTTGAAGACGTTTGCTAGCCTGTTGCAGGTTTTTAAATTGTCCACCATATTCTATTTCATATCCAGGCCGAAGTATTACCTCTTTGTCAATGATTTGTTGAATATCATTCACGACAGATTCCAAATCTCGATTTCGAACATTAATGCCAACAACAACACGCCGTTTAGTATCATCTCTTGAAATTTTGGCTGGACCAAATGAAGCGGAAATGGTTGCTAGTGCAGATAAAGGGACCATTCTGTTGTCGCCAATTGGAATCATTAGGTTTTGTATTTCATCAGGGGACTCACGATGCTGGTGATCCAATATGACTTTCAAATCAAACTTTCGCTCACCCTCATATACTTGCCCCACAACCTTACCTGCATAGGCCATTGAAATCAGTTCATTTACATCTTCAGCGGTCAAACCATAGCGCCCGGCCTGTTCATGATCAACTTGTATTTTCACTTGTGGAAGTCCGACAATTTTTTCAATGGATATATCTGCTGCACCTGGCACCTCCTCAATTAATTCCTCAATCAATGTGGCTTGTTGATACAAATAGTTTAAATCCTCTCCAAACAGTTTGATCGCAATATCAGAGCGAACACCAGTGATCAGTTCATTAAAACGCATTTCTATGGGTTGAGTAAACTCAAAATCAATCACGGGCATTTCATCGATAAGAGTCTTCTTAATTTGATCAGCCAATTCATCTTTACTTTGCGCTGATGTCCATTCTGCCTTGTCTTTGAGGGTGATGATCACATCTGTTTCTTCCATTGACATAGGATCAGTAGGGACCTCCGCCGCTCCAATACGAGTCACGACCTGTTCCACCTCAGGGAAACGTTTTATTACTTTCTCGATCTTTGTGACAGTCTCAATGGTCTTACTGAGAGATGTTCCAGTTTTTAACACAGGCTGAATCACAAAGTCTCCTTCATCAAGCGTAGGTACAAACTCGCCTCCCATTCTAACAAAAGTAATAGTGGCACTTATGACCAACGTCAAAGCAATCACTAGGGTCAATCTAGGCCTGGCCAATACTCGGCTCAAGGTTGGTTGATAAACTTTCTCTAAACGTTTGATGAGACCAGCACTAAAATCAGCATTTGATTTCGATTTTAGTAATAGACTATTGATGACAGGTACATAGGTAAACCCAAGTAACATTGCTCCGACCAAGGCAAAACAAAAAGTAAGCGCCATTGGGATGAATAACTTCCCCTCAACACCCTTTAATGATAGAATTGGGATGAATACCATGATGATAATGATTTGTCCAAAAACAGCAGTCCGGGTCATTTTATCACTGCTGTCCAGCGCTATCTGATCTACTATTGACGCTCGCTCAATTTTGGTCAACCCTGACAAGTCTTTGTTCGCAAGATTGAATGCCGTAAACTCAACAATGATCACTGCACCATCTATGATGATTCCGAAATCGATGGCTCCCAGACTCATTAAGTTGGCATCAATATCGAATAGATACATCATCGTGAATGCGAACATCAAAGAAAGCGGGATAACTGAGGACACTATGAGACCAGACCTAAAATTTCCCAACAGCACCACCACAACAAAAATTACAATCAAGCATCCTAATAGGAGATTTTCGATTATCGTATCCGTCGTTCTATCTATCAGTGCACTACGTTCTAAAAACCCATTGATTCTGATTCCTGGTGGCAAACTTTTCTGTACCTCCTCGACTCTTTTTTTAACAGATTCGATGACCTCAAGGGAGTTTGCATCCTTTAGCATCATTACTTGTCCGAGCACCTTTTCACCTTCCCCATTTCCGGTAATCGCACCAAATCGAGTAGCACTCCCTAATCCAACTGTAGCTACATCTTTTACACGAATCAAAGCTCCGTCCCTGTTGTCAACGACCAGATTTTCTATATCCGCTATACTTTTCAACAAGCCTTCACCTCGTAGAAAATAACTCTGATTCATCTTTTCGATATACCCGCCTCCGACAAGACTATTATTCGCAGCAACTGCACGATATACTTCTAAAGGAGACACACGAAGTGATAATAATCTATCTGGTAAAAGGGCAACCTCATACTGTTTCAGCTTACCTCCCCAGGTATTTACCTCCACTACACCAGGGATACCCGAAAGTTGTCGTTTCACAATCCAATCCTGTATGGATCGCAAATCCATGGTCGTGTATCGACCCTGAAAAGCCGAATCTACTTCCAGTACATATTGATAAATTTCACCAAGCCCCGTGGTAATCGGCCCCATTGCAGGTGCACCGAAAGCTGATGGAATTTGTTCAGATGCTGATTTTATCTTTTCAGCAATGAGTTGCCTGGGTAGGTAACTCCCCATCCTATCCTCAAAGACAATGGTAACAACAGAAAGACCAAACTTAGAAATGGACCTGATCTCTTGTACTCCTGGCAAATTGGCCATTTCAAGCTCAACTGGATATGTAATGAATTTTTCGACATCCTCCGTTGACAAATCTCTGGTTGTCGTAATGACCTGTACTTGATTATTGGTAATATCCGGTACGGCACCAATGGATAATTGGCTGAGAGAATAGGCGCCACCAATCGCCATGGCACCTGTCAACAAAAGGACAATTAGCTTATTGGATAAGCTGAATTGAATCATTTTTTTAATCATGACTTTACTATTGCTTGTATATCGTTAGGGAAATCCCTGAAAGGTTACAGCCATCACTCCATCAATAACTGAGACAAAATCAGTTATGAAGCAACAGCAGTATTTAATAGATTATACAAACAAAGGAGGACCTCTTAAATTGGGTGGATCATGAAAAACCTCATCAATGGAAAGGCAACTACTTGCGGGGATTGGCTTTGCCGTAATGAGCTGTTCATAATGGATGACAATGGCATCAGGAATTGTGCCAGAGAAAAAATAACTGAATGCAACGGTAAATTCCTCGAGGTGATTATCTCCTGGGTTAGCATGAAATGCATGCCGGATGAGATCTACCCATGTATCAGCACTTTGTGCACAACTATGGTATTGAAGCGTAGAAAGACTGGGAGACTCATGCTCATGTGGCAAGAGACTATGCAGCAATAGTATACCTGTTGCAATCAACAAGGCTATTTTACCTAATATGTCTTTCACATCCTTCACAATTGCAAAGTAAGCATCAATGATATGCAAATCAATTGCATTTTGATAGATGGAAAAGTGATTTTGGTTACGTTTGTTGCTAACATCGAGAGTTGTGACGCTCCCTTTTAAAATTTCCTGCTCAATTCCCTGGCCTTTATCACTTAACAGCAAGAGCTAATCACTCCTCACTCTTCTTCCCTTCCAAATACTCATAATGACTATTATCCTGCTGTGATCGAATCACCAATGACTCAGGTAACTCACCCATCGCTTCCAGCTCCAAAAACATATTGGACAACATCATTTGTTTTACTTCAGGATTCGTATCCAGCAAATTGATATCCTCTCCCGGATTATTCTTTAGGTTTACCAGCAAGGTATCATGAGCCGCTACTGCACTTTTCCATCGAGCTCCTTCGAACCCTTTATACGGTAGCTTGAGCTTCCAATCTCCTTTACGGTAGCCCTGAAGCTCTCGCCCATCAAAAAACAAATAACTGTCTCCATCTCTCTTACCAGTGCCATCCAATACAGGAGTTAAATCTCTCCCATCATATGTTTTGTTCTCATCGAGAGGTACACTCGCAAGATTTGAAAAAGTCGGAAACCAATCCATTTGTGAAGCCACAGATGAGTACACCGAGCCTGGTGCTATTTTGCCTTTCCACATGGCCACTGTAGGCACTCGCATGCCTCCATCAAACGTGAATTGCTTTCCTTCCCGTAATCCTCCATTTGATCCTCCATGATCCTCCATCACCAACCATGGTCCATTATCACTCGAAAATACTACCAATGTATTCTCGAGTAAGTCAAGAGATTCGAGTTTCTTCATGATTTCTCCGACACTCCAATCCAATTCCTGAATCACATCTCCATAAAGTCCTCTATCAGATGTACCTTCAAACTTTTCTGATGCATAAATTGGAACGTGCGGCATGTTGTGTGGTATATATAGGAAAAACGGCTCATCCTTGTTTTGATCAATGAACTTCAAGGCCTCCTCTGTGTAAGTTTTAGTGGTGTATCGCTGATCTACATCAAAATCAACCACTTCATTGTCACGCATGTATACCACACTT
Organism: Cyclobacteriaceae bacterium; assembly: GCA_049115695.1. Classification (GTDB taxonomy): domain Bacteria; phylum Bacteroidota; class Bacteroidia; order Cytophagales; family Cyclobacteriaceae; genus JAGDZR01. The sequence continues at coordinate 285,204 of JAGDZR010000001.1, read as the reverse complement.
TCCATGTCATTGCTATAGGGTATCCCAAAGTATGAATCAAAACCCCGCTGGAGAGGTAGGTACTGATATTGGTGTCCCAAATGCCATTTGCCAACGATTCCGGTTTTATAACCTTTCTTTTTGAGTTGTTGCGCAATCGTCTCTTCCTCCACAGGCATCCCGGTAAAAGATTCCGGGAAAAACACGCCTTGTACACCCATGCGTTGCGGCCTTCTTCCAGTCAATAGCCCGGTTCTACTTGGACTACAAATATGAGAGGCAGAATAAAAATCAGTAAACTTGATCCCTTCACTTGCCAATCTGTCAATATTTGGGGTTTTGATATCTGTGGCTCCAAAACAAGCCAGGTCACCATAACCCAAGTCATCAGCGAAAATATGAATAAAGTTAGGTAGACGTTTCTCAGTTTGGTCTGGCACTTTGGAATCACATCGCATCAACATAACCACCAAGGCCACTACTAAAGCATTTAATTTCATCTTAATTCAATTTAACGTTCACGAACTTACGCTTATCCCCTGTTTCCAGTATCAATTCCTTTTGTTTCAATTCAGAAGCAATCAGCAATCGACATTTCCCCTCCTCAAAGACGAATGGCCGAAACGACGAACCATTTACCCTTTTGGCATAAACCAGATTTCCTTCCTGATCAAACACTTTCACCACTGGATTCGCAACATCAAATCTCAATTCAGGTAGCTTCCCTACCCTTTGTCGACCATAATTCCGTTCTTCGTTGACAACTATTGGCCAACCCTCATATTCATTTTGCTCTGAGACTTCAACATCCCTTGGCCAACAGTGTGCCTTAATGGTCCTATTTGCTTTATCGAATTCCACCAACCCCCACCCTGCTGCGCGAGTCAAAAGACGATCCTCTCCATCATCGTCTTGAAATGCTGGATTGGCAACAGCCATCATGGTAATCTTATTCCCAAACCCATCGTGAAAATCCCCAAATAGCCCATCTGATGATTCGCTATTCAGGCCGGTCTTCAATGGCATCCACCAACGCTGATACAGATTGGCGATAGCCGGCACACAAAATGAGTAGCTGGCATCACCAAATTCATCAATGCCGTGCTGTAAAAATGTCGCCAGATGCTGATCTCCGGCAATATGTATTGCAAATGCCTTTCTTATTCTTTTCAATGCTTCATTTCTACCTGTTTGGGGCCATCCATTTGCATCCATGTCAGCGTAAAGCACATTGTCGGTTTGTCCGTGCACAGTGGCGGCATTGGTGAAAATAGTCTGCGAGAGCACAGCTTTCATTTCTGCACCACTCCAATCCTGCACCCAATGATCTAAAAATGCCAATTGTCGATCTCCTAACAGGTTTAAACCCTTTACATCAAGGTCATTTGGATCATAATCACTTGTGGTAATATGGTCAATGCGACCTCCATCCAGATCAGGCACATTGCCCATAGGTGGACTTTTGAATTTACGGTCTTCCAAAATTGCAAAGCTTACACCTCCCCAGGTCAGGTCAGTAAAGCTCACGCCTATACCTTGTCCAATAGGCCTTGGATCATATGGATCGGGCAAGTGACTCATCTGAGCGCGTTCAACCTCTTTGACATATTCAGCAGACATGAAATACCCACCATCTGATCCTGCAATGCTCTCAGAGACAGTACCTCCATTTCCCCAGATATTGTAATGGCCGACATCATGATCATCTGTCAAACAAACTGTAGGATATTGCCTGAGCAGCTCTCCAAAGTCACGACCAAATTTCAGCCAATCTCGTAAATGCATTTTGTGATCATAAACCTGATCTCCTGAGAAGAACAAAAGATCAGGGGACAGTTTCAATACATTGTCAACAATATCCTGTCGGGAATGATCACCTCCAAACCGGGGATTCAGCGCATTACATGAAAAAGCAGCTACTTTAAATGTGGATCGATCAATTGGATTTTTCCTGATAATTCCCTCATAATAGGACTTATTCTGCCAGTTTACACGATAATTTACCTCCCTTGTATCATCCCAGTTATCTACCCTAAATGGGGCGGTGAATCCAGGGTAAATAATCTTGCTAGATGCTACCACTTTCCACTCACCATTTTGTTCAATCTCCAGGTCGATGTGAATGTCATCTGCATTGATTAATGGGTGGCACTGAGCAGTCAATTTCAAAACATTATCATTTACGGTATAGAGCGCAAAGGCAACCCGCTCTGAGGCAGGTGTATTATAAATATCGACCGACTGTGAAAAACAAGTAACTCTTAGCAGGAAAAAAGTGATGATCAAGAAGCGCATATTGTACGGATTTCACTGTAAAATACAGCTTTAAGCAACAGATGCTATGCCTGATCACCCTGACATTGTAAATTCTTGTAAATGACCTTCTACCATGATCAAAAACTCAACATCACGTGTAACTAAAATCTTGAATTCACTTGTGTGTACAAAGTACATAGTTTATCATTGTGTTGCACATGAATGAATTTGCTAGTCTCGCTGTTTCTGATCAATCGTATGAATGTACCATTACGGTGGATTGTGCCGTATTTGGATTTCAAGACAATCAACTTAGGCTTTTATGTGTTAATCGTGGGGTTGAGCCATTCAAAAACATGTGGCAGCTGCCAGGAGGTATCATGAATGCTGATGAATCTTTGGATGAAGCTGCCAATCGAGTATTGTACAGTCTCACGGACATCAAGGATATCAAGCATGTACAAGTGGGTGCGTATAGCCATGTGGATCGACACCCTATCAAACGCGTGGTGACAGTCTGTTTCTATGCATTGATCAAACCTGAAAACCACCCCATCATCGCCAAGAAATATGTTTCAGACATCAACTGGTTTGCGATAAATGAAATTCCAAACATGGCATTTGATCATAATCAGTTGGCGTCAGACACGCATGACAAACTCAGAGAAAACCTGAAGGACAAACTGATTTTTGGTGAAATGCTTCCAGCGGAATTCACACTTAAAGAACTACAAGACTTATATGAATCCATATTGGAGCAACAATTGGATAGACGAAATTTCCGAAAAAGCATCCTTCAAAAAGGGTTGATTGAAAGCACCGGTAAAAAGAAAATTGGTGTTAAAGGCGGCCCTGAACTTTTTAGAATGAAAAAGAACTTAGCATGAAAACATTTTTAGATCAGGATTTTTTACTGCATAGCGAAACTGCCAAACTACTGTATCACGATTATGCTGCGCAAATGCCGATTATTGATTACCACAATCATTTGCCTCCTCAGGAAATAGCAGAAAACAGACATTTCAAAAATATTACAGAGGGATGGCTAGAGGGTGACCACTACAAATGGAGGGCGATGCGTGCCAATGGGATAGACGAGTCGTTTATCACTGGCAAAGCAAGCGATGAGGAAAAGTTTCAAAAGTGGGCCGACACAGTGCCCTACACTGTTCGAAATCCGCTCTATCATTGGACACATTTGGAACTACAACGCTACTTCAATATCAACGATCTGCTCAACTCAAACACAGCAAGTGCCATTTATGAACAAACAAAATCTCAGCTTGCATCGGCTGGCTGTCAGGAGCTGCTGAGTACAATGAACGTTAAAGTGGTATGTACCACAGATGACCCGGCAGACAATCTTGAGTACCATGCTCAAATAAAGGCATCCGGTCTTGGAATGAAAGTATTGCCGACATTTAGACCTGACAAGGCACTGGCCATTGATAACCCCGAAAGTTATTTAGGTTATTTGAAAAAACTTGAAGCTGCATCTGGCAAGAACATTGCATCTCTTGACGATCTTTTGAATGTACTCAACGATCGAATGGATTTCTTCCATGAGATGGGCGGAAGACTCTCTGATTTAGGGTTCAACACCATCCCAGCGATCAATGATACTTTCAACCATGATGTTAATTTCAAAGCAGTACTATCAGGAAAGCAACTTGACATCACAGAATCAGAAGCACTGAGAGCACACATGTTGTTGGAAATCTGCAAAGGCTATCACCAGCGCGGATGGACACAACAGTTTCATTTGGGTGCGCTGAGAAACACCAATGCAAGAGCACTCAGAGAGCTAGGTCCTGATACTGGCTATGATTCAATTGGAGATTTCTCTCAAGCTGCCACACTTGCCGCCTTTTTGAACAAACTGGACAACACGGATCAATTATCAAAAACTGTCTTGTACAACCTGAATCCAGCTGACAATGAAGTATTCGCTACCATGGTTGGCAACTACAATGATGGAAGGACTATTGGTAAGATGCAGTTCGGATCTGGGTGGTGGTACCTTGACCAAAAGCACGGTATGGAAGCTCAAATGAATACGCTTTCGAACATGGGACTGTTGAGCCATTTTGTTGGCATGCTTACAGATTCAAGAAGCTTTCTTTCATTTCCCAGACATGAGTACTTCAGAAGAATTCTCTGTAATCTTATCGGAACAGATGTAGAGAATGGCGAATTACCCAACGACATGACCCTGTTAGGGAAAATGGTTCAGGACATCAGTTATAACAATGCAAAAAACTACTTTGGCTTTGAAAAATAAAACAAGCATACTGCTCTTTGTTAGCCTGATAATGGGGTTGCAGTGTTGCCAGTCGGTAACAGGCAGTAGAACGATTAAACTTGCCCATGGTCTCAACGAAAGTCATCCTGTCCATAAAGGCATGCTCGAAATGGGAGACTTATTAACAGAGGTTTCTGGCGGCAAGATGAAACTAGACATCTACGCAAATGGTCAATTAGGTCAGGAACGCGATCTACTGGAATTGCTGCAAATTGGAAGTCTGGACATGACAAAGGTTTCTGCTGGTGCATTGGAGAATTTTGTTCCTGAATTTAAGGTTTTGACACTCCCCTATCTTTTCACTGATTCGGCGCATACCTGGTCCGTATTGCAAGGTAAGATTGGTAAAAAGTTGCTGGCAAAAGGAGAAAATTATTGGCTCAGAGGTTTGTGCTTCTATGATGCAGGCAGTCGTAGCTTTTACTCAAAAGAAGCTCCCATTGCTCAACCTTCAGACCTTAATGGCCTGAAGGTCCGTGTAATGAATAGTCAAACAGCCTTTGACATGGTCAATGCACTTGGAGGCTCTCCCACGCCAGTTTCCTGGGGAGAACTTTACACTGCCCTACAACAAGGTGTGGTAGATGCTGCGGAAAACAATGCGCCCAGTTTTTATACTTCCAGACATTATGAGGTTTGTAAATTCTATTCCATTGATCAACATACTACCATTCCTGATGTGCTCATTGTGAGTACATATTTATGGAATGACTTATCGGATCAGGAACGACAATGGCTCCAACAAGCAGCCGATCTATCAGTAGAGCGTCAGAAGAAAATATGGGCGGCCTCTGTTCAGGAAAGCCTTGATGTTGTAAAAAAAGCAGGTGTCCAAATTACTTATCCCGACAAAAGCCCTTTTCAAGATAAAGTCGCCGGCCTGTATGATCAATTCAAAAATAATCCCGAACTCTTTGACCTGATTCAGGACATTCAAAACATCGCAAAGCCATGACTCTCCGACAACAAATTGACAAATCTCTTGAAATTGTTCTGAGTGTCTTAATGTCACTTATGGTAATCAATGTACTATGGCAAATAGCAAGTCGCTATTTACTCAATGACCCAAGCGCATTTACTGATGAACTAGCCCGATATATGCTGATTTGGCTGGGGTTGCTGGGATCCGCGTATGCTTCTGGAAAAAACATGCATGTTGCAATTGAATTGATTGATCAAAAGTTATCAGAAAAGCAGATTTTCAACAAAAAGAAAGTCATTCACTTACTGATCACGCTGTTTGCGTTAGTCGTACTAATCATTGGTGGTTCAAGACTGGTGTACATCTCTTTCCAGCTAGGACAAACATCTTCCGCCATGCAGTTATCACTTGGGTATGTTTATCTGGTTTTGCCCATTAGTGGGCTACTCATTTGCTACTATTCAATCAGTGATTTATTAACCACCAAAAAAGAATCGTAATGGAAAATTTAGAAGTTTATACCCTGGTGGTCAGTTTTCTATTGCTACTTGCAATAGGTGTACCGGTAGCATACAGTGTAGGCATGGCCTCTCTTTTTACTATTTTGGTAAATATCAGTGTCGGTCCAGCCTTTACTACGATAGCACAACGTATGGCTACAGGGCTAGATAGTTTCTCATTGCTGGCTATCCCATTCTTCGTGTTAGCAGGTCAAATCATGAATCAGGGTGGTATTGCCAAACGGCTCATCAATTTTGCAAAAGCGCTGGTGGGTTCTTTCCCTGGCGGACTGGCGTATGTTAATATCATCGGTGCTATGATGTTTGGTGCGATATCTGGCTCTGCCATGGCTGCTGTTTCTGCTATTGGTGGATCATTGGGTCCCAGAATGGAAAAAGAAGGATACGAAAAATCATATAGTGCTGCCGTAAATATTGCTTCATCCACTACAGGTTTGGTCATCCCTCCTTCTAATATACTGATCGTATATTCATTGGCCAGTGGTGGTGTCTCTATTGCAGCTCTCTTCCTGGCCGGTTACATACCAGGCATTCTAATGGGGTTGGCCCTCATGCTGGTAGCCGCTGTTTATGCCAAAATCAAGAAATATCCCCGAGAAAAAGCGGCCTCAATCAGCCACATGTTCTTCTCATTGATGGATGCTTTACCAAGCCTGATGATGCTTGTCGTGGTAATTGGTGGGATCGTTGCGGGAATCTTTACGGCAACAGAAGCTTCGGGAATAGCGGTGTTATACACCCTGGTACTCAGTTTCATTTACAAAGAACTGTCTGTTGAAAAATTGCGAAACATTTTAGTATCCTCTTTTAGTACCACTAGCGTGGTAATGTTGCTGATCGCTTGTTCGATGAGCATGTCATGGGTAATGGCGTATGCAGACATTCCAAAGGCCGTAACGGATGGACTATTGAGCATCAGTGATAACCCTATTATTATCCTACTCTTGATCAACATATTGCTATTGGCGGTGGGTGTCTTTATGGACATGACGCCTGCGGTATTGATCTTCACACCTATCTTCTTACCGGTAGTTACAGCCATCGGGATAGATCCGGTTCACTTTGGGATCGTAATGGTCATGAACCTCTGCATTGGGTTGTGTACCCCTCCTGTTGGATCCGTATTGTTCGTTGGTATTGGTATTGCTGGAATATCACTCGAAAAAGTGATCAAACCATTGATCCCTTTATTTATAGCCATGATCGCAGTTTTGCTGTTGGTTACTTACTTCCCACAGCTGAGCCTGTGGTTACCTAATTTATTTGAATAATCATGCAAGCACTCAATAAAAACACAACAGACAAACCTTCATTACCTATCAAAGTTCTCCAGTTTGGAGAAGGTAATTTTCTCCGCGCCTTTGCGGACTGGATGATTGATGTCATGAATGAAAAGCTTGATTACGACCATGGGGTTGCAATCGTACAACCAATTGACAGAGGAATGACCGATATGCTCAGAGATCAGGATAGTCTGTATCATCAGTTGGGCAGAGGTTTGAGAAAAGGCGAAGCTGTAACGGACACCAGACTTGTCAAATGTGTACAACAATCAATCGACCCGTTCAAAGACCTTGACAGCTACAAAAGTGTAGTCCTTGGAGATGAACTCAAGATTGTGATTTCCAATACCACAGAGGCAGGTATCGTTTACAAAGACGAGCCGCAACCTTCATCTAACGAACTAGCCGAGACGTTTCCGGGGAAAGTCACACAACTTCTTTTTAAGCGATTCAACCATTTCAATGGAGATATCACCAAAGGACTCGTTTTCATTCCTGTGGAATTAATAGAAAAAAATGGTGAAAAGCTCAAGGAAGCCATATTAAAGTATGCAAGCTCATGGGGACTACCTGCTGATTTTGCTCAATGGGTAGAAAACCATAATGCATTCGCCAATACACTGGTAGACAGGATTGTACCTGGATTTCCTAAAGATGAAATAGATGAGATCAAGGTGAGCATTGGATTTGATGACAATCTGGTGGTCGCATCTGAGTTGTTTCACCTTTGGGTCATACAAAGTGATGCAGACATCCAATCTGTTTTTCCTGCCAATGAGGCCGGACTCAATGTGATTTTCACAAATAATCTTGCCCCCTATCGAACAAGAAAAGTAAGAATACTCAACGGAGCACATACCTCAATGGTACCAATGGGATTACTCAATGGTATTCAGACTGTAAGAGAAGCGATGGAAGATCCAACTGTCGGTGGCGCAATCTCCGACATTGTGTTCAATGAAATTGCTCCTACTATTGATTTGCCTGCTGATGAATTAAAGGCTTATGCCGAAGAAGTGCTGGAGCGATTCAGAAATCCATTTATTATCCATCAGCTTCAGTCTATCTCTCTGAATTCAATACCAAAATTTTCTGTGAGGGTGCTTCCTACGTTATTGGCTTCCCTCAAAATGACAGGTGAATTACCAAAAGGACTGTGTTCAGCGCTAGCGCATTTAATAGCCTTGTATTTGTCAGATGATTTTGAAATCAGTGATGATCAGGAAGTAAAAGACTTTTTTAATGAATTGAAGTCTTCCGACCATTCTGAGCAACAAATTGCTAACGCAGTGCTGGGTCTTACGCAATACTGGAATCAAGATTTAAATGAGATCAACGGAATGACAGCCCTAATAGCTGAACAATTGACAAAGATTAAGGCTGGAGTAACGGTTGATTCACTTTTAGACTAAATCATTTAATATCACGATAGCTGATCAACTCAATATTGAGATCAGCTATCTTTTGTTTGACTTCCTCGTTGGTCAATGCTTCCGTTTCGGCAGCACGGTCAAATCTCACTTCCTCATATCCAATATGTCCTACGGCACCAAGTTCTTCTACGTCAAGCCCGGGATGACATACGATAAAATAGTCACCATCCTCCAGTGCGGCTAACATTTTAATCAGGCGATCCGTTTTCTCTGCTCCTCCAAACTCCTTACCAGTCCATCGAACTGTTGGATAAACAATCTGATCGGTGATAACCTTCAAATCATATTCTTCAGACAAACGCTCCAGCAGTTCATTCGTTTCGTCCGTCATGCGCGTACAGCCCATGTGTGCAGACATATGACTCAATCGTGGAATTCTCCTCATGGCCAGCTCGATTTGGGCACGCAACTCTTGCTCAATCTCATCCAGTTTCCATTCCCGTTCAGCCAATGCCTGCGTTGGGTAATTATCATTGGCCCAAATCATAGGATAGAAATATCCATTTTCATCAACCAGGCTGGGCGCATAAGTCAAGGGCTTCCATTTGATCTTCTGCCATTCGCTGGTTAGCGCCAAATGGACCCCTACATCTAATCCCGGGTTTTCAGTTAGCATAGTCACTGCTTCTTCAAACCAAGGCCCATTAACAATCACTTCGACAGAAGTAGCAATACCATTTTGGTAGGCTTCAATGCAAGCTACGTTTGCGGCATGTGAGGAAGCCATATCATCCACCCTGACCAACAAACGTGTTTGAGCATGGACCATAGCCACGATGGCCAGGCTTCCCATGAACAAAGCCAGACGCTTAGTGATATTCTCTTTCATGGTTAGGGACGCGTTGATTGTGGTTTCAAGTCCGTAAGCTCATCAATTCGAACTGTTCTGTTTTCTTCAATACTTTTCCGTGCTGCTATTCCGATAAGTATTGACATAGCACCGTCTCTTGAGCCAGCAGCATGTCTCAATGGATCTGGCCCTTCGGGATCTACAAAAATCCTGTCATGAAGTCGTTTATCACCACCTCCATGACCTCCCACTTCTCTCAAGACTTTCACTTGTTCATAGTCTCCGAAATTATCCATGACCAAAATTTCTTCAAAATCACGGGCTTCATCATCACTCATCTCTTGGGCGTGTAGGTTACCCTGTTTGAGCTTCTCTTCCTTTCTCCACGGTATACCATCCCAGGCATCAATTCGTCCATCAAAGCCATTGAAAGCTATCCTCATACCTTCATATGGCGAATAGGTAGTGAGTGAATAGTTGACCATCACGCCATTGGCATATTTGATTTGAGCTGACATTTTATCATAAATATCTATGTCCTCTCTAAACACACAACTATCTCTTATGTATCCGTCGTGTTGCTCATTGGCAACATACAGATCCATGTAGGTTTTATTCTTTGTTACATCATAGAAAAACTTACATTCATCCTTGTAGGCACAGGTTCTACAACTTTCGCCTCTCATCTTTCCGTTCTTGCCATAGTGCTCAAGTTCACCATATGCTTTTACTTCTACTGGTTCCGAGTCCAGCCACCAGTTCAACAAGTCAAAATGGTGAGTGGCCTTATGCACCCACAAGGATCCACCATGCTCCTTGTAACCATGCCATCTTCTAAAATAAGATGCCCCATGGTAGACATTCAGGTACCAATGAAAATCCACTGAAGTAATATCACCGACACGCTTATCGACTATCATCTCCTTGAGCTTCGTATAGTGCGGATTGTAACGATAGTTAAACCCAATGATTAGTTCCTTTTCACTTTTTCTTTCGGCTTCCAGAATAGCTTGACACTTTTTCTCATCTGTTGTCATTGGCTTTTCAGAAAAGACAACCACATTTTGATTAAGCCCTTTAATGATAAACTCATCATGAGTGGCATCAACTGTGGTTACCATTAGCATATCAGGCTTGGCTTCCTTCATCATCTTATCGAAATCTGTGAAGGTTGGACAATCAGCACCAATGTGCTTTTTGCCATACGCCAATCTTCCTTTGTTGATATCACAAAGCCCGACGAACTCTACTTTGTCACTGAATCCGTCCTGCACTCGTTTACCCCAAAAGGTAATCCCTCTGATTCCCGTACCGACAAGGGCTACTTTGAGTTTGCCATTTTGCGCAATGATGGATGAAATGGAAGGATGCGATAAAAAGCTTCCGGCCGCAAACGCACCTGAAGTCGCTAAAAAATTTCGTCTGGATTGTTTCATAAGGATAAATCTTAATGATTACAATTTACCCAAACTTCTTTGCAATTACTTTCTGGTATGCCCTGCAAAAATCAATCGCGCATTTATGAATGGGGAATGATCGATTTTGAATAACCTACAATCTCGTATTCACTACATTGTTGTAGATGGAGCCGAACGTATAACTAAATCCAAAACCCAAAGACATATCAAAATTGGTTGCCACCTCTTTTTGCTGCAAAAGTAGGTTCTCCAAAGAGGTATCTCCTTTTACCAGGTTGATCTGATCTCGAATAAAATCAATGTCTGCACTTAGGCGTACTCTGAACCCTTTGAAAAGGCGAATTGAAGCATAATTATAGATTTCAATTCGATTCCTTGAAAAATCATTGAGTGCATGTGAGGCTGTCAGGTTGCTGGAAATCGTTCCCCACGGTTGTCTATATCTCACATTTACCGATACCGCATGATTCATAAAGCGGTCTTCGAATGTATTGAAAATGGTTTCTTCCAGATAGTATTGATCCACCATTCCCACACGATATTGCAGGGTCACTTCACGCTTTAATACCTCAGAATATGGGAATATGCTATACTCAATCGCCGGACCTGCGTATGCCCGCCTTTTGATATTGGTAAATGAGTTGGATCTAAGACTGGTGAAAATACCGGAGGACCAATTGTTGTTCATGCTCTTGACAATCTTTCCTCCGCCATACTTCCTATCTCGGCTGGACTTCACCACTTCATCATCATTAGTGATTTTAAGGTGATTAGTGCTCTGGCTCAAATCGAGCGATATTCTCCAGTCCTCCGTTACATAATCCGCCCCAAATCCAGACCTAAGATTGAAATTAGAACGTGTCTGCTGATAGTCCATGTCGAAATTAGAATAGGTGTCAAACACCCAATTATGCCATGGGTCATCATAGTTAGACGTTGATTTGCTCTCCTCAACTGCAGACTCTGAAACCGACAGTTTCATTCCGCTTACAGCGGATGTATGTAATAAATAAGGCGCAATACCCGCTGAAAGCACTGCATTCACCTGCTCGCGCTCCTCCGGCCAGGTCAATGTCCTTGAGATGGAGAATTCAAATTGATTATTGATTCCAGAAAAATCCTGTTTCCCTTCAATTCTTACATTATATATTTTAGCTGAAGCCGAATGAATTCGATTGATCAATACATATACATCTGCAACATTGATGTCCCTCACATGGTCCAGATAGCCCAGCTCTTGACGTATGTAATTGTGATCACAAACAGAACAGTCAACGAACAATTTGATTGGCGCTTCCTCTTCCTCTATCGTTTGTCCGTTGACAGAAACAACTGCCAAAAGCACCATCACCAAAAACCAATAATTTCTTTTCATACTTATGTTAAGAATTCTGACGCAAATATGATGGCTTAAACGGGATAAAACATGCGTTCAGATGCGTGAACGGGCATTTTTGATGGATAAAAAACTTGTCCGTGACAATTAATTACAACGACACACATTCAGTGTCATTAGTAGATAGGATTGTGATAACCGGATTGTGGCAAAGGCCACACAATTGGGGTCATAACTATCACATACCTATCTGCAGGAAGTGCTATAATCAATAACTTTTGAGTATCATTGTATGGCCTAACAGACAAAGTTTTACTTGACGAGAAACTCCGGCAGGTCTTCGGGTTTCGGACAACACAATTGTTCCAGCACTTGTTCAAGTTGAGTTTTCAGAAGACCTATCGCATGATCACCTCCTTTGTTACCGAGTGCTCCAACACTGTACATAAACGTCCTTCCCAGGAAAGTAAACTGAGCGCCTGACGCAATAGATCGCGCAATGTCTGGTCCTGATCTGATGCCACTATCCATCATTACTGTAAGCTTATCGCCATACAAGGCTGCAATCTTTTTGAGTGGAGCGATAGTTGATTGTCCGGCATCAAGTTGTCTCCCTCCATGATTACTAACAATGATACCATCGAGACCCAACTCATGAGCTCGTTGTGCATCCTCCACACTTGCAACGCCTTTCAATACAATCTTGCCTTTCCATTTATCGCGTATGGTGGCCACACGTTCATCACTTAGTCTGCCTGAAAATGTCTCGTCCATAAAAGCACCCAGCTGGGACATATCCAATCCCTTAGGCATATAAGGCTTCAGGCTTTCGAATTGAGGCTGCCCTTTAATCAGTGTTTGAAATGCCCAATCAGGTCTTTGAGTGATTTGAGCAAAATTCCTAAGTGACATTTTTGGGGGCATGGCAAGACCATTGCGTATATCCCTTGGTCGAAATCCAAAAACTGGCACATCACACAATAATACCAGCACCTGGCAGCCTGCAGCCTGTGCTCGTTTCAGTAGATCATCTCTCAATTCCTCTTTCGCTGGATGATAAAGCTGAAACCATGCCTTTCCTTCTGTCAACTCGCAAGCCTCCTCAATGTCCATAGTAGTCACCGTACTGAGAACAAACGGAATATTGTGTCGTTGAGCTGCTGCTGCCAATATTTGAGAAGCCCCTGGCCATATCAAGCCTTGTAAACCTATCGGAGCAATACCGAAAGGGGCACTATATGTTTCTCCAAATAACTGCGTGGACAAATCAGCAGGTTGATGATCCTTGAGATATTGCGGAATCATTTCAACCGCACGTATTTCGGTGGTGTTTTTGACAAGGTTTACATCTTCATTGCAACCACCGTCGAGGTATTCAAATGCAAATTTTGGCACCTTTTGTTTAGCACGATTTCTCAAATCGTCTATACCGGGATACTGTCGATCGTACCAGCTCATATTTATTTCATTTTACTCCCCCCTTAATTTGCGTACTGCCACTCTATGTTGACTAAACGCATACCACGCCACAATCGCAAACGCCAGCATAGGCACAATAAACGATAACTTAATGCTGTCGAAAGAATCCGAAAGTTGTCCTTGAATAGGAGGTAAAACCGCTCCTCCCAAAATCGCCATGATCAAACCTGATCCTGCCAGCTTATGGTCGCTTCCGGTTCCTTCGGAAGCCAATCCAAAGATCGTTGGAAACATCAGTGACATACAACCTGAAATCATCACCAATCCTATCACACCAACAATCCCGTTAAAAAGGATAGCCACAAACAAACAAGCAATTGCTACTACAGCACTATATCCTAATAGTTTGTGAGCTGAAAATTTTGCCATCAAACCTGTAAAAATGAATCGGCCAACCATAAACAATACCAGCCCCAACAAGTAATAATTAGATGCGCCACTCTCATCCATATCAAGTTCCAACATGACATATCGTATTGTAAATGACCAAATCCCTATTTGAGCGCCAACATTGCAAAACAATGCCAATACACCTGCCAGATAATGTTTATTACTTGTCAATCGCTTGACAGATTGCCAAAAAGGAGGTGTCTCTTCAGAATCAGATCCTTTGGGCATTTTTTTCATATAAATCACAATCCATATAAGCAGGAGCAGAATGGCAACTCCTACATAGGGTCCCATAACAGCAGCAAGCTCAGCTTGTTGTATGGTAGCAAGTTCACTTGCAGACATTGTCGATCGTTCTGCTTCAGTTGCTTTATTTAATTGACTCAGAATAAACAGTTTACTCAATACCACGCCAGAAATTGAGCCAATTGGGTTGAAGGATTGAGCCAGGTTGAGTCTTCTGATCGCAGTAGCCTCATCCCCCATCACCAGAATGTACGGATTAGCAGTCGTTTCTAATACAGACAGCCCTCCAGCCAAAATGAACAAGGCCGCAAGAAAATGACCGTACACCATTGTCTGACTGGCGGGATAAAAGAGCAAAGCCCCGGCAATGAACATACCCAAACCAACCAAGATCCCTGCTTTGTACTGAAAACGACGAATCAGTAATGCAGCGGGGATAGCCAGGCAGAAGTAGGACCCATAAAAGGCAACCTGTATCCAGCTTGTCTGGAAATCAGTCATACTCATGATCCGCTTAAAGGCAGCCAACAAAGTGTCAGTCATGTTATTGGCTAAACCCCACATGAAAAACATGGTGGTAACCAGAATGAATGGGACTAGATTTTTCTTAGTCAGTAATTGCATAAAGATCAGGTTATGGCTCTATCCAGGTGGACATATCCACCATCGACAAACAACCATTGACCGGTCGTATGAGCGCTTCTATCAGAAAGTAAAAAAATCGACATAGCCGCTATTTCCTCGGCTGTCGTCATGCGTTGTTGCAATGGTATTTTAGAAACAATTCCTTCAAGTTTTTCTGCAGGATCATCAAATGTATTGAGCCACTTTTCATATAGAGGCGTCATCACTTCAGAAGGAACAATCGCATTCACTCGAATATCGAATGGCGCCAGTTCTACAGCCCACTCCCTGGTCAAAGCAAGTTGTGCCCCTTTGCTGGCCGCATAACCCGAAGTACCGCCTTGCCCGGTTAGAGCTGTCTTGCTACTGATGTTCAGCACCGAGCCCTTGGAGACCTTTAAATACTCCAAACTGTAATGCACCAAGTCATAATAGTGGGTCAGGTTTGTCAAAACTGACTGTTTGAATGCTGCTGGTCCCTTGGATAAACTAGCACCATCATTGACTCCTGCATTATTTACAATTCCATCTATTCTACCATAGGCATCAATGGTTTGTGATACAATCGACTGACAATTGTCTTCAACACCTAACTCCATAAGTATGGAAAGACATTTACCTCCTTGCTTATTGATTTCTCTGACAAGCTCTTCAGAAGCTTCTTTTGACCGCCCTACAATCACAGGAATTGCTCCTTCCTTGACCAATTCTTCTACAATGGCTCGCCCTATCCCTTTCGCTCCACCAGTAACGATGACTACTTTGTCTTTTAAATGAAGATCCACTTCTTATAGTTTATAAAATTTTGCGGCTGTCATGCCCATTATTTTTTCCTGGTCTCCAAATGACAGTTCTGAAATACAGGCGAGCATCGCACTATGCACTTCCATGTAGCTCCCTGCTACTTTGCACACCGGCCAGTCCGATCC
The DNA here is from genome assembly GCA_049115695.1 of Cyclobacteriaceae bacterium. Classification (GTDB taxonomy): domain Bacteria; phylum Bacteroidota; class Bacteroidia; order Cytophagales; family Cyclobacteriaceae; genus JAGDZR01. Next base: position 269,296 of record JAGDZR010000001.1, on the reverse strand, counting down.
GTACATCAATCTATCCGCACCAAAATGCGTCAGCATAAAGTCAACATACGGCTGAAGATCATCCTCGGTCCAGTTATTCCAATCTGCTTCAGTGATCATGCCACTCAGCTTGGCATATACATGTGGGTACTGCGACAGTTCCTTCATGTATTTGGCCCACTGATCGAATGAACTATCCTTAATATTGGGTTTACCAATATGATCTATGACCAATCTCATCTCCGGCAGTAACCTTACTAAATCACATACCTCCTCGAGCTGTTTTTCGTAGATCAAAATATCGTAGGTTAGGTCCTGAGAATAAAGTCTTCTCAATCCCCATATAAACTTAGTATCAGTCATGAATCCTTTAGATTCAGCCTGAAGTATGTGCCTGACTCCTTTGAATTTAGGATTACGTTTGTAAAACTCCAGTTGGTCAATTACGCCTTCATCTTTCAGGTCAACCCAGCCGACTACTCCTTTGATAAAATCATGGTTTCTGGCCAGGCGTAATAAGAAATCTGTCTCAGTTGTGGATTGACTCGCCTGAACAGAAATGGTTCCGCCGATACCCGTATCCTGAAGCATTGGTTCAAGGTCACCGGGAAGAAAGTCCCGTTTGATGACTCCCATGTCTTCAGTGATCCAGGAGTCCCTCACAGGATCAAATTTCCAAAAATGTTGATGTGCATCAATTCTCATGTGGTGTACTAGTTGTATATTTTATATCATTCGTATGCTTTTACTTGCTGTTTTGAAGTACCCAGACCTTCAACACCAAGTTCCATTACATCTCCGGCCTTCAAATAAACAGGCGGGTCAAATCCAAGCCCAACCCCTTCAGGTGTGCCTGTTGTAATAATGTCTCCGGGCATCAGGCTCATGTACTGTGATAAATAGGAAATCACCTGTTGGACATTAAAGATAAAATCGCTGGTGTTTCCATCCTGCACCTTCTTGCCATTTACAGAAAGCCAAAGATTTAGATTATTTGGATCGGTAACTTCATCCTTGGTGACAAGATATGGCCCAATGGGAGCAAATGTATCACAGCTCTTGCCTTTGACCCATTGTCCTCCGCGCTCAAGCTGAAACTCCCTTTCACTGACATCATTGTGTAACACATATCCAGCCACATGATCAAGAGCCTGATCCTCAGAAATGTAGTTCGCTCGTTTCCCTATTACCACTGCAAGCTCAACTTCCCAATCCGTTTTCTTGCTGTTTTTCGGTATTACAACGTCATCATTAGGACCGATCACCGACGATGTGGCTTTAAAAAACACCACAGGTTCCTTCGGAATATCCATCCCACTCTCTAAAGCATGTTTCCTATAGTTAAGCCCAATGCATATGATCTTACCAGGGCGCTTTACAGGCGCTCCTAGACGAACACTTTCGTCAATTGCTGGAAACGACTCCAAATCAAGCTTTGCCAACCGATCAAGTCCTCCTCTTGCGAAAAAATCTTCATCATAATCAGCGATCTGCTCACTGACATCTACTTTTTTTCCCTTCCACTCAACTCCAGGCTTTTCCTCACCTATTTCCCCAAATCGAATTAATCTCATTTTTCCTTATTATGAATTTAAACTAACGAAACCTCCATCAATATTATAACTCACACCCGTTACAAACGAAGCTTCATCTGCGCACAAATACCTCACCAACGCTGCGATCTCTATCGGTTTCCCCATCCTACCAATAGGTTGAGACTTTGACAGTTTTTCAAACATTTCCGCTTCTTTTCCTGGATAATTTTTCTCAATAAATCCATCTACAAAAGGTGTATGAACACGCCCCGGAGCGATGGAGTTGCAACGAATATTGTATTCCAAATAATCTTTGGCAACAGATAGTGTCATGGCGTGAACCGCACCTTTGCTCATTGAGTAGGCAAAGCGATCAGTTAAGCCCATTAACGCAGCAATCGAAGACATATTGATGATGCTCCCCCCCTGCTCCTTCATATATGGAATTCCTGCCTTAATGCAATTGTATATGCCCTTTACATTTACCTCATAAATCTTATCAAGTTCTCCCTCGCTCGTCGACTCCACATTTCCAATGTGAGCAATGCCCGCATTATTGACCAAAATATCGAGACATTCATTTTCCAGTAGCTGCCTAAATGCTCCTATTACTTCTTCTTGATTCACAACATTACAAATCAAAAACTCAGCAAAACCATCTTGCTGTTTAATCTCCTCCACCACTCTGGCTGCCCCAGCCTTATCCAAATCCAGGATAAAAACCTGAGCCCCCGCTTCTGCAAGCGTTTTGGCTATTGCTTCTCCTATTCCGCTACCTCCTCCGGTAACAACTGCTCGTTTTCCTGATAAATCAAACACTGTTTTACTCATTAAAGCGAAACGCCCCTTTTCCAGGGAATAAAATCATTCTGATCAAGTTCCATCGCTTTTGTAGGCTTCCCGCTCGCAGCAGCAATGATCTCTTCTAGAATTTCTTCGCCAATATCGTCAATAGTTTTGTCACCAATTGTAATAGGTCCAGCGTCCACATCAATTATATCATTCATACGTTGGCTCATATCGGTGTTACTCGAAACTTTGATCACCGGGACTATGGGATTGCCTGTGGGAGTTCCCAATCCGGTTGTAAATAAAATCACGTTGGCTCCAGATCCTGCCAGCCCAGTCGTTGACTCAACATCATTACCAGGTGTACATAGTAAATTCAAGCCTGCTTTGGTAACCTGCTCTGTGTAATCCAACACTGCAGTGACAGGTGAAGCCCCTCCTTTTTTTGCAGCGCCAGCTGATTTGATGGCATCTGTTATCAGGCCATCCTTAATATTCCCAGGTGATGGATTCATGTCAAATCCAGATCCTACCGCCTTAGCACTTGCTGAATAGGCATTTTGTAGCGCAACAAACTTTTTAGCATCCTCAATGGACTCACATCTGTCAACAATATTCTGCTCTACACCATTCAATTCCGGAAACTCACTTAGAATAGCTGCCCCTCCCAACGACACTACTAAGTCCGAGGCATGACCAACTGCGGGATTGGCAGATATACCTGAAAACCCATCTGATCCTCCACACTCTAGCCCAACAATCAATTTGCTCAATGGAGCCGGTTGTCTTGCGCTTTTGTTTGCTTCCTCAAGTCCTTCTATTGTCAAATCAATTGCCTTAGTAATCAGCTTTTCTTCCGTTGCTTCTTGTTGCTGCTCTAAGCAAAAAACCTTTTTTCCGTGGTTTGGAAAGGTCTCATTCAAAATTTCATTGAACCAATCTACTTGGGCATTTTGGCATCCAAGACTCAGAACTGTTGCTCCGGCAACATTGGGATGACCAACATAACCTGCCAAAAGTCTCAGCAAGACTTCTGCATCCTGACGCGTTCCTCCACATCCACCTTGGTGATACAGAAATTTAATGCCGTCAACATTTTCATAAGTCTTTGTAGAAATCTCAGTGGTTTGAACTTGCTCCTTACCTGATACTTTCTGCTTAACATACGCTTCGTATTTATTAGGCTTGTAATAACCAAGCGTACGACTCATCGCCTCTTCAATCACCTTTAGATTTCTGTTTTCGCAAAAGACCAATGGAATAAACAGCCAGTAATTGCCGGTACCAACACGACCATCATGCCTGTGGTATCCATTGAATGTGCGATTGTGCCATTTGGAAACATCAAGTTTGTTCCACGAATAATCTGCGCGGTTGTCAATATTAACTGAATCAGCAAAATGACTTACATTTTCAGTATTGATCCATGTACCTGCCACCAAATCTTCGTTGACTTTCCCGACGGGCACTCCATACATAATGATCTGCTCTCCCTTCTTGAGATCATTAATCAAGAATTTATGTTTTCGAGCAACGTTTTGCTGAAGTGCTATCTTTTGCCCCTCAAAGACCACAATGTCTGGCTTCAAATCCTGAAGCGCAACAAGTACATTGTCACGGGGATCAATTCTTAAGAAATCTTGTTTGCCCTTGATCATTAGTCGCTTTATGTAGTTAAAAATGCATATCTACGTTGTTAGATTTTGTAGTTCAACGAAATCGGTTGTTATTTGCTGTGCACATATGTGCATGACTTGCGGAATTATGTTACGATATCATCGATTGCCAGAGAGCTAGGACTGTCTCACTCCACCGTTTCGAGGGCACTTCGCGATCATCCACGGATTAGCAAAACAACTAAACTGAGGGTCAAGCAGTTCGCGAAAGAAAGAGGTTACTACCCAACTTCGACAGGAAATAGACTAAAGGAAAGCAGCAAACTCATCACTGTTATTGTCCCAAATATTGCGGTACACTTTTTCGCTAAGGTCATTGAGAACATACAACGTGTGCTCGAACGTGAGGATTTTGATATCCTGTTAGTCAATACAATGGAGTCATATCATCGTGAAAAGCAGGCGATTGAAAGTAGCTTCCAAAATCGCGTCAGTGGTGTCATTGCCTCCATATCCTCAGAAACAACAGACTTTCAACACTATCAAATGCTTTTGGACCATGAGATACCCTTGGTCTTTTTTGATCGGGTAGTAAATTTCCTTCCTGCTCCTAAAATTGTGGCCAATGACTATCAGGCCGCCTATGACGCAACTCATCATTTGATCATATCTGGCTGTAAAAGAATAGCGCACATTACCGGATCTGGCAATCTTAACAATAGCAACAACAGGCTTTACGGTTACCTGGATGCACTGAGGAATCACAACATCCAGATTCAGGAAGACCTTGTTCATTATTATGAATTTAATCCTTACAGCATCGATAATTTTCTGAAAAAGGCACTACTCAAGTACAATGACCTGGATGGCATATTTGTATTTCATGACTATGCAGCTCACTATACCATCAATCTACTTCAAAAGTGGGGCAAACGAATTCCTGAAGACATATCCATCATGGGATTCTCGGATGAACCTTTGGCATCTTATCGAAACCCAAAGCTTAGTACCGTACAGGAAGTTGCAAATCGAATGGGACAACTCGCGGGAAAAAAAATGATGTCACTAGTAAAAAATGGTGAGCCAATGTTGAATGAGAAAGTGATTATTGAGCAAGAATTGGTACTAAGAGAAACTACCAATCAACCTATTGAACATAAGCAAGATTTTCCTTCACAATGATATCCACAGGCATTAATTGCATTTTTTGCACTTCTGCTCTTAAAACAAGATACCTGTATAGGGTTTGAACAGCTAGATAACCTTGCATTTGAGGTTTTTGATGAATCACAAAGTCCAATCCTCCTGCATTAAGACACTTGATGTTTCGATCGGTCAGATCAAAACCCAAAACACGGTTTCGAGGTAAAACTTCATTGACTACATCCCCAACCAGATATCCCTGTGAGTTTGGAACAAAAATGCCCACCATCCCATCATTATCGTTTATTTCATTTAAAAACGTTCTAATGTCCTTTTGTTCATTTTCAAGATTGAACTGATTGAGACGTACGGTCCTACCACTTCCATTTATAAAACTCACACACCCATCAATTCGATCCTGAACAGCTTTTTTAACCAAATCTGACTTTTCTAAAGTCAATATCAATAGCTGATCAGTCTCCGAAAGACCATCAAGGAGCAATCGAGCCGCAAGCTGACCTGCATGAAAGGAATGTTGTCCGATAAAAGTCAAACTCTTGTTACCTTCAATATTGGAATCCACAAAAACATATGGGATTCCACTACTGTCCAATTGCGCTAAGGCCCTTGAACTTTGAGACAGAATTGTTGGCGCGAGAATCAGCCCATCTGGTTGTTTCGATATCGCTTCAGCCAGTACGCTCTCAAAGCTTTGAAGGCTGGGGTTTACAAACTGATAGTGCTGCAATGAAATACCTAATTCTTCATAGTCAGCCATTCCCTTTTCAATGCCTTCAACATGCATTTGCCAATAGGCATCATTGAACGGCAGGATTGCAGCTACTTCATAGATTTTATTAAGTTTTAAATGTCTGGCAAATACATTTGATGAGTAATTTCCTTCTCTGGCTATTTCCAGAATTCTCGTTCGAGTACTTGCGGCAACTCTTCCTCGATTATGTAGGACCCTATCCACGGTACCAATAGAAACTTCAGCCTTTTCTGCTATTTCCTTAATGGTAATTCTCTTTTTCAATTTCTCACTTTAGTTTTCCATTTTCCGCTAATATAGTACTTTTGCATCCTGCGTTAACGTACACGCTACAAATACACAAAATTTCATTTTTGATGTATTACAGATTTATCGAATTATAACTGTCACTCATGATCAATATTGCAGGAAAAACGGTAGTCATAACGGGAGGTGGAGGAGTGCTTTGTGGAGCTATGGCCAGGCATCTTGCTACCATGGGAGCCTCTGTTGCTATTTTGAACCGGACCCTGTCCAAGGCAGAAACAGTCTCAAACGAAATAAAATCTAATGGAGGTAGCGCGATCGCCATTGAAGTCAATGTCTTAGACAAAAAAGGGCTTGCTCAAGCGCACCAAAAAGTAAATGAGGCTTTCGGGCCATGTGACATTCTGATCAATGGCGCAGGAGGCAATCATCCGGATGGAACAACGGGACAGTCATATTTTAGGGCATCAGACCTTGATGATCCTAATGAGACAACATTTTTTGATTTGGACCCTGAAGGAATGAAATATGTATTTGACCTGAATTTTATAGGCTCTCTTCTACCTAGCCAGATCTTTGCCCGGGATATGATTGACCGAAAGGGATGTTCAATCATCAATATCAGCAGTATGAGTGCAGAAAGGGCTATTACCAAAGTACCTGCCTATAGTGCCGCGAAAGCCGGCATTTCCAATTTCACCCAATGGCTATCTGTCTACTTCTCGAAAGTTGGCATCAGGGTAAATGCCATGTCTCCAGGTTTTTTCATAACCGAGCAAAACCGTAAACTTCTAACCAACGAAGATGGATCATTGACAGACAGAGGTCAAACCATTTTGAATCATACGCCAATGGAGCGATTTGGGGAACCTGAGGATCTTTTTAGTACACTTGAGTGGCTATGCAGTGATAAGTCTTCTTTTGTCACTGGTGTAGTTGTACCCATTGATGGTGGTTTTAGCGCTTTCGGAGGAGTATGATACGATTCGAGCAAACATGGAGATGGTATGGACCGAATGATGGTGTAACACTGGAGCACATCAAGCAGGCCGGAGCGACTGGTATCGTAACAGCGCTTCATCATATTCCCATTGGAGCAATCTGGGAACAATCTGAAATCATCAAACGCAAAGAAAATATTGAATTAGCTGGTTTGACATGGTCAGTGGTTGAAAGTGTTCCGATTCACGAAGACATCAAAAAAAGGAGTGGTTCTTTCGAAAAATACATCGCGCATTATCGAGCAACAATCAGAAATTTGGCGGAATGTGGTATTGATACCATTTGTTACAATTTCATGCCTATTCTAGACTGGACGCGTACAGATCTGAACTATCCGTTTGGTGATGGGTCAACATGCCTTAGATTTGATAAAACCGCATTTGCTGCATTTGAGCTCTTTATTTTAAAACGGCCAGGAGCACATGAAGTGTATTCGGATATAGAAAAGAAATCTGCACAAAAATTACTATCAACACTCTCTTCCACAGAAACCGATCAACTCGTAAAAAATATTATTGCTGGCCTGCCCGGATCCGATGCTGGATATGATTTGAATGAATTTCAAAAGATGCTGGATAGTTATCAGGGCATTGATGCCAGTCAGCTGAAGCAAAACTTATATTACTTCTTGGAGCAAGTAATTCCTACAGCAGAAACTTCAGGAGTCCGAATGTGTATTCATCCAGACGATCCACCATTCCCTATTCTCGGGTTACCTAGAATCTTAAGTACTGAGCAAGATGTAGTTGACCTTTATAATGCGGTAGACAGCCCAAACAATGGTTTGACCTATTGCACAGGATCCTTTGGAGTTAGAAAAGACAATGATCTTCCAGGGATGATCAAAAGACTAGGTGATCGCATTCATTTCGTCCATCTTAGAAGCACTAAACGAGATGAAATGGGCAACTTTCATGAAGCAGATCATCTGGATGGGGATGTTGACATGTATGCAGTCATGAAAGCATTGATTGAGGAACAACAAGATCGGATAATCAAGGGGCGAAGTGATTTACGCATGCCCTTCAGACCTGATCACGGGCACAAAATGCTAGACGACCTGAATAAAGTCACCAATCCGGGATATTCAGCTATCGGCCGCCTAAGAGGACTAGCCGAACTTCGTGGATTGGAAATTGGTATTCGAAGTAGCTTATAACACTTATTGCCGTATTGAGTCATACACTTGAACGCGCGACCATAGCATGGATGCGTTGGCAATAAACTGCTTGTGCAATGGATGCTCCTGATATGTATCGTGATCTTCCTTTGATTCAAAGGACACGATCAGCGAGAAGGTATAACTGTTGTCGACCACATCCCTGGGTGTTCCGGCTGGAGCCCCTACATGTTGATTCAAAATCAAATCAATCCCATCAATGAACATTTTCAACTCAGATAAGAATAAGGCCCTGTGATCCTGATTATCCGGCTCCTTTAGCCAAAAAAATACAGTATGTACAAAGGGACCTTTCATTTCATTATTACTCATAATCCTTGATCGCATTGGTTGAACAATACAAAAAAAGCTAATATTTATTTCCTGCGCACTGCAATGCTGTTTTTTTGTATAAAGGCCACAATCACAAAATCTTTTTTAAAGTGGCATAATGAATTTTTTCATAATCAACGCATACGATTGAAATCTCTAAATAGGCCGATTTTATCTATCCTATCACCAAAAAATTCAGGTTTCATGCAGACTTTTCCAAACAGCGTTTTGAAATATTGGCATCTTAATCAAACGAATGCTCGTTAAGGTGTGTCATGAATGAATTAAACAGCAATTAGACACCTTTCAATATCATATTTTGAATTTTTAACGTTACGTATTGGTTAATTGGGGTATTTTTGCGGGCAAGTTCGAATGAGTCAGTTATTAAGGAATAGATTTCAAAGCTATCGAGATCCTCAGGATTTGATGGAATACAATAGGTACCCGTTCTTTCGTATGATCGAATCTGAGCAGGGAACCGAGGTAATAGTAAAGGGTAAAAAGGTCCTGATGTTTGGATCGAACAGTTATCTGGGGCTAACCACCCACCCGAAAATCAAAGAGGCGGCAGAAGCAGCTGTCAGGAAATACGGCTCTAGTTGTGCTGGATCACGATTTCTAAACGGAACCAGTAACCTTCATGTTGAGTTAGAAGAGCGATTAGCTGACTTCTTCAACAAGGAAGCTGCACTTCTTTTCAGTACTGGCTTTCAGGTGAATCTTGGTATTATTCCCACGATCACGACCAAAAAGGATATCATTATTCTGGATCGGCTCAACCATGCCTCTATCCTTGAAGCAGCCAAATTATCAAGTGCGCCCTCTGTTGTGTATCGTCACAACGACATGCGTTCTCTTGAACAAAAGCTTAAGCATTCTCAGGATGCTGACATGAGGCTCATTGTCGTGGATGGCGTTTTTAGTATGGAAGGCGATATCGCAAAACTACCCGAGATTGTAGCTTTAGCTAAAAAGTACAATGCGGTAGTCATGTCTGATTGTGCACATGCAGTTGGTGTAATCGGTAAGAATGGTGCAGGAACAGCTTCTCACTTTGGTCTTGATGATGACATCTCTATCATTGGCGGGACGTTTAGTAAATCTTTTGCCTCTCTTGGCGGATTTGCTGCTGCAGATAAAGACACCATCAATTATGTTAAGCATAATGCGCGTTCATTGATATTCAGTGCCGCCCCTACTCCAGCGTCTATTGCAGCTGCCACAGCAGCATTGGACATCATGGAATCAGATGATTCACTGAGATTGAAACTATTGGATAGTACCAGATATTCAATCGACCGACTAAACGAACTCGGGTTTGATACAGGAGATACCCAGACACCCATCATACCCATCTACATTCGGGACAACATCAAAACATACGACCTGACCATGAAACTGCTGGAGCGAGGTGTATTTGTAAATCCCGTAGTTGCACCAGCTGTAGCGCCTGAAGACTCATTGATCAGGTTTTCATTAATGGCTACCCACACAAGGGATCAAATTGATTTCGCGATTGATGCCATTTACGAAATTGCCAAGGAGTTGAACATTAACCTTTCATACAAAGCGGCATAGTGCCAAAGCGCATTCTAATCACAGGTGCAAACGGCTTCTTAGGCCAAAAGCTCTGTGAAGTAGCACAATCCATTGGATTTGATGTTTTTGCCGGTGTGCGAGCATCTGCAAATACAAAGTCTCTTAAGTCGATTGGCGTTCAACTACTGGAAATAGACTACTCCAGTCAATCTTCAATCGAATCTTCGCTCAAACAGTCAGGTCGAGATCAATTTGATTTTGTTATTCATAATGCTGGTCTAACACATAGCATCAGGGATGAGGATTTCTACAGGATCAACACAGACATGACAGATCATTTGCTTTCTGCTATAAATCGCAATGAGTTAATCCCTCCATCAGGAAAGTTTATCTATATATCATCCATGGCAGCAAGAGGTCCAAGAGGTACAGGCGGACCGGTTTCCGCTTATGGCAAAAGTAAACTCATGGCTGAAGAGCATATTAAAAGCAAAGTCCCCAATTACCTCATTTTCCGACCGACAGCTATTTACGGTCCGGGAGACATGGCATTTCTCTCCCTATTTAAGGCAGCAAAGCTGGGATGGTACCCAATGATCACAAGAAAAAATCACATAATGACTTTCATCCACGGGCTGGATGTTGCAAACAACATCTTTTCCATGATGATCAAATTGAAAAATAGCGTTGTACATCTTGACAATGGAATTCCAGTTACGCATGTCACTTTAAAAGCTACACTGTCAATGTCGATCAACAAGAAGCTCAGAAATTTATTCATCCCGTCCGGAATTATGATACCCTATTTATATTTGGCGGATATTATCAATCACTTGTTCAACGTTAAACCTGAAATAACAAAAGAAAAGTGGAGAGAAATTGGAGGTGATTGGGATCACGACCTTTCTGACGAAAGGCAAAAGTGGCCAATCAAGGAAGACTTTACACTTGAAATGGGTATCTCGGAAACAATGGAGTACTACCAAAAAAACAGGCTTATCTAGATGTCAATTCAAATTGAGGAAGTCCATGGAAAAAATGGGCTCATGTCTTTTATCAAATTTCCTTTCGAGCTATACAAGAACAATCCCTGCTATGTCCCTCCTATTATTGATTTTGAGTTAAGTACGTTATTACCGGAAAAGAACCCGGCATTTGATTCGGCTGAAGCAAAATACTTTGTTGCAAAAAAGGAAGGTAAAATTGTTGGTCGAATTGCCGGAATCATCCTCGACGCAGAAAGAGACGAGAAGCAATTGGCTCGTTTCGGGTGGATGGACTTTATAGATGACCAGCGAGTTTCCATGGCACTTCTTGAAGCCGTCATCAATTGGGCAAGATCAAAAGGGATAAAAGGGATTCACGGGCCATTAGGGTTTACTGATATGGATTTTGAGGGGATGCTGATTAGCAGGTTTGATGTAATGGCTAGCCAGGCAACTACTTATAATCATCCTTATTACCCGGTACATATGGATGCATTTGGATTTGAAAAGGCATGCGACTGGAAATCAATCATCGCAAATGTTCCTGCAGAAATGCCTAAAAGAATTAACAGGAGTGCTTCACTTATCTCAAATCGCTTCAAGCTCTATCCGAAAAAATTTAGGTCAAGAAAGGAAATATTGAAATACGCACAGGGAGTCTTTAAAGTGATCAATGAGTCATTTAAACAGCTTTACGGTTACTACGAGCTTACGCCAAAACAAATAGATTATTATGTGGAAGCTTATTTCGGTTTTATCAAAAAGGAGTTTGTCACGGTCATTGTCAATGACAAAGATGAAGTTGTAGCTGCTGCCATTACATTGCCTTCATTATCTAAGGCTTTTCAAAAGGCAAAAGGTTCGTTGTATCCCTTTGGTTTCTTTCATGTATTAAGAGCTTTTCAGCAAAAAGACTTGATTGATATGTTACTGATCGGTGTTCATCCTGAATATCAGAAATTAGGCGCCAGCCAGCTCATTTTTGCGGAGTTATTGAAAAGTTTTATTGATAAAAAAGTCAAAACAGTAGGAACCGCCATTATGCTGGAAGACAACAGAGGTGTGATGAATTTATGGAATGAATTTCAGGACAGTATCGTGTGTGATGACATTGTCCGTCGATGCTATATAAAGCAAATTTAAAATGAGAAAGTGGGCCCTAATCGTAGGAGGTTCCAGTGGCATGGGACTTGCTACGGCCAAAAAACTCTGTGAAAACAATTACAACCTACTCCTTATTCATCGGGATAGAAGATCGGTGCTGGACACCTTTAATAACGAACTGTCAAATCTGCGAAAACATGGGGATGTAATTGCCCATAATGTCGATGGAACCAATAAGGAGAAATTAATAGAAACGTTGGACAAGTTTCAGGAAGCCCATGCTGGAGCACAGTTCTCGCTCTTCCTTCATGCCATTTCACGTGGAAATTTGAAACCCTTAATCGCTGAAGAAGGCAAAGCGCTTAGTGAGCAAGACCTTCACCTTACGATGGATGCTATGGCAATCAATGTGTTGAGCTGGGTGCAGCGCCTAATGAGCTTGCATCTACTCGCCGATAAGGCTAGAATTATCACGCTCACGTCAGCAGGTAGTCAGCGGTATTGGAAAGGATATGCAGCAGTGGCCATGGCCAAATCGGCACTTGAAATCCTAACCAAATACCTATCAATTGAATTAGCAAAGCATGATTTTCGAGTTAATGTTATCAACGCTGGAGTAACCGATACTCCTTCGCTACGCATGATTCCTGACCATGAACAATTAATAACTGAAGCAACCGCAAGAAACCCTTATGGACGAATGACTACTCCCGAAGACGTTGCGAATGCCATTTACCTGCTGACACTACCTGAAGCTGATTGGATTAATGGCAATGTTATTGATGTAGATGGTGGCGAACATTTAATGGGATGATCACCAAAGAAGAAATTATTAAGTTACTTCCCTATCAACCTCCTTTTCGATTTGTTGATGAACTGACCTATGTTTCAGATGAGCGCATTGAGGGTAAGTACACTTATAAAAAAGAAGAATACTTTTATCAGGGTCACTTCCCGAATAACCCTATAACACCAGGTGTAATTTTGGTTGAGACCATGGCACAAATTGGATTGGTATCATTAGGCATTTACCTTAGCAGCTCGGAATTTGAAAACAAAGTGGATGTTATTCCTGTTTTCACTTCATCCAATGTGGATTATCTTTCTCCTGTCCTCCCGGAAGAGACAGTGATCGTGAAATCTTCAAAGGTGTATTTCCGGTTTGGGAAGTTAAAGTGTAAGGTTGAGTGTTGGAACGAATCAACAGGGAAGGTAGCTTGCAAGGGAGAGTTCTCTGGTATGATTATAAACAAGCAAAAAATTGAATAATCGAGTCGTAATCACCGGAATTGGAGTCATTTCGCCTAATGGAATAGGAACAGAGGACTTTCATCAAAACCTGTTTAACGGCAAATCGGCCATTCGATATTTTCCGGAGCACAAGGACTTAAATTTCAGATGTCATATTGGTGCAACACCCACTATCACTGACGAATACAAAGCCAAACTATTCGATGAGTTTTATCAAAAGAAAGTAGACAATAAAGGCGTCATCTACGCCTGTCTTGCTGGTTTTGAGGCATGGCAAGATGCTGGCCTTGAATACGCTGAAGATCAACCTAATGAAGATGTCGGGATCATTTTTGGTACTGGCGCGCTTGGTATGGACAGCATCAGCCAATCCACTTTTGACAAAATATCGAGTGGTCAGAATAAACGTTTAGGAACCCGGGTGCTCCCTGAAGGAATGAGCAGTGGCGCGGCTGCTTATCTCAATAAGATCATTGGTGCTGGCAATAGAGTGCAGACCAACTCATCCGCCTGTATCACAGGCAGTGAATCAATCCTACTGGGTTATGACCATCTCAAACATGGCAAAGCAACTCAAGTGCTCTGTGGAAGCACTGAAGGTGATGGTTTGTTTATCTGGGGAGCTTTTGATGCCATGAGAGTGCTTTGCAGCGACTCCAATGACAACCCGACCTATGGATCCAGACCCATGAGTGCATCAAGTACAGGTTTTATTCCTGGTAGCGGATCAGGAGCGATGGTACTGGAAACCTTAGAGAGTGCCCGCGCAAGAGGCGCTAAGATTTATGCTGAGATTCTTGGCGGAGAAGTGAACTCCGGAGGAATGAGAGAAACGGGAACGATGACTGCTCCTAACTCCAATGCGGTGGTGAGGTGCATAAAAAACGCCATGAAAAATGCAGCTGTAAAACCAGAGGAGATTGACTTAATCAATGGTCATCTCACTTCTACAAGAGGTGACACTTTGGAAATTAAAAATTGGCGAAATGCACTTGAGTTGAACAAGGAAGATTTCCCTTATATCAACACTCCAAAATCCATGATCGGCCATTGTGTAGCCGGAGCTGGTTCGGTAGAACTTGTAGCTTCTGTATTACAACTTAAACATGGCTTTATTCACAAAAACCTGAATTTAGATAAGATTCACCCCGATATACTAGAGCAAATTCCTGCTGAAAGTATTCCGACAGAAACGATTGAAAAAGAAATTGACACGATCATCAAGGCAAACTTTGGTTTTGGCGATTTAAATTGCGTTATCGTTTTAAGAAAATGGAAAGAAAATGGATAAAGATCAGATCTTAGGAGAGCTAAAAGAGATAATTTCAGCGTATGTTCCGAATAAGGAAAAGCTAGAAAACCTGACTATGGAAATGGATCTGATTCAAGATCTTGAAATAAATTCGGCGCACATCGTAGACATTGTGCTCGATATTGAGGAGAAATATGACATTATGATTGAGGATGACGTAATCCTGGAAATGTCAACGATCGGTTCGTCTATTGACGTAATTCTGAATAAGGTAGAAGGAGCTTAAACACTTTCCCGCCACATAAAAACAAAAGCCATCCCTTTTCGGAGATGGCTTTCTTATTTATAAACTATTCCAGTTTTGATCAATAATTCCAAACAGATTTGAGGGGTATGCTTTAATGTGAATATCTCGTCCAGGACGCTTCTATCTCTCTATAAAGATTCAAATTCATCAAAAGAAAGTGGCCATTAAATACCAGGTCAGCAAGAGGATGTGTTTTCTTCCTTAGAAACCAATACTTCTTCCTTAGAAACCAATACTTCTTCCTTAGAAACCAATACTTTAATGACAATGGAGATTCTGCCACTTAACATCAATTAATCATATCCGGCATAAGACCCTACCTTATTATTGAGATAAAGACAATCATATGCATCCCTTCTTACATTAAAGACCTAGCTTACCGCCTTACAAAACAACTAATAACTCATGTTAGGCAAGCATATGCTTTGGATACTTATTATGGTACCGTCACTGTCACAGGCACAAAAAGTGAAACCTGTTTTTGATGAAAATCAAAATTGGGTGACATTGAATGGGATCTATTATGTGTCAATGGAAAAGAAAAAAGGTGAAGTAATGACTGCAAAGGACTGGTGGGTGAGTAGTCGTGAAAAAGAAGTCATTATCCAATTCAGATCAGAAAGTTTCACCGTACGTGGAGATTGGAATCCCGGTACTCGTAAATATGATTCAAAAAAAGCCTTTCGTGTTAAGGTTTTATTTCCTCAAACAGGATCTTTCATATTTCTGGAAGGTGGTAGATTTTCCACTCCGTTAGGAATCAGTGCTAAAGCCGCAATGGAGATAATGGTTGAAAATGAATTAATCAAAGAAGCCAATCTCGATTGGGAAAAAACAAAAATGTTCATAAAAGCCAACAATGGAAAATTAGCTACACCAGAAGAAGTTCCGTCTAATTCAACAGTCGAAATCATAGGAAGGGAAATTTTCCAGGATGGAGTCATGGTTGGTAAAGTGAACAAACGTGAAGAAGAAAATCATTTTAGTTATAATATCTATAACAAAGACGGAAAAAAGGTGATTACCGCTAAAATTGACAAAGTTGATCCTTTTGAATGGGCTCTGATTGATAGCGATGGGGATGAAATCAACATCCTCTATGAGGAAGATACTGAGGGTATTAAAATGATAACTTACCTTACTAAATCCGGAGTGCTAACAAAATAGATTGTTAATCATAATAGCTATCAAAATAGCTGATAGCATTTTGAACAAAGGCATGTAGCCCGCATTAAATGTCAACCATAAGAGCATCAATAGACGTCATTCTTAACAAGGTAGAAGGAGCTTAAAGACAACATTGCTATAAAAAACAAAAGCCATCCCCTTTCGGAGATGGCTTTCTTATTTATAAACCAAATCAATCAAAAACCTCCATCATCACCAGGCATTCCACCTCCTTCTCCTCTTCCTCCTCTTTCTCGCTGCTTCTTTTGGTTAAGTCGGTAGATGAATTGCACGGTAAACTGACGACTCCTCCACTGAAATGTTGACTCCTCATAATAATACGGAGCATTCGCTGTTTCCTGAATCTCAGCAATACCGCGATATTTTCTAGAATTGAATACATCTCTTGCGGAAAATGAAATTGTTCCATTCTGATTCAACACATCTCTTGACAACCCAAGATCCAAACCTGTCATTGCCAACCTTTTACCCTGTGGGCTCTCTTGGGGGGCTCTGTAGAAGAAATTCGCCTGTCCAGTCCAATTGTCTCCAATTTTCAGATTGTTACTCACCCTTGTCATAAACGAAAGTGCTTCAGCGCTAAGGAATTGTTCGTCAGCTGTGCCTTCATTGAGGGTTCCTTCAGTTTTGAAGTAAAACAAATTAGCGTTTCCACTGATCCTGTACCATTTGACAAAATCATGTGATGCATTCATTTCAAACCCATAAGAATCACTGAATCCTAAGTTCTCAGGTCTTCTGATTCTAATACCATCTTCGGTAATGGTTGTGATGCGCTGTGTGACACCAATTGAGTGTCGATAATAAACGCCATAATAAACACTGGACTTATTGAAATTCTGTAGGTAACCGAGCTCATAGCTATCGGTAAAAACTGGCTTCAAATTAGGATTTCCTGACCAGTAATTACGACTATCGGAAATACTGAAGAAAGGATTTAACGATCTAAATCTCGGTCTTCTAACCCTACGACTATAGCTCAATTGCAGCTTGTGTGTCTCAGTTAAGTCATAGGTCAAAAATGCACTCGGGAAGAAATTGGTGTACTTCTGAACATTTGTCTCATTGGTTTGCACCAATGCTGTTTCTATGTCTGTTGATTCTACACGAGCTCCTAGCTGATAGCTTACTTTACCGGTTTTATTGTTATAGATACCATAGAAGGCATAAATATTCTCAAGATAATTGAAGTCATTGGATAGACCCTGATCAAGTACATACTCCCCATCCTCCTGGTTTTCAACGATATAATAGTTAAATACATTTCTCAAGGAAATTCTTGAACCAGCTTCCAGACTTCCCTCCTGACCGAAAGGTCTGTTGTAATCCGCCTGAAACATCATTCTCTCTTCTCCTTCGTCAGTCTCAGAACGCTGATAAAGCTGAGGTACCCATGAAGCCTCCGTTAATCCAAAATTCTCCACGAGATCTGAATATTCCTGCTCGTTATTGTTCTGAAATTGAAAATCTGCAGTAAGCTTATGCCCTTTACCCTTAAAATTTCTTACAAAATTGAAACCATATTCCAGGTTCTTATCGTCCTCCAACTGTTGTTCATCTCTGTTAGTTCTTGATGAATTACCCACTTGATCAGTATCATAATAATTGATTACTGTATTGTTGTCTTCATCAGAAAATCGATAAAGAAAATAAGCAGTCAGCGTAGTGTTATCTCCTAAGTAAAAATCCGCACCAGATCTTGCGTTGTACGAAATACCACCTCTGAACATATCTCTGTTCAAGGTGGTCGACCAGGAGCTGTCACCCTTTTCATAAATCTGATCAGCAGATGCTATTCCTGGAGCCTTTCGGTAACCAACACCAACATTGGCGAATAGATTTACCCAGTCTCTTCGGAAGTTGATGTTAAATGATCCTCCATGATTATGTGGATAGCCAGTATTCAACTGAAAACTACCATTTATGCCTTTGGCCTTTTCTTTCTTCAATACGATGTTGATAATTCCTGCAGAGCCTTCCGCATCATATCTTGCTGATGGATTGGTTACGATTTCGACTCTCTCAACCAAGTTGCCCTGAAGTTGTCTCAAGGCATCTGCACTTGACATTCCTACCAGTCCGGAAGGCTTTCCATCAACCAGAATCCTTACGTTGGTACTACCTCTGAGTGAAATATTCCCTTCAACATCAACGGCGACTGATGGCAGATTGCCCAGTATATCCGAGGCACTTCCACCAAGGTTGCTCAGATCCTTTCCTACGTTATACACCTTTTTATCAAGTTTCAACTCCATCTGAGTTCGCTCGCCCTGAACTACTACTTCGGCTAACTCCTTACTGGCCATTCCCAGGGTAAGGTCGTTAAGCACTACAGGTTTACCGGGAGCAACTTCAACAGGTATCTCTTTGGTTGCATAGGTGATGAACTGAGCTCTGAGAACATATGAGCCTGGCTTAACGCTAATTTCAAAACGTCCATCTGAGGATGTAACCACACCAGTCACCAAGCTCGAGTCTGCGACATTTAAAACTGAAATCGTTGCAAATTCAATTGGCTCACCACTATCATCATCCGTTAATACACCGCTAACATTTGGAGGCCTTTGTTGACTACCGCCTGGCCGTTGACCGGAGGCTTCCATTGCAAATATTACTGCAAGTACGGCGATAAGAATATTGAGTTTAGTTCCTTTCATGATACAAGTTTACGCACTAGGTCTATTTAGAATTGGTAATAAATCTGAAGAGAATTTGAAGTTTTGCTCTTTTATGTTCTTAGTAACAGCAAAGCTTGACTTTTGTTAGAAATGTATCGTGACACCATGCTCATTATCATTCACTTGATAATCAAGATTGAGTCCATGAAAATCTACTATTTTTTTAACAATAGACAGTCCCAATCCTAACCTGGTGCTACTCTGATTTGCTTTACGAAATCGCTCAAACAATTCTTCTGGGGAAGAATCAAGCGGCTCTCCGGTATTGGTGATACTTAATTTTTTCAAATCCAAATGAATAGTAATCGTACCTCCTGATACATTATGCTTTACGGCATTGTTCAACACATTGGAAATCATAATTTCCATTAAAGTCTGGTTTCCGATTAATTGTACAGATGCTGTTATGTCTTTATCAATACTTAAGCCTTTCAAATCAGCCAAATCATCGATTTCATTTAATACACGATTGACCAAATCTGAAACATCGACAGCATCAGTTTGACTAAATTCTCTGTTTTCAATTTTGGTCAACAGACTTAGTGCTTTGCTCAAATTACTTAACCTCGTAATAGAATGTTGAGCAGAGGTGATGTACTCCAGCTGTTTCTCATCCAACCTTTCAGTTTGCAAGAGATTTTCCAGCTTTCCCTGTGCTACTGCAATCGGCGTTTGCAGCTCATGGCTCGCATTTTCCGAAAACTCTTTTAATGCTTTATAATCTGCAATTACCTTCTCTGTCATCTCAGCTAAAAACTTGTTTAACTTTTCAAACTCCTTGATGGACGACTTTTGAAAGCTGGGTAATTGTGGATTACTCAAGGAAAAATTCTGAATAGATTGAAGTGTCAGATGAAATGGCTTTAATATAAAGTAAGAGGTGATTACTCCTGCTAACATGCTGGTCAATAATAGCAATAGGTATACCTTCAAAAAGGACTCTTTTACACTTTCTTGGACATCATCAGACTCCACAATCACATCATAGACACTGATACGATATCTTGACGAATCTGTCTGGACAACTACATCTAGTTTCTGTTGACGCTCCATACTTTTAAGGTAATCGTGCTCAACAAGCGTATCGGAATACTGTGGGCTCATCAGCGCTACATCATCTCCTACAAGCTCAACAGTCATTTTATTTCTATTAAAACCCTTCTTTGGATTGGCCAACTTAAGATATTCTGTCACTCTATCAACACGCGCTTTCAGATATCTCCGTTCTTCGCTTTCTATTTCCTTTTTAAATATCTCATAGGTAATGACCCCTCCTGCAACAAATACCAGTAGTGAGACACCAACAAAAACCAATGTAAGTCTTGTAACTAAATTCATACATCCTTTAATTTATAGCCCGCTCCATATATGGTTTGGATGTAATCCTTCCCTCCGGCCACCATAATTTTCTTTCTGAGATTCTTGATGTGTTGATAGACAAAATCGAATGAATCCGCAGAATCCACAAAATCACCCCACAAATGCTCGGCAATATGCTGCTTGGTCAATAACCGATTTTGATTGACCAAAAAGTAGTGCATCAATTCAAATTCCTTCTTGGTTAAATCGAGCACCACATCTTCAACCTTTCCTTCATAATTATCCAAATCAACTTTGAGCTCATTAAAACTCACTAGTTGGGTGCCCTGCTGATTTCTTCGTCTATAGATAGCCCTTATTCGACTATTAAGCTCTGCCAAATGAAATGGTTTCGGTAGGTAATCATCAGCTCCAAGGTCCAGCCCTTTTAATTTATCATCAAGGGCATTTTTTGCTGAAATGATCAACACTCCCATTTCGGGCCATTTCTCTTTAATCGTCCCAAGTAAGGATAATCCATCCCCATCTGGAAGCATCAGATCTAATAAAAGAATATCATACTTAAACGAATAAAGCTTCTCGATTGCCTGTTGTAAATCAGGCGCCCATTCACAAACAAAACCCTCTCCACCCAGATAGGACTGAATGTTGGAGGCCAGGTCTTCATTGTCTTCAACTGTCAAAAGCTTCATGAAGCAATACTAATACTTGAATCTGAAGAAATTTTGTAGAGATGTTAAACCACATTTACCTCACGGCTAAGCTCGATTCCAAATCGGCTTTGAACAGAACGAACAATCATGTCCGACAACTTGATGAGCTCTCTGCCATTTCCACCTCCGTGATTCACCAACACCAACGCTTGTTTGTCATGTACGCCAATGTCTCCCCTTCTTTTTCCCTTCCATCCGCATTTATCTATCAACCAGGCGGCAGGTACCTTTATCCAATCCGTGGAAACTGGGAAGCTGGGGACTTCCGGATGAATCTCTTTGATCGCATCAAACAGATCCATTTCAATGATGGGGTTCTTAAAGAAGCTTCCCGCATTACCGATTACAGCCGGATCCGGCAACTTGGATTGCCTGATTTTGATCACCGCTTCACTGATGGCTCGAGTCGATACCTCATTGTAGCCCATTTCATCCAGGGTTTTTCGAATAGCGCCATAATCCAGTTTAAATCTGGGCTTTTTATAAAGCTTAAACACTACTGAGGTAATAATGAATTTGTTCTTCAACTCTCCCTTGAAAACACTATGTCGGTAACCGAACTTACAATCCGAATTCGTAAACTCATGCAGCTTTCCTGACTTAACATTATAGGCTTCCAGAGAATCAAACACCTCCTTAATCTCTACACCATACGCACCAATATTTTGCATTGGAGCCGCGCCTACCGTACCCGGAATTAAAGACAAATTTTCAACTCCGGATAATCCCTGGTCGATAGCCCAAAGAACAAATTGATGCCAGATCTCTCCTGCGCCTACCTTAACCCATACGTGGTTTGCATCTTCACCTACAAACTCCATCCCGGTGATACCCATTTTGATGACCACCTTTCGTTGAGGACCTGTGAACAGTACATTACTACCACCACCAAGCACCAGCTTTGGAAGCGGACCAAACTCTTTTTTGGTGTAAACCTCATCTAGATCATCAATTGATCGCACCTCCGCCATATAAAGCGCGTTGACATCAATCTGAAAAGTGTTGTACGGGAGCAACGAAATATTCTGATGTATGAGCATCTGCAATTCTGATTCAAGCAAAAGTAATCAGCCATACAAGGCTAAACAGCGTATTAACAAGAAATTAGTTTGCCGAATACAATACTTCTCCTCCAATAATGGTCATTTCAACTTTAGCATTAAGAATGTCCATCTCATCTATGGTCATGATATCACGATCCAGCACAGTAAAGTCAGCGAGTTTACCCACTTCAATGGACCCTTTGATATTTTCTTCAAAAGCCCCATAAGCCGCGTCAAGCGTATATGATCTCAATGCCTGTTCTCGGGTCATTTTCTGAGATGGTTCATAACCACCTTCCGGTGTTCCTTTCAACGTTTTTCGGGAAACAGAAGCATAGAAAGATGCCAAAGGTGTGATGGGTTCTACAGGTGCATCTGTACCATTGACTATTCTAGACCCTTGCTGAAGTAGCTTTTGCCAAACATAGGCTCCCTCCTCTATTCGTTCTTTACCCAAACGATCAATTGCCCATGGTCTATCCGAACTCATGTGTACAGCTTGCATAGCCGGGATTACATTCAACGAAGCAAACCTTGGAATGTCCCCACCATTGATGTGCTGAGCATGTTCAATTCTAAATCTATGATCCTCTGCCATCTCAGGGTAACGACTAAAGGCGCGCTCGTAAATATCTAACACCTCCCTATTCCCCCGATCTCCTATCGCATGTGTACAGACCTGAAACCCTACTTGAATAGCTCGCATGGTCACCGCCTCAATATCTTCCATTGGTGTCACATTATGTCCAAATTTACCTGGGGCATCAGCATATTCCTCCAGCAGCCAGGCACCTCTGGATCCCAGCGCGCCATCAGAATAAAGTTTCACAGACCTTATTGTTAGTTGATTTTCAGGATCGATGACTGGCCCATTAGCGAAATACTCGTCCAAGAGCTTATCCTCACCTCCAGTTAGCATCACGTAGAGTCGAATTTTTAGTTGATTGCTTTCAGCGAATGCCTTAAACACTTCAATGTGCTCAGATCCTGATCCGGCCTGATGAAAGCCCGTAATACCATGCTCTAAACAAGACTGAACGGCAAGGCTTAGCGCCTCTGCTCTCCTTTCAGGAGAGTCTTCTGGAATTGCTGCATTGAAAAGTCCTTGAGCTGTTTCATTAAAGATACCCGTTGGTTGTCCTCCTAAACTTTTAAATATCTCTCCTCCTTTAGGCTGAGGCGTCTCAGCGTTTATCTTGGCCAACTCCATAGCTTTAGCATTGGCCAATGCAGCATGTCCACTTGCATGTTTTAAGTAAACCGGGTGATTGGGTACTGCCTCACTCAATAAGTCATGAGTGGGAAACCCCTTAAACATCCCTTCTGGATCTGTTGTCCATTTATCCTGATGCCATCCGCGCCCCAATATCCATTCACCCTCAGGTGTCTCGGCAGCTCTGGCAGCCACAGCATCTACAATTTCCTGGTAGCTTTTGGTCTCCATAAGATCAACGTTCAATAGGTTTTCACCCACTCCCATGATATGTGCATGACCCTCAATGAATCCCGGATACCCAACGTTTCCCTTCAAGTCAACCACCTTGGTTAAGGGGCCTCTATATTCCTCAATTTCTTCTGCAGTGCCAACTGCCACGATCGTATCTCCTTTTATCGCCACCGCTTGTACAACATCATTGGTAGCATTACCCGTATAAATTGTTCCGTTTTGAATGATCGTATCCGCCGGATCCATTTTAGGTTCACAGGCTACAGCAATGAAAACTGATACAATGATGAGTAGTAGAAAGTGCTTCATTTTTAAGGAATGTTAATGTCTTATTCAAATCTACAGCCTCGGTACACCATTATGACATAAAAATGTATCAGTGGTTATAAAATAATTTATGAGACTTTTCACTAAATTTGCGCTCCGTTCGGATGGACGGGCTGGATTTTAGATAAACCCAGTTTTTTGTAAACAAAACTTGCAGTGACTGATCCGGCACTGCGAGAGTAATTAGGATCTACCATATAATATGGCAGAAGATAAAAAAGAAGAGCTTCAGGAAACAGCTGCTGAAGCAACCGAAAACACTCAGGAAACACCTAAGGCAGAAGCTCCTACTGAAGAAGTAAAGGAAGAAGTAGCGGAAACTAAGGAAGAGGTTACTGAGAAAGCACCAGTGGAGGAGGAAGCTCCTGTTGCTGAAAAAGTTGAGAAGCCAGCCAAAGAAGAAGCACCAAAAGTTCCTGTGAAGGAAGAGTGGGTTGAATTCGACGATAGCGGTTTCGGAACAGAGTACACAGATGCTCAACGTCAAGAGTTAGAAACGCTATATGGCGGAACACTTACTACCATTTCTGAAAAAGAAGTAATCAAAGGTCATGTCGTAGGTATCACAGACAGAGATGTAATTGTGAATATCGGCTTCAAATCTGATGGTTTAGTTGCGCTTTCTGAATTCAGAGATAATCCTGATCTAAAAGCAGGCGATGAAGTAGAAGTGTACATCGAAGAGCAGGAAAATGCTAACGGTCAATTGATCCTTTCAAGACGCAAAGCGAAAATCGTTAAGGCTTGGGAGAATATCCAATCTGCACTGGATGAGGATACAGTTATCGAAGGACTTGTTAAAAGAAGAACCAAAGGTGGCTTGATTGTAGACATCTACGGTGTTGAAGCATTCTTGCCTGGATCTCAAATTGATGTTAAGCCAATCAGAGATTTTGATGTCTTTGTTGGTAAGAAAATGGAGGTTAAGGTAGTTAAAATCAACTACTCTAATGATAACGTGGTAGTATCTCACAAGGTACTCATCGAGAAGGATCTGGAAGAGCAAAAAGCACAGATTCTGAACAACCTGGAAAAAGGTCAGGTATTGGAAGGAGTAATCAAAAACATGACCAACTTCGGTGTATTCATCGATTTGGGAGGTGTGGATGGACTACTTCACATTACGGACATTTCCTGGGGACGTATCAATCATCCAGAAGAAGTGCTTAACCTTGACGAAAAGGTCAATGTTGTTGTGCTTGATTTTGACGATGATAAGAAGCGAATATCTCTTGGCATGAAGCAATTGACTGCTCATCCTTGGGATTCTCTTGATGCAGCGATCGAAATCGGTTCTAAAGTTAAAGGTAAGATTGTGAATGTTGCCGATTACGGTGCATTCCTGGAAATCATACCTGGTGTTGAAGGATTGATCCACGTGAGCGAAATGTCTTGGTCTCAGCACCTAAGAAATCCGCAGGATTTCATGGATGTTGGTGATCAGATGGAAGCTGTTGTATTGACAATCGACAGAGATGAAAGAAAAATGTCTCTTGGTATTAAGCAGCTTACTGAAGACCCTTGGACTAAGCAGGATCTATTGACTAAATACGCTGTAAGCACTAAGCATACAGGTATCGTTCGAAACCTTACCAACTTTGGCTTGTTCATCGAGCTCGAAGAAGGTATTGATGGTTTGGTACACGTGTCTGATCTTAGCTGGACTAAAAAAATCAAGCATCCATCAGAATTCGTTAAAGTAAACGAAGAGCTTGAGGTTGTGGTAATGGAGCTTGACACTGACAACAGAAGACTTGCACTTAGCCATAAGCACCTTGAAGAGAACCCTTGGGATACTTTCGAAACTGTATTCGTAAGAGGATCAATTCACAAGTGTACCATCATTAATTCTACCGACAAAACAGCATTCCTTGAGTTGCCTTATGGTCTTGAAGGCCAGTGTAGCTTGAAGAATCTTGGTAAGGCAGATGGAACAAGCGCTACTGAAGGCGAAACACTTGATTTCATGGTGATTGATTTCTCTAAAGATGATAAGAGAATTCACCTGACACACACTGGAACCTGGAAAGAAGGTAACAAAGAAGCAATTGCTGCAAAAGCTGCAGGCGCTTCAGGTGTTAGCAGTGCTAAGAAGAAGCCTAAGGGCAAAACCCTTGACAAAATCAACAAGGAAGTTGAGAAATCAACACTTGGAGATCTTGCTGCTCTTTCAGCATTGAAAGACAAAATGGAAGGTGACACAACTCCTCCAAAAGCAGAAGCAAAGCCTAAGAAGGCTAAAGCTGCTAAGAAGGAAGAAGCACCAGCTGCTGAGGCTGCACCAGCGGAAGAAGCACCAGCTGCTGAGGCTGCACCAGCGGAAGAAGCTCCTGCAAAAGAGGAAGCTCCTGCTGCTGAGACGGATAGGGCTGACGAAGCAAAAAGCGCAGAATAAATTTTAAGAAAGTGAGGGAATTTCCCTCACTTTTTTATTGTTTAATCGTAAGTTTGCCATCCTTAAAAATAAGGTTCCATGGCCGAGTGGCTAGGCAGAGGTCTGCAAAACCTTTTACGGCGGTTCGAATCCGTCTGGAACCTCTATCAAAATTCAAAGCCCTCTTTACAAAGCGTAGAGAGGGTTTCTTTTTGTAGTGTAGCGATAAAGTTAAATACCTAAAATCGGTTCGTTTGTAAGATGTCCTCCAAAGGCTATTTGTCTCAAACAAAACCTTTTTACACGTCAAATAGTAATACTCACAAGGTTTAGTTGTTATTAATTCGGACAGCTTATCTATTTTCGTTGTTAATGAAACGTTTGGTCATCATGTATGTGGGTCTCATAGGGGCTTTGAACGCTGTGGGGCAGGATTTCCTGTCATGGCAATACACTGACAGATATTTCAGCGTTCAGTTGGGTTCAGGTCAGACCGCTTATTTTGGAGAATTGAACTACCCCAATCAAATACAAAATGGCTGGACACACGGCACCCTGGGCCTTGAGGCTCGATTGCTGAGCCGAATAGCCGCAAAAACTACCATTGGGTATTATCAAATAAAGGGAAAAGATTCATGGGCCCCAGACAGTAGTTGGCAACAGCAACGTAACCTTTCGTTTACTTCTCAAAACTGGGAATGGACCCTACAGGGCACTTACTATTTCAGAAAATACCGTGGTAATTATCACCTCCGATGGAGAATTGATCCTTATGTGTCTGCTGGCATTGGGGCCACTTTCTTCAATCCCAAAACCGAGCTAGAGGGTGTCTCTTATAAACTACGCGCCATACAAACTGAGGGAGTTGACTATAGAAAAGTAGCACTGGTGTTCCCAGGTGCTGTTGGTGTCAAGCTGCGCATCAATGAATTCATCAATTTCAATATCGAAGGCTCCTACCGCTACACCTCTACCGACTATCTGGATGATGTCTCAAATACCTTTCCTGACAACTACAGTTCTGAGTTACAAGAAAATCTATCGAATCGAAAAAGGGAAATTGAAGTAATGAACCAGGGGGCCTATGACGAACTCATTGAAGGTGGTCGTAGAGGGAATCCCAGGGTCAATGACCAATACTTATTCCTCAACTTCCAATTGGAAGTCTTTATCCCAAATGGCGATGGTCCCATTTTCAAAAAGCCTTCTGCTTATTGATATCCCTGGAACGGATCTGACCTTCTGCCTCCCTCAAATCTCAGCACCGCAATAATTGTTTTGAGTATAATCTGCACATCTAGTGCGAAACTTAGTTTTTGGACATATTCCACGTCAAGGTCCAACCGTTCCTCCCAACTGAGGTGATTACGACCAGATACCTGAACCAGTCCCGTCAAACCTGGTTTCACTTCATTTCTTCGGGCATGATGCTCTGAAAACAAAGGTTGATATGCTTCCAATAACGGTCTCGGTCCGACCATGCTCATATCGCCATTTATCACATTTAATAATTGAGGCAGTTCATCCAAGGAGCTTTTCCTCAAAAATCCACCCCATGAACCACTGCCAGATTCCTCACCATCAAGCATACTTCTAAATTTGTATAAGGTGAATGAATTGCCATTGAGACCCACCCTGGATTGAACATAAAAAGGATTTTGTCTAATAAAAACAGCTGAAAGCAGGGTAATAAGAAGCAGCAATGGAAGCAATACGATCAATAATGCCAATGATCCGAATATGTCAAAACCTCTTTTACAGGACTTATACATTTTTATTTCCGTTACCTCAACTATCCTATCGTATTAGACAATTAAATACTTATTTTGCCAGAGCAAATTAAACGAATAACCATCTCCAGTTGGCATACATGAAAATCTTTCGATTTGTCTTTTTCTTTTTAGTCTCCATTGCACTGATTTATTTCTTAAACTTCCCGATCGGACAGATACCACCTCTTGGCAAATTACTTAGTCCACATCAGGGGTTTTGGCAAAACAACGAAACCAAACCCATTTCATTACCAGTAACCATCACCTCTGATGGCGTTTCTAAGCCTGTTAAAGTTGTCTTTGATGAGCTTTCTATCCCACACATCTCAGCATCAACTGATGAAGACATGTATTTCGCTCAAGGATATGTGACAGCTTATCATCGTCTATGGCAAATGGACTTTTATTCGAGAGTTGTTTTTGGTCGAATTTCAGAAGTTGTGGGGGCCAGAGCGATTGACTATGATCGACTGCAGAGAAGAATTGGCTTGAAAAAGATGACCAAAGAGTTTCATGCTGAGCTAATGAAAGACCCTGAACTGAGCAGGATAATTAGAGCCTATACGGCAGGGGTAAATGCGTATATCAACAATCTCAAGCTTAAGGACCAACCAATAGAGTTCAAGCTACTGAACTATCAACCTGAACCCTGGACAACTGAAAAGTCACTCATGGCCTATGCATTGCTTGCCAACACATTATCGAGAAGTGAGCGTGATCTTGAGAACACCAATATGTTCAACCTGCTTGGAGACGAAATGTATGACCTCCTTTTCCCAGAGCAGCTGGGCAACTTGTCTCCTGTGATACCAAAGGGTACGCAGTGGCCATTTGAAGGAGAAATCCCTGAACAGCCAGATACATTGTTTCCTCTTCAGATCACACCTTCAACCATTAATAAACCAAGCCCCCTGAATGGTAGCAATAATTTTGCTGCGACAAAGTCCAAAACCCGATCAGGAAATGCGATCATGGCAAATGAACCGGATTTGAGGTTGACATTACCTTCTATTTGGTATGCCGCACACTTACAATCTCAGGAATCAAATACTATGGGTGTTACCGTCCCCGGCACGCCAGTTGTCCTAATCGGTTTCAACGACTCTATTGCCTGGGGAGTGACCAACTCTCCCCGAGATCAGGTTGATTGGTACGCTATCACGTTTAAAGATGATCAACGAAAAGAATACTTGTACAACAACCAGTGGTTTAAGACTGAAACGGTCATAGAGGAAATTACTGTTAAAGGTGAACCTTCTTACTATGACACCATCATATACACGCATCAAGGCCCTTTGGTTTATGATAGGAATTTTGGCAATAACAACGGCAAAGTCAACTACGCTATGCGCTGGATTGCCCATGATCCTTCCTCATCATTTCATGCGATGTATGGCATTACAAAATCAAAAAATTATGAAAACTACAAAAATGTTCTGCGTAGCTTTTCCGGACCACCACAAAACTTCATTTATGCAGATGTAAAAGGTAACATAGCCCTGAATTTACCAGGCAAATTCCCAATCAAGTGGCCCCAACAAGGCAAGTTTCTGATGGACGGTTCCGACCCAGCTCATGAATGGAAGGGGTATATTCCTTTTGACCACAGACTCAATATCCTTAACCCGGCAACTAACTATATCAGCTCTGCTAATCAACACCCTGTAGATGATCTATACCCATATTATGTGTATGATCATCATTATGAGTTGTATCGAAATAGGCGAATCAATGAAAGACTGTCAGTCATCCCGCAAATCGACGTAACCAGCATGATGAAATTGCAGAATGATAATTACAACTATATAGCATCTGAGAACCTCCCTCACCTACTGTCCAAGCTTGACACAGCCACGATGAGTGACGAGCACTGGAAATACTATTCGCTACTTTCACAATGGGATTATTTCAGTGAAACTGACCTGGTTGTTCCAAGCGTCTTTGACTTTTGGTGGGATAATCTTTATGCCATGATTTGGGATGAATTTGATGATTTGGATTTTGACGGTTCACGCCCTAACACCTATACAACTGGCCAGCTGCTCAAGCAAGATTCTTCATTTCAATATTTCGATATCGAGGCAACATCCAATGTTGAAACTTCGATTGACCTGATTCAGCAATCATTTGAACTATCGATGGATTCGATAATTAAATGGGATCAAAGCGGAACTGATCTTGCCTGGTATCAATATAAAAATACGCGAATCGATCATCTCATAAGTTCTTTTGGTTCATTTGGCTTGGAGCAGGTCAAGATTGGAGGCAATCGTAATATTGTCAATGCAGCAAGTGCTCAGCATGGACCTTCATGGCGAATGGTAGTAGAGTTAGACCCAAAGGGTATCAAGGCTTATGGGGTCTACCCGGGAAGTCAAACAGGTAATCCCGGAAATATTAATTATGCCCACATGGTAGAAGACTGGGCCGCTGGTAATTATTATAACCTAAACTTTGGTGCCGAACCTTTGACTCCCGAAGAAATCCAATTCACTTTGACAATCAAGCCTGAATAAAAATGAAATTCATAGTCAGACTTTTCTTAATTGCTATTTGTAGCTACTTTTTACCTCAGTTCAGTCCGTGGTGGATCATTTTCATTTACTCATTCCTGGTCGGATACTTGATCCCTGGGAATGGATTCAATGTTTTTAATGCAGGGTTTTTAGGTGCCGGGTTGGTTTGGCTAGGGTTAGCATTCAAAATTAACAATGACTCAGGGGCATTTTTGGCTGACAAAATAGTTGCACTTATGCCATTTTCAGACCCGAACCTTCTCATTCTGGCAACAGGCCTGATTGGAGCATTGAGTGCGGCAGTAGCCGCACAATGTGGCAATAGTTTTCGTCAAATCTTCATGAAGAAAAAGAAGAAGAGTCTGTATAGCTAGTTTTTAGATACTAGCACGCCATTGGCTACAAAAGCAAATTCATTATAGACTTTAGTGGAATCAAACGCCTCACCAGCGTCCTCCGCATAGTGTCGAGCCATTTTCTCACTAAGAACATCTTTTCTTATCACTCCTTCGACGATCACTTCTTTTCCGGCAATGTCCTTAGGAACGAAAAACCCATAATCCTTAAAAGTAACTCTTACCGGGTCTCCTGAAGCATTCGAAAGTGTCATCCAACAACCCTTCGCCTGACAAACTTCATCGACTGTACCCGTTAGTTTTACCACTATCGAGTCCTGACCAGCAAGCAGCTGCCCTACTTCAACAATGGACTTGGATTCAACAGCAGTTATCTCCTCCCCAAATGGTAAATAATTTGACTCAGGATTTGCACAACCTGCCATAACGAACAGGACAAAAGATATTTGACTGATGCGTTTCATTTAGAATATTGGTTTTATACAAAACTACCCAAAAACTAAAAATGACAAGCGTTACCCGATAGTCAATTACAGTTTCGGCGTAATCGCGCTGAGCAATCTATTGCTTCTATTATTTAAGCGGTCAAATGCATCCGTCAAACCACACTAGTGCACATCCAAAGAGGCTGAAAATCAGTATTTTAGAAATATTGTTAACAAAAAACATAAGCTATGAAAAATGCAAGATTATTGCTCGTACTATTTCTGATGGGATTTGGAATGTTGTTCACCTCATGTGGTGAAGACGAAAATCTAGAAGAATTAATTGATCAAACAGAGCTAAAAGAACCTACAATGGGAACTGACGGTGGCAATAGTGCTGGAGGGGACGACAATCCGAAAGGTTAACCCCCTGCAAATTAAAAGATGATCGAATGAGTTATAAGCGAGGTAATTGATATATCTCGCTTTTTTTATAACTTTCATTTTGAACTTTGTAAATCACCTTTTGAGGAAACTTACGCTCGTCATACTCCTGTTTTTAACCCAAGAATTGATTGGATCTCCAGAAAGTCTGGAAACTCTCCGAAAACAATCTATTTCATATCTTCATACTAACGTCGATTCTGCCGAAATTCTGGCTCAAAAACTACAATTTCAAGGAAAAGAAGAAAACAACCATTATGCAATTGTTCAATCCTATTTTATTTTAGGTTGGCTTCAATCCAAAAAACATAAGAATTATGGTCGAGGAATTATCTATTATCTGGAAGGAATAAGGCACGCTGAATCCAATCCCTATGAAGGAGTCGAAGAGACACTTATTAGTCTGAACAAAAACATTGGATTTATCTGCAACAAATTTAAGAATCATGAGGGAAGTTTAAAGTATCATCAAGACGCTTTAAAATATGCAGACATGATTCAAAACAACATTCAAGCCATCGGCATCTTAGTAAACATTGCCATTTCTTATCGAAATCAGCAGGAATATGAAATGGCGCTTGAGTTCTTCGATAAAGCGATAGGTATTAACCGAATTCAAGGCAACAAAGAGAAAGAATTGGATATCAATAATGAAATAGGAAATACCCAAATTCAGGCCAAACAATACGACATAGCCATCAATACATTTAAGAACAATTTGAGATTAACTCAATCTGAGGATTATAACTATCCGTCATTTCGGAGCTATGCTTTAGCCAATATTGCGGAATGTTTTTACAACTTGAATGAATATGAAATTGCTGCGGAATGGTATAAGAAGTCAATTGCTTTTAAGGATTCGATAAATCTTAACGTTTCTAACCCCTGGTCCTACTTTATCTCTCTTAAGGGATATGCCGACTCTCAGATGAGTCTCAAAAACTACAACGAGGCTTTAAAAGCTTATAAACAAGCCGAATCAATTGCTAACACAGACACAGAATTCAATCAAGAATATTTTGATGTCTACAAGTCATTGGCACTTCTGTTTGAAAGTACGGGGGATTTTAAACTCGCGAATGATTACAACAAAATTCACGCTGAAAAATTAGATCAGCATATTATTCTTCAACAAAAAGTCGAACAGATTGATAAAAATTATAATCTCGAGCTGATCACACAACGTTATTACAGTCTTGTTGCTCAACAGGAAAAAAACGAGAAAATAGAACTTTATGGAGCACTTACCGCATTGGCCTTTATTCTCACGGTGGTGTTATTTGTACTGATCAGTAACTATAGAGAGAAGAACCTTAAGCGACAGCTTGAAAAGTCAATAAGGGTATTAAATATCCAATCCTAAATGATGTCGTAGGATGTCCATCATTTTTTCATTCTTTTCATAAAGTTTCACAAGCTTATCTCTGTGATAGTTGTTTTGATCCATCAACTGTGGAATCAATTCTTTCAACTCAGCTACAACATGATCCTCAGGGTAATTTTCTCCCAGTAAATTCAATAAGCTTCTGAGTCGTTTATCAAGATTGTCCTGATCAATTACAGGTTTGTCCTGGACACTTTGTGTCTCTTCATCAACTTGAGCAGGTAACCACACATTACCATTTCCTCTAAGTAACCAATCCGTATTTACGGCCGCATAAACCGTCGTAATTCGCCTTAGCATTTCAAAACTTGGCTTATTTCTCCTACCCTTAACAATATTGTGAACTACAGGTACACTTACATCAAGCGAATCAGCGAAGGAAGTTAGATTTAAATCGAGTTCAACGATTAATTGTGCAATGCGGTCATTAATTGCCATTATAAGCGAGACGAGTGAGCATTGAAGATAAAAAAGAAGGGTTACTAATGCAACCCTTCCTCATTAAGAACCAGCTATGGAAAATAGATACTCACTATTTCTTTTATAAATCTATTATCAAATGATAAAAAATCAAACTTAACTAAGGGGTATTTTTATCATATGATAAAAACACATTCCATTATTAGTAATAATCTTAGAATATTCTGCACTTAATAAAGAATGTTACGTTATCAGCAAATACTTCATTAAAAAATGAGATAACACATAGTTTTTCAGCAAATAGATCTGGGATCGGAATCAGAATGAAAGGTGTGAATACCTTGAGGACAATAAAAAAGAGGCTGCTCTATTGAACAACCTCTTCCAAAACAACTAAATCATCCACAGCTGGTAATTTATGTGGGTGATTCAAAATTAGGCACAAATATTTTAATCACAAATAATATTTTCAGATTTCTTTTATCGGTAACAAAATCTTATCATTTGCTAAAATCTTGCATTAATTCTTATCAAATGATAATCCTAAATTTTCACAATAATTTTGCCAACACTCTGGCGTGATTCCATCCATGAATGTGCTTTTGCCATATCATCAAACATGAACTCTTTACCCACCAAGGGCTTCAAATCATGTGCTTGACAAAATGAACTTAATGCTCCCCATTCCTCCTTTACTACTTTTGGATTATCTGTCAAATATCCCAAATGAGTAGCCATCAACCCATTTGACTTGATCGCCATGTCCATTACACTGGCTTTTGGCGCATCCTTCCATGTCTTCCAATAGGTCAGCGGATTCCATAACTTCAAGGGAATGCTGGCATATCCGGTTACAACAAGTCTTCCAAAAGGGTTTAGCAAATCCATGCTCTTCCTGAACACTTCTCCGCCAACAACTTCAAGGACGATATCTACTCCTTCGTGATGCGCTCTAATTGTTTTGGCAAAATTGGTAGTGGCATAATTTATGGCCAGATCAGCGCCGTAATCCCGAATGAGCTTAAGCTTTTCTTCATTGCTCGCTGTACCTATCATCGTTGCTCCTATTGCCTTTCCTATTTGAATTGCCGCGGTACCCACTCCTCCAGCTGCCGCATGCACGAGACTTACATCGCCTGCTCTCATACGTCCGAGCTTCACCAATGCCACCCAGGCGGTCATGAAATTAACCAAAAAAGCTGCCGCCTCACTAGCCGTAAACTTATCTGGAGCCGGGAGCGCCAAATATGCAGGTGCACTTACAAATTCAGCATATGCGCCATATTGACTCCCAACAATGACCTTATCACCAACTTTGTGCTGGCTGACTTGTTCACCCACCTCAACTATTTCCCCATAACACTCCATACCCGGAATGTAGGGCCTCTTGGGAGCCCATCGATATTGTCCCCGCCTTGAAAGAATTTCGGCATAGTTAATCCCAATCCGCTCTACTTTGACTTTTACGCCATCTGTCGCACATTTTGGTTCAACCACATCAACAAGCTTCAATATTTCAGGTTTACCTGTCTTTTTTAGCACATACGCCTTCATACCTCTTTAATAATGTTTTAATCTTTATGGATTGAATTAGTTTTATGTCGAATGAGCACGAAAGTACGGGTATTCGTAATAATCATCACCATTATCATGACCCTTGCAGTAGCTGTAAGGTATCTATTAAAGGATTTCACGGCTAATCTTGCAGGAAGCATTTTATTTGAATTGATTGATCAGAAAACCAAAGGTCAATATCAAATATCGCAGGAAACAATTTCCTTCTATCCCATCAGTAAAATGCTGATTTTAGAAAATTTCGAAATGAAAGGGAATAACGAGCTTGATGAGGATATATATCATATAAAAATTCCTTCGCTACAAATTACTGTTCATTCCATCCTGGATATTTATTTCAATCAATCACTAAAGCTTAATCAGGTTATTTTCAATGCCCCGGAAGTACTCATTGTTTCTTCAAGAAAAGGTAAAACACAAAATGTCACACTGGAAACTTCAAAGCTTTATCAGGACATTACTACATCATTGGATGAGTTTGCAGTTGAGTCATTCGAACTCAAGAATGGCCAATTAACCATTGTGCAAAAGACATCCATGGAAGAGTTCTTTTCTATTCGGAATATGGATTTCATGGTTCATAAGTTCATGCTTGCCAGCGACACCACGCAGGAATTTATTCGCAGTGAAACCATCAGGCTAAAAGTTGCCAATGAGCAATTCTTTTTAAAAGATGGCTCTCATGAAGTATTGTTCGATTCATTGATATACAATTCAACACATCAATCTATTGGTCTTTTTAACCTTAGCATTAAGCCTATTAGGGATAGTCATCAAGTTTTCAATATTGATATTCCGGAACTCTCTATTCATGGATTTGACTTGTCTCAGACCTACTATGATCAGGATCTTGAGTTGGATAGCATCGTAATCTCTGACTCAAAAACAGCATTAAAACTAGACCTTGCAAGAGATGAAGATCACAAAAAGAATCCCGTAGCGAATCTGGTAAGTGATATTATCTCTCAATTCTCGGTAAAGGATGTCAAAGTGAAAAATGGCCAGCTCAATGGTATCTGGAAAACTAAAGCCGGTGATCTGATTGGTGTATTTGACGATATCCAACTCACTACTGGATTACTAGAGATTGACTCAATGGCAATTGCAGAAGGTTTGCTTCAGTATCTGGACCAGATTAATCTTCGTGTCACCCAGGCATTTTTCCAAAATCAAGCCATTGATTCTTTGACCGTGAGAGGTCTTACCATTGACAACCGGAACAATACTTATGGTGCGGATCATTGGTTCGCTGAAGTCAGCAATGATGCCACCGATATTCGTGGGCATGGTAATGAACTGCTGCTGAATGAATTGAACATCGATTTACTGCTGGATTCCGGAATGTTGAGCGCAGAGTTAATTCAACTGGGCGCCCCGAATATCAACATTAAAGCACTTCCAAGGCAAGGAAAAAAAAGCATCATCAAAAAGCTTGATGCATTAGTTATTGAGGATGCTACTTTGAACTTCGAAAACGACACAATAGAAATTCAAATTGAACGGTTAAATGCTCATCTAACCAAGATTCTGGCTACTTCGAAATGGAGCAGCATACTTTCAAGTGCGACTTTCGATGCAACCAGCACTTCTTTTAACATTTCAAATCATACCGGATCTTTGGATAAGCTTGTATATAGCCCCCTAGATAACATTTACGCGGTTAATCATTTGACCTTCGAGCAACATTTTGTAGAAGACCTTCTGCTATATGGTCTGGCTCACTACGTACTACCTCAAAGCATTCTTTTCGATTCTATCCTGACCAACAATGTAAGGTCCATTGTACAACTCGGACGCAGGAAAGTCAAACTCCCTGATCTTCAATTTAAGAATATCAATATGGTAAATAATGACCTGTTGATTATAAATGGTAAGGATTCCGTATCTATTAATGGAGATCTCCTTTCGCTTACGTATGATTCAATTCATGGAATGCTGCTCTCAAGTGCCCGTAATATTAAAGGAATCATTAGTACTCCTACTATGAGACTCAACATTGATACAATCGACTATGACCGAAATAATGGCATTGAGCTTAAAAATTATAATGTGCATGTTAAGCGCGATTCTCTAAACGGATCTGTAGAAGGAGATCATCTGGCTATTCCAAACTATCAAATTGAGCTCCAACGAGAAATGACCATGCCTGAAAAAGTGGTACTCCGCAACGCTCAAATTGATTTGGAAATAATCCCATCCGGCAACAATGAACTGACTCAACTCCCCTCTCTCATTTTGGACAATAGCGATTATGAGATTCTAATAAAGGGTAAAGACAGCATTAGACTTAAAGGGAAAATTGACAACTTAAACACCAAAGGCGATCAACATAAAGACATCATTCAATACCTCCTTTCAGGAACTTTTCAAGTTCAGGATGTCATTGTAAACAGTTCTTTTGAGTTAACCGTCAGCCGACTCAATCACAAGTCCGAGTTCAATAGCATTCAAATTGACTCAATCTCGATTTTAGATGACAACTTAACTATCAAAATCCCGATAGTTGGTTTGAATTATAAGTCTCTGGATATCGGAAAGCGATCGTTTCTATTTGACACTATCAATCTGGTTCATCCCAATGTCGATCTCCAGCATTTATCCGGCACTTCGGACTCATCTGACCTGACATTGGAAGCTGGATATTTTCATATCAACGATGGTTCTTTTTCACTAATCGTAGAAGGGCTTGCCAATGGACAGTTCGACCATATCAATGTCAAAGCAGAAGCATTGCAATGGAAACCAAATCTCACGTTACAACAACTGCTCAACGAATCGAATATGTCAGTAAGCTTCGGTCCGTACGCCATGAGTCTATCAGGTCAATATGAAAGTCAATGGGATAAATTGTCCTTCGATACCAAATCCGCTACGTTATCTCTTTCAAATATTGAATTTAACGCGAAGCTGGATAAGGAGGATTTTATGGCACAATCAGACTATCAAATAATATGGCCAGATGTGAGTTTAGACGAACTAATTATTGAAGAAATGGATTTGTCAAGATTGATTGAGTCACAACACTTTTCGGCTAATCGCATCGTGCTTTCGAGTCCTAATGCATACCTGTACAAAGACAAAAGGCTACCTGAGAGACCCATTGAGCTGATGAAGCTACCTCACGTTCTCCTGCAGGAATCAAATCAAATCATCAATGTTAGACAAGTGGACATTGAAAATGGACGTATAGTTTATGTCCAGCAAAACGACAATTTCCTCTACCCTGGACGCATTATGATCAACGACGTAAATGGACACCTATTGAACGTCACCAATGATAGTCTATCATTGCTTCGAGAAAGTGAGATGCTTTTGGAGGCTTCAGCAAGAGTTTACAATGCAGGTCAACTCAATATTGATGGAACCTATCATCTTGACGATACTGCTGGTGGTTTTGTAATGAATGGGTTGCTTGATGAAATGGACTTGACGCAGCTCAATCATATGATGGAACACATCACACCCGTAACCATTACAAGTGGGCGCAATAAAACACTGAATTTCGGGTTCCGTGCCAACAACCAATATGCAGTTGGAAATATGAAATTCTATTATGATGACCTCAAAATAAGTGTGAAAAACCAAGCCACAGATGATACTAAGGTGTCACATGCTGCCGCTTTCAAATCATTTTTTGCGAACACATTTGTAGTCAACAAACGAAATCCAAGATTGCTTTTCGTGAGACGAGGAGACATTTTCACCCAACGCATTCAGCATAAAAGTATTTTTAATTATTGGGCAAATGCCCTACTCAGCGGTGCTGTTAGCAGTATTGGAGCTCGCAACAACAAAAAAGAAATTAGACAGCTCAATAAAGAAAATGAAGACAGCCTTACTCAGTAACGATATGACTGAAGCTTTTTCTTGAAATAAATTCCATGACCATACGGTGTGAAATCCCAATCGGAAATCAACCTTGGTGCCCACTGTGCGTCAAACACCCATAAAACGTATGAAATATTCTGATCATCGCAATAGTTCGTTATCGCCGGACCATAGGAATCATCACTGATAACTGGAATGTGTTCACCGATATCGCCTGGACGAGAATAGCCAATTTCTGTCAAGATTACAGGATACTTTTTCTTCATCATTCCCCAGTCCTTTGTCCAATTCTCTTTCCAGGGTTGTGGTTTCTTCTGTGGGTATGGGTGAGAAACATACCCCACTCCTTCAGCTGATATTGGGTTAGCATATGCTTCAGTGAGATCGTATGCCCAGTTAAATCCTGCGACTAAGGGTATTCCTTCCCCTCCGTTTGCCCTGATGATAACTATTAATTCTTCATAGATTTCTTTTAAGTCCTCCCAACTGCAGATACCCAACTGACCATTAAAGGTTGTTGGTTCATTGTACAATTCATACATGGCGACTGTTGGATTGTTGCCGTACCGTTTGGCCACAGCACGCCAAAACTCAAATGTCTGCTTCTTATCCGTTTCATACATATCGGCTTGATACAACTGAGATTTAAGGTTGCCTATCGAATGCCAATCAATAATGACATACATGCCCAACTCATTCGACCACTCTACAGCCTGATCTATCAATTTAAAGTATGATTCCATACCTCTTTCTTGTAATCGCGCTGGATGTATTGGAATCCTAACAATGTTTGCGTTCCATACTTTTAGTTCTTCAAAATATCGTTTTGACCATTGCCCCTGCTTTTCCAGCTTATCAGGATCACTAATGTTCAACCCCCGAAAAACAACAGTTTTACCTTGCTCATCTACAAATTGATTGCCTTTGACACCTATTCGAGAAAGCTGCGCATTCACCAAAATAACAAACCCTAAAAGGCATAAAACGCTAATAAAATTTCTTTTCATTGATTCTGATTTTGTTGACTAGGAATGAGCATTGTTTTGCGCTTTACTCTCGAGGTTAACCTCATATTTGGATCAACCACAAATTTCCAAAGAATTGATGACCATGATTTGTAGTAGTATAAGCTATCATAATGTTCTTTCGCAATCTTGCGAACAGCAGGCAACTTACTTCCAGGAACCTTTGGGAAATCATGATGCTCATTGTGATAACCTACATTAAAAGTTAGTTTATTGAGCCACCCGTAATATGAGTAAGTTTCCTGGCCTGGTACAACTACATAATGCTCTGCTATGAAATGCCCAGAAATTGGATGCAAACCACCAGCGAACAGCATGGACAACAGTAAATATAGTATTCCCCACCATCCGATTAACGGTAGGTAAACAACAATGAATCCAAGTTGTACCACGATATTAATCAATTGCCATCTATCTGGTTTCACAGGATATACCATGACCGGGCGTAAGGCATAAAATAGAATCTGATGAATCAACCAAACAAACTTGCCTAGAATCCCCTTAAACATCTTTGCCTCAAATTCCGAAGGAATATCTGTATCAATCCCATCTTCTCCCTGTTGCCAATGATGCTTGGCGTGGTATAGTTTAAAAGCCATGGCATAGGGAAATACCAACGGCAAATTCACCATCATAGCCAGCCAATTGTTTTGAACTGTTTTTGGATAGGCCAAGTCATGTGTAATTTCATGGATTGCCAGAAACAGCACGTGGCTAAGGGTAGCGCCAAAGATCAGACACACTGCAAGAAATGCCCAGATATTCTCTGGTAGAAAAAATGGAATGGCTAATTGCAGCAAACATGCAAACAGCGCCTTGTATTTCAACCTTCTATCAATTCCAAACAGCGACCTAATTTCAGGATGATCCTGAAGGATTTTTTTTCTTCTATCCAAATGAGGCTCTCGCTCCTCCGACCAAATAAACCCTTCTTTCGGCATAAGATTATCAAATGAAGGCCCGAAGGTAATTAATTGAATTCCTCATTGCAATCCAAGCCCTACAATCCTAATCAGGTTGACTACTTTTACCAACTTAATTAAGCACAATGATTAGGAAGACATTAGCATTTTTATCATTTATTCTACTTGGTTTCAATTCTTTCACGCAGGTTTTTGTGCCTGGTCTTCCGGATGTCAGTTACGCTCAGATACTGAAAATCAAGAATTCTGAGATTCCAGTCTCCTGGCACAACTCTATTAACTATTGGGATTCACTGAATTGGAACCTAAGAGGTCTTCCCCCTGCTAAAGCAGGGTTAAGCATCAACCCCATAAGTGCTCAATTTGTCTATAATCACAATCTGCCACATTCATTCAACGATGGACCTGTTTGGAAGGGCGTTGGTAGCACTGCCGAAATCCATGGAGGTTTATCCTTTCACAAGAGTAGGCTGCACATTACAATAAACCCAGTTTTGTTCTTCAGCCAGAATAAAGGATTTCCGCTTGCCACAATCAAAGATGATGTAAGCCCATATTCCTATCAGTTTGCCAATAAGAACTTTGTCTCAAGAAAAATTGATTGGGTGCAGCGATTTGGCGATGAAAGTTTTGCGAAAGCCCATTTAGGACAGTCCGAATTAAGATACCTGGGTAACTATTTCACAGCAGCCGTTTCAACTCAAAATTTCGTAATGGGCCCGGTGAAGTTTAACCCCCTCCTCATGAGCCTGCAAGCTCCAGGCTTACCTCATTTACACCTTGGTACAAGCAAGCCAATCCCTATGAGCATTAGAGATATTGAACTCGGCAAACTTGAAACGAACACATTTCAAGGATTTGTAAGCGGCTCTCAATTCTTTGATGATGTGGATCGAGACGATCGCAGATATATCAACGGTCTTTCGGTGGCATATCAACTCCCATACCTCGACCGACTCACGGTTGGTTTTCATAAAACCATGTACAAATATTTCGAGCATTTTCAGGCGCGAGATCTTTTTGCAACCATTAAAAAAATTGATAATGGTCAAGAAGTAAGTGACAGTACATTACGTTTCAATGACGCGTTTGATCAGATGGGTGCATTATTTGTGGATTGGTTGTTTCCGAATGTTGGTTTCAACGTTTACCTGGAGTGGAGTCGCAATGATTTCAATGGCACTACATCAAGACGCTTTTTCGTTTCTCCCGAACACAGTCGTGCATACACCATTGGCTTCCAAAAGGTTTTTGACCTGCCGTCCAAGAAGCCGTCTGCATTACTCGCGAGTTATGAGCATACCAATCTTTCGAGAAATATGGGGTGGTTGTTTCGCCCCAATCCCCCCTATTATCAACATATTCTGATCGAACATGGATATACGAATGACGGCCAACTTTTGGGAGCAGGCATTGGAGGTGGCGGTGTTTCGGACAACCTCGGACTTACCTGGCATGATTTGTCGCGCACATTAGGATTTTTGATTAGAAGGATTCGACATGATGATGACTACTTCTTCGAACGCATCCAAGCACTTGATCGACAAGATGCTGAGTATGTGATCAGTGTTAATGGACTTATCACCAAAGATCAATTCACATATGGAGCTTCCCTTAGAGGAGGCAAACGTTACAACATGTATTACGAGTTTGAGAATGATGTCAAAAATGCTTCTATAGAGCTATTCTTCAAACTGACCTTGTAGCGTGATTGGCATTGACGTACATGACCTTAGAGATCAACAATCAAGAACCCGATCAAAACAAGACCTCAGATTTATCAGTCACCCACTTGATTCGATAACTGGAAATCTGAACGAAAACCTCACGTTTTGGGCCTATTGGACTGTAAAAGAAGCAATCTTTAAGGCTCATCGACAACTTACGACCTTTGATCCAAAATCAATTCCGGTTCAGATCGCCTGGAACAATGATCGTGGATCAATTATTGCGCCTCGATTCAATGGATTTGTATTTGTTGATGACAACAGAACTATTGCGCTAGTTTCATCTACATCTAAACAACCAGCTTATAAGTGCTCAACTACCAAAGGGCAGGCTGCATCAACTTCTGTTAGACAAATGATTCTTGCCGATCACCCGGCACATTCATTAATTGACGATGAAAATGGTCTTCCGCTTTTGGTCACTAAAGATGGAGCTGAAATACTCGTCTCTTTTTCACATCATGGTAGGTATATGGCCTATGCGACTGCACCAAAACCATAGGCCATGAGAGAAGCCAACAAGGGGACCAACAACAACAACAAGACTGCCTGAATTCGGACGATTATCAAAACATAAGCTGGTAAGCTGACATGCTCAGTTTGATCCAAAGTTTTCTTCCCGTTTTTCAGGAAAAAGATGGTTGGCCAGATTGAAAGTATTCCCATTAAGGTAACGATACCTACTTTGGATAGAAAGATCCAATTGGCATGGTAATACGCTGCGGGTTTTCCAACTCCAAACCACAGAATAAGCCCTCCTGTTACCGCTAGCATTGCGCTTAATCCATAACCAGCATCCACCAATGATAGCTTTCTCAATTGTCCCCTACTCATTCGTTTACTAATCAGGATGTTTTCAGTCAGCAAAGTTCCTGCTAGTCCCAGAATGCCTAAAAAATGTAGATACTTCGTAATTATAAGTGCTGTCATTCGTCAAAACTAGTGCTAACTCACACCTCGAGCTAAAAATTCTGGCCGAAACCTCAATTTGCACCACTCAATTGTGTTAAACAATAGATGAAATGTCATCGATATTCTTGGTTTGTTACATAAATTGGTGCATCCGTTTCGGACAGGTAGTGTCCGGTTTCGGATACGTTATTTCCATCGTTGGAGATATTACATTTAATATAAGAAAACATACGCCCAGATTTGGGGTAT
Organism: Cyclobacteriaceae bacterium; assembly: GCA_049115695.1. Taxonomy (GTDB): domain Bacteria; phylum Bacteroidota; class Bacteroidia; order Cytophagales; family Cyclobacteriaceae; genus JAGDZR01. The sequence goes on along the minus strand of JAGDZR010000001.1, from coordinate 225,634 downwards.
GAATGCAAAAGCATTAATCTCATTTATGATCAAATACAGAAAGTCAGCCCTAATTCTGTTTGGAAACATTATAGCATTCCTGATTGTCTGGAGTGAAGTACAGGCCCAGAGTTCTGAAGGCTATATTTACGGAAGGGTCACTACCTATGACAATGTCTACCAAGGGCAAATGCGATGGGGCAAGGAAGAGGCATTTTGGAATGACTACTTCAACGCTTCCAAAATCAATCAGAAACATTATCAGCATCTTATTGAAGAAGGCAAGGAATCTGAATTTGACTGGGGAGATTTGAACTGGGCATTATCAAGTATTTGGGAAGATCGAGTGGGCTACACAACACATCAGTTTTCATGTCAGTTTGGGGACATCAAAACCATCACGGACATAGGCAAAAGCACTTTTACCCTAGTGCTTAAAAATGGAGAAAAACTAAGGCTGGATGGCAACTATGCCAATGATTTTGGCAGTACTATCATCATGAATGATGAAGAACTTGGAGATATCTCTGTTAGATGGAATCGAATCAAAGAAATTGAATTCCTCCCTACTCCTAACTCCATGCGGGTGTATGGCGGGTCACCAATCTATGGTACGATTGAAACTTATCGAAAAGGCACCTATACAGGTTTTATTCAATGGGATCATGACGAACGGCTAGGAGAAGACAAGTTAGATGGTGATCAACAAAGTCGGGATATTTCCCTGCCCTTTAGGGAGATTAAAAGTATAGAAAAACAAGGAGGCGGCAGCTATGTAGTTTGTTTTGATGGCAAGGAATATTCGCTAACCAACAGCAATGATGTAGATGAAGATAATCGAGGCATCATTGTCAGTGTTCCTGATGTAGGCAAAATTGACATTCCTTGGAAATATTTCAGAACAGCGAACCTTGAAAAAGCACCAAATAGCGGACCGACTTATGATTCCTTCGAAGTTCCAAAAGGGATTTCAGGTACGGTATACACCTATGAGAATGATCAATTCTCTGGACAAATCGTCTATGATGTAGACGAAACCTGGGAAATAGAAACCCTGGATGGGAATGATGATGATGTCAAATACATGATTGCCTTTCGCAACATTAGAAGCATTGTCCCTAAAAATGATGACTACTCAATTGTAGAACTTAAAAATGGAGAAAAGCTATTATTGGGTGATTCACGAGATGTCAACAGGTCAAATGACGGGATGGTAGTATTGACAAGAAACAAGGAGGCGACATATATTCCTTGGAGAAAAATTGCCGAAATTATACTTGACTAGTCGCCAAGAAGTTCAACAATGAGTAGAAAAACCTGGATTATTGTCATACTGCTGGTAGCAATTGCTGTTTCCACATATTTCTACTTTGTTCCTCCCTCAGAAAACATCTATTTTTCAATTGCATGGTTAGGACTCTCCGCCATCCTCCTTTGGTATGGCAACATTGGGCTTTCTCGATTGCTCAACAAATGGATACCCTGGCTCAAATATGGCAAGCGAAGATTTTTCCTGCATCTATTCCTGGGGATTACCTTTTCCGTAAATATTGTCAATCTTGTCTATTTGATTCTCAAGTACGGGTTCACTAACGAACCTCCAACTATGGAACAAATGGTATTGACCAATATTTATGGCTCCATCATTTTTATACCAGCATTCTCAATTTACTTTTCGTTACAATTTCTTGCACATTGGCAGTCAAGTGAACTGGAAATGGAAAAGTATCACAAGGAAAGCATGCGTTCTCAGCTCAAAAACCTGAAGAATCACCTCGATCCTCACTTTTTATTCAACAACCTCAATATTCTCTCAGCACTGATTGACACGAATCCAAAGCAGTCACAGGAGTTTCTGGTTCGTTTTGCCCAGGTCTATCGTACGATGCTCTTGAATAAGGTGGAAGATCTCATAACACTCGAGGAAGAATTGGAATTCATCCAGTCATATGTTTACCTAATCGAAACACGGTTTGAGGAAAATATTCTATTCGATATCAACATTGATGAGGAAGCGTACATGTGTATGATGCCTCCTCTCACGCTACAGATGTTGATTGAAAATGCCATTAAGCATAATATCATTTCAGCCTCCAGACCGTTAAAAATCAATATACGCAATGAGGACTGCAGATTGATCATTGAGAACTCCATCTATGAAAAACCTGAGGACATTAAAACAAAATCAGGTACGGGACTCAATAATATCAAACAACGCATCAGCTATTACACTGATGAGATCATAGACATTGAAAAAGACGACAAGATTTTTAAAATATCCATCCCACTTATTGAAATCGAAACAATATGAAGCTACTTGTACTCGAAGATGAAACGCTGGCATCCGATCGAATCATCAAACTGATCAACGAGATTGATGCTTCTCTTGAAGTAATTGCTACCATCAAATCAATTGAAGAAGGAAAAGCCTGGTTTGAAAACAATAAACACCCCGATCTGGTCATAAGTGACATCAGGCTCCTTGATGGCCTTTCTTTTGAGTTATTCAAGACCCTCAAATTAGAAGTTCCTGTCATATTTACTACTGCGTATGATCAATATGCCATCAAAGCATTCGAGGTGAATAGTGTTGATTATTTACTTAAACCCATAGAAAAAGAGAAGTTGGCAAATGCCATAGCACGACATAAGGAGCGAATGGAATCAAGTAAGTTTCCGGCGGATTTTGACAGCTTGTATGACCTCATTCAAAATCAGAAGAAATCTTTTAAGTCACGATTCTTAATCAAAATAGGACATAAGATCGTTGCAGTTCCTGTTGAAAAAATTTCTTATTTCTTTAGCCAGAATAAGCTGACTTATATCGTAACAAAGGATGGCAAGAAACTACCCACAGATCAGACTTTGGAGACGCTGGATGAGCAACTCGACCCTGGCACATTCTACCGTGCCAATAGGCAGTTTATTGTTGGTTATGATTCGATTTCTGAATTACACCCCTACTTCAAAGGCCGTATTAAAGTTGAATTACAACCACCAGCCGATCAGGAGCTAGTAGTCAGTGCTGAAAAAACAAGAGAGTTCAAATCCTGGCTAGATCAGTAGACTTATCAGGATTATGGTTGCTTACTGTCACTAATGATGGTCCTTACCATGTAGACTAGAATCTCTGTTCCGTATGTATCCTTTTGCCCTTCAGACACACCCTTGGTCTCCCTTAGCGGTGTAAATTGTTTGTCCTCATTTTCTGGCCCTAAATAGCCTACAAATACAACATTGCCTTTGATCAATTCACCATGCTTCTCCAGATCAAACTCTGACATATTGATAATGGTGTAATCCAGTTTAGGAAAGTACTCGATTGCCTTGATGCCATCAGGCTTATAGTCAGGAAGTTCATCTATCAGATAAGAAGCTACGGTCATGCTGAAATGATCGTGAAGTTGACCAAATTTATTTTGCTTAGGAACAAAATACATGGGCCACATACGAACATCCCCTACCAAACGAGTCATCCCTGAATCAGCAGCATGTTGCATAAACTTCGAATGGGAACCCAACCTTTTGTCTTTCAGGTTATATCCCAGAATATCTGTTTCAATTGCGCTGAAAGCCTGAACCATAGGATCGTCTGAAGCGCCTCTATCTGATCCATAAAATACATTTAGAGCGACGAGCTTAGGTTGAGCTTTGTTTACTTCTTGCAAAACCTGACCCGTCTCTGCCCTACTCAACATTTCAATGTTTAACAACACAAAATCATTTGGGTCAGTTTGCCCAAATGCAGATTGAAGGATTAGAAGTAACAATAAAACGAGAGAGCTTCTTTGCATCATGTTTTTATTGGGTTGAAACCAATTTACGCATAATAACTGGTTTCCAAACATTCGAGCATAATCAACCCATATCACCATTTGAAATCGGGGATTACAAAGAGCATAAATTGCCATGCCATTGCGCAATCAAGTTGATTTACTCAGACATGAATCGCTATTGTATCTGAAATAAGCCTATATACTGCTTCCCTGTACATTATCGAACATGCCCGATTCGGTAATTGCAGAGACCGACTCGTCGCTAGTTCGTTTTATATACCTCCTATTTTGCCGTATTTCGAATTGTGATTACACATCAACTAAAACCAAAAACAAATACCCAAATGTTCAAAAACTCAACAACAGAAAGTACTAAACCAAGATTGATAGTTACCACTGTTCTGATGTTCTTGCTATTTGCAGTGAGCGCACAGGACGGTGGTTTTATCTATGGCAAAGTCACCACATTTGACGGCTCTTATGAAGGTAATCTCAGATGGGGAAAAGAGGAAATTTACTGGACGGATTTTTTTAACGCCAGTAAGGAAGATAATGATTTCATCGATCAATTATCAGATCGAGAACGAGAGCATCTCGAAGATCATTATCATGTAAGCCGCAATGGCAATTGGATGGTCAATGTTTCCATCAATTGGGAGGACAGCCACCTGCATCAGTTCGTATGTCAGTTTGGAGAACTCAAGTCCATTAAACCATATCGGGGAGACATGGTGAAAATTGAATTGCAAAACGGTGAGCGATTTACACTTGATGGAAGTGGTTATAATGATGTGGGCACTGATATCAGGATTATGGATCAAGAACTCGGTGAAGTGGAAATTGACTGGGATAGAATAGAGATGATTGAATTCATGGAGACTCCTAAGCAATTGGATGAAAAATTTGGCGACCCACTATATGGTACAGTCGAAAGTGATGAAGGACAATTCACTGGCTTTATTCAATGGGATCACGACGAACGAGTTACAAATGACAAATTGGATGGAGATACCGAGGATGGAGACATTTCAGTCAAATTTGGCAAGCTTCAATCCATTGAAAAAATTAGCAGCAGCAGGAGCCTCATCACATTAAAAAGTGGCCGTGAACTGGAGCTTAGAGGAAGTAATGATGTGAACGCTGAAAACAGAGGTATCATTGTTACAGTTGAAGGGCTTGGTAGAGTGGATATTCCTTGGGAGGATTTCGAATCTGTCACTTTCATGGCTGCACCTAAATCGATTGTAACGTACCGCGATTTCAAAAACCAGGATAAGTTATCTGGAACGGTTACGGTAACCAATGGTGATGTTCATAAGGGCGAAATTGCATATGACCTTGATGAATCGATGGTGCTGGAAATATTGCATGGTAAGGTATATGACACTGAGTATTTAATTCCTTTCAGAAACATTGCGTCAATAGCTCCACGAAACGACGAAGAATCAATTGTGACCCTTAAGAATGGAGATGAATTGATATTAGAAGAATCCCAGGACGTGACAGAGCGTAATTCTGGAGCACTGGTTTACTCCGGAGGTGAACCCGTTTATATTCCATGGAAAAAAATTGAAAAGATAGACTTTGAATAAAGGACTTGTCTAGTGAATATGTAAAGGGTCCGTGGCATTGCCATGGGCCCTTTTTTAGCTTCACAACTCATTGAAGTACAGCTACTGATTCTCTCTCAATGATTTTTGGCATAATAGCAGTGGACGAAACAGCATTTCCACTAATGAGTTCCATAAGCATTTTTACTGCAGTTTTGGCTAACAGCTCAATGGGCTGTTGAATGGTAGTGACAGGAGGAGAAGTAAGCTTGAAGTACGGCTGTTCGTCAAACGAGATAAGTGATACATCCTTGGGAATTTGCAACCCTCTACTTTTGATTACATCCATTGCCCCTATCGCTATTTGATTACTCATTGCAAATACAGCGGTAGGTCGAATTGGTGAATCTAACAGTTGATTCATGGCTTGAATGCCATTCTCAATGGTAAATCCATCTCCCAATATGACCGAATCCGCTTTCTTGCCAAACTCATGAAGTGCTTTCTTAACGCCCAAGACTCGATCCCGACTCGAAACCGTACTTACCAGCCCCTGAATACATGCAATATGTTGATGCCCCCTCTCCACCAGATACCTGGTTGCCTGATATCCCCCTTCAACATTGTGGGTAGCCACGTACGGAATGTCCAGGTCATCAAAATAACGATCGATAAATACAATGGGTTTGTCAGACAAGGACTTGAAATGGGATCCGTCTAATCCAACAGGAGCAACAAGCAAACCATCAATCTGGCGCCCAACTATCATGGATAGTAACTCCGATTCCTGAGCAGTATTTTCATTGGTATTGCAAAGCAGAATCATCTTTCCCTTCATTCTCAAGGCATCCTCTACACCTTTCGCCAGATTAGCGAAGAATGGGTTAGAGACATCAGGTATCATCAAACCGATGGTATCTGTTTTTTGCCTCCTTAGATTTTTAGCAACTTGATTTGGCACAAGTCGATACTTATCAGCAGCCTTCCTTACTTTATTAATTGTAGACTCGCTGATTCGATACTTTATGGCATTGCCCGACATTACCCGAGACACTGTCGTTCTAGACACGCCAATTTTTTCTGCTAGTTCCTTTAATGTAATCCCAACAGGCATTGATAATTTATTACAAATTCGTTCATGAATATCAACAAAATAATGCTTATTTGTGCAGCGCACTCGATTGTGCAATATACAAATGAATGTTCATCGAATGACCCAACAGGAAAAAATACTAGTCATAGGAAGTAGCAATACAGACATGGTAGTCAAATCCGAACATCTCCCCAGACCTGGTGAAACTGTTTTGGGAGGTGTATTTCAAATGATCCCAGGTGGTAAAGGAGCTAATCAAGCTGTTGCGGCCGCTTCTTTGGAGGGGAATGTTACTTTCATTGCCAAGGTTGGCCAAGATCTATTTGGCAAAGAAGCCATCGTCGGCTTCAAAGCCAGAGGAATTAACGTTGATCACATTTATACAGATCATCACACTCCATCAGGAGTAGCACTTATCATGGTTGATGGCAAGGGGGAAAACTCAATCTCAGTTGCACTTGGCGCTAACAATGAGCTATCAAGTGATGACATTGTTCAAAAATCTGCAATTATCGAGGATTCAGGTTTCTTACTCATTCAATTGGAAATCCCAATCGAATCTGTCAGGAAAGCCATACAAATAGCCAAACAAAACAACACAAAAGTGATTCTGAATCCGGCTCCTGCGCAATCACTTGATGAGGACTTGTTAAGTGGTGTAGACATCATCACGCCTAATGAGTCCGAAGCTAAACTACTCACCAACATCAATGTCACAGATATTGATTCAGCTGGAAGAGCAGCATCCCTACTAAGAAAAAAAGGAATTCCGATTGTCATTATCACAATGGGAGCCCAAGGGGCCTATGTTCGATCAGATGAGTTAGATGAACTTATTCCTGGCTATAGGGTAAAAGCAATAGATAGCACTGCGGCTGGAGACACATTCAATGGAGCATTAACCGTCGCTTTGGCCGAAGGACTCAGTCTTAGATCAGCCATCGGTTTTGCAAATCAGGCTGCCGCCTTTTCAGTGACAAAACTGGGAGCTCAAACCTCTGTGCCATCAAAAAATGATCTTTCAACCATTCAATAGTTTCAAATGTTTATTCCAGAAAGTTATACCCTTGCCGTAATCCTTTGTGTTGTCACTATGCTATGCTGGGGATCTTGGGCGAACACTCAAAAATTAGCTTCAAAATCATGGTCTTTCCCCCTTTTCTATTGGGACTATAGTTTAGGTATCATACTCTGCTCATTAATATTTGGTGTTACATTGGGATCAACAGGAGAAACAGGTCGATCATTTTTTACAGACCTTTCACAGGCGGAAATGAGTTCCTTTGTATCGGCTTTTCTTGGAGGTGTAGTATTCAATCTCGCCAATTTGATGATTGTTGCTGCGATTGACATTGCTGGCATGGCGGTAGCCTTTCCAGTCGGAATAGGTATTGCCCTTGCACTAGGTGTCATCGTCAATTATGTAGCAACCCCCATTGGCGATCCTATACAGCTGTTCCTTGGAGTTGGTCTGGTGATCATTGCTATTGTACTGGATGCCCTAGCCTATAAACAGAAATCATCAATGAATGCCACTACTCCTACTCGTGGCATAGTATATGCTGTTATTGGCGGTGTAATGATGGCATTCTTTTTCCGGCTAGTTGCCTCATCCGTTTCATTAGATTTTCAAAATCCACAGGCTGGTTTATTCACCCCGTACAGCGCTGTATTTGTCTTCTCAATCGGGATATTTATTTCCAATTTTGTTTGGAACAGCTTCTTTATGTTCAGACCGGTTAGTGGTGAACCTGTGTCATATGGTGACTATTTCACCAAGGGAGATGCAAAGACACATGCAATCGGAGTTCTCGGTGGAGTCATTTGGTGTATTGGGATGAATTTAAGCATGATTGCTTCTGAAAAGGCTGGTTTTGCCATTTCATACGGACTAGGACAAGGCGCTACGATGGTTGCTGCCGCATGGGGTGTCTTTATTTGGAAGGAATTTACCAGTAGCAATCAATCAACAAAAAGGTTAATCAACCTCATGTTCGTTTGCTTTGTCGCAGGCTTGGCACTTATCATTATCTCTAGAGGCTGATAATCACATCCTCCACAAATAAGACGCTTTGAAGAATACCCCTTGATTTTTAACACTGAAAGTTGGACTATCGACGTAATCTCCTGCCTCAATATCCCATCTTGTTCGATCATAGAACGATCCGTATCCAACATGAACAACAGTACCCGGGATATATGTAAATGACGCCAACAAGTTCGGAGTAATGACGTGAGTAAATGAATTGTATTGAATGATAGCTCTCGCAAAGAAATACTTATTCAATTGATAAGTATTCTTCGATCTGATAATGTGGATCTTATAGTAGTTTTCTCCTGTCTCCTGACTATTCAATTCGGAGTAATTGTATTCCGTTTCAGAATTGAAATTATCGGAAAACTGAACTATCATACCCCCTTCAATCGACTTACCCATGCCTTGCTCCAGATCACTGTAATAGGGTCTTCGCTGAATTCGGTACTCCCCGCCAACTCCTATTCGTTTGGTCAGTTGTGATTCGGCTGAAAGTGTCACATTGCTCCGATCAAATTTTAGCGCTTCATAGATTTCATTAGACAAGCCCCCAGACAATCTAATTTCTGTATTTCGTGGTAGCGTCAGTTCATATCGGTTAAATAAACTTCTTTCATACAACCCACTAGGATGATCCTTACTGGTAGAGAAATAAACAAGTCCATCCAATTTCTTGATAGCCCCTGACTTGGGATAAAACTTTGGACTGTAGAAGGCGTTGTACTTTGTTATACCAGTACGTGTTATGTAACCCACGGTGGATCTAAAATCTTCGCTCACATGTGTAACTCCCGCACTGACGCTTACATTTCTGTTTCGGTAAGAATAGTTACCTGCAAAAGCCGCGGCATTGACAGGATCAGTTTCAGCTTCATCCGTATAAGTATTGAAGGTATAGCCGCTGAGCATGCTCGCGTCACTTAATCGATATTGCCCATCAAGACCATAGACTACATTTGTCAGCTCTGCCTCAGCTCTTCCAGTCCAAAATCCACCCACATAGCTATCCTTGCTCAAAGTTCTTTTATACCGCATTACCCCGACATTGGCATTGTATGAAGTATCTAACTCATCAATCGCTGCAACCGCAGATATGGTGTTTTTAGCGCCTATTCTTCCCGTCAATTTACCTGCTGATATTGGATTGGCAATTGTACGCGTATTCACAATGGATCGTATTTCGTTTCCTCGTCCACTGTGGTTAAAATTTTCACTTCCCTCCTGGAAAAATGGTCTTTTCTCTGGAAAGAAAACCGGAAATCGCTGATTGACCTGCATTTGCACTGCATCTGCTTCCACTTGACTAAAGTCGGGATTGTAGGTAGCATCAAGGATTAAATTTGATGTTATTCCATACTTTGCGGTCAAACTCAGTTCGGTTTGATCATCCGTTACCATTATTCCTTCCTGATCATTCTTTGTCCTTCCATAAGTAACAGCTGGCAGTAGTTCAAGCAGGACATTCTTTTTTACGTTTTCAAAATGAATCGGCATACTTTGGGTTAGGAAATTAAAACCTTGTTCAGGGTTAAGGGGTGGATAAGTCACCTGGGTAGTCATTCTACTGACTTTTCGTTCAAAAATCACACCCATATCGACCTTTCCATCTTTCACCGCGTACCTGATACTTTTAAAAGGTATTTTCGCCTCTACCGTATAGCCTTCCTCGTCAATTTTTCCAGCACTGTACCACACCATATCAATGGCCGGGTCATCACGATTCCCTGCAAATCGGGTATCCATTTGAATTCCATTCGGATTAATGTAAAACCCGTACAATGTCTGCTGATCATTGAACGAGTCAAGATTGATGCAAACCCAATCATCATATTGAATCTTGTCTCGAGCTGCCAAGGAGGTCTTAATCAGTTCAGGATCGTCATAGCACTTAAAAGCAAAATACAGATTGTCTTCATCGTGTGACCAATAAGCCACGGTTTTGAAAGGAAGCTCTTGACCAAAATCAGGCACAAAGGTCTTGAAACCACTGACCTGCCCAGATTGATTCCATACATCATCATTTAACTCCCCGTCAATTACTGGGGCAGTCTCAGTATATATTGAATTAAGACGCCCTATTTCATGAGCATTTGCTCCCAGAACTACCAAAATCAATGACACCAAAAATCCAATGCGCATGTTTTACCTCTTTAAAGCTGCAAAGCTATTCTATTGGGCTGCCTAACATGCACCAGATTATACAAGTGGGTATTATCAAGTCCTCGAACTGAATTTTAGTTAAGTCAATGGTCATGTGATTAATTGCATTAGCAACCGTTTAGTTATTTTAGACACTGGAAATGAAACAAACCCGAAAATGAACAAGATTAGATTAATTGCTTTAGCATTAATATGGATCGCATGTGAACCATCAAAAAAAGAACTTTCAACGCCAGTTCAGGAAGAAGAGGAATCCTTATTAGACGTGTATACACCCTTTACTTTGACTGCTGATCTGTCTTCACTGAGCAATTCACAAAAACAAATGATTGGTAAGTTGATTGAAGCGTCTGATATCATGGATGAATTATTCTGGCAAGAGGCATATGGCACAAAAAAAGAAGCTTTAGCCTTAACTAATTATGACGATGAAAAGGAGTTTATTAAAATCAATTATGGCCCATGGGACAGACTGAATGGTAATGCTCCATTCATTGAAGGGATTGGCCCTAAACCAGCCGGAGCTAATTTCTATCCAGATGATATGACCAAATCAGAATTTGAAGCCGCTGACTTACCTGATAAAGCATCATTGTACACATTTTTGAGAAGGGATGATCAAGGGAATCTCATCACGATCCCTTACAATGAAATGTTCGCAGAACAGGTACAAAGAGCTGCTCAGCTTCTAAAGGAAAGTGCAGAGCTGGCAGAGGATCCTGGATTCAGGCAATATCTCGAATTACGTTCTGAAGCGTTAATAACGGATGAATATCAACCATCCGATATGGCCTGGATGGATATGAAGTCCAATCAGATCGATGTGGTCATAGGACCCATTGAAAACTACGAAGACGGATTATTTAACTATAAAGCTGCTCATGAGGCCTATGTGTTGATCAAGGACATGGATTGGAGCAAGCGACTCGAAAAATACACCAGTCTGCTCCCTGAACTCCAGAAAGGTATTCCTGTTCCTGATCAGTATAAACAAGAAAAACCCGGAGCAAATGCTGATCTTAATGCATATGATGTGATTTACTATGCAGGTGATTGCAATGCCGGCAGTAAGACCATTGCCATCAACCTACCCAACGATGAAGAAGTTCAGCTACAAAAAGGATCCCGCAGGCTACAGCTTAAAAACGCCATGAAAGCCAAATATGAAAAAATACTGATCCCCATTGCCGATCAATTGATCAACGATGAGCAGCGACAACATGTAAACTTTGACGCCTTCTTTGCCAACACAATGTTTCATGAGGTGGCACATGGTTTAGGCATTAAAAATACCATCAATGGAAAAGGGACCGTACGCAGTGCACTCAAGGAGCACTACTCAGCATTAGAGGAAGGAAAAGCCGACGTACTTGGACTCTACATGATCAACCAGTTGATAAAAAGTGGAGAAGTCGCAGGCACCATGGAGTCTTACTACACTACATTTCTTGCCAGCATATTTAGATCTGTGCGTTTTGGCGCATCTAGTGCCCATGGCAAAGCCAACATGATTAGGTTCAACTATTTTAAGGAAATGGGTGCCTTTTCAAAAGATGCTGATGGTAAGTACACCGTAGATTATGAAAAAATGACAACCGCCATGAACGGTTTGACCGAAATTATCTTAACACTCCAGGGAGATGGAGACTATGAAGGTGTTTCTAACCTGGTGGCTGAAAAGGGCTTGATATTAGCTGACCTGCAAAGTGATCTGGATAAATTGGCAGCAGCAGGCATACCAGTTGATGTTGTTTTCAATCAAGGAGTGGACGTTTTAGGGTTATAAGATATGAAGAGCAAAGAAATCCATGGTTTCACGCATGTTAAGTATGATCGTGAAACATACGATCCGGACGAATTAGCCAAACGTGTCAAATCGTTTTACGAATGGGCCGATACGAGAAGAACGGTAAGAGACATTGCTGATAAACCTGTCCCTAAGTCAGTTATTGATGACTTGATCATGACCGCTTCCTCAGCTCCCTCTGGCGCGCATAAGCAACCCTGGACCTTTTGCGCTGTTTCTTCAGCTGACATCAAAGTCAAAATCCGTGAGGCTGCAGAAAAGGAAGAATATGACAGTTATAACGGTCGCATGTCTGAAAGATGGCTCAATGATTTAAAACCTATTGCAACAGACTGGAACAAACCGTTTCTGGAAAAAGCACCTTGGTTGATCATCGTATTCAAAAAGGTGTATGAGCATCAGAGCGGAGAAAAACACAACAACTATTATGTCAACGAGAGTGTTGGGATCGCATGCGGCATGTTGATAACGGCCATTCATAATGCTGGATTGGTGACCATTACGCATACACCCAGTCCAATGAATTTTCTCACCAAAATCCTGAACCGACCTGCGAACGAACGTCCCTACTTGTTGTTACCGATCGGTTATCCTGAAGATGAGGTTTACGTGCCTGACCTGAAGAGAAAAAACCTTGATGAAGTAGCCGTATTTTACGAATAGATTGAATCTTTTACAGAAAGATGAGAATGGTTCATCAGTATTAGGTGCGCTTTGAATATCATTGGGTATGAATCGGTCCGCGCCTTTAATTTTCATTTGCTTGCTCATTGGCTCTTCTATAACAGCCCAAACAGCTGAGATAGACGGTCTGAAGGAGCTCTCAGCACAGAGTGACCTTTCCGATTCACTTCGACATATTGTCTACGAAGAACTAGCGTGGACTACTCGTCATGAACTTGCGGATCAGTCCGTATTATGGGCTGATACAGCCGTAGAAATAGCGAGAAATCTCAAGACATCTCAATTATCACGAGCACTTATTACAAGAGGCAAGCTTAAAGGTTTGCACGGAATTCCCGATTACGGCTATGATGATCTTTTCGAAGCGTTAGACCTTGTAAAAGAACTGCAGGATAGTGCTTTACAGGCCGAAACCCTATTTGAGATTGCCTATTACTTTGATGGGCGGGACGATTATTTAGAAGCGATTGAATACGCGCTAAAGTCATTGGCTATCAAGGAGCAGCTCAATATTGATCCGAATGAAATTGCTGACTCATATAAGCAAATTGGATTGATCTATCAATCGCAAAACAATTGGACCAAAGGAATGGAGTACTTCCAGCGCGCAATGGAAGTAGCAACGAGTACAAGATTCAAGGCGGGACTTAGCAACAATTTAGCACTCATCCACATGGGTGAACATCGTTATGACACGGCCAGATATTGGCTCAATCGTTTTCTGGAAAGATTTCCGCCAGGATCTAATGCAAAAGCGTACTCCATAGGATATGGCAATCTCGCCATATGCTACTGGCGTACAGAAGTCTTTGATAGTGCCATATTTTACGCCGACTCGGCTATCTATTTGAAGAATCAAATTGGAGATTTTGCCAACCTCGCTTATCCCGCGCTCACAATGACCAAAGTTCTGATGGATCAAAAGAATTATAGGAAGGCGCTTAAGTATGTCAATATAGCGGAAGCCTCAGCTGATTCAGCCAGTGCCAAAAGAAATCAACATGAAGCCGCTAGTTTAAAGGCTGAGATTTTATCCGAACTTGAACAATACAAGGAAGCAACCTACTATTTCGATAAGGCTTATAATCTACTATATCAAATCACAGATGAAAATGACAGAAGTAATCTGGCTGAAATGGAGGCGCGTTATCAAACCGGTAAAAAAGAGGCAGAAAATGAAGCACTCAAAAGAGAAGCAATTCTTCAACAAGAGATCATAGACAAGCAAAAACAACTGCTTATAGGAGTGATCATTTTGGTATTACTGCTTTTTGGACTCATGCTGTTTGTCTATCGTTCTTCTGTACTTCGAAAGCGACTGCTGACGGAAATTCAAAAGCAAAAAGAACAAATCGAATACCAGTCTAACAAACTGAAGCAACTCGACAATGCTAAGTCGCGCTTTTTCGCCAACATATCACATGACCTGAGAAGCCCGCTTACATTGATACTGGGAAGTTTGGATCAGGTACTGGAAGATCCAAAAAGTAAGCTCGACGAAGACACCAAAGATCAATTGAAAATAGGATACAAAAACGGTAAACGCCTTTTGTTCATGGCGGACGAAATCAGGGACCTTACGAGATTGGAGGAAGGAAAGCTCAAGCTAAAAAAACAACATGTGCGGATTGAGTCTTATCTCAAAATGCTTGTAAAGATGTTTTCCAGTGCCGCGTCTCAAAAGGAAATCGCATTATCGTTTAGCTCGTTGGTGAGTGACGAATTGACAGTTGAAATCGATCCTCACCAGTTTGAAAAAGTCATCTACAATCTGCTCTCCAATGCAGTAAAGCACACTCAATCGGGTGGAGAAATCAAACTTGAAATCGACAAAGGATCAGCCAATTTTATGAAAATAATGGTACAGGACAATGGCGCTGGCATCCCCTCCATACACCTCCCCTACGTTTTTGATCGATTCTATATCGCTGATGATCAAGACTACAAACCTGAAGAGTCGATGGGTGTAGGATTGGCCCTTACGAAAGAAATTGTTGAGTTACATCAGGGACAAATTAGCGTAACAAGCGAATTGAACAATGGAACAACTTTCAGTGTGCTATTGCCAAGTTCAGGTAAGAAGTGGGTTTCAGAAGAAGTGATACAGGAAATTCATGAACCGCTCTATCGAAGCGAAATACTGATTGATGAGGAATCTTCTAATACAGTCACTTCCAATGATAACTCAAAAACCATACTTATAGTTGAGGATCATAGGGAAATCCGAAATTACCTAAAAAGGATGCTAGAAGAGGATTACAACATTATTACCTCAAATAACGGACAAGATGCAATGGTCATATTGGATCTTGAGCAAGTTGATCTGGTGATAACTGATCTTATGATGCCCTATATGGATGGATTTGAGTTGATAGAAAAGCTAAAATCAAACCCAAAACATCAAAACACACATTTGTTTGTCGTAAGCGCCCGAACGAATCCTGAAGACAAGCATAAATTGCTTGAAAAGGGAGCTGATGCCATTTTCGCTAAACCTTTTGACCCCAAAGAGTTGAAGCTGCGGATTACAAATCAGTTCAAAAGAGATGCAGGCAAAGAACTTATCGACCTTTTCACACCGGGAACTTCAAATGATAATTTTGATGCGGAGATTTTAGCCCGACTCAAATCTGTCATCACAAGTAGAATTGATGATAACAATCTTTCAGTTATGGATCTGGCTGAAGAATTGGCGGCTAGCGAAAGAAAAGTGTACAGATTGGTGAAAAAAGTTACCAGCATGACTCCTCATGAGCTCATTAAAGAGACGAGATGGCAATATATCAAGGTCTTGCTGGATGAAAACAAAGTAACGAGTGCCTCAGAAGCCGGCAGAGCGATAGGCATGAACAATGTAACTCATTTCAAATCTCAGTTCGAATCCAGGTTTGGTAAATCGATAGAACAGTACCTCAAATAGACGTGTGAGCTTTTCAAAAAAGACTTTGGCAGATTTCTAAACGGGTTTGGCAGACTTTTAAATCCTGCATTTGAAGTTGGCAGGATTTCGAAGCGCATTGGCAGTAACAGTATTTTTATCTTATGCACCTTTGAATTATCAATCAAGGTTATGAAAGATAAAATCATTTGGTATAACCCAGACACCTCGTTTTATGAGGCAGGAACAAAAATAGAACTTGATCTATTGCGGTCAATGAGTAAAAACCACAGAGATTTTTCTATTTTCCTTGAGCTGACAACAACAACGGCTCAGATGGTTGATAAACTATTAAATCAACTCAATGGAGTTGACCCTGTTTACGTATCAAGATAAGCTTCCGTGGTTGGAAGCCTTTTTGTCTATAGCTGGTTGGGACCCCAAAGCTTTGGTTTTGGGGTTTTCCTTTTTTAAAGCAACAAACGTACATACTAAGGCAATTAGGCCTATTTTGGCAGAATCTGAAAGTGATTTGGCAGGATTGTAAGTTTCGTTTTTACTCTATTTGTATCAAAGGGTTTGAAATACACGCATGTATAAAACCCTCTTCTAAAGCATACAAGATTTTTGTCTATAGCTGGTTGGGGCCCCAGAACTTCGTTTTGGGGTTTCTTTTTTTAATGGGTTCCCAATTCTTATTATCTTCCTCATTGAATACACTATTGAACGAATGAAGAAGTTGAACATCGCCATTTCATTAATCATATTGGTAGTTTGCTTTTCTGTCGACGCTCAGTCTGGCAATGCAAAAGAACTAGCCGAGCAAGGTCTCATCAAATATCCGTTTATCGATGGAATTATTACATATGAAATATCAGGTGAAGCATCTGGATCCAGTACTTTGTCCTTCAAGTATTTTGGATGGCTGTCAGCCAGCAATAGAGACATGACTTACACGCTATATGGCATTTCCTCTGAAGATCACAGATTGGAGTATATCAATGGTGACTTTATCTACTCTATTGATATGAAAACAAAAAAAGGTAAAACATCTAAGGACTTTGAACTTAGTAAACTAACTCAATACAAAAGTCCCATTGAAAGTAGAGAAGCAGTCTATTCGTCTAAAGGTGGAATAAAAACAGGAACAGACACTATCCTGGACAAGCCTGTTAATATTTGGAAGTTCTCATCAGGAAACATGATCGAA
Organism: Cyclobacteriaceae bacterium; assembly: GCA_049115695.1. Taxonomy (GTDB): domain Bacteria; phylum Bacteroidota; class Bacteroidia; order Cytophagales; family Cyclobacteriaceae; genus JAGDZR01. Next base: position 208,462 of record JAGDZR010000001.1, on the reverse strand, counting down.
TTATGGGAATGGGACGGCATTCCATTGAAGATGACACGCAAATTAGGCAAGCTCACATTTACATTGACTGCAACAGATATAGTGGCTGAACAGGGCGTGGAGCTCACCTTCCCTGAAGGCGTCACATTCAATTAAAAGCCGTTGTTGGAATATTCCCCGTCTTTGTAGACTCTACAAGTCATTGCATTACGTAATACCGATGGTTTGAAAATCGAGGTGTTTAGCAGCATTCTGCAGCATTCCTGAATACCCTCAATAATAGAAGGGTGTGGATGTATCAACTCTGCCAACTCATTGATCCCTTTCCCTGTACTTATTAACAGGGCAACTGCCTGAATCGCTGATGACGCGTGCTGCCCAACAACACGCATCCCTAGAATTTTGTTTTCTTCATCATTCGTAACGAGGATTTTAATAAAACCCTGTGTGTTACGCATGGCAATCGCTCTTGAGATATGAGTATAATCAAGGCTTACTACTTTGAAGTCCAGATTAGCCTGCTTGGCCTGCGTTTCATTCAAACCAACGCCAGCAACCTCAGGAGTCAAAAACATGATAGTCGATATATTATCGTAAATCAAAGCATTTCCCGGCTCACCATAAATGCGTTCAATAGCATAACGCCCCTCGAGTTCGCCGACATTCACCAATGATATATCTGCTGTAATATCTCCTACTGCATAAATATTTGCAATACTGGTTTGAGTTAGCTTGTCCTTGATACCCCGATTGTCCATTTCAATTCCCAGACTATCGTCAATAAGGTTGTCATAGCTAGGCACCCTTCCAACCGAAACCAGCGCCTTCTCAACCCTAAATATTTCCTTTCCGCCATCATTATACTCGAGGGTATACTCTACTTCGTCGTTGATGACTTGCATGTCTACTAATTTGGAATTACGATGAATCAAAACGTTGCGCTCCTCCAGGTTTTGCTCAATTACTTTAACCACATCAGCATCTTCAAATGGCAAGATGCGGTCCCCTTTATCTATCAAATGAACTTTTGTATGGCCAAACCCTGAGAAAATGGTGGCAAACTCACAACCTATCACCCCTGCTCCAAGTATTACCATGCTTTTTGGCCATTCCTGCAGTGAACCTAGACCATCACTTGTGAAGACGATTTTTTCATCAATCGGTAAGTTTGGCAGCTTCCGAGGTTTACTGCCTGTTGCCAGCACAATGTTCTCTGCTGTCACGCGCTCTTCTCCATCCTCAGTTGTGATCAACACTTCATGCGCGCCAACGACTTTAGCAGTTCCTTTTAAATATTTTAGCAGACCTTCACCAATGGTAACATTGATATTTTGAAGGTGATGTTGCAATTGATCTACCTTTTCTTTGAGGGCATCTTCTACTTCTGCCTTGAGCAACTTGAAATTGAATGTTGGCGCAACGACGTTGAGCGCTCGTCCATGTTTTCGCATTAAATAAGCCTCCCTGGACATCTCCCACCACGTTTTACTCCACAGCGCTCCATTATGTATACCCGCTCCACCAAGTTTATCCTTTTCAACGAGCAGTACTTTTTTTCTGAAATCAATCGCCCTCATCGCAGCTGCATATCCTGCCGGACCTGCACCAATAATGACTACATCATACTTTTCCATGTGATAATAAGTGGTGATAATCCTTTTAATCTATTAAATATTCAAAACAATTGGAGACATTGACCGTCATTTTTGACAAAACAAATGGTTGTCTTATCTCTGACCTTTGGTTTTATCTATGGCATAATCGCTTTGAATGTGGGATGTATCACCCTATTTTCGTGTCATAATTAAGGTTATGAAAACTGTTTTTTACATCCTACTTGTACTATCAATCTCCTTTGGCTGTGATCCAATGGATGACGTAATGTCAGAAATGAACCCAGGTGGTGAAAAATCAACAACTGAGGAAGAAGAAGAGGAAATTGAATTAGCCCCATTTTTCTCACTCAACAATCTAGATGGTGATAGTGTAGAGCTTGATGATTTCGAGAACAAGGTACTAGCCATGTATTTCTTTGGAAGCGGTTGTCCATTCTGTATCGCAGCAGGTCCGGATATTCAGAAAATGGCGGATCAATTCGCAAATAATAACAAGTTTGCAATTATTGGATTGGACACCTGGAATGGAAATAGTGAAGCGGTAAAAGCATTTCAGGATAAGGCTAAAGTTAAGTTCAATTTACTTTTATCCGCATCCGCTACTGCAGTGGATTATGACACCAGATATGATCGTGTTGTGATTGTCAATCCCGATGGAGAGATCGTGTTCAGAGGCTCAAACAGAGTGAGCAACGAACTGGATGACATTGAAGACAAGCTTAAGGAACTGCTGGACTAATATGCGATTAATCATTTCTGCTCTTTTTATTTCGATCACAACGATCGGGCTAGCACAAAACATATCTCATCTATCCCTCAAAAATCTTGATAATCAACAAGTTGATTTCGAGTCGATCAGGGGAGAAAAACTTACAGTTATTGATTTTTGGACTACATGGTGCAAGCCCTGCCGTAAAGCAATTCCTGAGCTCAACAAGCTATTCGAAACATATAAAGATCAAGGTGTAAATATTGTTGGTCTGAGCTGTGATGGACCTAGAAGTGTGTCGAAAGTGAGACCAGTGAGCAACAGCCTTCAAATTTCATATCCCGTTCTCCTGGATACGGGAAGCGAATTGATGACAGAGCTCAACCTTTCTGCATTCCCATCGCTGATCATCACTAACAATAAAGGAGAAGTACTTTATACACACGAAGGCTTTACGCCGGGTGATGAGATCGAAATCAAAGAGAACATTGAAGCGCTGCTCAATTAATCATTTCATCCCCCTCATTGCCTTAATTGCTCTGCTGACTTATTCAAATGGAGCATATGGTCAATTCTCTGGAAAAATATTGACGGAGGTCCAAGCAGGAAAATTACCTTCAGACACTGCTACATTTGTTTCAGCTTACAACAGATCAATTCTGAATTACCAATTCGGAAAATTCAGAGCTGGCATCACGCTGGAGGAATACCTTACCCCATTCACAAATAGAAACTACTTTCGCTTCAACCAAATTAGACTTCAATACAGAAGTAAACATTTGGATGTCAAAATAGGCAACTTCAATTACACACCAGGTCGGGGGATTTTTCTCCGAACATATGAAGTACCTGGAGCTATTCTTGAAGACTTATCCTATCGTTCAAGACACTACTTCCAAAGAGATTTTTCAGGTGTGCTTGTAAGATTAAATAAAGGAGGATTATCTCTGGAATTAGCTGGCGGTAAGCCATTAGACAATGTGATTCCTCCTGTATATGAAGACACCTGGCTATCAGTTAACCCCATCAATAACAATCGTAGAATAGACCAAATTGTCAGTGGAAAACTTACCTATGACATCAGTGGACAAACTATTGGAACTCAATGGATGCTACTGAATCAACAAGACGTCTTTGGCAGTTTTAATATGAATGGAGTAGTCGGATCTGGTTTATCCTACTATGCCGAGGGAGCTCAATTAATTGGACCAGATAAGGCAAGTGCTCTTTATGTTAATCTTAATTATGACTGGATGAAATTTGGCATCTCGTCTGAATTTAAGTTCTACGAAAATTTTAACCTTGGCACTGGTTTCAACGAGCCTCCTGCGCTAATCAAGCAACACACTTATCGAGTGCTCAATCGAAGCACGCATGTTAGCGATCCTTTTGATGAGAAAGGCTTTCAACTGGAAGCCTATTATTTCACAGAGGATCTGACTACTATCACCCTTAATGTGGCGCACGCACTGAATGATTTTGGTGTAACATTCAAGTTCACAGAATTCTTTCTGGAGTTGGACAGACCGATCAATGATCATTCATTGAAACTGTTTATGGACTATGCCAACGACCAATTAAAAAGCGAGGAACATCGCATTAGTTTTGGTTCACATGTAGACTGGAAGATACCTAAAAAGCGCGTTTTAACTACTGAACTTGAACTGCAACAGTTTCAGCGATTTGGTGAATCAACCTTCAATGCATTAACGGCTGTGGGACTGAAAGTCAATCAAAAGTTGAATTTCGCCATCACCTATGAAATATCTACTGATCCATTTCTAATCAACAATAGCTCAGCAACTCGATCATGGATAGGTGCATCTGGTAGATTCAAAGTGAACAGCAACAATGAATTAATGTTCTTTGCCGGAACAAGAAGAGGTGGGCCTGCTTGCACATCGGGCATATGTTATGAAGTCCTTGACTTTGAAGGTTTAGAGATTAGATACAGCCTACGGCTCTAGTTAATTTCCCTCCCGGATCGACTTGAATTCGCTTCCATCCTTCCACTTTGGCCATATGTTACTATTTGCGAGTTCATTACCTAGCAAATAATACAATTGACCATCCTGATACATGCTGCCATATCTCCAACTAGAAGGATCATATTCATCCGCAGGCTTATGGTATTTGTATTGATTGTAGGCGTCCGATATTGCTTTGATTCGTTCCACTCCTCCTTCAACACCATCATAACTGCCGGACGCAAAAAGTGCTGGGATGCCAATTTTAGCAAAACTGAAATGATCGGATCTAAAGAAATAGCCTTTTCCCGGATGCTGGTCTGGTAGCAAATATCTGTTTTGTTCTTTGGCGATTGAGTCTGCAAGATCCTCCAGCTCAGATTGCCCATACCCAATCACGGTAAGATCTTTCATGGCCCCATAAGGTGTTACCCCATCAAGGTTAAGATTCGCAACAGTAGCACCAGCAGCAACTATTGGATTGGAAGCATAATATGCCGATCCAAGTAGCCCCTGCTCTTCCGCAGTGACCAGTAGAAACATTACACTTCTTTTCGGTGGATTTTGCTTAAAAAGTCTGGCTATGTCTAAAGTGACTGCCACTCCACTTGCATTGTCATATGCGCCATTATAAATACTGTCCCCATCCACATCAGGACCAACTCCGAGATGATCCCAATGAGCAGAATATATGATGGTTTCATCTGGACTTTCGCTCCCTGTAATCTTGGCTACAACATTTTTTGAGACGTCTCTTTTAATAGTGTTTTCAATGGCCACAGAAACATTCACGCCCAATTGAATCGGTTCAAAATCTTTGGAACGTGAGCGCTCGGCAAATCCAATCATATCTTCTTCAGACAATTCAAATACCTTGATAGCAGCATCTCTTGATATCCAACCCAATACGTCGCATTGATACGCCCCGTTAGCTTGATCAAGTTTCAGAGCAGCTCCCGACCAGCTGTTTCTTACTACCATCCATGGGTACCCTGCTGGGACTGTTTCATGGATGATGAGAATACCTGCAGCACCTTGTCTGGCCGCCTCTTCATACTTGTAGGTCCATCTGCCATAATAAGTCATGGTTTCTCCCTTAAATAAAGTTGAATCCCCCGAAGAGAACCCCGGATCATTCACCATGACCACAACCGTTTTGCCTTTTACATCCAACCCTTTGTAATCATCCCAGCCATACTCAGGTGCAACAATCCCGTAACCAGCAAATACCATTTCTGACTCAGATAGGGCTGTCTGATCAACCGGACGATCGGTGAACACCACATAATCCTTTTCAATCACAAGCTCTACTTGCCCATTTGAGCCCGAAACCGTCATTGTCTCGGAAGGGTTGGCTGTAATCTCCACCATGGGTACTTCCTGAAAATAGCTCTCACCATTACCAGGGGACAATCCCATTTTCATGAATTGATCTTTTAGATACTTAGTTGTTTTTTCTTCCCCTTCTGTAAAGGGTTTCCGACCTAGATACTCATCCGAAGACAAAACTTCAATATGACTGGCAATAGCCACTGTATCAATCAGATTTGTAGATATTCTCTGTTGATTAGTCGTTGTACAAGCCATCAAACAGACTAGCCCTATTGCTGATACTAATGAGTTTTTCATAATTATTCAGATTAAATGTCAATATATAAAAAAAGCTCTGACCAATGACCAGAGCTTAAATTCAATCTATTCTATAGCTACTATTACTATGCAATATTGGTAAATACCTGCTGGACGTCATCATCATCCTCTATTTTGTCCAGCATTTTCTCAATTTCCTCCATTTGATCTTCATCAAAATCTACCGGAGTAGTTGGGAATCGTTTTAGCGAAGACTTCTTGATTTCTATCTCCTTATCCTCAATAGCCTTCTGCAGTGCGCCAAAATTATTGAAGTCAGCGTAAGCGTAGATCAGGCCTTCATTTTCCTCAATTTCTTCCAAACCACCATCTATTAGCTCCAGTTCTAGCTCCTCAAGATCTATTCCTTCACTTTTATCAAACTCAAACACTGCCTTGCGATCAAACATATATTCCAAGGATCCCGGAGGCACCAAACCTCCTCCGGCCTTATTGAAATAGGACTTTACATTGGCCACCGTACGATTGTTGTTATCAGATGTACATTCAACAACAACCAACACGCCATGTGGACCTTTCCCTTCAAAGGTCATTTCCATTAACGCATCCGCATCCTTGCCAACAGCGCGTTTGATTGCCGCGTCAATGTTATCCTTTGGCATATTCTGCGTTTTCGCATTCTGAATTGCGGTACGCAATTTGGAGTTCATTTCCGGATCTCCACCCCCATCCCTGGCTGCTATTTGTATTGCCTTAGCCAGCTTTGGAAATATCTTGGACATCTTATCCCATCTTGCCTCTTTGGCTGCTCTTCGATATTCAAATGCTCTTCCCATTGATAAAATAATTATTGCCGCAAATAAAACAAAAGTTAGTGATCTGACTAACCTTTTATACGCTTATAAACAACGTTTGCAATCACACCAATCATGACCATTGTCATTCCTACATAAACCATTATGGTGAAATTTTCATCAAAAATGAAATAGCCAAATGACAAACTAAACACAATACCCAAATAGTTAAGAATTGACACTTTGGATATCTCCGCCTGCTGATAGGACTTGGTCATGTAGTATTGAGCTACCTGAGTGCAAATACCTACTAACAACAAATAAACCCAATCCATTCCCACTGGTTGCACCCAGACAAAATATGACCAGATGGATGCAATGGGCATTAAAACAAGTGGGAAATAAAAGATAATAACAAGTGGGTGTTCTGTTGTATTCAACTTCCTGACAAAATTGTATGCCAAGCCCATAAAGAACGATGTTGTAATACCAATCAGCAAGTGCCATGTTGAAACACGAACATCAAACCCTTGAATAATGATCACACCAATGAAACTCATACCAAAGAAAATCCACTGTGCATGCTTCACTCGCTCTTTCACAAGATAGATGCCGATCAATGTGGAAAATATAGGTGCGAGATAGGTCAATACAGAGGCAGTTGCCAAGGGTATTTCTTGTAAAAGGTAAAAATTCAAACCAAGTCCAACTGCTCCTGACAGCCCTCGGCTAATTAGCAACGGCTTATTATTTCCAAAAACAGATACTTTCTGACGAGTAAGGAAATAATAACTGATCACCAGAGAGATGATACTTCGAAATAGAATAATCTCAATTACTGGTATATGGGTAATGAGCTTCACAAACACTTTCATTAGTGAAAAAACGAAAGTGGCGATCAGCATATATTGCACACCTTTTGACAGCCTCATAGAATTGACCGCAGTTTACATAAATAAACATTGTCGCTACCCACACATTTCATAAATTGACGCGAAATGAAAATCATTCAATTTCTTTTAATCATTTCAATCACACTTATTGCTGGCATCAATAGCCATGGTCAGTCATTGAGCGGACGTATTCTGGACATCAATACAGACGAACCAATTGTAGGGGCATTGATCATTTCTCTTCCTGATTCGAACACTACCATTAGCTCTGAAAGTGGAGAATTTACCATCACAACTGGCGATAGCTGGTTCATTTCAATGCTTGGATACGATCAAGTCAAATTGAAAGCTGTTGATAAGAAAACAATCAAGCTAACACCTTCGATTTACAACTTAAAGCAGGTCGTGGTTCGTGGACCAGCCTCTCCCATTTCATTTGATGCTTATGCGGGAGGAGTTTCTATCAAAACAATGCAACAACTGGACAATCTCGATCAAAGCATCATCACAAGCTCATTGAACAGCCTACCCGGAGTATACATGCAGTCTGGAGCCTTGAATACCAATAGAATTACAATAAGGGGCATTGGCGCAAGGAGTCCTTTTTCCACCAATAAAATCAAAGCATACTTTGGGGATATTCCGCTAACCGATGGGTCAGGAGAAACTACTCTGGAAGACATTGACATGTCAAACATCGGAACCATTGAAGTTCTGAAAGGGCCAAATGCAAGCATTTATGGCAATGGTCTTGGGGGTGTTATCAACCTGACACCTAAAAACTCCAATAAAAATGAAAGGTCAATAAGAGCGAATGGAAGCATTGGGTCATTTGGTCTGTTTAGAAGTGGTTTTGGGTATGCTGACAATACGGAACGATCGAATTTTTCCATCAGCATCAATCAACAAAAATCTGCGGGTTACAGAGCAAATAACGAGTTTAATCGTAAGTCAATCTTTCTTACAGATGACCTTAACGCTGATCGCAATAAGGTGTCATTACTGTTCTATGCAGTAGACCAAAAAGCTGGAATTCCTAGCGCTCTCAATCAAGATGATTTTGAAAATGAACCAACCAAGGCTGCATTTACCTGGAATCAATCGCAGGGATATGAAGATTACTTTAAAATGCTAACAGGGGCTACCCTTGAAAGAAAACTTAACGCAAGCGGATACATCAAAACAAGTCTGTTTGCAAACTATAGAAATGCCTATGAGGCTCGCCCATTCAACATTCTAAAAGAATCTGTGGCGGGAATCGGCCTGAGAAGCAGTCTTGCGTTAACATTGACTGATAAAGTTAATTTGACGCAGGGTTTCGAGCTCTATGCTGACCAATACCAATGGAATACCTATGAAAACCTGTACAGGCAAAACAATGGGAATGGCAGCCTCCTTGGAAATATACTCAGTGATTTTGCTGAAAATCGATATTACGCTAATCTGTTCGGAGAATTTAATTATCAATTGAGTCGTCAACTAAACGCTCAAATTGGGTACAACTTAAACTCAACCGGTTATCAATTGGATGACTACTTCGCCAATGACAGTATCGACTATTCTGGAAAACACAGTTTTGACCCAACCCTATCTCCCCGATTCTCTCTCTTCTATTATCCTACCCAAAACATTACGTCATTCTTCAGTCTAAGTCATGGATTTTCTCCTCCAAGTGTAGAAGAGACGTTATTGCCCTCTGGTGCGGTCAACACAGATCTACAACCAGAAACCGGATGGAATGCTGAAATTGGCACCAGATATCAGCAAACTGACAGATTATGGAGCGCCATTTCTATCTACACTATGTCAATCAACAATCTGCTAGTTGCCGAAACCTTAGGAAGCGGTGAATGGCTAGCTCGAAATGCAGGCAACACCCAACATAATGGCGTGGAACTTGAAACCCGCTGGCTCCTACTCAATCAAAGAAATCTGATAATAAATACCGAAGGGAGCTACTCGTTCTCAAGTTTTCATTTCAGCGAATTTGATGATGGAGGCATGGATTATTCAGGCAATAAACTCACCGGTGTTCCTCAGCATCAATCAGCCATTAGTGTAGATGCCAAAGCACTTGAATTTGTTCAACTCGGCTTAGCACATCAATATGTTGGAACCATGCCAATGAATGATGCGAATGAAATCTTCAACCCTGCATATCAACTGATCAATGGTTGGATTAAACTGGAAAAAATGTTTTTCAATGAACTGACATGCTCAATAGGGTTTCGTACCCATAATCTACTCAATGAAAAATATGCATCCATGATATCCATCAATGCAACTGGTTTTGGGGGCAATGCGCCTCGTTACTATTACCCAGGACTTCCTCGCAATCACCAAGCTACATTTTCGCTGGTTTGGTCACTGAATCGATAATCTGTCCGTCCTTCATGATGAATTTTCTATCTGCCATATCAGCCAGGTCGTCATTATGGGTAACAACGACAAATGAGCTTTTGATTTCCTGTCGTACTTTAAAAAATAGCTGATGCAAATCTTCAGCATTTTTGGAGTCCAGATTACCTGATGGTTCATCAGCAAAAACGATTTCAGGTTCGTTGATCAGTGCTCTGGCCACTGCAACTCTTTGCTGCTCTCCTCCCGATAATTCTGAAGGCTTATGGGTTTCTCGATTTTTTAATCCCAGCATATTGAGCAAATAATCAGCCCTCTCTAGCACTTCCTTTTGTTTTCTGCCCATGATGAATCCTGGCATTGCCACATTCTCAAGAGCGGTAAACTCAGGTAAAAGATTATGAAATTGGAAAATGAAACCAATATGTTTGTTTCGAAACTTTGCCAACTGTTTGGCTGACATACCTGAGATCAATTGCCCGTTCATGGTTACAGAACCTGAGTCTGGTGTATCCAAGGTACCAAGCAAATGCAGTAGTGTACTCTTCCCTGCTCCAGAGGCGCCCACTATAGATACCACTTCACTTTCTGTGATTTCCAGGTTAATCTCGTTCAGCACCTTCAACGAGCCATATGATTTGTGCAAATTCTCAGCTATCAGCATGAACGCAAATATAGGAGTCAATTCTGATCCCTTGTTTGATTAAACACTTACTATCCGCTAGATTCGCGTAAAAATTATCTGAAATGAATATCCACGAATATCAAGCAAAGGAGATACTAAAAAACTACGGTGTGACCATTCAGGAAGGAATCGTAGCAGATACTCCTGAAAAAGCAAAGGAAGCAGCAAAAGAATTGAATCAGTCAACCGGAACGGACTGGTATGTAATCAAAGCTCAAATACATGCTGGCGGTCGTGGTAAAGGGAAAATTGAAGAAACAGGGAGTAATGGTGTCGTACTAGCAAAGAATCTGGATGAAGTAATTCCAAAGTCAAAAGATATTCTGGGGGGTACATTGGTCACTCACCAAACGGGCCCTGATGGCAAGAAAGTAAACAAAGTACTCATTGCGCAGGATGTATATTATCCCGGAGCATCAGAGCCTAAGGAATTCTATTTATCCATTCTCCTTGATAGAGGAACGGGTCAAAATGCGATCATGGCATCTACTGAAGGTGGTATGGATATCGAAACAGTGGCCGAAGAAACTCCCGAGAAAATCATTAAGGAATGGATAGATCCAAAAGTAGGCTTACAAGGTTTTCAAGCAAGAAAAGTTGCTTTTGCACTTGGATTAGAAGGACAGGCGTTCAAACAAATGGTAAAGTTCATTTATTCCCTTTATGCTGCATTTGAAGGAATAGACGCATCAATGTTTGAAATCAATCCGGTTCTTAAGACTTCTGATGATAAAATACTAGCAGTCGATGCTAAAGTGAATCTTGACGACAATGCCTTGTACCGTCACAAGGACATTGCTGAACTCCGTGATGTGACCGAAGAAGATCCATTGGAAGTAGAAGCTGCACAATCAGGACTAAATTATGTGAAACTTGATGGAAATGTTGGCTGCATGGTGAATGGCGCTGGACTAGCCATGGCAACCATGGACATGATCAAGCTATCGGGTGGTGAGCCTGCCAACTTTTTAGATGTAGGAGGCGGGGCTAATGCTGAAACAGTAGAAGCCGGATTCAGGATCATCCTGAAGGATCCTAATGTGAAAGCGATCTTAATTAACATATTTGGAGGAATCGTAAGATGCGATCGTGTCGCAAACGGTGTGGTTGAAGCTTACAAGAAGATTGGAACCATCAATGTTCCGATCATTGTCAGACTACAGGGCACCAACGCAGAGGAAGGAGCAAAAATCATTGAAGAGTCAGGTTTGAAAGTTACTTCTGCTATCCTATTGAAGGATGCAGCTCAAAAAGTAAAGGAAGTGCTGGCATAGTTTCCAAACCATCATTAAGAAAAATTAAAATCCCTGGTTGGTAGTTCAATCAGGGATTTTTTTGTTTGGCATGTTTTTGGCAACAAACACTATGAATCAAAAGGTAAAAGCTCATGAAATCATTGATAAGAACACTGGGAATGCTTTTTCTGATCACATGCTTATTTTTTATGATGACATAAGCAGGATCAACTAAAGTTGAAAAATACCCTAAATAGGGTATTGTATGCTATATAAATTATTTGCAATTTTATATTCCAATAATACAACTATTAATCACCATGGAGGCATATATGAATTTTTTATCTGATAATACTTTAATATCTTTAGTTGCAGGTGTTTCGGCGGTAGTCGTTTTTATACTTGCTGATAGGTATTTCAGTAGGTCATCAGAAAACTTCACTATCAGAAACACCGGCAATTAGTAATCCTCTTCATACATTGGTAAAGGAATGGGCTGCATCTTGCAGCCTTTTCTTTTTTTACGACCGGTTACCCAATTTTCATGATGTCTTTCTAAATTTCGATCATGAGAAAAATTGCATCTATTATTTTATCAGTCATGACACTAGTGGCTATCAGTCAACCTGCAACAGTCATGACCAAAGCCGGCTCATTAGCCGATCAAGTTGAGTCTAAAGTCATTGAATGGCGTCACGACCTCCATCAAAATCCTGAACTATCAAATCGAGAATTTAAAACCGGTGAAAAAATTGCAGCACACTTAAAATCACTTGGAATTGAAGTGCAAACCGGAGTAGCCAAGACTGGAGTGGTCGGCCTGTTAAAAGGGGCCAAACCAGGGCCGGTAGTTGCCTTGCGGGCAGATATGGATGCATTACCAGTTACCGAACGAGTGGACCTTCCCTGGGCCTCCAAGGTCAAGTCTACCTACAATGATATCGAAACGGGTGTTATGCATGCCTGTGGACATGATACACATGTGGCCATCTTAATGGGAGTCGCAGAGGTGTTGTCCCAAATGAAAAGTGAACTAAGAGGCAGTGTTAAATTCATCTTTCAACCCGCAGAAGAAGGTGCTCCTCAAGGTGAAGAAGGGGGAGCGGAGTTAATGGTAAAGGAAGGAGTACTTCAAAACCCAAAAGTAGATGTTGCATTTGGTCTTCATATATGGTCTAAAACACCTATTGGTGATATCACATATAAATCAGGAGGCCTGCTTGCTGCAGCTGACAGATTTGTAATTACTGTAACTGGCAGTCAATCACATGGATCTCAACCATGGAACGGTGTTGACCCAATTGTCACCTCTGCTCAAATCATCAATGGAATACAAACTATTGTGAGCAGGCAAACAGAGTTAACAAAAGAAGCAGCAGTCATTTCAATCGGAATGATTAGGTCGGGAGTAAGAAACAACATCATTCCAGAAACTGCAGAAATGATTGGAACCATCAGAACGTTAGACACTAAAATGCAGGATAAGGTTCATGAAGATCTAATTCGAACCGCCACCAAAATTGGAGAGAGCATGGGAGCTAAAGTTGAAGTGGATATCCAAAAAGGATATCCGGTGACCTATAATGATCCGGCTCTCACTTCAAAAGCCGTAAACTGGCTTAATAACTCAATAGGTTCAGATAATGTCTATACAAGAAATGCTGTTACAGGCGCAGAAGACTTTTCATTCTTTGCCAATGAGGTACCTGGGTTTTTCTTCTTTCTTGGTGGCTGTCCAGCTGGCACAAACCCCAAAGATGCCGCTCCTCACCATACGCCAGATTTTTATGTGGATGATGCTGGAATGATAACTGGCATCAAAGCGCTTCTCAACCTGACATTTGGGTACATGTATGATCAATGATTATCCGTGATTCACGGTAGTATAAAATACCATCAAAGACGATTCCACACCGGAATCGTCTTTTTTATTTTTGAACTACCTACAAAATACATCTATGAACAGAATCGCGCTAGTCACAGCAATGTTCATCTTGACCCTAGGGGCTGCAGATGCACAACTAAAAAGTAAATTAAAAAACATCAACGTCAACGTTGGAAAAGAGGGAAAGGATGGAGAAGCCGGACCCAAAAAGAAGAAAATGAGCATTGGCGAACGTATGGGAAACCTGACCGCCAATTTGATGACATCCCAAACCGACGCACTTAATGAGGTAGTGGCCAAGATCACTTACGTCAGCGGAGTTTACCCGCCTGAAATTGGTACATCTGAAGCCAACTACTGGCCAGAAGCCACTCAAGAAGGTGACTACATGGTTGGAGTTACCTTTATGAAAAATGACGGCATTGGCGTCTATGATGTCAATGGAGAAATAACCATCAACGGAGAACCTGTGCAATCAGTTGGACCTGGATCATATGGCAAAAGGTTTTACTTACCTCCTGTTGGGCCCGTTGAGCTGGGCATCAAAACTGCCTCAGGTGATGAGGCATCCTTTTCAGTAGACCCGGTTCCAGACATTCATTTACTATCTGTCAATGGTGAACAGTCCCTACCCATTGTCAACCTGGATGAAGATCTGACAATTGAATTTACAAACCCTCCTGGGTCTGAAGGCACCAAAGTGAGAGTTTCAATGATTACAGATGCCATGGGTGCTAGATTTTTAAATCACTTTGCAGATCTGGATGCTGGCACTGAAGCAACAAGAACAGTCACTATCCCAAAAGCGGCCTTTGCCAACACTGAAATAACTGCCAGTCATACCGACATAGCAAATTTCAACAAAGGTGAAAACTACCTGATTATCGAGCGTGAACGCCTACTCAACAAAGACCAATACGACGAACGACAGAATCCTGGTAATGTGGCGGCTTCAGACATTAGTCTTAGAACATACTCTGTGTTGCCGGTCATCGTCAAAGGAAAGCAAGATGATGGCATGCTCTATGCGCTAAAAATAACAGGCGAGGCAGAAGGAGCTGGATATAGTCTTCACAAACCAAATGCACAAACAGGTATTCCATTTTCTGAAGCAAGCAAATTTGGCCTAGTTTCTTTCACCATGTCTGCTAAGACATTTCATACCGAAACAGAAGAAAATTCAAGCTCGTGGACGGTTGGCAATACGAGGTACACACGTACTACGATTACCACCACTACATTGGAGTTTCCGCAACTCCCAGATAGCCATTGGGATCATGTGCTGAACAGAATTTATAAAGACATAGTCGCTTTCTTCGAGAGCGAGTACAATATCAATTTCGTTCCGGTCGAAGATGTGGTTGGTGCACCACAATACAGCACGCTTTTTCCAGCGACAGATGAGAACACCCAAAAGGAAGTGAAACGATCCTACAAGGGAACTCAAAGAAGTACTCCTCAAAATATGAGAGAACTTTTCGCTAATCGGTCTTCCAATTTTACGGCAGACAACCCGCAGGTCAATATGATGAAAGCAGCTGGAGATGTTGATGGGCTTGTTTCCATTAACTTATCCCTTACGATTGGAGCAAACAAAGACAACAATGTAGTCCTAATCCCTAAACTCACCACGAGTATAGAAGGTCGAGACGAAACCAATAATGATAAACAAGGCACCTATATGAGCGGATTAGTCACAAGAAATACTGGAGTTCCTTTTAGTTCCGATGCTGTCATGTCTGATCCGGAAGAATTACTCAAAGTTTGTAGTCATGAACAACTTCTTCAAGCCCTAAAAGCAGGGATCAATAGTATGAGAACCAAGGAAGTAGAGGCTGGCTATGATGATATCTGGAATATCGGCGAATAATCAAACCTGAATGAATTAAAACTTTCAACAAAAGTATCTAATGTCACACACCCCTATTGTCTTCTTTCGTAAGATAATAGGGGTGTTTAAGTAATGCCCGCACCCATAATTTGTTTAACGATCCTCATTTTTTGACATTTATGGTACCTTTTGAAATCAGAGATAAGACAGATTTCCGCATGTTGAAAATAATTTTTTAACAGTCTTGCAAATTGAGTTAGATCTCATTTCAACTATGGGAATTTTTTCATACCTTATCCAGGAATGATTCAATTTGTACTTACCGCTTAACAATGAATCAAGTAAACATTGACCATATTATTTATGGTACTCCTGATTTGAATGAGGGGATTGCCATAATTCATGAAAAATTGGGCGTTAAACCGGTACCTGGAGGCAGCCATCCGGGGTTTGGGACAAAAAATGCGTTGTTATCACTGGGGGGCAACACCTACCTCGAAATCCTCGCTCCCGACCCGGACCAGCAAAATGACTATCCTAGCTGGATGGGAATAGATGACCTTTCAGAACCAAAGTTGATAGGCTGGGCTGCTACTTCACAAGAACCTTTAGAAGAGATCATAAGTATTGCAACTCAAAATAAGATTCCAACAGGAGATCTCATTGAAATGCGAAGAAAGTCACATCAAAACGGCGTTATACAGTGGAGAATGACAAGCCCGGATTTCAGTCATGGAGATGGACTCATTCCCTTCTGGCTGGATTGGGGAGAAACACAACATCCATCCCTCAGCCTTCCATTTGGTGGAGAGTTGATCTCAATGAAAGGTGGACACCCCCATGCAATTAAGGTAAAGCAACAGCTTGAAACCCTGGGTTTTGATCTCAATGTTTTCCTTAGCCCAAATCCATTTCTTAGTGCTAATATTCTAACGCCTTCAGGAATTGTAGTCCTCCATTAATTTTTTATCTTGCTCTGTAATAAGAGAATAAAATGAGTGACAATCCGGGAGTATTGCTAAAAGAGATCATAGACAAAATCAAGCCAGAACTTTTGATTATCACTGATCTAGACAGTAAAATAAAGCGAAAGCCCACCCGCTGGTCCAAGCGCGAAATCCTGGGACACCTGATTGACTCAGCAATAGTCAATCACACCAGGTTTATCAACGGTTCCATACATGAAGAAATGATTTTCAGTAGCTATGATCAAGACCAATGGGTTAAGCTAGCGCGCTACAATTCTATCGGCTGGAGAGACATAGTTGAATTGTGGCATAAGCATAATATGATAATCGCTGAAGTTTTGAACAGCATACCTGATGATACCATGCATTTCGAGTTCAAAGAACACAACCTGGACAAAATATGCATGAAGCACCTATCTCCTTCTTCTCCTGCCACATTCAATTATTTGGCATTTGACTATATCGCTCATCTCGAGCATCACCTCAAACAAATTTTAAATACCTACTCTCCGCAATTGAGGGACTATTGACGGTAAGCTGTTATACAGCTAGAATTGATTAAATTAAGGTATGCGATGGATTTGGTTTATCCTTTTGGTGATACTCTGTGATTGTGCCCCTACAGCATTCAAAGAAAGGTGGCTTTCCAAACCAGCTCCCAAGGAATTTTATGCCAGGTTTGAAACCACACATGGAGATTTCGACATTCGATCTAAAAGAGCATGGTCTCCCGAGGCAGTTGATCGGCTGTATCAATTGATCTATCGAGGTTATTTTGAGGACATGCCTGTTTACAGAGTAGTTCCGGATTATGTTGCACAATTTGGCATCAACGATGATTCGGTAAAAAATAAGGCATGGAATCATTACGCCATTCCAGACGAACCGGTACTGAAGGAAAACACACTAGGTACAATTGCCTTTGCACGAAATGGACCAAATTCCCGATCCTCTCAGCTTTTTATTAACTTATCAAACAACAGCCCCAGACTTGACACCATTCGATATAATAATGTTGTTGGTTTCCCGGTGGTTGCCGAAGTGATTGCCGGTATGGACAATGTCTCGGAGTTTTTCAACGAGTACGAAAATGAACCTTTGAATCACTATGATTCGCTGGAAAAGTACGGCAACCAGTACGCGCAGAAACACTTCCCAGAATTAGACTACATTCAGAAGTCATATATCATTCACCCGCCAATCAACTAAAAAAACCCCGGATTAAATCCGAGGTTTCAAGTGATTCAACTGTTATGCTTGTCTAATTCCCAAATCCATCTTGACTAGACTTTGTTGTCAGTTGCTTAGCCATTGCAGCTCCTATAAGCGATTCTAATGGAGTTCCTCCACCATCTTCGCCCCCTATTATCATAGTGGAAGGAAATTGAAGTTTTGAAATCTGTTCAGCCACACCTACCGATGTTTTATATTGCCATTCGGCACGTTCCTGTGGAGTTAGCCCTGCTGAAACCAATTTGGCATTCTCATAGGCCATCGCATCAGCTGCTACCTTTCTCTGTTGAGACTTCAAACGCTCAGTTTCTAAAGCAATGGCGGCCAATTCCTTATTGGTTTTTTCCTGCTTAAGTTTGGTTTCAATCGCAATCAATTGTTTCACTTGTTCTTTTTCCTGATTGACCCTTTCAGCGGATTTGTCCCGCTCACCTTCTGCGATAATTCTGGATTGAGCAGCCTTTGCTGTTTCTACTTTTTGCTGTTCAATCTGTCGCTTTGCAGATTCGTCTCTTTGCGCCTCCAATCTTTGTTTGAATGTAGGCTCGAGTACTACATCATCGACAATAACTTGAGAAACGATCACATTATTCTCAGTCAATTCATGAGGTATTCGCTTAGGCAATCCGTTTTCCAGCACTTTTTCAACCGTATAACTTGTCTGGATTTCTTTAATCGCCCTTCTGGCTACCTCATGTTGTATGTCTTCAAAAACCGTATCTTTGTTTTCGATTTTGATCACAGCATAAGCACCATCCTTTAATTGCTCATCCAGTGTTTGTCTGAAACTCTGAGCTTCTCCGGAAATATAATCCTGGGCTGCATACATATATCCAGTATTATTGGTTTGCTCGCGAATAGTAGGTATTAGTGTGTTTTGAACCAAATTATCCATTGTTCGATACTTAATTGCAAGATTTATAAACGATTCAGCATCTGCAGGCAGCTGAAAGCGGCCAGAAATTTTCACAGTAGCAGTCACCTGATCAATGAATCGTATCGGAATGGGGTCCATAATACCTTCAATTTCTCGCAACCCTTCGCGCTGCTGCTTATCAACTACCTTGATATCAATATACTTCTGCCAAGGCACAACTTTAGCCAATCCTCTGAACTTCACACCTTGAGTCATCACAACGTCAGTACCTCCAGTGGGATAAACTAAAAAGTATTGATAACCTGGCTCAGACCAGAAAAACAAGTATGGAAGCATGGCCACAACCAAGCCAGCAGAAGCAATTGAGATGGAAATCTTCTTTGTAAACATCAAGAAAAATGGCGGTGCTTTTCTTCTAACCCTGAGTCCCTCAGAAAATACGTCCTCTTCGGATAGATTGGAACGAAGAAATAACATAATTAAGCCAATAATAATAGCAATTATACCTAGAAATGTCATAGTGAATAGAGTTTATAGTTATAGAATATATTATCGTAAATACAATATATTGTACGGATATATACTATATAAATGTTTCATTATAATTATTAATTTCACATTACACATAATATCAAAATATCATTTCACAGTCAATCAATTTGAATAATGACAATATTTTGAGCCATTTAATCTTATCTACCATCACAATAAAACCACAACTAATACCTTTAGGTTTTATATTGGGACCAGCTTCACACATTAACTAAGTAATGGAAGAAGACTTTAATTGGTATAGCTATTGTGAAAAAGAAAATGCTAGTGTGCCTACAATTCCTTTAGTAAAAGGCTGATAAGGCGAACAATTCATTAGGCATCAGTCGATTGAATTCCTATGTACTTATGGATGCCTTGATACTCAGCACTCCCTTTCCAATCATCTCTCGATCTTCCAGCATTCTGAGTGCCTCCACCCCGTCTTTAAGCTCAAATTCGTGTTTGATTCTTGGCTTGACAAATCCTCCGCTCAGCAAACGAATGAGATACTCATTGTTCTCTTTGTTTTGTCCAGGATTATTCCTCCAAAAACTTCCCCAAAACACTCCTACAATTGACGCACTTTTCAGTAAAGGCAAGTTCCAGGGAAGTGCCGGGATATTACCTCCTGCAAACCCAACAACCAGATGGCGGCCATTGGGTTTCAATGTTCTAAATACTTGCTCTGACACCTCTCCCCCTACTGGATCGAAAACCACATCAACTCCACCAAATTTCTTCAACTTCTCTTTTATATGCTCATACCCCAAAACAACATCCGCACCAAGTGCTTCACAAAACGACCTCTTTTCATCCGTGGAAGCTACTGCAATCACCTTAGCGCCCATGGTCTTTCCGATTTCAACAGCGGCCGACCCTGTTCCTCCACTAGCGCCTAACACCACCAAAGTTTCCTCATGCATCAATGCGCCACGATCTTTTAAGCCATGATAGGCAGTTGCATATGTTTCCAACAGCACTGAAGCTTCCTTTAGCTCGACATTATCAGGAATCTTGTATACATACTCCTCCTTCACTACGACATGCTCAGCATACCCTCCCCAACCAGTAATTCCAATGACTCTATCTCCAACAGCAACATGCGCTACATCCTCTCCCACCTCCTTCACAATACCAGACACTTCACAACCAGGGCTGAACGGTATTGAAGGCTTAAATTGATAGAGCCCTTTCACTATCAAGGTGTCTGGATAGTTTACTCCTGCAAAAGCCACATCAATAAGTACTGAGTCAGGTGAAACTTCAGGGAGTTTAACCTCTCCAAATTTCAAATTGCCAATGGAGCCAAATGCTTCTGTGAATAATGCTTTCAAAGGATTTCAAGTACGTTTTCAGGTGGACGACCCAGGGCAGCCCTTCCTTCTTTGATCACAATGGGTCTCTCAATCAATATTGGATGATCAACCATCGCATCGATCCAATCCTCATCACTTAAGTTTTTACCTTTGTATTGCTCCTTGAATATTTTCTCACCCTTTCTTATTAAATCAAGTGGCGAGATCCCCAATTGACTAACAATTGTCTTAATAGTAGCTTTATCAGGGTGTTCTTTCAGATACTCAACAATCTTCACTTGCTCTCCTCTTTCTTCGAGCAGTTTTAATGTCTGCCGGCTTTTTCCACATCGGGAATTATGATAAATCTCGACCATTTAGCGTGCTATTATGCGGTTTAAAAAATTGTAGATAGGCTTTGCTTATCTGTTCCGTAAATTACTCCACATCACAATAATCTAGCATGAAAAACTTCATTTTCCTCCTTCTGACAATAGCAGTGACAGTGCCAGTTACTGCTCAACGAAAGAAAAAATCATCCACCTACCCAGCCCCCACATCAGCTACCGAAAGGTGGAATGGATATGAACAACGACAATTACTCGAGGAAAACTCTTTGATCACTCAAATTCCTTTCAAGAACATTGGCCCAACAATTATGAGCGGCCGTGTAGTGGACATTGCCGTTGATCCTGACGATTACACTCACTTCTATGTTGCCTACGCATCAGGAGGATTATGGGAAACAAAAAATGAAGGCGCCTCCTTCACCCCTCTTTTTGACAATGAAATAGTCATGACCATCGGAGATATCGATGTTGACTGGAAGAACAACATCATCTATGTTGGATCAGGTGAAAATAATTCAAGCCGCTCCAGTTATGCAGGATATGGTGTTTTTAAGTCTGAGGACAATGGTCAAAGCTGGCAACACCTTGGACTGGCCGAAACACAGCATGTAGGAAGAATCATCATTCACCCAACAGATCCCAATATCATCTGGGTTGGTGCGCTAGGACACCTCTACAGTGAAAATAAGGAACGTGGAATCTATAAATCCGACGATGGTGGGAAGACATGGAATAAGACCTTATTCGTTAATAACAGGACCGGAATCATTGAACTAGCGTTCAATCCGGAAAACCCAAATGAGCTAATTGCTGGAGCATGGGAAAAGGACCGTAAAGCCTGGAATTTTGTGGAAGCAGGCAATGGATCAGGACTTTACAAATCAAGCGATGCAGGCAGCACCTGGCAGTTGATCAGCAATTCAGACAGTGGATTTCCTGACACAGATGGAATGGGCAGAGTTGGTATAAGCTATGGAGCAAACGATCAGGTATTCGTTGTACTCGATAATCAGGACCGAAGAGTTGCTGATGACAAGAAAGAATATACCGTTGACAAGGAAAAATTGAGAAATATAACGGTAGAAGCATTCTTACAACTCGCCAATGATGACATCAATGAATTCCTGGACAGAAGGCGATTCCCTAGAAAATACAATGCTGTTGACATCAAGTCAGATGTAAAAGCAGGCAAAATCAAACCCTCTGATCTGGTCGCATATGTGGAAGATGCAAATAGTATGCTTTTCGACACTCCTGTAAAAGGTGCAGAAGTTTATCAATCCAACGATGGCGGAATCTCCTGGGCAAAAACCCATGAAGATTATATCGAATCAACGGTTTTCTCATATGGCTACTATTTTGGTCAAATCAGGCACAATCCTTTCAATCCGGATCACCTCTACATATTGGGCGTGCCGGTGTTGAAATCTGAAGATGGCGGAAAATCCTGGGCTTCCATCAATGGTGATAATGTCCATGTTGACCATCACGCACTCTGGATCAACCCTGATCGAGAAGGACATTTGATCCTCGGGAATGATGGCGGGATAAACATTTCGAAAGACAATGGTGAAACCTGGTCAAAATGTAACAGTATACCAGTTGGTCAGTTTTATTATGTGAACGTGGACATGGAGGAGCCCTACAATGTTTACGGTGGTCTTCAGGACAATGGGGTATGGAAAGGGCCAAGCACCTATGAGTTTTCGAATAACTGGCAACAGGATGGCAAGTATCCATATGAGGAATTAATGGGTGGAGATGGCATGCAAGTTCAGATTGATTCGAGAGATAATGCTACCGTTTACACAGGTTTTCAATTTGGCAATTACTTTAGAATCAATACACAAACCGGTCAGCGCAAGCGCATTACCCCTATCCACGAATTGGGAGAATCTCCATATCGATGGAATTGGCAAGCACCCATTCTAATTAGTTCACACAATCAGGACATCATTTACTTCGGAAGCAACAGATTTCACAGGTCAATGAATCAGGGAGACGATTTTGAAACCATGTCAGGTGATTTAACAAATGGAGGAAAAAAAGGTGATGTCAGTTATGGCACACTCACAACAATAGCTGAGTCGCCCATTAAGTTTGGATTGCTCTACGTAGGCAGTGACGATGGTCTGATTCACGTCTCAAAGGACGCTGGAGCCAACTGGGCAAGAATTACTAGTGGTTTACCTGAGAGCATGTGGGTAAGTCGCGTTGTTGCTTCTCAACATAAGGAAGGACGAGTATACGCCAGTCTGAATGGATATCGTTGGGATAATTTCAATCCAATGATTTACGTGAGCGATGATTATGGAAACAACTGGAAACGCCTTGGGCAAAACCTACCCAAGGAACCTGTCAATGTGATCAAAGAGGATCCGGAAAATGAAAACCTGTTATACATAGGTACTGATCATGGTGTTTATGCCTCATTAGACGCTGGAAATACTTTTATGACCTTTGGTAATCTTCCTAACACACCTGTTCATGATCTGGTCATTCATCCCAGAGACAAGGACCTGGTCATTGGAACTCATGGCAGATCAATTTTCATAGGTAACATGAGCTACATGCAGCAAATGACTTCAACAATTACTAACAAGGACCTACACTTGTTCCCAATTAATCCCATTCCCTACCGCTCCAATTGGGGGTCGTCTTATTGGACCTGGGGTGAACCCAATGTTCCCTCAATAGATATTGTGATTTATTCAAAAGCGCAAACCTCCGGAACGCTATCGGTCCATTCAGAAGATTTGACTGTTTACTCGACTAGCATTTCTCTACAAAAGGGACTGAACTATGTGTCTTACAACCTGACAATTGATCAAGACCAATTAGATTCCTACAAAACATCCCTTGAAGATGAACTGCAGAATGACTTCAAGGCTGGTGATGATGAAAATACCTATTTGAGACCAGGAACGTACAAAGTCATGTTCTCTTCCAACTCAAGCAGTGTTGATGCTAAGTTGACCATAAAAGCTCCCAAAGAAAGACCAAAGCGCAAAGGATCGAAATGACCTAAATCAAGCGTTGATATTTGATTTCAATGTACTTATTGATCACATCTACGCTCAGGTTGTTAGGAGTAGTGTAAAGAGACAAAATTCCTGATTCGGTCAATTCTTGCTGAATTAGGAATTTTTCATTGAGCATTTGTCTTGCAATGGCCTGATCATATATTTCCTGCGTGCTGGTAGCCTCGTCTACTAGCATTTTGTCCATTTCAGTATTCCTGAAAAAAATCAAAACCAATAAGTGTTTCTTATTGATCATTAAGGTTTTTTACTTTTTTTTCAATCTTCATACAGCGTTTTCGTTCTGACTCAAGTCTTGCTTAAAAAATGTTTTGAAATATGAACACAACTAGAAAAATCGCTTATGTAATGTTTTTGGCTGTTGCAACACTATTTTCTTGCGATATCCTTAATGATGATGAACTTCCAACTCCGGAGGAACTCCTTGAACTATTGGATGAACTGAAAATCGTCCCTGGTCATTCGATGGTTTTTGACCTTAAACAAGTCGTGCAGGGAGATCAACAATTGACTTTTGAAATCCGGGTTCACCCGACGCATGGATCCTTAAAGTTCCTGGAAAATACGGATGCTCTGCTTGAATATTATGCTGACCATGATTTTGTAGGTCAGGATCAATTCTCAATAGAGATCTATAGTGCGGACAGTCTCTTGCTTGATGCAGATACAGTCACAATCACAGCTGTAGCGAAGGACAACATCCCGTGTTTCAATGGTGCGCTCTCCGATTACTACTGGATGGAAGCGGGCCGTGAAAAGAAAATGGAAGTATTAGAAAATGATGGCTACTGTGAAGATCAGGTCACTGACATCAACCTATCCGTCATATTAGCGCCAACATATGGTCAGGTCGAAGTGCACGACGAAAAATATTTTAAGTACCACGCTGACGCTGAATATGAAGGCCATGACTTCTTCATCTATCTGATTGAATTGACCGACAATGAAGGAAACACCCATATGAGTCTGTCGATCGTATCCGTTGAGACAGTAGTGAAAGACCCTCAACAAGAGTGCATTGAAAATGCCTTCTCAACCTGGTATCATCAGATCTGGGATGACACACTGCAGGAGGCATACGAGATCAAAGTATTCAACAATTGGGATGAAACGTGCGAAATCCCTGACTTCTTCATAGATATCCTCGAAATCAATGATGGAACTGCTGAGGTCAGTGATGACAATCAATACATCATTTATCGACCTGCGGAAGATAGAGATTCGACAGACTGGTTGAAGTATATGATAGCTGTAGGTGATGACACCTTATTCAGGTCTCTGTCTATTTATTTCAAAGAGAAACTGACCTCAGACCCGGAGTTCTGTCCGACGTTGTTTGATGATTATTATACCTATGATGCGAAACCGGACTCTGTCGGAGATGTACATCCATTGGTAATAGCTCCGCTCGAAAATGATCACATCTGCATTGAAGATTTCGAAATGGAATTTTATCATGAGCCTAATTACGGTACAGCTGTAATAAACGATGATCATACCGTATCCTATACGATTGATGAGGATTTTACTGGCACAAAAGAAGTAGAAATGAAATATAAAATCTGTGAAGGTGACAAGTGCGATTACGCATATATACATATAGAAGTAAACAAATAATCCCCTATTACTTATTAGTTTCGAAGGTCGGGGAATTTGGTAATTCCCTGTCCTTTGTTGCGATATGCACCTCCATGAGATACTTACGGGATGCCTGGCAGGTAAAAGAAAATGTCAGGAGGAGTTGTATCACAGATTTTGTGATATGGTGATGGGGGTATGCCTTCGCTACGCCAGATCACAAGAACAGGCAGAAGACATTTTTCAGGAAGTGTTTCTAAAAGTGTTTCAAAAAATAGACAAAGTAAAAGAACCCGATGCGCTCCCAGGTTGGATCAAGCGAATTGCCATCAATACAGCCATTGATCATCTCAAGATCAACACCCAAGAAAATCTGGAGACGGAGGATTCAGACGAACAGGGTGACCAACAGTACGAAGAATTACTAGATAAATTATCGAATGACGAAATTGTAAAAATCATCAATCAACTCCCTGACGGATATAGAATGGTATTTAACCTTTATGCTGTTGATGGGTATAGCCATAAGGAGATAGCAGAACAACTGGGCATTACTGAAAGCACTTCTCGATCTCAACTCACCTATGCGCGCAGATTACTGAAAGAAAAGTTGAAAAATTTAGGAATCACGAGGTATGAGTCAGTCATTTGATAAACATATAGGCAAACGACTGAGGGGTTATACATCGTCTCCTCCACCCAAACTCAAGAAGGCAATCTTCAGCAAGCTGGATGACAATGACTCGAAAGGGATCTCTGTCTGGCAGGTGACTGGTATTGTGATCTTCGTCGTGTCTCTGCTGCAAATCGTTCCTCACAATGAACAAGTGGACACCTCAGCGCAAATCACTCAAAAGGCACCTTCAACTACGCAAACAAAGCTTACATCTCCACCCTATGATAAAGGCACAAACGCACAATTAGTTACTCCCGACACCATTAACAGCATAAGGGAATCGGTAAAGGAAATCTCCCAATACATTGCTTCAACTACTCCAATACAACCTAAGGAACAAGTACAGAATCAATCAACAAGTGGCTCCTCGAGTTTAAACATTGCCCCTGCTAACCAAAAAACACCTGGGTTTGTTCAACTATCTAACAAGTCTCGTGATGAGGTCAATCATAATAAAACCATCGCATTTGGAGACATCCACGACCTGATGCGTCGAAAATTCAAGGAGGCAGATATTACCCCTCACCGACCTATTTTGGTAGTAATTGTTCATCATGGGGAAAACAAGGGACCGAACATTCCTCTGACCAAGGAAATTAAGCCACAGAAAAGAAAGGTTAAACCCTACGCAGATGCAGGACTGTTTTTCCAATATCAACAGGCACAACCCAACGTGGATGACGAGCTTGTCATTTCAAATTTCTCTGGACTGGCAAGTATTTCACCACAGCGCGCTGGAGCTATTCTGGAAGGCGGTATCCATTATGAACTCAACAAAAGAATCATGTTGAATGCTGGCATAGCCGCGCAGACTTACCGACAAGACTATTCATTCGCGATTCATGATTTCGAGCCAGACCAGGTCGGTGTTGTCAGTGGCGAACGGGTTACGCTATTACCAGTCTATGAAGAAGATATCGTTGATATCAACCACCAAATGTTCTCAACTGGAGGAAAGCTTATCGCCAATTTTTATGTATTCCCTAGCCGCGCCAACATCCTCTACGCCGGAATGGAGTTTCAAAAAGTACTCAATCCCAATCATACATTTGATTATGACGGAAATGAGTATGCGATCAACTACCCTGATCAATGGCTTGCGAGTGCCGGATTAAGAAAATTGATTTTTGAAGGAAACACCGGGAATCTTTATGTAATCCCATCTATTCGCTTTGCCCTGAACAAGGATCATTTTGACGCAAATCAAGTACTGTCCCTCAAGCCCTATAGCGTTGGAGTTTCTATCTCCTATTTAATGGGGAAATGATTTGTTATACTGCACCTAATACGCAATAGCAAAGGGATGGACTCAAACTGCTTGAATCGTCCTGTTTTATGCTCATCAAACTCAAACGTCAGGTAATGATCATCACTATTTTCAAACTCGACCTAAGCTGATCTTTGGTTCAAAATCACCTCAAGTTGTGGCCAAAAAATAATCTTCAGTGACAGAAAGTCCTATCAGGAGCAAATCATCGGTTTGATGATTACGACCGGACCACTTTGTCAGCTTTTCTTCCAATAGTTTTTTATGATTTCCAAAAGATTGATCAATGATTTCCTCTAACATTCGTTGGAAACCTTTGAATTTCAATTTTTTATTTTGTGCACCTCCAATCAGGTCCGTCACTCCATCACTAAACAGGTAGATATTGGCCGGGGCAGTAGTTCGTTTCCAATCGAGAACTATAGTAGTGTAATCTCTGTCAAAGTCGAAGAGGTCACCCACTTGTCTTTTATTAGCTTTTATCCTGTGTACTTCACCTTGATGGGTATAAACCAGGTCCATTTTTGACCCTGCATATTCGATTTTCGAATTATGCGCATCTAGTTTAAGTATACCGATATCTGCACCGCTACCTATCTGGGTGTTCTTTTTACTTTCAAAATATGCTTTTATCCGATTATGGATAGCTGTAAGAATGCAACCTGGATCCTCAACTTCATCATCTTGGATGGTTTGTCTAATTGCCGAGATGTAAATGCGCGTCATGATACTGGCAAGTCTACCATGGCCCATACAGTCAAACACGACCAAAAAAATAACGCCGTGACTTTCATGTAACCAATAGCCGTCACCACCCACTTGATCCAATGGACGGTTGATCACAAAGGCATTCTTCAATAATGTTTTGAGCACACTTTCTTTGGGAAAAGAGGCATAATAGTTTTTGAGAGTAATATCTATGATCTTTTCATTGGGGGTGTTCTTTTCATTACTCTTCACTTCTTGGTCATCCGTCAAGCGTGGTAGCATGATATCAGGTTTACGGTTTTTAAATCTCGCCTATAATGGGAAAAAACGTTTATTCCATTCATAAATCTCAATAATGATCATTCCAACCCCACCACTATACAGGCCCGGGTTCTTTTCCAGTTGATCGGTATCACATAAGGATTGACTTTATCCTGAAACTTGAGTCGCTTGGGTTTCCCTTCAAAAACCGTAGGTACGGAAATCATGAAGTGCTCACCGTAAGTCTCGCGAAGGTTGCCTGCCACTACATTCGACACTTCGCCAGCCATATCCAGAATATCTTCATCTGTTGGGTCATCAAACCCTACCACTTTGGATATCAGCTCTTTGAATAGTGTCCTCTCCCCCGAGATGTAAATAAAACCTTTGTTGGATCCAGAAATGGCAATCGCACCAGTATACTCCAACAAGGGCACATTGGCCTGATCTTTCAAATAGGGAACACCTGTATCTGCGGGTTGCTTTGTGGAGTGATCAAAGTATGTACTTACAGATTCAATGAATACTCCACATGCTTCTTCAAACTCTTCCCTATTAATATTCATCCTCTTCCATATTTAATACATCATCAAAGGCGCTCACAATATCATCTTCATCTATAGGTTTATTGATATACCCCACAGCTCCCTTCTTTAAGGCTTTCAGACCGGTTGGCTTGTCTTTGAGGGCAGTAACTACAATGACTTTAGTTTCTGGAGCTATCTCCATGATATGATCCAGGCAGGACAGGCCATCCATACCAGGCATGGTTATGTCTAACGTGACAATATCAGGTTGGTGTGATTTCACCAATTCAATTGCTTCATTCCCATTAGATGCTGCGCCGATGATTTCTACCTCCAGCTGATTGACATGTCTCTGGACCGTCCTACGCATCATTGCAGAATCGTCCACTATCAGTACTTTCATTATGCAGTGATTAATTGAATTATTTCTTTTTTGACCGGTAATGTTATTGAGACACTGAAGTATCGGTCTTTTACAGTATCTATAGCAAGGGTACCTCTTGACTTATCAACGATCGACTTGATGATACTCATCCCCTGGCCTCTACCAGACATCATATCCGCATTTTCTGAAGTACTAAAGCTTTCGATAAAGATGAGGTTGGCTTTTGCCGCGTCAGAAAAAGACCTGACCTCATCTGTCCCCACAATTTTCTTAGCAATCGCTTTCTCTACAATTCGGTCCAAATCTAGTCCTCTGCCATCGTCCTTATAAATCAGCATCAGGTCATCCGATTGAGTATTGTGGATGGTCAGACTGATATTTCCATGTTGCGTTTTATTAGACAGCAGTCGCTCCTGCTCACTTTCAATACCATGTGCCAGGGAGTTTCTGACTAGCTGAATGGTCAGGTCTTTTATCAAAAGAAGAAACTCCTCACTCAATTTGATGTCATTTTCAGTAAATAAGAAGTTGATCTGTTTTCCAGCATCTCTTGACAACTTAGCAACCCCTTGGTTCAAAAACGTTTTGAGCTTCTCATTGGTCATCGATTTCGTTTCTTCGTTTTCACTTAACTGCATGTTAAACTGAGCAATTTTACTGAGCATTTGCTGCATGTTATTGGTGATCTGAGTCACTTCATTGATCTCATAGAGGATCTTCAGAAAATCCTTACTGACGACTTTGTCTTTCTCTTTAACGGCTATGATGATTTCTTCTATTTGATGAAATTTGTCTTCTAGTAGTTGAAGATCAATCAAGGATGTATTGCCCTTCAGATGGTGGATCGTCCTAAAAGTGAATTCTATCAGGTCATCGAACTCGTCTACCCCTTTTTCATAAATGTCCAGAATTTCCTGGATCGAATCCTTAATTTCAGTCAAAAGTTGCTTAATGAGCAGTGGATCCACTTTGAGTATGCTGAGTAATTGTGCCGACTCGCGTTTATTTCTTTCTTCTGCTTCCTGAATCTGCTTTTGCAGCATCACCGTATCCGACTCATCAGCAATATTCACCAGTATAGAATAAATTCTCTTCCTTCCTCTAATACGTGAAAAGGAGATACTCAAATGCCTGGCTTCTATACCTGCTTCTCCATTTTCGCTATGATAAATTTCTACGTTCTCTACAGGATTCAGTTTTTGGAGTGTTTTTTCTTTGATTTTAGGGTCAAAGAGCAACTCAACAAAATCTTCAAGTGCCTCCTGATTCTTGTGGACAAGCTTAGGCCTGAGTAGTTTCACAAAGTTGGTGCCGGCGAGATCATCTTGGCGCAAAATGTCCTGAAGCACTTCTGAATGAAGTTCGCTAATGGTGTATTGATCATCCATTAGGAAAATACCTTGCCTCACATTACTGAAAACCGTTTGAGCCTGGTGATTGAGATAGTCAACTTTTTTCTTTTCTTTTCTGGTCTGATCCAGCGCCAATTGAATAGATTTTTCCTTGTCTATCAGCTCTTGGGTGTATTTTCTCACTCGCTGGAAGACAGGCCTGAAAATGAAAAAAGCCTCCAAAATGAGCAGTAGCAAGGCGATAGCAAGCAGGACGTATTCAGTCTGCGAAAGCTGCTGAACCCGCGCTTTAGATTCATTGTCATAACTGAAAGTGATTTGATTCATTAAGTCCAGAAACTTGCCTTCGTGTTTTTGAATCTTATCGGTGTACCTTCCCACTCTCTCTTTAGCCAGGCTATCAGCGTATTGTATTTCTACAAGGCCACCAATGGCTGATCGCATTCCCTCATAGTGCGATTCGGATTCCAGAAATAACAATAAAGTCTTATCAGAGTTATTAACATCTTCTAGCCCCATTTTCTCATTACCGTACTGCAATGACTGATGAGAATTTTCCCACAGGATAGCAGCTGCTTTGAGCTCATTACGATAATCAACAAACTCTGCTTCGGTTTCGGCAGTCTCCATGGCAAGTGCGGCTTTAGTAATTCGTTGAGAAAGCATGGTCTGACGACCCGAAATATTGATGGTACGAGAATCGTACAGCGAAGTTGAAATAGAGCTCTGGATAAGGTATTGACTAATCAATACTACCAGACCGATAATAGATAAGGCAATTACATAAGTGATCGAGAGATTCTTCATCAATTGAAATTTGTTTTGAAAAAAAAATAGAAATGCTGAATAGAGTCATCAAGACTCATTGGGATACACTCTCATTATCAAGTGCAGTAATCATGGCTCTGTAACGCTCTTCATCATGGGCCACATAACCACTTGAGAGGGCAGCAGCCATTGCATTCTCTAGATAATATTTCGCAAAATCAGCACCACCATCTTGAATGAATGCTTCATTCACATAAATGTAAAGTGGTCTGGAAAGCGGGGTGTATGTACCATTCCCGATATTTTCGATGGTAGACAATACCGCTCCATTACCGTTATCAATGGGTATAAGTTCGAGTTTGTCACGGTTAGACTCAAAATAGGAATGGCCAAAAAAACCAATCGAATAAGGACTTTTTTCAATTCCTAAAACCAGTAAATTGTCATTTTCACTGGAGACATAGTTCTCCCTAAACTCTGCATCCTTTAAAATAACTTCTTTGAAAAAGTCGAATGTACCTGAGGCTTCTCCTGGGCCATAACACTTGATTTCTTCCTCAGGCCAGTCTGGCCTGATGTCTGACCAAAAAGCCGTGCTATCATTACCAAAAATTAATATAAGCTCTTCAACAGTCAATTGATCCACCCAGTCATTGTCAGGATTGACCACAATCGCTACTCCATCATAAGCAATATCAAACCTCAAAAAATCAATACCATTGCTTTTACAAGTGGCTATTTCTTCGTCGCTAATTTCTCGGGATGCATTGTTGATATGGGTTTCTCCAATACAGAATTTCTTAAAACCTCCACCCGTTCCAGAAACGGAAAGATTGATGTTGTAATTATTGTGGTTGCGCTTGTATTTTTCTACGATATCAGCAGTAATGGGATACACTGTACTGGAACCATCTATATTTAAAGTTGTGGCGTCCTCTGCTGTTTCAGAAGGTTTATTTTGACAAGACGCAACAAGCAATATAGAGCCTATGAATAAGCTTAGAGCATAAGGTTTAAATATTCGATTTATGATGGCAATTGTGTTCATTGTTTGCTGGTTGAAATAGTTAAAACACAAAATGACCAATTATTACTTATTAGAGAGCTACCTACACCATGAAGTCTATTTTAATAAATCATTATGAGAATCCGCCAAACATCATCTAATATTAATATTCAATTAATTTGTATTGTGTAGAGGTGATTAAAACAATAATTGAAGTTATAAATCAGAGCATTAAGATGACTCCTGCCATGTACGAGCCAATCAACTTTCAAAGCGTACTATTGTAGCGAAACTACCAATTCCCACCCCTGAATCCAGCATATTGAAATGCTCGTTGCATTTGATTTCTAGTTTTGGGCTCAAATGTATATCCTCCTATTCGGAGATAAATTGGTAAAGAACTTTGATGCCATGACCCCTATTTATTTTGAGTTTCTTACCACATCTGAAAGCGAGATTTTCTCTTAAGGAAACCTCAGCAATATTTCACTAAATCACGACTAACAGTCAAATCTTGTTCTACCTGAGAAAATTGTTTCCATGGCGTGAACACCTGTCTCTGCGCTAAGTATGGGGGATCATAAATTACTTTCGAGTTTAATATTCACATCTACTTTCCAATGATTATTAACCGATCCAGCCTTCTGGTTTTTCTTTGGGTAAAGAAGTCCAGAGAAATACTGTGCTGATTAAAAATTAGATAATGTGGTGATCTATTTGCTGGCTACATCATCTAATACACAATGACCAAAGGGAGTGAGTCAAAGTGCTTAGTTTGACCAGTTCTATGCTCATCAAACTCAAGCGTCAGGCAATGATCATCATTATTTTCAAACTCAATTAGCGCTTTGCTACTCAGCACCTCGGTGAATCTATTTGGACGGAAAGCACCTTTCACACCGAATGTCACCTTCGACAATTTCTGGAGACCATTTGGATGATCGGTGAGCTTATCAAATTCGCTGGCATGCGGTACGCGACAGGCCCAGGGCAGCTGAGGACTATTTTCTTGGGTGATAATTTCGAACGTCTGCTCATCAGAAATATAATCAGGACTGTACTTCAGGCAACCTTCAAAAAGCTCTTCAACATCGTCTGTGGGTTCCATGCAAAGGCCAAATGGGGAGTAGCCATTGATTTTATAGTTCGCACGTTCCCATAGTCTTGTGGGAGCAGTTGCAGGACTCTTGATTTCATTTTCATTACTCACCCAAACTAGCTCCAGAAAAAAATTCTTAAAATAAAACTTTCTATTCCTGGTGCCTTGTCCTGGGTGTATGCGATTGCTCCCTTCCACCAACCCAAACTGAATCAACTCATCAGCTTCCCTACCCTGTTCACTGGAAAAAATGAAAATGTGGTCGATTTGCATCTGCTCAGAACTAGTAATGCCCTAAATGTAGCTAATATGTTTATTCAAATCTCCAATTAAACAGATACCTCACTCCTCTGCTATATCCTTGGATGTATGAATTACCATGGTCGTCATTAATATGCTCAATTTTGAACCTAAGTTTATTCTTTTCCTGGGTCTGATAAAGGCGATTTTTGAATATAGCGAAATCAGCTTGCATGTCAGCCGCAACATCTTCTAGGTACCCATAGGCCACATCTGATGAGGCCAGATAAAGCTTTTTATTGCTGAGTTTTTGGTTAAGTAAAGTATCACCATCTTTATAAATATGTTTCAAACTTGGATCTATGGCGATAAAACCATCAAAAGCATTTGGGTTATTGAGTAGTGTATATACCACAAATACTCCACCATGAGAATGCCCTGCGATATACCTCTTCTGGTTGGCTTTATAGTTCTGCTCAATAAAAGAAAACAGCTCTTGTTTTAAAAACTCAGAAAAATTTTGAGCCTCGCCTCCGTAGCTTTCTGGCAGGTAATTTCTCTGACGAGCTTCATGAGATGGGTTGGCAATGCCCACCAATATTGCTTGCGGAATTCTTGTGGTTATGCTGAAGTAAGATTGAATACTTTGCGCAATGTTAAACCGATACTCTGCATCCAGGATGTAGATAACAGGAATATTTGAATTCAGGGTATCATACCCCGCTGGGACACTTATATATACTTGCCTTTCTTCACTCAGTATTTCTGAATGAATCGTTTTTATTTGACCAATTTCAATTGGCCTATTTTGGTTTACCTGCGCTCGTCCGGCAGAAACGATTGCAAAAAACAGAAAGATAATTACTAAATATTTCATAGTGTATTGACATAATTCCTTTAATTAACTAAAGATTTAGTTATTAAACGGATAGTTTAACTAAAATGTTAGTTCAAAGAACTGAGCGTATCACCCTTATGTCTTTCTATAGAAAAAACTTGATTTAGGAGAAAGTAGCAATATCAACTTAGAAACCAGATTGTTAAATGACAAATTGCCGTAAGAATACAACCATCACCGAGCGAAAAAGAATACTTTTTTCTTAACTACAATTTCCTGCCTTTCTATGGTGATTCTCATAAAGAAAAGCAGGGATGACGCAAAATCATTATTGGGAAATACCAAGTCATGAATACACTGCGCTTATAGTGTTCATTTAGCTTTGAGTCTCCTCCGAGTAATCCATGCATTTGGGTGAAGGCCAATACGAACCCTGCATATTGTCCAAAGTACATATTGCACCCGTTTCCCCCGCACAGTGTTGAGTCGTTCTTTACCAAAATAGGCAATCACAACTTTTCCGTTATGATCTAAATGGCGCTGCTGAACAAATGAATTGATATTGGAATAACACTTGATTGTTCATGATTGTAATTTAGAAGAACGATAACAGGCTGTTTATTTAACTCTTTTGAAATGAAAATCGTTAGGTGACCCCATGTAACTATAGGATAAGTAATCTTCATCCAATTTTAGTATCCTATAATTTAAAGAGCTCTCGCCGTTATAGAGAGCTGAGATATAAACCACACCAGAAATATCGAATTGTGAATAGCGTTCTTCCATTTCTGCATTCATACTGGCACTTGATAGTACATAATGAGATGGGCTGGATGAACTCATAGACATCTCTTTATTGGTAAATTCCACATAACCTTCTGTATCATCAATGCCTTGCCATTTACCTATAAGTAGCTTTCTATTCTCACTCTGTTCTTTCTGATATTTTTGATTTGTGATGGGGTCAAAATGTTTTTGTCCAAATGACGTCAGATTTATGGCTATGAATATTATGGCTAAAATTCGATTTTCATTTTGCTCAAATGTTGCACAACTTGCCTTTGGCTTAGTGCTGTGGGGCCTGTCAAATAGCTAAAAAAGCTTATGAATGAAAGTCCTTGTTAGGCATAGTTGTTATCCGGATTGGACTCTTATTTAATTTACTCATCGGATAGGTAAAAGGGCAAAGGCGTTTTTTGAAATTCATATGTCCTGGAGATTGGTTGTCAACCGTTGGCAAGTGAACCTAAACCTACCTGGTTGAGTTAATCAGCAGCCCCAGAGTTATGGTAAAAACTTGAAATACGGATTGATGAAACCACTATGCCATTTTCGAACCAAAAGTTTAAGCAAATGACAAATCCAACATATAATATCAAAGACTTAGGGTTTGATGAACACCTGAGTGAATATCGAAACGATAACAACCTCGCATCTTTTAATGTAGGACGGGTTATTCTTGAACACAAAGAGCGGTATGTTGTACTGACAGAGCAAGGTGAAATAGACTGTGAGCTCATTGGGAATCTACGATTTACAGCGCAAAACAGGTCCGATTTACCCGTTGTTGGCGACTGGGTTGCACTTAATGAATACGATACCAATAAGGCGTTGATTCATGCTGTTTATTCAAGAGAAAATGCTTTGGAGAGGCAAGCTGTTGGGAAAAATGGCGAGAAGCAAATTATTGCTTCAAACATTGACTATGGACTTATTGTCCAATCAGTCAATAGAGATTACAGTATAAATCGATTAGAGCGATACATTATTATTTGTCGTGCTGCCAATATTGAGCCTGTCATCATCCTAAACAAGATTGACGTCATTGAGCAAGAACAATTAAACAAAAT
The DNA here is from genome assembly GCA_049115695.1 of Cyclobacteriaceae bacterium. Lineage (GTDB taxonomy): Bacteria > Bacteroidota > Bacteroidia > Cytophagales > Cyclobacteriaceae > JAGDZR01. Next base: position 172,067 of record JAGDZR010000001.1, on the reverse strand, counting down.
ACTCAATGAGGTAAACAATCGTGTTAATGGAATATTGGTATTGGCCATTAGTAATTTGACAGGTGAAGGAATTGACCAAGTAAAGTCTTTGATTAAGGTAGGTAAAACCTATTGTTTGCTTGGCTCTTCCGGTGTTGGTAAATCTACGTTGATTAATAGTTTGACTGGTAATTCGAAGATGAAGACAGGAGCTATAAGTGAATCCATTGACAGAGGTAAGCACATCACCACACATCGAGAGTTGATTGTGCTTGAAGGAGGAGGTGTGATCATTGATAATCCGGGAATGCGAGAAGTTGGGATTACTGATAGTTCTTCCGGTTTGGAAATAACATTTGATCAGATTTATGAGCTAGCTGAGGACTGCAAATTCAATGATTGTAGCCATCAAAATGAAAAAGGGTGCGCAATACTTGCTGCTTTAAGCAATGGTGAGCTGAATGAAGCAACCTATGAAAACTTCATGAAGCTCGAGAGAGAGCAAGCACATTTTTCGGCCACTGTACATGAAAAACGGAAGAAGGATAAAGCCTTTGGGAAAATGGTTAAACGGGTTGTCAAACAGAAAAAAAACAATAGAAACTAAATGAAAATTGGGAACAGTGTAATCGCGTTTTTCCCCAAATTAATTATATAAAGTGCCACAAGTATTTTTCCAAATGGCACTAAAAAAACAGAAAGGCACGACCTTTCCCAATGCCAGAAATCGTGGTTCAGTTGCCCTAGTAGTGGCGGATAGGGAGTAGCCACATGCATTTTTACTGCTTATTGTGTGTAGTTTTTAGTCGATCGTTTCAGCCTGAACGGTATTAGACACTTTATAAATTAGCCAAAGTGGAGTTGGATTAGCGCAATAGGAAGCAACATATTCATGCTAATACTCTGTCTAAAAATTGAGAATAGCTCTTTAACAAACATAAGAATCACCGCTATCATGCAGGGCATACATACTTATCTGATGTTCTCTACCGTTTCTAGTTATAATTTTCGTAAATCATCTCGGAGAATTTATCAAATACAGATATAGTTGCTGAATGATTATAGGGTAAATGTTGTGTATATATACTTGCAGCAATCCCGGACTCTCGATCGATATACCAATATGTATTAAAAATCCCTCCCCATAGAAGAGTGCCTTTCTGCCTTCCATAAGAGGTCCTTTCAGTATCGATGAGCCCTGCTAGGCTCCAATTGGAAGATGGTTTAATCAAACCTCTAAAATCACAACAGAGACCAGGGTGAAAATAATTATCCTCAATGTTCATTGACAATCCTTCGATTTGTTTGTCAAACATCATGTCAACAGTCTCTTTGTTCAAAATTCTCTTTTCAGCAGCAATACCATCATTAAGTAAACAAGACAATAATTTAAGATAGTCTCTTGGCGAAGAAAATAATCCACCCCCTCCACTAAAATCTTGAGTTTTGTTTTCCGGAATCCTATTAGGAATTTCTGTAAGATTCCCTTTACCATCAACTCCTCTTCTCCCATATGAAACAATTTCATTTTTGAGTGAATCAGGAACATTGAACCAAGTTCGGTCCATACCTAATGGGCCTGTGATATTGATCTTAAAATACTCTTCTAAGCTCAAGCCAGATACCTGCTCTACTAGTTTTCCTACCCAATCAGTACTTGTCCCATATAAAAATTGAGTCCCACTTTCAAATCTTCTAGGTAAGTCATCATAATTCCAATCAGTCCTATCATGAGTTGCTAGCAAAGAATCAGTGGAGAAATAACCAAAACCTGAAGTGTGAGTTAACAGTTGTCGAAGAGTAATCTTACTTTTCCCTTGAACCAATTGCTTCTCATTAGTCAAAATTGGAATTAGTGACATCTGAGGTATAAAAGTAGAAAGATCTTCATCTAGTTTAATAGAATCGTTTTCGACCAATTGTAAGGCAGCAACACTTGTTACTAATTTAGTCATGGATGCGATCCTAAAAATGTTACTAGATTTTATTGGAGAATCTTCATTCCAAATTGCGTTTCCATAGGTGTATTCTACTGTTTCACCATTTTTATTTGAAGCAATCGCAACTAACCCAGGAAGGTCACTTTTACTTAGAATTGGATCCAGCCGCAATTCAAACTGTTTTTCCGAAGGGAAATATATTGTACGTTCTGTCTCTGACCCACATGATTCAAGAGAGATTAGTCCTATAATCAATATTGCCTTCAGGATATTCATTGGCTTTTCTTCAGCGGTACAGAACACTCAACTATCAGGGGGAGTGAGTCCCCACAGTTGGTAGATAATAGCTAAAGGTAACGGAATAGTACCACCTCTCAAAACACTCTGATTTAACACAGATAGGGAGATCTGTCCCAAGAAGTAACACTATCAAAGAGCTATTCAAGTTTCAGAAAGCACTATGCTTTGGGCAATGAGAAAAGACTGTTTGCTTAGAACTCGCCAGGCTCATTCATGGAAGTGTCTGTTGTATTTTCGTCTTTTTCGCTCCTCCTAGTACTTTTGTTTCTTGGCGCAGCGCGGAGTGTTTAGGATACAATTAGTTGAAATCTAAGTAAGGTTGTTTTAAGAGTTGGATTACTTCTATTGGTGAGGTTTATAATTTGGAATCTCCGTGCGTAATTGTCTTAAAATTTCAGTGTTCCAATATTGATTCTCCTCAAAAATAGGTTTAATTAAATCCCGTTTTTCTCTATAGGCCAGGTTTATTCTACCTTGCCAATAAGGACTTTGTAGGAATTGCTCAAGGTTTTCTTGGATTTCATCATTTGCTAATGTTGTATCGTTACTGAAGAAATTAGGAAATGATTCAAATAATTTGACGTATGACTCATTTGCAATTTCAGAGTAATAGCTATTCCATTTCCCAAAATTGCCTGTCTCAGTTGAGTTAGTATAATAACCAGTAATAAGTGTTAATATGCTATCAGACTGCATTCTAGGATGTTGAATATTATTAGTTAAGTAGTCAATACCATATCGTCTAAGATGATAGTTTGTTATCGACCTTAATCCCTTGTGTAATCTTTTAAATTCTACCAAGGTTAAAGGTTTACCGTCGATTCCAAGAGCTAGATTTTCAATGTCTTGATTAATTTGTTCCAGCCTCGAGATATATTCAATGCTATCTATGAACATATCATAGTAAATGAAGCTTAGAGCCTTCTTAGTATCTTCGAATTCATTTTTTGTTTCCCTGTATTCTTCAACAGCGAATCCCCCAATTATCCCCAAAAAGACAGCCAAAAATTCGAACAAATACTTCTTCATAAACCAATAAATAATACTCAACATACAAGTATGTGCATTATGCACAATACCCGAACTGTGTCATTTTAATTAAATTTAGTGGAATAGACTGGTTTCTAAAAACTGTACATACTCTACTGTAGTAAGAATTAAGTCTGTATTAAAGAGTTTGACTATTGTCATTGCACCTGTTAGAATTAAGTGACTTGGTAGACTGAATTCCGTCTAAACAACAGAACCTTAATACCGAAAACTACGGGCCTTAATCTTTCCTTTCCGAATAATGATCGCGGCTGTTCCCAAATTGATACCTACATCAACCAGGTCATTTTTGCCTTTGATAGCGGCGGAGATCGGAATAGTTGCGCCGAGGACCGTAGGGCAATAAAAGCAGCGGGTGGTAACTTGAGCTACCCCAGCCACACTGCCTCCTGGAATTCGGTTGCCCTGGACCGTGAAGCCAACAGTGGTTTGGGATTCAGCGAGGTTACCGGAGATCCGGATTTCCACCTTGGCCGAACCGTTTCCTTCATCGTAGATCTTAACTTCAGAAACGACGGCATTGCCGTTTTGAGCATTGACCACTCCCACTCCGGAGAGCAACAGCAGAAGCACAAAGCTGAGTTGGAAAATATTCTTCATAATCTTATTAATTGGTATTGAGTTGATCGAAAGCAAGACTTTCTATCCCGAATCTTCGGACAAACTTCATAAGTCCAAGTCTACTAAATCATTAATCTCAAGAAGTTCCATTAGTAAAGCCATGCGACTTTTGGGTATCCATTCAACAGCAGATTGCCGCAATTCATAGATAACGCTAAGATAGCAGGTTGTATGCCCTCAGCTTGTAAAAAGCCTAAATGTAGTGAAACCTCTACATCCCACAAAGGCTTGCAGATTGAAAACACGTTATGCAAGAGAATCCCAGAAATAATCAAATCCCAAATAGCATAGACCTTCCAGAAGTAGAGGTGAAACGGTCGAGTTGCTCAAAAGCCTGCAAATAGCTCATTCGCATATAACTGCTATCGCTTGTTGTAGACTGTTCATTCCTTACTCTTTATATATCCATAGATGAATATTGCACCAAAAGGCAGGCCGAATGACCAAATCATATTATTGTATCCCCTTGTGTCAAGACCTATTCCTAAAAGAAATTGCAATACCGAATTGATATAAATTTCATTATGCCAATGAATGTTTACAGTTGGAAAGTTCAGCAGAACAATGAGAAAAATGAAAAGCCATTTCTTGTTAAGATTTGATTTTACGACCTTCCTAATTGCAGTAATGTTAATAATCAACACTAACAAGGGATAAATCCCCAGTAACCAGAATTCAAGTGTATTAGGGATGTATTTCCGGAAGTCTTCAAGATTTATTGTTCTTAATTTTTCTGAATCATCATCATACTTGAGAGTTAATTGCCCATAGAATTCCTCATTTTCAAATTGAATGTATGTGGTGGAATATCTTAAAGTATTTTCACCATCAGACTCTACAGACGACTCGGTAAATGCGAATTTTAACTTTAGGGAATCACCGAAATTATCCTCAATATTCTTTACGATACTTGATAGGCCATTTAAGAGTTGATTCGATTGTTTTTCTAAAACAGAATCGGCCACTATCGAAAAATCGAATTGGTCAATCACTGATTCGTAATCCTCATTCAATAGGTCGCTTACTAGATCGATAGATTCAGTTTTGTACTTGAAATGAGTCAGGCTTATTCGGCCCTCACATGCGGTTAACAGAAATGCCAAAAAAATGATTGGTAGTTGATTCTTCATGTAGTAAATATGGTCTACAACACCTGAATATAAGTCACAGTGGCTTATATCGACTAATATCAGAATACTAGCCCAACTATTTACAACACCTCAATCACATGGTTGTGATTGGTGTAGATGCAGATATCAGCGGCAATAGTCAATCCTTCTTTCACCATCTCCTCAGCTGTAAGCTGGCTGGCATGCTTTTTCAATGCAAGAGCTGCAGATTTAGCATATTGACTTCCACTACCAATACTGGCCACATCCTCATCTGGCTCCAGCACATCTCCAGTGCCGGAAATAATCAACATTTCGTTTTTGTCTGCCACAATCATCATCGCTTCCAGCTGCCTTAAGTACTTATCCATTCGCCAGTCCTTAGCCAACTCCACTGCGGCACGCTTGAGGTTACCGGTATAGGTACTCAACTTTTCATCGAAGCGATCCAGTAATGTGAAAGCATCGGCTGTAGATCCTGCAAAGCCGGTTACGATCGTTCCATCAGCCAATTTTCGGATTTTACGAACATGACTCTTTGCTACTGTATTACCCATTGTAGCCTGACCATCTGCCCCTATTGCGATTTGACCATTGTGTTTAACAGCCAGGACGGTTGTTGCGTGTATCTTTTCCATGTTGACGCTATGTTATAAAAAATCCCGTTCATCTCTGAACGGGATTGCAAAGTAATAAGTTCTTTAGATCGTTAAATCAATATTCTAACCGGATCCTCAATGAGTCCCTTCAATGTTTTCAGGAATGCCGATCCTACTGCTCCATCTACCGTTCTGTGATCACATGTTAAGGTGATTTTCATTACGTTACCAGGAACAATTTCTCCATCCTTCACTACTGGCACTTGCTGTATAGCGCCTACTGCCAGGATACATGATGCAGGTGCGTTCAGAATAGATGTAAACTCTGTGATACCGAACATGCCAAGGTTAGATACGGTAAAGGTGTTACCCTGCATTTCATCCAATTGCAATTTTTTCGCTTTCGCCTTACCACCAAACTCCTTAACCTCAGCACTAATCTGGGCAAGTGATTTGTTGTCTGCAAACTTCACTACAGGTACCACCAAACCATCCTCAATGGCCATGGCAACACCAACGTGAATATGATGATTCGTTCTAATGCTGGCAGTCTCCTCAATCCATGAAGTATTCACTTCTGGATGCTTACGCAAAGCAGCAGCTACCGCTTTCAATACAATATCATTAAAGGATATTTTCACAGGAGCCAACTCGTTGATGCTCTTGCGAGCTTCAATGGTCTTATCCATGTCAATATCCATGGTTAGGTAAAAGTGTGGAGCGGTAAATTGATTTGCGCTTAGACTTTTTGTAATCGCCTTTCTCATTTGAGTTGCAGGCACTTCATCAAAGCTTTCTTCTCCTACCACCGCCGGGAAACTAACTGTCTGTGCGTCACCTCCTGCCGGAGCAGCAGCAGGCGTATAATTCTCAATGTCTCTTTTTACAATTCTTCCTCCTTCACCAGTTCCTGAAACAGCAGCTATATCAATTCCTTTTTCCTGCGCAAGTTTCTTCGCAAGTGGAGATGCTAATACTCTACCATTATCACTTGATGAAGTTGCTGGCGCTGTGGCGGCTGCCGGACTTGCAGTAGGTGCTGACGCTGGTGCTGGAGTAGCCGCAGGTGCCGGAGATCCTACAGGTGCAGCCGGCGCACTTTCAGCTTTAGGTGCTGCTTCAGCAGCAAGTAATGTTTTGTAGTCCGCTCCTTCTTCTCCAATAATCGCGATCACACCATCAACCGCCACGCCATTGCCCGCTTCTACAGCTGTATAAAGCAACGTCCCATCATCGTATGACTCAAGCTCCATGGTTGCTTTATCTGTTTCAACTTCGGCTAGTATATCACCCGAACTCACTGCATCTCCTACCTTTTTCAGCCAGGAGGAAATAACTCCCTCGGTCATGGTGTCACTCATCTTCGGCATGCGAATTACTGCAGCGTTTATCCCAGAGGTATCAATAGCCTCTGCTGCAGGGGCTGCTTCAACAGCAGGTGCTTCACTTGCAGCTGGTGTCGAAGCATTATTCGCTTCGCTCAGTAGCGTTGAAATATCTTCTCCCTTTTCCCCAATAATGGCAATCACACCATCGACTGGTGCAGCAGCTTTTTCTTCAACACCAATGTGAAGTAATGTCCCATCATTGTAGGACTCCAACTCCATAGTTGCTTTGTCCGTTTCCACTTCCGCCAAAATATCCCCTGAGCTAACATCATCCCCAACTTTCTTAAGCCAAGCTGCGATCACACCTTCTTCCATGGTGTCGCTCATTTTGGGCATTCGAATAATTTCTGCCATTATCTTATTACTCCTTAATTTCTAAATCTCAAAAAATCGAACGCCAAAGTTAAGTCACAGCTAATTTTTACCAAGGGGTGCTGAACATTATTTAAACTTACGGGTATAAATTCCGAATTTAATAATTCCAGAACGCTTGCGAATGACGTACTTCAAACCTTCAATTTACAAATCCCCACGTGGTTTATTTAATGGTCATTTGCAAACAATAGTTCCATCCCTGTTTCGGAAAGTTAGCCCCAAAATACCCTTAAAGCGTGAAGAAATTAACACACCAGATGATGACTTTTTGGATTTGGACTGGATGCACGCCCAAAGCGACAAACTCGTGATCGTTTCACATGGACTGGAAGGTGATTCGAGGCGACCATACATGATAGGCATGGCTAATCGATTGTACGATAGCGGATATGCCGTTTTGCTTTGGAACTTCAGGGGTTGTTCGGGCAGGATGAACAAACAGCTCCGAATGTACCATAGCGGTGCAACTGAAGATTTATCCACGGTCGTCCAACATGCTGCAAGTCAATATCAAAAAATTTACCTCGTAGGATTCAGCCTGGGAGGCAATCTAACACTCAAATATCTCGGGGAAGGACACCACAATCAAGTAAAACGTGCTACCGTTATTTCTACACCATTGGATTTAAAATCGGGAAGCATAAAGCTTTCAGATGAATCAAACTCAATGTATACCCGAAGGTTTCTTAAATCATTAAATTTAAAAATATTGGCTAAACACCAACAATTCCCTGATAATATCGACCTCCGCCCTCTTCAATCAATCAAGTCTATTTATGAGTTTGACGATATCTACACTGCCCCAATTCACGGGTTTGGTACGGCAGAACATTATTATAAAACATGCAGCTCAAGATTTTTCATTGACCAAATAAGAATTCCAACACTGATCTTGAATGCCAGAAATGATCCGTTTTTCGGAATAGACATTTTCAACAGAAACATCACAGCAAACAATTCAATGGTTCACTATCACATTTCACAACAAGGGGGACATTGTGGCTTTGCTCAACCCGGTAAATATTACTGGTCTGAGAATATCACTGCAGAGTTTTTCAACAATAGTCGCAGTTAGTTGTATTTTTGGTTCTGATGATTGACCGATACACGATTAAATGTGATTCTTCCGAACTAGAACAAGCTTTTCAACTTGATCATTTTGATAATTGGTCAATCAGATACAATGCAGCCCCCACGCAACTACTACCTGTCAGCACTCAAAATAATCCAAAGGCTGTACAGCTGTTCACTTGGGGGTTAATGTCCAGACTGGCTAATAACAAGAAACTCAGTCCCAAACTTTTTAATCTACCATTGGAATCAGCCCTAACAAAACCGTCCTATAAAAAAACAATGACCAGCAGACGGTGCATTATCTATGCCGACGGCTTCTATGTCTGGAAACCTATTTCAAAGAAAAAATTGATCCCATATTATGCACACACTGCAGATGGAAGTCCATTCTCAATGGCTGGTATTTGGGAGGAAAAAGATGAATTTGACGACCAGTCTACCCAGACGTTTATGCTCATTAGTGTCCCATCATCTCGTGATATTGCTCCATATCAGAGCGATATGCCCCTAATTCTTGATTCACAACAGAAAAATGCTTGGTTATCACAAAATACTGATATTCAGCAGTTTCAGAACTACAGCGCAAATCAATCCTTTAATTTAGCAATTCATCCAGTTTCACCATTGATAGCAAATGTTGAAGTGGATCATGTAGATCTGATCAAACCAACCAACCCATCAGATCAGCATGGGAACTACACATTGTTTGGCTAATAGAGCACTAGAAGCCACTCAAGGTGGATTTTCGAGTTATTAACTAGTCAAACTGTACAGTAATGAGACATACATTTTCTCTAATTGTCGCCCTTTTTGTGTGTAGTATCACAAGTTCATTTGGGCAAAAGATTGATAAAACATACGAAAAAGCTGAGGACCAGTTTTACTCCGAAAAACCGGCTGAAGCGCTACTTCTCTACAAGGCGGTACTAGCTCAGGACGAGAATTATGAAGATGCTGCATACAAGGCTGAACTTTGTTCGTTGCTTTCTGATTTCAAAGAAAAACCTCTTGATCAACTCACTGAACTACGAAAAACTTCCGGCAAAGATGACAAATTCTATTTGTACTGGCTTGGAAGAATTTACACTGGTAGATATGACTTCACTATGGCTATTCAATCATGGAAGTCTTTCCTGAAGCAAAAAGGCAGCAAGAGTAAAATCATCATTGGCGAGACAAAGGATTTCATTAAACTCACTCGGGATAAAATTAACTTTTTTGATAATACAGATAATTATCTCATTCACAATTTGGATGGATTGATTAATTCCGAAGGAGCCGAGCTCTCTCCTGTTTACTTTCCTGAAAAACAAGAATTGCTATTTGCAAGCTCAAGAGGCAGTTCCAAAGACAATGAAATTTTCAAAATCTACCACGCCATTAAACAGGATGATGGTTGGACAGATATAGCTCCAGTTGACATTTTAGGTGATTTCAATAGAGAAACAGCAAACCTTGAAGTAGTCAATGAAGATGGTAAACTGTTCATTTTCAAAGAGTCAGACGATGGCGACTTGTTTTATAGCGAAACGAACAATGGCAAATGGACACTCCCGGTAGAATTTGACGCAAATGTGACGAGTACACATTTAAAGTCTCATTTCTTTATCAACGAGCATGAAGATCGAATCATATTCGCTACAGATCGACGAACCATGACAGGAAGTATGGATTTGTATCAAACGTTTAGAGATGCTACATCTGGTAAATGGAGCAAGCCAGCCCCTTTTGCTCCCACTATCAACAGTGAGTATGAAGAAAACAGTCCCTACTTATCTCCTGATGAACAAACACTGTATTTCAGTTCAAAAGGTCACAGTACTATCGGAGGTTACGACATTTTTAAATCCGAATTTGATCCTGTATCACTTACCTGGTCTGAACCAGAGAATCTTGGATTCCCAATCAATTCTCCAGATGATGAAATGAATTTTAAAATGAACCCTGATGGCAAATCGGGTTACTTCAGCTCGAACAGGCTCCATACAAAAGGAGATTATGACATTTACTTTTTCTGGGAAATAGAGAAAATAAACATTGAAGGAAGAGTATTTGACATGGCTACTCAAAAACCGATCGCAAACGGTCAGATTCAATTCACACCTTCTCAATATACAGATGAGCATTTCAAATCAGCTACAGACAAAAATGGTAAATACATTACTCAAATCATTTCTGATGAAACGTATTTGGTAGAAGTCACTGTCGATAATGAAGTTGTCTTCACTGATCAAATCGAAATCCATGAAACAGGAGGTATTGAAACCACTTATATCAAGGATTTCCTACTCAACAGGTCAGCTGTATCTACAACAGCAACGCCGGATATCATTGCCAGCACCTCCGATAAGCAATACAATGTTTCGACACCTCAACCCAATCGAATAGCAATTAACGCTAACAATAACACTAGCAAGTCGCTGAGATCAACACGTGAAGATGTTGCTGATGGACAGTCAACAGTAATTGAAAAGTCACAAGCGGTTAATAAAGGAAAAGTCAGCGACCAACCCGTTCGGCGAACAGTAGCTGTAAACCAGCTTACTAATTACTCAACAGGTGATAAAGCAATCATCCATAATGTGTACTTCGGATTTGGTGCAACCGGGCTTTCATCAGCAACCAACACTGTACTTGATGAACTTTACCAAACCCTCAAGTCCAACCCTTCTTTGAAAGTGGAGGTATCGGGACATACTGATAATATTGGAACAGTTGAGGCCAATCAGTGGATTTCAGAAAACCGGGCAAAGGCAGTTGTACAATGGCTGGTTCAGAAAGGAATTAACTCCAATCAGCTCGTCGCAAGAGGTTACGGGGAGTCCAAACCTTTGGCATCAAATGACGATGAAGAAAATGGCCGTGAACTCAACCGGCGCATTGAGGTATTAGTGATCAAATAATTCCTGTTCACCCCTCATAATTAGCTCTCAATTAATCCTAGGGCTATTTTTACCTTGTATTCAACCAGAATAAATATGAGAAAATTTACAATTCTCCTAATTAGCATATTGGGCTTTTTTAGTACTGATTTGTTCGCCCAGAAAGAGCAAAAACTAATCGCTGAAGCTGAGATCGCATTATACAATGAAAACTTTCAGACGGCTTATAACCTTTTTGAATATATACACCAGGCCTACCCGACTCAGCGATCTATAGAGTATCATAGACTCATCACCTACCACATGACGAACGGACGTGGGAAAGATCTCACATCCCTAGTGAATTTCAGAGATGAAAAAGCAAAGACCGATCGGTTTTACCATTACTGGATGGGTCGTATTTACTTCGCTCGATATGAGTTTGCTACTGCCAAGAAGCACTTTAATGAATTTCTGAACACCAAAGCTTACAAAAGCTCACTCATCATTAACGAAACTGAGCATTACCTCAGAGAAATTGATCTTGCCAAAGCATTTTACGAAGATCCTGATTATTATGAGATCGAGCCAATCCCGGGTATCAATTCAAGCTATGCTGAACTATCTGCCTCATTTTTTGGAGACAATAGTGAGTTGGTATTTACTTCGTCACGCCCTTTGAACGGAGCAGATAAAGACCAATTTCATATTTATCATAGCTCCAAATCTGATCAGTGGAGTGAACCGTCTCCCCTTTTACAACTTGGTACCTTTGACAAGGAAAACGCCAAAGTGGAAATTGTAAATGACGATGGAAAACTTTTCTTCTACAACGACAAAAAAGCTGACCTCTTTTTCACTCACTTTGATGGATATGGTTGGACCCAACCAGAAGAGTTTGATCAAAAACTAAAATCCAGCTTGATCGAATCTCATTTCTTTATTGCTGACCTTGAAGATCATGTCATTTTCGCATCAAACAAAGGAGGTGGAGGTCTTGATCTGTTTGAATCATACAAAGATGAGTTCGGTAATTGGTCAGTCCCACAGCCCTTGAAAGGTGAAATAAACTCACCCTATGCTGAGGATAGTCCATTTCTGTCGCACGATGGGCAAAAGCTATATTTCAGTTCAAACAGACCAGAGTCAGTGGGTGGATATGATGTATTTGTTGCTGAACTTAATCCAACTACCCTTGAATGGAATGCTCCTGTAAACCTAGGATTTCCAATCAACACAACCGACGATGAAATTAACTTCCAATTGAATCCGGATGATAAAACAGGTTATTTAAGCAGCAACAGGCTTCACTCTCAAGGTGACTTTGATATCTACTATTTTCATGAGATCAAAAAAATGATCACTCAGGGAAAAATCACAAATATCAAAGACGGTCTTCCATTAGTCAACGCTGTTATCAAATTCCATCCTAAGACATACGAAGATGAAGCATTTGTTGCCAACATTGATCAAGATGGATATTACATGGTTAATCTACCTGTGAAAGAAGCATTCCATGTGGAAATTCTAGTTGATGAGACAGTGATTTACAACATTGATTTTGAAAGCAAAACATCAGACATCACAAAACCAATAACAAAAAATTACGAGATCAGAATACCATATGATTTCGGAACCGAGAATGAACTGGTGCATTTCGCAGGTAATAACACCAATGAAAATGTTGGATTGGATATGCTTGGCACGAAGTTTCGTGAAGGTAAGAAAGCGATCATAAGCAACATCTATTTTAAAAACGAGTCTGCAGACCTCAAAAGTCGAGCTGATGATGTTATTCAGCAATTGTTTATCATGCTGGAACAACACCCGGAACTCAAAGTTGAAATTGCGGGACACACCGATGGTCTTGAAGCGCTTAGTCGTGAAGAAGAGTTGTCTTTAGAACGAGCCAATGTTATTGTTAACACCTTAATCTCATGGGGAATTAAGAAAAATCAATTAGTGGCCCGAGGATACGGATCTTCTCATCCATTAGCATCCAATGATGATGAGCTTGAAGGTCGCGAACTGAATAGACGAATTGAGGTGAAAGTAATCGAAGTTCCTATTACTGCCTCTTCCAATCATTCCATGAACTCCTCATCAACTTCATCAGGAAGTTAAATTCGCCAGGCTTTCGAAATTTAAAGGCAGTTTTTGGTTTATTATATTTGAGTGCTAAATTGTTTTTTCACCTAGCGCAACAACAATGTATAACTCAAGAATTGCTGGCATTGGTCATTATGTCCCCGATAACGTAGTTACTAATAATGACCTTGCTGAAATGATGGAGACTTCCAATGACTGGATAGTTGAACGAACAGGTATCAATGAGCGTAGATGGGTTGCTGATGGAACTGATACCACCTCTACCATGGGAACCAAAGCGGCACGGGTTGCAATAAGCAATGCCGGCCTTAATCCAGACGATATCGATTTTATCATTTTTGCCACATTGAGTCCTGACTATTATTTCCCTGGGCCCGGTGTTATGGTGCAAGAACAATTAGGCATTAAAGAGGTCGGGGCACTGGACGTACGTAATCAGTGTTCAGGTTTCGTATATGCACTGTCGATAGCCGATCAATTTGTAAAGACAGGTATGTATGAAAATGTCCTGGTCATTGGATCTGAGCTTCACTCAGGGGGATTAGAAAAGTCCACTAGAGGTCGCGGTGTAAGTGTGATCTTCGGAGACGGTGCTGGTGCCGCTGTTGTACAAAGAACTACTGAGGACAAAGGGATATTATCAACCCATTTACACGCGGAAGGCAAGCATGCACTGGAATTAACGGTAAAAGGTCCCAGTACAGATAGATGGGTTGACAAACTGATAGACGAAAGTGATCCTGAGGACACCTCATATTATCCATACATGAATGGAAATTTTGTCTTCAAGCATGCAGTTACTCGTTTTTCTGAGGTAATTATTGAAGCACTGAAGACCAATGGAGTTCAACCATCAGACATTGATCTGTTGGTTCCACATCAGGCTAACTTACGAATCAGTCAATTTATCCAGAAAAAGATGGGACTGACCGATGATCAGGTTTACAACAACATCATGAGATACGGCAACACGACTGCTGCATCAATACCCATAGCTATGAGTGAAGCCATGATCAATGGTAAGATAAAAGATGGTGATTTGGTGCTATTAGCCGCTTTCGGTAGTGGCTTCACATGGGCATCAGCGCTTATCAGGTGGTAAAACTTGCGCAAAAGGAAATCGATGTTCTCTCTGAGACTGATTTCATTAAAACGAAGCGGAACATTTCTGAAAAGATCACCAAGGAACTCAATGTGCTCGCTCATGACATTAGTAGTCAGATTAACTGGCAAAGTCATCGGTTATTTTCAAATTGCAACAAATCTCACAAAGTAAGTAAAGGAGAAAACCTGGAAGGCCTACCCTATTTCGTGCTTGATCTGCCCAATCATTACAAGAAAGATGACATCTGCGCTTTCCGAACTGTGGTTTGGTGGGGGAAGCTTATTTCATTCAATCTTCATCTTGCAGGTTCTTCTCTAAATGCCATTAAATCATTCGAACCTCTTGATACTCATAATGATTTAAAAATTTGTATTAACCCATCTCCGTGGTTGCATCATAATACTGCCGACAACTTCGTTGAGGCGAATAAATCAAATATCAAAGAGCGCATAAACAATGCTGAATTTTTAAAATTAACCTTCATTCATCCCATAGAGCAGATCAATGAGCTATCAAAATTAGGTTTTTCAGCATTCCAGTACTACTATAAGTATTTTTCACACAAGGAGTAGAAGTGCCCTAAATTGACCCCCCTTCAACAGGGTTGGCATACTCTTTGCACAATCATTTACGATTTCGATAGTAGCACTTTGTAGGGCCTATCAATTTTAAGATATTCGCAACCACAAACCGACCAATTCGTTAGCTGATCCTCGAGGATGAAGTACATTTTTATCAGTTTCATATATTTATTCACTTGCACTCATATTTTCGGTCAGACCCTGGATTTGTCCGTATATAAAGCACAATTTGATAGTCTGAAAAACGGCCCGGTTGTTGTCAACTATAAAAGTGGAAAGCCAGCCTTTAAGGGAAATCTTGAATTCGGCAAGCCTACTGGCAGTTGGCACCTCTACTATCCCAGTGGGGATCTCTTCAAAGTAATTGAATACAAAAGCGGCTTACAGCATGGCGTAGAAATGCTTTACGATGAGGACGGGTTGGCACTGAGCAAATCAAAATTTAAAAACGGAGTTTTAAATGGCCCATATGAAGAGTATTATGATTTTGGAGCCATTGCACTTTCTGGATTCTATCTAAATGGAAAAAAAGACAGTACATGGACAGAGTTCAGTGAGTTTGGTCGGAAAAATTATAAAAAGAATTATAAAAACGGACTGGAACATGGCACCTGGACTTACTATTTTGAAAGTGGTAAAACGTGGCGAATAGAGCAATATGAATACGGAAGTAAAACGGGTAAATGGATAGAACGATATAGCAACTATCGTATCAAAAAAGAATACACCTTTCGAACAGGCTTTTTACACGGGTCTTATGCCGAATACCATGCAAATGGAAAGAAAAGTGCAGAAGGATCATACACCAATGGTCAAAAGACGGGGACTTGGACAAATTACTATTTAGATGGAGTACTCTACTCAGTTGGGAAATACGAGCTGGGTATGAAGACGGGACTTTGGAAATATTTCCGGGAAAATGGTACAATTAGTGAAGAAGGTGGTTATCGAAACGACCTGAAAAACGGACAATGGATCTACTATTATGAAAATGGAAAACCTGAGTCTATTGGATCATATGTACTGGATGAAAAGCACGGAATGTGGGGCCTCTTCTATCCTAACGATCAGTTAAAGCAGGAACAAAATTGGCAAAATGGCAGATTAATGAATGCCTCCGATTTTTACAGTATCAAAGGAGATAAACTTAATTCTGGCACGCTGAAAGATGGTAATGGGACCATTTTTGAATATTTCCCAGAAGGAGAAATAAAGCTACGCGCACAGGTTCAGGATGGATATTTTGAATTACTGTACCGTGGTTTTCATATCAATATGAAGCTTGCCTTTGAAGGCAATATGAATAAAAGTCAAAAAGATGGAAAATGGACCTACTTCCATTCAACTGGAGCACAAGAATCTTCAGGTGAGTATGAAAATGGAATTAAAGTGGGTATTTGGCGATACTTCAATAGCAGAGGAGCTTTAATCGATCAGATCGACCATGACGAAAACCCCTAAGCAATGGGTCTGCGAAGCAGGGTCATGATCAATTTCTTAATAGAGTATTTGATCAATTCAAAAGCGGTAATAACAAAGTTGAGCATACGTCTTAAGCTGATAATTAATTTGCCAAGCTAAACATTTAGGTTGACATACTCATTATAAAATCAGTCAAACCTTTAACTATCACTCCAGTTACAAGTTGATTAAATCGTTATCTGAACTTGCGTTCCCAATAATCAGATTCAATGATTTTCCTGTTTTCATCTGACCCTTTATTTTGTTCAAGGCTATTCATACCTCCTTTTGAGGTAAGGTGATACGCCCCGCATATTTCACATTTATAGTAGTCAACCGCCGATGAAACATATAGATTTTTTAGCCTTTTGAGCTCAATCTCAGCCTCATCCGTAGAGTTGAAAATGACCTTACCATTCGTGCACTTATACATTTAACTGAAATAAAATAGAAGAGCAATCTATAGTTAAAATTAATACTCTTCCTCAAATTTGGAGAATTGAATTATTTTCGCCCGTCAAACCAAGCAAATAAGATGAGTAAGCTAGTAATAGGTAGTTACGAAGAATTCGCCGCTCACATCGGTCAGGAAATTGGAGAATCTGATTATTTACGAATTCCACAGGAGCGTGTAAATCAATTCGCAGATGCGACACTGGATCATCAATGGATACATACAGATCCGGACCGGGCACAAATGGAAGGACCTTTCGGAGGCCCCATTGCACATGGTTATCTCACTTTATCCCTCATCCCCTATCTATGGGATCAGATCATTGAAGTCAATAATCTAAAAATGATGATCAACTATGGTATTGAAAAGCTGAAGTTCAATCAACCAGTTCCGGTAGGTGCAGAAGTGAAGCTACATGCCCATGTGAAGTCAGTTTTGGATCTTCGAGGTGTTACGAAAGTTGAAGTGGACGCAAAATTAGAAATTAAAGGAAACAAGAAACCTGCTTTTACAGCGACAATTGTCTTTATCTATCATTTCGAAAAATAGTATATACACAAAATCAAAAAAGGCGATTTCCAGAAGGAAATCGCCTTTTATTTTTATTCTTGACAGTTTTGTTACTTACAATAATTCTTTCAAATCAATTGTCAATTTCTTTTCCTGGCCATTGCTCAAAATCACCAATGTAACAGTTTCTCCATCTTTTTTCAACTCATCCTCAACTGCAATTAGACCCATTTCAAAAGCATCACTACCGTTGACACTAATCAAAACATCGTCTTTTTGAATCCCCGCATCATCACCTGGAGTGCCCTCAAACACCTGATGAATCAACACCTTCGTCTGTTCTTCATTGAGCTGTACATCCAAGCCACTGCAATTCACGGCGTGCTCCTCCCCTTTGTTTTTGTTTGACTCCATGTAAACCATTCCCTTCTTGACATCAATGATCATGTTATACTGTTTCAATAACTTATTGCCTATGATTCCAGAAACCTTTGCATCTCCCTGTAAGCCTGTCATACTTTGACTAATGCCAATTGGCAGATTATCGACAGACTGGTCTTTGAAAGAAAAATTGGCAACACGACCTTCATAGTGCTTCGACTCTGTATTACCTATACCTTTCACCATGTACCAATAGTGGTCGCCAGTCTTGTCTATGATACCATTAGCATTGGCAAATGGTGTATTGAAATCAACTGTTGTGCCAGCACCTGTATTTAAATAGAAGGTACCATTGATGGTTTCCCCATTATTTAAAGTAACACTTCCCTCAATAGTCGGAATTACATTCACCAACTTGAAGCTAACAGGATTTCCCTTAATTGGGTATTTCCCAAAATCGTAAATATTGAACATCATCTGATCATAATCAATTTCGATAACATGATGATGTAAAAGGTCATATCCAATGATGCCATCCACGTTCCTGCCAATGGACATTTCCAGGTGATTGAGAGACGTTGCATATACCTTGATATTACTCTCCATTATCAGATCATTAATTGCAACCTTGTTGTGCTTGATGAGCGCTCCTGTAATGGTTCCGGCGGCACTTTTGGTCGCTTGTTTATGATCCAGGTTGAGTCCTAACTCTTTTGCCACATCAATATCTATAACTGACAAGCCGTCTCCTGTATCGAATATAAAATCCAAAGACTCAGATCCATCTACACTTACCTGAATGATAATGTGATCACCGTGCAATTCAAATGGTAATGAAGTAACTGGGTTTTGCGCATAAGCAAAGACCGCAACAGTGAGCAAACATGCTGAAAATACTTTTTTCATTTTCATTAAATTCAATTTTGAGACCAATTTAAAACCTTCATCTATCAAAACTGATTTTCGATGTAAATATTTTAAACCACTCCAATCTTCAAATACAGGGTCAAATGTCTCAGCGTAAACTTTTCATTTTCATTCTGATGACCATTGAGGTAGTTTTTCAAATAGTGATTGTCAATTATTCTAAATTGCCATCAAAAGAAGACATCATGCAAAAGACATACTACGATCCTTCAGATCTTAGAAAGTTTGGAGAGATAAAAGAATTCCAACCGGAATTGGGAGAAAAATTTTTTGAATGGTACGGTGAGGTTTTCAAAGATGGGGCACTTTCAAAAAAAGAGAAAAACCTCATTGCGCTCGCCGTAGCTCATGCCATCCAATGCCCCTATTGTATTGAGGCCTACACCTCTGATTCCATTAAAGCCGGATCAAGCGAAGCACAAATGATGGAAGCTGTGCATGTCGCAGGCGCGATTAGAGGTGGTGCGAGTATGGTACATGGCGTTCAGATGATGAACAAGGCCAAAAAAATGTTGATGTAAAATTGAAGTCACTTAAGTCACAATCACACACCCTATCTGATCAGCGGCACCAATTAGATGTGCTGAATGGTGGTCAATTTGCCAATGGCAACTTAGCAACATTCAAGACTAAGTTAACTGAACAAGGCATGTATCCACTGAGGCCTGTAGAATTGGAAATCTTTCAGATGAATGTAGGTTATATGTGCAATCAGACCTGCAAACATTGCCATGTTGATGCTGGCCCTGATCGCAAGGAAATCATGCAAAAGGATACTTTTCTGCAATGCTTGAAAGCAATCTCTGCAAGTCGTGTAAAATCAATAGACCTTACTGGAGGCGCCCCTGAAATGAACCCTCATTTTCGGTGGTTCATTACGGAACTACGGAAATTCTACAGTGGTGAAATCATTGTACGTTGCAACCTGACAATCATTCTGGCCAATCCCAAGTATCATGATCTACCAGACTTCTTCAAGGCAAACAATATCCGAGTGGTCAGCTCATTGCCATTTTATAATGCAGACAAAACTGATCGTCAAAGAGGTTCTGGAGTTTTTGAAAAGAGTATCCAGGCGCTTAAGCTGCTTAATGCTGTAGGTTATGGTCGATTTGGATCAGGGCTGGTTTTAGATTTAGTGTACAATCCATCGGGTGCCTTTCTACCAGCTGATCAAAGTCAACTTGAAAAAGACTTTAAAACTGAACTTCACGAGCATTTTGAAATTGATTTCAACAACCTTTTAAGCATCACAAACCTTCCAATCAGCAGATTCCTGGATTATTTAATTGACACGGATAATCTTGATGATTATATGACAGAATTGGTTTATGCATTTAATCCGGTTGCCGCTGAAGGTGTAATGTGTAGAAACACCATATCAATTGATTATCAGGGTAATATTTATGATTGTGACTTCAACCAAATGCTGGGGTTACGGGTCGATCATCCGGTTAAACATGTCAAGGGTTTTACAAAAGATCTCATCAATCGCAACATTAAGGTTGGTCAGCATTGTTATGGATGCACCGCAGGAGAAGGGTCTAGTTGCCAGGGAGCTACTGCTTAATAGAATACAATCATGTTAGAGAAAGTACACGAAACAGTCCAGTTTCTGGAGAAGAAAGATTTTAAAAATCCTGACATTGGCATCATCCTGGGCACAGGACTAGGTGCCCTCGTTAATGAAATCGAAGTTATAGGTGAGCTTCCCTATGAGGAAATTCCTCATTTCCCGCAATCGACAGTTGAATTCCATAAAGGAAAGCTAATTTATGGAAAGATAGGTTCCAAGAGAGTCATTGCCATGCAGGGTCGATTTCACTACTATGAAGGTTACAACATGCATGAAGTTGTTTTCCCTGTTCGGGTAATGAAGTACCTGGGCATCAAACAGCTACTGGTCTCCAATGCTGCGGGAAACATGAATCTTGAATGGAGTAAAGGTCAGCTTATGCTCATCGATGATCATATTAATTTGCAACCTGACAACCCATTGAGAGGTCGTGAAGCGGCTGAGTTCGGTCAGATATTCGTGGACATGAGCGCTCCATATGATCCTGATATGAACCAAAAACTATCAACCATTGCTAAAGAAAAGAAATTGACACTTCAGAAGGGTGTATATGTTGCGGTTGCAGGACCTAATTTGGAAACTAAAGCAGAATATCGTTGGTTGAGAAATATGGGTGCTGATGTTGTCGGCATGTCCACTGTACCAGAAGTCATTGCTGCAAATCAATTGGGATTGCCTGTTAGCGCAATTTCTGTATTGACCGACGATTGTGATCCTGAGAATCTGGCACCCATTAACATTGATGAAATTATACAAACTGCTGCAACAGCAGAAAAAGACCTTGTTACATTATTCGTTCAACTTATACAGCAACTTTAATGCATAGTTATCTCGACACAACCATAGATGTTTATAAGGATGCAGCCGAAACACCAGATGTGGGATTGTGCTGCACCACTACTCCTATTTGGCAACTACCTGGATTAAACATCCCTAGGAAAATGCAAGAAATGAACTACGGTTGTGGCAGCACAGTTCACCCTAGAGATCTTTCTTCAAATCAAAAAGTGTTGTATGTCGGTGTTGGAGGAGGAATGGAACTACTTCAATTTGCTTACTTTTCGCGCCGTTCTCATGGTGTCATAGGAATAGATGTAGTCGATGAAATGCTAACCGCAGCGGCCAATAACTTCATTGAGGCAGAGCAACAAAACCCATGGTTCGACAGATCGTTTGTTGACTTAAAAAAGGGTAATGCACTTAACCTGCCAATCGAAGATGCCTCAGTGGATGTGGCCGCTCAGAATTGTTTGTTCAACATCTTTAGAAAAGAAGACCTGAAAATTGCCCTCAGGGAAATGTTCAGAGTGCTTAAACCCCATGGTCGTTTGGTGCTTTCAGATCCTGTGTGTGACCAGCAAATGCCGTTAAACCTGCAACAAGATGAACGACTAAGGGCACTATGCCTGAGTGGTGCTATTCCGCTTGACGATTATCTCAAATTGATCAGTGACATAGGATTTGGCACCATTGAGATCCGGGCAAAAAGACCATATAGAATTCTTTCACCTAATCTCTTCGACACACCTGAGAATATAATAATAGAAAGTGTGGAAGTATGTGCCATTAAAGATCCAATGCCTGGAGATGGTCCCTGCATATTTACAGGTAAATCAGCCATATATTTTGGCAATGATGAGTATTTCGATGATGGAAATGGTCATATTCTGATGCAGAATCAACCCCTATCCATATGTGATAAAACTGCCGAGGCATTAAGCAAGCTCAATCAATCTGACATTCATATTTCCGATGCTACCTATCATTATGATGGTGGAGGGTGTTGCTAATCCTTCAAATAATTTAATAAATCCAGTGCTCCATTGAATTGTGCGCGGTATTTCAAAGTAGTACTTTAGCATAGAATTTATATCAAAGTAACATGAAAAGATTCCTTGCAAGCGTCCTATTAATTACCGGTATAGCAGCACATGCTCAAGTCAATGTTGAATCTCAGATTGACAGCATTCTCGCTATTATGAGCATTGAGGAAAAAGCCGGACAATTAGTACAGATTAATGGCAGCTGGGATGTAACCGGGCCTGCTCCTACTGGTGGATCAAATGAACAAAAGTACAATAACATTAAGAGCGGTTTGGTGGGATCAATGCTCAATGTTGTCACAGTGGATGGCACTCGAAAAATGCAGGAATTGGCCTTACAAAGTCGTCTTGGCATTCCGCTAATTTTCGGATATGATGTAATCCATGGTTATCAGACAATGCTGCCCATACCGCTTGGTGAAACTGCCTCATGGGATCCTGAAGTAATGCGCAAAGGTGCAGCTTTGGCTGCAAAGGAAGCTAGCGCGGCTGGCTTGCATTGGACATTTGCTCCTATGATCGATATATCAAGAGATGCGCGCTGGGGACGTGTTATGGAAGGAGCTGGAGAAGACCCGTACCTGAACACCATTGCCGCTGTAGCAAGAGTCGAAGGCTTTCAGGGCAATGATCTGGCGGCCTCATCTACTGTTGCGGCTTGTGCTAAACACTTTGCAGGATATGGATTCGTGGAATCTGGCAGAGAATACAGTGCAGTAGATATGAGCAAACAAGTCCTTCATAATGTAGTGTTGCCTCCTTTTAAAGCAGCAGTTGATGCTGGAATCGCATCTGTGATGAATTCGTTCAATGAAACCAATGGCATACCTGCAACCGGTGACAGTTATCTTCAAAGGGATCTACTTAAAGGCGAATGGGACTTTCAGGGCATGGTCGTGTCTGATTGGGGCTCAATTGGAGAAATGATTTCTCATGGTTTTGCAGAAAACAGCAAACATGCTGCTGCCATAGCACTTAGGGCTGGTAGTGATATGGACATGGAATCCAATTGTTATGAGACACTGGCCGAACAAGTGAATAATGGCATTTTGTCCGAAGCATTGCTTGATGATGCGGTGCGAAGAGTACTTAGACTCAAATTCAAATTAGGGCTATTTGATGACCCTTTCAAATACTGTGATCCGAAAAGAGAAGTATCTGACATTGGCAGTGAAGAAAACCTGGTGATCGCACGGGATGCCGCTAGAAAATCAATTGTGCTCCTGAAAAACGAAAACAACATACTCCCATTACCAAAAACGGGGAAATCAATTGCTGTTATTGGTGCTCTTGCGGCGGACAAGGACGTCCCACTTGGGAATTGGCGAGCAAAAGCAATTTCCGGATCAGCTGTTTCGCTTCTTGAGGGTTTGAAAGCTGTCAATGGAAATGTTAAGTACGCTGAAGGGTATAAATTATCCGTTGGTGAACGGAACTTTCTAAGAGAACTAACCTATGAAATGGAGGACAGATCCGGGTTTCAGGAAGCCATAGATTTGGCCAAGTCTACAGATATTGTTGTGATGGCAATGGGTGAAGACTGCTGGCAAACCGGTGAAGGCAGAAGTCAAACTGATATCCGTTTAAAAGGATTACAGGAAGAGCTTCTTATGGAAATTGTCAAAGTGAACAAAAATGTAGTAGTCGTGCTGATGAATGGACGTCCAGTTGCCATCCCTGAGATAGCTGCAACTTCTCAGGGACTGGTTGAGGCATGGCATTTGGGTTCTGAAGCAGGTAATGGTATCGCAGATGTATTGTTTGGTGACTACAATCCTTCAGGCAAGCTCCCAATGACGTTTCCAAGGAACACAGGTCAATCACCTATATTCTACGCAAAGAAAAATACAGGTAGACCTTACAGCGATGGATCCGACAATCCAGTTGTATTTTGGTCCCACTATACCGATAGCCCAAATACTCCCCTGTTTCACTTTGGATTCGGATTGAGTTATACCTCATTTGAATACAGTAATCTGGCACTCTCAAAAGATGTATTCAGTGAAGGGGAGTTAATTGAGGTATCAGTGGACATAACGAATACAGGAGGTATGGATGGCGAGGAGGTAGCACAGCTTTACATTCACGACGTGGTGGGCAGCATTACAAGACCCGTCAAAGAGCTAAAAGG
Source organism: Cyclobacteriaceae bacterium (assembly GCA_049115695.1). Classification (GTDB taxonomy): domain Bacteria; phylum Bacteroidota; class Bacteroidia; order Cytophagales; family Cyclobacteriaceae; genus JAGDZR01. The sequence goes on along the minus strand of JAGDZR010000001.1, from coordinate 147,713 downwards.
ATTTGATAAACTGATGATCAAATCGGGAGAAACAAGGACAGTTTCATTTACAATCGATCAAGAAACCATCAAATTTTACGGGCCTGAGGACAAATGGATTTCCGAACCAGGTAAGTTTGAAGTATTTGTAGGAGGATCATCCGTTGATTTACTGAGAAGTGAGTTCCACTATAAATAACCATTTTCCTTCAGGCACTTTATTGTAGCATGAGCATCAAGACCAGCGTTTCATTCACCAATTCTATAGCTACCCGATACTCGCTATTTTTTTCTATTTCGCTCATTACAACGCTCTTTCTGACTGGGTACCTGATCGACCGGAGGGCCAGGGTGCTTATTGATGACAATAACAAATCTCAGATCGTGCATGCTTCTAACCTCGTGCACCAATCATTTACTGCTATGCTCTCTGAGGTACGAAATGATATCGCTTTGATGTCACAAAGTGAGTCTGTAATCAACTTTATCAATGGAGTGTCAACCAATAATCAGAGTATTGATTGGGCCTTTACTGAATTTTTAAAAAGCAAACCCAACTACTTTCAAATCAGGCTTTTGGACGTTAAGGCAAACGGTCGTGAACTCATCAAGTTTGAAAAAAAAGAAGGTCAAATCAGAAAGATTAGGCTAGAAAACCTACAGTTCAAAGGGGACAAAACTTATTACCAGCAAGCTGTGACCAGCACGCATTCGTATTTCTTTAGTGAAATCAACCTTAATGAAGAATTTGGGTTGGTGAGCCTTCCACATATCCCAACCTTGAGAGCTATCGGGAAGTTATATGATCAATCAAACGAGCTTGTAGCGCTCATGGCAATCAACGTCGACATGACACAGTGGTTTGAGTTCATCGAACAAATTGAATCTGATCATATTAGCGTATTTGCAGTTGACACAAACGGCAATTATAAATATCACAAAGATCCAGATGCTCGATTTGATAATCAGACTGAAACGGGACGACTATTCCATGAGGATTTTGAAGTGATTGAAGAAAGTAGAGAAATCTTCGAAGTTGAGAGTGATCTAGCGGCATTCCTGGGACATAGCAAGACCTTCGGTTATTCGGATCAATTTCATCAGATTCGTTTGTATGTGATTGCACACAAGGATTATGTATTCAGCAATTCAAAAGCGTTGAGACAGGACATTCTGATCATGATCGCCCTGGTAAGTATTGCGGCATTAGTTCTTTTCATATCCTTCACAAGTTTTATGTCCAAACGATTCGCTCATATGACCATGGCAATGGCCAACATCGATGAAGATTCCTCTGAAGGCGCATTAAGCCATGTGAAAAACAGAAAAGACGAGTTTGGATTACTCGCTAATACGTTTTTAGAGATGAAACGTAAAATCAATGATCAGTTAAATAGTCTCAAGTTATCTGTTGCCAAAGAAAAACAAGCAACAAACGAAAGAGATACTTTTCTACAAAACATGAGCCATGAATTGAGAACTCCTCTTAATGCTATTTTAGGTCTTTGTGGGATCCTGGCTAATAAAAATGATGATCCTAAACACCAACCCATTATCCAATCACTGCAATCCAGCGCTGCTAATCTTAGCGGACTAATGCATGACATTCTTGATCAACACAAACTACTGGAAGGCAAAGTCAAGCTCTCATATCAGCCCGTTAATTTGAATGCCCTATTGAAGGACATTGTGGCGACACATCATTTTGAAGCCGTCAAAAAAAGTGTTGATATCGAATTAAATATCGACGAGCACTTGATGAAGTGTGAGATCATCACGGATCAACTCCGGCTGACCCAAATACTAACCAACTTGCTAGTCAATGCTATTAAATATACACAAGAAGGACAGGTGAACATCAAAGCCAACCTTGTTGAAAATAAATTGAAAATTGACTTTATTGATACAGGAATTGGTATTTCACCCGAGAATCTCCTTCTGATACAGGAGCGCTTTTTCCAGGCATCCAATGTCCATATTGGGGCGGAAAAAGGATTTGGTCTTGGACTGTCCATTGTGAAAAATTTAGTTGCATTGATGCAAGGACATTTGGACGTCATATCTACACAAGGAAAAGGATCTACTTTTTCAATCAATATTCCAGTGACGGTAACGGAAATAGCTGATACCCAATACAAAAATGCTCACACGCAATATCCATCATTTTTAAAGGGCAAAAATGTTCTGTGTATTGAAGACGATCAACCCACAGCCACTTTGCTGACCCATACCCTTGAAGACCTGGGCATGAATCCTCTTATCGTCACTAATATTGATCATGCATTTCAACAATTAGGAGAATTGGACATCCATCTGATCGTAACGGATATGATGCTTGATGGACATGTAGTAAACAGTTCGGAGTTAAAGGCACTGAACAACAAATGCAATGCTCTGATCGTCTTATCAGCATTTGATCCACTTGATGCTATAGGTGCAGCTTACCATTATTTTCAAAAGCCATATAAGCCGAATGAATTGAATAACTGTATAACAAGCTTGATTGGAAGTAATGAATTCCCCCTACCCATTCTTGCGAATGTATACCAACAATATGATGATAATATAGATCGAATTCAGCATTATCTAAAACTTCTTTGTGAGGAATTTGACGGCTATACTAAGCGATTTATCAACTTGAAACAAGATCAGGATTTAAAGGAATGGAACGCAATAAAACATAAATTAATCACGCACATCAGGTCACTCGAGTTATCTGAATCCCCTCTAAAGTATTTACAAGATGAGGATAATATAAAAGGGAAATCACTTGATGAGATCATTGCTTATTGCCATTTTCTAACCTGCTGGTTTGCCAATGAATTAAGAGTTATTTCCAAAAATTGAGTTTTCCAATGAGCGCTTGTTCCATAGACTCACTCACTGGAATTAAATGTTCTCCTAACGAAATCTCCCCGCCATTGATGGCGTCAATCCAATTGATATTGACAATGTAAGATCGATGAACTTTTTGGAAGTGATCTGGCAACCGCGTAATCACCTCTTTCATAGTCATGAGTGTCAAGATTTTCTTGTTGTCGGTGACCAGTTCTAAGTAATTTCCAGATGATTTGATAAACTGCAGTTCATTTAGATCAAGACTCACAAGTGACTGACCATCTTTCACAAATAATTTTCGCTCCATTGGCCTTTGTTCTTGTCCCCCCTTTTCTACCTTTTCAAGTGCCATGATAAAACGGTCGTAAGCAATAGGTTTTAGTAAATAATCAACAATATTTTCATAACCGAATGCTAATGCACCAAACTCTCTATTGGACGTAATCATGATGATTTTTATACCTGGATCCAAGACAGAGATGATTTGTGGCGCCTTGATGTCCGGTAAATCAAAGTCCAGCAGCACCAAATCAAATGTGGCATTGTTGATGACACTTATCGCCTCAAAACCAGATGTTACAATGGTGAGATCGCTAATCCTTTCACTTTTCCTACAAAAATGATCCAGTAAATCACAAATCAACGGATCGTCATCAACAATCAAGCATTTCATAATTCATCAATCAATTGACCGGTTTTATCATTTAATCCTTGGCCTTCATCAACTCTTACAAAGATGAGTGAAGTGATTAAATAGTTTTGACATTAATCATGAAAAGATCGGGTAAGACCAAATTTAGAATGAACAGGAAGAGAATAGTATTAATAGCTGCCGTTATCACGTTTTTAGGTGTCGCAGGTTTTCAATTGGCCAATGAACATTTACACATGCTTCAAAGCCCTGGAGCTACCGTAGCGGATTACACGCGAAGTGATTATGGTTTGGGTGATGGATTTGTTGACGAACTCAAACAATACCCTGATCTTAAAAAAGGAGAAAGAAATCCTTTCAACCTCTGGGAATATGCCGGTAAAGGCAAGTCCTCATTTGGAGTTCCAGACCTCCCCATGTCTTTTGATGAATGGCTAACATTCCATAAGAAGCAAAAACCTGAACTCATGACTGATGTCCGTGAGTATATGAATAGCCGATTCGATTTCAGCGGTGAAACGATTGAAGGACAATTTATGTCTGGTGGCAGAAAAGCCATTATGGCTGGCCCCATTGCAAATCTCCCTAAAGGTGTTCGAACATTTGAAGACCTGGCTAAAATGAGTCCTGAGGAGATGAAAGAAAAAGATCTTTTCCCCTACAAACCGCTGGCACATCCGCTTCAGTCAATTGCACATATGGTGTTTCCCGATAGTTGGAACCAGGCACACCCAGAGCATGTCAGGATAGATGTTGACCATGATTTTCCAGATGAGTATCTTCCTGAATTTCCTCCTCCAATGTTCCTAACTACGCATAAAGAGCTTGGTGATGTTACCGAAGGTCGTGAGGTGACACTCAGTAATTATTATGAAATATTTAACGGCCTGCTGACAGCCGAGCAAATGGAAGGTTTAAAGGAATTACTCAAACCAACTCCAACTACTTGGTTTAATCACACCACTCACAGAGTTACGGAGCAGCCAAGTGCTGGAGTATCTTGCTTCTCCTGTCATGTCAACGGACACACTAACGGCGCATTTGAACTTGCTCCTGATTCCAGACCTAACCTTGCTCGACTAAGAGTTGAAACGCCAAGTATGAGGGGTAACTATAATCTTATGCAGCTTTCATCCAAACGATCAGTAAGAAGCATGGACCACTTTGCGGAAATCGAAGAATACTTTGATGGTGATCCGGGAATGATGCAAGCTATTGGACCAAGGTCTCAAAAAAGAGAAACCACCAATAGAATGGGCGATCTGAATGCAATATTAGACTTCCCTCCTGCTCCTAAATTGGGACCTCTTGGCAAACTAATCCCTTCTAAAGCAAGTGAACTAGAACTAAAGGGTGAGCGCATCTTCTTTGGTAAAGGCCAATGTGTCCAATGTCACAACGGGCCTGCATTTGTAGATGATTATATGCATGACCTGCAGGTTGAACGATTTTATAAAGGTCGACCAGAAGGACCTATCAAAACATTCCCTTTAAGAGGCATCAAAGATTCACCTCCATACCTGCACGACGGAAGACTTCCAACACTAGCCGATGCAGTCGAATTTTTCAATATAGTATTAGAATTGAAACTTGAGAAAGACGAGAAAGATGCACTTGAAGCTTATTTATTATGCCTTTAAAATAAACTCACATGAAGCAAGTAGCTATTAATATTGACAGAAAACTCACACTTGTAGGACAACAGTTTGGTGTTAGGTTGATTGAACTATCCCTGAGCTTAATCTACATCTGGTTTGGTGCGTTGAAGCTTTTCCCTGGCATTAGCCCCGCAGAAAGTCTAGCCGGAAGCACATTGAGTGTCATTTTTCTAAACAGCATCAGCGCTCCATACTTGGTCGTTATTTTAGGGATTGCCGAGCTTGTCATTGGTCTTGCTCTGCTAGCCTCAATAAGGAGAAAAATAGTAGTCTACAGCCTTTTGACACATATGATTGGCACGCTCACACCAATGATTTTCTTTCCAGATTTGGTTTATGGAGACGCGCCACTTTCGTTCACTATTGTTGGTCAATACATCATGAAGAATTTTGTAATCATCAGTGTTATTTTTCATTTATATAGTTCTTGGAATAAGAACTCACAATAAAAATTCATTTGGTGAACAATTGTTAAATGCACGATATTGTTCATCAAACTGTTAATATGAATCAGACGCTAAAAGAATTATTTGTAAGGGACCTCAACAAGGTTAAGTCGGAAATTGAATCAATCACGAATGAAAGTGACCTTTGGCGTACCAAACCTGGCATAACCAATCCCGCCGGTAATTTGGCGCTGCACATTGCTGGTAACCTTCAGCATTTCATTGGACATATTCTGGGAAATAGCAACTATCAGCGAAATCGTGAACGGGAATTTAATAATCATGAAGTGGCCAAATCTCAAATTCTAAGTGAGCTAGATGACGCAATCGCGGCAATCAATGATACCATTCCAACCGTTGACACGAATCAATGGGCCAAAGATTTTCCTGTTGATGTGTTTGGTAAACCCATGTCAACAGAGGCGTTTGTACTACACTTGCTCACCCATCTTAATTATCATCTTGGGCAAATCAATTACATAAGAAGAATTCTAACTCATTCCGAAAAATAGCTCCACAACTGAGCCCATTCTTCCTCGAGCGTGCCCTTAAAAACAGGCTTAACAGCTCGGCGGTACCAATACTCTGCATTCCATTGATCTCCTTCCTTTCGGTGCAAATAAGCATGTATCCAAGCCCCATTTGAGGAGGAGTCGTCTTGTACAATATTATGTGCCAAATTCCAATTTCCAGATTGATCAGCCTCCAGGGCCTTCAAATATTCATTGCTCTTCATTGCTAATCTATCTTTATCAATGTCCCGTTGATAAGTGTAAATACGATCTTTCCGTTTTTTCTGAATACCATTGATGGGTTTGCTCCCGGAGCAATCCGTTCGTCTACCTTGGCATTTTCTGCCTCATGAATTTTCAGTTTGTTGTCCCTGGCGAAAGGATCAAAACCATCACTTATTCTTACATCAGTGATACCTTCCTTTATCAAATCGTGAACATTCAGTGAACCAAACTCCTCAGAAGATAACACCGACCGGTACATCTTGCCCGCCTCAGCTATGTAATCGCTTGCATCGAATGCTTCATAGCTTGTAGCCGTCGATAAGTCTCCAACATCTGTTATAGCTCCGACCAGATAATAGTCATCATGAGCAATGTTCTCTCGCTCATTTTGTCGTATTGCTACATCAGTGATATACTCACTCTTCCAATTTATGTTTTTAATGATCAGATCATGTAACCGACCATTGGCATTATTCGGAATTGATTCATAGCTAGATACTGGCTCTGACTTGAACTCTACTGAACTAATTTGATCGAGAGCAGTCAATAAGAGCGCAAAATTGACTTCTCTTAAATACTGCTTTTCTCTGTCACCCTGATAGCCACCTGATTCAATCAATATTGTTCTGGTTCCCCATTTCTGGATATTGTCACCAAATGCTCTTGGTTCAAAATCGTCCCAATATCTGCCCACCTGATTGGGCACATATTGCTGAGCCACTCGATTCAATACCACAATCAACTTCATGGCATCTCCACGCACCTCATTAATACTTAAGTCATAGTCATATGCTGGAGCTAAAAACGAAATACTCGCTGGAAGTTGACCGACCTGGGTGTATCTACTTTGATCGTGAAGATTGAATCCCCAATCAGCATTTAAACTGTCACGTACCTTTTTCAATGTAACACCCTCAGGTGTTTGCTGTCGTAATGCATCCCGATTGATGTCAATCCCTTGCATATTCCTACGTTGGAAATACTGAGCACCATCAGGGTTAAGCATTGGAATAAAATGCATGGTCAATTGTTCCCTCATCCGCTTTCTTAATCCATTGTACTCGTCATCAGCTGCTAGAAACTGAACTAAATCCAGCAAAGCCTGTGTTGCGGTTGGCTCATTCCCATGCATTTGAGACCACATCAGCACATTGATCGGACCTGCTCCTACGCTAACCATTTTAATAGAACGCCCTTCGACTGATCTACCTAGCTCGGTGATCGTAAACTGATCGCCAAGCTTGTCAAGACTTCCGAATACGTCTGACTGCTTAAATCTGCGATGAGTGATTTCATTTGCCTTGTAGTTCTTATACGCTTTCATTACCGCGGATGTCTGTGAGACAACTGGCAGGCTCGAGAATATGACGAACGTTACAAAAAGGTATTTCATAAAAAACAGGTTTCTGGACAAATCTACCCATAAAACCTGCTTTTTGATAAACGGATTAAAACTTAAGCGAATAAGAAATCGTTGGGAACATTCCTAATTGTGTTGACTCGTAAATCTTACCTGAGTTAGGCATATAGTACTCTCTCACGACAGCCTTATTGTTGGTTACATTTTGAACATCTATCTTAAACTCCTGTGTGGTCCTACTCTTATCTTTTCTAAAACCCAAAGCTAAATTCACGACAAAAACATCATCTCCTTTTTGTGTGAACTCGTTTTCAGATAGCACCTCATACCCAGCATTCTGACTTGCCTCCAAATCGATAGGAGTATATCTCATTCCGCCTAACAGAGCGAGTTTGGCATTTGTGAAAAAAACTTTCTTCTTTCCTTTCTTTCCATATTTCCACTCTTTCCCAGTAAGAAAATTAGTAGCATAATTTCCACTAAATGCACTTTGCCTCTCGATTTCATCCATCGCGGTGTAAAATGATTGATACAAAGAAAGTGTGCTCATATAGTAAAACCCTCTAGTCAGAAACTGCTCTGCGGTAAACTCAATACCATAGTTTCTACCACTCCCTTCATTTACTAACGCCTCCGGCGCATAATCATACATCTCATTGAGTAGTGAATAGCTATTGTTGATGCCAACAGGAACATCATAAAGATGCTGGTAATATGTTTCAGTTTTCAAATGGACATTTGATCCAATTGCAAGATCATACCCCAACACAAAATGAAGTGATTTGGTGGGTTCTAATTGTTCGTTGAATGGCCTCATATTACCTGATCCATCATTGAATTTGGCTAGGTATACTACTACAGATTCCAACCTGCTGTGCGCTCCAAATCCCGCGATTACGGTACCTCGATCAGATACCTTCCATTTCATCCCAATTCTAGGTTCTATTGCATAACTTTTATTTAAACCGAACCCTAGAAAATGAAGACCTGACACAAATGTAAGGTTGTCTGTTGGTCTGTATTTCCAACTTGAAAATGCCTGATACATTTGTGTGGACCCCTTATCTGATAAAACGCTTTCCAAAGCTAGATTTTCATTACTCCATCTCTTATCATTCATATTAAATGACATTTGAGTCAATATCAATCCATTTTCAATTTTGTTTTTCGCATTGATTTTTAGGTTGTAGGTGCTGGCAAACTTGATGGCAGATTTTCTGAACTGCGACTGATTGACAGGAGTAAGCGTTTCGGGCTGATAGTCTAAAATGTGCATCCTTGAATCGTCGAACAATCCAGTTCCTGAAACAGAAAGAGTATTTTTCAAAAAGCTTTTATTATTGATTTGCCATTGATGTGTAACACCTGCTACTCCCATGCTTGTGCTATACTCACTAGTTCCTAATACCTCCACTTCCTCTTCATCTTCTATTTCTTGGGAAATGGAGCTGTAACCTCCTAGTCCAAAAACAGATATGAACTGATTTTTAGCCAGAGGTAAATGAACATTAAAGCTCACATCCTGATACTTTGGGATTCCTCCGAAATCCAGAAACCCAACACCAGCAATCAAGGCAAGCGATGAATATCGATAATTTGCTAAATAAGATCCATTATAGTTTTCACTAAATGGACCTTCAGCAGTGGCATCAATGCCTAATGTGCTAAAACGTGCGGTATATTCTCGCTGTTGATTGTTTCCTTTCTTCAGCTTCATGTCAAAAACTCCTGATAATGCATTTCCATATTCAGGAGCAAAGGCTCCCGTAAAAAAGTCAGAATCATTTAACATAAAACTATTTAATGCATTGATGGGACCACCCGTAGTACCTTCTCCTCCAAAATGATTGGGATTAGGTATTTCTACACCCTCCAGTCTCCACAATATACCTCTTGAATTATTGCCTCTTACGACGATATCATTATTACCTTCAGCATTACCATTGACTCCCGCAAAGGATGACACCATCCTTGCAGGATCGCTGATCGCACCTGCATAGCGCTGAGTTTCTTCCACCGAAAAAGATCTGGCACTAACGGTAGCCATTTCATTGAGGACCTCAGATTTGCTCTGTTTGGCAGTCACAACAATTGCATCCAGATTTTCGACAGATTCAACAAGGCCAATATCAATGATGGATTCTTTGGCAGATGAAACTATCAGATCGCGCAGAAACCGATCTTCATAGCCAACAAAGCTGATTTTCAATGTGATCCTTCCGACATTAACGTTTTGAATTCTGTAAATGCCATCTATGTCAGTGATTGCACCCTGAACAGGTTCACTTCCCACGACTACTACTGAAGCCCCTATCAAAGGATAATTACTATCTGCATCTGTTATATTTCCCCTGATCGTTTGGGAGATTGCCTGTCCCCGAGCATGCAGGGCCAATACAGTTATTAAGACTAAAAATGTTATTCGAGCACGCATGATTACTAATTGATTTGTTTAAAAAGTTGATTCTACTAAATGGAAACCAATCAACTAATTACCCCCATGCCAACAATGTGTTTTATTTTGATATCAGACTTACACCACTGTTTATCAGTGATTTAAGGAATATTTCAACAGAACATATTTGTTTCGAATTCCCCTAATTCAGTTAGAAAAACTACCCTATTTCAGGGATGGTATTTACAACGACCATGACTTACATTGCAAAAGATTACGCCAAAGTAATCTTGTCTATAGCTGGTTGGGACCCGATAAATTGTCGGGTTTCGCTTTTTCAAGGAAATACCTTCATCTCCCCAACAACCATTACTCAATTTTCATTGTACTGTATATTCGACAGATTGGAAATTCTCAGAAAACATATCGAGGAACACTATCCGCAACTTACTGCTCCGGAATTCAACTTCATTGCTAGCAGGTTTCAAAAAACTTCTGCTTCCAAAGGTCAAGTGCTATTAAAGGAGCATGCCATCTGTAAGGAAGTGCACTTTGCCATCAATGGCACATTTAAATATTATCTCGAGGAAGATGGTCAAATATCAATCACACATTTTGGTTTCGAAGAATACTGGCTGGGTGATTTATATAGTATGATGCACAATGTACAAGCCAAACTTAGCATCATGGCACTAGAAGATTGTGATCTATTACGCATTTCAGCTTCCGAACTGATTTTCATCTTTGAAAATTCGAAACCGTTTAAAGAATTTCAGCGAATTAAGCGAGAAAGGTCTTACGAGGCAGCCATATCAAGGACAGTAGATGTGTATCGAGACCCGAAAAAACGCCTGATATCTCTCATAGAGAAAAAACCTGATTTCCTTTCGAAGATTAAATTGAATGAGATTGCTCAATATCTTAAAATCTCCACATACGAGCTATAGCGACTGACTGAACAAACTTCCTGGTAGAAATTTCCTTGCTCACCGACACAAAAAAAAGCCTATGATCTTTGACCACAGGCTTTGGATATGTTCACTTTTTAAAATATTGCTAGTTTGCCGCGACAGCTTCTGAAGCTGTGATCAGCATTTGATCATAATATGCCATCAGGTTAACCAAGTCGCTTTCATTATCAAGCTTCAATTTATTTTTCTTTACGTACTGCTCAATCTTCTTATCGTTCAATTCAGCTAACACCTTCTTCTTACCTAGATTCAAGGGCTTGGTTTTTCCATCGGTGATATAGTAGTAGTGAAACCGAGGTACGAAGAATTCTTTAGAAATTCTTCCTTTAACCGGATCAGTGTATTCACGTTTTGACAACTCGACTACAAATTTTTTGTAGACACGTACACCCTCTCCACTGTAAACGGCGAGTTGAAGATCTCTCGGGCGATTCGAATCAAAGCCTTTTACAAATTCTACTTCTTCCGATGCATATTTATCGGAGTAATCAGAGCTTGCTTCAAAGTCATCAACGATGATTTGTTCATATGGAGCAACTACAAGTTTTTTCAACTTGCCATTCTGGGCAAATTCAAATGACTTGGTGTAGCCATTGTAGTTTAATTCAATTTCCTCCGGAATACCATTGATAAGTGCCTTGGCTGAAACAAAATCAGCGAACAGATAAGGACTTTTTTCAATGTTTTCGTAACGAGAATCGGTTTGAGCGATAACGACAGAGCATAGCAATGCCATTACCATTGTGGTTAGAGTTTTCATTTAATTTTGAGTTTTTGACCTTTACTTTTGACTACTGCAATTAACGAGGATCGTTACAAGTTGGTGACGTTTTATTGGTCATTCAGAACCGAATCGGACTAATAACAGACTCAATCGGGAAGTGGCGCATACTTAAACAGGAAGGGTATTTGGGGCGATTAAATGCGAAAAGAGAGCTGATAGCCTATAATCCAGAAAGTATTGTAAAAAAGCCCTGAATTTGAAGAAATTGAACGTTTTGAGAAGAAAGATTCAATGTGTGCATTATCAGTGTTTCGGCGATCCAACATTACTAATCGAACCACCGGCCCCAGCGTAACAGCTCTTTTGTCATAATTTCCAAGACCGAATGACGGCACAATGGCATGTACAAATCGATTGCTCTCATGATTATCCTTCAATCCACCAATCCAACTGGTTTTGGCATCAACGCTTATAAAGTACTTGGGCCTGATAAAAACATGAGAACCAAATCCATATCCATAGGTCCAAAGTTGAGCACCTTCAAATGGATTGATCCCGGCTGTCATTTCTGTGTACCAACGGCTCACACCTGTCCTAAAGGATAAGTTGACCGGTGCTATATCATTTGCTTGATACTCTAAAGATTTGAATCCGTTCTTTACCAGGTTGATTAATCCTATAGGTATTCCTTTTTTATAATCCTTTGCTAAGTTTACAATGCCGATTTGAGTTCCAGATACTTCTCGAGCAATATTCAACAATCCGCTTACCTGAACACCTTTCATATTTCCTGAAATATTCAATGCACCAGATGCCTGAACGCCCTTGAGTTGAGCTTTTGTATAATTAGCAAATCCTGAAAGCTGCAATCCATTAGTATTTCTTGAGAAATTGACAAATCCTGAGGTTTGTGTGCCCGTGATATGTTGTGCCGTGTAATTATAAAATCCAGATAGCTGAACACCTTTAGCATAATTGGTAGAGGAATTGAAGAAACCTCCTACCTGTACACCTTTAAATCTGTTCCCCACCACATTCCCAAATCCTCCTATTTGAACCCACTTAGCATCTTCTCGAATGATATTTAGCACTCCACCCACTTCTACACCTCCCAGGCTATGCGAATAACCCGCAATGGCATTGATCGAAATTTTATTCTTCACCTTTCCGCTCATGGTTCCATTTGTTCCGGCTATTGGAAGAAAAGACAACTGTGCAAATCGCTCTTCCTGCAGATAGACATTTTTCACATGAATCTGAGATTTATTATTAATCAGGTTTTTCAGAACTGTTGATTTGTCCAGTAATGATTCAATCCATTTATTTTTACTCTGCTCCTGATCATCAGGTTGAAGTTCAATTTCAAAAGTTTCGGCAATGTTGGTCACATAGACAATGGTGTCTCTGTAATTCTGTTTGGAGATAGCAAATGCTGTAATCGGTGATTGCGTATTAGCATTCAGGTTGAACTTTCCTCTACTATCCGAAAGAGTTGCTGTTAAATTACCCACTTCATAAATGGACACATCTGAGATTTCCTTATTGGTTTGTCCATCTACCACCTTCCCAACTATGCGCACCTTATTTTTTTGTCCTTGCTGAAGTGGGCGGAGAATTACATACCTGCCTCTTTGCAGTAATTCTAGCTCCTCCTGGAACAAATCATTGATAATACTGACTACTTCCTGATCATGGTAAGATTTTGTTACGGTTTGTTCAGTAAGCACATTTGATTGATAGGAAAAGTAGAAACCTCCTTGCTCTCCTATCATTGTCAAGGCATCCGAAATTTTCGCATCTTTCAACTCAACAGATACCTGTTTAGATAAGTGATCTTGTGCCATCAATGAAATCGACAACACAGCAAATAAAAATGTGCTAGCAGCCCTCACCGTCGAAAAGAATCGTTTGACCTTCCCTCCTGAGATCAACACCAATTGTCACACTTATTACCTCCAAAATATTCTCTAACTGTTCATCTGCAAAAACTACAGACAATGGACAACTCGCGATATTTGGATTAGCTAGCACGATTTCTACGTTATAAGCAGCGTTGATCACTTCAATAACTTCCGATAGAGGCGTTTTATCAAAACTCAGCGTTTTTGTTTTCCAATAAGTAAGGCCTGTAGTCGAGGCATTATGCACTAGTAATTCTCCACTTGCCTTACGATATACACCTACCATTCCCTTAGTGAGTACAATATTCTGCGCATTGGCCATTACCATCACTTTTCCTGAGGTGACTGCTATAATCGATGTATCTGCCTTATCATTCACATTGAATGCCGTACCAAGCACTCTTACTACCATATTTGATGTATGAACCTCAAATGGATTTGTCTCGTCATGCGTCACCTCGAAATATGCCTCTCCTTCCAGGACAACTTTTCGATGATCTAAAAAATCACTCTTTTGATAGGCTATTGACGAACTCTGATTGACAGTAACCAAGCTACCATCTGGCATGGCTTCTTCTATTTGGTTTTCTTCTTGAGCCACCTGGACCTTTGTAGGTGCTTCATTCTTCACAAACAGCCACCAGGAAGCTATGATCAGTAAGCCAATACTTGCTGCAATGGCAAACCAGCTAATGCGGGGAGATGATTTGGATTGATCTCGCCGTTGTTTCACCTTCTTGAAAGCAGCTACACTGTCAAACGTGGGCAATTCCTTTTCATTTTGATCAAATCTGATTGCTCCCAGGTCAGTATAAATCATACTAAGCTGGTTAAGCTCCTCCCGATTTTGAGATGATTCCCCAGACCATTTCTCAACCATCGCCCGCTCGTCCAAATCAGCCTCTCCAGCCAAATATTTGGTCAGTAACTCCTCGGTGATATGTTCGTCATTCATCCCCATTCAATTCTTTGACAAGCAAGTCAAAATTTACCCCCATTCAATAATAAAATAATCACTATGGCAGGAAGATATTGTTGTAGTTCCTGTTTCATGATCTTTAAAGCTTTCCCCATTTGGTTCTCAACTGTCTTAATAGAGATATCGAGCTCATCTGCTATTTCACGATATTTCTTCCCCTCAAAACGATTGAGCATAAATATTTGTCGACATTTTTCAGGCACTTTTCTCAACGCATCGTCAACTTTGGATTGCAGTTCTTCCAATTCCAAAAAATCAATCGCATCGGTTTGGACACCTTGTCTTTTCACATACTGCTGGTGAACATGAATGATTTGGTTATGCTTTAAATAATTAAGACAAGCATTACGTACAGCCCCGTATAAATATGACTTGACTGTAGTCTGAATTTGAATCTGATTCACTTTCACCCAAACACTCGTAAATGTATCCTGTACAATTTCCTCTGCCACATCCGAATCATTTACATACTTTAATGCGAATCCGGCCAATGGAGCATACAACTCATGAAACACTGACTCGAATACTGATTCATCAGATAAATCTGTTAGACCTAAACTTATCGCGCCATCATTTGCCACATGGCAAGTATATTAAAATAGCAATAGCTCCTAGTTATGAATCCTGAGATTATTCATCAGGTGCTGTGACTGGACTGGGTAAAAAGTTTTTTCTATCTTGAATCTATGAGCAATACACCTAAGTGGCTGAGAAAAATTCAACAAAACTCCTGGGAACCAGAAATCCTAATATCCGGAGGCGCGATTTTCACCCTCCTCACCCTTTCAGATGATTTTATCTACTGGTTTCGTGATGCCAAAGTCTTCCTTGGACTTCATTTTCCCGGCACCTCTATCATTATCTTTTTGATGATCATAGCTATTGAAGGCATCAAGACTCTTTTTATTTTTCATCTCCTCATTAGGGCGTATTGGACTGGACTGATTGGTTTGAGCTTTGTATTTCCAGACGGAATCGGATCGAGCAGGATAAATGAACTTCATCCCTTGTTTCGATATACGGTAACGGATAGTACGAATATTGCCCAATACATTCAGAAAGTTGAGAACATTGCCAGCTTGGTCTTTGCCATAACTATTCGATTTATGCTCTCAGTTATTGGCATTTTGGTCTTGCTATCATCCATTCTAATGCTCTATCTAAATCTACCAATAACTATCTTTCTGATCATTATCCTTGTTTTTGGTTTGCTCTTTATTATCACAGTCATAGACGCAATGGGTGATATGAAGTTCCGGAAATCTCAAACCCTTGGCCCTTTGTTTTTTCCAATCTACAGGATCATGGACACGATCAGCTTATCGTTTATCATGCGTCCTATTACTCAAATTCTCATGGCTCGATTAACGCCAAAACGGATTGCGCCAATGGCAGTTGGCATTTTGAGCATTTCGGGTATATCCGCTTATAGTACCATGACAGCTCAGCAGTTGATCAAACCATATTACGATGGAAAACTTTATAAAGAGGAAGTCGCAGATTACGGTAAATACATTGACTATCATTACCTGAATCACTGGAGTGAAGGAGCATATAAGCCGCCTGTACAGATCGGACGCGATGTAGTGGCCGAATATGCCACACTGATGGTATTCATAGAGTATTTGCCGGAATATGACGATCAACTTGTACTACTTTTGGATGCTCCTGATGGTTCCAATGAAGAAGCGTTTAGAAATAGTGTTCGAATGAGTATTTCAGGTAGTCAACAAATGCTTGACAACCTTGTATTTGGTCGTAATCCTAAAACAAACAGATTGGGCCTGATAGGGTATTACAACCTGGAAAAGCTAAACACAGGTAAGCACTCCATGGTAGTAGAACTCTTCTCATTTAATGAGGGCCTGAATAAAGGGGAATGGACTCCTCTAGCTGATATTCCCTTCTGGAAAGAATAATGAATTATATATCCCAGTCGTCATTAAGCCTATTTATAGCATAATGTCCAGTCATATCAAACTGACATGGCACGATTGATACATAATTATTGGCAATCGCCCATTCATCATTATCTTCTCCCTTGTCATGATTGATGAAATTACCCATCATCCAGAAATACTCTCTACCATGCGGATCTATTCTACGATCAAAGTCCTCTTCCCATCTGGCATTGGCCTGCCTGCACACTTTTATGCCTTTGATAGAACTGTTTTGTAAAGGTGGAATGTTCACATTCAGCGCTATCCCCTTAGGGACACCTTTTGAAAGACATTGCTCGGCTATTTTGGTCACATAAGCATCGACGTGAGACATATCAGCACCATGGCTGTAATCGCATAGCGAAAAACCTATTGCCGGTGTACCTTCAATAGCCGCTTCGATTGCGGCACTCATTGTTCCTGAATAGAGCACACTGATCGAAGTATTGCTGCCGTGATTGATCCCACTCACCACCAAATCCAGTTTACGATCCTTGAGCAAATGATGCTTGGCTAGCTTGACACAGTCTGCCGGTGTTCCACTGCATTCGTAAGCTTCAATATTCTCAAAAATTTGATTTTTCTTTAGTCTGAGCGTATCACCCACAGTGATGGCATGTCCCATGCCTGATTGGGGGCTATCTGGAGCCACTACTACCACTTCTCCCAAAGTAGTCATCAATTCAACTAATTTCCTGATTCCTTTTGCGGTGATACCATCGTCATTGGTGATCAGTATAAGTGGTTTTTCCATTTTTATATTGAGCTGTAAAAAGAAGTGATTCTTATCAAATCTTTCAATTCGTCCGTTTTGAGTCGGTTTTTCTTAATGAATTTTTTTATCTGATCTCTTTTCCTGGACATGATATCCAATATTTCCGCTTTTGATCCCTGATAGTATGTGATCTTGCCTGATTTATTGACAAAAAAGAAATCATATTGCAAGACATTTTGTGTGACATTGTAGTTAGGATAAAATCCATTGCTACCTATAGAGGTGGTCTCGCGCACCACTTTTTCACGTGCCAAAAGAGACAGTTCTCCTTCATAAAGTACTTCAAAAAGTATCGGAGTTTCATAATTGCTCCTGTACTGAAAAGGAAGAGTATAGAACTGTCGATAGTTCTTGTATATCTCATCAAATATTTCAAAAAAGAATATGTTATAGCTTGAGTAGGCTTTCAAGGAACCTCTTGAGGCCATCTGTAAGCTATTGGTTTCCATGTCATATTTAATTTTCCCTCTGACAGTATCTCCTTCTTGAGTCACGAGAAACCCGTTATGCCATTCTTCTTTTGAAAACTGAGCTATCGAGGTGGTTACACCGAGCAAGCACGCTATGGTCAAAAGCAACTTATTCATTTACTTCAAAATATCATGTCCCATTTTATCGCGTTTCGTTTCCAAATAACGCTGGTTATGTTTGTTTGGAAAAATTTCAATAGGTACGTTCTCTACAATTTCCAGGCCATATCCCATTAATCCCACTCTTTTAGTCGGATTATTAGTGATCAACTTAAGTTTCCTAACCCCCAGGTGATTCAATATTTGTGCTCCAACACCATAGTCACGCTGATCTCCTTTGAACCCAAGTTTAAGATTGGCTTCTACTGTATCCAATCCCTCTTCTTGTAGCTTATACGTCTTCAGTTTGTTGATCAGGCCAATTCCCCTTCCTTCCTGATTCATATAAAGTACGACACCCTTACCTTCCTTATCTACCATCTCCATCGCATTATACAATTGCGGCCCACAGTCACACCGGCAAGATCCAAAAATATCTCCAGTCACACATGATGAATGCACCCTGACCATAATCGGTTCATCCTTATCCCATTCACCCTTGTATAAAGCGAGATGAGTTTCACCTGTGTTGGTCTGTTTGAACGCTTTCAATTTAAAATCTCCATGGTCCGTTGGCATATCCACATCTATGAGTTCTTCAATCAAGGACTCCTTGTGCATTCGATATTCTATCAGGTCGCGTATTGACACTAATCTCAAATTGAATTTATCAGCAATGACCCTCAGGTCAGGAAGTCTTGCCATTGTGCCGTCTTCATTCAGAATTTCAACAAGCACACCTGCTGGTGTTAAACCCGCTAAACGACAAAAATCCACTGCTGCCTCGGTATGACCTGCCCGCCGCAATACCCCACCTTGTTTTGCCTTAAGCGGGAAAATATGACCAGGTCTACCCAAATCATCAGGATGCGTGTCAGGATCTGCAAGCGCTATAATGGTAGCCGCTCTATCAGATGTGGATATACCTGTAGTAGTACCATGCCCTTTCAAATCAACCGAAACGGTAAAAGGGGTTTCGTGAACTGCAGTATTTTTCCCGACCATTAAATCCAGGTCTAGCTCTTCGCATCTTTTTTCAAGTATTGGCGCGCAAATCAATCCACGCCCCTCCTTCGTCATGAAATTGATGACCTCAGGGGTTGTTTTCTCTGCAGCGACAATAAAGTCTCCCTCATTCTCACGATCCTCATCATCGACAACAATAATGATTTCGCCGTTTTTTATGGCCTCTATCGCCTCCTCAATGCTATCCAGTTTTGTATTGTCGCTCATTTATATGCTGTTATGTTGTTATTAACCAATTATTTGATGGTAACGTTTCCCAAAATTTTAGCAATGTCAATTTGCACCTCCTTCATCATGGTCATCTCGTCAAGTATCTCATCAATTTTTTCTTCTGTTGCGGATTTCAATTCTTCCGCCTTTGTTTCAATAAATTTCTGTAGTAACCAAAATTTCAATCTAAGCACATTCGTCATGGCTGATTTTTTAAGGAAATTCTCCTCCAAATCCACAATTATATCGAATTTCTCCTTCCAAAATTGACTGATTTCGTACTTAGATGCACTGAGTTCTATCACCATGGCATGCATTTCTTCGTCATCTATTTCGAGAAGATCTTTCACATCAGTAAACAGACCATCATCTCTTCGGTCCATGATCACCTTAATGATCCGATTGTAGACAGGATTTAAAAACTCAATTTCTTCAGACTCCTGTCTGATGTAATCAACCATAGCTACCTGAACACCATCCACCTCTACAGTACTACTGCCATAATTGATTAGCAATCGAATACTTTCCTTTTCTTGAAGTTGCACAACCTTTTCTCCATCAAGCGTCTTTATCTGCTCATCCTCAACAGGCATTGGCACCTCCTCATGGAGCGCTGGCTTGACTACTTGAGATTGTCTTTCTTTCTTACTCTTATCGAGTAGAACCTTGTTTAATTCAACGATCAGCACTGACTCGCTGATTTCCAACATATTAGCACACTCCTTGATGTAAAGAGATCGCTTAATACTATCTCCAATAATGGCTATGCTATCTACGATTTCATGCACCACTCCTGCCTTCCTAACTGGGTCATGCGCTACATCCGCCAGTAAAATTGAAGTCTTAAACTGGATAAAGTCTTGCGCTTTTGAAGTCAGATAATGCTCAAATGCGGTGGTCCCGAGTTGTTTGCAGTAACTATCAGGATCCTCTCCCTCAGGTAGTGGAACAGCTTTGACATTCAGGTCACTTTCTAGCAATATGTCAATACCTCTGAAAGAAGCTCTCAATCCTGCGGCATCTCCATCAAAAAGGATGGTCACATTCTGAGTATAGCGTCTGATCAGTTTGGCCTGATCGCCCGTCAGTGCGGTACCTGATGATGAAACCACATTCGTTACACCTGCCTGATGCAATGAGATTACATCGGTATATCCTTCAACCAAATAGCAATTGTCTTGCTGACGAATACTTTGTTTTGATTGAAACATACCGTACAGTACTCTACTCTTATTGTATAGCTCTGTTTCCGGTGAATTGAGATACTTTGGTTGTTTAGCTTGTTTTTCAGAGGCAAGTATTCGAGCTCCAAATGCAATCACCTTACCCGTGATATTCATAATCGGAAAAATGACTCGCCCCCTAAATCGGTCATAAACTTTTCCGTCCTCTTTGGCAATCACAAGTCCTGCCTCCTCGACCAGTTCCTGGCTGTAGCCTTTGGCTTTAGCTTCTTGCAAAAAATGATCCCAAACATTCAGCGAATAACCTAATCTGAAATTCTCAATAGTTTCGTCAGAAAATGATCTTTCCCTGAAATAGGACAATCCAATGCTCTGCCCTTCCTCATGATTTCTGAGCAGATTGGTAAAATACTCAGCCGCAAAGTTCATAACGATGTACAAGCTCTCAAGCCTATTTTGGCTTTCTAGCTGCTCATCAGTTCGCTCTTCCTCAACAATCTCAATTCCATACTTCTGCGCAAGGTATTTGATGGCTTCTATATAACTGAGTCCATCAATTTCCTTAACGAATGTGATCGCATCACCCCCTTTACCTGATGAGAAATCTTTGAAAATTTGTTTAGAAGGAACAACGTAAAATGACGGAGTTTTTTCAGACGAAAAAGGGCTGAGTGCCTTGTAACTGGATCCTGATTTTTTCAGATCCACAAAATCGCTCACCACTTCCACAATGTCCATGGTGTTTCTAACAGCGTCTATGGTGGTCTGACTGATCAAATCCTTTGCATAAATAAGGGCTGCAAAACTAAGACTAATAAGTGGAATAATGTTCCCGACTACTTTTCATGATAAATATGAAAAGATGACTGAACTAACCCAAACAAATGTCGCCTCTACTGAAGAACAATAGGTCAGTTATCATCATTCTTGCCTAAAATTGCAGTGAGAAGATAGCAAAAATGGGAGTAACGAAAGAACAGGTACTAAAGGCATTGAAAGAAGTTCAGGATCCGGATCTCAAACAAGATCTGGTCACGCTGAACATGATCAAGAATATCGATATTGAGGGTAACAAGATCAGTTTTGATGTTGTACTTACCACACCTGCATGTCCGTTGAAGGAAATGATCCGTAAAGATTGTGAAGGGGCGATCGAAAGACATCTGGGCGCAGAGGTAGATTTAGCCATTAACATGACCTCTTCTGTTACCTCTATAAGGGATGAAGGTCCCGTGTTACCAGGTGTTAAAAACATCATTGCAGTATCCTCAGGAAAAGGTGGAGTTGGAAAATCTACTACTGCTGCTAATTTGGCTGTTGCACTAGCTAAAACTGGCGCTGATGTAGGGCTCATCGATGCGGATATTTTTGGCCCAAGTATTCCTACCATGTTCAATTGCGAAAATGAACAACCAATGGTGAGTCAGGAAAATGGGAAAAATCTCATTGTTCCAATCGAACAATATGGCGTTAAGTTAATTTCTATTGGTTTTTTGGCTCCTGCAGATAATGCAGTCGTATGGAGAGGCCCAATGGCCAGTTCTGCCCTGAAACAATTCATTTCGGATGCCAAATGGGGTGAACTAGATTACCTGCTGATTGACCTTCCTCCCGGAACAAGTGACATTCACCTTACGCTGGTCCAGACAGTTCCAGTAACCGGAGCGATTATTGTAACTACTCCTCAAAAGGTCGCATTGGCTGATGCTCAGAAAGGCATAGCCATGTTCAAGCAGCCTCAGATCAACGTCCCCATATTGGGATTGGTTGAAAATATGGCCTACTTTACTCCAGAAGAATTGCCGGATAACAAATACTATATTTTTGGAAAAGATGGAGGAAAGGATTTAGCTCTTAAGCATGAAATTCCATTTTTAGGCCAAATCCCAATCGTGCAATCTATCCGTGAGTCTGGTGACTCAGGGTATCCTGTAGTCATGAAGGATGATATCACGGCAGATTCATATAAGTCGCTCGCCGAAGAGCTGGCTAGAAATGTAGCAATAAGAAATGCCATCGCACCGGAAACTAAAACGGTAGAAGTAAACGTTTAACTCCTGAACAATGACGGCTGAACTAGAACAGAAAATTGAAAATGCATTGGACAACATCAGACCTTATCTGGAAGCTGATGGTGGTAATGTCAGGGTATTAGGAGTAGACAATGACACTTTGATTTTGGAGTTGTTGGGCAATTGTGGTTCATGTCCAATGTCTACCATGACACTCAAAGCTGGTGTCGAAGAGGCGGTCATCAAAGCGGTACCGGAAATCAAAAGAGTTAAGGCAATAAACGTAACTTCTCCAGATGACCTGGATGCGAAACTTCCGTTTGTAAACTGATGGATGAGATACCTCGTAATTGTAATTATCTTTTTATTTTATCATCCCCTATTTGCGCAGCAGAGATGCGCGGTTGATCAGGACTATTTTCAAAATCGAAAAGAATCAACCCTGTCCTTTGAAAAATGGCTAAAAAAGAAAGAGTCCAGATTATTTCAGCGTAGAGATTTCACTAAAAATGGAGTCTATACAATCCCCATTGTTGTCCATGTCATACATAATGGTGAATCTATCGGAGTTGGTACCAATATTTCCGATGATCTGATTTATGAACAATTGAGAATAGTCAATGAGGATTTTAGGCGAAGAAATCCAGACAGGGAAAGCACGCCTGAAGAATTTCTTGACTTTGCATCAGACACGGAAATCGAATTTGTGCTGGCGAGGCAAAACCCAAATGGGCTCCCAACGACGGGGATTGTTCGTAAAAAAGGAAGTCAGCCACAATTTCCTTTCGAAGGAAATAGATTGATTACCAACCACAGCTATTGGCCTGCCGAAGACTATCTCAACCTATACGTCATTGACATTAGCAGTCATATCGGTTGGGCTTCATTTCCGTTTACAGACATTGATGGTATACCTGACATCAACAACAATCGATTGACAGATGCGGTTTTTGTCGACTACAAATATTTTGGCATCAACCCAAATGCTCCAAGTTTCCCAAGCTTTGGAAGATCGCTTACACATGAAATCGGCCATTTCCTCGGACTTAGGCATACCTGGGGAGATGGGGGATGTGACGCAGATGATTACTGCAGTGACACCCCGGATCAAGTGTCCAACTATGATAAGAAATGCCCCAACTCGCGACAAGAAAGCTGTGGAAGCTCCGACATGTATAGCAATTACATGAATTATACCATGGATGCTTGTATGAACATGTTTACCAATTGTCAGCGCATGCGAATGAGAACGGTTCTGGAGAGCAGCCCAAGACGCAAATCACTTCTTTCTTCTCATGCCTTGAACGCACCCGAAATCATTTCAAATGATCTTGGGATCAAAAGGATACTTTCACCACAAAAGGGTAATTGCGAATTAGAATTTTTTCCAACTCTTGAGGTGTTCAATTATGGAAACAATACCATTTCATCCTATGAAATCTCATTTTTCAGTAATGATCGCTTAGTCGAAACAACAAAGCGCACCACCACGCTCTCTTCCGGTCAATCAGAAATTATTACACTCGGTCCTTTGACTTCTGATACGGATGGAAATAATCTGAACTTCACCATTGATAAAGTCAATAACATCGAAGTAATCGCTAAATCCCATACTGTTGGCACAATACAAACACTACCCGTTCAGCAGGTTAATATCCCGATAAATATAAATTTTGACAGTGTTGACCTCACACATCGGTCAAATGGATGGATAATAGATAGTGCCCCCAGGACGACTGTCTCGAATCAAGGAGCGATAATAGACTTCACAAATGATTCATTGACGTTTGGATCATTCGAATATTTAACTACGCCTATTCTTGACCTTACGAGTGTATCGGCAGCTGAACTTTCCTTTTCATATGCCTATGCTACTCCTTTTGACGATTTCGATTCAGACGGGCTTATTGTTGCTGTCTCGCAGGATTGTGGCAATACATATCGAACCGAAGATTATATTTTTGAAACCTATAGCCGGCGAGGCAAGCTCAATACTGCAAGCCCGAGAAGCGGTCCATTTAAGCCCAATTCAGTCAATGATTGGGAAGAAGTAACAATAAATCTTTCAAGGTATCTTGGCTCCAATGACATAAGGATTGCGTTCATTGGCCATAATGGTGGCACCAGCACTCTGTATTTGGATGATATAAAGATTGAACCATTGGACCTCAAAGCATATGATTTGGGTATTTCCGATCTGGACAAACTACCTGTCGTCACGTGCAGAAGCACAGTATACCCAGAAATTGAAATCAGCAACTACGGATTTAATACGATTGAGCGATTTAATCTACAGTACACATCCAGCTTAAACTCCTCACAGTTTAGTCATACTGACACTATTTTCACCGGAGAGCGACTGAGTAAAACGTTCACAATTGAAAATCTCGAGGATGGCACTTATGATTTGTCCTTCTTTCTTGATAGTCCAAATGGAGAACTCGACGAAAATCAGGAGAATGATACCATCTATCACCAAATGGTCGTAAGCTCTGCCAGCGACACCCTTCCTGTTAAACAAAACTGGGAGTCAGCACATCAGTGGATTTCTACAAATCCAAAAGGTCAATCACTATGGGCGATACATGATATGGATACCAATAAAGTAATGCGTGCGGCAGGTTTTTCCGAACAAGTCATTGGGTCCAAATCCTGGCTGGTCAGTCCAATGCTTAATACATCCTATATTGATAGCTTAGGGTTATTCTTTGAATATGCTTACAATTCACGTGAAGATCGGCAGGACAGATTAGAAGTTTATGTCTCGGTAACATGTGGTAATGCTTTCAACGATCTAATTTTCCAGGCATATTCTGATGAACTTTCCTCTGCCAATAGCAATGAGGCATTTATCCCAGCAAGCACAGACTGGCAATCAGTCTTCATCAATCTTACCGATTATGCAAAATGGGGAGATTTAAGGATTGCTTTCGTGTTTACCAATGGTAATGGCAACAACCTCTATCTGGATAATATTGAATTCATCAACAGCAGTAAGAAAGATGTAGTTCGGCCTGAAGGTCAACTTTTGGCTTATCCCAATCCAGTAACCACTGAGCTTAAGGTTGCGCTAGATCTACCTATAAAGGATGACATCATGGTATCATTGATTTCAACTACTGGCAAGGAAGTTCAAAAATTGCTTTTCCCGAAAATTTTAAATCAAACATTAACCCTGGATGTCTCCAATCTTCACGGAATTTATTTCTTAAAAGTGGTCGGTGAGCACATCAATGAAACAAGTCGAGTTTTAATAGGTCGATGACAGTTAGATGGACGGTTATATTTGCAACTAATTTGATGAATTAATAAATGAAAAGGAAAGTCGCAATACTGTTTGGAGGACGATCTGTTGAGCATGAAATTTCACTCAGGTCTGCCAGAAACGTACATGAGCACATCGATAAATCTGTTTTTGACATCATCCTGATTGGCATTACAAAATCAGGAGATTGGTATCTTCAATCGAAGGTGGATCAAAACATTTCGACAACTAATCCACTTAAACTCAAGCTTAGCGCCAAAGCACCTGCATTTATTGATGCTAATAACATCGAAATGCCAGTTGATATCGTATTTCCGGTACTCCATGGAACAGATGGAGAAGATGGCAGTATTCAAGGTATGATAAAAGCGATGGGGTTGCCCATTGCTGGATCTTCGGTACTAGGATCTGCTGTTGCCATGGATAAAATCGTATCTAAAAAATTACTTCAACAAAGTGGACTGCCTGTTGCAGGCTCGCTGTATTTTGATAATACACAAAGGACTGAATACAGCTTTGAGAAAGTGGTGAATGAACTTGGACTTCCCTTCATGGTAAAGGCGGCTGATCAAGGGTCAAGTATTGGCGTCTCAAAGGTTACAGATCAAAAGACTTATGAAACTGCATTAGATGATAGCTTCAGCTACAGCTCCAGCGTTTTGCTTGAAGAGTTTATCGAAGGACGAGAACTAGAATGTGGCATACTGGGCAATGAGGATCCAAAATCAACTGATCCAGGTGAAATCATTCTCAAAAAAGATTTTGACTTCTACACATATGAGGCAAAATACCAAGATGATGAAGCCATTGACATTGTTGTTCCTGCGGACATTCCAGATGACGTGAGAATTAAAATCAGAGAGGTGAGTGAAAAAGCATTTCTAGCCTTGTCATGCAACGACTTTTCACGAGTAGATATCTTTTATACAAAAGATGGACGTGTTCTGGTCAATGAAATTAATACCATTCCCGGCTTCACAGATGTCAGCATGTTTCCTGTTCTATGGGGAAATATGGGAATATCCTATACTGACCTGATTACTGAAATCATCAGGCTGGCAACTGAGAGGTGGCAAAAAGAGACCAAACTAAATACCAGTTATGCGAATGCATGATACACTTTTTGACTGTAGCCAATATTAATTCTCAACTTCACTTATGTTTGTGACTAATTTTCATTGAATGAACTGGTTTAAGGCAAACTCCTGGATTGATTTAATCAAGCATCTATTGATCATTGTTTTGGTAGGGGTCGGAGCTATATTCTTTTTCTTTTATGTATACCTGCCAATTTCCACTAATCATGGAGAAACCATAACTGTTCCCGATGTTGTTGGTATCTCTCACGATCAGCTTGATCAATTCCTCACCATGAGAAATTTGAGATACGAAATCACAGAAGATTCGGCATATTCAGCGGATTTCCCGCCTCTGACGGTAATTAAGCAGTTCCCTTTACCAAATGCCAAAGTAAAGGAAAACCGAAAGGTGTACATTTCATTGAACACTACGCAACCTCCTCTTGTGCGAATGCCAGACTTACTGGAGGGTTCTCTGATCAATGCGCAGAATGTATTGAAGACTTATGACCTTAAGGTTGGTAAAGTGGAATATGTGCCTGATCTATTTTTTAACACTGTTCTCAAGCAGAAACTAGATGGACGCGAGGTGCTTCCAGATGAGCGAATCCCTAAAGGGTCTTCTATTGATTTGGTACTAGGCGATGGGAAAGGAAATAGAAACCTCGCTTCGCCACGCCTCATTGGACTCGAATTGAATGACGCCAAAACTGCCATCGTGGGGTCTGCCTTAAAAGTAGGAAGTGTCAAATACGAAACAAGTAATGAGGCCGTTTACCAAATTGTGAATAGTAATCGAACGCAAACCGTTAAAGAACAAGTTGCTCCCGGGGAAGTGGTTAGACAAAACCCTGAACCTGGTGCACCAATGAAACTTCAGCAGATGATAGATATTTGGATCTACCAGCCCGATTCGCTTAATATTGGACCGTCAATTCTGGACCAGTGATTAGACTAATTGCTGTCCTCTTTCTGCTTACATCAACTTCTGTGTTAGGCCAGCTTCGACTTGAAAAAATCAAAACAAGTCAAACGAGTAATGCTAGAGTTGAAGCGCCTATTCCGAATCAATTGAAACTACCCTTTTGGGACGATTTTTCAGGAGGCAGTCATCTACCTGACACCAGCCTATGGCAATTTGGACAGGATGTCTTTCTCAATAATTCCCTCGCCATTGGAGCTCCTTCCATGGGTGTTGCAACATTCGACGGGTTAAATGAACTCGGACAAGCCCATAATTCCAGCGCTACATTTAACGGCGCAGGTGACAGCCTGGTAACGCATCCCATTGATCTCTCTACTATCATCATTACCCAAAGGAATACGGTGTTCCTGAGCTTCTTCTGGGAACTGAAGGGAAATGGTGAAATACCGGAGGAAAATGACTCTTTAAGCCTTTACTTCTTGACAATAGACCAGAATTGGGTTCAAATAGACATCAATGACAATCGAGAAACCTATTCAATAATTGGGGGCGAAGAAAATATTAGTCCCGGTGAAGAACTGTTTAATCAAGTCATAGTCCCTGTCAATCGACCTGAATACTATCACCAGGGATTCAGGTTCAAATTCGTATCTCATGGCAATCTCACAGGTGCATATGACACATGGCATCTTGACTATGTTTATCTAAATGAAAATCGCTCCTCCAGGGATCGGGACATACAGGATCGCACATTTGGCATAAGTCCAAGTCCTATTTTTGCTCCCTATTCGGTAATTCCATTGAAGCACTATATCTACAGTGATCAAGTCTACAGCGCTTCGAAAACAACCATTAACAACCTGGAAGATCAGCCACACGCTGTTACTCCTGTTCATGTACTAACAAATCTAACAAACGGCAAAAGCATATCTACAGAGCTGGCAGAGCGTTCCATCGGCTCTCTCGCCTATGATTTGGAAGTCACTGGCGCCTCTATTGAGCGATCATTGTTTGATGCAGATGAGGATTCCAGCATACTTAGGTCGACATTTTATGCAACAACCGGTGACGAATTCTTAGTAGAGGACGAACAGGTTTATGAAACTGTGGATTTGAGGGTAAACGATACGATTCAAACCGATATCCTGCTACATGATTATTATGCGTATGATGATGGTATTGCCGATTATGCAATAGGTGTCAACATCATTAGTGGCATGCTAGCCGTTCGATACACATTGACATCAGACTCATCAAAGGTGTTAAAGGCAATTGACATCAATTTTCCCTACATCGACCCTCCTTCTGAAGGAGCATCTATGAATATTATAGTTTGGAAAAATCTCGAGTATGACGTCCGCTACGCTGAATTGCCCTACTCAGTAATAAATACTAACAGAAACGAATTCACGCGCATCAAACTACCCAATACATTCAATGCTCCCGACACGTTTTACATTGGTTATGAGCAACATACAGAAGATTACATCGGTATAGGTTTTGATAAGAATAACCTGGATGGATCTTCAGCCATCTATTCCAATACAAACAGGGAATGGATTCAAAATGACAGGTTGTTAGGCTCAGCGATGATTCGACCTGTTTTTGACATGGACACCACGATGATCATCACGTCCGTCACCGAACCAGCACCCACCTTTCCTGACGTATATCCCAACCCCTCCTCAGGCAATATATTTCTGGGAGATTTATATGAAACTGTTATCATAAGAAATACGGCTGGCAAAACACTCTTAACTAAGAAAAATGTGGATCAAATTGATTTGTCAGAATTTTCTAACGGTATTTATGTTCTAACCCGTCGAAAAGGTATTCATCAAAAAACAAGTAAGCTCCTTATCGGAAAATAGTTAGGAAACTACTATTATAAACGGCTTTGGACTGAATGATAAAACGAATACAAGTATGGCCAGCCAGCCTACAATTTGACGTCCCATAGTCATAGGTCGATTGTCGCTAACCGGAGGATGCTCTACCCCCAGAAACCTCCCCACCACAAAAGCGAACAGCATCCAGCCTTCATACCCTTCAATCTGTGTACTTGTGGTTATCACAAATTGCAACGCAAGCATAATAGATGCATACATGAGTCGATTTCGCTTGCTTAAAACCATTCTCGACAGACAGATGTAAAGGAAATAGAGGTAGATGGCCATCATCAGGCCGAAATACAGTGTGCTATCAATACTCGCATCCTGTAGTAAGTCCATTTTGATCCATCCTAAACCCGCATAAAAGAGGAACAATAGGTAGGCACCTTTACTAATGATAGCAGCTTTCTTTTGACCAAACATGCCAAAAATGACATGCCCACCATCCAGTTGGCCGATTGGTAAAAGGTTTAATGCGGTAAAAAACAGTGCTAAATATCCGGCCAACAAATATGGATAATGAATGATTTCATTAGGGTTGGGCAATAGTGTCGAATCTGTCACGTAGTAATTCTGAAACCACCAGTAAATCAGGTTATCACCAAACTGAAAAGAGATTGTTCCTGCTTGATTGTAAACATGCTCTGCATAGTCTAAACCAAACTCTTGATATTCGGGATGAACGTTGTAGATCCAAGTTGGGTCCGGCAGATTACTGAATCCATATACTATTACGAACATAGCTACAACAAACCCCGCAATAGGTCCTGCTACTCCCACGTCAAAGTATTGCGATCTGCTATAGATCTTTTCACGAATTCTTATAAAGGCTCCCATGGTGCCAAAAGATGGCATAGCAATGAATCCAAACCAAAACGGTATGTAATACGGATATGACACCTTTATTTGATGCATTCTTGCGGTAAAGAAATGACCGAACTCATGTGCAGTGAGTATTGCCAAAAAAGGAAGTGAAAACTGAAAACCATCCATAAAATCAGACCAACTCATGGTTTCCTCTCCAAAGAACAACCACCTACCATACATCCATTCTGCCCCGGATATGGTGGTGGTGATTAAAGTTGCGATGAACAATCCTACATATATTGCTTGCTCCTTATATTCTTTCATTTGAAATAGTCCAATACTTGTTCTGAATATGTCACCCTTATGCCGTCCCAACCGGCCTGTTTGGCAGCTACAATATTTTCCTCCTTGTCATCAAAGAAAAGCACTCGTTTTCCTTTTAGTTGATGTTGTTTATTCAGCTCTTCGTAAATTTCAAGATCCGGTTTACGCATTTTTAGGTCATGAGAATAATGTGCTGTATGAACAAGCTCCTTTAATATTTTATCTCCAGTAATTGATTTAACCGTTTCATTAAATGATTGTTCATGGATGGCATTGGTATTACTCAGAATTAGTACCATGTATTCATCACTTAGAGATTTAATCAACGCTATCTTATCTGGATTGAGATAGCCAAGCATACTGTTCCATACCTCTTTCAATTGTTCAATGGTTAAATCTGCATTGAGCAACTCATTCACTTCACTGAGAAACTGCTCATCCGCAATTCTACCAGTTTCATATTTCATTAAAGCTTTCGAGGAATTGATCAGATCAACAATCTCATCTCTGGATTTCCCACTCTTGGCAACAAACCCTTCCACCACATCGTCAATATTCAAATCTATGATGACTTCACCAAGATCGAATATGATGACATCATATTCTTTTTTACCCATTAACTCAATTTGATTTAAGCTTTTTTCAGCGTCTGGTTCAGAATTTCCATCAGTGTCTCATTATCCCAGGGTTTTTGAATCACCTGCTTAACACCCCCTTGTTGAAATACTTCTTGGGTAGGTTCTTTATTGATCATTCCAGAGAGTAGAAAATTTACACTTTGAGGATATTTCTGATGAATTTGGATGCACAATTCATCTCCTTTAACACCAGGCATGAGCCAATCAGAAAATACAACTAATTCCTTCAGTTCATCATCTTCATACATCTCTAACACCTCCATTGCCTCAATACCGCTTTGCGCGAACTCAAGTTGATAATTACGAAAATCTCTACGAAAGATCGCCTTGAGTGTTTGCAGCACATAATACTCGTCATCTACAAATAATATCAGACCGTCTTTAGCCATAATTATGGTGTTTTTCTAAGCTCACTACCCTACCTCTTTATGTAAAACTACGCTAAATTTGGCACCTTTACCAGTGTTAGTATAATAGATAGAACCGTTATGTTTGTCAATTATTCTCTTACAAATATCAAGGCCTAAACCTTTACCTTCGCCTTCCTTTTTGGTGGTAAAAAATGGCTCGAATATATTAACACCTTCATCCACTATTACACCCCCTCCACTATCTTCAAAAGTCACTTTTACTTTATCTCCCAAATCCAAAATCGTTACTTCAAGGTCACCTTTGAAGTCCATGGCATGGACCGCATTGGTGAGCATATTTGACCATACTTGATTAAGCTCTTCAGGCAATCCCTGAACAATATGTTGTTTATCAATATTACTTTTAATCAGATTGACTTCTACCAATATATTCTGATGTAAAGACAGCACTCCATTGAGGCTTTCTCCAAGGTCAAAGGCCTTCATATCCTGCCAGCCTCGCTTGAATGAATACGTCTTAAATGAGCTCAATATTTTCATGACATCCTCAACAGCTGTATTGGCTGTCCCGATCGCCTGAATTCTATTGGTAATAAACAATGCGAGCTCCATGATCTCAGCATTAATCACATGGCTATAAAGCGGTGAGAATCTCTGAATATCTCTTGATATGCGTAGATCCGCTAAAACGTCAATCACTTCATCCTTATTGAGTATGTCTATGTCCTCAAAATATTTGGCGATTGATCGGCGCATTTTTCGTTCATCAACAGTAGTCATGCGCTTGGTGCTCATCTCTTTGGCCTCCAGCACCATTTCCATGATATTTAAGAGAACTTTAGGCTCTACCTCATTAGCTACCTCAATGAACTGTTCTAGTTCTCTAAGCTGAACATTTTCAATTAACTCCAAATTGCCTTTGATTGCTCCAATAGGTGTGTTTAGCTCATGGGCAATGCCCGCAGACAAACGACCCAGCACGGCCATCTTTTCTGATTGAACCAGTCTGCTTTGAGTTTGAGAAACTTGAGTGTTTTTATCCTCCAGTTCCTCGTTTTTTTGCTCAAGTACTTTTTGCGTTTTGTTTTTCTGATTCAACAATCGTAAAAACACAAGTACAAAACCGAGCATATAGACTGTGACGATAATGGTCAGGAAAATCCAGGTTTTCGCATTATCGTTGGACTTTTTTTGTGCCCTAAGTTGGCTCTCCAAGACAGACAATCTCAAGTTGTCCATTTCCTTTTGAGCATTGGATTCGATCTTGTTGATCGTCAGGAGTTTGCCTTTAAGTTCTATGCTATCCGACAGTACATCTTTTAGTTTATAATAGTCAAATGCTGCCCTGTAGCTACCAATGCGATAGTAGTAATTTGCGAGAAAATCATATAAAAGAACCTGTTCATCGATGTGGGGATGCAATTCTGAAATCGCCAATGCGCGACTTAGGTACTTTTCTAAATCTGATTTACTACTTTTCAACTCAGCAATTCTCGCCAATCCAACATAATAATTGACCAGGTAAAGAGATCGATTCTTATCCAAATTATACTGAATAGCTCGATGATAGTAATCTTCCGCCTCATCCAGGTTTCCCAGGATCATATTCAATTGTCCCGCCAATGCGTAATTACTTGCTTGAAATGTCCCAAACTCTTTGTGATTTAGGATAACGATTGACTCATTGATAAACTCAAGTGCTTTTTCGGGTTCGCCCATGACAAGGTAGCACAATGCCAATCCATTGAGCGTTCTGCCATAATATTCACGAGTCCTAGGCATTGATACTCTGAAATATCTTCTGGCTTCCTCAAAGTGTTTCCTTGCATCCAAATAGTCAGATATAAACAGCTTGGTTACTCCGAGATGATATTTGGTCTCATAGTAGATCTGCTCAAATTCACTTGTACGGACATTTTCTATAACTCGCATATGAATGCTCATCGCAGAATCATAATGCTCCATTCGGTTTAGCAGATTTCCCCTTCTGTTCAGTAAACGACTGATGAGTCCGATATCTTCTGTTAAAAGCGCTTGCCTGATAGCCAATTGACTCAATTTTCTCGCTGAGTCAAACTGACATTCATATAGCAGTTGTTCTGCCCGCTGTGTTAAGAAAACCGCATCTTTCTCAGCATTTTGTGCATGCAGGCTTGTTGCCATCATCATCATACATGCACATATCGCTGATCTCATGCTTCCAAAATAAAGGTGAAAAATGCTCTTAACCAACAATTTCTGTTATTGCACTGATGAAACTCAATAACATAAAAAATCAACCTAGTTTTGCGCGCAAACCATTCTCTCTCTATGAGCATCGACGGAAAGCTTATTTTAATAACAGGAGCGTCCAGCGGCATTGGTGAAGCTACAGCTAAAAAGCTTGCTATACTTGGTGCAAAAGTGATTCTTCAAGCACGAAGTATAGATAAACTGGAAAATATTTCTTCCGACATCAAAGCTTCAAAAGGCATTGCCTACACCTATCCTTGCGATCTGACGAAAGCCGAAGAGGTTAAAACTGTTTCAAATCAAATTAAACAGGAAATCGGAGTTCCAGACATACTGATACTCAGTGCAGGCGCTGGGAACTGGACGTCAATATTTCAAACAGAAATGGAAGAGTTTGACAAGATGATGTCTACACCATATTTTTCAACAGTATACATTGTCAAGGCATATTTAAATGACTTGGTACGACGCAATTCAGGCCATATCATCACCATCAATTCAGCAGCCTCCTATTTCAGTTTCCCAGGCGCACTCGGTTATTTATCTACAAGATGGGCATTAAGAGGGTTTTCCGAAGGTTTGTATGAAGACTTCAAATCAACCAACATTCTGGTTTCCTCTATTGTATCTGGGAAAGTTGACTCGCCATATTTCTCTGTAAATCCAATCAGTGAAAACCGAATTCCAAAAATCGCAACGGGCATAATGAAAACCTTGTCTACCTCTGAGGTTGCAGATCATATTATCAAAGTCGTTGAACATCCTAAAAAAACCACCATCATTCCAAGAATGATGGCCATTTCTATCTTTTTCAATCAGTGGTTTCCAAGGCTCTTCAAAATACTGATGCGAAAAACGGGGTACAAAGGAATTCCAAAGGAAATCTTACAAATTAGAAAAGCATGACATAATTTGTCACACTTGCTTGAATTACTCGTCCAATGAACAAATCTTCAAGATAATGATCAGTAGATTTTCTTTGAAACAAGTTTTGGATATCGAGTTGATGGCCTGGGTAATGGGTCTCTTGATTTTAGCGTTGGCGGAACCATCTCATCATCAGCACTTTACACTATGCCCCATTGCAAGTTTGGGATTTGATTGGTGCCC
Source organism: Cyclobacteriaceae bacterium (assembly GCA_049115695.1). GTDB lineage: Bacteria > Bacteroidota > Bacteroidia > Cytophagales > Cyclobacteriaceae > JAGDZR01. The sequence goes on along the minus strand of JAGDZR010000001.1, from coordinate 112,714 downwards.
TGGATGTGGACTGGGTCGATCCATCACGTTTCTTTTCAATGGGATGTTACAAGAATCATTTGAGATGCACCCACTGGGAGGGTTTGCATTGGTGATGTTGATTTTTAGAATATATACACTGAGTAAAACAGCCATTAAAAAAATAGGACTATGAACAACAGAATGTATAAACTTTTTCCGGAGTTGGCCAATATGGACATGCAGGAAATGAACTATATCCAAGGTCTGACCAAAGATATGGATGATGACACAATGGAAACTTTTGCTGGTATTTATCGAGTCCAGCGCAAAGATCAGCAAACGATTCTGATACTGAGTCTTGTTGGATTGTTAGTAATTCCCGGGATTCAGCGTTTCTATTTAAATCAGATAGGAATGGGATTACTTTTTCTCTTTACAGTAGGATTGTGTTTTATTGGATCGATCATTGACCTGATTAAATACAAGGAAATGACTCTGGAATACAATGTTAAAATCGCTCAGAATATCATTGCGGTGATTGGTGGCGGTAAAAATCAGTAATGTCAGCGAATAACTGAAATGCACGAAAAGGAAGATTACTACTACATCGATCAAACCCTCAGTGGCGATACTGAGGCATATCGGTGGTTGGTAGATAAATATAAAGATCATTCCCTAAGACTTGCTTTTCAAATATTGAAGAATATTGAAGATGCTGAAGATGTCGTACAAGACAGTTTTGTTAAAGCCTTTGGATCTTTGAAGAAATTTAAAAAAGAGGCTGCCTTTTCTACCTGGTTATATCGGATTGTCTATAATATGTCAATAGACCGGACCCGCAAAAAGAAGGTACAAACTGTTGATATTCAGCAGGCGTCATCAGTGTCGACTGAGGATACGGGAACCATAGATCCCAAAGGCGAGTTGGAATTACTAAAGAAGGCCATGAATGAACTTGCCAATGATGAAAGTCTGATTATCCAATTGCATTATCTGGAAGGCAAGGACATGAAAGAAATTGGTCATATCGTTGGTTCTTCTCATGCCGCAGTGAGAAAGAAAATATCAAGAGTTAGAATTAAACTAAGGAATGATCTGGAAAAGATATTGGGAAAAGAAACGTTGAAGTTATCATGAAAGATGTGGATTTAGACGAATCGATCAAGAAAATTTTAAGCCAGCAGGCTAATATTCAGTCAAGCTCAAATTTCACGGATAAGCTGATGAAAAAAATCTATCTGGAGCAGGTAAGACTCAATAACGAAGTGAATGTCAATCAAATCCTCTTGATCATTCTAGGACTTGTCACAGGTTGGGTAGTAGTTCTTAGTAGCCTCTGGCAGACTCAGTTCGTGCAGGAGTCCTGGCTTACTATTGCGCCTTACTTTGATTTGATCAACATCAGATATGTTAAATACGTAGTTGGGGCGCTTGCTCTTCATGCACTACTCATCAGAGTAATACTTGGACTTCCGTTGGTATTAAGGAACAAATTGAACCTGCGATTCTGAATTAAATCATTTTTCTTCCCTTCATCATATTGAAAATGATGTCGACAATTTCGAGATCAGAAAGTGTTTTGCGATTCAGAATCAGGTCAAAGAGCGACTCATCAAATGTGAGATCAGAGAGGTGCTCTGCCCAAAGAATCCTTTTATGATCCATTTTCTCGATCAATTCTATAGCATCAGTCTCAGACATGCCTCTCCTTAGCGATACCTGATCCGCCCGCCATCCAATCGGTGCATCAAGCCGAATATGTAAAGCATTTGGAACTTGCTGTGTCAAAGAGCTCCCACCTCTTCCTACTACAATCACATTGCCTTCCCTTATATAAGCCTCAACTACCTCCCTAACCGTTTGTACAACTAACTTGTTACTAAGATTGTAATGATGAGATAGAGATGAAAAAACGTCATTCAAAGAACCAGGATTGGCCTCTACCTTTTGTTCAACTTTCTTTGGATCAATTCCCAGCAAATGAGCCCCTTCTTCCAATATCTCCTTTGAGACATACCTCCAATGCTTAGAATTTTCATTATGCTCAACTGCATGATTAATTTGCGTAATGAGCTGATTGACAATCGGAGTTGCGTGACAACCAAATGACCTTGAAATACAAACTACAGGTCCTGGTTCTCGACTGAGATTAACCAGCTGGTCCCTGTTCTCCATGTAATTTTTTAAATCTATTTTCATAGCCAACTATTTACGAGTCATAAGCTAAATGACACATTAGTGTTAAACTATGACGCTCATTAGGATTCCAAAAAATATAAATCAGGAATTTTGAAATTAATATACCGATCGGTATATTTGCAACATGGGGAATTCACAAAGCACTCGCGATCTAATTATTTCAAAGGCGTTTCCAATATTTAACACCAAAGGTTACAGAACAACCTCTATATCAGATATCACCAAAGCCACGGGCATTACCAAAGGTGCCATCTATGGCAATTTTGAAAACAAAGATGCTGTTGCAGTAGCCGCGTTCGAGTATGCTGCTGATAAAGTAATAAAAATTCTAGCGGCAAGAATCAGAGCACAACCTACAGCCCCATTAAAACTTAAGGCAATAATGGATTATCATGAGGAATACATCCTTAATCCAGTAATTGAAGGTGGTTGCCCATTGATTAACACGTCTGTCGAAGCGGATGATAATTACCCCCTACTAAGAGCACGAGTTGTAAGGGTAATTGGGATTTTAAAAGAAAGCATACAGAAAATTATGTATCGCGGGATCAAGGAAAAGCAACTGTCCTCTGCCGTCAAAGTCGATGAGTTTGCCACTTTTTTTTATGCGTCCATTGAAGGAGCTATTCTCATCTCAAGAGTAGAAGGTGATAAAACTACTTATCAGATGATTCGCAAAGTATTAGAATCTCAAATCAAAGCACTCACGATTAAATAATATACCATATGGTATCTCATAAGACTACATTTATCGATGCTGGTAAAATCGACCAGTCCAGACCACTTGAAAGAGCCCCTAAGTCCAATTGGAAAATTGAGCTCATGAAAAAAGGTTTAGGTGTTTTGCAATATGTGAGCCCCAGGAAAACAACAGAGATTGTGTGGCATCATTTTACCAAACCTGGTCAACCAAGATTTACTGATCACCAGAAAGCCATTATGGACAAGGCCAAAAAGGGATCCTTCAATTATTTGGGCTATGACATTGCCACTTACCGATGGGGGGATAACGGTCCAAGGATTCTTTTGAGTCATGGTTGGAATTCAAAAATTGCAGATTTCCGCAGAATGATTGAATATCTCGTGGATAATGGCTACTGTGTGGAAGGCATAGACATGAAAGCGCATGGTAATTCACAGGGTCGACATTCTGCTCTCCCTGAGTTTCGTGACCTACTCAAGATGTATTTCATGAGCAACGGACCCTACCACGCTGTAATTGGATACTCAATTGGTGGAATGGCTGCTGGTATAATGCTAAGTGAGCTTTCTAAGGAATTCCAACCTGAAAAATTCTTTATGATCGCGGCTCCCTCGCATATAAGATACTTCTTTAAGGACATCATCAAAGATTTGGGTTACAAAAAGGAGATCTACCAAACCATGTGTGGTATGGTCGAAGAACGATATCATCAGTCCATAGACTATTTCGATTTACGTGACAAACAAAATAAGATCTCGAACATGGACATTCACTTCATATATGATGAAGATGACACCACCGTTCCAATGATACGCGGAAAAGAAATGATTGAGGCGTATCCGGAAGCATCCTTTGTTCAAACAAAGGGAATGGGGCACTACAAAATCATTGCCCACCAGGAAGTGATCAAATATGTCAATAACAATCTTTGAAACTCCTAAGGTTTAATAAAAATCATGATTGAGGGGCCTTAATTGGCCCCCTATAGGTATTTAGTCATGGACCGTATGTTCGGCATATCCTCCCTCTTTAAAAACTTTATCGACTGGCTCCCATAGTTCAATTTTATTCCCCTCAGGATCAAGAATATGGACAAACTTTCCATAATCAAACTCCTCTATTTCATCCAGAACTGTTACCCCTTCAGCCTTTAGCTTGTCAACCAACCCTCTGATATTATCAACACGATAGTTGATCATAAAACCTTTGGTCGAAGGGTCGAAATAATCACTATCCTGCTTAAAGACACTCCACTGTAAATAGGCATGCTCATCAGTTGAGACTTTTCGAAATTCAAACATAGCACCATATTGATCTGTTTTCAGACCAAGATGATTGTCATACCACTTCTTTACATTTTCAGGATCCTGGCACTTGATAAAAACGCCTCCGATTCCGGTTACTCTTTTTTCAGCCATAACAATTTAATTATATAAGTTCTCGCAGTTTTAGATGACGCATCATTTACAAATAATTAGCATCTGTTAACTTAGCCAATCTTAATCTTTACTACTCAATGAACACCTATACTTTTTTCCTACACTTACACTCAGGCCTTAGATGGCTGATTCTATTGATCGCAGTGGCTGCAATAGTTAAGTCTATCATTGGCGTGACCCAAGACAAGCCCTTTGGCAAATTGGACAATATACTTGGGGCTTCTTTTGCAGGCACCATGCATTTGCAATTGCTAGTAGGACTGGTACTTTACATTTTCTTGAGCCCCATAACCAAAGCGGCTTTTAAGGATTTTGGTGCCGCCATGAAAAACAGCGACCTGCGTGAATATGCTGTAGAACATATATTCATCATGATTTTAGTTGCCGTTTTGGCTACTATTGGCAGATCAAAAGCCAAAAAATCTACTGAAGATGCACGCAAGTTTAGAATGCAATTGATCTTTTTCGGGGCTGCTTTAGTGCTCATGTTAATCAGCATCCCATGGGATCGGCTTTAATATTTAGCCGTTTCTTCGAATTATTTCACTTTTTTTTCGATAGGTTGTAACAAACCCACTATCAGGTCGTCTTCCCATCGAAATGTCCAGAATTTTTGATCAACATATCATGCCTGCATCACCGAAAATGTTTCGGTATGCGATTTCGATTTTAAAAGATCCAGATGCCGCAGGAGATGTAGTTCAGGAATGTCTGGCCAAAATTTGGCAAAAACGATCCATTCTCCAGGATGTTCAGAACTATGAAGCCTGGGCAATGAGAATCGTACGGAACCAGTGTTTGGACTGGGTGAAACTAAACAGGTACACAGTATTAGGACCTGAACATGAGAAAACGACTAATATGAACACAGACAGCCAACTCATCATGGATGATCAATTAAAATGGCTTGCCTCCTCCCTGGATCAACTTCCTAAAAAACAGCAAGAGGTGTATCACCTTCGAGAAGTTGAAGAATTAAGCTACCAGGAAATAGCGGAGGTTCTTACAATCAGCATTGATGATGTCAAGGTATGCATTCATAGAGCTCGAAATCACGTTCGGAATTCACTACAACAATTGGATGCTTATGGAATCGCGAATTGAGGAACTGAAAAGTAAGTATTGGGAAGGCAATACCTCGCAAGATGAGGAATTGGAAATCATCCAATATTATCAGCAAAATCCATCTCTTACTCATGAAGGCAAGTATTTCGCAACATTGAGTAAAATGAAAGTGTCAAAACGATCATTCCAACACCCCGGGAAATCTCAGCAACGAACATGGTTGTCCATTGCTGCGACTATTACAGTTGGAATCATTGTAGCGGCGCTTGTCATTCAGGATGCCAATAAGCACCAGCAGTTTATGGTTGAAGATCCACAAGAGGCTTATGAAATCACAAAAAAAGCGCTCATGATGGTAAGTAGTTCTATGAACGAAGGTGCCACGTATACAAGTGAAATAAAAAAGATTAACAAAGCAGAAGACATTATAACAGACTAAAGATGAGAAAGTTAGTATTAGTAATTGGAATGATAGTAGCCGTAGCATCAGCCCAGGCACAAGGAGAAATTGTATCAAAATATTTTGATCAATTTGCCAACAACGAAGAGTTCGTGAAAGTATCGATCAGCAGCAAAATGTTCTCATTATTCACTGAGCTAGAGGCTGGAAGTGATGAAGAAAAAGAGTTTCTGGAAGCAGTATCAAATCTTAAGGGAATGAAGCTGGTTGTTGGCGATAGTGTTGCGAATTCCGCGGCGCTATACAAGCAGGCTTTATCAGAAGTGAGTAAAGCTGGGTTTGATGAATTGATGACGGTAATGGATGCCGAGGAAAATTTTCAATTTTCAATTAAAGAAAAAGGTGGCATCATTGAAGAATTGATAATGGTCGCGGGTGGCAAGAAAAGCTTTGTGGTACTGAGCCTTTATGGTATCATCGACCTAAAGAACATTTCAAAAATCGCCAGGTCCATGGATGTTGGAGGGTTGGATAAATTGCAACAATTGGACAATAGTCAGAAAAGTGGCAATTAATAAAAACGTAATCATGATACTTGTGCTGGTAGGGACATCATTTCCACTACTAGCACAAGAATCCATTGTAAAAGACTTTGCCGAAGGCAATCATAAGAACAAATACTGTTTTTATCCAAGCACGCTGAGGATGGTCAATTTGAAGAATAACCCTGACTACAACGAACTAGTTGGAACAATCGATAAACTGCTAGTGTACAATCTAGACAGTGCTGCGAGTATCGGATTTCGCAGCATCATTGAAGAGGCAGAAACCAAAGGGTTTGAAGAGTACATCACTTTTTTTGGTGGTTCACAAACGTTGTATTTATATGGAAAGGAAGGGAATAAGCCACAAATGATTGGAGTCTTGCGAGATAAGGAATCATCATACGCCTTTTACATGAAGGGAGCGATACAATTCCAGAAAATCCCAACACTTTTCAGTACCCTACAAGAAAACGATTTACTCAATATTTTTGATTTAAATCTTCAAGGATGGGATTAGAAACAGTATTGAACATTGACAACCTGTCCAAGAGGTTTGGAAAAATACAAGCAGTTAGCGACCTCTCTCTTGAAATCAAGCCAGGTGAAGTTTTCGGATTGCTAGGACCAAATGGAAGTGGTAAAACAACGACGTTAGGAATGATATTGGATGTAGTAGCTCCCACATCAGGTACATTCAATTGGTTTGGGGGGCTTCCGAATGTTGAGGCTAGAAAGAGGATTGGATCAATACTTGAAACTCCTTGCTTCTACCCCTACTTGTCCGCTGTTCAGAATCTCAAAATTGCAGCTCACATCAAGCAATGTCCATCATCCAGAATTGAAGCAGTCCTTGAGCAAGTCAATCTCATTGAAAGAAAGGATGACAACTTTAAAACCTTCAGCTTAGGAATGAAACAGCGACTATCGATAGCTGCTGCACTACTGGGCGATCCTCCGGTTTTAATCTTGGATGAACCGACGAATGGATTAGACCCTGAGGGAATTGCGGAGGTGAGAGCGCTGATCAAGGACATTTCTCAACAAGGCAAAACGATCATTTTGGCAAGTCACTTATTGGATGAAGTCCAGAAAGTATGCACCCATTTCTGTGTCTTACGTAAAGGGGTAAAACTACATCAAGGACCTGTTTCCGACACGACAGGAGAAATTAGCACAATAGAAATCTCAGCAAAAAACCTTGATAATCTGGAACAAATCGTTTCAACAGCCGACTGGTTTACATCAGCTCGTAAAGAAAATGGAAGTCTGTTCATCGACATAACTGAGAACACCACTTCCGAAGACGTTAACAAATTCTGCTTCGATAAAGGTGTATCGCTCACAAGGCTAATCACACTTACCAACTCTCTAGAGCAAGAATTCCTTAAAATACTCAAAGAAAATGATTAGAGCATTTCGCCTTGAATGGCTTAAACTGCGTAATTACAAAGTATTCTGGGTTCTCCTGGGTATGTATCTATTGGCGCTGCTAGTCATCGCCTCTTTTGGGATTTTCTTTTTGGAATGGCTGAAGAGACAAGGGGCTGATTTCGATGGACTAGACCCAACAATTATTCCGATTTATGACTTTCCGGACATCTGGCAAAACACTACATATCTGGGTTCCTTTTTAAAGGTTCTATTGGCTTTTGTAGTGGTAATATCAGTAAATAATGATATTACCTATAACACCATGCGTCAAAACATCATTGATGGGATCAGTAAGAAGGAATTCCTAATGAGCAAATTGGCGTTGATCTTTTTTCTTGCCACTATCAGCACGCTCTTTCTATTCACAGTTGGCTTGGTCAATGGCAGCATATATTCTCACATTTGGGAGGTCAAGTACATATTCGCAGAGCTTGAATTCTTTGGGGCCTACTTTTATGACATATTTGTATTTTGCGTGTTGGCATTCCTGATTTCACTTATCATCAAAAAATCCGGATTTGTGATCATTGCTTTGGCACTGTACACCTTGATGTTCGAACCGATTTTGGGATTGGTGCTGGAGAATCATCCGAAACTTGCTGATGGCATCTGGCCACACCTACCTGCCTTTTTTCCAATTGGATCACTAAATGATCTAATTTCCGTTCCTTTTCCCAGGTACATTTTCAGGGAAATCATCGACTATGTTCCTCTATCAGCAATTGCCATATCCACAGGATGGCTCATTATCTACTTAACAGCGATCTATTACATTTTGGTAAAGCGAGACCTTAAATAAGGTCGCGAAAGTCGATCCTACTTGAAAGCTGGTATCCCTGTAATGTCCATTCCCAATATGAGCAGGTGAATGTCATGTGTCCCTTCATATGTAACCACAGATTCCAAATTCATCATGTGTCTCATCATAGGATACTCTCCGGTAATGCCCATTCCTCCATGAATCTGCCTTGCTTCTCTGGCAATGTTCAGTGCAACCTCAACGCTATTACGCTTAGCCATTGATATTTGAGGAGTAGTTGCTTTTCCTTCACTCATCATTTTACCAAGTTTCCAGTTAAGCAACTGAGCCTTCGTTATTTCAGTGAGCATTTCAGACAACTTTTTCTGTACTAGTTGAAATGAACCTATCGGTTTTCCAAACTGATGTCTTTCCAGTGAATATCTCCTGGCAGATTCATAGCAATCCATTGCCGCCCCGATTGCTCCCCAGGCAATTCCAAACCTTGCACTATCCAGACATTTCATTGGTGCGCCTAAACCACTCTTACCTGGCAACAAGTTTTCTTTTGGCACCATTACATCACTGAATACCAGCTCGCCTGTACACGAAGCTCTTAACGACCATTTCCCATGGGTTTCCGGTGTGGTAAACCCCTCCATGCCTCGTTCTAAGATCATTCCATGAATTCTACCTTCTTCGTTTTTTGCCCAGACAACTGCTATATCAGCTTGGGGTGCATTAGAGATCCACATTTTTGCACCATTCAGAAGATAATGATCCCCCTTATCTTCAAAATGTGTTTCCATTCCTGAAGGATTGGATCCATGATTAGGTTCAGTCAACCCGAAACACCCCAACATTTCGCCACTCGCCAACTTAGGAAGATACTTCTGTTTTTGTTCTTCAGAACCAAAAGCATAAATAGGAAACATCACCAAAGAGCCTTGAACTGAGGCTGTAGATCGCATCCCAGAATCACCTCTTTCAATTTCCTGCATGATCAAACCATATGAGATATAGTCCATACCTCCTCCTCCATATTGCTCTGGAATGGTCGGTCCAAACGCTCCGATTTCTCCAAACTTTTTAACCATTTCTGATGGGAAATGATTTTGCTCAGCCCAATCCTCGATGTAAGGGGTAATCTCTTTTTTCACAAAATCTCTAACAGCACCTCTGACCATCTTATGCTCGTCAGAAAGCAAATCATCTAATTCATAAAAATCTGGAGATTCAAATTGATCGACAAAATTGCGCTTCTGCGCTTGTCCATTTTCGGATAAAACGTCTGTAGACATTTGGGGCTAATTTTAAAAGTTGTGTTCTGTTGTTGTGCTCAAATTTAGCACAATTATCTACTTCTCAATAACGAATGTTCAATGTGTTTTTCTCCAGATATCTATTGGCCTGACGCAACAATTCTTGCGGTCGGAATTACCTAATTTCATGTAAATAATGAGTTACTAGCATTAAATTCACCCAATGGTTGCTACTAGAATCATATGTTCAATTTTCGCGGTTATGATCAGCCTTACGCTCAGATCGCAATCTATTGAGCATAGCACCTTTTATGATTCTGCAAAAACTCAGTTAAAAGAGGTCATTTCAATCAATCCTGAAGACAATACACTTGATGGACTTTACCAATCGTATTATCAAACTGGTCGCCCCATGGCTCAGGGTTATTATCATTCGAACACCCCCGATAGTACATGGACGTACTTCTATGAAAACGGAAACATCAAAGCTGAAGGAAATTTAAAAAATGGAAAGCAATCGGGTGTCTGGACTTTCAATTTCGAAAATGGTCATATTAAATCCGAAGGAACACTCTTAGATGGTATAAAAGAAGGACCATGGACCAACTATTTTGAGGGAGGAGCAATCAAAAATTCCGGCAACTACAAGCAAAACGAAAAATTTGGAATCTGGAACTATTACTTTGAGGACAACTCCGTAAAGGCACAATCCTTTCATGAGGCTGGAAAAGGTCAATACACCGAGTATTTCCCATCAGGAAAAGTCAAAATGGAAGGTAATAATGTCAATGAAAAAAGTGAGGGTGTTTGGCGCTATTACTACGAAAATGGATCACTGCAGGCTGAAGGTTCATATTTAGCAGGTCAGCGTGATGGTAAGTGGGTATTTTATCATGAAAATGGAGCAAAATCATCTGAAGGCCTATACACAAAAGGCAAGCAGCGTGGCGACTGGAAGTATTATCATCCTAACGGAAACATTAGTGCTCAGGGAAATCTGGAGAATGATAAAAGAGACGGACCCTGGCAACTGTTTTTTAGCAGTGGTGGATTAAAACAAGAAAGCACTTACAAAAATGGGCTTGGAAACTCTACAGAGTACTATCCAAGTGGTAAAATCTATGCGAAAGGTCAGCTATCAAATGGACAGAAAGAGGGGAAATGGAAATACTTTTCAGAAGATGGCGAACAAGATGGAGAGGCAGAATTCACTGGAGGAATAGGACAGTATAAGGGTTTCTACAAAAACGGAAATGTCAAAATGAGCGGCATACTGGAAAACAATAAACGTATTGGAGAATGGACACTGTATGATAGAAAAGGCAAAATTGAAGGGACCTATCGGCCAATTTATGAAGAAGAAAAGCCCGTATTTCGCTTAAACGATCAACCCGATCGATTAAAGGACGGTCAAAATTCAGCTATTCCGGCCTATATGTTCAAAAATAGAAGTAATCGCTTTTTTGATGAACGAATCAATGAATATCAGGGCATCACCACAACCACTAGTCCTTTTTGGTTTGGATTAGGTGAACTTCCGATTAATGTTGAATTGTATTACCAGGAAAGACTTGGTCATGAAATTCAATACTATTATATCAGAGACCCATTCTTTCAGGCCAATCAGGATATTGACTTGTACACACCCTACCTGAGAGGTCATCGGCTTAAATTTAGGCAAAAGCTATACGGACGTGATCATAGCTTTGGAATGCCCTATTTTGGTCATGCAATGACGTTCGAATGGCTCAGTCATCAAATCAACGGAAAGGATCAAACCGTATTACCCTTTGAGGATATCAAGATTCAAAATATCGAAAGAGTCATTGCCTATGGCGTCTTTCTGGGGTGGAAATGGATGGAAGATGCTGGCAGCAGTGGGTTTGTTTTGGATAGTTACATCGGTGTAGATTTTGGTTATCGAAATATTGAAAAGAAATATGAACCTTCTGAAGAACTGGACGGTTATTTTGCTGGAATCAATCAAAACAGTTTCTATATGCCTTTTGTTTTCGGTTTGAATATTGGATTTGCCAGTCAAAAGCTAAAAAAGAAGAAAGGCAGATTTGATAACTAGCATGAGTAAAAAAACAATCATTTTAGGCGCCTCAAATCGCCCGGACAGATATGCCTTTCAGGCCGCCATGAGACTTAAAAATGCCGGTCATCCATTTGTTCCTCTTAGCATCAAAAGTGGAGATGTGCTGGGCGAAGAAATGATAAACTTGAGGGAACAACCTTCAATTCAAGAAGTAGATACCATAACTGTCTACATGAATGAACATAGACAATCAGAATGGGAAGACTATATAATTTCGCTAAAACCTAAGAGGATAATATTTAACCCGGGAGCTGAAAATCAACGATTAGCTGAAAAAGCGGAATCTGAGGGTATTGAAACCATCAATGCCTGCACACTGGTGATGCTTGGTATTGGGAATTATTGAAATGATTATTCCAATCCTGATTCTAACGATTCTCCGTCTTCATTGACATATTCGGTCTTGATTGCTGGCTTGCAGATCACTCCCCGCTGAATCATTTTATGTACTTCCGCCAAAAATGGCTGGTTCTCCGGGGAATTAAAATTCATCGGATTATTGCTAAATGTAAACAACCGCAAGTTAGAAAGCTCACCGATAGACGCAGGGAGTACCATTATGTCATTATTGTTCAGATCCAAATCTGTTAGGTTACTAAAATTCATGATAGCCACAGGGAATTCGGTCAACCTGTTATGATTAACCCTGAGCACCCTAATCTTAGTCAGTTTCTCCAAAGAGCTGGGCAAGTAGCTCAGCCTATTGTGATGAAGATAAAGTTCTTCGAGATCAGTCAGCGCTCCAATATTTTCGTGCAAATCGTAGATCAAATTGTTGGCCAGATAAAGTATCCCAAGCTTTTTGGCCTCACCAACCGTAGCTGGCAGTTTTTCTAACTTATTAAAATACAAATCGATCACTTGAAGATTTGGAATCAAAAACAAATCATCAGGTAATTCAGTCAATTCGTTTTTATAAAATGATAATTTGGTGAGAGCCTTCATCTTTGAAAATCCTTCCGGTAGGGTCGAAAGTTGGTTTTCCTGAAGTTGCAATTCATTTAACCCTGACAGTTGAGTAAAGTCTGTATGTAAACTACTCAGACCGCATTTGTTCAATTTTAAGACTTTAAGACTTTTTAGTTTGTGGTAATCCCCTTCTCCTATTGTTAGTGGATTTTCACCTAGTAACAGAGTATGCAATCTGGTCGACTTATGCAGGCTTTTAATAGGTATGCCAGTAATCTGATTTTTAGAAAGATCAATTTCTTTTACAGCTGGTAGTTTCTTAAGCCTTTTAACCGCGCTCAAACTGTTATCTCTCAATTTAATACGACTTAAGTGCTTGAGCTTAGGGATCTTTAATGATTCCAAATTATTCCCCATCCACCTAATCTCCTTTAAGCTATCCAGTCGCTTTAATTTCCTGGGAAGTTTTTCAATGCTATTGCCACTAATGTCCAACTTAGTCAATGCTGTTACTTCCAATACAAAACCTGGCAGCTCATTCAATTTACAGTTGTGTAAATCAATAGTCAACAATGTGTCCGGTCTTCGATTATTGTAATAGCCACTTAAGCGATTCGCCGCATCTGTGCTATCATTCATTCTACGCTGAGCCATCAAAGCCTCAAACTTCAATCGTTGCTCTGTTCTTAGTGCCTCTATACGCTCCTTTTCAGCTTCAGAAGCTTTTTCAGACCTTTGATTTGTTTCATTCCCTTGACCATATGCGCTCAATTGGAGCATTGTCGTGAGCGAGATGATTATCCACAATTTCATTAACTAAATATTTAGTTGTAAACATAAAGTTCGTTTCCTGATATTCCAATAGATACTCCAATCTTTTTAGTTATTTTTGCCCGATTTGAATAACGAATATGGCAGAGGAAAAAGCGCAACAAACTGGTAATTATTCAGCCAGTAATATCCAGGTACTCGAAGGACTTGAGGCGGTGCGAAAGCGACCCGCAATGTATATTGGAGATGTAGGTGTCAAAGGATTACATCACCTGGTCTGGGAGGTTGTTGACAACTCAATTGATGAAGCGCTAGCTGGGCATTGCGACCAGATCACAGTAGAGATCAATACGGACAACTCCATTACCGTAACAGATAATGGCCGGGGGATTCCAACTGACATGCACGAGAAGGAGAAAAAATCTGCACTTGAGGTTGTCATGACCGTGCTGCATGCTGGTGGTAAGTTCGACAAGGACACTTACAAAGTATCAGGAGGACTTCATGGTGTCGGGGTTTCATGTGTGAATGCTCTATCTACAGAACTTAAAGCAACTGTTCATAGAAATGGTACGATCTATGAGCAAACCTATAACAAGGGCATCCCAAAGGCACCTGTATCCGAACAAGGTAAAACAGATATTACAGGCACAATAGTCCGTTTCAAACCTGACGATGGAATTTTTACGCACACTGTTTACAACTATGACACAGTTGCAACAAGGTGTCGTGAGCTATCTTTTCTGAATGCTGGCATCAAGATCGTTCTTGTTGACCATAGAGAGCAGGATGATGAAGGCAATGACCTGACTGACACATTTCTTTCACAAGGTGGTCTAAAAGAATTCGTCGAGTATTTAGATGAGTCAAGAGAAAACTTATTGGCAGAGCCCGTTTTCATGGATGGTGAAAAGGGGGGCATTCCTGTGCAGGTTGCGTTATCCTACAACACCTCCTATTCCGAACATGTTGTGTCTTATGTAAACAACATTAATACAATCGAAGGAGGAACACACGTTGCTGGTTTCAGGCGTGCACTAACTCGGACATTGAAGTCTTATGCAGACAAATCCGGATTACTCGATAAGGTAAAAGTTGAAATTTCTGGAGATGATTTCCGTGAGGGGCTTACGGCCATTATTTCTGTTAAAGTGGCTGAACCTCAATTCGAAGGTCAGACAAAAACCAAACTGGGAAATTCAGATGCCAGTGGTGCTGTAGATTCTTGCGTGAGCGATATGCTCAATGAATTTCTAGAGGAAAACCCAAGAGAAGCCAAGCAAATCGTTGCGAAGGTGGTGCTTGCTGCTCAGGCAAGACACGCTGCTCGTAAAGCACGCGAGATGGTCCAGAGAAAGAATGTTTTGTCTGGAACCGGATTACCAGGCAAACTAGCTGACTGCTCAGAAAAAGACCCTTCTCTATGTGAAATCTATTTGGTTGAGGGTGATTCAGCTGGAGGTTCGGCTAAACAAGGCAGAGACAGAGCATTTCAGGCAATCCTGCCTTTAAGAGGTAAAATATTGAACGTAGAAAAAGCACAAGAGCATAAAATCTACGACAATGATGAAATAAAGAACATGATCACAGCACTTGGCGTCTCTTTTGGAACCGAGGACGATGAAAAAGCGCTGAACATGCAAAAGCTGAGATATCACAAGATCATCATCATGACTGATGCGGATATTGATGGTAGCCATATTCGTACGCTGATTTTGACATTCTTCTTCAGATACATGCATGATTTAATCGAAAATGGCTACTTGTACATCGCTCTTCCTCCACTTTACTTGATTAAAAAAGGTAAAACGGAACGATACGCCTGGTCTGAAGAGGATAGGGAAAGAGTTATAAAAGATATCGCAGGTGAAGGCAAAGAAGATTCAGTCAATGTTCAACGATACAAAGGTCTTGGAGAAATGAATCCAGAACAACTCTGGACCACTACCATGGATCCAACGCACAGAAGCTTGAAACGAGTAACTATCGAATCAGCAGCAGAGGCGGATCATCTTTTCTCTATGCTTATGGGAGACGAAGTAGCTCCGAGACGTGAGTTCATTGAGAAAAATGCTAAATATGCCAACGTAGACATCTAAATCAAACTGATCGAAAGCAGAAGGCCGACATAATGTTGGCTTTTTTTATTTCCGGCTGTCGGTCGTAATTTCCATTAAAGGAAAGGCATTTTGTTTTTGATGCCGTTCTGCACAGATTGGCTGTTCTATTTAACTACGTATTTAATGAGAACTATTTTTGTCTTATTCATCAGTTTGTCGGCGTTGGCTTCCATAGCTCAAAATGGCTATTGGCAGCAGCGGGTTGAGTACAATATGGATATCGACTTTGATGTCAATAACCATCAATTCACAGGCAGTCAGTCTATCAAGTATTATAACAACTCACCCGATACCCTGACTAAGGTCTTTTATCATCTGTACTTTAATGCCTTTCAACCCAACAGTATGATGGATGTAAGGAGTCGAAATCTGCCGGACCCAGACAGACGTGTCAAAGACAGGATTTTTCATTTATCAGAAAATGAAATAGGTTATCACAAAATTGATAAGTTGACTCAGAATGGTCAAGTACTGGATTTTTTGATCGAAGGAACAGTCGTTGAAGTGGATTTGGCTTCACCTGTTCCACCAAATTCAACAACTATGTTGGAAATGGATTTCAATTCTCAGGTACCGGTACAAATCCGAAGAAGTGGCCGTAATAACAGTGAAGGTATATCCTACAGCATGGCACAGTGGTTCCCAAAACTAGCCGAATATGACCATCAAGGCTGGCAAGCGCATCCTTACATAGCAAGAGAGTTTTATGCACCGTGGGGCGATTACAATGTAAACATTACCATTGATAAGGATTTTGTTGTAGCAGCATCAGGTATTCTCCAAAATCCAAATGAAATTGGCTATGGATATGAAGCCGAAGGTGTCAAAATAAAGCGCCAAAAAGGGAAGACATTGACATGGCAGTTTAAAGCTGAAAATGTTCACGACTTCATGTGGGCAGCTGACCCGGACTATACGCACACAACTGCACAAGTACCTAATGGCCCTGAACTACACTTTTTTTATCAGACAGATACCCTTGAGGAGAATTGGAAACAACTTCCTCAACTAGCATCCAAAGCATTTGAATACCTCAATGACAATTTTGGAAAATATCCATATCCAGTATTCATGGTGATACAAGGAGGAGATGGAGGAATGGAATACCCTATGTCAACACTTATTACAGGTCATAGGAGCATTCCAAGTTTACTCGGGGTTACTGTTCATGAAGCATTACATAGTTGGTACCAGGGCGTGCTAGCGACTAACGAGAGCTATTTATCATGGATGGATGAAGGCTACACTTCCTATGCGACTTCAAGAACAATGGCTAATGTTCTTGGTGGCCGTGACGGCCTTGCGAATGCAGGTAACTATCGTGGCTACTATATGCTGGCTGCTAGTGGTAAAGAGGAACCGCAAACGACTCATTCGGATCAATTTGAAACCAACTTTGCCTATGGCATGTCTGCTTATTCAAAAGGATCAGTGAGCATTTCTCAACTGGGCTATATTATTGGTGATAGCAACAGAGATCGAGTACTAAAACGCTATTTCAATGAGTGGAAATTCAAACACCCAAAACTTAATGATTTTGTAAGAATCGCCGAAAAGGAATCAGGCATGGAACTGGATTGGTACTATGACTATTGGATTAAGTCAACCAAACAAATTGATTATGCCATCGACACGGTTACTAGTGTAGGTCAACAAGCCATGGTTTCATTAAAGCGCATTGGCAAAATGCCAATGCCACTTGATATAGTGGTCACCAAAAAAGATGGCACGCAATCCTCTTACTATATTCCTTTGGGCATTATGAGGGGTGAGAAAGCAAATGAGTCTGGCATGACAAGAAAAACGCTTCCAGATTGGTATTGGACCCATCCTGAATATGAGTTCACCGTAGACATTCCATTGGATGAGATCAGTTCTATAGAAATAGATTCAAGTCAACGAATGGCTGACGTAGATAGAAAGAACAATAAATTCGGAGAATAATTTCGTAAAGAAATCTTTTAAAACACTCTTGGTTCTAAATTGAGAGTGTTTTTTTATATCTCCCCATTAATAGAAATAACCTGAGTTGGTTTCGCAGGATCATTGGTGAAGACCGTCACGGTCTTATACTGCCTTCCCTTTCTATTCGTCGGATCAAAAGTCACCTTCATTTCGACACTCTTACCAGGCTTGATGTCTTTGTTTTTATATTCAATATCAATGCAAGGGCAGTTAGATTTTATTGCTCTTATGTTAAGTGGTGATTGTCCGTTATTTGTCAATACAAAAACAGTTTCTTTTGATACACCAGTTGTAAATTTCCCAAAGTTATGGATGGATTTGTCAAACATCAGACTCGGTGCTTTTTCCAATTCCTCAGCGGATTGTTCTGAAAAATATTCCTGGATAGCAGCAATCACTTGTAAATCCTTATTTTGACCTTTCGTATCATTTGTCACAAGCGTAATGCGGTCCGTAACATATCCCCAATCAGCCTTTGCGACTGCATCATATGTCACCTTTATCTTTCCCTGCTTTTTGGAGGCCAATGTATCGAAGTTCAATTCTAACTGCACGAATTCGGGAACCTGAAATTCTTCCTTAAGAAATACGATATTACTATCACTGGAATTGTAAACATCAAATTCCTTGGTAACCGCCTTTTCTGTTGTGACCTGGCCCATATTGAATGATTTGTGCTTCATGCGTAAACTTCCAAGTTCAGCAGGTAATTTCTGTTCGATCGTCTTTGGTTTGGGATTCACTTTGCCATTGATATACAGCGTTTTAGATTTCCCATTTGAAAAACGAAGACTGATAGACTTATGAAATGCCCCTGGCCTATTTCGAGTATTGTATCTGGCCTTGAGGTATCCCTTCTCGCCTGGCCCTACAAATTCTTTAGTCCAACTAGGCGTTGTGCAGCCGCATGACGCCTTGGCATAAGTGATTTTTACAGAATCAGTTCCTGTGTTAGTAAATTCAAAGGAATATTCAGCGGCACCATCAATTTCATCTATCGTTCCAAAGTCATGGGATGACTTCTCGAAAGTGGCAATACCCTGTGCAAAGCTTGCACCAACGGCAAATAGAAATATCAATATGAATTGTATTCTCATAATTCAAAATTCACTCAAAGCTAAACATCACTTGGTATCCAATTTGGATATTTTCAATTTTCCAACAAAGTTACTATTCATTTCACCTACTCTCCTATTCACTTGAACTATCAGGAATAGTTTATTGATGAATTGGATTAGGTTTGCGAAAATTTTACAGCATGGCAAGGATTTTAACAGGCATTCAGAGCTCAGGAAAACCACATTTAGGTAACTTATTAGGAGCTATTCTTCCGGCAATTGAGTTGAGTAAAAGTGAGAAAAATGAATCCTTCTTTTTCATCGCAGACTTGCACTCTCTTACTACGATCAAAGATGCCTCTCTTCGTAAAGAAAACACTTTGGCCGTGGCTGCCGCCTGGATTGCTTGTGGGTTTGATACAGAGAAGAACCTGTTCTACAGACAAAGTAAGATTCCATTGGTCTGCGAGCTGAGCTGGTATCTGAACTGTTATACTCCGTTCCCTATGCTCGCAAACGCACATTCCTTCAAGGATAAGGCCGACCGACTTTCAGATGTCAATGCCGGATTGTTTACTTATCCAGTATTAATGGCATCAGACATACTGTTATATGATGCCAATGTCGTACCTGTTGGTAAGGATCAAAGGCAACACCTCGAAATGACACGAGACATAGCATCCAGTTTTAATCATAGCTATGGTGAAACATTTGTACTCCCCGATGCGAAAATTGATGATGAGGTCATGACCATTCCTGGTACAGATGGACAAAAAATGAGCAAATCATACGGGAATATCATTGACATCTTCCAAACTGATAAGAAGCTCAGGAAAAATGTCATGCAAATTGTGACTGATAGTACACCCCTTGAGGAGCCCAAAGATCCGAATACATGCAATGTATTTGCAATCTATAAGCTTTTAGCCAGCGAAAGCCAGGTTGAGGAAATGAGAAAAAACTACTTGGGAGGTAACTATGGCTATGGGCATGCCAAACAAGCTTTATTTGAACTCATTCGAGACAATTTCAGCGTTGAAAGAGCTAAATATGAAGAATTAATGAGTCATCCAGAGGTCATTGAGGAGCTGTTGGAAGCCGGAGAAACACGTGCCACAAAAATTGCGATGGAAGTTTTGAATCGTGTAAGAGAACGAATTGGTTTTTAAGCCACCTCTCGGGCTACCCACACTATTTCTCTGAACATTTCCTTTTTTCCTTGTAAAATAAGCCTTGTAGGATTTGGACATAAAACCAACCGGGCTTCAACTCCAGGAAAATCATCTGCCTGAACAAGAATTCCTTCCTCATTGCTAACGTCATACTGATGAGCACCCTCAATACCTTTTTTCAAATAGTCAGATGCAAAATAGGCGACTGGTAAAAGAACGTCATTGTCCGGACAATATTCATCATGTACGTTAAATAGGGCCTCTTCAATAAAAGCGCCATACTCCCTCATGAACATATTTTCCATTTCCATTAAAGTAAGTTCTTGAGGTCCACGGGAAGAATCCGTTATTGGAATATTTTTCAATTCCGCTTTCTTTTCAACAATTGCTACAAAAGCATTATTCAGTTTTTCTATATTCATACCGAAATTCTCAATTGGAAAATTTTGCAACGGTGCAAAAATTACAATTTTCGCAATATTTAAATGCAGAAAGAGAAATTATATTATTTGAAAAGATAAAAAAGACTTACAAACTGATAATTTCGCAAAAATTACACTGAATAATGACTGTTGAAGAGAAAGCACAATCGTGGTTGGATTCGTCCAAAGTTGATCAGGAATCAAAAAATACTATTGAAGAACTTCGAAATAACGAAACTGAATTTACGGATGCCTTTTACAAGGATCTTGAGTTCGGCACAGGCGGCCTAAGGGGTGTTATGGGTGTTGGTTCTAATAGAATCAACAAATACACCGTGGGAATGGCTACTCAAGGATTGTGTAATTATCTCAAAGAATCATTTGATGGCGTCATTAAAGTAGCCATTGCACATGATAGTCGAAATAACAGCAGACTTTTTGCAGAGACCACCGCTGATGTGTTTTCTGCCAATGGCATAGAAGTCTATCTTTTTGATGAATTAAGGCCTACTCCAGAATTATCATTTGCCATCCGAGAGCTTGGGTGCAAGGGTGGTGTTGTGCTTACCGCCTCTCACAACCCAAAAGAGTATAACGGCTATAAGGCTTATTGGGATGATGGCGCACAACTAGTCCCTCCTCATGATAAGAATGTAATTGAAAAAGTAAAGGCAATCACCTCGATAGATGAAGTTCAGTTTGACCGAAATGAGTCACTTATTCATTCGCTTGGTGAAGAAATGGACAACAAATATTTAGACATGATCAAATCTTTGAGCTTGTCTCCTGCTTCCATTGCACAAAACCATGATATGGGTATAGTGTTTTCGTCCATCCATGGTACAGGCATTACACTGGTTCCGCCTGTTCTTGAGAAATTTGGATTTACCAATGTATCAGTTGTAGAGGCTCAAGCTGAACCTGATGGTAACTTCCCCACAGTCGTTTATCCTAATCCCGAAGAAGCCGAAGCACTGACATTAGCACTCAATCAGGCTAAAAATGAACATGCTGAGCTGGTTATGGCCACAGACCCAGATTCTGATCGTGTGGGTATTGCAGTAAAAAACTTAGATGGAGATTTTCAATTACTTAATGGCAATCAAACTGGTTCACTGCTGATCTACTATCTATTGAGTCAATGGAAAGAGAATGGTAAACTAACTGGAAAGGAATACATTGTTAAAACCATTGTTACTTCCGAATTGATAAAGAAAATTGCTGATTCATTTAAGGTCAAGTCTTATGACACCTTAACCGGGTTCAAATACATTGCTGAGGTAATAAAAGATTTGGAGGGCCAGGAAACGTTCATCGGAGGTGGTGAAGAAAGTTATGGCTATCTGGTAGGTGATAAAGTGCGGGACAAGGATGCAATCATGTCGTGTGCAATGATCGCTGAAATGGCAGCCTGGGCAAAATCAAATGGCAAATCAGTTTTTGAATTACTAGTTGAAGTAAGCGAAAAGTACGGATTGTACATTGAGGGTCTCAAATCTATGACTAAAAAAGGAATGAAGGGTGCCGAGGAAATACAGCAGATGATGAAGAACTTCAGAACTACGCCTCCGGCCCACCTTGGCGGAGAAAAAGTTATTTCCCTGATTGACTATCAACAGTCAACAATAACTGACTTATCAAATGGTCAATCAAGCCCTATTGATCTCCCAAAGTCCAATGTTTTACAATTTATCACAGAAAACGAATCTAAAATTTCTGTAAGGCCTTCAGGTACAGAACCGAAAATCAAGTTTTATTTTTCCGTTAATACACCTTTAGATAATAAAACTGACTACTTTAGACTTGTAGAGGAGCTAGGCAAAAAGATAGATATTTTGAGCATTGATCTAGAAAAATGATGATTTCGTCAAAATCAATGAAAAAATTGTCAAAATATTTCAGTTAATGCTTAATTTGCCGTGATTTTAGACAATGCGATCTATAAATATTGATATTTCCATCAAGTCACCTAAATAAAGAAAATTGGAAGTACTACTTAATATACTACTCGTCATGGTCGGATTCGTGCTGCTTATTAAAGGAGCCGATTTTCTGGTCAACGGGGCGTCCTCATTAGCCAAACGATTTAACGTATCTGACATTGCTATTGGACTCACAGTTGTTGCTATGGGAACCTCAGCTCCTGAGCTGGTGGTAAACCTGATTGCTGGAACTGAAGTTTCTGCTGAAGGAGGTGGAAATGATGTGGTATTCGGTAACATCATCGGATCCAATATCTTCAACATCTTTTTGATATTGGGGGTCTCAAGTATCATATACCCATTGACTGTTCAGAAGAATGCGCTCTGGAAAGAAATACCTTATTCCCTATTGGCGACATTCATATTTTTCATTCTGGTGAATGATGTATTGTTTTTCGATGCAGAAAACAATCAATTGAATGTTGTCGACGGAATCATTTTGTTGGTAATGTTCTCCTTGTTCCTTTTCTATATCTTCTTAAACCTTCAAAGAAATCCGGATGAAGAAGAACAAGAAGATATTGTCATGTTCGGAAGCGTGAAGACAACTATCATGATTGTGCTGGGTATTTCAGGATTGGTTTTTGGCGGACAATTGATTGTTGAAAATGCAGTATCTATTGCTGAAAAGTTTCATGTAAGTCAAAAATTGATAGGGTTGACCATATTGGCTGCAGGAACGTCATTGCCAGAACTAGCCACATCGGCTGTGGCAGCCTTCCATAAGAAATCAGATTTAGCAGTTGGGAACATAGTTGGTTCCAATATTTTCAATTTACTGCTCGTTTTAGGTGTTACTTCGGTAGTACATGCTCCCTTGAATTTCAACCCTTCTTTAAATGTTGATCTATATCTGGTGATGCTCGGAACGTTCCTTCTTTTTATTTTCATGTTTACCCTCAATAAGTACAAATTAGACCGTGCAGAGGGTGCTTTATACTTAGTAGGCTTCTGTGCATATATGTACTATCTACTAGTAAGGATGTAGAGAGTTGCACATTAAATAATTCCGTTGGATGTTTGCGTCTTATTTTGAAAATAGATGTTACCGAATATCAATCCAACTTCAACCAGCGCCTGGACTGATTTAGAAAATCACTTCAAGGAAAAGAAAGCACAAACGCTTCAATCACTTTTTGAGAAAAACTCAAAAAGAGCAATTGATCATAGCTTTACATTTGAGAATTTTTTTATTGATTTCTCAAAAAATCACATCGACAAAACCACTGTTGACTTATTCCAGCAGCTTGCAGATCAAGTCGGCCTTAAGCAGGCTATTGAAGCCATGTTTACTGGTGAAAAGATCAATCAGACAGAAGACAGGTCCGTACTGCATGTCGCCCTCAGAAACCTGAGTGGCCAGCCAATCCAAGTTGATGGCAAAGATGTAATGCCTGATGTAAAGGCTGTTCTCAGCAAAATCAAAGACTTTACCTCCAGACTACATGACGGGTCGCTTAAGGGCTATACTGACAAGCCCATAACGGACATAGTCAACATTGGCATAGGTGGTTCTGACTTGGGCCCCAATATGGTTTGCGAGTCACTAAGACCATTCTGGAAGAAAGGCATCAAGTCTCATTTTGTATCAAATGTAGATGCGAGTCATTTACTGAATATCCTCAAGGATGTAGACGCTGAAACTACCCTGTTCATCATCGCCTCAAAAACCTTTACCACACAGGAAACCATGACCAATGCAATGAGCGCCCGAGACTGGTTCCTGGTACATGCCGAGGAAGTTGAGCACATTAGTAAACACTTTGTGGCAGTGTCAACTAATGCAGTTAAGGTGGCCGAATTCGGTATTGACACGAACAATATGTTTGAGTTCTGGGACTGGGTGGGTGGCCGATACAGCCTTTGGTCTGCAATTGGCCTAAGCATTGCGTGCACTGTAGGATATGATCATTTCGAAAAACTACTCAACGGCGCTGAAGCAATGGACAATCACTTCAGAAATACCGAGTTTTCACAAAATATTCCATTCATGATGGCGATGATTGGTATTTGGTATAACAATTTCTGGCAAGCAGAATCTCAAGCGATTCTTCCTTATGATCAACTTCTCGCCTACTTCTCCAAGTATCTTCAGCAGGGCGATATGGAGAGCAATGGTAAATGTGTTGACAGATCAGGTAATAAAGTTGATATCCAAACAGGGTCGATCATATGGGGTGAGCCCGGCACGAATGGTCAACATGCGTTTTATCAACTGATACATCAAGGGACCAAAATGATTCCTTGTGATTTTATAGCTGCCGCCAAGCCAGCACATGACCTAGTTGATCATCAAGAGAAACTAATCGCCAATTTTGTAGCGCAGACAGAAGCTCTCATGATGGGAAAATCAGGCGAACAAGCCATGGAAGAACTGCAAGCTCAAGGCTTATCGAATGAAGAAATTTCATCGATACTTCCCTTTAAGGTATTTGAAGGCAATAGGCCGACTACTACCATACTGATGAATGAACTCAATCCTTACAATCTGGGCGCTCTAATTGCCATGTACGAACATAAAATATTTGTTCAGGGTATTGTTTGGAATATTTTTAGCTTCGATCAATGGGGAGTTGAACTTGGTAAACAACTAGCAGGAAAAGTACTGAAAGAGATCCAGGAAAAAAGTGCAGCATCATCTCATGACAGTTCTACACAGCAGATCATCAATAAATACTTAGCCCTGAGATAGGCTTAATTGATACAACAACATTGATGTGGCCATGGCTACATTCAGGGATTCGGCTCCACCGGATCCCTGAATTGTAATATTCCTATCGATAGTCTTCTTCAATTCAGCGCTTAGGCCATGAGATTCACTGCCCATTACATATATCGTCTGATCCCGGGATTTTTCCTGAGAAAGCGGCTCACCTTCCAAATCCATAGCCATCACTCTTCCCGTAAAAGATGTGAGATAGCTTACCAAATCAGTGTAAACGGGTTTTATTCTTGTGAATGAACCCATACTTGATGCGATCGTTTTCGGATTGTAAAAATCAGCACAATCATGACTACAAAGCACATGACTATAACCGAACCAATCCAATGCCCTTACAATAGTGCCCACATTGCCGGGATCTCCAACACCATCCAACGCAATGACGGGTTTTTGAAAATCAATTTCATGGGTGCCGTATTGCTTAATTTTGGCTACCGCAATGCAATCCTGATTTGTCGATAATGTGCTCACTTCATTGAGCTTCTTATCACTGATAATGCTCACATCTGAAGATATAAATTCAGCTGCCGAGAGAGTGGCACAAATCATAACAATCTCAAAATCCGAGGATATTACTTCATTTACATTCTTGATCCCCTCAATTAAAAATAAGTTTTCCCTGGTCCTGAATTTTTTTAATTTCAGTGATTTGATCAACTTTAACTCGTTCTTTGAGACCTCTCGCATAGCATTTTGAGATATTTACACAATTTAGCTGTATTCTCCATTTTTCTAACATCTTGTATCGGCGCGAGCTATTTAAAGAAGGGTGAATCTGTGTATGCTCAACAGGCCAAAATCAAGGGTTCTCCAAATTCTTTAACACCGGAACTTGAAAAACTCATAGACCAACAACCTAACTCAAGGTTCATATCGCATAGAATTCCAATTACGCCTCGTGTGCATGCCTACCAACTTGGCAAAAAGCTCTTTGATAGTGCATCTGTTATTCAGAAAAAAGGCATGGTATCCGAGAAATTTGATCAAAAAATTAGCACATCTCAAAAGGATCGTAAAAAAGAAAAACTGGTTGTTAAAAGAACTAAAAAAATCGACAGACTTGACCAACAGCTGATCGAAGGCAATTGGTTGATGAGAGTGGGTGAACCCCTGGCCGTTTTCGATTCTATGAAACACTTGAGTAGTTTAGACAAAATGGAAAGATTTCTAAATTCAGAAGGTTACTTCCATAGCAAAGTGGGTGTTACATTTGATTTTCCATCAAAGCAGACTACTTCAGCCACTTATGACGTGGCACTCGCTGAACCCTATACTGTTGATTCAATAGACTATAAATCAGCTGACTCCTTAATCCTTAATATCCTTCTAAATCATCATAAAAACACTGAATTGCAGTTAAATAAACCCTATCAGCAAAAGCAATACGAAGCTGAAAGAAATAGAATTTATCAACTACTTCAGGACAATGGATTTTATGGTTTCTCAAGACAGTTCATCCATTTCAATCTTGATAGCAGCACTTTGGGGCAAAAAAGAATTTTTGTGCAAACGGAGATTGCTATTCCGGTTAGCGGAACACATCGGCAGTTTAAGATAGATTCCGTAATCTTTACCTCTGATGTTGGTGACAACAAACCTCAGCTCTATACGACAGTTCCATTTTCAAATATTACATATCGTTTTGGAGCCAATCGGTATAGTCCTCAAATTCTCGACTGGAGGATTCTAATTCAAAAAGACAGCCTTTACAACCGATCAGCTACTCAAGATACACAGCGTCAACTTTCCTATCTAGATGCTTTCAAATTTGTAAATATCAACTATGACTCTATTGGAACCGAAGGGTTGATTGCTAATGTATTCACAAGCCCCCTTTCTAAATACCAAACTTCATACGAAATGGGATTTGTACAGGCGCCATCCAATATCCCTGGACCCTTTATCAATCTGGGACTCAAGCGTCGAAACGCATTTGGCGGTCTTGAATCAATAAGTTTGAATGGTAACTTTTCCATTCTGGGTATCAGTGATGTGACTAATATTGGCAACAATTATTCTCAATTTGAATACGGAGGTTCTCTTTCATTCGACTTCCCGAAAATTCTATTTCCCGCTTCTGATCGAGTAAAACAAAACATCAACCTTTTCAATCCTACCTCGAAAATAACGCTATCCTATTTTTATGAAGATCGTCGTGACGATTATGAGAGAAGTCGAACCAATCTAGGTATGACATATATTTGGAGAGTTGGAGAGGCGAAACAATTCTCACTCTCTCCTATCACCTTCAGTCTCACTGATGTTAATCAACTATCAATTCCCTTTAAAAGATTTCTAGCGGATCAGGAAGCTCGTGGTAATGGCGCGCTCAAAGCGGCCTTTAATTCATCTGTAACAAGTAGCATAAACTTTAATATGCTTTTCAATGGCAATCAATATGGCAACACCAACATCAACTCCAGTTACAAACGAATGCTCATTGAATCGGGAGGATTTCTAGGCCAGTTAATCGGTGAAAACTTCTTTCAGGAACGGAATTTTTCATTTTTTCAATGGGTAAAATTTGAAGTTGACTTACGTAAAATGCTCATTATTCCGAATCGCGGACAACTTTCATTGCGCTTTCATGGTGGTCTTGCTCACACTTATGGAATCCCTGACCCCACTCTTCCTTATGAGAAACGATTCTATGCTGGAGGAAGTAATAGCATGCGCGCGTGGCAAGTAAGACGAATAGGTCCAGGCTCATTATCTGCTACCAATCAACCTGTCTCTGAAGAATATCCTGTTGCCATTATTAATTATCAATTAGAGCAAGGTGGAGATATGGCATTAGAAGCAAACATCG
Source organism: Cyclobacteriaceae bacterium (assembly GCA_049115695.1). Classification (GTDB taxonomy): domain Bacteria; phylum Bacteroidota; class Bacteroidia; order Cytophagales; family Cyclobacteriaceae; genus JAGDZR01. Next base: position 84,939 of record JAGDZR010000001.1, on the reverse strand, counting down.
AATATCGTAGAAACCTCATAGGATTTCTTGACTATGCGATCTTTGCTGATTTTGGAAACATCTGGATTCTCAACTCCGCCTACAACACAGAAGATCTTGGTCAGGGAAATGTCAAATTCAAGTTTGATAGCTTTTTGAAAGAAATTGGGGCCGGCGTTGGGGCAGGTCTACGTTTTGATTTTACTTACCTCGTCTTCCGTTTAGATGGCGCTGTTCAAGTCATTGATCCCGCCCAACCTGCAGGTAATAGATTCATTCTTGACGACCTCAACTTGCTGACACCATTCTCTAAAAGTGGTCGAAATAGCCCGGACATGGAAATATTCAGAAACAAAACCAACCTTAGCATTGGAATAGGACTCCCTTTTTAGCATGGATAAGAAAGAAGCAATAAGTGAATGGTTCAAAACCTTACAAGACAAAATCTGTACATCCCTTGAGCAATCGGATGGCCATGGAAAGTTCAAAGAGGACAAATGGGAAAGACCCGGTGGTGGAGGTGGTCGATCGCGAGTAATCGAAAATGGAAATGTTATTGAGAAAGGTGGAGTAAACTTTTCTGCGGTAAGTGGAAAGACTCCAGCTAAAATCCTGGAAGCACTCAACCTAGATGATGCTGATTTCTTCGCTACCGGAGTGAGTATCGTCATTCATCCCTCCAGTCCATGGGTACCCATCATTCATATGAATGTCCGATACTTTGAGATGAGCAACGGTGTAAACTGGTATGGTGGCGGAATTGATCTAACCCCACACTATGTCATTCCTGAAGATGCTAAATTTTTCCATCAACAAATGAAGGGAGCATGTGATCCATTCGAAATTGCAGATTATGCTAAGTTCAAAAAATGGGCAGATGACTACTTTTTTATCAGGCACAGAAAGGAAACCAGAGGTATTGGTGGGATATTCTTTGATCGTCTTTCTGGCAAAACAACATCTGAAGATGAGCAAATCTGGCAATTCGTTCAACAAGTCGGCTCAACCTTTGCTCCTACCTATCTGGAATTGATAAACCGGAACCGAGACAAACCCTATACCGAAACGAACAAGGATTGGCAATTTCATAGACGAGGAAGATATGTTGAGTTCAATCTGGTCTATGATAAAGGAACCAAATTTGGTCTGGACACTGATGGTCGAACAGAATCTATACTTATGAGTCTACCTCCTGAAGTCAAATGGACATACAACCATCATGTAGCTTCCGGATCACCCGAACAGCAAACGCTGGATTGCTTACATAAAGATATGGATTGGCTACCAAATGCTTGAAAAGCTAAAGTCACTGGACACACAACTCCTTCAAATCATCAATGATTTTGGTGGTGATGGTGTGGATGCTTTTATGATCTTTATGTCGGAAAAATGGGTTTGGATTCCGCTTTATACTTTTCTCATTTTTCAACTTTACAAAAAATATGGACTGCAGTTTTGGGTATCACTTTTATTCATAATCATCCTCATTACGCTTACGGATCAAATCACTTCAAGCTTGATGAAGCCATATTTCGAAAGATTAAGGCCATGCAGAGACCTGGAATTAGCATCAATCATTCGGGTTGTAAATGAATGTGGTGGCAAATATGGTTTTGCCTCTTCTCATGCCGCCAATACCATGGGACTTGCCTTTTACTTTTATCCACTTTTCAGACATAGATGGATTGGCTTTGGATTAATTCTATGGTCATCTACCATAGGATTCTCCAGGATATACCTCGGAGTACATTATCCTGGTGATGTATTGGTCGGATTCATTATTGGAGGCACACTTGCTATGATCATTCAATATTGTCAGAGGAAGTTCCTACCCGCTTTGTTTGGCTAATAATTTGCGCATGTATTTACCTAGAATGTCAAATTCTAAATTCACTTGATCTCCTATTGTCAGTCGTCCAAAATTGGTATGGTCAGATGTAAAAGGAATTATAGCAACCTTAAATGAAATGTCGGTAGTTTCGAAACACGTCAGACTCACACCATTGACAGTTATGCTTCCTTTGTCCACCATCACTTCTCCAATATTCTCAAATTGAAATTGATACTCAGTGCTGCCGTCTTTTTTATCAATATGCGCGACAGTAGCAACGGTATCCACATGTCCCTGTACAATATGGCCATCAAAACGACCATCAGCCTTCATACACCTCTCTAAGTTAACAATACCCCCAGGAGATAGTGTTCCAAGATTGCTTCTTTTAAGCGTTTCGTCTATTGCCGTAATGCTATGCTTATTCGTGTCACATTGCGTCACGGTCAAACAAACGCCATTATGACTTACACTTTGATCTACTTTTAACTCCTTACTAATGGGAGAAGAAATTTCGAATGTGATATTAGAACCTTCCTTGCTCATTTTCTCAACTTTTCCCACTGCTTCAACAATTCCTGTAAACATCTCTTTTTCTTTTGAAGATTTGGATTTGATTTGCAATTTAATGGACAAAATGGAAGATAGTTATCGTGCAAAAGGATTAAGAAAACAACTGGTCAAAACAATCGAGTCGAAAGGTATATCCAATCCACTAGTCATCAAGGCAATCGGAAAGATCCCGCGCCACTTCTTTTTTGATTCTATCTTTCTTGAGCATGCCTATGAAGACAAGGCCTTTCCTATAGGTCAGGGTCAAACGATCTCTCAGCCCTATACGGTAGCTTTTCAATCCGAAATTTTGGAAGTTGTGCCTGGCAAGAAAATACTTGAAGTGGGCACAGGTTCTGGTTATCAGGCTTGTGTCTTGCTTGAACTAGGAGCTGAAGTCCATACCATTGAGTACAACAAAACACTCTTTGAGCAAACCGCTCAATTTCTACCGAGACTGGGATATAAACCTCACTTTTATCAAGGTGACGGTAGCAATGGGTTACCTTCACAATCTCCATATGACGGCATTATCGTTACAGCTGGTGCGCCAAGCGTGCCTGGTAAACTTGTAGCGCAATTAAAGGTCGGAGGCATTCTTGTAATACCCGTAGGTAACCTCAAGAAACAGCGGATGATGTGGATTAAAAAAACAGACAAAAACAAAGTAATCCAAAAGGAATACAGCAATTTCAGCTTTGTACCTTTGCTGGGAACAGACGGATGGAACAAATGAGTAAACAACCCAAAAAGTGTAATGATTCTCTGGTCACCATGACCGAAATGGTACTACCCAACGATACCAATCCATTGAACAACTTAATGGGTGGGCGCCTGATGCATTGGATGGATATTGTTTCTGCAATCGCAGCTCAGCGTCATAGTAACAGAGTTGTGGTTACAGCATCCGTTGACAATATATCATTTAATAGTCCTATCAGGTTTGGGAATGTGGTTACATTAAAAGCATTTGTTACACGAGCATTTAACTCCTCCATGGAGGTTTATATAGAAGTGACAGCTGAGGACATCCCCTCCAACGAAAAGACGGAAACCAACACGGCATTCTTCACATTCGTAGCTGTCGATCAAACCGGAAGACCTATCGACGTGCCGCCGGTTTTACCTGAAACTGAATTAGAGAAAGAACTTCACGCTGGTGCGTTAAGAAGGCGACAATTAAGATTGGTGCTCGGCAAGCGTATGAAACCAGAGGACGCAAAGGAGTTAAAGTCTATATTTGACTAATGATCGAGGAAGAAAACCTATTTCGATTATATCAAGAAGATATATACCTGGTTGATGAAGGAAAAAAACCTTCAGAGCCAGCTTCTACGTCAATTCAGGAGCAACCATCCAGCGTAATTGAAGAACCAGCCTCTACTCAGATAACACCAACAACATCCGTTGAAAAAAAGAAGGAAACGCCTGTTCCGAAAATGCCTGTAGTGTCCAAACCAACGCTTGAAAACAAATTGCTCGTTATAAGCGAACCCTTGGATGACTCCAGCAGTAAGACGCTAACCAAGCTCATTGGTGCCCTAAAACTTGATCAAAATGATTTTAAGACCATACAATCGTGGACTGAAGATTATAACGTCTACAAAAGGGTGTTAATATTTGGATATGATCAAACAGCCAACTCATTAGGTGAACTTTACAATGTGATTCGTAAAGAAAATCATCAGGTTATGCGCTCGCCATCCATTGCCATGCTCAATCAACAAGTTGCCGAAAAGGGAAAACTTTGGAAAGCCCTGCAACAATGGTTTGAGCTCTAAACTATTAGCTCTTTATTCCCAGTTTGAAAGGACTGCTCTCAGCCCCTCTCACATCCAATTGACAAGTAAAGACTCCTCCACTTAAAGGATAATTTTTCAGCTGATCCGGTGTAAGTCCAGCTCGTGCAGTAGTGATGTATAGTTGATCCATGTTAGGGCCTCCAAAAGCACATGAAGAGACGTGTAAAGCAGGCACATCAATTTGATCCAAAACTATACTCCGACTAGGATCCCACCTTCTGACACAGCTCCCTCCCCAATGAGCAATCCATAGCATTCCTTCCTCGTCTATGCACATACCATCAGGCCCTCCCAGCGATGAGTCGATTTCAATTACTTTTTCTCCATTTGTAATCTCTCCATCAGTGTACTCATAGGCTCTCACGCAATAGTCAAGCGTATCAATGTAGTACATCCTTCCCTTGTCAGTATCCCATGCCAATCCATTGCTGATCTTTCGATTGCTGATCATTTTAGACAATTGACCTTGATCATTCAAGAGATATAAGGTGCCTCTATTTGGTGATGGTTGTGTAATGCTCATGGTGCCCACCCAAAAATTGCCTAGCGGATCAACTTTACCGTCATTGGCTCTCATTCCTTCAGCTTGCCAGCTACTATCAATAAGCGTTAACTTCTTACTCTTCCATTCATAATGGTAAATCCCCTTTTCTAGGGCTAACAAAAATCCACCTGTAGATTGGACAATCGCACCAACCATTTGATCAAATTCATGTCGGACGAATTGTTCATCAGCATACCGACACACCCCCATTCCTTCAATATCAACCCAATAGAGCGCTTGCTCATCAGCAACCCAGAGAGGTCCTTCGGCCAAAATACATTGTGCATCAATAAATAAATCAGCTTTCTTCATTTGTTAAAATTAATCCTTGAATTATCAAACATATTCATGTGTCTACACTTGTGTTGTATCAAGTACCACAAAAAATATTAAAAGAATTGATTGAATTAGTGATATTCAATCTTCTGATTTTAAGGATTTTATTCAATAAAGAATGAAGAGTAGTACTATTTTAACATCACTTCAATTCCAGTTGCTCTACCTCACCCTGAACTCCTCTAATTGATTGATATTCAGCCATTAACTCCTTCAACTTCTCTTGATTCGACTGTACAAGGTTTTGCTGTTGGCCAATGTCAGCATTCAAATCATAAAGTTGATATTCCGCACTATTTGCCAACTCAATATTGACTTGTTTATTGATCGCTGGTCCCTTATAAGGAGGAATCATTACCCAATTATCTTTTCTAAAAGCTGTACGGGAAGTCGCTTCAATGACCAGATTGTCTCTACCCTGCTGACTCTTTCCTAAAAACACATCCATTAAATCCTGACTATCTGCCACACGTTCATCACTTCCCACGAAGCTTGCCAGAGATGAAAGAAAATCCATCTGACAAACCAAAGCATCAGAGGTACCCGATGTAATCTTTCCTTTCCAGTAAGTGAAGAATGGCACATGCGTACCAGCCTCAAACAAACTGTATTTTCCACCTCTGTAAGGACCCGCTGGGGTATGATCTCCATTCTTGGTATCGGAATCATCATAGTACCCATCATTTAACACGGGTCCGTTATCGCTAGAGAAAAGGATCAGTGTATTATCCAAAACGCCTTGCTCTTCTAGCGTCTTCACCAGCTCACCGACCATCCAATCCGCTTCAGCAATTACGTCTCCTCTTGGCCCCAAACCGGTCTTTCCAACGAATCGAGGGTGTGGAGTTCTGGGTACGTGCGGTTGCTGCATAGGATAAAACAAAAAGAATGGTTCATTTTTACGCGCTTTGACATAGGCTTGAGCCTTTGCTAAAAAGTGATCTGCCATATCTTCATCCACCCACTTTGCTGCATCTCCTCCTTTCATAAATCCAATTCTAGGAATGCCATTCACGATGCTGCTATTGTGTCCGTGATGCCATTTCATTTTCAGCAACTCAGGATTGTCCTTGCCAGTAGGCTCACCTTCAAAATTCTTATCATAACTGATTTCTATGGGATCTTCAGGATCAAGTCCAACTACATCTCCGTTTTCGATGTATACAGTCGGCACACGATCTTGAGTAGCCGCCATGATATATGAGTAATCAAAACCTACTTCATTAGGTCCTGGAGACACTGTCTCATTCCAGTTGACATAACCTGTTCCAAGTCCCAAATGCCACTTACCCACAATACCAGTATGATATCCTTGAGTCTTCAACATCTTTGGAATGGTCATCTGAGCTGTGTCTATCAACAATGGCGCTGTTCCAGGCAGGATTCTTGCATTTTTGTTTCTCCAGGGATAAACACCTGTCAAGAGTGCATATCGGCTTGGTGTGCAAGTAGCTGAGGAAGCATAGCCATTGGTGAAATTCAATCCTTGGCTCGCTAGTCGGTCAAAGTTTGGTGTTTTGATACCAGTTCCTCCATTGAATCCAACATCACCATATCCCAAATCATCGAGATAAATAATCAAGATATTTGGTTTTGAAGGTTGCATGTCATCCTGCTCCTTTCGATTGGATTCGATACAAGAAAATAAAGTTACAGCAAGTGATATAGAGAAAAGTCTGAGCAATACGCTATTCATTTGAATCAATTATAATGTGTGAAATAGTAGAAGGTTATTGATACCGCATACTAAATTATATCAAATTGAAGCATTTACTTGAACAACTCGTTTCTCTGTAAACTATAGGGTTTAATGTTTATTTACCTCCTCAACAATCAGCTGTCCATAAGACTAGTGTCATTAGGATGAAAATAGTTCTCAACTTTACTTAAAGTGCTTTACAAAGAAAGCCTTACCCAAATAGCTCCTGCAGTTTTGCACGAAGTGTGGCTCCTCTTAGATTTTTAGCAACGATCTTTCCATCCGGCCCAATCAAGTAGGTAGCAGGAATAGCATTGATCTGATAGATCCTGGCAGCCTCTGAATTGAAATACTTTAAGTCTGATACGTGCTTCCAAGGCAAGCCATCATCGGCGATTGCTTTTACCCAGTCCTCCTTTTTTCGATCCAGACTTACACCTAGTATTTCAAACTCCTCTCCTCCGTACTGCTTGTACAGCGCCAGTACGTTCGGATTTTCCATACGGCAAGGCTTACACCAGGCTGCCCAAAAGTCTATCAACACATATTTCCCACGTAATGAGCTCAGTGCTAATTCTTCTCCATCTGGAGTAGGTAATAAAATTTCCGGCGCATCGGCACCCACAGCCAATACCCTCATGTTGTCAACTCTTGATACTAAGTCCTGAGTCAACAGGTGATCCGGGTAGGCTTTATTAAAATGACTTGCTACACTATCTGCAAAAGTAAACTCCGCTTCAAGGTCCAGATAGTTCATGCCGTATAAGCCTGCAATAGACTCACGAGATTCCCAAATCTTTTGTTTGAGTCCCTTATCATGCTTCGCCATAAGCTTATAATACTGTTCAGCGATCTCATTCATCAAATTGTTATTCCCTTGTTGTCTAGCCTGCATTGCTTCCTGATTCAGCAATTGTGTATCGCTTTGCTTCTTTCTTGCGATACTATCGATTGACTCAACAAAGTCAGTTCCAGTAGAACCAGTTACATTACTTTTTGCAGTTGCTCCTTGTCCGCTAGCCTCAATATTGACATCTACATCATTTGCTGTCAAAACCAAATTGATCTGCTGACGATTCATCACATTGAGTCGATAAAACTCCGGTTTGGCAATGTTTAGATAGAATTCAAAATTACCATTCTCATCTATGTCCACACTATCCATTGGAAGTAGTCCATCGGCTGTCAGTCTACTCAAAAGCATTACGCCATCGACTGTTGGATTCTCAACTGTGCCTGATATTCGGTTAGTGCCAGACTGACTTGCACCACAACCTATCATTAGGGTTGATGCAATGAATAATGTTAATGCTGTTCTCATTTTACTTTAATTTCTCAAGTGTTTCTCTTATCAACTGGTTGGCGACTTTTGGGTCAAGTCCTTTTGCCTTTTTCATTAATTCTCCCATAAACATTCCTGCCAGTCCCTTTTTTCCATTATGATATGCCTTCACTTTCTCGGGGTGCGCGTTCAACACTTCATCTACCAGGGTCTGAATTTCATTCTGATCTCCACTTTGGATCAAATTTAAACGTTCTGCGGCTGCCAATGGTTCAACATCATTGTCAAGCAAATACTTAAATAGCTGTTGATTCGCAGCAGTGTGACTTACCTTTCCTTCTTCGACAAGATTAATCAATTCTCCGAGTTGCGCCGGATTTAATCGAAATTGTTCGATACTGATGCCTTCTTTGTTAATAAAGGATTTTACAGCACCCAGGACCCAGTTCGCTGCACTTTTATAGGCTGAAGTAGTTTTTACCAGCTCGAAGTAATAATCTGCAAACTCGCGCTCTTCACTGATCAGGCCTGCATTGTACTCAGACAATTTATACTCATCAATTAATTGAGCCTTCACTACTGAAGGAAGTGCGTGCATACGCTGTTTGACTTCTTGCAGCCACTCATCGCTTATCACTATTGGACTTATATCTGGTTCAGGGAAGTATCTATAATCATTCAATTCTTCCTTGGTTCGCATCCCCGAAGTTGTATTACTATTGGGATCGTACGTTCGGGTTTCTGAAATGATTTCTTCTCCAACTGATTTCAACTTGCGTTGACGAGCAATTTCAACATTAATTGCTCTTTTCACATTTCGGATAGAGTTCATGTTCTTAACCTCCACTTTACTACCTAGCTCTTCACCCTTTCTTCTAATGGATATATTAGCATCACAACGCATGGATCCCTCCTCCATATTACCATCACTCACTCTCAGATACCTTATAATTTTCCGTATCTCTGTAAGAAATGCAGCTGCTTGCTCAGCATTCTCGACACATGGTTCCGTGACAATCTCAATTAGCGGCACTCCTGCCCGGTTCAAATCAACGTGTGTATAATTTGACCCGTCAACATGAATGGATTTACCCGCATCTTCCTCCAGGTGAATCTTGGTCAGCTCAATGAAATAGCTTTTTTGATCCACCAAAATTTCAAGTCCACCATTTTGACAAATGGGTGTTGCATCCTGTGTAATTTGATAACCCTTAGGTAGATCCGGATAAAAATAATTCTTCCTATCAAAGATCAAATACCTTGTTATATCACAGTCCAAGGCCAAGCCCATTTTCATCGCCAATTCTACTACCTCCTTGCTTACAAGCGGAAGTGTTCCCGGATGAGCCATGGTAACAGCTCCAATGTTTGTGTTGGGTTCCTGACCAAATGAATTTTGATCAGAAGAAAAAATCTTACTCTTCGTGGCAAGCTGCACATGAACCTCAAGCCCAATGACTGGTTCGTAAATCTCTTCGCTACTCATTTACCCTTATCAACTCAATTTTGATTCGACGATCTCTTTTCCGGCTTTGAGTGCATTGTCCAGTCCCGAGGTGTCTTTACCTCCCGCCGTGGCGTAAAAAGGCTGTCCACCTCCACCTCCCTTGATTGCTTTTGCCATGGCACGAACCATTTCGCCAGCATTCAAACTTTTATCAGCAACAAGATTGTCTGACAGCATCACTGTAAGGTTGGGTTTCCCTTTCACCTCTGCTCCAATCAATAAAATCAGGTTATCAAGCTCTCGTTTCAACTCAAAGGCCAACTGCTTAATAGCGTCGGCATCCTCAAATTTACCTTGATGAACAATCAGGTTAACTCCCCCAACTTGCTCCACACTCCTTAATAAGTCCTGCTTGATAGCTTTAGACTGTTCTCTAACTAAATGCTCAACCGTTTTATTCAGTTCCTGCCTTTCATTTAAAAGTGCCTGAACTGCTTTGACTACATCTTTTGGGTTTTTTAGTATTTCGTTTACTTGATCTAATGTTGATATTTTTTCATGCACAAATTGATCGGCTGCCTCACCAGTAACTGCCTCAATCCTTCTCACTCCTGCCGCTATCGACGACTCTGCAATGATCTTGAAATTTCCAATCTGACTTGTAGAGGTCACATGTGTTCCACCACATAGCTCTACTGAATACTGTTGATCAAAAGTGATAACGCGTACATATTCACCATATTTTTCACCAAAAAGCGCCATTGCACCAAGTGACTTGGCTTCTTCTATTGGAACATTACGCTTCTCATCAAGAAGAATACCCTCACGTACTCGTTCATTCACAATTCGCTCTACTTCAGCCAATTCTTTGTCTTCCATTTTCGCGAAATGTGAGAAATCGAATCGCAATATTTTTTCATTCACCAAAGACCCTCTTTGTTGTACATGATCTCCAAGTACTGTCCTGAGTGCAGCGTGAAGCAAATGCGTAGCAGAATGATTATTTTCAGTTAGTGCTCGTTTTCGGGTATTGACTGTTGCTTTGAAAATGGCTGAAGGATCGGATGGTAATTTTTTAGTAAAATGAACGTACAATTCATTCTCCTTTTTTGTGTCGAAGATTTCCACTTTATCTGCTTCCGAGATCAACAGTCCCTTATCTCCTACCTGACCACCACTTTCTGCATAGAATGGTGTAGTATCGAGTACTAACTGATATAAATCTTTCCCTTGCTGATTGACTTTTCGATACCTTAAAATTCTTGATTCAGCTTCCAAATGTTCGTATCCAACAAATTGTGAATGCTCATCATCCTCATGCACAACAACCCAGTCGCCAGTATCCTGTTGAGCCGCGCTTTTAGACCGCTCTTTTTGCTTTGCCATTTCGGCTTCAAAACCCGCTTCGTCGATCTCCAGACCATTCTCTCTTGCGATAAGCGCTGTAAGGTCTAATGGAAATCCGTAAGTATCATATAATTCAAAGGCAGCAGTTCCATCCACTGTACTATTTTTGATCGAAGGCTTTAGCGCCTCAAATCGCTTCAATCCTTTCTCAAGTGTTCTTAGGAATGACACTTCTTCCTCTTTTATCACCTTGGCTACAAAATCTTGCTGAGTTTGTAGCTCTGGAAACGTCTCTGCAAACTGATCTGCCAGCATTGGCACCAATTCATTCAGAAACGGTTCATTAAAGTTTAAGAAGGTATAGCCGTACCGAACAGCTCTTCTGAGTATTCGACGAATGACATAACCGGCCTTGGCATTACTCGGTAACTGTCCATCCGCTATCGTAAATGAAATGGCTCGAATATGATCTGCAATCACACGAATTGCCACATCAGTCTGTTCGGCATCTCCATATGTCTTTCCCGCTCGTTTAGCTACCCGCTGAATGATCGGTTGAAATACATCCGTGTCATAATTGGACTGTTTCCCCTGAATCGCCATGGCAAGCCGTTCAAACCCCATGCCGGTATCGACATGTTTATCGGGTAATGATTCCAATGACCCATTTGAAAGTCTGTTGAACTGAATAAATACCAGGTTCCAGACCTCAACCACTTGTGGATGATCCTGATTGACCAAATCTTTTCCAGACACCTTGTCTATTTCATCCTGTGGCCGAAGGTCAATGTGAATTTCAGAACATGGGCCACATGGGCCTGCATCACCCATTTCCCAGAAGTTGTCCTTCTTGTTACCATTCAGGATTCGATCCTCAGAGATTGCTGATTTCCAATATGCTCTTGCTTCGTCATCCGGCTTGAGTCCTTCAGCTTTGTCTCCTTCGAATACCGTAACATACATACGATCTTCAGGTAGTTGATAAACTTGCGTAAGTAGCTCCCATGCCCACTCTATAGCCTCTTTCTTGAAGTAATCACCAAACGACCAATTACCAAGCATTTCAAACATGGTGTGGTGGTAGGTATCAAACCCAACCTCCTCTAAATCGTTGTGCTTTCCAGACACTCTCAAGCACTTTTGGGTGTCTGTTACACGTTTTTCGGACGCAACTTTGTTACCTAGAAAAAAATCTTTAAACTGATTCATCCCCGCATTGGTGAACATCAGTGTCGGATCATTTTGCACCACAATAGGTGCTGACGGTACTATTTTGTGTGTTTTTGATTCAAAAAAAGAAAGAAACTTTTGACGTATTACCTTTGATTCCATCTGTCCCCTAGTCCCTGATTCTAAATAGAGTTAGAAATATTTTATAAAATTCGTAAATTTGCATCTGTCAGTTGCCTAAACCTAAAGGAAATGATCAGCTTGTGGCCGCAAACTTACCGCTAAAAAATCAATGGCAAGAATAAAGTATTATTACGATACAGAGTCATGTAGGTACGAAAGAATTAAAGTATCAACATGGGACATTATCTGGAACACTTTAGGTTTTTTCACCCTATCAATGATAGTTGCGTTAGGGTTTGTATATCTCTATGTGGTATACTTTGAATCTCCAGAAGAAGCTCAACTTAGAAAAGAGAACTCCGAGCTTACACTTTACTATGAATTGTTGTCTAACGAACTTGAGGAAACTAACAATGTGTTAGCAAGTCTCCAGGATCGTGACGATAATATTTACAGGGTAATATTTGGAGTAGACCCGATACCAGAGCAAGTAAGAGAAGCTGGAACAGGAGGATCCAATCGTTATAAGGAACTGATGGACAAAGGACTCGAGCGAGAGGAATTGGTTGCTGAAAACCTTAAGCGCTTGGATAAGCTTAAAAAGAAAATGTACATCCAGACCAAGTCTTATGATGACATTGTTGAACTAGCGCGTAGTAAGGAAACTATGATGGCTTCTTTACCGGCAATACAGCCTGTATCAAACAAAGACCTGAAAAGATTTTCGTCCGGATTCGGCTATAGAATTGACCCAATTCATAAAATCAGAAGGATGCATGAAGGGTGTGATTTTTCATTAGAAGTAGGAACGCCAGTCTATGCCACCGGAGATGGTACAATTCGTTGGACAAGATCCTCACTGTCTGGATATGGCAGACAAATTGAGATTGACCATGGTTTTGGATATCGTACCAAGTATGCACATCTTGATATGTTCAATGTCAAAAAAGGGCAAAAGGTAAAAAGAGGCGACTTAATTGGTTATTCCGGTAACTCTGGGAAATCAACTGCTCCTCATTTGCATTACGAAGTTGTTTTAAATGGTAAAAAGGTGAATCCGATACATTATTTCAATAGAGATCTTTCTCCAGAAGAATATGAAGAAATCCTGCGACTGTCTTCTATTGAGAATCAAGCACTCGGTTCATACTAGAGTCAAAAAAAATATTTAATTATGTGGCCAGTTTATGCTGGCCTTTTTTATGCGCTTTTGTTACCTGTTTCTTTTATTAGCCATTGGCTGTAAGGTTGCTCAACCCACCTCTACTACTCCTGCCGTAGAACAAGCCTTGCCGGTTACAGACACGACTATTACTGAAAAAGAGATAATACCCATCTATGTGACACAAAAGGGTGATACCCTTCATACGCTCGACAGTACTGTTCAAGTAGAGTTAACAAGGGTGACGTATGACACACTTACGCTATCAGCTGTAGGTGATATCATGATGGGCACTAACTTCCCAAAAAGCTATTATCTGCCTACGGATAGCGGCAATCAGCTATGGGAGCAGGTAAGGTCCACATTAACCTCAACAGATTTAACCTTTGGCAATCTTGAGGGTGTCATTCTCACAACAGGTGGAGAGCAGAAAGAATGTAAAAACCCTAAAGCATGCTATTTATTCAGAACCCCTGATCATCTTAGCTTTCAGTTCGTTAAGTCAGGTTTCGATTTGTTAAGCCTTGCTAATAATCATGCCAATGATTTTGGGGCTACCGGGAGGTCGAACACTCAAAAAGTACTAGACTCTCTGGGAATCAGTCATGCTGGATCAATGGAGCATCCCTACTCAATCATTCGGAAAAAAGAACTTACCATTGGCTTTGTTGCCTTTGCTCCTAACAAAGGCACACTTCTCATTCATAATGAACAACGAGCAATCGATATAATCCAATTGCTGGACTCTCTAACGGACATGGTCATTGTTTCCTTTCACGCAGGAGCTGAAGGATCCAAGAACCAACATGTCACAAGGAAAAGAGAGTTTTATTATGGTGAAGATCGGGGTAATGTGTATCAGTTTGCTCACCTATTGATCGATCAAGGTGCTGACCTAATTCTGGGGCATGGTCCTCATGTAGTAAGAGGTATTGAGGTATACAAAGAAAGATTGATTGCTTACAGCCTTGGAAACTTTCTCACCTATGGTAGATTCAACCTTCAGGGCCCCAATGCCTATGCACCGATTCTGGAAGTGAATCTTCTTCCCGATGGTGAATTTATTTCAGGACAAATTCATTCTTTTATTCAAGATTACAAATTAGGACCTATTTTTGACCCACGGTCTCGAGCAGGATTAAAGATCAAAGCTTTGACCGAAATTGATTTTCCTGAAAATCCAATTTCCATTGATGATTCAGGAAGAATTATCTATCTTCAACACTGAAAAACATAAGCGTGCCCTACAAGGAAAAGGAAATAGAAAAGAAATACTACACCATCGGCGAAGTGGCCGAAGATTTGGGTGTAGCTACTTCCTTGATCCGATTTTGGGAAAGTGAATTTGATATTATTCGTCCCAAAAAAAATAGAAAGGGCAATCGACAGTTCACAAAAGATGACATCAAAAGCATCAAGCTCATCTATCACTTAGTTAAAGAAAAAGGCTACACGCTCCAAGGCGCTCGAGATTTCATCAAGAATGGAGTTGAACAAGCTGCTGACAAAATTGAGCTGATCGAATCCTTAAAAAATATTAAGGATTTCTTAACACAACTTAAAGACCGCTTGCCATCCTAAATGGAAAGCAATCTTGTTTTTGAGGTCGCACTTCAAATCACTGATCTTGTCGGTGATCAGAATGCCAAAACAATCATTAGTTATACCGGTAGTGCAAGGGCTGCATTCGAAACTCCTAAAGCTCGATTGCTAAGAATTCCAGGAATTGGAGAAAAAACAGCTACTGAGATTGCTTCCAAACGCACATTAAATGATGCCGAAAAAATCATCAAAACATGTCAGTCTCAAAATATCCGCATTCTCCATTATTTAGAAAAAGATTATCCGGTTCGTTTGAAACATATCCCCGATGCTCCCAACATCTTATACGTTAAGGGCAGTGGTGATCCTAACCCAGAAAAATCCGTCTCAATCGTCGGAACAAGAAAAGCTTCAGATTACGGCAAACAGGTAACCGAGCAATTGGTAAAAGAACTCGCCGATATGAACAATATCTGCGTATATAGTGGACTCGCTTACGGGATTGATATTTGTGCCCACAAATCATGTCTATCATCTGGGTTGAATACCCATGCAGTACTCGCTGGAGGTCTTGATAAAATCTATCCAGCAGCACATAAAAAATATGCTGAGCAGATCATGGAGAGTGGATTAATCATTTCAGAGAATCCACCTGGCACAAAACCTGAAGCGCATCTTTTTCCGGCAAGGAATAGAATAATAGCGGGACTTAGTGACACTTGCATTGTTATCGAGGCGGCAGCAAAAGGAGGAGCGCTTATCACAGCAAACATTGCTGATTCATATGACCGACCAGTTTTTGCAGTTCCTGGAGATCTAGACCGACCCAATTCGATTGGTTGCAATAACTTGATCAGAACACAAAAGGCCCTCATCTATACAGGATTAAAAGACATCAACTATTACCTTAATTGGGATATCACTACAGATGCTGTCGCGACAAAGGTCAATTTGGATGAGTTTGAAGGTGATGATAAAATGATTGTTGAGCTACTGCAATCAGCTGATGATGGCATTCACATTGATGCAATCAGCTGGAAATGTCAAATGAACATCAACACACTAGCAGCAACTTTACTTAACCTCGAATTTTCTGGTGTGATAAAAAGTTTGCCTGGTAAACGCTACAAGCTGGCTCTTTAAAAAGGATATAAAATCGGTATTAAAAGCACTGATACAAGCCAAATCAAAATCATTAATCCAGCTCCAACTTTGAAGAAATCCAAAAACTTATACTGCCCTGAAGTATAAACCATTGTATTAGTATGGTATCCTATTGGCGTCATGAAACTGGCTGATGCAGCCACCATCACTCCCATTAAAAGTGGCGTAGGACTTATATCCATTTGCTCAGCTGTTGAAATGGCGATTGGTGCAAATAAAGCTGCTGTAGCGTTGTTGGACATAATCTCCGTGAGCAATGTGGTAGCCAGATACAACCCGGCCAAAATAGCTACAGGCCCATAGTCTCCCAGAAAACCAATCAGCTCTGTTGCCATCAAATCTGCCAATCCTGTTTTAGCCATTGCAGTACCAATGCTCAAAGCACCAGCTAACAAAAACATAATGCGCCATTCAATAGACCCATACATTTCCTTCATTCGGATCGTTCGGGTTACAAGAAGTGCTAGCACTGCCACGATCACCGAAGCAACAATTGATACCAAGCCAGTTGCGGCAGCAATCACGGCCAAGCCTAAAACTGCGGCCACCATTAAAAATTTAGGGCGATTAAAATCGATGATACCTTCCTCAGATAAAATAACAAAAGGGCTATTTCGCCTCATCTCTTCCCGTTTGAACTCTTGTACCCTGTGCGTTTTCACTTCTGTAAGAATGATATCTCCAGCCATCAGTCGAATATCATGAAGCTTTTCATGTGCTACTTCTTCTCG
Source organism: Cyclobacteriaceae bacterium (assembly GCA_049115695.1). Taxonomy (GTDB): domain Bacteria; phylum Bacteroidota; class Bacteroidia; order Cytophagales; family Cyclobacteriaceae; genus JAGDZR01. The sequence goes on along the minus strand of JAGDZR010000001.1, from coordinate 68,228 downwards.
ATGAATAATGGCAAGCGGAACTGCTCTGTATCTACGCCTAAAGTCCATTTCCCTAAGCGTTCTGCTTTCAAACTCCGACCCATTTGAAATGATCAATTCCATTATGGTAGTGTTTCCAGATTGCGCTACACTATCGCCTATTTTTAGCTTGGTCTCTGTAAACTCTACACGTAACCGACCCTTAAGCTCTTTGATCTTCTCAACGTTACATCTAATTTTAACTACATCGCCTTTCTGAAATCGAAAATCACCAGGAGGTAAAGTAAAGGCAGATCCGTTTCTCAAGACCTCAATGATATCTACCTCGACATCACGATAGAACACAGATTCCATAATACTCGCTCCAATCAGTTCAGAATCCTGCAGTATTTGAATTTCAGTAATGTAGTCCCTAAAAGACGTCTGTCGCTCATGGCTGGATGCACGATCCGGCAGCAGTTTTTTCCCAACGATAAAAAGGTAAATCGTTCCGACGATCAATACTACAATACCAATTGGAGCCGAAATGAAAATAGAAAAGCCGTCTAATCCATTTTGCTCCGCAATTCCACTTACCAACATGTTGGTTGATGTACCAATAAGCGTACACGTACCTCCAAAGATCGATGCATAACTAAGCGGAATAAGTAGTTTGGAAGGGCTAAACTTGGATTGATGCGCCACGCTGATCATAACAGGTATGAACATGGCAACAATTGGTGTATTATTTACAAAAGCAGATGCCACTCCTACGAACAATATCGTAATGAGTAACCCCAAATTAAAGTTCCTTTTGAACAGATCTCCCAACACAGGTCCAATACGTTGTAATGACCCTGTCTTCAACAATGCATGACTGATCACAAACATGAACACGACTGTAATGGTGGCTGGATTGCTAAAACCGGCCAAACCTTCCTGGGGACTGAGAATTCCAGTCACCATAAACCCAGCCATGATCAGTAAGGCAGTAAAATCCACAGGAATTCTATCTGTCGCAAACAATATAACTCCTGCGACTACAATTCCAATTACGATATAAGCGTCTAAAGACATTGGCAGGCGAAGATAGCTACTGAAAGATATTTTGTGCCATTTCCACACATTCTTGATAAGCAGTCATATCAAAATGCTCTTGAGGGTACATACGCAGTAAAATTGAAGTATCAATATTACCTGTTAGATCGTCCTTGGCCATTGGGCATCCGCCAAAGCCAAGGATAGCAGTATCAACTCGCTCACAACCAGCATCTATCGCCGCTTGAATATTTAGCCCAGCTACTGTCGGAACTGCATGTAAATGTGCTCCCAGTTCCACGGACGGAAACGAAGGTCCAAGCTTTTCGAATGTTTTAGTAATCAATTGAGGCGTAGCAATTCCTATTGTATCCGACAAAGAAATTACCTTAACCTCCATGGCAATAAGTCGATCTATGAATGAACCCAACAAGTCTGGATGATATGGATCGCCATATGGATTACCAAACCCCATACTTAGATAAACCACAAGACGTTTGCCATTTTGAATGCATAAGTTTTGAATTTGATCCAGGTCAATAAAAGCCTGCTCGATTGTTCTTTTGGTATTTCGTTGCTGGAATGTCTCCGAAACAGATAAAGGATAGCCCAGATCGTCAATGGCATTATGTATACAACCCAATTCTGCTCCCCGAACATTTGCAATAATGGCCAACAATCTTGACTTACAATCATCCAAGTTTAGCCTTGAAAGCACCTCTGCTGTATCCTGCATTTGGGGAATAGCCTTCGGAGAAACAAAACTCCCGAAATCTATGGTGTCAAACCCAACCTTCAAAAGTTTGTTGATATATGCTGTTTTTTGATTTGTTGCTACAAATCGTTCCATACCCTGCATGGCATCTCGTGGGCATTCAACAACCTTCATTTTACCAATCTAGCGATACCCCAGGACAGGCGCAAGCCATTTTTCAGCTTCTTCCAAACTAACTCCTTTTCTAGCTGCATAATCTCTAACCTGATCCTTGTATATTTTCCCTAAGCCAAAATATTTTGATTCGGGGTGAGCGATATAATAGCCACTTACACTCGCTGCGGGGTACATGGCAAATGATTCCGTCAGCTCAATACCTGTAAGTTCTGTTGCATTTAACAAATTAAACAATGTCGGTTTTTCAGTATGATCCGGGCAAGCTGGGTAACCCGGTGCTGGCCGAATGCCTTTGTACTTTTCACTTATCAACGACTCGTTATCTAGTTGCTCATCTGTACAATACCCCCAAACCTCCTTTCTCACCTTTTCATGCATCAACTCTGCAAAAGCTTCTGCTAATCTATCTGCCAGTGCCTTGACCAGAATGACATTGTACTCATCATGTTCAGCTTCGTACTTCTCAATTAACTTTTCAATACCAATACCAGCGGTCACTGCAAACCCACCTATATAGTCTTGCTTTCCACAACTACTGGGAGCAACATAGTCTGCTAATGAACTATTCGGAACGCCTTGCCCCTTTTGTCCTTGTTGTCTTAAGAAATATATGGTTTCTCCGGACTCCAACTTCACGTCATCTCCTTCGGCATTCGCAGGAAAAACGCCTACTACTGCATTAGCCTTGAGAGATTCATTGGCAATAATAATGTCCAACATTTCAATAGCATCATTGAACAGTTTCGTTGCTTCCTCACCGACTATTTCATTTTTCAAAATAGCCGGGTATTTACCTTTCAGCATCCAGGTCGAGAAAAATGGCGTCCAATCAATGTATTTCCTGATTTCACTTAATGAATAATCATTAAATACACTTATGCCCTCATTGTTCGGTTTAGTAGGTGTGTAATCATTCCAATCTACCTTGACTTGATTTGACTTAGCACCTTCATAGCTAACAAACCTTTTTTCCTTCTGGCGCTCAGCATGTCCTTTCGCAAGCCCAATGTAATCTTCCCGAATTTGTTCGGCATATGCTTCAGATCGCTCAGAGAGTAATTCAGAAGCGACAGGAACTGACTTAGATGCGTCAAGTACATGAATAGAAGGGCCTGAATAGGCAGGGGCAACTTTTACCGCAGTGTGAATTCTGGATGTCGTAGCGCCTCCAATAAGAAGTGGCACTTTCATTCCCTTACGCTCCATCTCCTCCGCCATGTGCACCATTTCGTCCAGAGACGGAGTTATCAATCCACTCAGTCCAACTATATCTACCTCCTGTTTGATTGCTTCCTCAATAATCTTCTCAGCTGGAACCATTACGCCAAGGTCTATAATGTCATAATTATTGCATGACAGTACTACCCCAACTATGTTTTTACCAATATCATGAACATCACCTTTGACCGTAGCAAGCAGAATTTTCCCTTTACTGCTTGCCTTACCTGCCTTTTCAGCTTCGAGATAAGGTACGAGGTAAGCAACCGCTTTCTTCATCACACGGGCACTTTTCACTACCTGCGGTAAAAACATTTTTCCGCTTCCAAAGAGATCACCTACCGTGTTCATCCCGTCCATGAGTGGCCCTTCGATAACTCGCAAAGGACTGTTGTACTTATTTCTGGCTTCTTCCGTATCTTCCTCAATAAAATCAACCACACCTTTGACCAATGCGTGAGAAAGTCGTGCTTCAACAGTGTCATCTCGCCAGGCATTATCCACCTGCTTGACCTTTCCTTTCCCTTTTACCTGCTCAGCAAAATCAACAAGTCTTTCGGTAGCATCCTCCCGACGGTTCAGAATTACATCTTCAACTTTTTCAAGTAAATCCTTTGGGATTTCATCATAGACCTCAATCATACCAGCATTCACGATACCCATGTCCATGCCATGATTAATGGCGTGGTACAAAAAAGACGAATGCATTGCCTCTCTTACTACGTTATTCCCTCGAAAGGAAAACGAAACATTACTTACACCTCCGCTTACTTTGGCGCCTGGTAAATTGTCCTTGATCCACTTTGTCGCGTCAAAAAAGTCCACAGCATAATTGGCATGCTCAGAAATACCAGTTGCGACTGGAAAAATATTTGGGTCAAAAATGATATCCTCTGCCGGAAATTTTACCACATCGACAAGCAACCGATAACATCGCTCGCATATTTCGATGCGACGTTGATAGGTATCTGCCTGCCCAGCTTCATCAAAGGCCATGACCACAGTTGCCGCTCCATAATGCTTGATTTTTTTGGCTTGTTCCAGAAATGGTTTTTCTCCTTCTTTAAGGGATATTGAATTCACCACACCCTTGCCTTGGACACATTGCAATCCAGCTTCAATGATTTCCCACTTTGATGAATCAATCATGATTGGAACTCGTGCTATTTCTGGCTCAGAAGCAATCAAATTCAAGAATCTGACCATTGCTGCCTTACCATCTAGCATTCCCTCATCCATGTTGATATCTATGATCTGAGCACCGCCTCTGACCTGATCAAGTGCAACGGAAAGTGCTTCATCATAGTTCTCTTCTTGTATCAATCGAGAAAATTTCTTGGAGCCGGTTACATTGGTTCTCTCGCCGATGTTTACAAAATTCGATGAAGGCGTGATAATCAACGGCTCCAAACCAGACAGCATCAATGGGGCAATTTCTGACATATTATCAGTAGTTATTAGACGATAATGCAGCGCAACCCTGCATTTTAATAATTCTATTATGGTTTTTGACTTACATCAATACCTGCCAGTTGTCATCGGTTCCACCGTGCAACCAGTCTTTGAACTTTTCTGCACCTCCTCTGGCTTCCCAGTCAGAGTCAATGGTCAATTTGGAGCTGATACCACCTCTTGGATTACAGTTCATCACAATTCGCAATCGATCTGGCTGATACACCTCCATTAAGTGATCATAAAAGATATTGATCAGTCGCTCGTATGAAACAACAATATCTCTCAAGTGAAATGCATATTGCTTAAGCGATTTTAATTCAATAATACGTTTACCCGGGTAGAGCGTCAAATAGACATTGGCAAAATCCGGCTGCTCCTGCACACCTAGAAAGGTAAACTCAGGAATCTTTATTTTGATTTCATATGCCTCTTTCGAAGGATTAGGGATCGACTTAAGGATCGTCTTGTCGATTGCGTCGTATAGTTTAACTGACATATTCTTTGATTTTTCTTGGTTCAAAATTATTAGTTGCTTCGGCTATGGCTCTAATATGATCCGGGGTTGTTCCACAACATCCTCCTACCACATTTACCAAGCCTTCATTCAAGTATTCTTCTATTTGGGCTCTCATCTCATCAGGTGTTTCATCATATTGCCCGAATTCATTCGGCAGTCCCGCATTAGGGTGAGCACTCACTAAAAAATCGCTTTTGTTACTCATGATCTGCAGGTATGGCCTTAATTGACTAGCGCCCAATGCGCAGTTCAGACCTACGCTAAATAAGTTCATATGAGAAATGGAGATCAAAAACGCCTCAGTTGTTTGTCCTGAAAGCGTTCTTCCTGATGCATCAGTAATGGTTCCCGAAACCATGACCGGATAATTACTGCCTTTCTCATCCTGAATCTCTGCGATAGCCATCAGAGCCGCTTTTGCATTGAGCGTGTCGAAAACAGTCTCGACAAGCAGTAAGTCAGCTCCACCAGCCAATAATGCCTCGGCTTGCTTCTTATAGGCTACTTTCAGGTCGTCATAGCTTACCGATCGGTAGCCAGGATCGTTAACATCTGGTGATATGGATGCAGACATATTGGTAGGTCCCATTGAGCCCGCAACAAAACGAGGTTTATCCGTAAATTCATCAGCAACTTCTCTCGCAATTTTTGCCGACTCAAAATTTATTTTATAAACCCATTCGTCATTATCCAGCCCATAATCTCCTTGTGCAATTGTGGTAGCACTGAAGGTATTGGTTTCTACAATATCTGCTCCAGCTTCAAAATACTCACGGTGAATGGATTTGATAATATCCGGACGTGTTACAGATAATAAATCATTATTTCCCTTCAATGGCTTGGGGTGATCCTTCAAAGCATCATTCCTGAAATCTTTCTCTTCAAGTTTATGACGTTGGATCATGGTACCCATCGCACCATCCAGTACCAATATTCGCTCTCTTACTATTTCTCGTATGTCCATTCCCTATTAAGATTTGGTTAAACGAGCTAAACAAGAAAGGAATTGAGAAAATTCATTCTTATCTCTCCCCTTCACAGAAGGAGCAGGAATTAGCACCGGATACTGTCAATGGACAATTAGGTTGCCAAGGCTTCATAGGGCCCAATCCCTCTGCCTTTCTTGATAAGCTGCCGCAAAAATAGAGAAAGTAAATCCTTAAATGCTAATCCAATGATTCTTTTAGCCTAGCTTTTTCCAGTAGAGCTGCAATGCCAAGGCCATATCGGCGATTACTAATCCGCCAAACTCTCTGGTTCCCTCGATGTATGGTTTTTCGTAAACCATCTCACCAAACAATTCGGACTTGTTATCAGTTGTTAACCATTCCCAAAAGGAAGGGACAAATAGCAATGCATAAACTCCCAACGCAATCATCAGTATAAATACTGTGGACTTATAAAAAATGCCAAAAATTCTCAATAAACTAATGAGCGCTACAGCTCCATAAATCAGTACCCATAAAAACGGATCCGGGTCATTCAAATTCACGTAAGTGAACAATGCGAAAAGCAAAAAGAGACAAAAATTGATAACCTTCATAGTGGTTTTATTTCCTTTAAATCTAACAACACATCAACAACCATTTACTGATTAATATCAGAACTCTAATCGATATGTCAAAATAGGTATGAGGCCTAATTGATAGGACATAGTTCGTTCCCCAACGAATGAATCGTAATAAATAAATCCTTCATTCCTCCGATTGGTAGTATTTTGAATATCAATGGCCCAAACTCTGGTCATTTTCGTTTTATATTTTGTCCACTGAAGTCTGATGTCCAGGCGCATATAATCAGCATATTGCTGATCAAGCTCAACTATTGATGTTGATGAATCAATAAAGTACCAATCTCTATATCGCATTCCTCCCTGCAAGGAAACACGTGCATTGGAGCTAAAAACTCGCTTTGATTCTTTCTTTTCCCGACTAAACTCCTTTCCTCCAGATAGACTGGCATTGTACCTGGTATCAAATGGATTGGCGTTAGGGGTAGCACTCAGCTGGGCATCATAAAAAGCACCACCAGCTAGTAGGTACCAATCCGATGAGAAGTTTCTTGTGACTGTCCCCGAAACCCCATACGTACTACCTTCTGTTATCACCTCTTGAACATTCCAGTACTTCACATCGTTTAGACGATAGTAAAATACTTCTGCATCAAATCGCACAGGAGACTTTTGCCATGTGTAACCAAGGATATACCGAGAACTGTTCAGCAATGGGAATTCAGAACGACTCTCATAATTTTCACTATTGGGAGTGGCGCTGGCAAAGTAATAACTGAATGGATTTAACAATTGACTGTAGGTACCTGCTGATATTGAAAGTGTTTGATTGCCCATGAAATAATTCAAGGCTAAACGTGGATCCAGTGATCTATCTCCGCCAGTTACTGATTGAGTGACGCCACCAACCACCTTCAAATTTGAAGTAGGATACTGCTCAATTTCCGCATAGTACTGTCCAAGAAATTGAGGTTCATCTGCATACTGCACAAGTATTTTGGGATCAATACTTGTGAAACGATATAGATTCTGATTGGCGCCAAGCGTAATACTTCCTTTCCACAATGACTTTGAATAGCTCAAATTTGATCCAAGAATAGATTGATCGCGCAGTACCTCCTGATCGAAAAGCAACTGATTCAAACTATCATATCCGATTTGTTGTCTGCTATTTTCCACTGAAGATGTCACTACAGAAAGCTGAAATCCTTTATTCTCATAGGAAATTCCAACCAACCCCATTCCACTTTCATAGTAGATATCATTGCGATGTTTTGCAATTTCAGATTCATCAAAATCAAAATGATCAAACTTATTAAAGCTCAATCCACCGACTCCAAAAACTTTAATCCTACCTGACCTACCAAGTGGAGTCGCAACATTGAATGCCAAATCCTGAAAACCAATTCGCTCTCCACCAAAATCAACTCCCATCCCTGTCAGTAGACCAGTAAAAGAGTACCGATAATTTGCTAGATAGCTTGCTCCTGATTTGCCAACAGGACCTTCAGCACTCAGGTCAAAACCAATCAACGAAGCTTGTGTTGTAAACTGATGGTCAGATTGCACTCCATCTTTCAAATACATATCAAATACTCCTGCGACTCCATTGCTAATGCTATTGGACATTTGACCGTAATGAAAAGTTGATGTTCCCAGCATCTGAGCACTCAAAATATTTACACCTCCCCCTGTTGCCGCTGGCTGGTCTGACAAAGTACCAGCGTTTGAAGTATGATTAGGATTCACAATCTCAACACCTTCTAATTTCCAGACATTGTAATTGGGAGATAACCCTCTAACAGAAATTTGATTATTCTGATCGTTGGTAACAGCGACATCTGGACTAGTTGTCACCAATCTAGCTGGGTCATAATAAGAAGCCGCGAATCGATTGATTTGTTCTTCATTGAGCGTTCTTTTACCTGGCTCAACCATTGGATATCTGTAAGTGATCACTACCTGGTCTAACTTCAATGGATCGACTGATAAATCAATCAATAGCCTGGTCGACTTGCCGCTTTTTACCCACACATCAGAAAGTTGACTGGTCTGATAACCAACAAAGGAAATCAAGAGGTCATACCTCCCTGGATCTAACTCATCTAATATGAATCTACCAGAAGCATCAGAAATGGTACCTATCTCACTATTGGCAACCTGAACCAACGCTCCGGTCAACTCCTCACCTGTAGTTTTATCCCGAACTGCTCCTTCGATTGATTGACCCGCCACACCAAATGTCACCATCAAGCAAAGACCTACTACCCACTTCTTCATATCGTCAAAATTTGCCACAAAAATAGACGGGCAACTTTCATTCCATTCATTACAAACTGTAAAATGTTGTCTTATGTGAAACAAAAATGGCCGGAATCGACCGGCCATCTTATCTCTTTTATGAACGGTATTTAAAGCTCTCTGACTTTAATGTTTCTGAACCAAACCTTGTCTCCATGATCTTGAAGCACTATGTGGCCTTTTTTACCAGTACCAAAAGCAGGCATGTCCTTGAATTTACTTTTCGCTACCATCTCGTCCCACTGTGAGGACCACAAATCAAACTCCACAACTTTATATCCATTTTGCCAGTGCTCAACATGTCCATTATTAACTCGTAATAAGATTCTATTCCATTCTTCTGCCTTATTGACAGTTATAAATTTGGTTGGAATCATGTCATAAAGATCACCTGCTCTATGCATGTGTATCTGCGCATCCGGATGACGTTCATTATCCAAAATTTGCAATTCAGGACCCGTTCTCCATGCCGTTTCGTATTCTTCCGATTCTACAACATTATATATGATCCCACTATTTCCACCCTTTGCGATCTTCCATTCCAGGTACAATTCATAATTTTCATATTCCTTGTCAGTGATAATCACATCTCCACCTGTCCCTGCTCCCTGGCCTATAAAATGAAGTGTCCCATCATCAACAATCCACTTACTACCAATACTTTGCTTTAGATAGTTTCTCAAACCGTCCGTTGATTTTCCATCAAACAGCAATTTCCAACCAGCGTTTTGCTCATTTTTAGTCAACTGATTATGAGCAAGCTGATAATCAGCCGTAAAACCTTTTTTATCTTTAGGAATACTGTTTAAGGTATACCATGCTTCAGTAGTCCAAAGTTCATTTTCTGATGCAGAAACAAATGGATTAATAATTCTAAAGTAGACCAGGTGATTTTCCTTAAGACCGTCAAGCTGAATAAATACTGACGTTCTATCCTCATTCAAAGCAAAAGAAACTGGCGATAAGGTCTCCAACTCCAATTTAGGTCCTCCATAATTTTCGGTTGGCTCATAATACCACTGCTGTATTAAAAAATCCTCCGCTTTAATATTCTGACCCTCCTTGATTGGCTCAGTAAATGTGATCTCAAATCCATTTGACCTTGCGCTTACGCTTAACATTTCAAAAGTAACTACCTCGTTGTAAGTAAGGGATTGAAGTCCATACCATTGCTTGCCAATGTGTCCCCAGTTCCCCGGAGCTCCCACACCACCAATGACCAATCCGTTTGGACCCCAAATGATTCTATTGACACCTGCTTCCAGTCCTTGTGTGAATCTAAATACCGCGCCCTGATAGTTGCCGTTTACTTCCTCAACAAAAGCTCGTTTGATACCTCCATGAGTTACTTCTCCGTGAATCATCTGACCTTTATATGGCCCAACATCGATTTTCATCGGGGTACTTGGAGAATTGCCTATTTCGTCTTGTGGAAGCCATACAACGGGTAATTGGGCCTTCAAACCTTCGGTTCCCTCAAAATTGACCGATCGACTCCCGTAGAAGGCACCTTCCTTCACGTGCACAATTTTACTAGCCGGCAACCAATCTCCCTGATTATCAGCTATAAACAACTCACCATCTACTCCTTCTCCAATACCATTTGGAGTCCTCAGACCATGCGCAATCAATTCTGCATCTCCGGTTTCCATATTGATCTTCACCACTTTCCCCCTATCTGGAATTTGAGGATTGGCACTTGCTCCTCCTGGCATGATTGCCGTTGCGAGCGACGCATAGAAGTATCCGTCCTTATAAACCAAACCAAATGCGAATTCATGGAAATTTGCGGATACCCTCCATTTATCGCTTACAGTTCTGTATTCATCAATAACATCATCTCCATCATTATCTATTAACTCTGTTAGTTCCTGCTTTTGTAGTACAAACAATCTATCATCAACAATCTTGAGCCCTAATGGCTCAGCTAGTCCAAAGGCAATTCGCTTGTGTGTCATGGCCGCTGGATCACCTGTTTGCCATTTATCAACTAAGTATACAGGGCCTGTGGAATCCCACGTACAAACTGCCATTCTTCCATCAGAGAAAAAATCAATACCACCAACTCTTGGAGTAAAATCGTCAGGTCTTGCCTGGGCCAGATTGAATGATGGATGAACACCATCTAATGGTAGACCGTCACCAGGAATTGATTTTACAAGCGTACTGGGATCAATGTATTTTTTAGTTTCCAATACATTTTGTGCGGTAAAGGTTACCACCTTATCATTCAATAGCTCAAAGGATTCAGCTTCCTTATTAAACCATTGTGCTGAAATCAATGCTCCTCCAGTATATTCTTCAAATATTACTGTAATCGGATGATCTCCTGCCGTCAAATACATTTCACCATCAATGATAGTTGGTCCGTGCTTACCTCCATTATCTATGATCATTTTATCATCTATAAATAGGTAAGATCCATCATCACTGATCAATCTAAAATCATAGCTGCCATCTTGTTCGATTTTAAGTAATCCATCATATTTTACGACGAAACGCTCATCCACCCCCTTGAAGTCTCCATCCTGGAGAGTATGAATTCGATCCACTGGACCTTGTCTGATAGGTTGAACCACTTTGACCAACTCTAGCGGGTCAAGTTCGTCAGGGTTGAGATATAAGTGAGCCATAAATCCATTACCAGATCCACCATCATACTGGTCACTAAGGTCCAATGGTACTGACTTGATTCCTAGTGCAAACTTGTCGAACATATTAGTCTCACCATCGTCAAGAGATAATATGTAAGCAGCAATCGTTTGAGCATCAGCTTCCGCCAGATCTGGATGAGGCGTCATAGGTACATTGCCCCAAACGCCACTTCCGCCATCGATTATTTTTTTTGCAAGCATTTTAATAGCACTCTCGCTATCATTATACTTTTTTGCTATCGTCAGATAAGCAGGTCCAACAGTTTTTAATGTTTCATTGTGACACGCCGAACAATCACTTCCTGCAATCATCTTAGCACCTGTTGGTTCTCCTGCAGTCCCGGAAGATTCCCCATCGCCTCCTTGACTTATTTGATCAAATCCAGGATGATAAAAGATTTTGATATTCACAGATGGCTTATCCATCCAAACAACTCCACTCAACGAATGAACTGTACCACCAGTAAATTCGGACTGTTTGAACCCTGTTTCATCGAATGTTCCAGTGGTCGTAAAATCTTCCTTGGCAAAAAGAGATGTTTGCCGCGTTTTCAACCCCACAACAACATCAGTTTGATTATCTATCTGAAATACTCGTTCCAGACCGTTCTGATTTCCTCTGTTTTTAAACTCCGGGTTCTCAGAAATGGAGATCTGCTTACCTTCCTGGGTAATGAGGTTATACTTTATAAAAAGGCGACCGTCTTTAATTTCGTGTCCAACATAACTCACTTGAGCATCTCTAATGGTATTACCCTTTTTCAGTAACCATTGATCTGTTTCATTTGTGAAATAAGCATATCCCCTTGAGGTAGGCTGTGGTCCATGAGTGGTAGTATACACAGCTCCATCAAATAAAACGCCTCCTTTCCAGGCTTTATACATTATACCACTTTGTACGTCATACGCCACCCATAAATCATCATGGAGTGCAGCGGTCAACATTCGTGGACGTTCATCTAAAACAGACCGAAAAACCCAAACATCCCGTGGACGCTCAATTTTTGAATCCTGAGAGCACGAGCCAAGCAGGATTAAAGCCAATAGGCCTAGTAGTTTAATATTCTTCATTTTCTTCATACTTCATACACTTCAGCCTGATGGCTGGACAAAAAAGAAGCTCTAATAAAATCAGAGCTTCAATGTTCTATTTACTAATATGGTTAGTTCATCAACTTAATCCAAGCATTTTTTTATTTGCCTCAACGTCTATGCCTCCACCGGCAAAATCATCGAACACTTTTTCTGTAACTTCAATTATGTGATCCGCAATAAAATCAGCTCCTTCTGCTGCACCCTGTTCAGGGGATTTAATGCAGCATTCCCATTCAAGAACGGCCCATCCATCATAGCCATATTCACTCAGTTTGGTAAATATGCCACTGAAATCTACTTGACCATCACCCAAGGAACGAAATCGACCTGGTCTATCTTTCCAGCCTTCAAAACCACCGTAGACACCAGCCTTACCTGTAGGGTTGAACTCTGCATCCTTGACATGGAACATGCGGATGTATTCATGATAAAAGTCGATGTATTGAAGGTAGTCCAATTGCTGCAAGACAAAGTGACTTGGATCGTACAATATTTTGACAGCATCATGATCTCCGGTGGCTTTCAAAAATCGTTCGAAGGTCACACCATCATGTAGATCTTCACCAGGATGGATTTCATAACAAATCTCCACTCCCTGATCTTTAGCGTGATCAAGAATGGGCATCCATCGTTTAGCCAACTCTTCAAAACCCTGCTCTACCAAGCCTGGAGGTCTTTGAGGCCATGGATACATAAACGGCCAAACCAATGCTCCTGAAAAGCTTGCGAGTACATCAATGCCCATATTACGGCTAGCTGATACTGCAGACTTCATCTGTTCGACTGCCCAGGCTGTCCTGCCAGCGGCATTGCCATGCAGTTCTGCTGGCGCAAAGGCATCAAATGCCGCATCATATGCAGGATGCACAGCAACCAATTGACCTTGCAGGTGAGTGGCCAGCTCGGTAACTTCCAGCCCCGCTTCATTGACGATTCCCTTTATTTCATCGCAATAATCCTTACTCTCACCTGCTTTTGTAATGTCTATTACCCGACCATCCCATGCAGGGATTTGTACTCCTTTGTAACCAAGAGATGCCACCCATTCACAAATATTTTTAAGATTGTTGTAGGGTTCCTTATCATCCAGAAATTGCGCCAAAAAAATGGCAGGTCCTTTAATTGTCTTCATGTGTATAGTTCAAATTTTACAATCATCGTTAATACAGTCTCAGGTCTGTTCTTGCTCCACAACCTGCTACTACTTTTTACATTTAATCTGTTATCTCTCCACCTTAGTCCAAACGTTACCATTCTTGGTGGACTGTACCACAGCACTCACCATGGCCATTCCTTTAAATCCATCGTCAATATCCGGTACATCCAGGATTGCTTCATCATAGCTCACCCCCCATTTATGTTGTTTGATCATCAAACTGAAATTTCTATAAATATTAGCAAATGCCTCAACATAGCCTTCCGGGTGACCGGATGGTGTTCTAGTATGGGCCATCGCTTTTTCCGATAGATATCCTCCATTGTCACCTCCAGCTCTAAAAGTACGATTTGGTGTGCCATGTACTTTTACGATAAGTGAGTTATGATCGGTATTGTTCCACTCCAATCCACCCTTCTCCCCGTAAATTCTCATTTTAATATTATTCTCTTCACCATGGGATACCTGTGACGCTGAAATCACTCCATTGGCACCATCCTCCAAATGAATTAAGACGTTGGCATCATCATCCAGCGTACGCCCCTCAACAAATGCAGTAATTTCAGAAAGCACCTCTGTGATCTTTAATCCAGACACATACTCTGCCATATGGGCGCAATGCGTACCAATATCGCCAAAACAGTTGCTAATGCCAGCTCTGGCTGGATCCGACCTCCAGGAAGCCTGTTTCTGACCTGTATCTTCCAGTTTACCATTCAACCAGCCTTGAGGGTACTCCATCATTACCTTGCGGACCTTACCAATTTCCCCCGCCTTCACCATTGCCCTTGCTTGTTGAATCATTGGGTAAAACGCATAGGTATATGTGAGTCCAAATGGCAAACCCGTCTCCTTAACTTTTGCTCTAAGCGCGTGTGCTTCTTCCATGGTAAAGCAGAGCGGTTTATCGATCATAACCGGAAATCCATTTTCCAATGCAAGCATCGCCGGTGCAAAGTGCATATTGTTTTGCGTAACGATCGAAACAAAATCCATTCGCTGATCAGCTGGAAGTTGGGCTTCCTTTTCGAACATTTCTTCAAACGTCTCATACACCCTATCTTCTGGCAAATACAAATCACGACCAGATTGCTTAGATCTTTCTGGACTTGAACTGAATGCTCCACATACCAATTCAATTTGCCCATCCAAGCCAGCTCCCATTCTGTGAACTGCACCAATGAACGCATTGCTGCCTCCACCGACCATTCCCATTCGTAGTTTTCTGTGCTCCATAATTATTTATACATTAATCCAGGTTTGACCTTCCTTGTTTGATTTTAGCACGGCCTCAATGAACTTCATACCACGTACTCCATCCACAACGGTCGGAAATGCTCCTTCATGATATTTTTCTTCACGAATGGCTTTCGCTGCTCCCATATAGATGTTTGCCATGGCATCAAAAAGTCCTTCAGGATGCCCTGGGGCAATTTTGGTGCTCTCAAGTGAGAATTCGTGATTGTATGCATTACCTGGTTTCAGGATCCTGGCAGGTTCCCCTTCGATCATATATTTCAAATAGGTAGGGTTTTCCTGTTCCCACCGTAAGCCGGCCTTTTCACCATATACACATATCACAATGTTGTTTTCCTCACCCGTTGCAATCTGACTGGCAGTAATCACTCCTTTAGCTCCACTTTTCATCCTGACCAAGGTTGATCCATCTACATCCAATGGATTATTATCATAAAGTGTGTTTAGATCAGACAACACTTTATCAACCTCTTGTCCAGTGGTATACTCGATCAAATTGAAGGCATGAACACCAATATCACCCATGCAGCAACTTTTTCCAGATACCTTCGGGTCCAGTCTCCAAATCGGCTTGCGCTTTTCTTCATCATGAATAAATGGGTTAATCCACCCCTGATAATATTGTGCATCCACTTTTTGGACCTTACCAATGGCTCCCTCTGCAATCATGGCTTTCATCTGCCTTACCATGGGATAACCGGTGTATGTATGTGTAAGTGCAAATGTCACTCCATTCTCAGCTACTAGTTTTTCTAACTCTTCAGCCTCGGCAGCTGTAACGGTAATTGGCTTTTCACAGATTACGTTGATGCCCGCACTGACCAGTTTTTTGGCCATTTCGTAGTGTAAAAAATTTGGAGTCAAGATTGAAACTGCTTCTACCCTTTTGTCTGCTGAAAGCGCCAACTCTTTTTCAATCAACGTATCAATGTCGGGATAAGAACGATCATCGTCAACACCAAGCTGAGCCGAAAATTCCAGTCCTTTTTCATAATTAACATCAAATGCACCGCAGACGATTTCGTAATTCTCACCCATATACGATGCGATGCGGTGAACAATCCCCATGAACGAACCGTATCCACCACCTATTGTTCCCAGTCTAATTCTTCCTTTACTCATCTTAAAAAATTAATTTATTCAATAATTCAACTCAAATAATCCTCTTTATATCGGGCTTTTAAAGCTGTAAAAATTTGTCAAGTAATTTCAAATCTACATTCAACAGGCACATTCAGCCATTGAAATCATCAAAAAAACCTATTCAAAACAACATTCCCAAAAGGGATTTTAATCTAGTGGAAAACGTAAGGATAAGCAAACCAAAATCATGATGAAGGGAATGAAAGTACTAGTCGTAAGACACCTTCTCATTTTTGAAAGAAACCCAAAAGAGCAAAAGTACTCCTAGGGCAAAAATCGATGGTGCTAACCAAATCATCATCCAGTCATGTCCCCCATTTTCAACGTATAGATTTGAAATCTTTCCTGCAGCCCAAAAACCAACTAACATCCCTAATCCATATGTTGCAAGGGTGATTAACCCCTGTGCGGCACTCTGTATTTTTTCACCTGCCTTTGAGTCAGTATAAATTTGACCTGCTACAAAGAAGAAGTCGTAACATACCCCATGCAATGCAATGCCTACCATAACCAAATATATCGCTCCATCAGCATCGCCGAACGCAAAGCAAGCATACCTGATTCCCCACGCCAGCATCCCCGCCAATAGCGTTTTTTTCATGCCATATTTTTTTAAAAACAACGGCAAGAGCAACATAAATAAAACTTCCGAACCCTGGCCAATGGTCATTTTACCAGTAGCATCAGGCACTTCAATTTCAGTCAGGAATAGATTAGCGTTTTGGTAATAAAATGCCAGCGGAATACAAATCAAAACTGAAGCCAAAAAGAAAACCAGGTAATTTCTATCCTTGAGTAAACCCAACGCATCTAATCCTAGGATCTGACGTAGATTGACACCACTTCCTTTTCCACCAGGAGGAGTTGCGGGCAGACTGAAACTGTATAAACCAAGCAATAATGACGCAATCCCAGACATCAGAAATGTATTTTTCAATAAACCATTTTTGATGGATTGACTGTTGTCCCATGAAAAAAGAAAACTGATGGCCAGTCCGGCCACTATCCACCCGACAGTACCCCAAACTCTGATTTGAGAAAAGTCTTTGGACGGATCATCCATTTGTCTGAAGGAAACGGAATTGACTAGCGCTAGCGTTGGCATATACAACACCATATAGGGCAGGATTGCACTGTAAAAGTTTGTAAAATCAACTGCCTGATAGCAGTAATACATCAAAATCGCACCAATCAGGTGAATAACTCCCAAAAGTCGTTCGGCATTGAAAAATCGATCTGCAATCAATCCAAAAACAAAAGGCGCAATAATAGCTCCCCAGGATTGCGTAGAATATGCCATTCCAATCTGATTGTCATTGGCATCCAGATTGTTAGCCAAAAATGTCCCCATGGTCACATACCAACCTCCCCAGATAAAAAACTGAAGGAACATCATGATACTCAGGCGAGATTTCAATAGCAAATTCATGGCCAAACGATTAAGTACAGGTATTGAATCTAGGGCATACTTGAACGTTTAGCAAATCAATAGCTGAACACCGCTACGAATCATGAATAATTATGCATAAAAAAACCACCCTGCAACAGAGTGGTTTTAGTATCTATTTCAAATTATGACTTAGACCAAATTCATTTCTCCAAGCACAGCGTTCATTTTTCTAACCGCATCAGCGCTAGCGTTGAATTTCTCCTGCTCTTCATCGCTTAGTTTGTAGTCAACGATTTTTTCCCATCCATTCTCTCCTACTACTACAGGTACTCCGATGCAAATATCAGACTGGCCATATTCACCATCCAGGTATACACAGCAAGGGAACAATTTCTTTTGGTTTCTAACAATACTCTCAACCAAGTAAGCTCCGGCTGCTCCTGGCGCGTACCAGGCTGATGTTCCGATCAACTTCGTCAATGTTGCACCACCTACCATTGTCTCCTTAACAACACTTTCCTGCTGCTTTGGTGTTAGGAAATTTTTCACTGGAGCACTGTTATAAGTAGCGTGATTGATCAATGGAATCATTGTGGTATCACCGTGTCCACCAATCACAACACCCTGAAGATCATTAGGAGAGCAGTCAATGGCTTCACTCAATCTGTACTTAAATCTGCTGCTGTCCAGAATTCCACCCATTCCGATTACACGTTCTTTAGGTATTCCGCTAGACTTCACTGACAAATACGTCATGGTATCCATTGGATTGGAAATCACGATAATAATTGTATCAGGTGAATACTTCAAAATATTCTCAGTCACTGTTTTAACAATTCCTGCATTTGTTCCAATCAGCTCTTCTCTGGTCATACCCGGCTTTCTTGGGATACCAGATGTGATTACAACGACTTTAGATCCAGCAGTTTTTGAGTAATCATTGGTCGATCCAGTCACCTTTGTATCGTATCCGTTCAGGGTTGCGCATTGATTCATATCCATCGCCTTTCCCTCTGCCAGGCCTTCTTTGATATCCAACAATACAACTTCTTCAACAAGAGATTTTCTAGCAATATTTTCCGCGCAAGTAGCCCCTACTGCTCCTGCACCAACTACGGTTACTTTCATTTGATTAAATGATTAAAGGTGTTTCAAAATTTTCATCAAAGCTACTATCCAACCATTTAACGGCAAAACCAAATCACTGATGGATGTCAGCTAAACTAAAGACTTCTGTATACTGTGTTTAATTCGAAAAATCCGAAAGATGACTTATATGCCTTGATTAATTCTGAGGCGTACTGATTATGCATTTCAGCAAAATTGGTCATCATTTTAGCCTTGATGGCTGGATGATCATTCATGATCTCAAATAAATTGATCTGAGGAATCGTATACACTTCGGCGAGTTCGGTTTCCACTATTGCCGTGTACAAACGCCTGGTTTTCTCTAACATAGAATTGTCACCGAATATTCGTCCTTTTTTTAAGGTCAGCAACTTTTCAAATCCATCTTTTAGTTCCAAATTGAGTGAAATCATACCTGATTTAACCACATACAACGCTTGACTTGGATCACTTGTGAAGAATATT
Organism: Cyclobacteriaceae bacterium; assembly: GCA_049115695.1. Taxonomy (GTDB): domain Bacteria; phylum Bacteroidota; class Bacteroidia; order Cytophagales; family Cyclobacteriaceae; genus JAGDZR01. The sequence continues at coordinate 49,051 of JAGDZR010000001.1, read as the reverse complement.
ACTTCGTTGTGTTTATACTGCCTAAGAAAGAGATGTGGTATAAACTGAGCAATTTCATCCTCAGTTAAATTATCGAAAAGTCCACCTTTCGACAGTAACTTAATGAGTTCCTTTTCTCTTTCAGAGAATGATTTATTCAGAAATCTAAACAGTTTCATAGCATCTTTATGGTCAATACATTATGAGTCTTATCCGTTACTTTAAACCGATCATCTATTCGCTGACTTACAATCCAGCAAATCTGACCATCTGATTCGACTACATGAACATCCTGCTTCAAAATACGTGGAATTTTTTCATCCACTAAAAAGTCACTCACTTTTTTACGCCCTTTCATACCCAAAGGAACAAACGAATCACCCAATTTCCATTTACGAATGATTAATGGAAATTTAACACACGCTAAGTCTAATTGAGCAACAAGTGAAGATGTGTCCAACCGGAAGTCTGATTTGGAAATCACTGAAGTTTGAAACACTCTCCCATAAAACTCATAATCACCTACTGAAGAGTCAATCAGTATTTCATTAGCTGTTTCTGTATCAATTGGCCTTACAACTAGTTGATCACGGTCAATATTAAGTGTGTACTTGTTTGTAAGGAATAGTGCACCAACATTTCCTAGTGCTTCAACGATTTGCTTGGATTGAACATATGTGACACCATAATCTCGCAGCAATTCGCACAATAAAAACGAGTCATTATCTCCGTTGATCCATAAGGTTTTGATGATCACTCCTTGCTCAGTTTGATCAACAAACTTTGACCTTAACACCTCCAATCTATCATCAATAACCCGCTCCACTCCCTGCAACCTCTCAAATGTATGATTAATCGTTTCCAGCAATGATGGATTGATTTGTTGTAAAGTTGGAATCACTTCCTTTCTAATGAGGTTACGTTGATACTTTATATCATCATTGGATACATCTTCTCTCCATTTAAGTCCTACTTTCATCGCCCAATCAATCAGTTGATCTTTGGAGAATACGAGTAATGGTCGGATTCGATTATATGCCCTGCCCTTTATCCCTCTCACACCACGAATCCCACAACCTTTTGATAGGTTGAAAAGAACCGTTTCGAGATTGTCATTGGCATGATGGGCGGTCACGACATGCGAGAAGTTTCTATCCCGCATCAATTGTTCAAAATAATCATATCGCAAATCTCTTGCAGCCATCTGAACGGATATACCTTTTTCATTGGCATAGGTCATTGTATCAACACAACAGGAATGCAGGACAATTCCATGCACAACGCTCCATTCGGACACCAATTGAGCGTCTCTATCAGACGCCTCATCCCGTAATTGAAAATTGACATGCACCAGATCAAACTCATAATTCAATTGTCGTAACAATTCCGCCAATGCCATGGAGTCAACACCACCACTTACCGCAACAAGTAGGCGATCGGAAGTTTGAATCAATTCATTCTGCTCAATATGTTCTTGCAACTCTTGCAACATTTGACAATTCGCCCGTTTAATGTGTTAGTTTTGCGGCCAATTTAGCACGAACTTTTATGCGCATAGCCACTTTATGGGTACTTATTTTCGGTTTGAGTCTGGGATTACAGGCTCAAAGAAAGCTCCGTTATAATGCTGATAGTCTTAGCTTCATGCGTGTTAATAAAGAGAACATCAATTATCTCATAGGTAATGTGATATTCAAACAAGAAACCACAACTGGATATTGTGACAGTGCCATTTACAATCGCACAACCAACTTGCTCGAAGCGTTCAGGAATGTGAAAATCATTGATGACTCAACAGAAATCATCTCCAGGCAGCTCGAATATGACGGCAATAGTCGTACAGCCAAATTAAGGGGTAATGTTGAGTATGAAAGGAATAAACGACAACTTTTCACAGACTATTTGGAATATGACTTGGAGTCAGAGATTGCCAGCTACTACAGTGGTGGTAAACTAGTCGACACAACAAATACACTTACGAGTAAAATTGGTAAGTATTTTGGAAAAACGGAAGTAGCTGTATTTTGGAAAGATGTAGTACTTGAAGCTCCGACTTTCACATTACACACTGATACACTTAGATACAATACTGTTACCAAAATTGCTTACTCAGATGGCTTAACCTATATCATAAACGAAGACAGCACAATCACCTATTCTAACGGAGGGGTATTTAAAACGGAGATCAAGCAAACGGAATTTATAGATGGAAACATTGAGACCAAAAGTTACATACTTGATGGCGACAATCTGTTTTTCGATGATCTGAAAAAGTATTATCAAGCCAAAGGGAACGTCGAACTTGTTGCCAAAGAGCGGGATGTGATCATAGTAGGGGAAGAAGGCTATTATGATCGGGAAAATGGTTTTAGCAAGATTTATGGGAATCCAATAATGAAAAGAATCCTCCGGGAAGACACCTTTTATATAGCGGCAGACACCATGGTGGCAATTGAGTCGGATATCGACAGTGCTCGTCGCATATTGGCTTATCCTGACATTCGGGTCTTTAAGACAAATCTTCAGGGAATTGCGGATAGTGCTGCTTACTTCCTAAGTGATTCGTTGATTTACATGTACGAGTCACCCATACTTTGGACTGAGGAAAATCAAATCCAAGCGGATACGATTATTATGAAAATTTCCGAAACCGAACTCGAACAAATTAATCTTATCGATAATGCTTTTTTGATTTCGATGGATACATTGAAAAATCACAATCAAATCAAGGGACGATCTATGATCGTATCATTTTACCAAAATAACTTGAATAAAGTATCAGTAAATGGAAACTGTGAAAGCATATTTTTCTCACTCGATGAAGGCGACAGCACCTTGTTAGGCATGAATCGATTGCTTTGCAGCAATATGATGATCAGGTTCAAAAATAATGAGATTGCCAACTTTTCAATCTACAAAAACCCTGAGGGCCGATTTATCCCCCCACATGAAATCAAGGCAGAAGATGCTAAACTTGAAGGTTTTCTTTGGCTGGGTGAATTCAGACCTATGCTAACCGATATCTACACTAAAAGAGACCTGACTGCACTCAAAAGAGTTCCGGAAAATGTTCCAGAGGATAGAAAAGAAGATTATCTAAAAAAGATCAGAGAGGGCAAAAACTAATCTGTCTTAAAACGTTAAATCTTCTTAATTGAAAAATTGAAAACAAAATTCGAAAAGAAGTCTCGGATCACTGCATTAGCTTTGCACGCTTTTAAAATTGATGAAGGGAGAAACCCTACTATAATGCTAAAAAGTATTACCAAGTATACTTTACTTATTTGCTCGACAGTGCTGATTTTCGGATGTACTGAATTTCAGAAAATCAGAAAGAGCGATGATGCCTTCAAAAAATATGAGGCGGCTGTTGCCTACTATGAAGAGAAAGACTGGTATCGGTCCGCTACTTTGCTCGAAGAAATTCTTCCAGTTCTTCGAGGCACCAAAGAAGCAGAACTTGCTAATTTCTATTTCGCATATGCCCATTACAATCAGGATCAGTTCATACTGAGTTCGCATTATTTTAAAACTTTCTATGAGGTATATTCCAGGAGTGAATATGCCATGGAGGCTCATTATATGCATGCTTATTCGTTATACATGCAATCCCCAAAACCACAATTAGATCAGATAGCAACCTATGAGGCCATTGCAGAAATGCAGGGATTCATCAACAAATACCCCTATTCAGACTATGCGGCAGAAGCCGACAAATTGATAGATGAGTTGCAAGTAAAACTGGAAACCAAAGCCTTTGAAAACGCAAAGCTTTATTATCAGATCAAAAGGTATGAAGCTGCCATTGTTGCTTTTGAAAACTTCATGTTAGACTTCCCTGATTCGCGATACAATGAGGAAGTCATGTTCCTGTCAGTGAAAACTTACTACGACTATGCTGAGGTGAGTATCACCACCAAGCAGAAAGAACGATATCAGAAAGCTGTAGATTTCTATGAAAAACTGGTTGACAAATGGCCAAACAGTAATTTTTTAAAACAAGCAGAAGGATTATATAGCAATTCATTAAAAGAAATAACTAAATTTGCAAGCGCAAAATAGATTATCCAAGAATGGCAATTAACGCAGCATTAATAACAAGAAACAATAACGATATCTCAAAGCCAACTACCAATATCTATGAATCGTTGGTGTTGATTGGTAAAAGAGCACGTCAGATCTCAGCTACTCAGAAAGAGGAGTTGAACGGTAAATTGGCAGAATTTGCCTCTTCCGTGGACAATTTGGAAGAGATCTTCGAAAACAGAGAGCAGATTGAAATTTCAAAATTCTACGAAAGAATGCCTAAGCCAAGCACAATGGCAACAGAGGAGTTCTTGAATGGTGAAATTATGTTCAGAATGCCAATAGAATCAGAAGGAGATTCTACAGAGCTTTAATTAACTTCCTGCCGTGCTGGCTGGAAAAAAAATATTATTAGCGGTTTCAGGGTCAATTGCGGCCTATAAGACCGCTTTTTTTGTGCGCTTACTTGTCAAAGAAGGTGCTGAGGTCAAAGTGATAATGACCGAAAGCGCAAAGGCTTTTATAGGCCCTATCACTTTATCCACATTATCAAAAAACCCAGTCTACTCTACCTTTGAGAAGGGTAATAATGGAGAATGGACAAATCATGTTGAGCTAGGTCTTTGGGCAGACCTTATGATTGTAGCTCCTGCCACTGCCAATACTATCGCCAAAATGGCCAATGGTATTTGCGACAATCTTCTGATCGCCACTTATCTCTCGGCCAGGTGTCTGGTTATGATTGCGCCAGCAATGGATCTTGATATGTATGAGCATATCAGCACCCAACAAAACTTAGAAAAACTGTCAGCGTCAGGCAATGTTATCATTGAAGCTCAGGATGGAGAGCTGGCAAGTGGTCTCAGCGGAGTAGGTCGAATGGAAGAGCCCGAGCAACTAATAAAATCCATAGCTCATCATTTCCGAACTTCTAAGCTGAACGAGAAAATTGCCCTTATTACATCTGGCCCCACCTACGAACCTGTTGATGCGGTCCGATTTATTGGCAATCACAGTTCGGGCAAAATGGGGCGTGCGATTGCTTTGGAACTTGCCAATCGTGGAATGAAAGTTCATTTCATAACGGGTCCTACAGCACACTTACCGAAGCATCCTTTGATTTCCATTCTTTCTGTTCAAACAGCAGATGAAATGTTCGAAACCGCTAAAAAACATCACAAATCCGCTGAAATATGTGTCTTTGCTGCTGCTGTTGCAGATTACAAACCGGCAGACCCTTCAGATAAAAAGCACAAGCGAAACGGTGAGAAGCTCAAAATTGACCTCATCGAAAATCCAGATATCGCTAAAGAACTGGGACACCAGAAAGTTGCAAATCAAATTCACGTGGGATTTGCGCTAGAAACACATGATGAGGAAGCACATGCTAAAGAAAAACTCAACAAAAAGAATTTTGACTTGATTGTTCTGAACTCCCTTCGGTCAAATGGAGCTGGATTTGCACATAACACCAACAAGGTTACGATCTATGATCATAATAAAAAGCACGAGTTTGAGTTAAAAAGCAAGGAACTGGTAGCAAAGGATATTGCAGACCTGTTGGAGGAAAAATGCTAAAGAACAGCCTACTTTTAATCGTAATTCTTACATGTCTTTCTGGCTTTGCTCAGGAACTCAATTGTAGAGTCATAGTCAATGCCGAAAGAATTCAGATTTCAGATCGGTCGATTTTCGATGAAATGGAAACTGTTTTTGCAGAATTCATGAATGACACCAAATGGACGGACGATGAGTTCAAAACAGAAGAAAGGATCAATTGCAACATTGTCATCAACCTTGACCCAGAAAATGCTTTTAGTGATCCGACAATCGGGAATTTTGCTGCAAGCGTTCAAGTTGTTTCGTCAAGGCCGGTCTATGGTTCAAGCTATGAAACAATTGTTTTCAATTTCGCAGATCGAGATTGGGCCTTTTCCTATAATGCCAGTCAACCGCTTCAGTTCAATCTTAACAGCTACGTAAACGAGATCACCTCACTTCTCTCCTTTTATGCCTACACCATCATAGGAATGGACTATGATACCTTTAGCGAATTGGGGGGTGACCCATACTTCACTAAGTCTCTCCAAATAGTTACTACAGCCCAACAAAGCAATAGAGCTGGATGGACCCAAAACAACAGTAATAGAAATAGATATTGGCTGACTGAAAACTTACTGAACGCTCAAATGCAGCCATTGAGAAAGGCGACCTATGAATATCACATCAAGGGACTTGATCTTTTTTATGAAAATCCTGAAGAGGGTCGTCAAAACGTGTTCAACAGTCTGAAAAAAGTACTGAATACTAATCAGGCGCGCCCTAGATCAATTTTGACCATTACATTTATGGATTCTAAATCCACTGAGATTGCGAAAATATTCTCAGAAGGTGATTTGAATATTCGGAAAAATGCATTCAACATGCTGGTCAACATTGACCCGACCAAACGGTCAACTTTCGAAGAAATGATCAAAAATTGATCCATATGATTTGACCAATGAGGGATAATTTTACCTTTGCCACCGCACGTCTCTCATGATAAAAACACTCTCCATACGCAACTACGCTTTGATCGAACAGCTGGATTTCTCTCCAGTCACAAAGCTTAACATTATTACTGGCGAAACCGGCGCTGGTAAATCGATCATGCTGGGTGCACTCGGCCTACTGATGGGCAATCGAGCTGACACTAAAGTATTGTGGGATGAACAAACAAAGTGCAGTGTAGAGGGTGTATTTGATGTTTCTAGTTATGATTTGAAAGATTTGTTCACCTCCGAAGACCTGGATTATGACGATGAGTGTATCATCCGGCGTGAGATCAATCCAAGTGGTAAATCAAGAGCGTTTATCAATGACACGCCTGTTACACTTGACGTAGTAAAGTCTATTTCAGAAAGGTTGATGGATATTCATTCTCAACATGAATCATTGCACCTGGGTAATAATAAATATCAGCTCTCCATCCTTGATCAGTATTCGGAGCATGGAGAATTGTTGGCTGACTATCAACATGCCTACAACGCCTGGAAAAACGCGGACATAGCTTACAATAAGCTAATCGCTCAGTCTGAAGCAGCCTCAAAGGATGAAGATTACCAACGATTTGTATTAAAAGAGCTTAGTGATATAGATCTTGATAGCATTGATCAGGAAGCGCTGGAAAATGAACAAAAAACCCTGGAGAACGCAGATGAGATCATCCAAAAACTCTCACTGATTAATCAACAACTGGATCACCCAGAAATGGGTACGACTTCACAGCTGGCTGAAACAACATTGCAATTAAAGCAGCTCAGTATGTTGTCGCATGAGTTTTCTGGACTACAAGATCGAATGGAGTCGTTAAGACTTGAATTGACTGATATCAATGAGGAAATCGCAAACAAAATTGATTCAATTGATGTCAATCCAGAGCGATTAGCAGAAGTCAGTCAGGTTTTAGGTGAATTATTCAGGCTTCAGCAAAAACACAAAGTCACTGATGTTTCAGAGTTAATATCATTGCGCGATGAAATAGCCACTAAACTGCAGCTCGTCGATAACCTGGATCAGGTGATATTGGAAGCCAGTAATAAGATGGAAGCAGCGCAGAAAACGATGTTGGTTAAAGCCAAAAAGTTAACCGACTCCAGAAATAAAAACTCAAAGCAACTCGTTCAGGAGATTACTTCCGTTATACGCTCAATTGGAATTGAAAACGGAAAAGTGCAGATTGAGCTTGAGCCAACAGAACCAGCTATTTCAGGAATGGAAAACTGCAACATCCTGTTCTCGGCCAATAAAGGTTTACCACTAAAAAATATCAAGGATGCAGCTTCAGGTGGAGAATTTAGTCGCCTCATTTTTGCTGTGAAGTACCTGATCGCGAACAAAACAGCCCTTCCCACTATCATCTTTGATGAAATTGACACAGGCGTTTCGGGAGAAATTGCCATTAAAATGATCAGAATGATGCGTCAAATGGCAGAAAATCATCAAGTCATTTCCATCAGTCATCTCCCACAATTTGCGGCCGGAGGAGATGCCCACTTTTATGTATTTAAGGATCACAGTGGGGCAAAAACTACAACATTGATTAAGGAATTAAGCAACGAGGGACGCATTGAAGAGATCGCCAAAATGATCGGTGGCGACACCCCTTCAGAAAAAGCATACGAAAGTGCACGTGAATTACTTTCACAGCCGGTTCGTTAATTGATTCGGTTTCCTATTTTTGCCGGATAAAGAAAATTTTGTAATGGCTAATAATCTACTAAAAGGAAAGCGCGGAATTATCTCTGGAGCTTTGGATGAAAACTCAATCGCCTGGCATGTTGCTGAAAAAGCATTTGAAGAAGGTGCATCAATAGTATTGACCAATGCTCCTATTGCATTGCGAATGGGTAAAATCAATGAGCTGGCTGAAAAATGTAACACTGAGGTGATCCCCGCAGATGCTACGTCAGTTGAAGATCTGGAAAACCTATATGCACAGGCTACTGAAAAATTGGGTGGTAAAATTGACTTTGTGCTGCACTCGATTGGAATGTCTCCTAATATTCGGAAAGGGAAATCATACGGTGAGCTAAACTACGACTGGTATCAAAAGTCTATTGATATATCAGCACTTTCCTTCCATAAGATGATGGCTGTTGCTGAAAAGCAAGATGTTTTGAGTGAGTGGAGCTCAGTTGTTGGTTTGTCATACATTGCTGCACAACGAACCTATCCTTTTTACACAGATATGGCTGACGCCAAAGCGGTGTTGGAATCTATCGCCCGTGGCTTTGGCTATAGACTTGGCAAGGCAAAAAAGGTAAGGGTTAATACCATATCTCAATCTCCTACCAAGACCACAGCAGGGGCAGGTATTGGAGGATTTGATTCGTTCTTCGATTTCGCTGACAAAATGTCTCCGCTCGGAAATGCAGATGCAGCCTCATGTGCTGATTATTGCATATTCCTTTTCTCTGACCTTAGTCGAATGATTACCATGCAAAACTTGTTTCACGATGGTGGCTACTCGAGCACAGGCATCTCTGAAGAGATCATAGAAATGATGCAAAACAATAAGGATTAAAATATCCAACATTCATCATCTGAGCGTAGTGATCTTTTATCTAACGATTATTTCACTACGCTCATATTGATTCAATTACTATTCAATGATCACCTTTCCTAACGCCAAAATCAACATTGGACTTTATATCACGTCAAAGCGAGAGGATGGATATCATAACATTGAATCTTGTCTCTATCCTATTCCATGGACAGACGTTCTGGAAATTGTTCCATGTAAATCATTTTCATTTGAGCAAACAGGGCTCACCATTCCAGGAGAAGCATCAAGCAACTTATGCGTAAAGGCATATGAACTACTGCTGAATAAATTTGACATACCAACCGTCCAAATCCATTTGCACAAAATCATCCCCATGGGAGCTGGATTAGGCGGTGGATCAGCAGATGGGGCGTTTACGTTGAAAATGCTAAATCAACTATTTGATCTGGCCATACCCATTGATGAATTAAAAGGATTATCCGCATTACTCGGAAGCGACTGCCCTTTCTTCATTGACAATATCCCGTCAGTTGCCACAGAAACAGGCACAAACCTTACACCCATTAATCTGGATCTATCTAACATGTACATTGGCATGATCAATCCAAACTTGCACATCAGCACTGCTGAAGCCTATAGCGGTGTTACTCCAAAAAAATCGGAATTTGACCTCTGCAATCTAGGAGAATTGGACATTAAATCCTGGCAGCAAGTCATCTCAAATGATTTTGAAACAAGTGTCTTCAAACAATTTCCAACGCTCTCAATTCTCAAGCAACAATTTCTGAAGGAAGGGGCAGTCTACTCAGCCATGAGCGGATCAGGGTCAACCATTTTTGGTTTATTCGAGAAACCTCCAGCCACAGTTGACCACTATACCTATTTTAGTCAACTAGGATAATTGGACAGCAGTCCCACTCGCACTTACCATCAACATACCATTTGATTTACCAACTGTTTCATAATCCAAATCAATGGCAATGACGGCATTGGCTCCCAATCGTTGCGCCTCAGCGGTCATTTCTCTTGTTGCAATCTCCTTTGCTTCTTTTAGTGCATTTTCATAGGCACCAGAACGGCCACCTACCACATCTGTTATGGCTGCAAATACATCCTTAAATACATTTGCTCCAATGATTGCCTCTCCTGTAACCATACCATAATAATGGGAAATTGATTGTCCTTCAATTGTGTTAGTCGTTGTTAATAACATGTTATGAGTTTATCGTAATACATCAGTTTCGAGCGCCTTTCGACGCTTCCACTTATTATACAACGGATAAATCAAAACAGAGATCATGATTAAGGAAGTTCCTATGTAAAAACCTCCTGACATTTTTTCATTCTCCCCGAAAATCATCAAAGCTAAAATTATCCCATATATAGGTTCCAGGTTAATGGTGAGATTAACAGCAAATGGCGATAAACGCTTCATCAACTCGATAGAATAGGAATAAGCGAAAATTGTGCAAACAGCCACCAGTAAAATCAGGTAGGCCCAATCTGTACCACTTGGATTCAGAACCAACGGCTGATCAGTAAAAAAAGATTGATAAGCAGGAAAGAAAAGTGCAATAGAAATAGCAGCAAAAGCCATCTCGTAAAAAGTAATGGCAAAGTGATTATTCTGTTTGGTCAAAGTTGAATTGATTAAGGTAAATACAGCGGAGCATAGCGCGGACACCAATGCAAGTACAATGCCCAACATATAATCTAACTCCACACGGAAAATCACCAACATCCCTGACAGAGCCAATAGACTTAGCAATATCTCTACCCAATTGAATTTCTTTTTAAAGAAGAATGGTTCGAGTAAACTGGTCCATAGTGAACAAGTGGCCATTCCAGCCAGACAAATAGAAGCTGTAGATACTCGAGCAGATAAGAAAAACAAGATCCAATGGGCAGCTAACAAAACACCCACAGCTACTACACCCAGGAAGTCTTTTGGCCGGTGCAGTCGAAAAGAAATATTCCTGTTAATAAGAATCATCGATAGTCCTAAAGCTGCCAATCCGGTTCTAAAAAAAACTAATTCAACAGATGGGAGCTCGATTAGCAAACCCAAAATAGCTGTAAACCCCCAGATCAAAACAATGAAATGAAGAAACGCAAAATCCTTGAAGTCTGTTTGGGCTGTCACGCAGCAAAGGAGCTTAGAATATGTTTAGAGAACAAACTTTAGATAAGGCTGATTGACACTAATTACCTCGGAACTGTCTTGTACATAATCAAACCCACTCCTGTAAACATAATGTTGGGTAGCCAAACGGCAAAAATGGGATGAATTGAATTAGCCTCTGCCAGAGCGCGGGCAAGTATGAAAAAAATGATAAACCCAAATGCAATTAAGAAACCAAGAGCAATTTGAAAACCTGTTCCTCTCCTATTCTTACGTGATGACACAATCAATCCGATAAACATTAGGATGTAGATAGTAAAAGGTGACATGTATCTGATGTATCGCTCAATGCGATAGACAATAACATCTTCAGACCCTCTATCCTCCAATAGTTTAATATGTTCTCTCAATTCATCCATCCTTAACGTTTCCCATCTACGATCCTGATTTCTGAAATCCTTCGGACTCAATATCAAGGTTGTATCCATCGCTTCACCATTAGAAACAACTTCTGATGTTTCTTCAAATTCCCGCAACTGCCACATCTTAATCTTCCACTTGTGTGTGCTGGTATCCCACTGCATGGTCCTTCCCTGAAGTTTTGCCTTTAGCTCACCATCAGCAATGTGCTCAAGTGTGACTTGATACCCCTGATCACGTTGATTATTATAACGATTCATATACAAATAATCGTTGGGACCTATCTTCATATGGATATCTCTGGTGCTGAAGTAGAATGGTTTTTTAGTATACAGAATTTCAAAATTGATTCGAAATTTGTTCGCATCTGGAATTACCCAGCCATTGAGATAAAAGCTCAGTATAGCCACCATTGTTGCTCCAACCAAATAAGGCAACATAATCCGCCTAAAACTAACTCCACTCGCCAGAATCGCAACAATCTCTGTCTTAGCAGCAAGTTTGGCTGTTACAAACACCGTTGCAATGAAAGCAATGATGGGCGTCAACAATGCCGTCATATATGGAATAAATGTCAGGTAATATTCCCGTATATATGCACCAGGCACATTGTTCTTCATGAAGTCATCATTTTTCTCCGTGTAGTCAATCACACAGATGATCATCACAAGAATGATCACTACATAAATGAAAGTGCTTAGGAATTTCTTAAGGATGTACCAGTCGAGTATCTTCACTACAGTCTTCGCGTCACTTTTTCAACCATCTCGTTTTTCCAACGAGCAAAATCCCCTTTTAATATTTGATTTCTGGCTTCTTTCACCAACCACAGATAAAATGTTAGATTATGTACTGAAGCAATTTGAGCGCCTAATATTTCATTACTGATGATCAAATGGCGGAGATATGCTTTACTGTAAAATGAATCCACATATCCTCCCAAATTAGGGTCAACCGCCGAAAAGTCCGCTTTCCATTTTTCATTGCGAATATTCACAATCCCCTCTGAAGTGAACAACATCCCATTTCGAGCATTCCGCGTTGGCATCACACAATCGAACATATCAACTCCGAGGGCAATGCATTCAATAATATTGGCTGGTGTACCTACCCCCATCAAATACCGTGGCTTATCAGCAGGTAATATATCACAAACTTGCCCGGCCATCTCATACATCATTTCAGCAGGTTCTCCTACTGACAGCCCCCCGATCGCATTACCGTCTCTGTTCTGACTGGCAATAAACTCAGCAGACTGTTTGCGCAAATCCGGATATACACTCCCTTGAACAATAGGGAACAATGTCTGCTCATAGCCATAATGACCTTCTGATTTATCATAATGCTCAATGCAACGCTTCAGCCATCTATGAGTCATATGCATTGATTTTTCAGCGTAATCTCGTTCGCATGGATAGGGTGTGCATTCATCAAAAGCCATGACTACATCCGCACCAATTACTCGCTGAATATCCATGACGTGCTCCGGGGTGAAATCGTGGTATGATCCATCAATGTGAGACTGAAATCTCACGCCTTTCTCTGATATTTTACGATTATCACCAAGCGAATAGACCTGATACCCTCCACTATCAGTCAATATGGGTCTTTTCCACCCATTGAAACCATGAAGTCCTCCTGCCGCCTTGATAATATCCAGACCAGGTCGAAGGTAAAGGTGATATGTATTTCCTAAGATAATCTGGGCATTAATATCCTCCTCCAATTCGCGCTGATGGACAGCCTTAACGGTTCCAGCAGTGCCCACTGGCATAAAAATGGGTGTTTGAATATCACCATGAGCCGTTTTGATAGTAGCTGCGCGTGCGCCGCTTTTGTCATCCTTCTTTTCTAATGTGAACTTCATAAGAATGCGCAAAAATAAGGGGTCAATTTTACAATATGATCTAAATTCACCACCGCATTTGATTGTTTAGTAGCATGAGTTGGATTGTGTGGATTTTCTGGGCGTATTGTGCATTTATTGGGGTAAGACTCACTCACTTATTGATCAGATACATTGCTTTATCGCTTGATCGACCAGGTGACATTGCCAATACCCCTCCAGTAAGCGTTATTGTTTGTACCCGAAACGAGGAGCATAATATAGAAGAGTTAATCCCTATTCTATTGACTCAAGATTATCCTAACTATGAATTGATCGTCGTACTGGATCGATGCGGCGATAACAGCTTAGAAATCGTGAAAAGCTGGGAGCAAAAAGACGAACGATTCAAATCCGTTATTGTGGACTATCTTCCGGATCAATTTAGTCCGAAAAAATTCGGATTAACCCTAAGTGCAAAAGGGGCAAGTCATGAGTGGCTATTATTCACAGATGCAGATTGTCGACCATCTAGTGACCAATGGATACGGTCGATGGCCACTCAAATGACTGATAATCATGATTTTGTATTGGGATACGCTCCATACTATGCAGGTCATTCACTGCTTAATCATTTCATTTCATATGAGACCTTTGAAACAGGAGTTGCCTATTTATCATCCGCGAGGCTAAAAAATCCGTATATGGGTGTAGGTCGAAATCTTGGGTACAGAAAGAGTTTGTTTTTAGAAGTAAAAGGATTTAATCGTTTTCAGGGCATCATGGGTGGTGATGATGATTTGTTCGTTCAACACCATGCCAAACCAAACCGTACAGCGGTAGCCTTAGGTTATGAATCGTTGATGTATTCAGCGCCCGAGTTGACCTTATCATCCTATTGGGTTCAAAAGAAGCGGCACTACTCCGTTTCAAAATTTTATAAAGCAGTTTCTAAAATCAAGCATAGCTTAAAATCAGTCGTCCTTCTATCGCTTTGGGTGACTTTCACTATTTTAGCCTTGATGAACCATCAACCAGAAATCATCTATCCTGTAATTGGATTCTATTTGGTCGCGATTGTTCTCATGAATAACTCCTTGACTAAAAAGTTAGGAGAAGGATACTCATTGTGGTTGACACCAATTCTTGAATGGATGTATGTGCTTTTCATACCTGTTTCTGTATTGGCGTCATTGTTTACTAAAAAGGTCAAATGGAAGTAAATCGACAATTTTCAGATAAAGCAATCAAGGATTTTGCATTGATAGATCAGGCGATAGATCATGGCGATGAATCCGCTTTTGCGGAATTGATGGAACGGTATAAAAAACCAGTGTATCACATGATCCTAAAAATGGTGAGAAATGTTGATGATGCGGAAGATCTGACCATTGAAGCATTTGCAAAGGCATTTAAAAACCTCGGTAGATTCAAAAAAGACTATACTTTCAGTACGTGGTTATTTCGAATTGCCACCAACAATGCCATTGATTTCATTAGAAAGAAGAAACTTGATACCTTTTCATTAAACACCTCTTTTACCGATGATTCAGGAGAATCTGTCAACATAGAAGTTGAGGACAATACACTGACACCAGATGAAGTAGCAATCAAAACTCAAAAGATCGAGTTGGTCAGAATGTTTGTGGACAAATTACCAGCAAAATATCAGCGCTTGGTAAAATTGCGCTACTTTGACGAACTCTCCTATGAGGAAATAGCAAAAACACTGGAAGCACCTTTAGGCACTGTCAAAGCACAGCTTCATAGAGCGCGTGAGTTGATGTACGAACTGGTGAAGGATAAAAAACAACATATTTGATTGGAAGTCATCAATCAATATTTCCCAGACCTATCTGCTAAGCAAAAAGAACAATTTACCCTGCTAGGTCAGCTCTACCTTGAGTGGAATGAAAAAATCAACGTAATTTCAAGAAAGGACATCAACGAACTATATGTGCGGCATGTTCTGCACAGCTTGTCTATCTGTAAAATTGTTCAGTTCGTGGATGGAGCTTCAATATTGGATGTTGGTACTGGAGGAGGATTTCCCGGCATTCCTTTAGCTATCATGTTTCCACAAGCACAATTTCATTTGGTGGACTCAATTGGTAAAAAAATCAAGGTAGTCAATGAAGTGGCCAATGCGCTGAAGCTTGAAAATGTAAAAGGAGAGCATGCGAGGGCTGAAAAAGTCAAGGATCAATTTGATTTTGTGCTGACACGGGCTGTTGCACGAGCACGTGTTATTTGGAATTGGAGCCAACAAAAGGTATCCAATAATCAACAACATGACATTGACAATGGCATTATCGCCTTAAAAGGTGGTGACATGTCAGAAGAGTTAAAAGAATTAAAGCGACCCTATCAACTCACCCCTATTTCAAGATTCTTCGCTGAACCCTTTTTTGAAACCAAGCAAATCGTTTACATTCCAAAATGACCTCAGAAGAGTTTCGTAAAAACGCCCACAAAGCTGTTGATTGGGTAGCGGATTACCTCGAAAACATAGAGCACTATCCTGTTAAGTCACAGGTTGCCCCTGGCGATATCGGAAACCAAATACCCTCTTATCCGCCTGAAGACAGTGAAGTCTTTGATAACCTCATGTCCGATCTTGACCAGATCATTATGCCCGGCATTACGCATTGGCAACACCCAAATTTTCATGCCTACTTCAGCGGCAACAATTCCTATCCATCAATCATCGCAGAACTATTAACTGCCGGGTTAGGTGCTCAGTGTATGATATGGGAAACCTCTCCTGCTGCAGCAGAGCTAGAAGAAAAAATGATGGAATGGCTCAAATCATTGATGGGTCTACCCAAGCAATGGCATGGTGTGATTCAGGACACAGCTTCAACATCCACTCTTGCCGCTATATTGACGGCCCGTGAGCAAAAAACAAAAAGTAATCAACTGGGAATGAGCGCCGAGCGCCTTAGAATTTATTGCTCCACACAAACCCATAGTTCAATTGATAAGGCTGTAAGAATAGCAGGAATCGGAAGCAATAACCTTGTGAAAGTTGATGTGGACGAGCATTTAGCAATGAATCCTGAGAAGCTAGCTCACGCAATTAAAAATGACTTGTCGGCTGGATATGTGCCAACCGCTGTGGTAAGCACATTGGGAACGACAAGTACACTCGCAATGGATCCTGTAGATGCCATTGACAACATTGCTAAACAATATCAGATATGGCATCATGTCGATGCTGCATACGCTGGTTCAGCATTTGTACTTCCGCATGAGCGTCCAGCGGGTTTAACTCATATCGACTCTTACGTCTTCAACCCACATAAATGGTTGTTTACCAATTTTGATTGTTCGGCATACTACGTCAAAGACAAGGATAAACTCATTGACACCTTCGAAATATTGCCAGAATACCTAAAGACAGGAACCAGGGGACGGGTTAACGATTATCGAGACTGGGGAATCCCGCTTGGTAGACGATTTAGAGCGCTCAAGCTATGGTTTGTGTTAAGGACATTTGGAGCCAAAGGAATTCGAGCCAGGATTTCAGACCATATTGATCATGGCAAATGGCTTGCGGAGCAAATCGATTCTCATATCAGTTTTGAACTCCTGATACCCCGTACTTTAAATTTGGTTGTCTTCAGATACAAGACCAGTCAAGGCGATCCGAATGTACTCAATCAATCATTGCTAGAGCAAATTAATGCCTCTGGGAGAGCCTATCTAACTCACACCAAAATCAACGGCAATTATGGCCTCAGGCTCGTTGCAGGCCAGACCTACCTCAAAAGAAAACACATTGAAAATGTATGGAAGCTCATTTGTTCCACGGCAGCATCATTGGATCAATGAGACTCGATTGACTGAAGCGTTGAGAAGACAATTTCGTTTCGCTTCAGGCACTTAACCTCCCCTCTTCCCCAGCGTGCGTAAAGTCCGGAAACAGGGCGGCAGAGTTCAACTCGATACCATTCTTCTTCCATGCTGTCTAAATATCCAAATATAAATCCGTAGCGATTGTGATAAAAAATGTGTTCCATAAGCGAGAAGTAAAAAGCTACTACTAAGACACCCAACCGGCTTTTCACCCCCACAACCTATCAAAACAAATTTCCGAATCGATATCCTTTGGGTTATCTTGTTTCATATAGCAAACGTCAAATGAAAAAAATAGTTGTTTTGACCGGCGCTGGAATCAGTGCTGAAAGTGGACTTAAAACGTTCCGAGAATCTGGAGGATTATGGGAAGGGCATGACGTTATGGAGGTGGCCTCACCTGAAGGCTGGTATAACAACCAAGCATTGGTACTGGATTTTTACAATCAAAGACGAAAACAAGCACTAAAAGCCCAGCCAAACAGTGGTCATCTTGCTCTGGCTGATCTTGAAAAGGATTTTGAAGTTGTCATTGTTACGCAAAATGTCGACAATCTCCATGAGCAAGCCGGGAGCACTAATGTCCTTCACCTTCACGGAGAATTATTCAAATCCAGGAGCACTGTGGATTCATCTTTAGTGTACTACATTGAAGGCTGGGCCCTCAATGAAGGAGATCTATGCGAAAAAGGCAGTCAGCTAAGACCACACATAGTTTGGTTTGGTGAAATGGTCCCAATGATCGAAGTGGCTGCTAACGAAGCAATGTCAGCTGACATATTTATGGTCATAGGGACCTCAATGCTTGTCTACCCTGCGGCAGGACTATTGGACTATGTTGCGTCCGAAATTCCTAAGTTTATAATCGACCCGCAAATTCCCAATCTAAGTCATTATCAAAACCTTAGAGCGTTTGCCGAGCCCGCAAGTGTTGGTGTACCAAGAGTAGCAAAACTATTGAGAAGCCAGTCCTGACTCGAATTCATTCAAGGACCAATCATACTCCATAAATGTAACTGTATAATCCTCTGGCACACTGCTGAACCTATACTTATTGATAAACTCAATCACGCCTCCCTGTTTATCGAAAATATCCCGATACCATTCAAATATTTTGCTTACGCGGACCTCTTTTATTGAATGATCAACATGAATATAATCTTCTCTATCAATGACCATGATCGTGCTGTACTCCAGCTGCCCTGACAAATCCTCAGGAGCAATAACCTGACTGTACAAAGTTGGACAGCTCGTCGCTGCACAATTTAGCATGAAGTGTATTCTTGGATCAGGAAAGCGTTTGAAAATCTCATCGAATTCAAGCTGATCCAATGTAATATACTTCCCCATCACACGGTATTGATCCATCTTAAAAAAACCGGGTTTATCCAATGGGCTTTTCATTGGATAATTATTCAAGACTCCTTTAATCACCAAAAGATTATAGGTATTCAACAAAAAAGCAAGTTGATAACTCGGTGCTTTGGAAGAGATATCCGCATTTTCAATGAATTGAATTAGTTCAGTCAAATGCTCCGAATTGTCAGAAATGCTTTGATAATTAACCTTTCCTTCGATTACGTACGCTTTAAAAAATGCATCGGCATTTTTGAAAAAATCATACTCTTGTGCAAAACCGGATGACCCCAACAACACTGTCAGGTAAAAAAATGGCAAGGTTCGTTTCATAAAATTATTGACTAGTTGCTTGATGTCTACGTAGAATTCAACAAAGGGATACGTTGATAAGGTTGGCCAGCTGACATATAAAGACATTCCGTCATTCATCTAAGGCATCAAAAATATGGGTTACAATCAACTTTAATTACTATTTTCGTCAGTAAGGATATGCCGCTTACTAGTTTTCAACAATTATTCACAGCAGGATCGCAATCAGCTGATTTTACTGAGAAAAATCTCCGGATCATTTTCTCGAATGTCGTTTACCTTTCGTTATCGGCGGTGTATTTGGTATTTATATTACTGGATTTTCAATCTTACTTCCGTCCGTTTTCAGAACAGGCATTCGACCAATATATCGTTCCAATCTTCATTTTTGTAAGCGGATTTTGCCATTATCTCAATAGAATCAATTACCCAACCCTGGGTAAACTACTTTTCATTGTGAGCTGGCCGATCGCGCTTCATATCGTACCCATTATTTTGCTCGAAACACCCTCTGACTACTATTTGGCATTTCCGGTTGGTATCATTTTCCATGCGGTTTTAATTCAAATTTTATTCTCAGCGAGAAAGGAAACCTGGATCTTTGTCTCTTTTTTGGCGATTAATTTTGGTCAAATGGTCTTCTTCCCAAAAACTTTGACCTATTTTGACACCAATCAGGAAGTAGACATCAGCTTTGCAACGAGTAAATATTACGGACTTGATGGTATCCTTTACTGGTTGTTGTTTAATCTCATTGTATTCTACTTACTCGAAAATGTGATCATCAACCTTTATCGAATTGGTCGGGGAAAGACGAAAATAGAGAATCAAAAACTCCAATTGGAGAAAACGGTAGAGCAATTACAATCCACTCAGGCTCAACTCGTTCAGTCTGAAAAAATGGCTTCATTGGGTGTATTGACAGGAGGCATTGCACATGAAATCAATAATCCTCTAAACTATATTGCTGGTGGTTTGAATGAACTCAAGGGACTCAACAAAAATATTGAGCGAAGTGAAATGCGAGAACAGCTTCAGACCATCTATGATCAAATTGGAGATGGCTTTGAAAGAACCAATCGTGTGCTAAAAACCATGATGACCATTAGTCCCAGAACTGGAGAAAATTCTATCATTAAACCTACGAATCCGAATCAGATCGTCGAAAACTCACTACTTTTCATTCGAAGCAATACTCCGCACAATGTGCTGATAGTCAAGGATTTAGAATTTGATGAAGAAATCATGCTCTACCCTGACAAAATCCATCAGGTTGTTTTTAGTCTGATCAACAATGCATTTGACGTTATCAAAGCAATTGATACCTCTGATACTCAGGTGATTAAAATTTCAACCATTAAGGAACTCACCAAAAATGGAGCAGACTTGGTATTGGTTATCCACAATACAGGGAGTAAAATTCCCAAAGGAAATGAAAAACGTATTTTTGAGCCCTTCTTTACGACAAAAGAGGCTGGGCAAGGCTCAGGTCTGGGACTATGGGTTGCCTATGAATTGATTTCGGATCATGGCGGGACCATCTCAGCAACCAACGTTCCCGATGGCGTCCAGTTTACCGTCAGAATTCCTGTGCAGAAAGCCACTAGTATTAGTTAGGTTTCCATTCATACAAAAGCCATGCTCAAATGGGGTAACAGGTAATATCTTTCTTGCAAATTCTATCTCTATGAAATCAATTATCACTTCTATCCTGATTGTCAGCTGCTTGCAAATTGGGTTAGCGCAAGATCATGACAAGCAAATCAAAAGTATATACGATGAAGTATTGATCAATGGTGAGGTCTATGACAACTTGCGCGTACTATGTAAGGACATTGGAAATAGGCTTAGCGGAAGTCCTGGTGCTGCAGCTGCAGTAGAATTCACGCGACAAGTGATGGTGGATTATGGATTTGATACAGTATTCATCCAGCCCGTCATGGTACCCAATTGGAAAAGAGGTGACATTGAGATTGTTCGTGTGCTTAGCAGTGCTGAAGGTACATTCGAGCTCAACTCACTTAGCCTTGGTAACAGTAAGGGAACTGGTCCAGAAGGAGTCAGAGCGAAGGTTATAGAGGTAAAGTCAATGGATGACATTGAAACACTAGGTAAAAAACTAGAAGGTAAAATTGTCTTCTTAAATGGCCCAGCAAATGCAACATATGTCCAAACATTCAGAGGCTATGGAAGTGCGGTAATCCAGCGCGCATTTGGAGCGTCAGAAGCTGGTAAATATGGGGCAAAAGCGGTGATTGTCAGATCTATCACTCAAACATTGGATGATGTTCCCCACACTGGATCATTGAGGTACAAACCTAATATGCCACAAATCCCTGCCATGGCTATCAGTACAATAGGTGCCGATCGGTTGAGCAAGCTTATTGCTCAGGATTCAGAGCTTGAAATCTACATGGAAAATCATAGCGAAATGAAAGGTGAAGTATTGAGTCACAATGTGATTGGGCAAATTAACGGAACGGATAGTCCCGATGAATACATAGCTGTTGGAGGGCATCTTGACAGCTGGGACGTAGGTGAAGGGGCGCATGACGATGGCTCTGGATGTATGCAAGGAATAGAAGCATTACGAGCGCTTAAAGCTGTCAACTACACACCCAAAAGAACAATACGAGCTGTTATGTGGATGAATGAAGAGAATGGCGGTGCAGGAGGCCGGGAATATGCCAAGCAGGCTGAATTACTGAAAGAAAATCACATTGCAGCAATTGAATCTGATCGGGGTGGATTCACTCCTCGTGGATTTACATCAAGTGGAACTGACGAGCAAACCGGCACAATGCAAAGCTGGCAGAAGTATTTTGAGCCGTATGATCTATTTGACTTTAAGAAACCGGGAGGAGGCGTAGACATTGGACCGCTTGCGCCTCAGGGCACACTGCTCATTGGACTCTTACCAGATAGCCAACGCTACTTCAGGTTCCATCATACTGCCGCTGATACATTTGAACAAGTGGACAAACGTGAATTAGAACTAGGTGCTGCCGCTATGGCGTCCATGATTTATTTACTGGACCAACATGGAATGGTGAAATGAGACTCAATCAAATCACTGTCCCTTCCTTGGATGTAGCCAAATCCATTGATTTCTACACGCAACTAGGGATGAAGTTGATTGTTGATGCTCCTCCACATTATGCCAGACTATCACTTCCTGAGGGCGAATCTACTTTTTCAATTCATTTGGTTGAAAAACTACCAGACGGTGATGGGATTTATGTTTACTTCGAATTAGCAAATTTGGATGCCAAAGTCAAGGCATTGCAGTCACAGGGATTTTCATTTGAACTCCTTCCTACAGACCAGCCGTGGCTTTGGCGTGAGGCACACCTCAAGGATCCTGATGGCAATCAGCTGATACTATTTCATGCTGGTGAGAATCGTAAAAATCCACCATGGAGAGTAAATACTTAATACTATTTCAATTCCCGAATTTCAATATCCTTAAACTTGATGCGATTTTCAGAGTTTTTATGTAGTTGCAATGCTATTACACCCTGACGATCAACTTTCAATTGCTTATGCCCCTTATCATCCAAAACACCCGCACCATCATAATCTGATATCACCACACTATTGACCATTGTCTTGATACGAGTACCCTTGGCAATGATGGTCATTTCATTCCAGCCTGGCCCCTCATCTGAATAGTAGTTGACCAATCCCTTAGGCCGATACTCTTCTTCCGAAATCCTCCAGTCAGGCAAGTCTGGATTGACCCACCTCCGATTAGTGCGCGTCTCGTCATAGATATATCCATTGCGAAAGGGTTCGGCAGGATTGATATCTACCTGAGCACCATCTAACCAGCCTACTGCATCCTCGTCTACCTGAGCATTCTCATCATATCTACTTCTGAATTGAACACCACTGTTGCCTTCAGTTCCTCTATAAGTCTGATACTTCAACCTCAACTCAAAGTCACCGTATTCATCGGTCGTTTGCAACCAAATATATTGGTGCTCAGTACTGCCTTCTGAATTGCAGAAAATGGCACCATCTTCAACTTTCCAGAATTCCTTGTCTCGATCAGGATCTGTGCATCGAATTTCCCATCCGGCAAGATTTTTACCGTTGAAAAGGCTTTGCCAACTGTGTTCGTCACTTAACACTTCAATTGACGACAAATTTCCACCACCTTTCTTAGGGCTTCCAGCAGCCATGTAAATCTTGCCATTCCATACGACAGCTCCACCACCATGTCGCCCTGTGTTCAAATGTGATAACTTTTTCCATTTACCTGTGGCTATCTCCATGGCATGTGTCTCACTGTGAGCACTCGCTTGTCCTGCCTCTCCACCTGCATAAAACAAATGCCCATTTAGATATGCCAAACCGCCAGCTGCGGACGGAGTTGGCAATGCTTCTTTGAGTGTGATCCAATCTCCAGTTTCGAAATCATAGACGTCTACTTTTGAATTGACTGCTTCAAAAAATGCCGTAAAATTTCCGTCTACATGATAGCTGGTATTTCGCCCTCCCAGACTATAAAGTTTGTCATCCACTACAATCGCTGAAAAGTGATCCCGAATATGAGGAGCTTTAGTCAACGTTTCCCATTCTCCAGTCTTCAAGTCATAGCTATCGAAGTGATTATTGGTTCCGCTGGTGTGCCCCAAATCAATACCACAGACCAGGTAAAGTTTGTCCTGATACACTACCGCACCAGCACCTCCTCTTCTCCGCTCTAAGGGTATTTCATCCCCTTGCTCCCATCGATCCTCCGATGGATAGTACTTCCAAATGTGAGTCAAGGGAGTTTCTTTTGGATATTGGCCAGTCATAGCGCCAGCAAAATAAATGGCATCTCCATACGAAACCGCCTGGAAATGATGGATCTCAAAAGGTGATTTGGATTTGGACTCCCAGGAATTTGTCTTCGGATCAAATACATCAACGGGATTGACACCACGTCCTCCCAGGATATAAAATTTGCCTTTGTGTTCAACCATAGAACTTTCATGCCTTGGAGTTGGATCCCCGGAAGTGTCCAAAGTAGTCCACCTAAAATTTGACAAATTCTGAGCAGTGATGGAAAGACAACCCGCAAGCGCTAGCATTATTAAAAAGTGTTTCATAGAAAAAAGTAAGAATGGGTAAAAAAGACAATTTGACCTTCTTTCAAATGTCAGCATTTTGGCTCAAAGGTTCAACTAATTCAATTTTTCTAATTCTTCAAGCGTCCAATAATCAGTTCGGTCTTTTTCAGCATTGCGTACATTTCTCACCCTCCAAGGGCCTACAGCCCCTTTTCCATTGAACTCTGCACGTATGTAGGTCAATACGCTTGCAATCCATTCGTCATCCTGATTTTTCATGGGTATCATTACTCCTGTGTATGATTGATCGTCGATTTCCCCCTGCAATCCATGAAGTAAAATACGTGACAACCTGTTGATGTTACCACTCACTCGGGGTGATCCTGCTAATGCAGGAGCCAGATCACCTTTTCCTTCTCCTCTTTCTCCATGACACTCTGCACAAAGCCCCTTATAAATGTCATAACCTTTCAAAAGCCACCTGCGCTGATGGGTTTCCCAAAGGACATACTTATTGGCTAACCTTTCCAACTCGGGAGGAGTTTCCTTCAAGGTTTCCGTTCCTATCACATTAAGCACTTCATTGTTTGGGCGCAAAGACATGGCATTGATCACCATTTTCTTAGTTGCTTCATTTTTTGTAGTGCGCATTGAAAGGGCTAGCTGAATGGACACATTGATGTCTTCCTGAGCATCATTACTCAACTCTTTTAGCCTGTTCATCACCAATTCATTGCCAGTTGCAACAAAAGGCTCTGACAACCGAATGGCTGCAGATCGTACTCGGACATCTTCGTCACTCAATGCCTTTAACAAAGTGCTTTCATCCAATGCGTCTAGCCCCTCAAGCGTCCAGAGCGCATGTAATCGCTCAATCCCAAAATCCCGATCCGAAAACAGTGATGCAACGAACCCTTCATTATCAAGAAGATTCCTCAGATTTTCTTTAATAGATTGGTCTTGCCTTAACACCAGCAATTTCTGTGAATTCAATCTGTACCATCCATTAGGGTGGCCGAGATAATCAACCAATTCCTCAGATGATTTCTTCAAAAGTGAAATAGGTTGATAAGGCTTTGAATCTTTATGAACAACACGATAAATTCTCCCTTTCCCAACGTTTTTATCGAACTCTTTTCTGGCAACTACCTCTCTCAGGTAGCTTCCTTCTCGTACCCAATTACCTTCCTGGATGATGCCTCGATACATATCTACAATGTACAAGCTGCCATCCGGTCCGGTCTTGCTATCAACGGGACGAAAATTGGCATCTGTTGAAGCCAGGAACTCTGTTTCTTCATATGCATTCGTCAGAAATATTTTACCATCGATATTCTCCACTTTAGCTCTGCGAACCAGCCTTCCGACAGGTTCCGGCAGAAACAAGTCTCCCTGAAATGGCAACAGATCTCCCACATAAATGGATTGCCCACAAACACCTGTGAAATGATTCAAGGTACCATCTTCCCGTATTCGTCTCGTACCTCCCTGAACATCCGGCGTACCAATAACCGGCCATGGCTGCTCAAATCCCTCTTCCCATCTGTCATCAAAGTCCATGGTTCCATAGCTGGGATGCACTTGAAAACCAAGAGCAGGGTTTTCACCACCTGCTGTGGAATAGTACATCCTCCCTGTTTCGTCCTGAGTCAGTCCCCATTGACCACCAGGTGCATCCATCAACGTATCTACCTCAATAACTCCATTGGTAAAACGATATCGTAGTGCATTTCTGGACAAATACATCCAGTTATCAATATTCCAGGTAAGGTTGCCAGGCTGATGCTCAAGATTTCGTCGATCTGGAATAGTATCTTCCAATAATAGGATTTTCTCATCGGCGATGTTATCGCCATCTGTATCTCTGTAGCTCCAAAGCGAGTTGGTATATGTTTCTCCAACAATTACCCGATCATCCAAAGGCAATAGTATCCGAGGTAGCAATAAACTATCAATGAATGTATGACTTTTATCCATCTGACCATCACCGTCAGTATCCTCCAACATAACAATTTTACTCCAGGGCTCATCTTGTTTGCTGGCATCAATGTCCTGCATATAAGTCTCCATCTGGGTAACAAACAAGCGCCCATTTGGGTCCCACTCGATATGCACAGGCTCATTGATTAGTGGCTCACTTGCCACCAACTCAACTGAAAAACCTTCTGGCATATAAAATGTGTTCATACTCTCTTCGGGAGATAAAAAATCCGCTGGTGGGTCAGGATCGATGACTGGTTTTTCGTATGCGGGTATGCGAACAGCTGTGGGTTCTGAGCAACCTAATAAGATCACGCCTAGTGCAACAAAAAAGTATCTAATATTCATATGAATTAATTGGATCCAAATAATGCATGAAAATGTAACATAACTACAGCTCAGTAATAAACAAACCTTTGCGTCAATCATTTACTGAGGACAGACTCAAAATAACAGCTAGCAGCGATCTCTGAACGCTCATGACGTGAGGAGCTCTTCACACACCAAGAAATCATCTATCGGAAATGATCACCAAATTAATTATGCGATGTTTTGAGTGGATGAGACAGTAACCTACCCAACACTACCACCAAAAAAAGGTTGCCAATCACATTTTCCATGTTTCCGATTTTCCTAAGTAAATCATGAGCCTCCGGGTAAATGGAATCCACTCCGGCAACACTATTGAAACTAAACATGATGCACTGAACATAATTAGGATAGCCCGGTTGATATGTTGTACCCAACAATCCTGGGCGCATCAATGTGATTAACTCATATATCTCAGAGAAAAGCATTACAATAAGAAAATACGCCACCACTGCGCCCCAGACATGATCACTCTTGGTCTCACTCGAACCAAATATATCCTTCAAAATGGCACTTAACACCAAAATTGTTACAAATACATTGATTAAATGAAAGACTGCAAATGTGACTGGCATTAGGCTCTCATCAATGACAGAAACAAAAGGATTGGCAACATATAGTGCAGCTAAAACCCCAAATATTGCATATACCCACAGTCCTTTAATGACCACCTTAGGATAAATATCAATTTTCTTCAATAAGACAATACCGTACAAATAGAAGGTCAAATTAAGAATAGAAAAAAGAAACCCTCCAGCTTTGGGACCCCACGTTTCATTGCCCACTAAAAAGGCCGATTCGGAAGCTAAAATTGCTGTCGTGAACATCAAAAAAATGAATATCATCAAACGTCCATAAAGGTTGCTTTTGGATAACAAAGAAATTTTCATCAAAACAGTCAATTGTTTGTACCAATGAATCTAAGAAATGTATTCCATAACCCCTATCTACATTGACAAGTAAAAGCAAACGGTAATTACTGATTCTCCTTTAACCAAGCTCGTGCCTCCTGTTTTGATTCAAATAGTTTAACCTGATAATTTGATAAATTCTCGTTAAGCGATTGATGTAAATGTAGGATTCCTTTATCGTTCGCGTTTTTGACAACTTGGGCAGAAAATATTTTTGCATGATCTGCCGACAAAGCTTGCACATCACTTTTTAATTCATACACATCAATCGCGATCGTCAACATATTGACCTCTACTTTTCCTGATGTTTGATCAGCAAGGATGAATAGATTGTCATGATGTTTAAATCTAGACCTTAGGTTTTTCAAGTGCTGTTTTAAATCTTCAAAATCACTTTCCCCCTTCAATTCAACAAAAATGATATCATCTGATTCATCATAGGTGATGAGATACATAAATGAACAAATATTAGTGACTAATGCATTATAGCACAGATTAACTTGAGATTCAAGATTTAATCAGGCATTTGTAAAAAGATGAGATTGCCCAAGGTAGTCTCGAGACCAGTAATTCATAGTCTCTATGATCTGCCCATTAGAAATCAGTTTAATATTTGCATAAATTAACGGCAATCAGAAGAACTAGCCTTGTTTATTAAAGCACATAAGGTATCGTCCTCAGGGCAGCAAGCATGACCCAATATCTGAAATTCAGCTCACCTGCAATGATTGCTCTTTCTCAAAAAATAAGTAAATTGGAATAGAGCAAAGGAAACAAAACTGAACCTCATTGTGGATAAGGAACATATCTTAAAAAAGGCAAATGGTGTTAAAGATTTAACTGGCATGGACGTCAGTGAACGGCTATGGGCAGCAGGCTTGATGCCTCAGTTTGAAAAACTAAGAACATCTGATAAAGAAATGGCCAGGTACATTTTGGAAGCCCTCAAAGTAAATGAAGATGAAATAGAGAAAATATTGCACTGATGTCAATAGTGAAACAAACTCATTGTCGCTATTGAAATCAGCGCAATCAAAAACTTCCCTGAATAATCTGAAGTAGGATATGCTCAGTAGCCTATCCAGTATGCTAATCTTTACTTAAGAGGATTGCCCAATCTAGTTCATTTTCTTTCTTTGGAGCATTCAGCGCTACGTTTCCACCTCCATCAACACTGAAGCCTTTCTTGAGATACTCACCCGTTCGAGGATTGAAGTATTGACCTTTGAACGTGCCCGATGCTTTTGACAAATCAAGACTAGCTGTCCCTCCATTTTTCAAATAAACGACATAAGTCTCATTCTCCTTGGCAAACGCATAGTTATTACCATCAATAAGTTCGTCCTGAGGTGTCATCTCCCAAAAAGGAAGATCATTGAAGAAATCAAGAGCAATCTTACACTGATCCCAGAACAAATCTCTACTTCTGTAATCCTGACAGGTAAGATCCGAATGCGCATGCTTATACCCAAAGTACCACTCTACTCCCCAGGAACCGGCCATCATAGCCCCCCACAGGGCATTCTGCCTGGCTGTATCATGCTTGGCATCATCAATATCCGGCAACAATGAATGTTGAGCATCACCAGGCTCATCGACAGCAACAGCCCATGGTTTACCTGCTTCTGCAGACAATTTTCTCCATTTTAGCACATGAGGATGAACAAGCCTAAAGTCACTTTTATGTGTTTGAACAGATGGTCCCGTATATGCTGATACATCTCCCAATAAATCATCGTACGACATCCCATTGTGAATGACCAGGTGATGATTATACGGGTCGTGCGTAGCAAAATACTCACCCATTGCCAATCGCTGAGGGGTATACTGTGGAGGCGTTTCATGTCGGTTCATCCATTCTCCGCTTTCTTCAGCCATGTTCCAGTTGAGTGCCAGGTGATGCCCAAAGCGAGCTATCAGCTCCCTGTAGTATAGTTTGCGATAGGCACCAACTCCTCCATTATCCAATAGTCCCTGATTTTCTGCTTCAGCAGTCTTAAAATGCAGGAAAATACCCAGTTTCTGCGCATGATCGAACAATATCTCCCACTGTGCCATTTTCGACACATCGATTCGATCATGGTTATCGTAATCGACATATGGAAATACATTTTGATCATCTCCGGCAATATTCAATGTTAAAAAAGAAACAGCATTGAGTCCTTCTGATGCTAGATAGTTAATCGCGCCAATGATAGCTTTTCCCTTGCCATCCTGCCACGTCGGATCACCTTCCTTCCAATCACGAAGATGAGCTTCCCAGGTTTTTACAAAATGATCTTTATGACCATCATTGTGAAATGTGCCATCAAAATCTTCATAAGCCAAAAGGTTTTCCGGTGCATCAGATCCTTGCTTCAAAAAATACTCTTTTGTGCCTTCGAATTGCAAATAATGTTCACCTACATAACTCAATCGACCTTTTGCGCGGAAGTCAGGTGCCATTTTATCTGATTTAGCGATTGTAATGGTACCCTCTTTACCATCCATAAATTCTCCCGACACACCTGTCCGCTGCTTTTCACTTACGGAGGCCCAGGCTCCTTTTCGGAAATCCACCTGATAGGTCCAATCTCCTGTTGCATCTGGTGTGAAAATCACCCTCCAAATATTTCCAGCTGTTGCTGAAGTATTCGCCGAATTACCATCCGCAGCAAAAAAGCCAGGCACAGTAAACTTTTTCCCGGTAGCCTCATGCGTAAAGTCTACATTAAGCCGATAATAAAAAAATGGGTTTTCTTCATCAGATTCCGACACTTGAGGTCCCTTAAAATCCAACACAACAGAATGCCATTGCTGTAATTCTCCTTTAATTTCCTGGCCAAGCACATCCGTCCAGACCGTCAACAAAACCAATAGCGTTGCAACCTTTTTCAGGGTTACTAACTCAAAAAATATATTCCTCATCTTAAAAATGTATTTTGTATTCAAAATTCAAAAATATCTTCGAATATACATCAGAAATTAAAATTTAGACCAACTATTGCAACATAACGATCAGAGAAAACAAAATAGAGTCATTTGAGCTACTATCGATTGAATTGAGTGAGAAGCAAATTAAAGGACCTAAGCCAAATGCTTGATAAGGATCTGCGTCTTGGAAATCAAATACCCAAGACCATGGGACTATTCGTTCCTTAGCGTATCAGCAGGATTAGCATTGGCAGCACGCCTGGTCTGCCAGACAATCATAAAAGCGGCTATTGAAAGTGTAATTAACAAACCGGAACTTAGTTCAAAAACGCCAAGCTGAATTCTATTGACATAATCCACTAAAATCACTTTCTCAAATAACAGATATGTTAATGGAATTGCCACAAATCCTGCAATCAGTATCAACGAAAAGAAACCCCTGCTTAAACTAATCATGATTTCCTGTTGAGACGCTCCCAGCACCTTCCGTATACTGATCTCTTTGATTTTGTTTTCAGCTGTATATACGGCCATTCCCAATAACCCTAAAGCTGCTATTGATATTGTAAGAAAGGCTACAAAACCAATTACCTTATACATGACTGAATATTCGCCATATGCCCGCTCGATGCGCTCATCAAAAAATTCAGCTTGAAATGGGTGAATGGGGTCTATTTCGCGATAAACAGCTTCTAGCCGATCCATGAGACTGACAATATCACTTGTCTGTACCTTAAGATGTACCCAGTAATTTTCTTGTGTATTATGAATAAAAACAAATTCATGTATCGGGTCGCTTATCTTGACGTGCTGGAAATCTTTAACCACCCCGACGATCGTATAATTTTGTCGGTCCAGCTTGATTCGTTTTCCAATGGCCTCAGACGGCTCGCCTATTCCAAACCGGCTCAATACTTTTTCATTAGCAATCACCTCATGCGATTCCACAGAATCCGGTCTTGAAACAAAGTTTCTACCTGCAATCAATTCAAACTCATGTAAGGGTATATAATTGTGATCAACATAGTTAAGATGAACCTCGATTGAATCCATTGGATCTTCATACTTCATGGATTCAGTGTAAACACTTCCTGAGCTTATGATCATGGCTGACTCAGCAGCTCCTTTTACTCCAGCAACTTGTTCAAAAGCATTTAGTAGTAATTGAGAATTATCAGTTGCACTCGTTCTCACATTAAGTACATTCTCTGTTTCAAATCCCAGGTCATAGTTGAGTGAATATTTGTATTGCTTATGCGCAACAAAAGCCACGATGATAAAGCCAATTGATAGTGTAAACTGAAATACGGTTAATCCTTTTCTGAGTCCCATTCCAGACCAGAGTTGAAGGTTAGACGACTTCAATGCTCCTATGGCCTTGATACGAGATAGCACCATTGAAGGAATCAGTCCTGCTATTGTACCAATCAGCAGGATCAAAAATAGAAAGTAGATAAAATAGATTGGCTTGACAGCCAGGTTCACTAGGGAAATATTTAACACATCAAGCGCTATAGCTCTCAGTAAATAAAACACCCCAAAAGCGACAACAAATGCCAGCGCAGACAGCACAATCGCCTCAAATAAAAACTGCATAGCCACCTGACTGGTCGATGCTCCGGCAACTTTTCGCACCCCAACTTCCTTTGTACGTCTAATCGACCTAGCAATTGACAAATTGGTATAGTTAAAGCACGCTGATAATAATATCACAGCAGTGAGCGCTAACAAAATGTAAATCACCTTCCTATCAACTGTTGGACCAATATTGTTAGAGTAGTCTTTTCCCGGAACCACTTGAGATAATGGCTCGAGTTTGTGTATGTAGTTCCTATATTCAAACTCAGCATTCTCTGTTTGATTGATGTCGTCTAAGAACTCAGAAAAAGCCTTCATATCGGCATCTTCTTTCATTACAAGATAAGTATGAAACATCCATATACTAGACCAGTCGTCTACTGTGGACAGTCCTTCTTCCTCCTGCCTTACCTGCTCCTGAAAGGTGACAAACGAACCTAGACCATCAAATTTGATATGAGAATTTTTAGGCGGGTCCTCCACCACTGCAGTAATAGTAAAGCTCCTTGAGTCATTGAGTGACATCCCTCCCCCTCCACTGACCATGGTCAATACATTGCCTACTACACTTTCACCCTCACCAAAAAATTTATCGGCCGTTTGTTTTGTTAAAACCAACGAATTCGGATTAATCAATGCCGATTTTGGATCTCCTTCGATTACTTTGAAATCAAATACGTCTAAAAACTCATTGGACGCCCATAGTCCTGAAACATTGATGACCTTCTCGCCCACTTCAAAGTCTCCATCGAAATTTCTTCTAATAGTGACAACTTTGTCAAGCGAAGAATGCTTATCTCGAAGTTTGTCACCGATAACAGCTGAAGTTGAAGCAAGGTCCATTTCTTCGCCAGACGCATTCTCGTAAGTTGTATAAACACGATAGATTTGATCATATTTTGAGTGAAACCTGTCAAAAGACAACAATTCAACCACAAAAACAGTCATTAAGAGTGCTACAGCCATACTCACGGCAAGGCCAAATACATTGATAGTCGAAAACAACTTGTTTCTACCCATGTTCCTGATGGTTGTCTTCCAGTAGCTGCTGAGTAATAAGAAAAAGTTCATATGAATTTTGAGTTTGACTTTTGCATACTTGGCTGAGAAATTGAGAACATCAATCCAGTAAATCAGATGGGCATACTTACTGCCCTCATCCACACGACGGTAGAAAAACTCATGCAAGTCACCTTGCACATCCTCTAGCCTGTCTGCTCGGCAAAGTGCCTCCAACAACCGATCCGCCCAATGGGGAGGCCGTTTCATGCTTTGATACCTTGAAAAACAATTTCCGGAATAGATGACCAAAATTGATCCCGCTGGTCCTTTGACTTCACAAGGGCAATTTTGCCAGCATGAGATACCTCAAAGAAGCGCTTTCTCCTTCCTCCTCTTTCTTTGGTCGGTTCTCCCAAGCGAGATTGGATAAATCCTTTTTCTTCCAAGCGGTTAAGCACCGAATGAACTACACCTAATTTCGCCTTACGCCCTGTTACCCGATCAATCTCATCGGTTATCATGACGCTATACGCATCTTCCCCTAATGATGCAATGGCAAGTAAAATCAGTTCTTCAAATTCTCCAAGATTCGTTCCCTTCATTATTTATTCACTAAATGTATGTAAAACAAAACTGAGGATTTTTATTTTAAATACAAAATATGAATAAATAAATGTTTAGTCAAAGAACTGCTCAATTGCTTTTTCTCGGTAGGAGAAGATACTTGCAACCTGTTTTTGAATGAAGGGTTTATTCAGCAATTCACCTATTGAACCAAATGGGACTTTGTAAGCCACCTTGTCAAACATCTGGGTTGTATTCTCATCAATTTGTTCAAAGTAGTGTTCATGATGCCACATCGCATATGGACCAAATCTCTGCTCATCGATAAACATCTTCCCATCTATTACTTTTGTGATTTCAGTAACCCAGTTGGTCTTGATTCCTGGCAATACCCCCAGGCGATATGTTATTATCTGACCAGCATATGTCTTGGTTTCAGGCTCTGATGTAATTTCAAAACCCATATGAGCAGGTGTAATCTTGGATAAATTTTGCGGGTTGGAGAATATTGACCATGTCTCTTCCAGACTCGCTGGAATAACCTGAGTAGCAGTCATTGTTGTAATTCCTGAATGATTAGCGAACTTTATCATATGCTTGGAACAATCCTCTTGAAAATATGTTTGAAATTGAATCAGAAGAATTACCAAACTCAGAAGAAATACTAAAGGAAGAACTAGATAAAGTGAAGGACGATCTTCATCTACTGCATCAAGACATGCAAAGAATAAGACATAGGGAACAACTACTAATCAGCTTTATTCAAGACATCCACTCAGCCTGTGAGGAACTCAATCTGGACGACTACTCTTTACAACAAGTGCTTTCTAATCTTAAGCTTAACATTGAGCAATTCTCTAAGGACAATTACATTAAACTTAAATAGGTAAGAACGTTACAAAATGTACTCAGGATGACCTATTGAGATTGAAATACTTGTGAACTTCATCCAGTCGTGTAAATTGTAGTCAAATTAAAAATCAACAAGTATGAACAAGAGATTAGTAATTTCATTTCTAATGGTTGGCATGATGGCCACCGTATATGCTCAGGATTTTCCGGAGTTAGACAAAAGTCCGCTGGACATAAGCTATTACCCTTCACGAGTTGCGTTCAGGGCATTTGCGAAAACTGATGAAGGTAAAAATCAAGTGCCTGTAATGCGGGTAGTTTATTCTCGTCCATCCAAAAATGATAGAGAAGTATTTGGAAATTTGATCAAGTACGGAGAAGTATGGCGAATTGGCGCAAATGAATCAACAGAAGTTACATTCATGCAAGAGGTAACAGTTGGTGATAAAAAGATTGCTGCTGGTCGATACACGGCATATGCCATGGTCAATGAGTCCGAATGGACAGTTTACTTCAGTTCTGATCTCGATGGATGGGGTCATTATGCTTTCAAACCTGAAGAAAGCACGTTAGCTCAGGTAACAGTACCTGTAAGTGCCAGTAAATCAACCATCGAGCAAATGGGGATTATTTTCGAGGAAGCAGATGGAGGCGTCAACATGGTTATTGGATGGGACAACACCATTGTTAAAGTTCCTATTGGTTTGTAGAAATATTAACTGAAACAGTCAAGGGATGTGCTAATGCTCATCCCTTTTTTATTGGAAAAAAGCTAAAGACTTATACGTTTTGCTGAATTTCCCCTAATTTCAAACGAGATATTCAAATCAAAACTGAAGAATGAAGAAAGTAACACTCCTATCCCTATTGGCGTTCATTGCATCTTTTTGCTTTGCGCAAAACATTGATCTTTCAGAGGTAAAACCCGGGCGCTTCGATCAGGGGAAAATGTGGACTTTTGAAAATCCACCTGTTCAATACTTTGAAGAGGCATATGGCTTCACGCCTACAGAGGAGTGGTTGAATGACGTCAGACAATCCTCTTTAAGGTTTGCCAGCTGGTGCTCTGCCTCGTTCATTTCAGAAAATGGCTTGATAATGACCAATCATCATTGCTCAAGAGGCGTCACCGCTTCTGTGATGAATGAAGGTGAAAATTTCGATGAAAACGGATTTTATGCAGCTTCACTTGAGGCAGAAAGAAGAGTACCTGATCTATATGTAGATCAGATGGTGATGATTGCGAATGTAACGCAGCAAGTTGCTGACAAAGCCAATGCCAGTGGATCTCCGGAACAAGCGCTTGAGGAAATTAAAGCTGAATATCAACAAAAAGAGGAATGGGAGGATTTGATTATCGAAACAAGAACATTTTATAGTGGTGGCCAGTATTCGTTATATGGGTTTAAACGATATCCGGACATCAGGCTCGTGCTTTATCCGGAATTGGCACTTGGGTACTACGGAGGAGATCCTGACAACTTTACCTATCCTCGCTATAATCTTGATTTTACTTTTTTCAGGGCATACGATGAAGACGGAAAACCATTAAAACCATCCAATTACTTTTCTTTTAAACCAGCTGGTGCTGAAGAAGGTGAAGCTGTGTTTGTCATTGGTAACCCAGGCAGCACAGGGCGATATCTTACTATGTCCCAGTTGTATTTCCAACGAGACACATCAGTTCCAGCAGTATTAGCATTTCTTAGAAATCGAAAAGACATTCTCTTGAAGGCAGCAGAGTTGGAGGAAGATATTTATGTCAAAGACAGCATAACAAATCTGGCATTCAGTCTTAGCAATTCAGATAAGGCCTATACCGGTAGACTTAAGGGTTTGAACAACGACTACTTAATGACCAAAAAGGAATTGAAAGAGCATGATGTCAGAGCCAATGTTTCAATTGAAGGAGATGATCCATGGAACAATATCGCCATGAATGAATCTAAATTGAGTGCTGTATATGCCGATATGCTACTACTGACCCCTCAAGCCTTGAGAGGAAAAGTAAACTTACTGGCGCATAAACTAGCTGCTTATCAAAGCGCCTTATCAGATGAAAATCAAGAAGGGGTAACTGAATCCGAAAAGGAACTACGAAGTTTAATCACTGATTTTGACACCAATCTTGAGCGAGCACTTTTTGTCAGCCTGTTGAATGAGCTTAAGGATCATTCTCGAGGAGGGTTTATTCATGAACAACTAGGAGATCAATCTGCTTACGATTATGCGGCTGAATTATTGGAGAATAGTTTACTCCTTAGCAATCCGGACAAATTTTTTAAGCTCAAAGCAGATAAATTATCAGATAAAGAACCTCTCATGTCACTGGCCGATAAATGGCCAGGCAGATATATGGAAGCCGCTACACAGTTCCAAATGGTAAGTGCTGAAAACAAGAGTCATGAAGAGAAGATCATGAACATGCAATTTCAACTGAGCGGAGCAACGAGTCCGCCAGATGCAACATTCTCTTTGCGCATTGCAGATGGTAAGGTGAAGCGCTATGAATACAACGGCACAACCGCTCCATACAAAACCACCTATTTTGGGCTATACAACAGACACTACAGCAATGACGGTGAATTCCCCTGGCAACTACCAGAACGCTGGAAAAACCCAACAATGGATTTATTGAAGCAACCGCTCAATTTCATTTCAACTAATGACATCATAGGAGGTAATTCGGGAAGCCCTGTTATCAACAAAAATGCTGAAGTTGTAGGACTTGTTTTCGACGGAAACATTGAAAGCCTTCCTGGTTATTTTATATTCGACGAAGAGTCAAATCGTACTGTTTCAGTACACGCTGGTGGTATTGCAGCGGCTGTAAAATATGTCTATAAAGCAGAGAGGTTGTTAAAAGAACTGAATGTTGCCAATTGAGCACCCAAAAATGTAAACCTAAGGCAACTGTAATACTGGCATTTACGTTATTAGCAAAGAACCTGCCTAACTAAAATACCTGCCCAAAGCGTGCTGACCGATCAATTGACCACTTTGATCTGAAAGAAGCTATTCTGGAAAGCCTCTAGAGAATAATTGTCTTCGCTTTGGATACGGATTATCGATACATTGATTTTACGGAACAACACAAGCAGACGATGCTTTCCATTTGGGGATTGAAGATTGAGTTAGGCGCCTGTATGCTCGATTACATAACCTCGCCAGAAGATCAGCAAAGAGCCAAAGACAATTTCGATAAAGTATTGTCCGGAGATCAGCTAATACTGCGCGAAGAGTATGGCGATCATCACCTCCAGCGCTCCTATTATGAGAACAGATATTCTCCCATATACAACTATCAAAATAAAATAATAGGGCTTTCAGTATATGTCATTGATATTACAAAGGTCAAGCAACTTGAAAGACAGAAAGAGGAATATCTCCAATCTCTTGAGGTGAAAATCGCGGAGAGAACCAAAGCCCTTCAAGACACAAATCAAGAACTCACCCAACAGAAAGAGAGTTTAATCGCAACGTTAAAAGAACTTACGACCACTCAAAATAAACTTATCGAATCTGAAAAAATGGCCTCTCTTGGTATTTTAACCGCGGGAGTCGCGCATGAAATCAACAATCCTCTTAACTTCATCTCTTCAGGTATTGGGATACTTCGGGATCTCTACAAAAATCATCAAACATCCGATGCTAATTTCGAGATGTCTTCATCAAAGGTGTTAAGCAATATTCAAGTTGGAATTGACCAGGCAACAGATATTGTCAGAAGCCTTAATCGATTCAGCAGACAAAGCCGAGAAACAACCGAGAACATTGATTTACACCAAATCATTGATGACTGTTTGTTGATATTGAATCATGAGACTAAAGATAAATGCATCGTCACCAAACAATACTGTAGTGATTCATTAGATATCACTGATAACCAAGGCCAACTCCATCAGGTATTTCTGAATGTAGTGCATAAGGCAATTCGGGCCACTGAAGCAAATGGTCTCATCAATATTAAGACCGACAAGTCGAATACTGGCATAACCGTGACTTTAAAAGATAACGGAGTTGGCATCAAGGAAGAACATCTCAACAAAGTCTATGACCCCTTCTTTACAACAAAGCCGCCTGGTAAAGGGACTGGATTAGGGCTAGCCCTTGTCTATCGCGTCATAGGTGAATACAATGGCTCAATCGCAATCAAATCAAAACATAACAAAGGGACAACCGTGATCATCAACCTCCCTGCAAGTCTCTAAAAATAGGCATATAATCTTCTTGATCACTATTCGGAACCCGGATAGACATTGACCTCATAGTCACCTGCTTCTAGCCTGAACTTACCCAATTCAAGACCTTTCACTTGTTGACTCCTTTGCTTGACCTGGTTTTTTTTGATCTCAATATGATCAGACTCTCGCTTCACCAATACAACTTCAGCCTGGCTACCTTCAGGTATGACGAAATGATAGCGACGATGAGCCAAAGAGGTAACTTCCCATTCAGAAACGATTGTGCCATATGGAGAATCATAATTACAACTTAAGCGATCAAGTCCTTTGGGAATGTATGGTTGTATGAAAAAATTCTTAAAACCAGGATTATTAGGATCAGGTCTAATTCCCCCTAACCATTTATAAAACCACTCAGAGACCGATCCAAACATCGGATGATTATTAGAATAAATATTATCACTTTCTGCCCATGTCTCCCACAGGGTGGTGGCTCCACGATCTATCATATGTCCCCACCCGGGATATTGAGTGCTATTCACAATTTCAAAAACCGCCCCCGGTGAATCATACTTTGAAAAACTCTCTAGTATGTACTTTGTGCCAAAAATACCTGTATTAAAGTGGCGAGCCGGACCATGTGTTATGGCACTGAGCAGCGAGTCTCGACCTGCTTCAATTTGATCACTTGGTACTATGCCATAATAAAGCAACGTCGCAAAAAGGGTTTGCCTGTTAATATTTCCTAACGTTGGTTTTTCCCAATACTCAGCTCTTAACCATCCCTCAATGCCCCGAGCCAACTCTTCATATTTCTGACTACCTAGTTCGTCACCTACTATTTCTGCGAACGTCTGCATAATTCGTGCACATTGAAGATAGTGAGCTGTTCCCGTCAATTGTACCGGAACCGGCTCCAATGACTCATGATCGCTTAAGCCCTTATCCACAATTCCATTCGGATGGATTCGCTGTACTTTAGCCATCCAACTTTTGTTCAAATCATACATTTCTCTGACGAATTGCTCATCTCCATAATAGAGCAGCAAATAGTATTGCGTAATCAGAAAAGCTGATTCCCAACTAAGACCACAATATCTAATTCCAACATAAGGAGCTGTATCGACAAAAGAAGAATCATTCATCGCATCTACCCAATCGTATACCGTTTTACGATAAAAGGCAGCCATATCAAAATTGTAAATAAAAGCCTCGCTTGTAGCATTAATGTCCCCTCCATAACCAAATTTTTCACGAGCCGGACAATCGGATTGAACACTCACCAGGTTAGTGAGAAATGTTCTTCTTATAGCTCCCTGAATATCGTTTAGTAATGCTGATGAACTTTCAAATGAATTATCTCGCTTAACGTCAGAATGCATAACTAATCCTGTGACGTCCGACATTTGAGGCTTTTCCCTAAGACCTGATATTTCCATGTAACGATAAACATGATAAGTGAATTCTGGCTGAAACCAGGCAGCATCCTCTGATCCAATAATGTAACTATCTGTTTGCCAGGCAATATCAGGAGCTCCAGGTCCTCCTACTCCTTTATGCTTAATCTGACCAATTACAGAGGTCATTGGATTGAGGGTTCCATCTGGATGTAATCGCTCTCCAAACCTAAGTGTAATAGTATCTCCAATATTCCCTCTGAATCTTGCCCGATAGGTACCAGTGAAATTTTCTCCCATGTCAACCAGCCACTTATTAGAATTCATAACACTAATGGATTGAGGCCTGACCTCTCTGGTAATTGCTACTGGTGGAAAAAAAGTCTTTTTCAATTTTCCCTCGGGTGGCATAGCAAGTTTTGCTGAGACCCACGAACGATCATCAAAAGTTGGTTGATTCCAACCCTGAATTTCTTTTGTTGCGTCATATTCAACCCCGATGTAAACGCTGTTTTTCACAACAGGCCCAAATGAATATGACCAGCTCTGATCCGATACAATCTCTTGTGTCTC
The DNA here is from genome assembly GCA_049115695.1 of Cyclobacteriaceae bacterium. Lineage (GTDB taxonomy): Bacteria > Bacteroidota > Bacteroidia > Cytophagales > Cyclobacteriaceae > JAGDZR01. The sequence continues at coordinate 8,723 of JAGDZR010000001.1, read as the reverse complement.
ACCGTCCTTATAGTCAATTCGAAGTTTGGCTATAAATGTGGGTTTGCCAACATATGTATCTTTTCGCAGATTTCTGCTCCCCCACTTCCGCAAAGGCAAAGGGTTGTAAAAACCATTGCCCAATTTGACACCTATACAATTGGGGCCAGGTCTAATCAAAGAAGTCACATTGTACTCGGAATAGTAAATTCTTTTGCTATAATCGGTCCATGCCGGCTCCAATTCTCCATTACCGACCGATTGACCGTTAATAGTAGCCTTGAAGTATCCGGCTGCCGTTATGATCATTGTAGCCTTTGACACTTCTTTGTCAGCCGGAAAATTTTTTCGGAACAAAGGAGATCTTCTTTGATGATAATGCAGCGAATCACTAATCGGCAATGCTATGCTATCCGTTATCCAACGTGCCGATAGGTGATCAAAAAAAGATACTTCGCTCAGTTGACGTTCCTTAACAGCGCAGGACGATGACAGGACAATGATTAGATAGCAAAAGATTAATCTCATCTCTGTTCAAATATCATTGAATTTCACAAAGATCAAATGAAGAATTGGAATATCGTGAGGGTATTATGAGAGATCAATGGATTGATTTTTCAATTAATCCATTAGTTTTTGGGCAAAAAAAATGGTCTCGGCACCCCTACCAAGACCACATTCAAATAAACAACATTAACCCAAAAATGATGGCTGTAGGGGAAGGAGTCGAACCTCCACGGAGCAGTTAGTCCCAAAGTATCACGATAGTCTATTTGCATAGATTATCGTGATGCATCGGGATTTATCCCTTATCTCCACCCCCGAGACAGGAGGGCATGTCTGCCAGTTTCATCACCCTACAGTGTGTGCATCAACCGTTCGTTGATGAGGCAAATATAGCAATAGTTTCAATATGTTAAAATTATTTCATCATTTTTTCTATTTTATTAAATGAACCGCAATGTTTTATCGATAATGTTGATTTAATCGCAAATGGCATTTAGCCCCCTTATTCAATAGTACGACCTTCTTATTTGCTTCTTTTCGTACAAAAAAGGAATAGCAATCAATGCTCAAAAAAATTTGAAATATTCTAGAAGTGTAAGAGATTGTAACGGTTGAGGTGAAATTGAATGCGACTTAATTACGAACGCTTATAAAAAGAAAATGGCCTGAGCACCCCTACTCAGACCACATTCAAATAAACAACATTAACCCAAAAATGATGGCTGTAGGGGAAGGAGTCGAACCTCCACGGAGCGGTTAGCCCCAAAGTATCACGATAATCTATTCGCATAGATTATCGTGATGCATCGGGCTTTATCCCTTATCTCCACCCCCGAGACAGGAGGGCATGTCTGCCAGTTTCATCACCCTACAGTGTGTGTATCAACCGTTCGTTGATGAAACAAAAGTAACAAGACTTTTATTTTCTTAAAAATATTACAATAAAATTGAGAAAGAATTACATATTGACTAATTTAGCACTCTTAAAATTGAGTATTTCACAAATTACATTCAGGAAATGAGTAAGAATTATGAAATTGACAATATAGACCTTAAAATACTCGATATTTTAATGGGAGATGCAAAAATACCCTACACTGAAGTAGCTAAAAAAGTTTTTGTGTCAGGCGGTACAGTACATGTACGAATGAAGAAATTGGAGGAAATGGGAGTTGTACGAGGAACAACTCTTAAAATGGATTACTCCAGACTTGGTTACGATGTAACATGCTTCATGGGCATTTATCTACAAAAGAGTTCGCTATACGATACAGTTGTTGGTAAACTCAAGGCCATCCCGGAAATTGTCAAGATCCATTATACCACGGGTAATTACAACATCTTTATTAAGATTCATTGCCGTGACACAAAACACTTGAAGGACGTTTTGCATGACCACATTCAAAAAGTTGAGGGAATTGAAAGGACCGAAACATTCATTTCTCTTGAGGAAAGTCTCAACAGACATCTGGCGTTTTAGTATTTTTTTGAACTTTTTGTTCAATTATAGATTTCTTATTTAGAATTAGTATAAATAAGTAGTTTCTTTGCGCTTAAGAAGTAAAGGAGTAAGAAATCATGAGTAAAGACGATCAAATTCTAGAGGAATTTACATCCAAAGAGTATGAGCATGGCTGGTCAGTGGATTTTGAAGCCGATGAAGCTCCTGTTGGTCTTAATGAAGATATTGTTCGTTTCATATCTACGAAAAAAAACGAACCTGAGTGGCTATTGGAATGGCGTCTCAAGGCTTATCGTTTATGGACTGAAATGAAAGAACCGAAGTGGGCCAATGTCAAGTACCCGAAGGTTGATTTTCAAGAAATCAAATATTACTCCGCTCCTAAACAAGAAAAGAAACCTTCTAGTCTCGATGAAGTAGATCCTGAATTGTTGAAAACATTCGAAAGACTAGGTATCTCCCTTACCGAGCAAAAAAGATTGACTGGCGTTGCTGTTGATGCTGTTATTGACTCGGTTTCTGTGGCTACCACTTTCAAAGAGTCCTTATCAGAACTGGGTATCATTTTCTGTTCTTTCAGTGAAGCGGTACAGGATCACCCAGAATTAATTAAGGAATACCTGGGCTCTGTAGTACCCATAAGTGATAATTATTATTCAGCTCTCAACTCAGCGGTATTCTCCGATGGTTCATTCTGCTATATTCCAAAGGGTGTGAGATGTCCCATGGAGCTATCCACTTACTTCAGAATCAATGCTGCCAATACAGGTCAGTTTGAAAGAACACTTATTGTAGCAGAAGATGATTCATATGTAAGCTACCTGGAAGGATGTACAGCTCCTATGCGTGACGAAAACCAATTGCATGCGGCAGTTGTTGAAATATATGTTGCTCAAAATGCAGAAGTAAAATACTCAACCGTTCAGAATTGGTATCCCGGTGATAAGAACGGCAAAGGAGGCATCTACAATTTTGTAACCAAGCGTGGAATCTGTGCCGGTGATTTTGCCAAACTCTCCTGGACTCAAGTTGAAACCGGTTCTGCCGTGACATGGAAGTACCCATCTTGTATCCTAAAAGGCAATGGTAGTGTCGGTGAATTTTACTCCGTTGCGGTGACTAACAATTACCAACAGGCCGACACTGGAACCAAGATGATTCACATCGGCAAGAATACCAGGTCTCGAATTGTTTCCAAGGGTATCTCAGCAGGGAAATCACAAAACTCTTACAGAGGTCAGGTTCAGGTGATGAAGCGTGCTGAAAATGCAAGAAACTACTCACAGTGTGATTCCTTACTCATGGGTGATCAATGTGGTGCTCACACTTTTCCATATATCGACATTGAAAATAAAGGAGCACAAGTAGAGCACGAAGCAACTACCTCCAAAATTGGTGAAGATCAGATATTTTACTGTCAGCAAAGAGGAATCGATGAGGAAGCTGCAGTCGCCTTGATTGTCAATGGATTTGCCAAGGAAGTAATGAATAAACTCCCTATGGAGTTTGCTGTAGAGGCACAAAAACTTCTCGCTCTAACGCTTGAAGGAAGCGTCGGGTAACAAACACTCAGTAACACTATACTATAGAATTAATTAGCTAAGAATAATGCTATCAATTAAGAATTTACACGCTCGAATAGAAGACAAAGAAATATTAAGAGGTATCAACCTTGATGTTAATCCTGGAGAGGTGCATGCTATCATGGGCCCTAATGGTTCAGGGAAAAGTACTTTGGCGTCAGTTTTAGCGGGAAGAGAAGACTATGAGGTTACTAGTGGTAGCGTAGACTATCAAGGAAAAGATCTTCTGGAGTATAATGCTGAAGAAAGAGCAAGAGAAGGAATTTTTCTGGCTTTTCAATATCCAGTAGAAATCCCAGGGGTATCAACGACCAATTTCCTTAAGACCGCCATCAATCAGGTTCGAGAATATCGGGGAGAAAAAGCACTCGACGCTGTTGCTTTTCTGAAAATCATGAAGGAAAAAATGAAACTCGTGGATATCGATCAGTCTTTGTTAAGTAGATCATTGAACGAAGGTTTTTCCGGAGGTGAAAAAAAACGAAATGAGATATTTCAAATGGCTATGCTTGAACCCAAACTCGCTCTTTTAGATGAAACAGATTCAGGATTGGATATTGATGCACTGCGCATTGTTGCAAATGGCGTAAATACGCTGAAATCAAAGGATAACGCGACTATTGTGGTAACACATTATCAGCGACTTCTGGATTACATTGTCCCTGATTTTGTACATGTCCTATATCAGGGACGGATTGTAAAATCCGGTGATAAGTCATTAGCACTTGAGTTGGAAGCAAAAGGATACGACTGGATTAAGGAAGAAGTAGCAAACGTTTGAGAATGCAATCAACCAAAGAAAATAAGGCAATAGAAGTCATTAAGACACTAGTACCTTCATCTGCTCCACATCAACATGCGTTTGAACAATTCAGCAGATTGGGGTTTCCAACACGGAAAGATGAAGAGTTCAAGTTCACACCTATCGACAGGTTTTTTGCAAAAAACTTTATTTTCGATGGGTCTATAAATGATGCTTCGGATTTAACCAATGTTGAAGCGTATCTATTTGAAGAGGAAGGAAATCATTTTGTTTTCATCAACGGAAAATACCGAAAGGATCTTTCCTCCATCATAGACGTTTCGGAAAAAGAAATGATTGAATTCTCAGAAGGTTCTGATTGGTCCGATTTATTGAGTCATTCTCTTGCTATCAATGAATTAAGCATTGAGATCAAAGCGAATGAATCTCCTCTACCCTGTTTTGTCTACAACATAGTAGATGCTCAATCATCTGCACAAATCCTCAACCCCAGGTTAAGCATTAGTCTGGGACAAGGTGCGAAGCTTGAAATTTGTGAAAAAACAATCGTCATTGGATCCCACCCTGTTTTTGTCAATAAAATCAATAAAATCAACGTTGGTGCAAATGCCAATTATAGCACCACTAAAATTGAGCAATTCCCTTCCAATGTTCTTTGGATTGAAACAACCAATGGCTCACAGGCAAGAGATAGTCGGTTTTATTCCAATGTTTTTACTTTTTCTGGCAAGCTGGTTAGAAACACTTTGAACGTTGCTCAGGATGATGAAAATTGTGAAACCCATATGCACGGGCTTTACCTCCTGACAGGTGATAGCCATGTTGACAATCATACTTCAGTTGATCATAGAAACCCAAATTCCTACAGCAATGAGTTGTACAAGGGAATTGTAGATGAAAAATCTACGGCCGTCTTTAATGGCAAAATATATGTGCGCCCTGGAGCGCAGCAGACTAATGCGTTTCAGAGTAATAAAAACATTAGTTTGTCAGAGCAAGCCACCATTCACACTAAGCCGCAGTTGGAAATATGGGCTGACGATGTGAAATGTTCACACGGATGCACTGTTGGTCAAATGGATGAAGAAGCTATTTTCTATTTAAGATCCCGTGGAATAGATCAACGTTCCGCAAAGGCATTGCTACTTCAGGCTTTTGCTGAGGAGACTTTTGAAAACGTTCCATTCGATTTTATCAAGGAAGAGTTGCATCAGGTAATTGCTGAACGACTATTATGATTGCCACGAGTCAATTAAATATCAGTGAGATTAGGAAGCAATTCCCGATTCTTGATCAGGAGGTGAATGGTAATCAGCTTGTCTATCTCGACAATGCGGCCACCACTCAAAAGCCTGCTCGTGTGCTCGATGCACTCAAAAATTATTACGAGCACAACAATGCCAATATTCACAGAGGAATTCATGCCTTGGCTGAACGAGCGACAGAGGCATATGAAGACACACGCAAAGCGGTAGCATCATTCATCAATGCCCCCTCACATGAACAGGTAATATTTACGAAGGGAACCACGGAAGGAATTAATCTTGTAGCACAGGCATATGGTAGAAAATTCTTACAACCTGGAGATGAAATAATCATTTCGGGCATGGAGCATCATTCCAATATTGTTCCGTGGCAAATTGTTTGTGAACAAACTGGAGCACTATTAAAGGTTGCCCCAATATTGGACAATGGCGATCTGGATGTCGATGAGTATGAGCAATTACTGTCAGCAAAAACCAAAATCGTTTCAATGGTGTATATATCCAATTCGCTTGGCACTATAAACCCCGTTGCGCACGTCATTCAAAAAGCCCATGATGTCGGTGCAGTTGTTCTTGTTGATGGTGCTCAGGCGGCACCACATCTTTCAATTGACGTTCAGCAATTGGATTGTGATTTCATGTCCTGCTCTGCGCACAAAATGTACGGACCAACTGGAGTTGGATTCCTGTATGGCAAAAGGGAACTTCTCGAATCAATGGACCCTTATCAGGCTGGTGGAGAAATGATCAGCGATGTAACTTTTGAAAAAACATCATACAACAACATCCCATATAAATTTGAAGCAGGAACACCAAATATTGGTGATGTCATTGCAACGCACGAGGCAATCAGGTTCGTTGAAGAGTTGGGACACGCCCAAATCGAAAGACACGAAAAACAGCTATTGGATCATGTCACTGGCAAATTGAGTGAAATCGATGGTTGGTCTCCTGTGGGAACATCTGAGCACAAGGCAAGTGTTATCTCTTTCAATATTGAAGGCATACATCCTTTCGATCTTGGTGTCTTTCTAGATGCCAAAGGCATTGCCGTACGGACAGGTCATCATTGCACTCAACCCGTCATGAATCGGTTCAAAATAGAAGGAACAGCTAGGGCATCCTTGGCAGTTTACAATTCAATTGAAGAAATGGACATTTTTGTTGATGGACTAAAAAAAGTAGTTGAAAAATTTAGAAAATGACTATACAGGATAAGCAAGAAGAAATCATTGAGGAATTCTCATTATTGGATGGGGACATGGAAATGTCCATCAACTATTTGATGGAACTTGGTGAGCAGCTTCCTTCTTTTCCTGAAGAGAAGCGTAATGACGATTATATTGTCAAAGGGTGTCAATCAAAAGTTTGGCTCAATGCTGAACTATCTGACAATCTGGTACGTTTTGATGCTGACTCTAATACGGCCATTACCAAGGGTTTGGTGAGACTGCTGGTTAGAGTATTTGAAAATGAAAAACCTGACAACATATTAGCATCCGATATCCATTTCCCTTCCAAAATTGGCATGGGGAGGTTTATTGGCACACAAAGAAGTAACGGGTTTTCAGCAATGATCAAACAAATAAAATTGTACGCATTGGCACTTAAGACTAAAACGACAGCCTAATCATGGATGGGACCAAAGCAGATACACTTGAATTAAAGGAAAAAGTCGTAGAGGCGATCAAACTGGTCTATGATCCAGAAATCCCCGTGGATGTCTATGAGTTGGGACTGATTTATGAGATCAACGTATTCCCAATTAATAATGTCCATGTGCTGATGACCCTCACTTCACCGTCTTGCCCTAGTGCAGAAGAAATACCAGGTGAAATTGAAATGAGGATCAAAGAGATCGAAGAAATCAATGATGTAAACATAGAATTAACTTTTGATCCCCCTTATGCCACAGACATGATGTCTGAAGCAGCTAGGCTTGAGTTGGGATTTATGTAGTACTAAAAAAACCTAATAAATATGTATCCTGAAGAATTAGTAACACCCATGAGACAGGAACTCACCAATGTGGGTTTCAAAGAATGGAAATCTGCAGAGGAAGTCGACCAACATATCAAAGATGAAGGAACTTCTCTGGTGGTCATCAACAGTGTCTGCGGATGTGCAGCTGGTGCAGCCAGACCTGGAGTCGTAACGGCTCTTAAGACCAGTGATAAAAAACCGGACCACTTGGCAACAGTTTTTGCTGGTCAGGATCAGGAAGCAACTGCAAAGGTGAGGGAGCATCATATGCCCTACCCTCCATCATCACCATCTATTGCTTTGTTCAAAAATGGGGAACTGATCCATTTTGTTGAAAGACATCACATTGAGGGTCGAAATGCTCAAATGATTGCGCAGCATTTAGAGCAAGTATTTACCGAACTTTGCTAAGTTGAGATAAGATATTGACATACAAAAAGAGGCCTTGAGCCTCTTTTTTTTGTCTGGTAAATAAGGGTATGCAAGCCTCAAGCTGTAATATTTCTGATGATCAGTATTAATCAGAAATATCAGACCATACTCTCCATTCTTGGAATGGCCATCGCCGTGCTGATTGTAATATTCCTTTGATTTAAATATTGAGGAATATTTTCTAGCTTCGCTGAATGAGCAAACCGGCATTCGACGACATCTTCATGGAACTTGCAGTCAATCTTGCAAGCAGAAGTCATTGTATCAAAAGACATGTCGGAGCTGTATTAACCAAAGACACCAGGATCATCTCCATTGGCTACAATGGACCACCTGCTGGCACCCACAATTGTGATGACAAATGGCCGGAAGAAGGTTGCCCCCGAGACTCAAAAGGCAGCTGCTCATTGGCCATTCATGCAGAACAAAACGCCCTTCTCTATGCCGTGAAGAACAAAGCGTCGGTTGAAGGGGCCACTCTTTACGTTACGCTTTCGCCTTGCATTGCTTGTGCCAGAATAATCTATACCATGGGTGTTCAAAAGGTGATTTACCTCAATTCATATGCTGAGTACAAAGGAATCGGATCGGACGAAGGAGTCGACTTTTTGAAGCAATTTGGCGTAAGTGTAGAAAAGTATGCAGGGTCACTGGACAATGTGACGCATATGATTTGATTTTTATTTAAAATATCAGCACGGATATTTCGTGCTTCAAACAATTATACTACTTTTGCAGTCCACATCGCG